>CAVYUQ010000001.1:0-63027 GCA_963771715.1 uncultured Thermoleophilaceae bacterium
CACGAGCCGAATACCGAGGGGTGACGACCGAGCTACACTCCGATTCTCGTGGAACGTGACGATCGCTCTCTCGGCGCGACGAGCGAGGAGCGGCTGCCGATCCCGGTGATGGGCCGCGAGACCTTCGGCGTCACACAGCAGGGGAAGAAGGAGCTCGCCCAGCAGTGGCGGCGCCTGACGCGGGTGGCGACGGCCGTCGCGGTCCTGACCTCCCCGGTCATCTTCGTCTGGCTCTACCAGCAGAGAGGCTGGAGCTTCGGCCTGGCGATCCTCGTGACCGTCCTGCTCGTGATCGTCTTCCGCGGCGTCGTCGACGTAGCCGTGCGGCGCGTCATCCCCTGGCCGACTCTCTTCGGTCAGGAGGGGGAGCGTGTGCTCGAGGAGGACGTCGTCGCGCGGCGGCGCGTCTGGTACTGGCGCAAGAAGCTGCGCGTGGTCGTCTGGGTATCCGCCCTGATCACGTTCATCTGGGCCATACGCCTTTTTACCGAGGAAGCCGGTGACCGCTCCTGGATCGACGCCATCGTCTCCATTCCGGACGCCTTCGGGTTCCTGATCTCGTCCGGGATGTGGATCTACCTGATCATCTTCCCGCTCTTCTTCCTCGGGAACCTGTTCATCATGTTCGGGCCGCTCCTCTTCATGGGCATCTCGCAGATGCGCTCCTACGAGCCGGGCGATGCCGATTGGGGGGTCAAGCTCGACGACGTGCGAGGCCAGGCCGAGGCCAAGGAGGAGGTGCGGCGCGTCGTCACGCTCTGGCAGTCCGGCGAGGCCTTCGAGAAGGCGGGCGGCAAGCGCGAGCGCGGACTCCTGCTGCTCGGGGCGCCGGGCACCGGCAAGACGATGCTGTCGAAGGCGATCGCCACGAACTACAACGCGCCGTTCATGTCGATGCCGGGTTCCGGCTTCGCGCAGACCTTCATCGGCCTCGACGTCATCATCGTCCGCATCATGGCCGCGAAGGCCAAGCGCCTCGCGCGCAAGTGGGGCGGCCAGTGCATCCTCTTCATCGACGAGATCGACGCCGTCGGCATGCGCCGGCGTGCACTCGGGCAGGGCGGCACGGGCTTCAGCGGGTCGGAGCCCGAGCCGGGCAGCTTCCACGACTACTGCTTCTTCGGCCCGAACGGGGCACTCACGCCGACGGGCGACCTGATCCTCGAGACCCGGGCGTGGCGCGAGCGCCTCTTCCAGGAGCGTGCGCCCGCGCCGGCGTCGCACTACCCGGCGATCGTGCAGCGGCTCGCAGGCTTCATGTTCCCCGGCGGGATGGGCGGAGGCATGGGTGGGCTTGCGCTGAACCAGCTGCTCGTGGTCATGGATGGGATCGGGGATCCGCCCTTCTGGCGCCGCTTCTGGACGAACCGGATCAACACCTTCCTCGACGCGTCCTACATCGTCCCGCGGCGGATGAAGGACGTCTCTCTCCGGCTGCCGCGGCCCAAGCCACGCACGGAGCAGATCTTCTTCGTCGGTGCGTGCAACGTTCCGCTCGAGGTGCTCGACCCCGCGCTCATCCGGCCGGGGCGCATGGGCCGGCACGTCTGGTTCCGGACGCCGACCCGGCAGGATCGTCTCGACATCTTCAACCTCTACCTCGGCAAGGTCGCCCACGAGGAAGCCCTCGACACCGACAAGCGCCGCGAGGAGCTCGCCCGGATCACGAACGGCTACTCGCCGGCGATGATCGAGCAGGTCTGTTCGATGGCGCTGACCGTCGCCCACCACGACGGCCGTGGGCAGTTCGGGTGGGGGGACATCGTCGACGCGATGACCACGATCGAGTCGGGCACTGCCGTCAACCAGGAGTACGTGGCCGAGGAGACGCGCGCTGTCGCGATCCACGAGGCCGGGCATGCCGTTGCCGCTCACGTGTACATGAAGGGCACCGAGTCGACGCGCCTCTCGATCCGCAAGCGCGGCCGCGCGCTCGGTCACCACCAGGCGCTCGAGAAGGAGGAGCGCTTCACCTCCTGGCGGCACGAGGAGCTGGGGCGGCTGACCTGGACGCTCGGCGCGATGGCGGCCGAGCGGGTCTTCTACGGCGAGAACTCCACCGGTGTCGGCGGCGACGTGATGAGCGCAACCGCCCGCGCGGGCTGGATGGTGGGCTCGTGCGCGATGGCGCCCGAGCACGTCGAGCTGAACGGCGAGTTCAAGAAGCCCGAGGCCGAGGAAGAAGCGCGCGAAAAGATCATGAAGCGCTTCGAGCGGATCGGCTTGCAGATCATGCGCCGCTCCGGCAGCGGCGGCGCTTTCGACGCCGACCCGATTGCCGGCGTGCTCCGCGACCCGGCCAAGTCTGCGCTCGCCGCGCAGCTGCTCGGGCAGGCCTACATGCGCGCCCATCACCTCGTGGCGGCCAACCGCGACGCGGTCGAGCACATCGCGGACGTTCTCGTCGAACGTCGCGAGATGCACGGCGACGAGGTGCTCGAGTTGCTCGAGTCCGCGAACCTGAAGGTGCCGGAGATCGACCTGACGAAGGACGAGTCGTGGCCGACTCTCTGACCGCCGAGACCGATGCCCCCGAGCTTGCGGAGCGGCCCGAGGTGGCTTCCGGCCCGCCGGCGGATCTCCGAGGCTCGCAGCCGCACCGGGGCAAGTTCCGGTTTGTCTACCTGCTCCTCGGGGTCGTCCTCGGCGCTGCGCTCGCAGGTCTCGTCGTGCTCCTCGTCCGGGGTGGCCCCGGAGAAGGCCCGATCTGGTCGTCCTGGCGCCCGGAAGGGGACGACGCGGAGATGGCACAGCAGATCGCGGGGTTCGTGGGCCCCCGCTATCGCCTCGAGAGCGGCAGCCAGCTCGTGGCCGTCCAGGCGGCGCCGCTGCGCGTCCAGGACGTCCCGATCGGCGCGATCGCCATCCGGCGTCCGCCCGGGCTCGAAGCCAGCGAATCGATCGAGGGCTTCCCGCCGGACAACACCTCCGTGTACATCCTCTGTGGACTCGGCGAAGCGTGCGCGATCGAGGAAGGCGAGCCGTCGGCCGAGCGGCTACGACTGCTCAAACGCGAGGCGCTCGAGCTTGCGCTCTACAGCTTCCGCTACCTCGACCGCGACCGCGTCGTCGTGTTCCTGCCACCCGCGCCGGGGGAGCAGGCGAGCTTCGCCCTGTTCTTCCAGCGCGGCTCCTTCGAGCCCCAGCTCGACCGCCCGCTTCGCGCCACGCTGCCTGCCGAGCTGCCTCCGCTGCCGCACGCGATCGCCCCCTCGGAGGTGATCACGATTGACCGCCTGACCGATCCGAGCTTCTACCGTTTCTCGTTCACGCAGCTGCAGGACGGGACGGCGGTGCTGGTCTTCGACGACCCGACCATCCCCGTGCCCGCGGAAGAGCAGCCGGCAGCGGAGGGTACGACCACCCAGTGAACGAGCAGGCGCGCGCAGCGCTCGAGCGCGCCCACACCCGCCTCGACCGGCTCGACTGGTATCCGCGCCCGGTACGCATGAAGCGCGTCCGGATCTTCGTCGTCCCCTGGTTCTTCAAGCTGCCGCGCTTCCGGCAGTTCGACGGCTTCACCGCCTACTTCCTGATCCTCCTGCGCAAGCCGCCTGGCGAGGCTTCAGACGAGCTGATCGTCCACGAGCTCTGCCACGTCTGGCAGATGCAGCACCACCCGCTCCACATGCCTCTCTCCTATCTCTGGCGCGGCTACAAGAGAAACGCGTACGAGCTCGAGGCGCGCCGCGCCGCTGTCGAGACCCGCGGATAGGCTCCGTATCGTGAAGAACGGGGACACCGGAGCCGACGTCGTGGTCATCGGCGGCGGGGCGATCGGAGTCTGCTGCGCGCTCGAGCTGTCCCGCCGGGGCGCCCGCGTCGCGCTACTCGAGCGGGGCGCCGAGCTCGCCTGGGGCTGCTCGGCCGGCAACGCCGGCCTGATCTGCCCGAGCCACGGGACGCCGCTTGCGAACCCTGCCGCACTGCGGCAGGGCATGCGCTGGATGTTCAAGCCGGACAGCCCCTTCTACCTGCGGCCGCGGCCGGGCGTCGTCCCCTGGCTCGCGCGCTTCGTCGCCGCGTCGACGCCGGCGCGGGCGCACGCCTCGGAGGCCGTCGTCCGCCGGCTCTCGACGGCGAGCCTGGCCATCCACGAGCAGCTCGCCGCGGAGGGTCTCGACTCCTGCTTCGAGCAAAGGGGATCGCTGAACGTGTACGAGACCGAGGAGGGGCTCGAGGCCGGCAAGCGCGAGGCGCTCTCGGCGTCCGCGGCCGGGCTGCCTGTGGAGGTGCTGGGCCGAGCGGAAGCCCAGGACCTGGAGCCTGCCGTCGGCGGTTCGGCCGTCGGCGCCGTCTACTACTCCGGCGACGCTCACTGCGACCCGCTGCGGTTCGTCCGGGCCGCAGGCGCCGCCGCGGCCTACTCTTGATGTATGGCCGAAACGCGAGTCAGTTGGACGGACGAGCGCCTCGATGATCTATCGAGGCGGATGGACCGCGGCTTTGACAGAGTCGACAAGGAACTTCGCGCGCTTCGGTCCGAGTTTCGGTCCGAGTTGAACTCGGAGATCGGTGGGTTGCGCTCGGAGATGAACAGCCGGTTTGACGCTCTCCAGCGGACCATGCTGCAGGTCGGCGGCGGCATGATCACGACCATGATCATCGGGTTCGCCGGCCTCGTCATCACTGGAGCCTGAGCTGCCGGGAGCTGCCCGCCGCGTGCCCGTCCTCGCGCTGCTCACCTTGGCGGTGTCGATGTTCGTTGCAGCCCCGGCGTCAGCTACCGGACCGTATCCGGCGGCTCTGCACGTCGCCAAGAAGATCGGCAACCGGACCGCGGGCAGCGCCAACGAGGCCAGGGCCCACGAGTACGTCGCCGAAGCAGTTCCGCGCCGCGGGCCTCGCGGTCGAGGTCAGCCCGTTTCGGCGTGCCCGGCCACGGCAGCTCGCGCAACGTGATCGGCGCCTTCGATACGCCGCGCGATTGCCTCGAGATCCTACATGGCCCACACCGACAGCGTCGCCGCGCGGGCAGGGGGCGCAACGACAACGCCTCAGGCGTCGGAGTGGTCGTCGCCCTCGCGCCGCGGCTGGCCGAGCTCGATCCCGAGTGCGACGTCTGGCTCGTCGCTACCGGCGCCGAGGAGCGCGAGTTCATCGGCACGAGCTACCACGTCGGCTCCCAGGCGCTGGTCGACCACGTTCGCGACCGGGACCGCGCCGCCGATCTCCGCTTCGCGCTGTCGCTCGACATGCTCGGGCGCGGCAAGCGCTTCTACCTGCGCTCGCCGGAGCCGTCGACCCGCGCCTGGGGTCGAGGGAGAGATCCTCGCCGCGGCGCGGCGGGCGGGGGTCACCCTGCGCTGGGCGCGCGACTCCGGCGACGGCAACTCCGACCACCGCGAGTTCGAGCTCGCCGGGCTGCCCGGCGCCGTGATCGAGGTCTGGCGGGGCTACGACGCCTGCCACCACGAGGGCATGCGACCGCGCGAGCGGATCAGCGAAGGGGTCGCTTCGCCGGGTTCGGCTGAGTCGTCGAGGCGAGCTGTCTCTGAGCGCTTCAGCGCCGCGCGTCCTCGAACGGCTCCCAGCGCGCGACCTTGCCGTCGCGGAGGGTGAACAGGTAGGTCATCTCCTGCTCGTCGGCGAGCGTCCTCGGTCTCGGCCCAGAACCACTGGCGCTTGCAGAGTGCGACGACGACGTCGCCGGCTCCCGCAGCTCCTCAACCTCGATGCGCTGCTGGACGCCGCCGGGCTTACGCGTCCGCCCACTCCCTCGCCTCCTCGAGCCCCTTGCGCACTCCCCTGTTCGAATGGATCTCGACCTCGGGGTGGAGCGTGGCGACGAAGGCGTCGAGGTCGCTCTCGTTGAAAGCCTCGATGAAGCCTCGCTGGACCGGTGTCCTCAGCCGCTAGCCCCGTGGCACTTCTTGTACTTCTTGCCCGAGCCGCACCAGCAGGGGTCGTTGCGGCCGATCTTCTCGTGCTCGTCCTTGACCACGGTCTCGACCGGAGCCCCGGCCGCGGCTGCCCGTCGCCGCCGTTGCCGGCGGCCGTTCCCGCGGCCGCCTCCTCGGCGCGTCCTCGACCGATCTCGGGCGCTGTCGCCCGGCCAGCGCCGAGGGCTGGTCCGGGCCGCCGCCCGAGTAGCTGACATTTCGCGGCCTCGGCCGCCGCCGGCGGCGAACGCCTCCTGGGCCTGCGACGGGCTCGATCTCGACCTCGACGTGGAAGATCATGCTGCGAGAACTCCTCCCAGATCGAGTACATCAGCGCCTCGAACATCGAGAAGCCCTCGTTCTTGTAGGCGACCAGCGGGTCGATCTGGGCGAAGCCGCGGAGGTGGATGCCCTCGCGCAGGTAGTCCATCTCGTAGAGGTGCTCGCGCCAGCGGTTGTCGATCAGCTGCAGCAGGATCGCGCGCTCGAGCTGGCGCATCAGCTCGTCGCCGAACTCCTCCTCGCGGCGGTCGTAGGCGGCGAGCGCGTCGGCGACGAGCTGCTCGCGCGAGCTCCTCGCGGTCGACGGTCTCGGGCGGTCAGGTCGGCGAGGTCGACCTCGAGCGGCCAGAGCTGGCTGCACCTGGGTCTCGAGCTCGCCGAGGTCCCAGTCCTCGAAGACGTCGCCGGGGGTGTACTCGTCGACCATGCGCTCGACGGTGCTCGGCGAGCTCGGTCGCGGGCGGCGTCGGACATGTCCTTGCCCTCGAGGATCTCGCGCCGGTACTTGTAGACGATCGCGGCGCTGCTCGTTCATGACGTCGTCGTACTCGAGCACGCGCTTGCGGATCAGGAAGTTCTGCTCCTCGACCTTCTTCTGGGCGCTCTCGACGGTGCGGGTCAGCATCTTCGCCTCGAGCGGCTCCTCCTCGCCCTCCTCGTTGACCGGGCCGAGGCGGTCGAGGATCTTGTAGATGCGGTCGCCGGCGAAGAGGCGGATCAGGTCGTCCTCGGCGGAGAGGAAGAAGCGCGACTCGCCGGGGTCGCCCTGGCGGCCGGAGCGGCCGCGAAGCTGGTTGTCGATCCGGCGCGACTCGTGGCGCTCGGTGCCGCAGATGAAGAGGCCGCCGAGCTCGCTGGACCTCCTCGGCCTCGGCCTCGGTCTGGGGCTCGAGCTCGGCGGTCTGCTCGTCGCCAGCGCCTCCTCGTAGCCCTCGTCGCCGGGCTTGATGCCCTGCGTTGAGCAGCTCGTGGTGGGCCATCTGCTCGGGGTTGCCGCCGAGCTTGATGTCGACGCCGCGGCCGGCCATGTTGGTCGCGATCGTGACCGCGCCCTTGCGGCCGGCCTGGGCGATCGTCTCGCCCTCGCGCTCGGCGTGCTCGGGCTTGGCGTTGAGGACGACGTGCTCGATCCCGCGGCGCTTGAGCTCGCCGGAGAGCATCTCCGAGACCTCGACCGAGATCGTCCCGACCAGGATCGGCTGGCCCTGCTCGTGGCGCGCCTCGATCTCGTTGAGCGACCGCCTTCCACTTGCCGTCCTTGGTCTTGTAGATCTGGTCGTTGTGGTCGGCGCGGACCATCGTCGACGTTGGTCGGGATCTCGACCACCGGCATCTTGTAGATCTTCATGAACTCGGTGGCCTCGGTCAGCGCCGTGCCGGTCATGCCGGAGAGCTTGTCGTAGAGGCGGAAGTAGTTCTGGAGGGTGATCGTCGCGAGCGTCTGGTTCTCCTCGCGGATCGCGACGCCCTCCTTGGCCTCGATCGCCTGGTGCAGGCCCTCCGACCAGCGCCGGCCCTCGAGGATGCGGCCGGTGAACTCGTCGATGATCATCACCTCGCCGTCGACCACGGCGTAGTCCTTGTCGCGCTTGTAGAGCGACTCGGCCTTCAGCGACTGGATCAGGTGGTTGACGAGCGTGCCGTGCTCGCCGAGGTAGAGGTTGTCGACGCCGAGGAACTCCTCGGCCTTGGCGACCCCGCGCTCGGTCGGCGCGACGGTCTTGTGCTTCTCGTCGTACTCGTAGTCGTACTCGGCCTCGGAGGTGTCCTTGGACTCGCCGAGCGACTTCAGCTTCGGTCTTGTGCTCGCTCGCCCTCCATCTGCTTGGCCAGGCGGGCGAAGGTGTAGTAGAGGTCGGCGGCCTGCTCGGGCGCGCCGGAGATGATCAGCGGCGTCCGCGCCTCGTCGATGAGGATGTTGTCGACCTCGTCGACGATCGCGAAGTCGTGGCCGCGCTGGACGCACTCCTCGAGCGAGCCGGCCATGTTGTCGCGCAGGTAGTCGAAGCCGAACTCCGAGTTGGTGCCGTAGGTGACGTCGCAGGCGTACTTCTCGCCGCCGCGTCGCGGGGTCGTCGCCCTCCTGGATCGACGGCGACGGTGACGCCGAGGGCCTCGTAGATCGGGCCCATCCACTCGGCGTCGCGGCGGGCCAGGTAGTCGTTGACGGTGACCAGGTGGACGCTGCTCGCCGGCGAGCGTGTTGAGGAAGACGGCCAGCGTCGCGGTCAGGGTCTTGCCCTCGCCGGTCTTCATCTCGGCGATCGCGCCGTAGTGCAGGACCATGCCGCCGATCAGCTGGACGTCGTAGTGGCGCTGGCCGAGCGTCCGGCTTGCGGCCTCGCGGGTCAGCGCGAACGCCTCCGGCAGCAGGTCGTCGAGCGACTCGCCGTCCTGGGCGCGCTCGCGCAGCTCGTCGGCCTCCTCGCGGAGCTCGGCGTCGTCGAGCAGCTCCATCTCGGGCTCGAAGCGGTTGATCGACTCGACCCGGTTCTCGTACTGCTTGAACTGCTTCCCCTCGCCCATCCGCAGGGCGCGATCTATGAATCCCTCTGGCCATGGGCTCAGCTTAGCGAGACGGCGCGTCAGCCGGTGCAGCCGACTGTGCGATGCAGGCCGATCTGCTGCGCAGGCGCGACATCATCGCGTGCGCGTCTGGTGGCGCTTGCGGCGCTTCTCGCGGTGCTTCTTGACCTGGCGGCGGATGTCCTCGGCGAGCTCGTGGATCGAGTGCAGCATCTCCGGCGAGGCCTCGCTCGGCGCGCAGCGTCATGCCCTTGAGGTGCAGGGTCGCCTCGGCGACCTCGTTGTCGGCGATCCGCGGGTTGCGCTCCTCGGTCAGCTCGACCTCGAGCGTCGCCAGGTCGGAGACCTGCTTGCCGACCGCGCTTGAAGCGCTCTGACACCGCCTCGCGAAGCTCCTCGGTCGACCTCGACGTTCTTGCCTCGAACCTCGATCCGCACGTCGGCCTCCTTTCGCGAGGAGTCGACCAGCAATGCTACGCCCGCCTCGGGCCATCGCAAGTGCGCAATGGCCGGATACGCGACTCAGGTCGCGTGGGCGAGCGTCAGCGGCGACCACCCGCTCGCTGCCGGCCTCCCGCAGCGCCGCCGCGCAGGCCGCCAGCGTGGCGCCGGTGGTCCAGACGTCGTCGACGAGGACGCGCGGCCGGGGCGGCGGGCGCCAGGCGCCGCACCCGCGGCGGGCGGCGAGCCGCTCGGCGCGCGGCCGGCCCGACCTGGCGCGGCCCGCGGTGCCGCTCGAGGCAGCGCTCGACGCGGAGGCCGGTGGTCGGCCCGAGCGCGAGCGCGATCTCCTCGGCGGGATCGAAGCCGCGGACCCGGTAGCGCAGCGGATCGGGCGGACACCGGGACGAGCGCGCCGCGCAAGAGCTCGGCCGGCGCCGCGGCTCGGATCGCCGCCGCGGCGCGGTTTGCCAGCGGCAGCCGCTGGCCGAACTTGAGCGCGGCGGCAAGGTCGCGGACGATGCCTTCGTGCGGGCCCGCCGCAGACCACCGCCTCGACCCCGGGGGCGGCGGCCCCGCCAGCGGCTCGACCGTCTCGAGTCGCTCCCGGCAGGCCTGGCAGGCCGACCAGCGCGGGTCGCAGCCGGCGCCGCAGATGCCGCAGCGCGGCGGCGCGACCAGACCGAGCAGGCGGGCGGAAGAGGGCACTCCGCCAGCGTCCCGGGTGCCGGGTCACGGGTGGCGCGCAAGCACAAACGACTTCCGCGCAGAGGTGTGCCGATTCGGGCGCTCAGGCTCGCCCGAGCACGGCGTCGACCCGGTCGCGCAGCTCTTCGGGCCTGAACGGCTTCTTGAGGTACTCGTCGGCGCCGGCGACGTAACCACGGTAGACGTCCGCCTCCTGGACCCGCGCCGTCAGCAGAATCACCGGCAGCTCCCTGGTCTGCTCGCTGTCGCGGAGCTCCTTGGTCACCTCGACCCCATCGCGGCGGGGCATCATCACGTCGAGGATCGCGAGGTCTGGCTGCAGCTTGTTGGCGAGCTCGAGCGCCTCCTCGCCGTCCTCCGCGGTCGCTACGTCGTAGCCCGCCTGCTCGAGCCGCAGCACGACCAATGCCAGGATGTCCTGCTCATCATCGGCCACCAGCACGAGAGGTTTGGTGCGCTCTGGCATCTCCGCCTCCATCGGGTGGCGCTTAGATTTTCCTTAGAACTTTTGGCCGTGCTGGACGAAGAATCGGCCGCCGGGCGCCCCGCTCCGGCTCAGTGGCCGCCGAAGGCGATCGCGGTCGCAGTGAAGGCGAGCACCATCGCGATCGCGAACTGGGCCCGCCCCCCCAGCTCCGGCCAGGTCCCGTTACGCAGAACAGCGGCGACGAGCAACAAGATCACCAGCTCCCCCATGGACGCGGCGGCATCTCCGAGCTCGACCGCCTCCGGCTGCCACGGATGGGGCCCGCCGGGCGCTCCGACTGTCCGCGACGCGATCCAGACGCAGATGACCATCGCAGAGACCCCGCCTCCGGCCAGCAACGCGGTCCTCGAGGGATCGCGATAGAGCCAGACGGGCCACGCCATCTGGAAGAGCGCGAGGGCGACGAAGAAGGCGGCGTGGCTCCAGGCGTCTCCGCCATGGAAGATCGCGGCCTGGACGTGCACCAGCCCCACCAGGAACGAGAGGGCCGCCAGGAACAGCGTCACATCCTCCCGGGAACTCTCCTCCTCCCGAGTGCCCCCGGGGGTCCAGGCATCGACGTGCGCAGTTGCGGCCATGTGGTCCCATCGTCGCCTCCGGCCAACCGCTGCAGCGGAAATTTGGCTACGCGGTCCGTCCGCGCTTCAGAGCCCGAGAGGCGCAGCCGATCACAAATGTATCCGGAGCTCCGTGATGCTGGGCCTGATTCCAAACCCCTTACCGCATCCCCGATGAGCTGGGAGGTACAGCTGGGCGCCAGCATCGCGATTGGCGCCGCCTACTTCGTCATCGCTTGGCTGATCGCGGGCGGGCTGTGGCGGAGCCGCCAGGTGACCTCAAACCGACTCGGCCTGGCCACCGCGCTGATCTTCTTTACCTGCGGCATGGGCCATGCCCTCCATGCCGGCCACATGATCTCGTCGGGCATCTCCGCCGAGGTCCGCGATAGCGCCACGTGGACGATCGCCCTCTGGGACGTCCTCACCGCCTTCGTCGCGCTCAACTTCCTGGCCCAGCGCCGCCACTTCGGGCGCCTGCTCACGTCCGATTCGCCCGTCCTGTTCGAGGACATGACCGCGAAGCGCGACCAGGAGCTACACCGCGTCCAGCATGCCTTCACCCTGGCGCTGTCGAGCTCGGAGTCTTCCGACGATGTCGCGTCGAACTGCCTCGAGTCGCTGGGCCGGACCATGTCCTGGGACTTCGCCACCTTCTGGCGGGTCGAGGAGCAGGAATCCAGGCTCACGTGCGAATCCGTCTGGAGCGCCGAAGGGGCGGGGGCCGAGGGCTCCATCTCTGCGCTGCTCTCCGATCCGGAGCTCCCGGGATCCGTGCTTGCCGGCGAAGCGCCGATGTGGTCCCGGTCGATGCGCGAAGAGCCGTGTGCGTCGATCCATCCCGGCGCGGGGGTCGACTCGATGGTCGGAGTGCCGGTGACCAGCGGGGAACAGACCCTGGCCGTAATCATGCTGTTCAGCCGCGAGCGGCGCAGCTCCGAGTCGGCCCCGGACGGCCTACTGCCGACCCTGGCCGCCCAGCTGGGCGAATTCATGGAGCGCAAGCGCGCCGAGCACGAGGCGCAGCGGCTCAAGGACGAGTTCTTTGCTCTCGTTTCGCACGAGCTGCGGACCCCGCTGACCGCGATCATCGGCTATCTCGATCTGGTCAAGGATGAGCCAGGCGAGTTCTCGCCCCAAACGACCAAGTCGCTCGAGGTGGTCGGCCGCAATGCCGAGCGCCTCATGCGCCTCGTCGGCGACCTGCTGTTCGTCGCCCAGGTCGAGGCGGGCGCGTTCGAGCTCGCATCCGAGCCCGTCAATCTGGCGAAGATCGTCACCCAAAGCGTCGAGGCGTCAAGCCCGAGGGCGGTTGAGGCCGGGATCGATCTCACGTGCTCGATCGGCTCCTCGGCCCACGTGTCGGGAGACCCGGACCGCCTCCATCAGGCCCTCGACAATCTCGTCTCCAATGCGATCAAGTTCTCCGACGAGGGCGGCCGGATCAAGGTCGAGCTCACGGACTCGGGCGACCGCGCCACCATCGTCGTCTCGGACGACGGCGTCGGTATCGAAGACGATGATCTCGACCGTCTCTTCACCCGCTTCTTCCAGGCCAACGGGGACAACGGCTCGACCAGCGGCGTCGGGCTCGGGCTAGCGATCACCAAGGCGATAGTTCAGGGCCACGGCGGCGAGATCGAGGTCGAGAGTGAGCCCGGTGCGGGCTCGACTTTCAGAATCTCCCTGCCCGTGGAGGCTCCGCGACGCAGCGTGAACGGCAACGGCCGCCGGTCCTACGTGGAGCCGGCTACGCGTCGGGGCGCTCGCGCGACGAGAGCAGCGCGTGGACCCGCGAGGCAAGCTCCAGTGAGTCGAACGGCTTGGTGATGTACTCGTCGGCCCCGGACTCGAAGCCCTTGTAGGCATCCTCCTGCTGGACGCGGGCGGTGAGCAGGATGACCGGCATCGTGCGGGTGGAGCTCTGCGCCTGGAGTGCCTCGACCACCTCGTAGCCGTCCTTGCCGGGCATCATCACGTCGATCACGGCGAGGTCAGGGTTGCGCTCGTGGACCATCGAGAGCGCCTGCTCCCCGTCGACCGCCTCGGCAACGTCGCAGCCGGCGAGCTCGAGCCTGGTGGCGACCAGCCGGCGGGTATCGGGCTCGTCATCGGCGACGAGAACAAGGGGCCGCTCGCGCGGTCCCAGGTCTTCCCGGTTGAGGTCGTTGATCGAACTGCCCATGGTCTTGAGGCTCTGATCGGCGCCTGAGGCGGGGGACTTAACCGTCCATTTGGCTGCCCGCGGCGAGGAAGCCGCCCATGGCGACCCCGTCCGGAGGCACGACTGCACCGTCGAGCAGCACGCAGCCACGCAGCTGGGCTCCGGCGCCGAGCTTGCAGCCGGCGCCGATGACGAGCGGGCCGCGCAGCTCCGCCCCCTCGCCGATCTCGCAACCGGGCCCGGTCAGCACCGAGCCCTCGATCTCCCCCTCTCCGGGCTCCAGCGCCACGGCGCCCTCGAGCGCATCCATATTGCCCTGGACGTACTCGCCGACCGAGCCGATGTCGTTCCAGTAGGCGTCGATCCGGTGGGAGTAGAAGGGGATATCGCCGTCGAGCAGGGCCGGGAACACGTCCTGGGCCCAGTCGACGAACCCGGGCGGCTGGTCGTCGTCGCCGGCGGGGCTCTTGTGCCCGGGCCCCGGGAAGTGGTCGAAGATCTCCCGCTTGAACATGTAGATGCCGCAGTTGGCGAGGTCGGAGAGGGCCTCCGCGGGATCGGGCTTCTCCTGGAAGCCCTGGATTCGGCCGTCGTCCCCGGTGATCGCGACGCCGAACTCGGTTGTGTCCTTGACCGGCTTGGTGGCGAGCGTGGCGATGCCGCCGCTCGCGTCATGCGCTTCTCGCATAGCACCCAGGTCGAGATCGGTGAGCGCGTCGCCGGAGATCACCAGGAAGGATTCGGTCTCGCCGAGGAAGTCCGCGGCCTTGCCGACGCCGCCTGCGGTGCCGAGCGGCTCGTCCTCGTCGCTGTAGGTGAGCTCGATCCCGAAGCCGGACCCGTCGCCGAAGTGTTCTTTGATCTGGTCCGGGAGCCAGGAGAGGTTGGTGATCACCTCGGTGAAGCCGTGCTTGACCAGCAACTCGACGATGTGCTCCATCACCGGCTTGTTGACGACCGGTGCCATCGGCTTCGGCATCAGGTTGGTCAGTGGTCTGAGCCGGGTGCCGAGGCCGGCGGCGAGGATCATGGCGCGCATTGGCGGAAGCCTATTTGGGTCAGCGCTTGCGCTTCTTGCGCTTCTTCTTGCGCTTGCACTTCTTGCGCTTCTTGCCCTTCTTCTTCTTGGCGCTGGAGGCGACCCGGCGGTTCCCGCGCTTGCGCTTCCCCTTCTTCTTCTTCTTGCGCTTGCACTTCTTCTTCGGGGTCGCGGATACGCAAGCCGGCGCCACCCCGGCGGGCGCCGCGGTGCTGGCGATCCTGCTGACCGTGTTGGCGCCGTTGCTGACGTAGACCTCGCAGTTGGCGTCCTCGCCGAAGGAGGTCGGCATGCCTAGCGCCGGCGCGCCCTCGGAGCGGTCACCGCTCGCGAGTGGAAGCCCTAGGACCATCGAGCGCAGATCAGCATCGAAGAAGTCCGCATAGAGGTAGCGGCCAGCGAGCTCCGGGACCTGATTGCCTCGGTAGACATAACCGCCGGTTATCGCGTCGCCGCCGGCGCCGTGTGCGTATGCGAAGACGGGGTTGGCGTAGAGCGTGCCGCAGTTGGTGCCGGTAAACCCCTCGCATGAGTTCCAGCCCCAGTTGAAGCCGCGGCCGAGCCCGCCGGCGGCGGTCGCGAAGTCGACTTCCTCGAACTGGTTCTCGCCGACGTCGGCGATCACCATGTCGCCGGTGCTCCGGTCGAACGAGAACCGCCACGGATTGCGCAGGCCGAGCTGCCAGATTTCCCGTGAGGCGCCGGGCGTGCTGAAGAACGGATTCGTCGAAGGGATGCTGTAGGAACCGTCGCCGACGCCGTGTGGGTTAACCCGCAGGATCTTTCCGAGCATGTTGCCGGTGTCTTGGGAGTTGGCCGGGACCGCGGCCTCCCCCACCGAGACGTACAGGAAGCCGTCCGGGCCGAAATGGAGCTGGCCGCCGTTGTGGTTGCTGGCGCCGCCGTGCCCGATCGTAAGCACCCGGCGACGGCTCGCCTCGGTGGCAACGTCCGGGTTCGCGCTCACCCGGAACTCGTCGACATGGATGTCTCCGTTGCCCGCGCCCCCGCTGCCGTTGTCGGTGAAGAAGACATAGAAGAGGCCGGTCGAGGCGTAGTTGGGATCGAACGCCATCGACAGCAGGCCGCGCTCGCCGTCGGTGGAGACCATCGTCGAGATGTCGAGGAACTGGGTTCCCGATCCGGAGCCGCCCTTGACCACCCGGATCGTGCCGCCGCGCTCGACCACGAACAGCCGCGGGTCGTTGGGTGGCGCCGTCATGAAGATCGGCTCGGCGAACGTCCC
Organism: uncultured Thermoleophilaceae bacterium; assembly: GCA_963771715.1. Taxonomy (GTDB): domain Bacteria; phylum Actinomycetota; class Thermoleophilia; order Solirubrobacterales; family Thermoleophilaceae; genus JACVRW01. The sequence continues at coordinate 15,333 of CAVYUQ010000001.1, forward strand.
GACCTGGGTCAGCGTGACCGCGGCCGGGGCCGTGGCGGCGGGCGCGAGCGCGGCGAGTAGACAGACAACGGCTGCCGCCAGGCCGATCCTCTGTCCAACGCGATATCTACTCATCCGGGCACCCATCGGATACCCAAACCCGCCAACTACGAACTAGTAGCGGTAGTGATCGCTCTTGTACGGGCCTTCGACCGGGACGCCGAGGTACGCGGCCTGGTCGGGGCGCAGCTCGGTCAGCTCGACGCCGAGCGCATCCAGATGGAGCCGGGCGACCTTCTCGTCGAGGTGCTTGGGGAGCACGTGAACGGACTTCTCGTAGCTCGAGCGGCTTCCCAAAGAGCTCGATCTGCGCGATCACCTGGTTGGTGAACGAGTTCGACATGACGAAGCTCGGGTGGCCGGTGGCGCAGCCGAGATTCACCAGGCGGCCTTCCGAGAGCATGAAAATCGAGTGGCCGTCCGGGAAGATGTACTCGTCCACCTGCGGCTTGATGTTGATGTGCTTGATGTCCTTCGCTGGCCTCGAGCCCGGCCGACCTGGATCTCGTTGTCGAAGTGGCCGATGTTGCAGACGATCGCCTGGTCTTTCATCTGCGCCATGTGCTCGGCGCGTGATGATGTCCTTGTTGCCGGTCGTGCGTGATGAAGATGTCGGCCGCGGCCGAGCATGCTTCGATCGTCGTGACCTCGTAGCCTTGCATCGCGGCCTGGAGCGCGCAGATCGGATCGATCTCGGTGACGATGACGCGGGCGCCCTGGCCGCGGAGTGATCTCGGCGCAGCCTTTGCCGACGTCGCCGTAGCCGCAGATGACCGCGACCTTGCCGGCGATCATGACGTCGGTGGCGCGGTTGATGCCGTCGACCAGCGAGTGGCGGCAGCCGTAGAGATTGTCGAACTTCGACTTCGTGACCGAGTCGTTGACGTTGATCGCCGGGAACAGCAGCGTGCCGTCTTGCGTGCATCTCGTAGAGGCGGTGGACGCCGGTCGTCGTCTCCTCGGTGACACCCGTCATTCCGGGCGCCATCTTCGTGAAGCGCTACGGATTCTCGCTCGATGCAAGTCGCGCAGCAGCTCTAGGATGACCTTCTCCTCGTCGCGAGCCGGCGGTCTCGTCGCCGGGAACGGCGCCGGCGGCTTCGTACTCGTAGCCCTTGTGGATCGAGCAGGGTGGCGTCGCCGCCGTCATCGAGGATCATGTTCGGGCCGGTCTCGCCGTCGGGCCCGGGCCGGGCCAGATGAGCGCCTGATCGGTGCACCACCAGTATTCCTCGAGCGTCTCGCCCTTCCAGGCGAAGACCGGCACGCCCTCGGGTCTCCGGCGTCGGGGCCGACCGCGACCGCGGCGGCGGCATGGTCCTGGGTCGAGAAGATGTTGCAGCTGACCCAGCGGACCTCGGCGCCGAGCGCGACCAGCGTCTCGATCAGGACCGCGGTCTGGATCGTCATGTGGAGCGAGCCCATGATCCGCGCGCCCTTGAGCGGCTGGGAGCCGGCGAACTCTCTCGCGGGTCGCCATCAAGCCGGGCATCTCGTGCTCGGCGAGGCGGATCTCCTTGCGGCCGAACTCGGCCAGGGAGAGGTCGGCGACCTTGAAGTCGAGGGCGGTCTTAGACGGGGTGCTCGTGGCCGTGGTGGGCGTGGCGGTGCTCATTCGCGTGGCTTCTCCTAGGTCTGGTTGCCGGGGGAAGGCTACAGAGCGGAGAGCTCTTCGAGCGCATCACCCGTATACACGGCAATTCGCTGCATGCTCGGCAGCTGTCGCGGGCAGCCGGTGAAGCCGAGGTTGAAGTGCCCGCCGAAGCTGACCACCGAGATGTTGAGCGCCTGCCCGTTGAACAGGAGGGAGACCGGGTAGAGCTCGCTCGACGCGGGCGCCGACCGAGGTAGAACGGCGTTGATCGGGCCGGGCACGTTCGAGATCACCAGGTTGTGCATCGGGCGGGTGTAGCCGCCGAGCCCGAGCGCGAGCTGCGCCAGGTACGGGCCCATGACCATCAGCGTGTAGTTGTCCATCGCCGGTGCGCGGGAGCTGCTGGAGCCGTTCTTGGCGTCCTGGGCGGACTCGTGGATGGCGGCCAGGCGATCCTCGGGGTCGGCGATGTCGGTGTAGAGCTTGGTGTGGATGAACTGATCGCGTTGCCCACGGCCGCGTCTTCCGCGGGCCGGACCGAGACCGGCAGCGCGGCGATCAGCGACTGCTCGGGCAGCTCGCCGAGCTCCTTGAGATAGCGCCGCAGGGCGCCGGCGCAAATCGCCAGGAAGACGTCGTTGATCGTGGCCCCGGCCTTCTTTGCGATCGCCTTGACCCGCTCGAGCTCGTAGTGCTGCGTGGCGAAGCGGCGCGGGCCGTGGATTCGCTTGTTGAGCACGGTCATCGGCGCCTCGAACGGGACCGCGGTCTCGGGGTGCTCGTGGTTGATCGCCGTCCGACCAGACGGTCGGAGGCACGCGCGTGATCGACCGGGAACCGCGCGGACCTGGTCCATCACGCCGCCGGCCAGGCGAGACAGAGCCGGCGGGCCGCCGTTCGCCGCCCGCCTCCGTCGCTCGGGCTCCTCCGCGCCACTCGTCCGGCCTCGGCGCGGCGCGGCCCCGCCGACGCCGATCGCCCACGGCGGGTCGTGGTCGGGCGTCCTTGGGACTCGTCGGCGAGCATCCGCTCGAAGCATCCGGATCCCGCCGACGCCGTCGACCTGGGAGTGGTGGAGCTTCATATACAGGGCGAAACGGCCGTTCTCGAGGCCCTCGATCAGGTGGACCTCCCAGAGCGGGTAGTCGCGGTCCAGCGGTGGAGTGGAGGCGGGAGACGAGACGCCGAGCTCGCGCTCGCCGCCGGGCCTGTCAGCGCCGAATGGCGGAGGTGGTAGTCGAGGTCGATCTCCTCGTCCTCGAGTTCGACCCAGGCGGGAACGGGGTGGTCCGCGCCAGCGATAGTTGAACGGGGGCTTGAAATTGCGGTGCCCGCGCCAGTTCTCCACCAGGTCGCCCAGCCAGGTGTCGGGCGCGTTGGCCGGCGGGGAACAGGTCGCCATGCAGGCGACGTGCACCGGCGCCTCGCGGCTCTCGATGAAGAGCCAGGGCGCATCCGTGACTTTGAGCAGCTTTGCCATCTCTCCTACACGGGAGCCTACGCCGATTACTCGTAGCTGAGGGCCTCGACCACGTCGAGGCGGGCGGCGCGGCGCGCCGGGAGGATCGCGGCGATCAGGCCGAGGATGACCGCGGCGAAGGCGACGCCGACCATGGTCGCCGATCGGCGGCTTGTAGCTCACCCCCGGGACCCTGAGGCGAGCCCCTTGAGCAGGGCGTAGCCAAGCCCGGCGCCGATGACGAGTCCCATCGCGGCGCCGATCAGGGCGATGACCAGGCTCTCGTCGGCGATCGTGCGGCGGATCTGCCAGCGGGTCGAGCCGAGGGCGCGCAGGACGCCGATCTCGCGGGTGCGCTCGATCACCGACATCGACAGCGTGTTGATGATCCCGAACAGGCTGACGAAGATCGCGACTCCGACAAGCGCGTTGAAGAAGCCGAACTGCTGGTTGACCTGTCCTCGATGTCGGACTTGAACTCCTCGTTGGAGAGGGCGGTCAGGTTCGGGAAGTCTTCTTCGACGATCGTCGTCGACCTTCTCCTCGAGGCATCCGGCGCGGTCCTCGTCATCGGAGGTCGCCTTCAGGGCGAGCTGGGAGTCGGCGTTGATGCCGAAGATCTGCCTCGATCGTCTCCAGCGACATGCCGACGGACTGGCCGCCGGCGAAGACCGTCTCGACGATCGCCGCGACCTTGGCGTCACGGGTGCCCGAGGGGCCCGCGAGCACCATCGTGTCGCCGACCTCGATCCCCGCCTCGTCCGCATAGCCCTTGCCGATCTCACCTGGCCGTTGGCCAGCATGCGGTAGATCTCCTCGCGCGAGGCCCCGCCCCGTCCAGCTCGGTCGCATCGACGTCGTCGTAGACTCGCGGGGTCGAAGGCGAACAGCAAGCCCGAGCGGGTCGAGCTGCCCTTCTTCGACCGGGCAGGTCGGGCGACGAAGACGAGGCGCTCGCGGAGTGACGATCTTCGCCTCCGGGATCTGCTCCAGCCGCGCCTGGAGGTCGGGCGCGATCGTCTGCTGCGGGCCCTGGCCGGGCGCGAAGCCGCGCGGCTGGACGGTCAGGTCGCGCGCGAAGCTCTCGTCGAACTCCTCCGAGATCGAGCTGAGGAAGCTGGAGCCGAGGCTGTTGATCGCGACCACCAGCGCCAGCCCGATCATCAGCGCCGTCGCGGTCGCCGCGGTGCGCTCGGGTTGGAGCGGGCCGAGTCGGCGGCGAGGCGGCCCTCGACCGGGGCGAGCCTGCGCACCGGCCACGAGAGAACCCGTGTCAGCGGCGCGATCAGGAACGGGAGCGAGCAGCGCGATGCCAAAGAAGATCGCGATCGTGCCGCCGATGCCGGCGGCGACACCAGAGTTGTGGTCTCGTCGGCGGCGCCGAGCAGGAACGCGCCTGCGAGGCCGGGGAGGATCAGCGCGACGCCGAGCGCGCGCGCGATGCGGCCGCGGGCGGTCGCGGAGCCCCTCGGCGCCCGAGAATGGCCCGGATCGGCGCGATCTTGCCGGCGCGTCGCGCCGGGTTGAGCGCCCCGAAGCAGGCGGTGAGCAGCCCGGTGCCGACCGCCGCGGCCGGGGCGACCGCGGTCAGCGTCGAGGTTGCCGACCGGGAAGCCGACGCCCGCATCAGCCTCGATCAGCCCCATCGCCAACAGGACCCCGAGCCCGAGCCCAAGGACGGCGCCGATCAGGCCCATGTAGAGCGCCTCGATCAGCACCGACGCGCACGATCATGCGGCCGGTCGCGCCCAGCGTCCGCTGCATGCCGATCTCCCGCATCCGCTGGAGCACGGTCATGTTGAAGCGAGTTGAAGATCAGGAAGCCCGCCGACGAACAGGGCCATCGCCGGCGAAGAAGTAGAGGACGACGTTGAAGGCCTGGAGCTGGTTCTCGACCTCCTCGCTCTTGCCGTCGGGGGTCGAGATCTCCACTCCCTTCCCGAACTCTTTCTCGAGCCGGTCGTTGACCGCGGCGATCTCGGCCTTGCCGCCGTCGACGACGACGTCGACTTCGTCCCAGGCGTCGGGCTTGTCGAAGGCCTCGCGCGCGGTCTCCAGCGGTAGCCCGCCGAATCCCTGGCCGCCGAACTCGAGCCCGTTGGTGAACTGGAAGAGGCCGACGACCTTCGGCTCGATCACCCCGGAGGGCGCCGCGAGCCTGACCCGGTCGCCGACCTCGATCCCGTTGGTCTCGGCGAAGCTGTCGTCGATCTGGATCTCGTTGCCGCCCTTGGGCTCGCGCCCGTCCACCGTGCTCGAATCGCTGAAGTCGGGCGCCTTGGGATCGGTGCCGATGACGTTGATGGTCGAGCCGCTGCCGCTCGAGCGCCTCGTTGTCCTCGTCGAGCAGGGTCAGGGTCGAGAAGACGTTGCCGGTCGCGTCGTCGACGCCCTCGGTCGCCTTGGCGCGATCGAGGCTGTCCAACGGCAGCGAGCCGGTCGACTGGTTGCCGGAGAGGACCAGGTCGGTCTCGCCGTAGACCGAGTCGAAGAGGTCGGTGAAGGTGCGCTGGATCGTCGCCGACAGCACCAGCACGCCGGTGATCATGCCGACGCCGAGGACGATCCCGGTCGCGGTCAGCAGCACCCGGAGCCGCCGGGTCCGGAACTGGCGGAGCGGGAGCGAGTAGAAGCTGACGCTTGGCGGCCGGCTTCTTGCGCGTCGCGTCCTTCTTCCGTCGCGCCGTTCTTGCGTGCCGGGCGGGACTCGAGCGTGGCGAATTTCTCGATCACCCGCTTGGTCGAGCCTCCCTTGATCTCGCCGGCGAGTCGGCCATCGCGGAGGAAGACGACCCGCCCCGCGATCGCGGCGGCGCCGGGGTCGTGGGTGACCATGACGATCGTGTGGCCCTCGGTTTCGGTTCAACTCGCTGAGCAGGTCGAGGACCTCCGCCTCCGAGCGTGGAGTCGAGGTTGCCGGTGGGCTCGTCGGCGAGCACGAGCTCCGGCTCCATCAGCAGGGCGCGCGCGATCGAGACGCGCTGCTGCTCGCCGCCCGAGAGCTCCGAGGGCAGGTGGTCGGCGCGCGGGCGCCAGCCGCACCTGCTCGAGCAGCTCCTGGCGCGCTTTCGCAATGCCTCGTCGCGGCGCCCGGCGATCAGCGCCGGCAGCAGGACGTTCTCCTCGGCGCTCAGCGACGGCAGCAGGTTGAAGAACTGGAAGACGAAGCCGATCCCGTCGCGGCGCAGGAGGGTGAGTTCGTTGTCGTCGAGCCCCTCGAAGTGGCGCCCGGCGAGCGCGATGGTGCCGGAGGTCGGGGTCTCGAGCGCGCCGAGCAGGTGCAGCATCGTGCTCTTGCCCGACCCCGACGGACCCATGATCGCGACCATCTCGCCGGCCGCGACCTCGAGATCGACCCCGTCCAGCGCGCGAACCTCGGTGTCTCCCTGGCCGTAGACCTTGGCGAGGTCGTGGATCTCGACCGCGGGCGGCGCCTTCGCCGCCCTCTTCGCGGTCTTGCGGGGCTTCTTCGCAGCCGGGCTCACGCTTCGCCCAGCCGCTGTTTGAGCTGCTCGATCACCTCGATCGGGGTCGGATCGGTACCGCCGAGCGCTGCCACGTGAAGGGAGACGAGGTCGCCGAGCATGACTGTGCCGAGGAGGCGTTCGGTCCGGGTCTCGCCCTCGGTCTCCACCCTGACCACGGTCTGCGCATGCGGCTCAATCAGCTCTGCGGTCAACTCGAATCGCTGCCGCTCGCGGGGGTGCTGGTCCGCGTCTTCGAGCATGACCGCCGCGAACGGTCCGCGGCCAGAGGTCCCCTGCCAGCCGACGATCTCGTTGTGGTCGGCTTCCGGCATCGCTGAGTGGAAAGCGGGGACCTTGGCGTTCTCGTTGAGCTGCGTCTTCCAGCGCATCGCGACCGGAGCGGTGAGGCCGCTCCCGTAGATGACGGCGGTGGCCTCGCCGATCTGCGCCGCGATCTCGGCCGCCCGCTCCGCGAAGGCGTCCCGTTGCCGCTCGAGGAACGAAGCCGCCCCGTCGATCTCCGTGATCAGGCGCGGCCCGCCCGCCTGGGCCGCGGCCTCGGCCGCGACGCTGAACATGTAGGCGACGGCCGCGCGCGGCATCAGTCCGGCCGGCAGGCCGACCACCGGGACGCCGTCGGCGCGAGCGAGGTCGGCGAGCTCACCGCCGGTGGTGGCGACCATCCGCCTCGCCCCGAGGGCTTCGGCGCCGGCATAACAGGCCAGGGTCTCCTCGGTGTTGCCCGAGTAGCTCGAGCAGAGGACGACCGACTCGGGCCGCGCTCCAGGGGGGAGCTCATAGCCGCGCCCGGACAGCAGGGGCACCCCGAGGCGCGAACCGAGCGCCGCCCTAGCCAGGTCGCCGCCGATGGCCGATCCGCCCATGCCGCAGACGACGACGTTCGGCGCCGGGGTCGCGGCCCAGGACTCGGGCAGCTTCGCCGACTCGATCCGCCACAGGGAGTCACGGAGGTGATCGGGCATGGCCAGCACCGTGTCGAGGTGATTCGACTCGTCGACGGCGCGGATCGGCTGAAGGGTCGCTCTGGGGAGTCAGTCATGTCGGGTCATGCCTCCACCAGCTCGCCCTCGCCGATCACGGTGCCGGGCTCGAGCTCCGCTCCGGAGCCGACCTCGGCGCCCGCGGCAAGGATCGCGCCGCTCGAGGCTCGCCTTTTCGCCCACCGAGCAGCCCGCACCGACGATCGAGTCGCGGACCGAGGCGCCCTCGGCGATCTCGGCGCGGGCGCCGATCACGGCCCCCGGGCCCATCGCGGCGCCCGGCCCGACCTCGCTTCCGTCGCGACCTGAGCCGGGGCGGTGACGGTCGCCTCCGGGCTGATCGCTGCGTCGGGCTCGACCAGTAGCCCCTCCGGGGCGAGCCAGCTCGCCGACCGAGGTCTCCACCCGGCGCTCGAGGATGTCCCAGCTCGCCTGCAGGAATCGCTCCGGGGTCCCGATGTCCAGCCAGTAGCCGTCGAGGCGACGGCCGTGCAGCCCGTCGCCGATCAGCTGCGGGAAGACCTCGCGCTCGATCGAGACCTCGCGATCCGGCGGGATCAGGTCGAGGACGGAACGCTCGAGCACGTAGGCGCCGGCGTTGATGTCGCCGCCGCGCCGACCTCCGCCGGATCGGGCTTCTCGAGGAACTCGGTCACCGCGCCGCTCGTCGCGTCGCGTCGGACGAGGCCGTAGCCGGTCGGGTCGTCCACCGGGTACAGGCCGAGGGTCGCGGCGCGCCGGCTCGCTCGTGCTGGGCGACCAGGGCGCTCAGGTCGAGGTCGGCGAGCACGTCGCCGTTGAGGGCGAGGAAGCGGTCGTCGAGGAGGTCCGCCGCAAGCGGATGCCGCCGGCGGTTCCCCGCGGCTCGGGCTCGTCGACGTAGCGAACCCGCGGGCCCTCGATCGCCGTCGCCGATCGCCTCGCGCAGCGCATCGGGCAGGAAGCCGCAGGCCAGGATGACGTCGTCGACGCCGTGGCGCCGCAGCCAGTCGAGCATGTAGGAGATGAACGGGCGGCCGACCAGCGGCAGCGCCGGCTTCGGCACCGTCTCGGTCAGCGGCCGCAGCCGCGTTCCCTCGCCCCCGACGAGGACAAGCGCCTGCATCAGCGCTCGTTCCGGGGCGCGGTCACCCGGCGCGGCCGATCCCCTCGTAGGTGAAGCCCGGCGGCTCGCAGCGTCGTCGGCGTCGAGGAAGTTGCGACCGTCGACGAGCAGCGGGTTGGCCATCGCGCTTGACGACGGCGGCCCAGTCGAGCTCGGCGAACTCCGGCCACTCGGTGACCAGCACCGCGGCGTCGGCGCCCTCGAGCGCGTCGAGCGCCGAGTCGCACATCTCGACCTCGGGCAGCAGCTCGCGCGCGCGCGCCGGCGGCGATCGGGTCGTAGCGCGCGACCGTCGCGCCCTCGCCGCGCAGCCTCGAGGCGAGCACCAGGCTCGAGGCCTCGCGCATGTCGTCGGTGTCGGGCTTGAAGGCGAGGCCGAGCAGCGCCACCTGCTTGCCCTCGAGCGAGCCGAGGTGCTTGGTCAGCTTGCCGATCACCCGCCGCTTCTGCAGCTCGTTGACCTCGATCACCGCGCTCAGCAGCTGGAAGTGGTAGCCGGAGTTGCCGGCGAGCTGCTTCAGCGCCTGGGTGTCCTTGGGAAAGCAGCTGCCGCCGAAGCCGAGCCCGGCGTTGAGGAATGCGGCGCCGATGCGCTGGTCGAGGCCCATGCCCCGCGCGACCTCGGTGACGTCGGCGCCGAGCTCCTCGCAGACGTTGGCGATCTCGTTGATGAAGCTGATCTTGGTGGCGAGGAAGGCGTTGGAGGCGAGCTTGATCATCTCGGCGCTGCGAGACGTCGGTGCGGACGATCGGCGCGCCGAGCGGCTCGTAGAGCGGCCGCGACGGCGTCGGCCGCCGCCTCGTCGCCGGGCTCGGCGCCGATCACGACCCGGTCGGGCTTCATGAAGTCCTTGACCGCCGAGCCCTCGCGCAGGAACTCGGGACAGGAGACGTAGGCGAGGCCGGGCGCCTCGCGGCGGATCGCGCGGCCGGTGCCCGACCGGGACGGTGCTCTTCATCACCAGCGCGCGCTCGCCGCTCGCGCCGATCTCCCCGATCGCCGGCTTGACGCTCGAGAGGTCGGCGTCGCCCGAGTGCGTCGGCGGCGTCTCGACGCAGATGAAGATCAGGTCGGCGCCGCGTCGAGCAGGTGGTCGATGCTCGGTCGTGAAGGTGAGCCGCTCGGAGTTCTTGCGCGAGCAGTTCGGGCAGGCCGGGCTCGTGGATCGGCACCTCGCCGCGCCTCGAGCGCCGCGATCTTCTCGGGGACGATGTCGCGGGCGACGACCTCGTGGCCGAGCTCGGCGAAGCAGGCGGCGGTGACCAGGCCGACCCAGCCGACTCCGACGACGCCGACCCGGGCAGCGGGCGCCTTCTCCGAGGGCGCCTCCCCTCTGCCGGGGTCACGCGTTCGGCGCCGGCTCGAGCTTCTTCGCGTCCCGCGCGATCGCGATCATCTGCTCGGCCGTCAGGCGACTGCAGGAGCGAGTTCGAGACCCAGTAGGCGTGGCCGTCCTCTTCCCAGGCGACCATCCGCAGGCGGTCGTCGTCGTAGTAGAGCTTGAACTCGCGGCCGCCATCGCCGAACGACTTGGTCTCGTGGGGCTCGTCGAGGATCGGGGCGTCCTCCCAGCTGTGCCCTGTAGCCCGTAGTAATCGCCCGAAGGCGTCTCGAGCGTAAAGCGGTAGGAGAAGGTCTCGTCCCGCTCGAGCGAGTGGTCCTGGAAACGGTAGGCGCGCGGAACCTGGTCGTATTCCGAGCCTGCCACCACCGTGGTCGGGTAGTAGACCGGGAATGCGGGGTCGCGACGGCGGACTCGGAAGGCAAGCTTCTTGCCGAAGTTACCGCCCTCGAGGCCGAGCTCCGAGGCATCGGGCTTCTTCTTTTTCTTCTGCTTCTTCTGCGCCGTCGCGGGGACCGAGCCGGTCTGCTTCTTGCTGCCCGGAAGGGCCGGCGGCGCCTCCGGCGGGCCGGTCGGCTGTTCGGGTGCAGCGGTCTGCCCGCGCGGGCCGGAGCTGCTCTCGATTCCGAGGAACTGGGAGACCGCTGACTCGATCTGCGCGGGAGTCACCGTGACCGAGGAGCCGACGCTGCCGGGGAAATGGACCTCCCTGACCTCCTGGTCGCGCGCCTCGATGAACAGCTTCAGCACCTGGAGCATGGTCGGCGCATCATCGATGTCGGAAGTCGTGTAGTCGGTGAAGATGTTGATCAGCTCATTGCGGTCGGAGAACAGCTTCTCCGCGGGAACCCGGGCACGTGCCTGGCGCAGGAAGTCCTGCTGGCGGGCGGCCCGGACGACGTCGCCACGTGGGGCTGTGCACGAGCAGGAAGCGCAGATGCCGCCAGCCGTCGCGGAAGCTCGACAGCTTCGACTCGCCCTCGCGCGGGTGGTAGTGGATCGGGATCTCCTCGATCGCGAGCCGCTCCTTGCCGGCGCGTATGACCATCTCCGATGCGAACTCCATGCCCGTGGTGCGCAGGTCGAGCCGCGGCAGGGCCTCGCGGCGCACCGCGCGCATCCCGCAGTGCGCGTCGCGCACGCCGGTGCGGAAGAACAGGTTGAGGATCCCGGTGAGCACGGGGTTCCCGATGTAGCGGTGCAGCCACGGCATGGCGCCGGGCTGGATGCCGCCCATGCGATCGCCCATCACGAGGTCGGCGCCCTCGTCGAGCTTCGATACGAAGCGCGGGATGTCCGCGAAGTCGTAGGTCAGGTCGGCGTCCGCCATCACGATGTACTCGCCCTCGGCGGCGGCGAAACCGGCGCGGTAGGCGCTGCCGTAGCCGCGGCGGGGCTCATGGATCACCCGGGCGCCGGCCTCGCGCGCGAGCTCGGCGCTGCGGTCGTCCGAGCCGTTGTCCGCCACCACCACCTCGCCGTCGAGAGCCTCGGCCGCCAGGGCGTTCCGGGCCTCGGTCACGCAGCGCTGGATCGACGCGGCCTCGTTCAGGCACGGGATCACGACCGAGACCTTGATCGGCCTGGCAGCGTCGCCGTTGGCTGCCGGTGGACGGGTTGTCTGCTCGACTGTGCTCAGGGGAACGAGCCTTCGTAGGCTGCTTCCAGTACCTACAAACGCGCGAAGAGGCGTGAAGTCGCGCGCTGGGCGGCGATGCTAGCGGAAGGTCTGCGAGCCTCTGCCGGTTCAATGCGTGTTTGTCTCGTCTACGACTGCCTGTTTCCGTACACCGTCGGCGGCGCCGAGCGCTGGTATCGCAACCTCGGCGAGCGGCTCGCGGCCGACGGCCACGACGTCACGTACCTGACGCTGCGGCAGTGGGACCGCGGAGAGCGCGGCGAGGTGCCCGGCGTGCGGGTGGTGGCCGCCGGGCCGCGCATGCGGCTCTATGCGGAGGGCGGGCGCCGCCGCATCCTGCCACCGCTCGTGTTCGGCGCCGGGGTGCTCTGGCACCTGCTCCGCCACGGCGGACGCTACGACGTCGTCCACACTGCGTCGTTCCCGTACTTCTCGCTGCTCGCCGCTGCGCTCGCGGGCAGGCTACGCGGCTTCGGGCTGGTGGTCGACTGGCACGAGCTCTGGAGCGCGGACTACTGGCGCGAGTACCTGGGGCCCGTGGGCGGCCGCATCGGCGGCGCCGTACAGGCGCTCTGCCTGCGCGTGCCCCAGCGCGCGTTCTGCTTCTCGCAGCTGCACGCCCGCCGGCTGCGGGAGGCGCCCGTGAACGGGGAGCTCACGGTGCTCGAGGGCGAGTACGCCGGGTCGCTCGAGCCGCGCGAGCCCATGCCCGCCGAGCCGGTGGTGGTGTTCGCCGGGCGCCACATCCCCGAGAAGCGCGTGCCGGCGCTCGTGCCCGCGCTCGCGCTCGCACGCGAGCGCATCCCGGAGCTGCGCGGTGAGATCTTCGGGGACGGCCCGGACCGCGACGAGGTGCTTCGGCTGCGCGCCGAGCTCGGGCTCGAGGCCGTGCTCGAGGTGCCGGGCTTCGTGGACGCGGAGCGGGTGGAGAGCGCGCTGGTGCGCGCGCTTTGCATGGTGCTGCCGTCGCGCCGGGAGGGCTATGGCCTGGTCGTGGTGGAGGCGGCCGCGCTGGGCACGCCGAGCGTGGTGGTGGCCGACCCGGACAACGCCGCGACCGACCTCGTGTCGGACGGCGAGAACGGCTACGTCGCGCCGTCCGCGTCGCCCGCGGACCTGGCCGCGGCGATCGAGCGCGTGCACGCGGAGGGCCAGGCGCTGCGCGAGCGGACGGCCGCGTGGTTCCGCGCCAACGCCGAGCGGCTGTCGCTGGAGGGCTCGCTGCGGCGCGTGATCGAGAGCTACTCGCGCCCGCCGAGCGCGCGGCGATAGGTCTCGACCGTTCCCTCGGCGGCCGCCTCCCAGCTGAACCGGCTCGCCTGCTCGAGTCCGGCGGAGCGCAGTCTGGCGGCGAGCTCCTCGTCGCCGAGCAGCCGCTCGATTGAGCTGGCTATCGAGCGTTCGTCATCGGGGTCGAACAGAAGCGCCGCCTCCCCCGCGACCTCGCCGAGGCTCCCGCGCGACGAGGTTGCAACGGGCACGCCGCGCGCCATGGCCTCCAGCACGGGCAGGCCAAAGCCCTCGTAGAGCGAGGGAAAGACGACCGCCGCCGCTGCTGCGTACAGGCCTTCGAGCTCGTCGGGCGAGACCCAGCCGAGGAAGCGAACGTCGCGCTCGACGCCGAGGGCGCGAGCGTCGGCCTTCAGCTCCTCCTCGTGAGGCGTCGGGTAGCCCGGCAGGACCAGCAGCGGCCGGCGCTCCGCAGGGATCGAGGCCAGCGCCCTGAGCAGCCTGCGGAGGTTCTTGTGAGGGCGCTTCGCGGACACGCTGAGGATCATCGGCCGTCCCTGCGGGAGATCGGGCGCCACGCCACGCTCGCGAGCCAGCGGCTGCCCGACGCCCTCCGGAACGATGTCGATCAGATCCGCCCGGGCGCCCAGCCGCCGCACCAGGTCGTCACGCGTCGAGGTGCTGGGCGTGATCACGCGGTGCGAGCGGCGCACCGCCAGCGGCACGAGCACCCGCATCCCGAGCGTCCGAAGGCCGGAGTGGGTATCCGGATGAACGAGATAGTTGAGGTCGTGCACGGTCACGACCCGCCGGAAGCGGCCATACGCGGGTGCCGTGGAGGCAAGGCTGTGGACGAGCTCGACCCCGGCCCTGGTCGCCGCCCGCGGCACCTGGCGCTGGTCGCCCCGGACCCAGTCCGCCCGCCTGCGCGGGTCCAGGTCGAGCACGATCGTTTGGGCCAGGTCCCTCCAGCTCGGGTCCTCCGCCGCGCCGCGGCTCAGCAGCAGCGTGAGCTCCAGGTCGCCTCGCCTGGCGAGCGCCACGGTGAGCTCGCGTGAGTAGACCTCGAGCCCGCCCATCTCGCCGGGGGTGAGGAATGCCATGTTGAGACCGACGCGCATCAGCGGCCCCGTGAGGCGCGCTCGTATACCTCGAGCGTCTGCTCGGCGGAGCGCTCCCAGGTGAAGAGCGCCGCGCGGCGCCGCCCGCGCTCGGCGGCCGTCCCATCCACCAGCGCCGCCTCGATCGCCGCGGCGGCGGCCTGAGGATCATCGGGATCGAAGAAGTGCGCGTCGCCCTCGGCGAGCTCGCGGAGCACCGGAAGGTCCGAGCATGCCACCGGCAGGCCGCGGCGCATCGCCTCGAGCACCGGGAGGCCGAAGCCCTCGGCGCGGGTGGGCAGGGCTGCGCAGTCGCTGGCCTGCCAGAGCCCCTCGAGCTCAGCGTCGGGGAGGTAGTCGATCGAGTGGACCCGGTCGGCGACGTTCAGTTCCGACGCCGCGGCGGACACCTCGGAGCCGTAGCCCTCGTCGTGACCCACGAGCACGACGTGCACGTCCGCGGGCAGCCGGGGCAGCGCCTCGACCAGCAGACGCTGGTTCTTGTGGGGCCGCTTGGCGGCCACGCACAGGGCGATCCGGGCAGCGCTCAACCCGAGCCGCTCGCGCAGCTCGTCCGGCGACGCTGCCTCTCCGGGCGCGCGCCCAGGTCCGTGCGGGATCGCGGTGATACGCGACCGCTCGATTCCCAGGACCTCTGCGGTCTCGTCTGCCGCCGCCACGCTCCCGGCGATCAGCTCGGCGGCGCCGGCCACTGCGGCGCGCACCGCCCAGCGCATCCCGTACGTGCTCACCAGCCCCATCGTCCGGTGCTGGAAGAAGATCACGTCGTGGAGCGTGACCACCGAGGCGGCCCCTGCCCAGCGCGGTCCTCGATTGGAGAGGCTGTGAACGACGTCCCAGCTCCGCGTGCGCGCGAGCCGGGGCAACGCAGCCTGTTCCATGACGGTCCGACGCGCTGGCTGGTCGTCATCGCAGCGCAGCCCGATCAGCCGGACCGAGTCCGACCAGGGCTCCGCGGCAAGCGCGGCGGCGCCGCGGCGAGTTGTCGCAAGCTCGAAGGTCAGATCCGGGCGGGCCCGAAGCATCGCGGGGACCAGTGCGCGCAGGTAGGTCTCGCTTCCGCCTGAGACTCCGGGGTCGAGGAACAGCGCGTTCAAGCCGATCCGGCGCAGGGGCGTCACGGACGCCGCCTCCGGCCATCGAAGCTGAGCAGCCGGCGCGAGTCGATGGCGCGCCGATACACGTCGAGCGTGGCCTCCGCTGTGCGTCTCCACGTGAACGTGCGCGCGCGCTGCCGGCCGCGCTCGGCCAAGTCCGCCGCGAGCGCCGGATCGCCGAGCAGGCGCTGGAGCGTCGCTCGAATCGCCTCGACGTCGTGCGGATCGAAGAGCAGCCCGGCATCACCCGCCACCTCGGGAAGCGAGGAAATGTCGGAGCAGCAGACCGGGACGCCGCGTTCCATCGCCTCCAGCAGCGGAAGCCCGAAGCCCTCCTCGAGCGACGGAAGCACAAAGCACGCTGAGAGCCGGTACAGCCCCTCGAGCTCCCCGTCCTCGAGCCAGTCGGGAAAGCGCACGCGATCCTCCACTCCCAGCTCGGCGGCGAGCTCGCGCAGCTCGGCCTCGTGCGGCGTCCGTGAGCCGGGGATCACGAGCACGGCGTCGAGGCCGGCCATCGCACGCACCAGGGTCGTCAGGTTCTTGTGCGTGCGCTTCTGGGACACGCACAGCACCACCGGGCGCTCGCCGAGGTCGAGGCGAGCGCGCAGCTCCGCCTCGTCGACCGGCTCTGCATGACCGCCGTTCCGGACCCCGAGGTGAGTCACATCGATGCGGGCCGGGTCGAGGCCGAGGGTCTGGGCCATGTCGTCCCGGGCGGCCCCGGAGATCGCGATCACGCGGTCGGCCATGCGCGCGGAGGGAATGGCGGAGAGCTTCATCCCAAGCGTTTCGCGCGCCGTCATCGTGTCGTGATGCCGCATCCAGATCAGGTCGAGCAGCGTGACCACCGTGGCGGTTCCCGGCGCCACCAGGGGAGTCACGTTGGCCAGTCCGTGCACCACGTCGAGCCGCTTCGCACGGGCCACGCGAGGCACGCTGAACCACTGGGCCCGCATGGTGAGCAGGGAGTTCCAGGCCGGTCCGGACGTGACCGTGACCGGTAGCTCGACCCAGTCGAGCTCCTGCGCCCAGGCCGCGGCGCGGTCCTCGGCCGCCAGCTCCCGCGAAACGAACGCCGTGATCCGGATCCCGGGCTCGGCCGCCAGCAGTTCGGGGATCAGCTCGCGCGCGTACGTCCCCGCACCCCCCGCGCGGCGCACGAGGTAGACGAGGTTGAGTCCCACGCGCAGCGGAGCGCTCACGCCGAACCTTCCGGGCCGGAGCGCAGCCGGCGAAGCTCGACGAATATCTCCTCTGGGATCGCCCTCAGCACGAGCAGGCCCGCGCCGTACACGACGGTGGCGGCGATCAGCAGCGGTATCTGCGGCAGCCCGAGCAGCGAGATCAGGGCCGCGGCGCCGGCGGCGGCGAGCACGCGAAGCAGGACCCCCAGGTTGGGCCGCATGTCCGGATGTGCCGTGGCAAGCCGAGCGCCGAGCAGGGCCACCGCGACGAGATCCGCGATCAGGGTTCCAAACGCCGCGCCCTGTGCACCGTCCGACGACGCCAGCGTGACGACGAGGGTGCAGTTCAGAGCCAGCGTCGCGAGCGCGATCACGAGGATCGCGCGGTGCTCGCGCAGGCTCAGAAGGGCGTAGGACCAGGAGGTCGCCATGAAGAGCGCGAACACCGTCAGGGCCTGGATCCGTAGCACGTCGACGGAGGGCGCGAAGTCGGGCCCGGCGACCACGTCGATGATCAGCGGCGCCCCCAGGAACAGGACCAGCGCCAGCCAGCCGCCGAGGAGAGTGCACGCCTCGAACATCCGCTGCACGCCGTAGCCGAGACGGGCACGGTCGTCCCGGGCGGCGCGCGCGAAGATCGGGAAGGCGGCCGTGACAAGCAGCTGCGGCACGACCACCAGGACCTCCACGACGCGGAAGGCCGCGGCGAAGTAGCCCGTCTCGCGGGCGCTGGATATCAGCGACAACAGCACGATCGCGAGCCGGAAGTAGAGCGCCGCGGCCGCGGTGGCCATGGCGAACGGAAGGACCTCACGCAGGAGCGGCCCCCACCCGGAGCGGGCGAAGCTCGGCGCCATCGGTATGCGCCCGCGCACCAGAATGACCGTCAGGGCCAGCGCGACCCCGGCCGCGGGCAGTGGTATCGCGAAAAAGGGCAGCAGCTCGGCGCCGGCGACCACGAGGCTCGCGATCAGCACGACGGTCACCAGCTGTCGCGCGAACTCGATCAGGGTCAGCCACCCGAGGCGCATGTCGACCATCAGGGCGATGCCCAGCGTGCTCTGGAGGTTCTGCACGATCAGGCCGGCGCCGGCCAGCGCCGTGCCGACCACCAGCGTCTCGCCGTATCCCGCCAGCGCGGCGAATGCCACCGCGCCCGCCACACCGACCGCGGTGAGCACCAACCGGAGGCCGAGCACCGCCCGCACCACGCGCTCGCGCTCCGAGCCCTCGGCCACCGCCAGCTCGCGCACTCCCACCGCCGTCAGCCCGAAGTCGGTCAGGCCCTGGACCGTCGCCACCAGCGCGAGCACCGTGACGTACCGACCGCCGTCCTCCACGCCGAGGTGCCGGAACAGCAGCGCGGCCGAGCCGACGGACAGGACCACGCCCGCCGCGTAGCCGGCCACGCGGAGCGCGCCCCCGCGAATCGCGGCGGGGCCCGCCAGCGGGGTCCCCAGTAGATCCGCCTCCGCGGCGTCGCGCTCGCCGTCGTCGGCGGGTTTCACGGCCATTTGCCGCATGCTATGGGCCGATCTCACGGGAAGCTCGCGGTGCCTACACTCCACGCCTCCCGCGCGACTGCGCGATTCGATCCATGCTTCGAGTAGGCCTCCTCACCACGTGGAACACGAGATGCGGCATCGCCGAGTACTCCCGGCATCTCGCGCACGCGCTGCATCGCCAGCCGGGGCTCGAGCTCACGGTCTTCGGCTCGCGCAACTACGGCGACCGGGCGATTCGCGAGTACGAGGACTGGGCCGTACCGGTCTTCGACGTGCAGCCCTGGAACCCCCGCATGGACTACGGGATGGACATCGAGACGATCCTGGCTCACGACCTCGACGTGCTGCACATCCAGTTCAGCAACCTGTTCTTCCATCGCCGGCCGCTCGTGAGGCTGATGCGGCGCTTCCCGGGCGTGGTTGCGCTGACCTTCCACGACAAGGTGGTCTCGCGGACGACCTTCCCGTACGGGCTCGCCGACCTGCTCTACGCGCACCGGGAGGACGTGGGCGTGGGCCCGAGGAAGCTGATTCCCCAGGGCGTCGAGGTGCACCGGCCCGTCGTCAAGACCTTCGGACTGGGTAAGTCCCGCGGCGACGTGATAGCGACCGTGTGCGAACGCAATGGCTGGGACTTCGAGTCCTCGTTCGGCGAGCAGCGCTGGCTCGAATCGGATGAGCTGCACCGCTGGCTGCGCGATTCCGACGCGATCGTGCTCTGGTACGACGAGGACCGCACCTCGGGCGGAAGCGCGGCGGCTCCGCAGGCGCTTGCGACCCGACGGCCCGTGTTCGTGAACGACACCGAGTGGTTCCGCGACCTGCCGCAGCGGGCACCCGGCCTGCGCAAGGTCGCCACGCCCGAAGAGCTCGAGGCAGAGCTGCGCGAGCTGTTCTCCGACGAGTACGTCGAGTCGCGCAGCTGGGACGTGATCGCGAGCACGCTCGCGGCCGACTACCGCGACGCATCGAGCGCCGGCACCAACGGCTCCAGGAGCGGGGACGGTCGCATGCGGGCCAGCCTGTTCACGAAGCTGGATCCAAAGCCCATGATCGCCCGCAAACGCCGTCTCCTGCACCAGACCCCCGCACAGCGCAGCGACGCATGACGGCGGGGACGGAGTTCGCGGTCCTCCAGAGCCAGGAGGAGATCGACGCTGCCAGGGCCCGCTTGGAGGAACGCGGGCTGCTCGAGCGAGCGACTGGCGCCGAGAGCGCCGTGCATGCGGTCAAGCGCGTGCTCCGCGTGCCGGATCCGAAGGCGCACCGCCGTCCGGATCCGCGCAAGAGCTGGGACGTGCTGCGGACGGTCGAGGAGATTCAGGCGTCGCTGTCCCTCGAGGACCCAATCCTGGACGTCGGGAGCTACGCCTCCGCGATCCCGCCCGCGCTCACCACGCTCGGCTACCGGCGGCTCAGCGGCATCGACCTGGACGAGCGGGTGCTCGAGACCAAGCACGACCTGCCCGTGGAGTACGTGGTCGGCGATCTCACGCACACCGAATGGCCCGCCGACCGGTTCGCGGCGATCACCGCGATCAGCGTGATCGAGCACGGCGTCGAGGAGGATCGCCTGTTCGCCGAGCTGTCACGGCTGCTGCGCCCGGGCGGCGTGTTCCTCTTCTCCACGGACTACTGG
The DNA here is from genome assembly GCA_963771715.1 of uncultured Thermoleophilaceae bacterium. Taxonomy (GTDB): domain Bacteria; phylum Actinomycetota; class Thermoleophilia; order Solirubrobacterales; family Thermoleophilaceae; genus JACVRW01. Next base: position 34,759 of record CAVYUQ010000001.1, read on the forward strand.
CCGGAGAAGATCGACACCTCCGACATGAGGCTGTTCGGGCTGCCCTGGACCATCTTCAGCGCCGAGGAGATGGAGCGATTTGTTGCTCACGCCGGTCAGTATGGTCTCCGGCCGGTGTCAGACCCCGCTCCAGCACTGCATCAGGCCGGTGAACGGCCGATCGACTTCGCCGGTCGCCAGTACACGTTCCTCCACGGCGCGCTCGTGAAGGACGCACTCGACCCGTCGTGAGCGTCTCGCCCACCAGCCTGCGGACGCGCACGACCTGCCGCATCTGCGGGTCGAGCGAGCTCGCCGACGTGCTCGATCTCGGCGATCAGTGCATCGCGGGTGCCTTTGCGGAGCCGGGCGGCGACCAGCCGGTCCAGCGCGCGATACCGCTCGAGCTCGTTCGCTGCGACATGTCACGCGACCAGGACGCCTGCGGGCTCGTGCAGATCCGGCACACCGTGCCGGGCTCGATCCTCTACCACTCGTACTGGTACCGCAGCGGCATCAACCGGACGATGACCGAGAACCTGCACGGAATCGCGAAGACGGCTGAGGAGCTCGCTGGGCTCGAGCCCGGGGACCTCGTGGTCGACATCGGCTGCAACGACGGGACCCTCCTCGACGGGTACGGCGCGGAGCACGTTCGCTTTCTTGGATTCGACCCCTCGGATGTGACGCGCTACGCCGTGGAGAAGGGCTACGACGTCGTGCGTGACTTCTTCTCGGCGGAGGGACTGCGGCGACACCACCCGGATCAGCGGGCCAAGGTCATCACGAGCATCGCGATGTTCTACGACCTGGAAGATCCGACCGCCTTCGTCCGCGACGTGAGCTCCAGCCTCGCCGAGGACGGCATCTGGGTGATGGAGCTCCACTACCTGCTGGCGATGCTCGAGGCCAACTCGTTCGACGCGATCGTCCACGAGCACCTCGAGTACTACTCCCTCGCCGTGCTGGAGCGCCTCCTCTCAGAGGCCGGGCTCGAGGTCATTCGGGCCGAGCTGAACGAGATCAACGGCGGTTCGATAAGGCTCTTCATCGCGCCCGCCGGACGACGCCGGCCCACTCCGGAGGCCGAGGCGGAGCTCCAGAGGCTGCGGCTGCGGGAGTTCGAGGTGGGGCTCGACTCAGCGACGCCGTACGAGGAGTTCGCCTCGAACTGCTACCGCGTGCGGGACGAGCTCCGGGCCATCTGCGACAGAGTGAAGGCCGAGGGCAAGACCATCCACGCCTACGGCGCGTCGACGAAGGGGAACACCATCTTGCAATTCGCGGACCTGGATCACTCGCTGATCGACTACGCCGCCGATCGAAACCCGGACAAGTGGGGGTCTGAGACGATCCGCACCGCGATTCCGATCATCAGCGAAGAGGAATCGCGCGCGATGGCTCCGGACTACTACCTCGTGCTGCCGTGGCACTTCCTCGACGAGTTCGTCGAGCGAGAGGCCGAATATCTCGAGAAGGGCGGCAGGTTCATCGTCCCGCTGCCCGAGGTCCGCGTTATCGGCCCCGGAGGAGCACCCGCAGAATGACCGAGCCCAAGCGCGCACTGATTACCGGGATAACCGGCCAGGACGGCTCCTACCTCGCGGAGCTGCTGCTCGACAAGGGCTACGAGGTGCACGGGATGGTCCGGCGCTCCTCGACCGAGACGTTCCAACGCCTGGAGACGTTCCGCGACCGGATCACGCTCCACACCGGAGACGTGCTCGACCAGCGCTCGCTGGTCGACGTGCTGCGCGCGTGCGAGCCGGAGGAGATCTACAACCTGGCGGCAATGTCGTTCGTCGCCGCCTCGTGGTCGCAGCCGGTGCTGACCGCTGAATTCACGGGCACCGGCGTCACGCGCATGCTCGAGGCGATGCGCGAGGTCTCGCCAGAGGCGCGCTTCTACCAGGCCTCTTCGTCCGAGATGTTCGGGAAGGTGCAGGAAGTGCCGCAGACCGAACGCACCCCCTTCTACCCGCGCTCGCCCTACGGCGTGGCGAAGGCGTACGGGCACTTCATCACCGTCAACTACCGCGAGTCGTATGACCTATTCGCAGCCTCCGGAATACTTTTTAACCACGAATGTTTGCACGCGCAAGTACCTCTCATGGTCCGTGAGAACGGGGTGCAGGCGGTTCGGACCCCGGCGGATCTCGTGCCGCTGCGCGGCAAGGGGCCGAGCGTCCAGAGCTTCGAGCCAGAGGGGCTGCTCGAGGTCTGGGACGGCGAGGACTGGACGCCAGTGCGAGCCATCACGGCGACCCGGCGCCGTGCGAGCGATCCCGACCATCGGATGCTTCGAATCGAGGCACGCGGCGGCATCGTCGAAGCGACCGCCCACCACCGCATGCTCGACGCCGACCGCGAGGAGCTGCGCGCGGATGCGCTCGAGGAGGGCGACCGGCTCGCCCTTTGCGACGAGTTCCCCGATCCGCCGATGTGGACCGTCGCCACCGAGGAGATGGCGGAGTTCTTCGGCTTGATGGTCGCCGATGGATCGGTGGACCGAGCCGCCACGAAGGGGACGTGCTTTACCAACAACGATCCCGAGCTGCGGCGACGAGTTGCCGAGCTCTGGTCCCGGCTCTTCGTCGGAACGTCTTACGAGTGGGAGGGCCGCTCGGGTTTCGACCCAGAGGCGACGGTCGGCAAGCTGAACCTGAACGGCGCAACCGGCGCGCGGGCGTGGCTGCGCGAGCAGCTCTACACGAAGACCGGCCACAAGCAGGTGCCGCCGCTCGTGCTCAACGCCGACTCAGAGGTCTGGCACGCTTTTCTCCGCGGCTACTACGCGGGCGACGGCCTCAAGAGGGGCAAAGGCATGTCGGTGAAGACGAACAGCCCGGTCCTCGCCCAGGGCCTCTGCTGGATGTACCACTGGCTCGACCAGCCGGCATCGGTATACGTCGAGCAGCGCGCCGGGCGGGCCTATTACCAGCTCAATCTCGCCTCTGCCGTTCGCGTGGGCGCCAAGGGGCTGCACCTGCGCAAGGATCCGGCCGAGATCCGCTCCATTACCGAGCCAGCCGAGAACTCCGAATTCGTCTTCGACCTAGAGACCGAGAGCGGCTACTTCTGCGCGGGCATCGGCCGCGTGGTCGTCCACAACAGCGAGCGACGCGGGCTCGAGTTCGTCACGCGAAAGGTCACCCATGGCGCCGCCGCGATCAAGCTCGGGCTCGCGGACGAGCTGGCTCTCGGCAACCTCGACGCGGAGCGCGACTGGGGCTACGCCAAGGACTACGTCGAGGCGATGTGGCTCATGCTCCAGGAGGACGAGCCCGACGACTACGTGATCGCCACCGGCGAGGCGCACAGCGTCCGCGAGCTGGTGGACGTGGCATTCGCGCGGGTCGGGGTCGACCCCGAGCCCCATATCCGAATCGATCCGCGCTTCCTGCGGCCCGCCGAGGTCGAGCACCTGGTGGGTGACGCGTCCAAGGCGCGCGAGAAGCTGGGCTGGGAGCCACGCACGAGCTTCGAGGAGATGGTCCAGCTGATGGTTGACGCCGACCTCGAGCTGCTGGCCAGCGGGGTGCCTCAGCAACAGGCCGGATGAGCCCGGCGCCGCCGGGCGAGTGCGACCTGGCGGTCGTCGGCGGCGGCATCCTCGGCCTGGCGGTGGCGCGCGAGCTGAGCGGCGCGCTCGCCCGGAGCGCTCGCTCGTGGTGCTCGAGCGCAACTCGCGGGTCGGAGCGGAGCAGACCGGCCGCAACAGCGGCGTCATCCACGCCGGCATCTACTACCCGCCGGACTCGCTCAAGGCGCGCCTGTGCGTGGCCGGAGCGCGCGAGCTATACGAGTACTGCGATGCACACTCGATCCGCTACGAGCGCTGCGGCAAGCTGATCGTGGCGCACGACTCGAGTGAGCTTGGGCGGCTCGACGAGCTCGAGCGGCGCGGCCGGGCCAACGGCGTTCCAGGGCTGCGGCGCCTGTCCGGAGACGAGCTGCGCGAGGTCGAGCCGCACGCGCGCGGCGTCGCGGCGCTGCACTCGCCGAACACGGGCATCGTCGACTTCGGCGACGTCGCCCGCTCGCTGGCGGCGCAGCTCGGCGCCGCCGTCAGCAGCTCGTGCGGGGTCACCGGCATCGAGCAGCGCAGCGGGCGCATCGTGCTCCGGCATGCAGAGGGCGAGACACGCGCGCGCTTCGCCGTCTTCTGTGCCGGGCTCGGCGCTGACCGGCTCGCCGTGGCAGCCGGCGCTCCGCCCGAGCCGCGCATAGTGCCGTTCAGGGGCGCCTACCTGTACCTGTCCCCCGAGCGCCGGGCGCTGGTGCGCGGACTGATCTATCCGGTCCCCGATCCCGCCCTCCCTTTCCTCGGCGCGCACCTCACGCGGCACATCGACGGAGAGGTGTCGCTGGGGCCCAGCGCCCTGCTGTGGCCGCGCGGCCCCCGGGACCTTCTGTGGCCGGGCACGCTGCGCATGGCACGGCGCTGGTGGCGCACCGGACTGACCGAGCTGCGCCGCGCCGGCAGCCGGCGCGCGTTCGCCCGCGAGGCGGCCCGCTACGTGCCCGAGCTCGAGCCCGGTGACCTGAGCCACGGCTTCGCGGGGATCCGCGCGCAGGCGCTCGCGCCGCGACGGCACTCTCGTGGACGACTTCGTGATCTCCGAGACGGAGCGCGCGCTGCACGTGCGCAACGCGCCCTCACCGGCGGCCACCTCGTCGCTCGCGCTGGCGCGCTTGGTCGTGGATCGACTGGATACCCTCGCTCCCCCGTGAGACGCCTGGAGACACGCCTGGAGGGCCCGCTGCTGATCGAGCCCGTCGTGCACGGTGACGAGCGCGGCTTCTTCCTGGAGACCTTCCGCGCCTCGACCCTGGCCGAGCTCGGCATCCACGACGACTGGGTCCAGAGCAACCATTCCCGCTCGACGAAGGGCGTGCTGCGCGGGATGCACTTTCAGCCCGGCATGGCGAAGCTGGTGCGCTGCGCGCGCGGCGCGATCCTGGACGTGGTCGTGGACATCCGCCCCGGCTCGCAGTCCTTCGGAGCGTGGGAGAGCTTCCCGCTCGACGACCGCGAGCACCACCAGGTCTACGTGCCGGACGGGTTCGCACACGGCTTCTGCGTGCTCTCGGACGAGGCGGACGTGCTCTACGGCTGCTCGGCCTACTACGACGCCTCGGGCGAGAGCGGCTTCCGCTTCGACGATCCGGACGTGGGGATCGAGTGGCCCGAGGGACTCGAGCTGCGCACATCGGCCCGCGACCGCGACGCTCCGCTTCTGCGCGAGCTCAACCTCGGCGGCTGAGCAACTTGCGCTCGGAGGGCTCGAGCACCAGCGCGTAGAACGTGGCCCAGTAGGCGAGCACCCCGCCCGCCGCCAGCCCCACGACCACCGGGAGCGAGTCCGGCTCCAGCGCCAGCCGCGCGCCCACCAGCAGCGCGGCGAGCAGCGCCCCCAGCGAATAGGCGGGCAGCCACGCGCGCCGCGCGAGCTCGCCGATCGGGGCGCCCGAGGCGTCCATGCCGATGCGAACCAGAATCGGGAACGCGAGCAGGAACGGGATGGCCGTGGCCAGCGCCGGTCCCTCGAGCCCGAGCTCCGGAGTGAGCACGAGCGCGAGCGCGATGTTCAGCACGGCGGCGCCTGCGAGCAGCCGCCCGAGCTGCGGGGCGCGCCCCGCGCCGACGAGGAACCCCGGCGTCACGATCAGTCCGCCGTACAGCAGCCAGTACGAGACGAGGATCGCCATCGCCGCGGCGCCCTCCCCGTAGCGCTTCCCGAGCCAGACCACGAGGATCGGCTCCGCGAGCGTCATCAGAGTCACGCAGAGCGGCACCACGAGCGCCAGCGTGTAGCGGGTTCCGCGCACGGCCAGCGCGCGCAGCCGCTCGCGGTCCCCGGCGGCGGCGTAGCGCGATGCCGTGGGCACCACAGGCACGGCGAGCGCCCCGCCGAGCGCGTACAGGAGGTTGTGCGCGCGCACGGGGCCCTCGAACTGGCCGACCGCCGCCGGCGACCGGTACGCGCCCAGCACGACGCGGCTGGACGCGTACATCACGAGGTTCGAGAGCTCCACCACGAGCAGCCAGCCGGCCGTGGGCAGGATCGCCATCGCGCGCTCGCGGGTCACGCTGTGGGGCACCAGCCGCGCGCTCAGCCCGAAGCGGCGCACGACGAACGCCGACAGCACGCCGCTGAACAGCGGCATCGCGCCGCTGAGGGCAATCACGAGCGCGAGGTCCGCCCCCGAGAGGATCAGCGTGAGCATCAGGATCAGGTGCAGCGTCACGCCGGCTATCTCCGTGAGCGCCGCGCGCACGAACTGACGCTCGGCGCGCACGGCGTCGAGCCACACGGACGCCGAGATGCCCGCGGCTATCACGAGCCCGAGCCCGAGGCCGCCGGCGCGGGCGTCGTCGGCGAGCTCGCCGTCGAGGATCGCCGCGGCGATGGCCACCGCCACGAGCGCGATCAGGAGGCCCGTGAGCAGCCCGACCACCAGGTACAGCGCGGCGGCCGTGGTGAACATGCGCGCCCGCTCGCCCCGGTCGAGCGCCGCGGCCATCGCCCGCACCGCCGAGCTCGCCACGCTGTTGCGCAGCACCAGGAGGTACCCGGAGAGCGACGCCACAAGCCCGTACGCGCCGAGCTCCGACGGGGACAGCCTGCGGGCGAGCAGCGTCACGATCACGAGCAGCACCACCAGGCCGCTCGTCTGCGCGATCTGCTGAAGCAGGACGCCGGACGCCAGTAGGCGGGCCTCGCCCGGCCCCGGCGCAGCTTCGTCGGGCGGCGCAACCCCCGCGGGACTCACGGGTTGGAGCCTACGCGGACGCGCGGCGCACATAAGCCATCGACCCAGCGAGTACGCTCCCTCACGCTTCCCATGTCGATCTCAGAGCCGCAACGGCACCAACCGGAGCCGCTATCGGGCGCAGCGTCCGGAATAGCGACCCGCTCGCTCCTCGGCGTGCCGGTTGCGCTCACGGACTACGCGTCGGCGATCAGGGCCATGGACGCGCTGGTCGACACGCGCGAGCGCGGCTACGTGTGCGCCGCGCCGGTGCACGCGCTGATGGTCGCCCAGGACGATCCGGACATGCTCGCGGCGCTGCGAGGCTCCACGCTCGTCGTCCCGGACGGCATGCCGCTCGTGTGGGCGGCGAACCTTCTCGGCGAGCGCCTCGAGGATCGCGTCTACGGCCCCGAGCTGATGCTCCGCTACAGCGACCGCTGCGCCGAGCGCGGCCACCGCGTGTGGTTGTACGGGGGCCGCGACCAGGGATCGCTCGTCCAGCTCGCCCTCTCGATGCGCCGCCGCCATCCCGGGATCAAGATCGTGGGCGGCTACTCGCCTCCGTTCCGCGGGCTCACGAGCGACGAGGAGGACGCGCTCGTCGAGCAGATCAACGCGGCGAAGCCGGACGTGCTCTGGGTCGGGATCGGCGTGCCTAAGCAGGAGAAGTGGATGGCGCACATGCGCGACCGGCTCGACGTGCCGGTGATGTGCGGCGTGGGCGCGGCGTTCGACTTCCACGCCGGCCGCGTTCCTCAGGCGCCGCGCTGGATGCAGGAGCGCGGGCTCGAGTGGATCTACCGGATCGTTCAGGAGCCGCGCCGGCTGCTCCCGCGCTACCTCTACTTCAACCCGCGGTTTGTGGTGGCTTTCGCGCGCCAGTACCTGGCCGAGCGCCGTAACGGGCTCACCTAGACTCCGGCGCGATGTCTGATCGCGTCGCAGTCATCGGCCTCGGGAGAGTGGGCCTTCCGCTCGCGCTCTCGTTCGCCGACCGGGGAATCGAGGTCATCGGGATCGAGCGCGAGCCGCTGATCCTCGCGGAGATCGCCGCCGGGCGCATGCCGTTCGCCGAGACCGGCACGCAGGACGTGCTGGAGCGCGTGCAGGCGAGCGGCCGCTTGCGGACCTCCGGGGTCGTCCAGGATGCCGCCGAGGCCGATCACATCGTCCTCACCCTCGGCACGCCGGCGTACGTGCACATCGAGATCGACATGTCGCAGGTCCGCAGTGTGATCGACGACCTGCTGCCGGTGCTCCGCGAGGGCCACTCGGTGATCCTGCGCTCGACCGTCGCGCCCGGTACCACGGACTGGGTCGGGGGCTACATCGAGCAGCGCCGCGGCTTCACGGTGGGCGAGGACATCTTCGTCTCGCACGTGCCGGAGCGGATCGCCGAGAACCACTTCCTCGAGGAGATCGCGACCCTGCCGTGCATAGTCGGCGGCGTCGGCGAGGGCTCCGCCGATCACGCGGCGGAGCTGTTCGAGGTGTTCGGCACCGAGATCGTCCGCACGACGCCGGTGCAGGCCGAGCTCGCGAAGATCTGGACCAACATCCTGCGCTACGCGCAGTTCGCGCTGCCGAACCTCCTGATGATGGAGTGCGAGCAGTACGACGCCAACGTGTTCGACGTGATCGAGCTGGTCAACCACGACTACCCGCGCGGCGGGATGGCGCGGCCCGGCTTCACGGCGGGCGCGTGCCTCCGAAAGGACTTCGCCTTCTCCGAGGAGCGCTCGAGCGCGCCCGGCATGCTGCTCGCCGTGTCGCGCGTGCACGAGACGGTGCCGCTGTTCCTCGTGAACGGGCTGAAGGCGCGACTGGACGGCTCGCTGCGCGACCGCAAGGTCGCGGTCCTCGGGCTCAGCTTCAAGCGGGACTCCGACGACCTGCGCGACTCGCTCTCGCACAAGCTCATCCGGCTGCTCGAGCGCGAGCTCGCGCACGTGTCGCGCCACGATCCGCACGTGCCCGCCGAGTCCGAGCCGCTCGACGCGGCGCTGGACGGGGCGGACGCGGTGGTGGTGGCCACGAACCATTCGGAGTTCGACACGCTGCTTGAGCGCCTGCCCGCGGACGTCCTGCTCGTCGACCCGTGGAACACCACCGGCTCCGGGCGCGTGTTCGCCCGCGTGAACGAGCTGGCGAGCGTCGAATGAGTCGGGTCCTCGTGACCGGCGGCGCCGGCATGATCGGCGCGGCGGTCGTGCGGCGGCTGCTGCGCGACGGGAGCTGGGAGGTCCGCGTCTCAGACCAGCGCGAGGCGCCCGCCTGGATGACCGAGGCCTGCGAGATCCACACGGCCGACCTGCGCGTGCTCGACCAGGCCCGCGCCGCCACCGGCGGCTGCAGCCACGTGATCCACCTGGCCGCGATCGTCGGCGGCATAGCCAACTTCCACAAGCTGCCGCACACGCTGCTCGAGGTGAACAACGCGCTCTACAACGGCGTGTTCAGGGCCGCCCTGGAGGAGCGGGTGAAGCGACTCGTGTACGTGTCGTCGTCGATGGTGTTCGAGAACGCCACCCAGTTCCCCACCACCGAGGAGCACGTGCACGAGTGCCCGGCGCCGCGCTCGGCCTACGGCTTCTCGAAGCTGGCGGGCGAGGTCTACTGCCGGGCGCTACGCGACGAGCACGGACTTCCCTCCACGATCTGCCGCCCGTTCAACGCCTATGGACCGGGCGAGCTGCCCGATGCCGAGCCCGGGATCGCGCACGCCGTGCCGGACCTGATCAGGAAGGTGCTCTCCGGCCAGCGCCCGCTCGAGATCTTCGGCTCGGGCGAGCAGACGCGCACGCTGACGCACGTGGACGACATCGCGGACGGCATCGTCACGGCGATGGAGCACCCGGCGGGCGAGAACGAGGACTTCAACATCTCTGCGTCGGACGAGCGCACCGTGGCCGAGATCGCCGAGCTGATCTGGGAGGCGTGCGGGCGCGACCCGGCGGACTTCGAGCTGAAGCACCTGCCGAGCTTCGAGGTGGACGTCCAGCGCCGCTGGCCCTCGGTGGAGAAGGCGAAGCGCCAGCTCGGCTGGGAGGCGCGGATCGACCTGCGCGAGGGCCTCAGCGCGACCGTGGACTGGCTGCGGGAGCGCGACCTCGTGCAGCAAGAGGGCTGACGGGATCCGCGCTTTCGTCACCGGAGGCAGCGGTTTTGCCGGGCGGCACCTCGTCCGGCATCTGACCGAGCTCGGCTGGGCGGTCGTCGCACCGCCGCGCGCCGAGCTTGACCTGCTCGATGCCGACGCCGTCCGGCGGGCGCTGGCCGACGCCGGGCCGGAGCGGGTCTTTCACCTGGGCGCACTCGCATCGGTAGGCCGCTCGTGGGAGCAGGCGCGAGCCACGCTGGTCGGCAATCTCGAGATCACACTCAACGTCCTCGAGGCCGTGGCCGCCGAGGCGCCCAGCGCGCGGGTGCTGCACGCCGGCTCTGGGGAGGTCTACGGCAGGCCGGAGCGCCTCCCGGTGGACGAGGACGCCCCGCTGCGCCCCCAGAACCCGTATGCGACCTCGAAGGCGGCGTCCGATCTGCTCGCAGGCCAGTACGCCGATACGCACGCCCTTCAGGTTGTTCGGACGCGGGCCTTCAACCACGCCGGGCCGGGCCAGTCGGATGACTACGTAATCGGCACGCTCACGCGCCAGGGGGCGGAGGCGGAGGCGCGCGGCGCGGACGAGGTGGTGCTGCGCACGGGCAACCCGGACGCGCGGCGCGACTTCACGGACGTGCGCGACGTGGTGCGGGCGTACGTGGCGGCAATCGAGCTCGAGCCAGGCGTGTACAACGTGGCCAGCGGGCGCACGGCCAGCGTGCGCGAGCTGATCGAGCTGCTCGCTGGGGCAACCCGGCTCCGGATCGGCCACGAGATCGATCCCGAGCGCGTGCGGCCGCACGACGTTCCGGAGGTGCGCGGGTCCGCTGAACGCCTCCGCGAGGCCTCGGGCTGGGAGCCGGAGATCCCGCTCGAGCGGACCATCGCCGACGCGCTAGACGCTTGGCGCGTAGAGCTCCAGTAGGCGAGCCAGGTAGTCGCTCTCGCTGTGGTGTGCCCGCGCGCGCGCGATGAGCAGATCTCCCTCGGCCCGCCGCAGCTCCGGGTCCTCCCAGAGTGCGGTCATACGAGCCGCGAGCGCCGCCGGGTCATTGGGAGGCACGCAGCGCGCAGCTCCGACCATCTCGGGCAGCGCGCCGAGGTTGGATGCCACCACCGGTACGCCGGCCGCCATCGCCTCGAGCGCCGAGTAGCCGGCGAACTCGTGGTAGCGCGAGGGCATCAGGAGCATCGCCGCCCCGGCGAGCTCGCGCTCGAGGCTCGCGCGGCTCGAGGCGCCCCGTGAACTCGACCGGCGCGCCCGTCCGGGCCGCCAGCTCGGCGAGCTCGGCGGCCGCCGGGCCCTCCCCGGCCACGCGCAGCGGCACGCCGGAGAGCGCGGCGGCCTCGATCGCCGTGTCGATGCCCTTCTCAGGAGCGAGCCGGGCGGCCACGAGCGCGTGGCGGCCCTCGTGCGCCCTGCTGCCCTCGCTGAACGCCTCGGCCGGCAGGTAGTGCGGCACCACCTCGACGCGGTCCGCCGGCACGCCGAGCAGGGCGGACTGGCCGGCGGCGTAGCTGCTCGGCACCACGAAGCGGTCGACCGAGTCGAACACGAGCGGCTGGTGGCGCGCGAGCGCCGCGGCATAGACGGCCGCCTCCGGCAGCGAGCCGCGGCAGTTCAGGATCAGCCCCGGCAGCGTGTTGCGGTGATGGCAGCGAAAGCAGGGGCCGCCGTCGCGGGCGGCCACGCCGATCGCACAGAACAGGCGCAGGTTGTGGAGCTGCATGACCACGGTCGCGCCCGCGCCGGCGGGCCGCCTGCAGAGCCCACGCGGGCCGGGCAGCGGGAGCATGTTGTGCACGTGCACCACCTCGGCCTGGAGCTGGCGGGCCGCGGCCTCCACGTCGTCCTCGTCGCGGCCCCCGCGCAGCAGGGCGCGGGCCGCCTGCGAGCGCGTGAGGTCGGCGGAGCGGCGCTCCAGCAGCGCGTGCGCGACACCCGCCCGGCGCAGCGCGGCGAGCTGGAGCTCGACGGAGCGCTCCTCGCCTCCCTCGATCCGGTAGCGGTTGTGGACGACGAGGACGTGCATGCGGCGGGGCTACGCTATCCAGCCGATGGACCAGCCGTCGGTGACCGTCGTGGTCCCCACGCGCGGTCGCGCGGCGTATCTCGAGGTCACGCTCGAGTCGCTGTGCGGGCAGCGCACGCGGACCCCGCATGAGCTCCTCGTCGTGGACGATGGGGCGAGCGACGCGACCCCGGAGGTCGCGGAGCGCTTCGGCGTCCGGCTCGATCCGGCACGGGGAGCGGCGCAGCCTGAACGCCGCGCGCAACACCGGCCTGCGCGAGTCCGGCGCGCCGCTGGTCGCGTTCGTGGACGACGACGTCCTCGTGCCGCCCGGCTGGCTCGACGCGCTCGTGGAGGGCGCCGAGCGCCACCCCGACGCGGAGGCGTTCGGCGGGCCGATCCGCGCCCGCTTCGAGGGCCACGCCGCCGCGCGGCTGCGGCCGCGAGGATCCGCCGATCACCACGCTCGACCTCGGGCCCGAGGACGTGGAGGCCGAGATGGTCTGGGGCGCGAACTTCGCGGTGCGCCGCTCCGCGGTGGAGCGGATCGGCGAGTTCGACGAGAGCCTCGACCGCGCGCACGGCGACGAGGAGGAATGGCTGCTGCGCCTGCGCGCGGCCGGCGGCCGGATCGTCTACCTCGCCGAGGCGGGGCTCGACCACCGGCGCAGCGCCGACGACTCCGGGCCTGCGCAAGCTCGCGCGCGCGGCCTACCACCGCGGCCGCGGGGCGCGCTCGAGCGACCGCCGCCGCGGACAGGCGCCGGGGCTCGCACGCGAGCTGCGCGTGCTGGCCGGCTGCGGCTGGCACACGGTCCGGCGCGCGTGCCCGCAGGGCGTGATCATGGGCGCGCATTCGGCGGGGCGCGTGATCGAGACGCTGCGGCCGCGATGAGCTCCACGCGGCCCGACCCCGCCAGCTTCCTGTCCGGCGACGCCGGCGACGTGACCGACCCGTGGCGCCGCACGAAGCGCCGGCTCGGCGAGCTGGCCTACGGCGCGCTCGACACGCCTGGCGGGCACGCGCCGGAGTGCGGCCCGACTCGCGCGCAGCGCGGCGGCGCCGCTGGACGTGCTGGTGGTCGGCGTGTACCGGCCGGGCTCGCTCCTGGCCGAGGCGCTGCCCGACGCTGCACTCCGAGCGCCACCGCGTGCGAGTCGCGCTCGGCTCGACCGGCCCCGCGGACGAGGCCGCTGCGCGAGCACACCGTGGCCGAGGGCCTGAGCGGCGGCAAGTTCGAGAACCTCAACCTGGTGCTGGCGGCGAGCGGCGCCGCCGCCGCCCGACTGGACGATCGCCGTCGACGACGACGTGCGGCTGCCGCGCGGCTTCCTCGACCGCTTCGTCGGCGTGTGCGAGGCGTTCGAGCTCGACCTGGCGCAGCCCGCGCAGACGCTGCGCAGCCATTCGGCCTGGAAGGTCACCCGCCGGCGGCCCGCGTCGCTCGTGCGAGAGACGCGCTTCGTCGAGATCGGACCGGTGACCGCGTTCGGGCGAGCGGCCGCCGCGGAGCTGCTGCCGTTCCCGGAGCTGCGCTACGGCTGGGGACTCGACCTGCACTGGGCGGCCGTGGCGGCCGAGCGCGGCTGGCGCCTCGGCGTGGTCGACGCGCTGCCGGTGCGCCACGAGCTCGGCGTGGTGGCCGCCGCCTACCGGCGCGAGGACGCGGTGGAGGAGGCCGCGCGCTTCCTGGCCGAGCGCCCCTACCTGCCGAGCGAGCGCGCCGGCGAGGTGCTCGCCGTGCACCGAGGTGAGGCGCTGACATGCGCCTGCTGTTCGTCTGCCCCGACATGCGCACGGGCGGGACCGAGCGCCACTGGGCCACGCTGATCCCCGAGCTGCACGAGCGCGGCGAGACCGTGAAGCTCGTGACCCTGGCCGCCACGGGGCCGTTCTTCGACGACGTCGTGGCGCGCGGCGTGCCCGCGGAGTGCCTCGGCCTGCGCCGGCGCACCGACCCGCGCGCGCTTGCGCCGGGCGCTCTCGATTGCCGCCGCGTTCGAGCCCGACGCGGTGGTGAGCCGGGGCGTGAGCGGACAGCTCGTGGGCGAGGCGATCGCGCGCCGCTCGCGCAGGAGCAGCGGGCCCGACGCCGTGCACGTGATGAACGAGCACACGCCGCTCACGCCGGAGGGCAAGCTGGTCCCGGCGCGGCCGCACCAGCGCGCCCTCACGCGTCTCGTGTCGCGCGCGCGTCGACGCGGTGGTGGCCGTGACGCAGCGGCAGGTGCCGCCGCTCGAGGCGCTCGGCTATCCGCGCGGGCGCATCGACGTGGTGCCGAACGGCCTGTTCGAGCGCCAGCTGGCGGGCGTGGAGCCGTCGCGCGACCTGGGTCCGGACGGCTTCGCCGTGCTGTGCGTGGCGGGCCTGCGGCCGGAGAAGCGGGTCGACCTGTTCATCGAGGCGGTGGCCGCGGCTCGGCGCGAGAACCCGGCCGTCCGCGGCTACGTGGCGGGCGAGGGCCCCGAGCGCGCGCGGCTCGAGCGGCTGGCGGACGGCAGCGGCGTGACGCTGCTGGGGGTGCGTCGCGACGCGCTCGAGCTGATCCGCGCCGCAAGCGCCGTCTGCCTCCCGAGCGAGGCGGAGGCGCTGCCGATGAGCATCCTCGAGGCCATGGCACTCGAGCGCCCGGTGGTGGCCACCGACGTGGGCGGCACCGCCGAGCAGGTGGTGGACGGCGAGACCGGACACCTCGTGCCCGCCGGGAGCGCCGAGCCGATCCGCCGGGCGCTGCTGGAGCTCGCGGGCGACCCCGGGCGCGCCGCCGAGATGGGCGCCGCCGGGCGCCGCCGCCAGCGCGAGCGCTTCACCGGCGAGGCGATGGTGGACGGCTACGTGCGCGCGTTCGAGGAGGCGGTCCGGCGTGGCCAGGCCTGACGTCCTGCTGGTCTCGCTCGGCACGACGCTCGGCTGGCGAGTGGCCGACGAGCAGCTGCTCGAGCAGCTCCGGCGCGCCGGCGCCTCCACGGCGGTCGTCTCGGTCGGCCGCGGCGCCGCCGACCGCCTGCGGCGCGGCTACCCGCTCAACGACCTGGTCGAGATGCACGCGGCGCGGCGCGCGGTGCGCAGCGCCGTCGAGCGTCACGAGCCGCGCGCGCTGATCGTGTCCTCCACCACGGCCGCGATGCTGCTCCCGGCCCTGCCGGTGCCGTACGCGGTGCGCTTCGACGCCCCCGCGCGGCTGAATCGCCCCGGCGCACGCAACGCGTTCCTGCACGCGCTCGAGCGGCGCGCCATGCGGCGGGCGACCCTCACGATCCCGTTCAGCGTGGCCGGCGCCGAGGCGCTCCCGCCCGGCGCGGCGCGCTCGGTCGTCGTGTCGCCGCCGGTGGATCCGTCCTCGGCCGACGGCGGCTCCGGATCTCCCGAGCGGGAGCGCCTCGCCGTGGCCTACGTGCCCGATCCGAAGGCGAAGGGACTGGACGTGCTGGTGGCCGGGTGGGCGGCGGCCGCGCTGCCGGACGCCCGGCTCGAGGTCTTCGGGCTCGACCCCGACTGGGCCCGCTCGCACCTGCGCCGAAGCGGCGTGCCCGAGCCCGCGACGCTGGAGCTGCGCGGCACCGTGCCGGCGGCGGTGTTCCGGGCGCGGCTGCGCGAGGCTCGCGCCTACGTGGCCGGCGCCCGCTGGGAGGACTGGGGCCAGGCGCCGCTCGAGGCGCTGGCGGACGGCGCGCTGCTCGCGACCGTCCCGTCCGGGGGCCCGTACGAGGGCCTGCGGCTGGCGCGCCGGCTCGACCCGTCGCTGGTCGCGGCCGCGATCGACGGTGCCGCGCTCGGCGCCGGCGATCCGCGCGGCGTTCGAGCTGCCGGACGAGCGCGTGCGCGAGTACCGCGAGCGGGCGGCCGAGCTGATGCGGCCGTACCGCTCGGAGGCGGTGCAGGAGACCGTGACGAGCGAGCTGCTGCCGGCGCTGCTGGAGCGGTGAAGGGGTGTTCCGTCAGTTAACCGCGTATATCGCGGTTAACTGACGAAGGTCCCCCTTCAGTGCTGTCGTTCGGCCACTGCCACCGCCCGCAGCACGGCGCGCTCCCAGGCCTCCACATCCGCCTCCGGCGGGTGGCGCTCCGTGACCGCCCTGCTGCCGGCCGCCAGGCGCTCGCGCAGCTCGGGCTCGCCCACGATGCGTCGCAGCGCCGCCGCAATCTGGCCGCGGTCGCCCGGCTCGATCACGAGTGCGTTCTCGCCGTCCACGGCGATGTCGCCCACCGCACCGGCGCGGCGCGAGGCGATCAGCGGCAGCCCGGCCGCGGCGGCCTCGCGCAGCGTCACGCCGAACGGCTCGTAGCTGCTCACGAGCGCGAGAGCGTCGGCGCTGCTGTAGACCGCGCCGAGCTCGCCGGGCGCGACCGGCCCGGGGAAGTGCACCGGCACGCCGAGCCGCCGCGCCTGCGCGCGCAGCTCCGCCTCGAGCGGGCCGGCTCCGCGAATCTCGAGCTCCGCCTCCCCATCGGCGAAGCCTGCCTGCGCGAAGGCGTCGATCAGAACATCGAGGTCCTTGTCGGGCACGAGCCGCCCGAGCGCAAGGATGCGGACCGGGCTCGCAGCGCCGGCGTCGCGCGCCGCAGCGTCGAGCCCGTCCAGATCCGCGCTCTGAAGCGCCACCTCCACGCGGCTCGGGTCCACGCCCAGCGCGCGCAGCCGCTCCACGCCCTGCGACCCGGCCACGATGAAGCCGTCGGCGCGAGGCGCCAGCAGCCGGTGCACGCGGCGCTGAAGGGGCGACAGCGCCGCGTCACTCCACGGCGTCAGCTCGCTGAACACGAGCAGGGGCACCCGCCGCCTGCGCGCCCACAGCGAGCGCCCGCATGGTCGCGGGCCCGTACTCCCAGCTCACCACGCAGTCCGGGCGCGCGGCGCTGAGCGCACGTCCGACACGAAACGGTAGGGTGACCGGGCTGCGGCCGCGCCGGCTGCGTTGCCAGGCGGGCAGCAGCTCACTCGGGTAATCGTGCGATTCGGGGAACCACCCGGCCGGCTGATCCCAACCGGGCTGGCTCGCGGAGAGGTAGATCACATGGGGATCCACACGTCCACGCTCCGCGAGGGTGCGGAAGAGCGGCTCGCGGTACGGCACGGGGACCGGCGCGAGTATGGCCACGCGTGGTGCCACGCCGCAACTTTGCCTCACCGCGCGGGTCGGAAGCGTTTAGGCATGCGCAAACCGGGCACAAGAACGGGTTGCCGGGATCTCGGCAGGGGGAAGCTGGATTGCTAGCGTCAGCCCCTTCTGCCCTGTCGCCGAAACCCCTCTCCATGATCCGAACCGCACGACATCTGATCCTCATCGGCGTACTCGCCCTGCTCGCCATGCCGGCGGCCGCCTCTGCCAGCGCCGATCAGGTGCTGCGCGACTGCATCTTCGACGGCAAGCTCGACCGCAACTACTCGAACGCCGAGCTGCGCAAGGCCAAGGAGAACCTCCCGAGCGACCAGGACGAGTACTCGGACTGCGGCGACGTGATCGCCTCCGCAATCAAGGGCGGATCGAACAGGGGCAAGGGCGCGGGCAGCCCGGGTGTCGGCGGCACCGACCCCGCGGGTGAGGCTGCGGCACGCACCAAGGACCAGGGCCACCTGGCGTCGGTGGCCACCGCCGCCAAGGACGACGCTCCCTCGGTCGACGTCGGCGGCGCGAGCCTGGAGCCGGACAGCAGCGGCTTCTTCAACCTGTCCGGCGCCGGCAACGAGGTGCCACTGCCGCTTCTGCTCGCGCTGATCCTGCTCGGGCTGTTCGCGCTGGCGAGCGGACTGGCCGCCATGCGCGAGCGCGTGCCGGCGCTGGCGCGGATCCCACTCCTGTCCAAGATCCCGGCCCCGCGTGTCCCGTTTTTCCAGCGTCGCCGCTAAAGCAGTCCCGCTGATAATCGGCGGCGCCCTGGTGGGCGTCGCATTCGGGGCCGAGGGTGGCACCGAGCTAACGCGCACATCGGTCACGGGGGTCCTCATGGTCCTCGCTAGTGGCGCGGTGGTGGCCGCGGCGTTCCTGTGGGCCCGCAGCGGGGCTATCCACGGGATGACGACGCTGCTGCTGTTCTCGCTGCTGGCGTTCCTCACGGCTGTGTCGATCCTGTGGTCGATCGTCCCCGAGCTGAGCTACGTCGAGGCCGGCCGCACGTTCGCCTACCTCGCGGTGTTCGCCGCCGCGGTGGCCGGTGCGCGGGTGGCCCCGCGCGCGGTGCCGCAGGTGCTCATCGGGCTCCTCATCGGAGCCACCGTGCCCGTGCTCTACGCGCTCGCCTCGCGCGTGTGGCCCGCGGCGCTGGCCGAGAACGAGGTGTCGAACCGGCTCGGCGCGCCGTTCGACTACTGGAACGCCGTCGGCTGCGTGGCCGCCATGGCAGTGCCGATCGCGCTCTGGCTCGGGTCGCGCCGGACCGGACCCGCGATCGCACGGGTGCTCGCCTACCCGGCCATGGGCGTGAGCGTCGTCGCCATCCTGCTGACTCAGTCGCGAGGCGCGGCGGCGGCCGCCGCCGTCGCTGCCATTGCGTGGTTTGCGCTCGTGCCGCTGCGCCTGCGCAGTCTTCCCGTGCTGCTGCTGCCGCTCGTCGCGGGGTCGGCCGTGAGTGCGTGGGCCCTGACCAAGGACGCCTTCACGAAGAGCCTCCAGCCGCTCTCCGCCAAGGAGGCCGTGGCCGGCGACTTCGGTGCCCTGGTGGTGCTGCTGATAGTCGTGCTCGTGCTGCTGGGCGCGGCCGTGGAGGTCGTGGTCGAGCGCCGGGCGCCGTCCGCGCGGCTGCGCAGGCGGGTCGGGGTGGCGGCCGTGGCCGTGGCGTGCCTGGCGCCGCTCGCGGCCTTCACGTCGGTGGCCTTCAGCGAACGCGGGATCGGCGACCGCATCGACGAGCTCACGAGCGAGACGCAGGTGGCGCCGGAGGAGGGCGGCGCCCGGGTGTTCGCGGCGTCCTCGTCGCGCGGCAAGTACTGGCGCGAGGCGTTCCGCGTGTTCGAGGACCGGCCGCTCGAGGGAGTGGGCGCTGGGGCGTTCGAGAAGGCCCGCCTGCGCCACCGCACGGACCAATCGGTCACGCAGCACGCGCACGGCTGGATACCGCAGACGATGGCGGACCTCGGGCTGATCGGTCTCCTCGTGACGACGTTGCTGTTGGTGGTCTGGATGCTGGCGGCGCTCAGCGCCACCGGACTCCTCCCGCGCCGGCTCATGCGGGCTCATCAGGACGACGCCCCGGTGCCGCGACGCGACTGGACCCCCGAGCGCGTGGCGCTGGTCGCGCTCGGCCTGGTGCCGGTCGCATTCGGAGTGCAGTCGCTGATCGACTGGACCTGGTTCATCCAGGCCCCCACCGCGATGGCGCTGATTGGCGGAGGATTCCTCGCGGGGCGCGGCCCGCTGGGAACCGACCTCCGAGCAGAGCCGTCCGAGCGCCCCTGGCGTCCGAACCGGTCCCGCATCGCGGGCGCCGTGCTGGCGATCGGCACGGCGCTGCTGCTCGCATGGGCGATCTGGCAGCCGGAGGCCTCGGACCGCGCGACGAACCAGGCGCTCGCGCTGGCCGACGAGCGCAAGTTCGACGAGGCGATCGCAAAGACCGAGGACGCCGAGGACCTCAACCCGCTGACCCCGGACCCGCTGCTCGTCCGTGCCGCGATCGACACCGCCGCCAATCGCGTGGACGACGCGCAGCAGAACCTCGAGCGCGCCGTGATCCTCTTCCCGGGCGACCCGCAGACGTGGTTCCGCCTCGCCGCCTTCCAGCTCGGCACCCTCGACGCCCCGGAGCAGGCGCTCGAGACGCTCCGCGGCGCGCTCTACCTGAACCCGCACTCGGGTCCTGCGCGGGCGCTGTTCCTCGACGCCCGCGCGCGGCAGCGCGAGAAGACCGGCACGGCCCAGCCGAAGCTCAACGAGTAGCGCGCGCGAACAGCGTGCCGGCGCGCCGCCGGAGCGAGTGCACCTCGAAGCCCAGCTCGTCGAGCAGGCGCCGCAGCGAGCGCCGCGTGAAGAAGCGCAGATGGGGCGAGAGCGGATCGGGACGGCGGCCCAGCGGCAGGTGCGCCGGGGTGGTGAGCGCGAGCGTCCCGCCGGGCCTCAGCACGCGGCGCATCTCCGACAACAGCAGCTGAACGTCGCGGACGTGCTCGATGGTCTCCGCGCAGAGCACGAGGTCGAAGCTGCTGTCGTCGAAGGGCAGCGCGGCGTCGGGTGCGAGCTCCACAAGGCGCGCGTCCGGGAGTTGCGCCCGCGCGCGTTCGAGGGCCACCGGCGAGACGTCCGCGGCGGTGAGCTCCGACGCGTCGAGCTCGGCCGTCAGGCGGCCGTCTCCGCAGCCCACGTCGAGCGCGCGCTCCACGCGGCCGAGCGACTGGACGAAGCGCCGCAGCGCCTCGGGCGGCGGGTGCCGATGCTCGGACACCAGCTCCCAGTGCTCGTCGTCGTAGCGGCTCGGGCTCATGGCCCGGGCTTCCGCGCGATCAGCATCAGCGTGTGCCCGAACGGCGCCAGGCGCGGCCGCGAGCCCGCGGGGTCGAGCGTGTGGAGCACCCTCTGCGCGCCGGCGGGGAGCCGCCGCCAGCCGAACGTGACCGCGTGCAGCTCGGGCTCCAGCCCGGCCAGCCGCGCGTGGCTCACGAGCGCCCGCGGGGAGATCGGGATGTCGTCTGGCGTGCCGTGCACGACCGGCCCGAGCCCGAAGCGGTTGGCCAGCTCGAGCCCCGCGCCCACCGGATGCCAGAGCCCGGGCTCCACCGCCACGAGCGCACCGCCGGCGCGTAGCAGGCGCGCGGCCTCGGCGAAGATCGGCGACAGCGGCCCCTGGTAGACCACGTGGTGGAGCACGAGCCTGTAGAGCACCACGTCGAACGACTCCGGCTCGTAGGGCAGCTCGCCGGCCCGGCCGGCCGTGCCGTCGTCGAGCTCGCCCGACTCGCGCAGCGAGCCGATCATCGCCTCGTCCAGATCCACGCCCGTCATCCGGAAGCGCGGCTTCGGAAACAGGTGGCGGCCCGGGTGCCAGCCGCAGCCCACCGCGAGGACGTCGCCCCCGGCGAGCGGGAGCCGCCGCTCGAGCAGCTCGCGCTCGCGGCGCATCTCCTGGTCGTAGTGGACCTGGCGGGTGGCCGCCCCGCTGAGCCTGTCGAGAAGGTTGTCGTCCCGGTAGGGCTCGCTCACCAAGCGCCCCGCGCCCGGACCACGGCGGGGATCGTCTTCAGCAGGATGGTCAGGTCGAGGAACACCGACCAGCGCTCGAGGTAGAGGAAGTCGAGCCGCACGAGCTCGTCGAAGTCGAGCTCGGAGCGACCCGAGACCTGCCACAGGCCCGTCATGCCGGGCAGCACGAGGTAGCGCTTGCGGTGCCAGTCCTCGAGCCGGTCGTAGTCGCGCTGGGGCAGCGGCCGCGGGCCCACCAGCGACATCTCGTTGCGGAGCACGTTGAAGAGCTGAGGCAGCTCGTCGAGCGACCAGCGGCGCAGGAAGCGGCCGACGGGGGTCACGCGCGGGTCGGAGCGCATCTTGAAGATCGCGCCGCCCACCTCGTTGTGCTCCTCGAGCCGGTCCTGAAGCTGCTCGGCGCCCGCCACCATCGTCCGGAACTTCAGGCAGGAGAAGCACCTGCCGCCGATGCCGGGCCGCGGCGAGCGGTAGAAGACCGGGCCGCGCGACGTGAGCTTGATGGCGAGCGCGGCGGCGATCATCACCGGCGAGAGCACCGCCACCAGCAGCACCGCGCCGACGAGGTCGAAGGTGCGCTTGAGCGCGAAGTCGACACCCTCGAAGACCGGCGGCTTCAGCTCGAAGAGCGGCAGCGCCTGCCCGGGCACGTACTCCACGCGGTCCATCAGGATCTCCATCGTCGACGGCGCCACGCGCACGCGCACGCCGTCCCGGTGGCAGCGGTCGACCAGCTCGACCGCCTCCTCCTGCGGGAAGTCCGGGTCGGCGATGAGCACCTCGTCGATCGCGTCGAAATGGCGCTCCAGCTGCTCGAGCGAGCGGAAGTCGCGCAACCCGTCGAGCAGCGCGATGGGCGTGCGCGCCACGAACCCGTACGGCTCGATCTCGCGGCTGTCGCGGAGCGCGTGCGAGACGGCCTGGATGTTCGTGCCGGAGCCCACGAGCACGGCGCGGCGCCGGTAGCCCGCGGCGCGCAGGATCGCGCCACTGAGCTTCTCGAACCCCCAGCGGAATGCCGACACGTAGATCAGCGCGAAGAAGAGCGACCCGTAGAAGATGTAGTAGGACTGGAACTTCTCGCCCTCGAGCAGGGCGAACAGGAGCACGATCAGCGTGGTCTGGAACAGCGAGGCGATCACGCGCGGCAGCCCTGGGCGCTGAGAGCGCTCGCGGTAGAGGCCGGAGCGCCCGAACAGCAGCAGCATCACGAGCCCGCCGAGCGGCAGGTAGTCGAGCGCCTGGTCCCACATCAGGCCGAGCGCGTCGGGGCGCCGGATGGCGGTCTTCACGATCAGCGCCGTGTAGATCGCGAGCAGCAGGCCGGCCAGGTCGAGGGCCGCCAGCGTCGCGACGCGCGCGATCGCGCGGCCCACGTCGAAGCGGAGCAGCCCGCTGAGCAGGGGCTTGCCCGCCCGTACGTCGCGTTCGGGCAACGTGAGGGGCTCGACCTCCTGTAGCTCTTTAAGAAATCCGTTGGCCACGGATGCTCCGCGTCGGCACGTAGTCAAACAGTTGACGTGCGCGAATGTAGCGGTGCGCGCGCAGCGCGTCTGACTATGCTGGCTCGCGTGGTCACGCGACGCGCCGATAGCGGTGGGCGGCGCGCGAAGCTCGCGGGCGCGGTCTCGCTGCTCGCGCACGATCCGCGCGAGCTGGTCGAGGTCGTGGTCGACCAGGCCCAACGGGCCGTGGACCCGCTTCGCGCTCGGCCCTCGGCGGTGGGGCGCCCCCTCGACGAGATCGCCGCGGATCTCAGCGATGCACTCGGGACCGACGTGCCCGCGCTCCTGCGCGAGGAGGGGATGGCCGAGATCGACGCGCAGGTGGGCGAGCGGATCGAGCGCCTGGGCCCGGACCTCCCGTTCCCGATCGCGCACAACGCCGCCCCCAGCCTCGCGCGGCTCTGTTACGTGCTCTGTCGCGCTCTGCGCCCCGCGGTCGTGCTCGAGACGGGGGTGGCGTACGGGGTGAGCTCGAGCTTCATCACCAAGGCCCTGGCCCTGAACGGCCACGGCGAGCTTCACAGCGTGGACCGCGCGCCGGTCCGTCCCGGGGTGGAGAGCTACATAGGGGCGCTCGTCCCCGACGAGCTGCGCTCGCTCTGGACCCTCCATCGGGGCACGAGCCGCCGGCTGCTGCCGCGCCTGCTGCCGGAGCTCGAGGGACTCGCGCTATTCGTCCACGACAGCCAGCACACCTATCGGAACGTGAGCTGGGAGCTGCGCACCGTGATGCCGCACCTGACCCTGCCGGCGGCCGTGCTCGTGGACGACGTTGCCGCGAACCGGGCCTTCGAGGACTGGGTGGAGCGCTCTCGTCCGGCCGTCTCGGCGGTGGTCGCCGAGGAGCCGGTGGGCGTCGCCGTCCTCGACCGCTGAGAACGGGAAGCTCTCGGGCCGGCTGCACCGCGAAACACCAGAAAGGTAGGCAGGGGTGCCTCGTATGGGTTTGGTTGCACTGGCGGCGATTGCCGCGGTGCTTGCGACGGGCGTGATCGCTGAGGCGAGGGTCTTCTCGGGCTCCGGCAAGGCGAACCGCGTAAGCGGAACGAAGAAGGCGGACACGATCCGCCTGCGCGCAGGGAACGACACCGCTCGCGGCCGGGGTGGCGGCGACCGCCTCTTCGGCGGCGCCGGGCGCGACAGGCTGCTGGGCGGGGCGGGCGCCGACCGGCTGCTTGGTGGCGCAGGCGCTGACAGATTGCACGGCGGCAAGGGTCGCGATCGGCTCGCGGGCGGCGGCGGAAACGACACGCTCAACTCCGTCGACAAGCGCAAGGACGCGCTCGTGTCGGGCGGGGCCGGCCGCAACACCTGCCGGATCGACTCGGCCGACCTCTCGGTCGTCCGCGGCTGCGCCAAGATCGTGACGGTGCCGAGCGGCGGCTCGGGTCCGGGCACGACCCCGCCGGGCGGAGGCACGGCCGGCGGCCTGTCGCTCGCGAGCGCCGAGGGCCTTCAGTGCGGCTCTGAGCTCCCCACCTGCAACTACTCGATGAGCGGGGCCGGGGCGGACTCTCTGCTCGGCACGGTCTCCGGCGGTGGCGGCGTCACGACGCTCGGTGGCTCGCTCACGAGCTCCGGTGAGGATTGGTCCGCGCTCGGGCTGTACGGCTGCACCGCCGACGGCTACCTGCGCGTGACGATCGGGAGCGAGACGCTCGACGTCCCGGTGGACTGCACGACGGCGGGCTAAGGGGGCCACGCCGGCGGCCCGGACCCCCCACTCCCCCGGGGGGCTCCGGGCCGCTCAATAAAACGTGCGCAGTTTGCGCGGTCGCGATGCGCGGGCGGGGGCGAGTCGTTGCATGATCGTCCCTGAACGTCGTGCTGATGGTGAGACGCGGCACCCGGCCCGCGCGGGGCGAGATCGACGAGGCGGCCCTCCGGCTGCTGGCTCGCCATGGCGCGCAGATACTCGCGACGGCGCGCCGCCACGCGGTGACCGCCGAGGATGCGGAGGACGCCTACCAGCGCGGAATCGAGATCCTGCTGACGAAGGCGCCCAGCACGAGCGAGGACGAGCTGATCCCGTGGCTGAAGACCGTCGTGAAGCACGAGGCCTGGGCGCTCCGCCGCCAGCGCGAGCGCCACTCGCCCGTGACCGACGACGGCGAGCTGCGTGACCGGCCGGCCCCCACGGCGGTCACGCACGAGCAGGCCGAGCGGCTGGAGCGGCTGCGACTGGGCGCCGAGGCGCTCGGTCAGCTCAAGCCGCACGAGGTGAGGGCGCTGCGCCTGAAGGCGGAGGGCTTCTCCTATCGCGAGATCTGCGCGATGACCGGCTGGTCCTACACAAAGGTGAACCGCCTCCTCACGGAGGGCCGCCAGGCGTTCCTGCGGCGGGTCTCCGGCATCGAGCGCGGCGCCGAGTGCGCGCGCTACGAGCCGCTGCTGTCCGCGCTGGCGGACGGCGAGGCGAGCGCCGAGCAGCTCGCGGTCCTGCGCCCGCACATGCGCACCTGCCTGAGCTGCCGCGCGCGGCTGCGCGAGTTCCGGGCCACGCCGCAGCGGGTGGCGGCGCTCGTGCCGCCCGCCGCGCTGGTGGCCTCCGAGGGCGGAGGCCCGCTGCGCAGCCTCGCCGAGTCGCTCGTCGGCCTCGGCGACCGCTTCCACGCGGCCACGGAGCTGGCCACGGGCCAGAAGATCGCCGCGGTGGCGGCCTCGGCGGCGGCGCTCGCCGGGGGAGGCAGCGCGGTCGACCAGCTCGCGAACCATCGCGGCCCGCCGCGCCCCGAGCCGGGTCTACAGGTGCAGCCTCAGCGAGGGAAGGACGAGCTCCCGGTGGCGCCGACGCCTCCGCCTTCCGCGGAGCCAGCGCCCAGCGAGTCTCCGACCGCCGCCGAGCCGGCGCTCCCGTCCGCTCCCGCGCCCGCCCTGCCGGCGCCGGATCCCGCCGCCGAGTTCACGCCCAGCGGCGGCGGCCAGGCGGCGGCACCCGCTCCGGCCCCGTCAGGCGACCCCGGCGGCACCGGAGCCGGGAGCAACAGCGAGTTCGCGCCCTAGCCCGTCGGGCTGTCGTCCACGCCGACGCCGGTCATGCGGCGCGCCGTCGGCGTGCTCGGCTCCACGTGCAGCGGGCCCGGGTCGGCGTCCGGGTCCCGCGGGCTCAGGCGGGCCGCTCGGATCGGCTCCAGGGCCTCGCGCAATGCGACCTCGGTGTTGCGGCGGCGCACGCGCTGCACGACCTGCTTGATTCGGGTGAGCACTCGCAGCCGCGCGCCCGCGAGCAGCAGCGCCCGCGCCAAGCGTGAAGTAGAGGAGCACGTCCCAGCCGGTGCGGGGAAGCTGGCCGCCGGTCTCCGCCCCCGGCTGCTCGCCCGTCGGCTCCTGGGGAGTGGGCTCCTCGGGGGTCGGCTCCTCCGGAGTGGGCTCCTCAGGCGTCGGCTGCGGCTCGCCGGTCGGCGGCTCGGGCTCCTGGGCGAAGGCCGATGCCGCGATCGCGAGAGAGAAGGGCAGCGAGAGGGCGATCACGGTCAGCGTGAGGACCGCCGCAACGGAGGACGAGCGATGCATGCCAGGCCATTTCGGGCCGCCACGCCTCGCCCCTCCCCGTTGCACGCGATCCTGCGTGCCGCTAGCGGACCCCCGCAGGCGTCTCGCGCAGATCGCTCAATGCGGGCGGCCGCAGCCGCTGCCAGATGAACGCCCCCACGAGCAGCAGCAGGCCGAGCGCGATGAACGAGACGACCCGATACAGCGACGTCAGGGTCGCCAGATCGAACAGGAAGACCTTCGTCACGCTCAGGCCGAGGACGGCGAGTCCGGCGAGCCGGACGAGGTCCCAGTCGCGGCGGAGGCCGACGACGACCGTGCCGACGCCCACCAGAGCCCAGAACACGCTCAGAACCATCTGGCCCTGCTGGTGGGCGCTGAGAAGGGTCGAGTCGAACGCCGTGCTGCTCTCGAACGGGGTCACGACGGCGACCGAGCCTAGGTACAGCAGCGTGAGCGCCGCGAGGCCACAGAGCGTGGTGCGCTGCTCCGCCCAGCCGGGCGTGAGCCTCGCGGCGAGCAGCAGCGTCGCGCCCGCCACGGCCGCGAGGGCGAGCGTCCCGGCGACCGGGTCCTCCAGGCCCGTCACGAGCGAGGCCGGCGGGGCCTCGTAGGCGAGCGCGTGCGCGGCGGCGAGCACCAGGAACCCTGCGGCCGCGCATATGCTGAGGTCGTCGCGCGTACGGTGGGCGATCGCCGCCAGAGCGACCACCTCCGCAGCCCAGGTGAGCACGAGCGGCAGGCCGTCGAGCGTCATGGCGGTGAGCGCCGCGACGCAGACGAGGCCCGCAACATCCAGCACGACCCGCGAGATCTGCTCCTGCCCGGCGATTCGTGCGGACACGAGGCAGGCCGCCGCCAGGGCGGCCACGGCGGCCGCACCGGCCATCGAAAGTGCCTCGCTCCCGGAGAACACCTCGGCCGGATGGACCACCGAGAGGACGCTCACGAGTGACAGCGCCAGGTGGCCACCGAGGCCCGCGTGCGCGAGCGTCTCGGCGTGCGGATCGTCCGCGGCGGCGCGCTGCGCGTGACGCACCAGTGCGGCGAAGCCAACGCCCGTGGCCGCCCACCCGATCGCGAGCACCGTGCCGTCCGCGATCAGCGCAAAGGCCGCGTCGGCCACCACGGCGCCGATCGCCACCGATAGCAGCCCGAGGTCGGTGGACATGCGCGGGACGCGCCGTCCGGCGAGCCCGACGCCGAGGTGCACGAGCGCAACTCCCACGAGCCACGCCTTGCCCGCGGCCGCGTCGTCCATCCAGCCGAGCGCCGCCCATCCGGTCGCGGCCACGATGATCGCGTTCAGCGCCAGCAGGTAGGCGGACACCGGGTGCAACCGCTCCGCGCGGACGCGCAGCTCGTGGCCGACCGCAACCGCCACGCCGAGAACTCCGAATGCAACGAGGACCGCGAGCTCGTCGAGCGCGCTCGCACCGTTGATCACGAAGGTCACCCATTGCGGGGTCGCGACCGCGAAGGCCGCCAGGGCGAGCCAGCCCCAGCGCTGCCAGAGCAGCACGCCGGCCGCGCTCGCGAGGGCCACGAGCAGTAGCAGCATGGACCCGCCCTCGCCGCCGACGCCACCGAGCACCGGCGCCGCCAGCGCGCCGAGGATGCCGAGCGACGCGATCCCGCGCGACTCCCAGCGCACCGCCAGTGCGGTGCCGGCGGCGCCAACGCCGATGGCGAGGACCACGGCAACGAGCTGAGGCAGAAGCGAATAGACCTGGGCCGCGACCGTGAGGCTCACGAACAGGCCGGAGATGCCCGCCGCCACGCAAGCAAGGGCGGCGTCGGTGCGCGCCTTGCGCTCGTGGAGCCAGACGCCGAGCGCAAGCAGGCTCGCGGAGCCGGCCGCACCGATCATGGTGCGAGCCGCTTCGTCGATCCAGCCGCTCGAGATTCCGAGTGCGAAGAGGAACACGAGCCCGAGCAGCACGGCGAGCCCGCCGACCCACGCGAGCACGCGACCGCCGAGCAGGTCCTCGACCTCGTCGAGCCCGGACGGGACGCGCAGCGTCGGGACGGTCCACGCTGAGGGCGGCGCCGCGCAGGGCGGCTCCGGCGCGGGCACGGTCGGCAGCGGGGCCGCCGGGGGACGCGCCGGCGCAGCCGGGTGCTCGATCAGGGCGACTCGCGCATCCAGATCCGACACCAGACGCTCAAGGCGTTCGATTCGCTCCTCGCTCTGATCCATGCCGCTCCTCCTCCGTGCTTGCTGACCGATGGTCGATAACCGTACAGCACTATCGACCATCGGTCAACAAACCTGTAGAGTTCACT
>CAVYUQ010000002.1:0-90697 GCA_963771715.1 uncultured Thermoleophilaceae bacterium
TCTTATCCGGAGAATCTGGGAGCGCGAGCTTCAGGCGTTGGAAGCAGGCACGCCCCTCAAGCAGTGGGTGCGCTCCGAACAGCTTGCCGCCTTGAACTCAAGCGCCAACGATTAGATCTATTTAGCATGGAATGGTCGAAGGAGCGGATTTCCGTGATAACGTTCATTATCAATTCAGGATGAGCCAGTAGCTCGAGAACAGATTCCTCGCGGAGTTCATCCTGAGTCCCTCCGAAGGACTCGGAATGACACCTCATTAGATCTGTCATCTCGAACCCTTCGGGAATACTCAGGGTGAACTCCGTGAGAGATCTTTCCCTAATTGAGCCACTATTCATACGGCAATCAAATCATGAACAAAAAACCTCTGTTTGTTGCTGCAGCAATTTTGCTCCCGCTCTGGCTCGTCATCGCCGAAGTCGCGGCAAGGACCATCAACGTCGCTTATCCGTCGCCGTCTTGGAATACCTCTTTGCCGGTGAGCATGGCCAAGGAATTCGGTCTATTCGCGGCCGAAGGACTCGACGTCCGGCCGGTGTACGTCAGGGGTGGTCCGGTTGTTATGGCTGCGCTAATGGGCGGCGATGCCGATTTCGCCGTTATCGCAGGGGTTACAGCAGTCGCAAGTATTCATCGCGGCGCCGATATCGTCATTATCGGCGGCCATACTGCGTATATCGATCAAGTTCTTGTCGGCGCTAAAGGCGTCACAAAACTTAGCGACCTCAAGGGAAAGGTCGTCGGTGTTACCGGCTCGGGCGGCGTCACGGAGTTGGCGACGGTCGAGGCCTTGGCGCGCAATGGCTTGGTGCGCGACAAAGACTATACCATCCTCTACTCGGGCAACAGCCCGGCGCGGGTCAATGCCTTGGAAAACGGTTTGATCCAAGCCGCCGCTTTTTCCGCCATCGAGAAAGTCGTCATGGAGCAAAAAGGCTATCCGCTGCTTCTCGAGACCGGCAAATCCCTTCCCGAATTTCCGTTCATGGTCATCGTTGCCAGCCGGCAAAAAATCAAATCGAATCCTGCGGAAGTCAATGCGTTCCTGAAATCTTTGCGGAACAGCATGAGGCTGATCCAGAACAGCAAGGAAAAAGTAATCGGCTCAGCGCTAAGAAAGGACCCTAGCGCCAATGCCGCGATACTGCGGAAATCTCTGGACTACACCGTGGACAGCTTCTCAATAAATTTAAACAAGAAAAACATTCAGGCTTTAGCCAACGCCGCTAAACTGGGCGTGAACCTGGATGCGCCCGGGCCGTGGAGAAATTCTTTGTTGACGACTTTCTGACCAAAGTTTTGGCTTCGAAGTAAGTCCATCGACCTTCGTTGGGATCGGAAGAAATGACATGAAGAACCTTGAGATCAGTCTGATGACGACCGACTACCACCGGACTCATCCGCTGTTTTCCGGCGCGGTATCCATCGAGGCGCACGGTCAAAGCTTTATCCTCCCCCAGTGCAAGGCGATGCCTGCTACAAACCCGTATATGAACAGTTCGACGTTGCCGAGATGTCGCTTTCCTGGTATGTCATGGCGCGTTGCCGGGGCGAGCCGCTCATCGCCCTGCCCGTATTTCCGCTGCGCATGTTTGTTCACCCGTATCTGTTCTGCCGGGACCGTGCGGAAATTTCGGGACCGGAGAGCCTCAAGGGGAAAACAATAGGCATTCAGCAGTACCGCATCACCGTCGGTCTCTGGATGCGGGGAATTCTGCGTGAACGACATGGTGTGCATCACACCAATCTACGCTGGGTGACCTCGAGCCTGAAGGCGCGGGTTTTCGTGTTCCCACGGATGTAAAGATCGAGCTTCAAGACGAAGATGTCGAGACGCTCTTATTGAACGGCGCTCTCGATGCGGTGATACTGCCCAACGTCGCCAAATCGTTTCGCTCGGGCGATCCGCGAATCCATAGAGTGTTCGCCGATTGCCGCGGGAGCATTCGGAACTACTTTCACGATACCGGTATTTTTCCCATCACCCACACTTTGGTAACCCACGAACGGATGGTTGCGGAACACCCGTGGCTCTGCAAACAAATCGTCTCGGCTTTTGACCAAGCGGACCGGTACTGCCAGCTTGAATATGAATATCCAAAGCGCTTTTCCTTTCCCACCGCCGTTCTCTTTATCGAGGAAGAAGACGAGCGCTTCGGCAAAAATCCCTGGATACACGGTCTCGAGCCCAACCGGGCGGTGCTCAAGAAATTCGTTCAGTACGCTCACGAGCAAGGATACATCGCGTTTGAACCAGAGCTCGATGACCTTTTCGCCTCCATAGAACCTTGAAAATTATTTGCGTCGGGCGGCGAAGGAGACAAGATGATGGCTGAAAATGCTGAGCAAATCGTCGGCTTCGGAACCGGCGCGACCAGCTACGATCTTTTTTTGGAGCGGGAAGGCATTCCTCTCGTTCGCGATCTCTGGGTAAAAAATGTATTCGAGCTGCCCTTGGCGCCGTGGAAGAGAAAAGGCGGCCGGGGCACATACATTAATTTGCACGGCTCCGGCATCAACACGTCTTATATCGCGATCGATTGTTTTGTCGTCGAGATTCCCGCCGGCGGCTGTTTGAACGCCGAGCGCTACATGTATGAAGAAATTCTTTTCGTGCTCAAAGGTCGCGGCGCGACCGACATTTGGACGCCGAAGGCCGAAAAGCAGACATTCGAGTGGCAGGAAGGCAGTCTCTTCACAATTCCGCTGAACTCCCGCCACCAGCTATTCAACGGCGACGGCCGGCAACCGGCGCTCATTCTAGGCTGTAGCTTCGCGCCAACGATGATCAACCTGATGCACAGCGACGATTTTATTTTTAATAACGATTTCGTCTTCAAGGATCGTTACGCGGGCGAACCCGACTACTTTCGCGGCGAAGGAAAGGTGCTCGGAAAAAAAATGTTGGAGACGAATTTCATCGCCGACGTGCGCGCGTTCGAGAAGCTCGACCATGATCCCAGTCGCGGCCTGGGGCGCAACGTACAATTGGAAATGGGCTGTAACAGCATGTCCCTGCACATGTCCGAGTTTCCGGTGGGCACCTATAAGAAGGCGCATCGCCACGAACCCGGAGCGCATATCTTGATACTTTCCGGGCAAGGCTACACCTTGGAATGGCCGCAAGGACAGGAACCGGTAAAACTCGATTGGCAAACGGGCAGTCTTTTTATGCCGCCGGACCAATGGTTTCACCAGCAATTCAATACCGGCCAGGTTCCGGCCCGCTATATCGCCTTCAAGCCCAGAGGAAAGAAATTTCGCACCAAGGGCAAGTTCATGAACAACGTCAGCCTCAAGGACGGCGGTAATCAGATCGAGTTCGAAGACGAAGACCCGGCCATCCGCGCCGGTTTTGAAGAAGAATGCGCCCGTAACGGCGTGCAAGTAAATATGGGGAAGCGTTAGAAGCTGGAAAGATCTTCCGCAAAGCATGCCCTGAGCAATGTCGAAGGGACGCCAAGGCGCGAAGGAAAAGTAATTTGTCATTTCGACTCCTTCGACAAAGGCTAAGGATAACTTCCGGGAGAAATCTTTCTTGAGGTTGCGGTAGCATCTCACGGGAGAACGTTCGGAGGGTGGTTCATTTTCAATCGGCCCTGAGGCTCAACATCGAGAAAGATTCCTCGCTCGCGCTCGGAATGATAGCTAACTAAACCTTTTTGTCATTTCGACCGACGGTCGGCGAGGACGCCAGGGGTGCTGCGCCCGGTGCCCCTGGACGAGCTGCTCGGGACCCGCTACCAGCGGGCCTTCGAGGAGATCCCGGTCAGCGAGGAGGAGGCGGCCCGGGGCTGGACGGTGGTGGCCGACGACTACGTCACCACCAGCGACGGCTCGGGGCTGGTCCAGACCTCGCCCGCCTACGGCGCCGAGGACCTGGCCGTCGGCCAGCGCTACAACACCCCGGTCCTGCACCCGGTCGGGCTGGACGGCAAGTTCGGGCCGGAGACGGGCTGGCTGGCCGGCCGGTTCGTCAAGGCGGCCGACGCCGACCTGGTCGAGGACCTGCGCCGGCGGGGGCTGCTGTGGCGGGCCGAGACCCACACCCACGCCTACCCGTTCTGCTGGCGCTGCGCCACCCCGCTGATCTACTACGCGCTGACCTCCTGGTACGCCCGGACCACGGCGGTCAAGGACCGGCTGCTGGCCGAGAACGCCCGCATCGGCTGGCGCCCCGAGCACATCCGCGACGGCCGCTTCGGCGACTGGCTGGCCAACAACGTCGACTGGGCCCTGTCCCGGGCCCGCTACTGGGGCACCCCGCTGCCCCTGTGGCGCTGTGCGGAGCAGCACCTGACCGTGGTCGAGAGCCTGGCCGACCTGTCGGCCAAGGCCGGCCGCGACCTGTCCGGCCTCGACCCCCACCGGCCCTTCGTGGACGAGGTCACCTTGGCCTGCCCGGAGTGCGGGCAGGAGGCCCGGCGGGTCCCGGACGTGCTCGACGCCTGGTTCGACTCGGGGTCGATGCCGTTCGCCCAGTGGGGCTACCCGCACACCCCCGAGGGCCGGGCCGCCTTCGAGCGGGCCTTCCCGGCCGACTTCATCTCCGAGGGCATCGACCAGACCCGCGGCTGGTTCTACTCGCTGCTGGCCGTGAGCACCCTGCTGTTCGACCAGAGCTCGTTCCGCAACGTGGTCTGCCTCGGGCTCATCGTCGACCGGAACGGCCGCAAGATGTCCAAGAGCCTCGGCAACGTGCTCGACCCGTTCGAGCTGCTGGACCGCTACGGGGCCGACCCGCTGCGCTGGTTCATGCTGGCCAGCGGGTCGCCGTGGGTGTCGCGGCGGCTGTTCCCCGAAGCCATCGAGGACGTCACCCGGTCGCTGTTCCTGACCCTCTGGAACACGTTTAGCTTCTTCACCCTCTACGCCCGTCTGGCCGGGTTCGACCCGACCCGCCCGGCGGCCGGCGCGACCCCCACCCCGCTGGACCGCTGGGTCCTGGCCGAGCTGGCCGACACCGTCGACCAGGTGACCCGGGGCCTGGACGACTACGACGCCACCAGCGCCGCCCGGCGGCTGGCCGGCTTCGTCGACGACCTGTCCAACTGGTACGTGCGGCTGTCGCGGCGGCGCTTCTGGCGCGGCACCGGCGAGGACGCCGACGCCGCCTTCGGGACCCTCTGGACCTGCCTGCGCACGGTGGCGGTGCTGCTGGCCCCGTACGCGCCGTTCACGGCCGAGGAGCTGTGGCAGGGGCTGGTGGTCTCGGTCGACCCCGATGCCCCGGACTCGGTCCACCTGGTCGACTGGCCGAGGCCCGACCCGGCCGCCGCCGACCCGGAGCTGAGCGCGGCCATGGCCGAGGTCCGGCGGCTGGTCGGCCTCGGCCGCCAGGCCCGCACCGAGGCCAAGCTGAAGATCCGCCAGCCCCTGGGCAGGGCCCTGATCGGCGTGCCCGACCCGGTCAGGGCCGGGGTGGCCGGGCTGCTGGACCTGGTCGCGGCCGAGCTGAACGTCAAGGAGGTCGGCTTCGCCGAGGGCGAGGCCGGGCTGGTCGGCTACCGGCTGGCCCCCAACTTCCGGGCCCTCGGGCCCCGGTTCGGGCGCGACGCCCAGGCGGTGGCCGCCGCCCTGCGCCAGGCCCCGCCCGAGGTGGCGGCCGAGCTGGCCCCCAGGCTGCGGGCCGGCGAGCGGGCCGAGCTGGCCGTCGAGGGGCTGGGCACGGTCGAGCTGGGCCCGGACGAGGCCGCGGTGGTCGAGGAGCCGGTGACCGGCTGGCGGGTGGTCCGCGACGGCGCCACCACCGTCGCCCTCGACCTGGAGGTCTCGCCCGAGCTGCGCCTGGAGGGGCTGGCCCGCGACCTGGTCCGGGCCGTGCAGGACCTGCGCAAGAGCGCCGGGCTGGAGGTGGCCGACCGGATCGAGCTGGCCGTCAAGGCCGGCGGCGACGTCGCGGCCGCGGTGGCGGCCCACCGCGACTACCTGGTCGGCGAGACCCTGGCCACCAGCCTCCACACCGCCCCCCAGGGCGACGGGCACGACGCCCGGGTGGACCTGGACGGGCAGGAGGTCCGGCTGTGGCTGCGGCCGGTCCGGGGGAGCGATGCCTGACCGGGGCCCGCAGGCCCGGCGGCCGGTGCGGGTGGACGACCTGGGCGACCTGCTGCCGGCGGCGCGGTCGCTGTGGGGGTACGTGTGGGCGGGGCCGAACAGCCTGGTCGGGCTGGTGGGGGCGCTGACCACGCGGACACGGCCGGTCCGGTGGCGGGGGGTGCTGCTGTTCGAGGACGCCGACAGCGGGCTGGCCCGGTTCCTGCGCTGGCGGGGGTTCGCCGCCATCACCCTCGGGCACGTGATCGTGGCCAACCGGCCCCTGAGCGACGGGCTGCTGGCCCACGAGCTGGAGCATGTGGCCCAGGCGGAACGCTGGGGGCCGCTCTACTACCCGGCCTATCTGCTGGGCAGCGTCCGCGGCTACCGGCGCAACCCGTTCGAGCGGGCCGCCCGGCGGACGGCCACGATCATCCAGACCGCCCTCGAGGAGCGCTCCCGGGGCGGCGGGACTAGCGGGCGCGGCGGCGCAGGGCGGTCACCAGCAGGGTCAGGGCGACCAGGTCGAGGGCCAGCGAGGCCCAGACCAGGCCGAGCCCGTCGGCCCGGAACAGCGAGGCGACCAGCAGGCCCAGGGAGAGGGCCAGGGCGAGCAGGGCACCGGCGACCACGCGGGGTCGCTAGCGCAGCTTGACCGTTCGACCGTCAGTCGTCGTGACGCAGCCGGTCCACCCGGTCGCGGCCGTTGTGGCCGAGCTGGTCCGAGGTCGAGTCGCGCAGAGCCGAGTAGGAGCTCTGGCGCGCCCCGGTCGACAGGGCCGGCAGGTCGTCGGCGCCCGGCAGGGGCCGGGAGTTCCCGCCGAGACCAGGCGGCTGCGGCGGGGCCACGGGCCCGGACGGGGCCGCGTCCTCGAGCGCCTTGAGCTGGCCCTCGACGAAGCCGCGGAGCCGGGCGCGGTAGTCGCGCTCGAACGCGCGCAGGGCCTCGATCGAGCTCTCCAGCTCCTGGCGGCGCCTGGCCACCTGCTCGGTCGCCTGGGCGATCTGCATGCGGGCCTGCTCCTCGGCCACGCGGGCGCGGGCCTCGGCCGACTGGATCCGCTCCTTGTAGCGGGTCTCCAGCCCCTCGGTGAGCTCGCGGGCCCGGGCCTGAGCGGCCTCGGTGACCTCGCGGGCGCGCATCTGGGCGGCCTCGGTGACCTCGCGGGCGCGCATCTGGGCGGCCTCGGTGACCTCGCGAGCCCGCATCTGGGCCTGCTCGGTCATGTTCTTGGCCCGCGCCTCGGCCTCGGCGACCATCGACTTGGCCTTGACCTTGGCCTCCTCGACCGTCTGGTCGGCCATCCGCTGGGCCATCACCAGGGCCCGGGCGATCGCCTCCTCGCCACCGGCGCCGCCGCCGCGGGCCTCGGCAGCCACCGGCTGGGGCTGCGGAGGAGGCGGTGGCGGGGGTGCCTGCACCTGGACCGGGGCGGGCTGGGGCGGTGCCGCGCTGGAGGCCTGCTCCCGGAGGCGGGCGATCTCGTCCTGCATCCGGGTGAACTCCTCGGTGACCTGGTCGAGGAAGGTGTCCACCTCGTGCATGGCGTACCCGCGCATGGCCTTGGTGAATTCTTTGTGTTGGATGTCCAGCGGGGTTAGTGGCGGCATGTGCGCTCCTTACCTGCAAGTGGATGGGCGATTGTACCCGAGCACCACTCGAGCGTTCGCGTTGGGCCGGCTAGCTGGTACTCACCACCTGTCTCAACAGGGCGATCAGTACGAACACGATGAGGGGGGAGAGATCTAGGGCCACAGCGCCGACTCGCAAGGGGGGAAGGAGTCGCCTTATGGGTCGGAGGACGGGTTCGGTCAAGTCATACAGTATCCCATACAGGATCGCCAAACCGGATAGACCCCGGCCTCCGGTCAAGCTGAGGATGAGGTCCATCACGATCCGGCCGAGAAGGATCAGCCAGTAGAGACTCAGCAGTAGGGAAAGAATCCACACAGATCGACACCGGTCAAGCCTGGTTGAAGAAGCCCCGCTCCTGGAGCCGCCGCCGCTCCTCGGCCGAGACCTCGACGTTTCTGGGAGTGAGTAGGAATACCTTGTCGGCGACCCGCTGGATGCGCCCGTCGAGCCCGAAGGTGAGCCCGGCGGCGAAATCGATCAGGCGCTTGGCGGTTTCCGCCTCCATGGCTTGGAGGTTGACGATCACCGGGATGTCGGCCTTGAACTTCTCACCGATCTCCTCGGCGTCGTTGAAGCCGGACGGCTCGATCAGATGGACCTTGCCGGTGGCCGCGGACGGGATCGGATGGATCACCGCCTCGGTCGGCTCCTCCAGGCGCCCCCCCTCACGACGGCGCCCGTAGACGTCGTCGTCGCGCACCCGGCGGATGGGAGCCCGGTCGGCCGGGGATCGCCCAGCCGCCTCGGCCACGTCGGCCAGCTCCTCGTCGTCCTCAGGCTCGACCAGCCCCAACCACACAAGGCTCTTCTTGAACGCCCCAGCCACCTAACGTCACCTACCTTTCACCATGTCGACAACTGTCCAAGCACCTGAGGACGTCCGCCTTGGGCGGCGCCGGCAACACTATGGCGATACTCGCCACAGAAGTCACGGCGCACCCACCGGGAACGTCCGTTTGTCCGGTTTCCGAAGTCGGGATCGGCGCTCCTGACCGAATCGTAGGGGTCACACGTGACAGGCTCACGGGCCGCCTCCCGGGACGGCGCGCCGGCCTCGCGGGCCGGGGCGGCCGGGCGGGCCGGGCGGGGGCCGAAGAGGGCGGTGCCGACGCGGATGAGGGTGGCGCCCTCCTCGACGGCCACCTCGAAGTCGGCCGTCATACCCATCGACAGCCGGGGCAGGCGGGAGCCGGCGGCCAGCTCGGCCGCCCGCCGGAAGGCCGGCCGGGTCGCCTCGGGTCGTCGGCCGGGGCCGGCATGACCATCAGGCCCTCGACCTCCAGCCCGTCGACGGCGCGGCAGTCGTCCAGGAAGGCGGCCAGGCCGGCCGGGCGGACCCCGTGGGCGGCCTCGCGGTCGTCGACCTCGACCTGGACGAGGGCGCGGGCGGTGGTGCCGGCGGCCAGCGCCCGACGGCCCAGGGCCCGGGCCCCGGCCAGCGAGTCGAGCGAGTGGACCAGCGCGCCCGCCTCGACCAGCAGGCTGGCCTTGTTGCGCTGGAGACGGCCGACGAAGTGCCAGCGCACCCCCGGCACCTGGGCCGCCTTGGCCTCCAGGTCCTTGGCGTAGTTCTCGCCGACGTCGACGACCCCGGCGTCCAGCACCGCCCGGACCGCCTCGGGCGGGAACAGCTTGGCCACCGCCACCAGGGTCACCGCCCCCTGGTAAAACCTGGCCCGCCCGGCCGCCGCCGCCACCCGCTCCCTGACCGCGGCCACGTTCGCCGCCACCGCGGCCGGGTCGACCGCCCGATCCATCGGGGGCACCCCCACTCGGGGTTCCCCGAACCCCTCCGGGCTCACCGGCCGCCTCCGGGCACGAGGGCGATGTCGAGTTCGCCGTTGATCTTGCCCGGCTGGCCGATCTCCGGCGTCTGCCTGCGCACGTCGGCGTGAGCAGCAGGCTCACCCGGTGGAACAGGGCGACCAGCCGGAAGTTGAGGTGGTAGCACTGGTCGAGGGCCCGCACGAGGTCGACCGGCGACACCGACTCCTCGGCCCAGGCCATCATGGCCGCGCAGGCCAGGGTCGATCTCGTCCCAGAGGGGCGTATCCCGCAGGTGCTCGACGGTGCGGCGGTTGTAGGTGGCCGCCATCGCCATCCACAACATGATCGGGTCCTCGTCGAACAGCGCATCGACCTCGACGATCTCGGTGCCCATCGCCGCCAGCGTCGCGACAGCCGCCTCACAGACGTCGAGGACCTCGCGGTCGACCCTGCCGTAGCCGAGCGTGGGCGACCATCCCACCCGGTGGGGCGGGAGCACGTGTCGATCGACGCGACCCAGGACCGTCGGCAGGGCAGCGAGCGGATGTCGGACGGGTCGGGACCGATGGACACGTCGAGGGCGAGGACGACGTCACGGATGCGGCGGGCCATGGCCCCCGGGTCGACAGGTCGCACCAGTCGGGCGGGGCGGTGCCACCGTGGGGACGCGGCCCAACGACGGCTTCAACCCCGACAGCCCGTTGACCGCCGACGGGATGCGGATCGACCCGCCCCCGTCGGACCCGGTGGCCAGCGGCACCATCCCGAAGCGATCGCGGCGGCGCTCCCCCCGACGAACCGCCCGCCGACCGTTCGAGGCCCCACGGGTTGTCGGGTGACGCCGAACACCTTGTTCTCGGTGTCGGCCTTCCAGCCGTGTCGGGGGTGTTCGTCTTGCCCAGCACGATGCAGCCTGCTGCCCGCAGCCGTTCGACGAGGATCGAGTCGGCGGTAGCCGGCGGGGCCGACCCGTGCTCCATCGACCCTGCGTGGTTCGGAACCGGCGGCATCTTCGAGGTCCTTGACGCCGATCGGGATCCCGCCCAGCGCCCCGACCTCCTCCCCCGCGGCGACCATCTCGTCGACCGCGGCCGCCTCCTTAGGCGCCGCCTCAGCGTCGACGGCCACGAACGCGCCGATGCTCGGGTTG
This sequence comes from uncultured Thermoleophilaceae bacterium, assembly GCA_963771715.1. Taxonomy (GTDB): domain Bacteria; phylum Actinomycetota; class Thermoleophilia; order Solirubrobacterales; family Thermoleophilaceae; genus JACVRW01. The sequence continues at coordinate 10,590 of CAVYUQ010000002.1, forward strand.
AGACTCTCGATGCGCTCCAGCACGTGGCCGACCATCGGCGCCGCCATCATGTACATGCTCTCGATCTCGGGCGCCATTTTCCGGTTCAGCTGGTTCATCTCGAACTCGTACTCGAAGTCCGAGATCGCCCGAAGTCCCTTGACGATTGCCTTGGCGCCGTGCTCACGGGCGAAATCGACGAGGAGCGTATCAAAGGCTTTTACCTGCACATTGCCGTATTCCGCCAACTCCGGCTCGATGAACGAGACGCGCTCCTCGGCGCTGAACACGGTCTTGCCCTTGCGCACCGCCTGGTTCACAACGCCCACTATGACGCGGTCGAACACGTTCGCGACGCGGGTGATGATGTCGATGTGGCCGTACGTGACCGGGTCGTAGGACCCCGGCACGACCGCCGTTCCACCGTTGCGGGATGCGTTCACGTGGAGTGGATCGCTATCCGGGTATCGCCGTACGTGCGCTCGACCACGAGCGGCTGGGGCAGGATCAGCGGGTTGCGCTTGTCTGATTCGGTCACGATTCGGGCGTTTTCTCCCGTGATCGCCGGCAGCGCCTGGGACAGCGCGGCGGCGACGCGGGGCGCATCATCATATGGGGGGTCGCAGAAAACGAGGTCGAATACCCCGTCTGGACGGGCGATGAAACGCAGGGCGTCCTGGCTGCGGACCTCGGCGTCCACGCCCACGGCGTCGAGGTTGCGGCGCAGCGCAGCGAGCGCCTGACGGTCGCGCTCCACGAACAGCGCCGACTCGGCGCCGCGCGAGAGCGCCTCGATCCCGAGCGCCCCGGAGCCCGCGTAGAGGTCGAGCACGCGCGCCCCCGACACGTCGCCGAGCATGGAGAAGAGCGCCTCGCGCACGCGGTCGGCGGTCGGTCGAGTGCCGGCGCCGCGCGGCGCGTGCAGCCGCCGGCCCTTGAACTCGCCGGCGACGATCCTCACGGGTCAGGCGGGCCGGCGCCCGCCGCCCGCCTGGCCTTCTCCAGGTCCGCGTAGAGCACCATGCGGACGGGCGTGCCGTCGCGGAACGTCCACACCTGCGCGAACTTCAGCTCGACGGGAACGCCGCTGGCCCGCCCGCGCCCGCGAGCGGTGGCGAGCGCGAGGACTGTGTCCGGTCCAGTCTCCTCGAGGCTCCACTCTGCGTCCGGCTCGTCCCACTGGTCGATCCAGTCGCGGAAGAACTCCGTGACCGCGTGCGGCCCGCGGTGAACGGCGCCGTCCGGGTGCCCAGGCACGACCCACTCGAAGTCGCCGGGCAGCTCGGCGAACGCCGCGTTGAGGTCGCGCTCGCGCCACACGAGCGCGTACATGCGGTCGAGCTGCCCGATCACGCGAGTCCCGCCGCGCGCCGCGCGTCGTCGACGTCGTAGTACATGACCATGCGCGTCGGGCGCGCGCGGTCGAACGTCCAGAGCTGGCCGAAGCGCATCTCGGCGGTCACGCCGCTCTCGCGGCCGCGGCCGCGCATGTCGATGATCGCGAGCACCCGGTCCGGGCCGGCCTCGTGGAGCTCCCAGTCCACGTCGAGCTCGGCCCACGGCTCGACCCACTCGCGGATGAACTCCAACACCCCGGCCGAGCCATGCCGGACCGCACCCTCGGGGTGGTCCGGCACCACCCACTCGAAGTCGTCGTCGATGCCGCTGAACGCGTCCTCGGCGCGGCCCTCGCGCCAGAGCAACGTGTAGCCGCGGTCGAGGTTGTGCAGGATGCCGCTCATGCCGGAATCGGGTCGAGCTCGGACCCGAAGCGTGTCACGACCGCCTCGCGCAGCAGCGCGTGCTCGGGCTGCTCGAGACGCGGGTCCTCGATGAGGATTGCGTCGGCGCGGTCGCGCGCACGCACGAGCAGCTCCACGTCCTCGGGCAGGCGCGCCACCTTGAACTCGGGCAGGCCGTGCTGGCGCGTGCCGAGCACGTCGCCGGCGCCGCGCAGCTCGAGGTCCACCTCGGCCAGCCTGAAGCCGTCGCGCTCGCGGGCGATCGCCTCGAGCCGCGGCAGCGAGGGGTCGCCGAAGACGATGCAGAGCGACGAGTGCTCGCCGCGCCCCACCCGCCCGCGCAGCTGGTGCAGCTGCGAGAGTCCGTAGCGCTCTGCCGCTTCGATCAGCATCACCGTGGCGTTGGGCACGTCGATGCCGACCTCGATCACGCTGGTGGCCACCAGCACGTCGGCCTCGCCCTTCGCGAACGCCTCCATCGCTGCGGCCTTCTGCTTGGAGGGCATCTGGCCGTGGATCAGCTCCACCCTGAGGTCCGCGAACTCGGTCGTGCGGAGGCGCTCGAACTCCGCCGTGGCCGCCTTCGCCTGGAGCGCCTCGGACTCCTCCACGAGCGGGCAGACCACGAAGCACTGCCGGCCCGCCGCGATCTCCTCGCGGATGCGCTCGTACGCTCGCGCCCGAGCGCGGGCGCCGTCAACGACGTGGGTCTCCACCGGCTGGCGACCCACCGGCAGCTCCCGCAGCACGGTCGCGTCGAGGTCCCCGTAGGCGGTGAGCGAGAGCGTGCGCGGGATCGGCGTGGCCGTCATGTGGAGCGCGTGCGGCACCAGGTCCTCGGGCGCCTTGGCGTCGAGCGCCGCGCGCTGGCGCACGCCGAAGCGGTGCTGCTCGTCCACGACGACCACGGCGAGGTCGCGGAACTCCACCGCGTCCTCGATCAGCGCGTGGGTGCCCACGACGAGCTGGAGCTGCCCGCTCGCCAGCCGGTCGAGCAGCTCGCGGCGACGCGCGGTGCTCGTGGAGCCGGTGAGGAGCTCCACCGGCAGCGCCCCGCCGAGCAACGAGTCGAGTGTGCGGTGGTGCTGCTCGGCGAGCGTCTCCGTGGGGGCCATCAGAGCCGCCTGGGCGCCGTTCTCGACCGCGCGCAGCATCGCCGCCAGAGCGATCACGGTCTTACCGCTTCCTACCTCCCCCATCAGCAGCCGCTGCATCGGCCGTTCACCGGCGAGGTCCGCGTCGACCTCCTCGATCGCGCGCTGCTGGTCGCCGGTGAGCTCGAACGGGAGCGACCAGCGCCAGCGGTCCACCACCACGCCGCGCGCCTCGAGCGGCCGGGCGCGGCGGCCCTCGCGACGCGTGCGCCGGCGCCCCGCCACCGCCAGCTGGAGCAGGAACAGCTCCTCGAATGCGAGCCGCCGGCGCGCGTCGCGCTCGTCCTCCTCGCGGTCCGGGAAGTGCGCGGCGGCCAGCGCTGCGGGCCGGTCCGGCAGCTCCTCGTCCGCGCGCAGGCGCGCGGGCAGCGGATCGACGGCCTCGAACATGCGCGGGTACGCCTTCCAGGCCAGCTCGCGCAGCCGCTGCGGGCTCACGCCCTGCGTGGCCGGGTGCACCGGCACCAGACCCACGGTGTGCACCGGCGCCTCCGCCCCGAGCAGCTCGTGCTCGGTGACCCAGAACTGGTTGCGCTGGCGGAGCTTGCCGTGGAGGAGGATCTGAGCGCCCTCGCCTAGCTGGCGCGCGAGCCACGGCTGGTTGAACCAGACCGCCACGAGCGGGCCGCTGTCGTCGAAGACGCGCGCCTCGACGCGCTTCTGGCGGCGGTTGCGCATCGGCTTCACGGACACGCTGCGAACCGCCACGGCCACCGTCGCCTCCTCGCCGACCATCAGCTCGGCGACACGCCGCAGCTCGCGCCGGTCGCGGTGCGAGTGCGGCAGGTGTTCGACGAGGTCGCCCCAAGTGGCGATGTTCAGTGCATCGAGCCCCTCCAGCGGCTCCTCGAGCAGGCTGGGGCGCGGATACGAGTGGATCTTGGCCGCGGCGGCGTCGGCCTCGGTCAGCTCGTCGGCGGATGCGAAGCGCGTGGGCGTCACTCCGCGCAGAGGAGCCACCACCAGGCGGGCTGTCCGCCCTCGTGGTACTCGAGCTCCACGCCCTCCGGGACGCGCGCCTCCACGTCGTCCTGGCCGAGCGGCGGCCGCTCGCCGGCGATGCAGGTGAGCAGCTCGGCGCCGTCCACGAGCTGGTCGAGCGTGGCTGCAAGCGTCGCGGCCGGATCGCCCCAGGCCACCAGCTCGCCGCCGGCGTAGCCCACGGCGTCGCCCGCGGCGAAGCGCCCCTGGACGTCGTCGCGGGCGGCGGGCGCCACGCCGCCGATGCGCAGCGCGTCGGCGGCGCTGCGTACGGCGAGGGCGTTCTCTGCAGACGGGCGCGCCGGGTCGAACGCGAGCAGCGCGGCCAGGCCCTCCTGCGGCGCGGTCGTCGGCACCACGCTGGCCGGCTTCTCCGAGAGCTCCGCCGCGCGCTCGGCCGCGAGGATCACGTTCGGGCTGTTGGGGAGCACCACCACCTCGATGCCGGGCGCGGCATGGATGCCGGCGAGCAGCTCGTATGTCGACGGGTTCATCGTGGAGCCGCCATCCACCACGAGCACCCCGAGCTCGCTGAACAGGCGCTTCACGCCCTCGCCGCTCGCCACCGCCACGACCGCACAGGCCGCCACATCGCCCGCCGCCGCCTCGCCGGCCAGCCGGGCGCTGCGCTCGGCCACCTGCTCGTGCATGTCGGCCACGTCGAAGCGCGACACCTCGCCCGCCGACTCGAACAGGTCGACCGCGCCGTCGGGGTCGTCGGTGTGCACGTGCACCCTCAGGGTGCGGTCGTCGCCGACCACGAGCACCGAGTCGCCCAGCCGCTCGAGCAGCGGGGTGAAGTGCCCGGCGTCGAGCCCCTCGCCCGTGACCGCGAAGTTCGTGCAGTAGCGGAAGCTCGAGGACTCGTGCTCGGGACGGTGGAGCGCGGCGGGCGCGTACTGGTGCTCGAGCGTGGGCGCGGCCATGCCGCGCAGCGCGGCGAGGCAGCCCGCGATGATCACGGTGAGGCCGTAGGCGCCGGCGTCGACCACGCCCGACTCGCGCAGGATCGCCAGCTGCTCGGGCCCGCGCTCTACCGCTTCCTTGCCCGCCTCGAGCGCGTTCTCAAGCACCTCCGCAAGCAGATCGTCCTGCTCCTCGGAGGTGGCCTCGGGGCCGAGCCGGGGCGTGTCCATGTGCGCGAGGTCGTGCGCCACCCGGCTGGCCATCGCGCGGACCGCCGACAGCATGGTCCCCTCGGCGGGATAGCGCACGGACGCGTACGCGGCGTCGGCCGCCCTCGCGAGCGCGGCCGACATCAGCACCGGGTCCACGAGCTCGCCCTGACGCGAGGCCAGCTCCTCGGCGGCGCCGCGCACGATCTGGGACAGGATCACGCCGCTGTTGCCGCGCGCGCCGAGCAGAGCGGCGCGAGCCACCGCGCTCACGATCTCGTCGCGGCTCACGTCGTCCATGGAGTCGACATCGAGCTCGTTCAGCGCGTCGACCACCGCGCGCAGGGTCAGCGCCATGTTGTCCCCCGTGTCGCCGTCGGCGACCGGGAAGACGTTCAGGTCGTTGACCTCCTGACGGCGGTTCTCGAGCTCGTTGAGCGCTGCGGCCACGACGCGCTTGAAGCGGTCGAGGCTCTCGTCGGGAGGCACGCTGCCCTTTTTACAGCACGCGGCGGCCTGGACCGTCTAGACGGCCTTGAGGACCTTGCCGGCCTTCAAGCAGCGAGTGCAGACGTACTCGCGCCGGGGGGCGCCCCCGACGGAGATGCGGACCTTCTGGAGATTCGGGTTGAAGCGCCGCTTCGTGGCCACCATGGAGTGGCTGCGGCTATGCCCGAATGCAGGGCCCTTTCCACACGAATAACAGACCTTCGCCACGGCGCGTCAGGGTAGCAGCAGGCCCCTCGCGGCCTCGAGCGCGGAGTCGATCGCCGCGCGGTCCACATCGAGGTGCGTCACGGCCCGCACGCGGCCGTCGGGAGTGTCGCTCAGCTCCACCCCGCGCTCGGCCATATGCCCGACGAAGCCGTCGGGTGCGTCGAAGATCACGATGTTCGTCTCCGGCGCGATGACCTCGCACCCGAGCTCGCGCAGCCCCGCCGCCAGCACGCGCGCGTTGTCGTGGTCGTCCGCGAGGCGCTCGACGTGGTGGTCGAGCGAGTACAGGCAGCCGGCGGCCACGATGCCGGACTGGCGGAACGCGCCCCCCATCTGCTGCTTCCAGCGCCACGCCTCGTCGATCAGCTCGCTGGAGGCCGCCAGCACGGCGCCAACGGGCGCGCCCAGTCCCTTCGTGAAGTCGAGCCAGGCGGTGTCGAAGCCGCCGGCGAATTCCGCGGCGCTGGTCGCGGACGCCACCACGGCGTTCATCAGGCGCGCGCCGTCCATGTGCGCGCGCAGGCCGTGCTCGCGCGCCACGTCGAGCACCTCGCGCACCCGCTCGAGCGGCCACACGCGCCCGCCACCCATGTTGGTCGTCTGCTCCACCGAGACCACGCGCGAGCGCGGCTGGTAGCGGTTCTCGGGCCGGATCGCCGCGGCGAGCTGCTCACCGCTGAAGATGCCGCCGTCGCCGTCGAGCGGGCTGATCATCAGCTGCGCGTTCTGGGCCGGCCCGCCCGCCTCGGCGATGATCGGGTGCGCGCTGCGGTCCAGGATCAGCTCGTCGCCGCCGGGGCGCGCGTGCAGCCGGAACGAGATCTGGTTGCACATCGTGCCGCTCGGCAGGAACAGCGCCGCCTCCTGGCCGAGCAGCTCGGCCACGCGCTCCTGGAGCAGGTTCGTGGTCGGGTCCGCCCCGCGCTGCTCGTCGGCGACCTCGGCCGAGGCGATCGCCTGCCTCATCGCCTCCGTGGGTCGGGTCTGCGTGTCGCTGTAGAGGTTGATCACGGGCGCCGCAGGCTAGCCGTCTCATATCGGGACGCATAGTTCCCGCGCCAAGAGGTGCACGCGGCACGGGTACTACCGCGGCTGAGCGCAGGCCGGCCGCAATTTGCGGGCCGCAGGCGATCCCGCCGACGCGGCATGCATAGTTCGCGGCGCGTCTGGGAATCACCGGACGGTCTGGGGGGGAACCCGGGCAGGGAACTCATAGGAGTCGGAACACAAAGCTGTGCCGCCGATTTGCCGTGTCAACTCGTGGTTGGCGGGTGTGCTGGTGTGCGCCGTACTGTCGATCTGCTCGACCGGCGCGCCCGTGTCCGCATCCGCACAAGAGCCGCCGGACGTATATCCGGGGGCCGTCCCGCGCACGCCGCAACCGCCGCGGCTCGGGCCAGTGCCCGACCTCCGAGCCGTGCGCGGCCAAGACCGGACGCCGCGGAGGGCGAAGGGGTGCGTCACGAGCCGGCTCGCGCGCGGCCTGCCCTACGTCGACCCTCGCGGGGTCGACCCCGCCGCTCCGAACCCGCTGCGCGGCGTGCGCTGGTACGTGGATCCAGTGGAGCCGGCGTTCCGCTCGTACAGGACGCTCTTCGCACACGGCCGTCGCCACCAGGCCAAGCTGATGTGGCGCGTGGCCCGCGAGCCTCGCTTCCGCTGGTTCGGGCGCTGGGACCACCCGGTCCGGCGACGGGTGCGCAACTACCTTCGCTGCGCTGCCGCGGTGCAGCCGGGCGCCGTCCCGCTGATGGTCGTGATGCGCCACCAGGGGAAGGGCTGCGGGGGCGGATACAGCGGCGGCGGTCCTGGCGAGGACAGGCGCACGCGCGCCTGGTACCGCTCCTTTGCGCGCGCGGTGGGCGGGGCGCGCGTCGTGATCGGCTTTGAGCCCGACTCGCTCGGCACCGTCGACTGCCTCGCGCGGAGCCGCCGCCTCGCGCGCCTTCGCCTCCTTCGCTACGGCGTGGACGTCCTATCGCGGCTGCCGCGGGCGACCATCTACCTCGAGGCGGGGGCGTCGGACTGGGAGCCCGCGCGCCGCACCGCCAAGCAGCTCCGCGCCATCGGCATCAGCAAGGTCCGGGGCTTCATGCTGAACGTGACGCACCACGACTGGACCCGCAGGAACATCCTGCACGGGCTCGCGATCTCGCGGCGGGTCGGCGGCAAGCACTTCATCGTGAACACCTCGTTCAACGGCCGCGGCCCGATCCACATCCGTCGTGGCGGGCGCCGCCTGAACGTCTGGTGCAACCCGCCGGGACGGGGACTCGGGATCTCACCAACCACGGCCACGGGCCACCCGCTGGTGGACGCGTACATGTGGCTCAACCGCCCCGGCTATTCAGCCGGCGGGTGCAACGGCGGTCCGACGCCGGTGGGCAGCTGGTGGCTGGAGCGAGCGCTCATGTACGCGCGCTTCCGGACGAATTGGCTCTCCCCGCCGCGCGGCACGAGGAACGGATTTCGGAATTAGGGCCGGCGGCTCAGCTCGCGCCTGAGCGCGGCCATCCGCAGCACCGCTCGCGCGGCATCCTCGCCCTGGTGGCGCTTGCCGCCGCCCGTGCGCGCCAGCGCCTGCTCCATGTTCTCCACGGTGAGCACCCCGAAGGCGCACGGCACCCCTGTGTCGAGCGAGACGCGAGCGATGCCGCTCGCCGCCTCGGAGCAGACGAACTCGTAGTGGTCGGTCTCGCCGCGGATGACCGCGCCGAGGCACGCCACGCCGGCGTAGCGGCCACTGTCCGCGCAGAGGTAAGCCGCGAGCGGCAGCTCGAAGGCGCCGGGCACGTCGTGCACGACCATCTCCACGCCGGCCTCCTCGAACACGCGCCGCGCGCCGTCCAACAGCCGCTCGGCCAGCTCCTCGTAGAAGCGGCCGACGCAGGCCGCGTAGACATCAGCGGTTCCGGCCACGGCGGCGGCGGTGTGTGGGTGAGCGAAAAGCGAGCATGGCTAGGACGCAGGGCGAGTCAATGTCGAAGGCCGTTGGCGAGCCCGAGGACGACGCCAGGCGAAGCTTTGCAGCCGCCCACGCGCCGCCGTCCGCCGTGGTCGGGACCGCTCTAGCCATTCCCCGGGCGGCGTGGCGCGGGGCCCTGGCCGTACGGGTCGGCGCCCTCCGCAAGCGCCCGCTCGCGGTCCTGCACGCGCTCCTCGTGGATCATCTCCTCGTCGAGAGCCAGGCCCTGGTGGTGGAGCATGTGGCCGAGCCGCTCCTTCTTCGCGCGCAGGTAATCGCGGTTGTGCTGGCCGGGCGCGTGCTCGATCGGCACCTGGTCGGTCACGGTCAGGCCGTAGCCCTCCAGGCCCACGATCTTCTTCGGGTTGTTGGTGAGCAGCCGGATCGAGGTGAGGCCGAGGTCCACCAGGATCTGCGCCCCGATGCCGTAGTCGCGAAGGTCCGCGGGCAGGCCGAGCTTCATGTTGGCGTCGACCGTGTCGAGGCCCTCCTCCTGGAGCCGGTAGGCGCGCAGCTTGTTCAGCAGGCCGATGCCGCGTCCCTCCTGGGCCAGGTAGAGGAGCACGCCGCGGCCCTCCTGCTCGATGCGCGCGAGCGCGTCCTCCAGCTGCTGCCCGCAGTCGCAGCGCAGCGAGTGGAAGACATCGCCGGTGAGGCACTCGGAGTGCACCCGCACGAGCACGTCCTCCTGGCCGTCTATCTCTCCCTTCACCATCGCCACGTGGTGCTTGTCGTCCACGAGCGAGCGGAAGCCGACCACCGTGAAGTCGCCGAACCTGGTCGGGAGACCCGCCTCCACCACGCGCTCGATCAGCTTGTCGTGCCGGCGCCGGTACGCGATCAGGTCCGCGACCGTGACCATCTTCAGCCCGTGCTTCTGGCAGTAGCGCTCGAGGTCCGGCACGCGCGCCATCGTGCCGTCGTCGTTCATCACCTCGCAGATCACGCCGGACGGGTTCAGCCCGGCGAGCCGGGCGAGGTCGACGGCTGCCTCGGTCTGGCCGGTGCGCTCGAGCACGCCGCCTTCCTTCGCCTTCAGCGGGAAGATGTGCCCCGGCTGCACCAGGTCCTGCGGGCGCGAGCTGGGGTCGATCGCCACCTGGACGGTGTGAGCGCGGTCGTGCGCGGAGATCCCCGTGGTGATCCCCTCGCGGGCCTCGACCGAGACGGTGAACGCCGTCTGGAAGGGCGACTCGTTCTTGGCGGCCATCAGGTCGAGCCCGAGCTCGTCGCAGCGCTGCCCGGTGAGCGCGAGGCAGATCAGGCCGCGGCCGTGCGTGGCCATGAAGTTGATCGAGTCGGGCGTGACGAACTGGGCGGCCATCGTCAGGTCGCCCTCGTTCTCGCGGTCCTCTGCGTCGCAGACCACGACCATCTTGCCGTCGCGGATGTCCTCGATGGCCTCCTCGATCGTGCTGAACGGTGGGTTGGTCATGTCCTCAGCTTCTCGACGTACTTCGCCAGCACGTCGACCTCCAGGTTCACCGTGCGGCCCGGTGCGGCCGCGCCGAGCGTCGTGCGCTCGAGCGTCTCGGGGATCAGCGACACCTCGAACGCCTCGTCGTCCACGGCCGAGACGGTAAGCGACACGCCGTCCACCGCGATCGATCCCTTCTCGACCACGTAGCGCAGCAGCTCCGGCGCGGCCTCGATCCGGACCACTCGCGAGTTGCCTTCCTCGGCCACGGAGGCGACCGTCGCGGTCCCGTCCACGTGGCCCTGCACCATGTGCCCGCCGAGGCGGTCCCCTGCACGCAGGGGCAGCTCCAGGTTCACCTCGTCGCCGATCTGGAGCGGCGCGAGCGACGTGCGGCGCAGCGTCTCGGGCATCACCTCGGCCGCGAACGAGCCGTTGTCCCGCTCGGTGGCCGTGAGGCACACGCCGTTCACGGCGATCGAGTCGCCGGGTTCGAGCTCCCCGGCAAGCACCGTCTCGACCTCCACCCGGCCGTGCGCCAAGCCGCGGACCACGCCCTTGTCGGCCACCAGCCCTGTGAACACCTCACCACTCCTTGAAGCGGGCCACGATCAGCACGTCGTCCTCGATCCGCTCGGCCTCGATGGCGAGCGCGCGCGCCGCGGCGGAGATCTCGTCCAGGCCGATGCCCTCGACCGCGGTCTTCGCCTTGGCGCCGCCGAGCATGAGCGGCGCCAGGAAGATGCGCGCCTCGTCGATCTCGCCTGCCTCGAGGAACGCGCCGGCCAGGTGCGGGCCGCCCTCGAGCAGTAGGGACTGGATGTCGCGGGCGCCGAGCTCGTCGAGGGCGTGCTCCACGCGAGCCGCCTCGTTCTCGCCGGTCGCGACGATCACGTCCACCCCGGCCGCCTCGAGCGCCTCCATCGAGGTGCGCGCGGCGGCGCGCGAGCAGACCACGATCAGGGGCACGTCGGCCACCTCGCGCACGAGCTGCGAGTCGAGCGGCAGCCGAGCCTCGGAGTCGAAGACCACCCTGCGCGGCTGGCGCGCGACGCCCTCGATGCGGGCCGTTAGGCGCGGGTCGTCCACGAGCGCCGTGCCGATCCCGACCGCCACCGCGTCGGACTCGGCGCGCCAGCGGTGTGCACGCGCGCGGCTGGCCTCGCCGGAGATCCACTGCGAGTCGCCGGTGCGGGTGGCCACCTTGCCGTCGATCGTCATCGCCGACTTGAAGACCACGAGCGGGCGCCCCGTGCGGGCGTGCTTGCGGAACGGCTGGTTCAGCATGCGCGCGAGCTCGGCGATCTCGCCGTCCACGAAGTCCACGCGCACGCCCTCGTCGCGCAGGATGCCTGGGCCGCGCCCGGCCGCCTTCGGCGTGGGGTCGTCCGAGGCGATCACCACGCGCGCGATGCCGGCGCTGAGGATCGCCTCGGTGCAGGGCGGCGTGCGCCCCTGGTGGCAACAGGGCTCGAGTGAGACGTACATGGTCGCGCCGGTCGTGTCGCCCTCGCAGGCGGCCAGCGCCATCGCCTCCGCGTGCTGCTCGCCCGGCGGCTGCGTGACGCCCTCGCCGAGCACACGGCCGTCCTTCACGACCACGGCCCCGACGATCGGGTTCGGACTCGTTTGCCCGCGCGCGCGGCCGGCCAGTTCGATGGCCCTGTGGAGGTGTCGCGCGTCGCGCTCTGTGGCCGCGGTCTCAGGCATCTGCAAAGAGGGTACCGGTGCCTATGCACAGCCCGGCCGAATGAGTGCTGACTAACGTGCGCGCCGTGCACCGCCTCGTGCTCGCGCTAATTCTGGCCGCCGGCCTCGCGCTGCGCCTCTGGAACATCGACTACGGGCTGCCGTTCGTGTACTCGATCGACGAGGGCTCGCACTTCACTAGCCGCGCCGTCGAGATGTTCTGGCAGGACCTCGACCCCGGCTACTACCAGAACCCCGCCGCGTACACGTACCTGATCTACGGGCTCTTCCGCGTGATGTACGGCCCGCTCGGATTCCTGTTCGACCTGCCGTTCGGGAACGTGACCGACCAGTTCGACAAGAACCCGACGGAGATGTGGATCGCCGCACGCGCGCTCGCCGCGGCGCTGTGCATGGCCGGGGTGGCCGCCACGTACTGGGCGGCGCGGCGGCTGTGGGGCGTGCGCGAGGGATTGGTGGCAGCCGCGCTGCTCGCGTTCGCGTTCCTGCCCGTGGCCTACTCGCGCGTGGCGGTCACGGACGTGGGCGCCCTGATCGGGGTGGCGCTGGCACTTGGCTTCTCGGTGTGGGCCTACGAGGACGGGCGCGCGCGCTACTTCGCGGCCGCCGGCGCCGCCGCTGGGCTCGCACTGTCGTTCAAGTACACGGCCGGGCTGGCACTGCTGCCGCTGGCGATTGCGGCGCTCGGCCGGCTCGCGGCCTCCGGGCGCGCGGCGGCGCCGCGGGCGCTCGGCGGCGTAGCGCTCGGCGTGGGACTGGCGGCCCTCGTGTTCGTCGCGCTCAACCCGTACCTGTTCGACTCGCTCGACGCCTGGTGGAGGGACCTGCGCGACCAGGCCGAGGTGGCGGCGGACCAGCCGAAGCCGGGTCAGGAGTCGGGCGGCCTCTCGTACTACCTCGACAGCCTCACGTGGGGCCTCGGCTGGGCCGCCGCGCTGGCCGCGCTGCTCGGCGCCGTGATCGAGCTGCGTCGCGACCTCGTGCGCGGCCTGATGCTCGTGGCGGTACCGCTCGCCCTCCTCGCCTACCTCAGCGTGCAGTCGCGTTACTTCGGCCGCTGGCTGCTGCCGGCCTACCCGGCCCTCGCGATGCTCGCGGCGGCTGCGCTGTCACAGCTAAGTGGACTCGTGCCCAGCCGGAGCTGGCGGATGCCGGCCTTGGCGGGTGTGACCGTGCTCGTCCTGGTCCAGCCGCTCGCCGCGGACATCCGCAGCGCGCAGGTGCTCGGGCGCGACGACACGCGCCAGCAGGCGCGCGACTGGCTCGAGGCGCGCTACCCGCCCGCGCTGCGCGTGGCCGTGGAGCCGGCCGTGCCGGGGCGCTGGTTTCGCTCGAACCCCGAGGGCGACCCGCCGAGCTGGCTGAGCCGCTGCGAGCGCCGCGACGGCTGGACCGAGCCCGGCTGGTCGTACGTGGCCGAGAGGGGCAGGCGCATCTGTGCGCAGTACAAGCCGGGCCTCGTGGCTCGCCCGGACGGGGGCGTGCGCGCCTCGGCGTACCACTCCGTGCTCGGCCCCGAGGTGATCGACGACTACCGCCTATACGGCTACTGCCTCGTCATGACGGTCGACGTGGTGCGCGACCGCGCCCTCCAGACGGGCGACCCCGAGGCGCGCGCCTACTACGAGCGCCTCGACGACGAGTCGCGCCTGCTGCGCGAGTTCAGCCCCTACGACCCCGGCGCCGACCCCGTGCCCTTCAACTTCGACCTCTCCTACAACTACTACCCGCCGGAGTACCACCGCCCGGGACCGACGGTGCGGATCTACCGCCTGGACGACTGCCGCCAGGCGTCGGGCCCGCCGGTGATCCGCATACCTCAGGCGAAGGAGCCGGCGCCGGTGTTCTAGTTGAAGGCGCCGAGGGCCCGCAGCGAGTAGCGCTTGTAGTGGCCGTACTTCGTGCCCTTGGGCGCTGCCTCCCAGTCGGTCGCGTACTGTGCGTACATCAGTCCGCGCGCCGGCCACCAGGTGCCCACCGGCAGCGGGCCGCCGTTGCAGGATCCGGCCGAGTAGCCGGGGCGGTTGATGTACATGTACGCGTCCACGAGCGGGTTCGCGGTGGCCGTGGTGGGCGCGGGGCCGAGGCCGCGCAGGCCGGGGTTGCACCACACGTTGATGCGGCGCCACTTGTGCTGGCTCTTGCTGATCCACTTCTTGTAGTGCAGCGGGCCGCGGCCGTTGTACGACGTGTTGATGATGAAGTGCTTGCCGCCCACCATGCGTGAGATCTCGAGGCCGTGCTGGATGTTGTTGCGCGTCCAGTCGTGGTGGGTCACGTTGAGCATGAAGCCGCGCACCTTGCGGATGCCGATGTAGCGCAGCTGCTTGGCGGTGCGCGTGGCGGCCTCCCAGTCCGAGGCCCCGGCCTCGAGGTAGATCGTGGCGTTCGGGAGCTGCGAGAGCCTGTCGACGCCGTAGCGCAGGACGTTCAGGCGGTCCTGGCGGCGATCGCGCGCCAGGCAGTCGACCGTACCGAGCGAGTCCGGCTCGAACCCGATCACCACGCGGGCGTCGCCGACGGACTGAGCGAAGTCGTCGTACCACTTCATCGTGCGGCGGTCCTCGGCCTTGCCGCCCGCGCGGTAGGTGCCGCTACAGCCCTTGCCCTGGTGGCGCATCACGGCCATCAGCGGAACCGAGCCCGGCTGGTCGCACTGCACGCGGTCGAGGTAGCCGCGGATCTTCTTCTGCATCCGCGGGCGCGTGAACTTGCCGAACCAGCGGAAGCGCGGCTCGCGGGCGAGCTTCCAGATCGTGTCGGCGTGGCTGTCCTGGCCGCCGCGCTTCCACCTGGCCCACTGCATGTAGGCGGGCTCCATCCGGTCGACGAAGAAGCGCTGCCCGAGCAGCGGGTTGGGGAGCGACGGATCCACGCCCTTGGGGTCGATGCCGAAGGGAGCCGTGGGCCAGACCGGGTGCGTCTCCGACACGCACTTCGCCCAGTCCTCCGGGTACTCGCCCACCGGCCCGGGCGGGACGTGGTCCGGCGGGTTCACGAGCAACGGGTCGACGAGCCGGCCGCTGGGGTACGACTGAGCGCCCGCGGCGGCGGGAATCACGGCGACCAGGGCGAGGATCACCAATACGACACCGACTCGACCCATGCACGTTCCCCATCGGCAACCGCGAGGGGCGCAGGAGGGGCAAAATCGGCGCGCTGGACGGACGTTCTAGCCCCGCGCTACTCTCCTGCCGCGTGGAAACGCGCCTGAGCCGCCGGCGGCTACTCCAGGCCGGCGCCGCGGGCGCCGCGGGCGTCGGCGTGCTCGCGTCCGCCGGGTGCAGCTCGGACGACGCCGACGCGGCCGACGACGGGCAGCTGAACGTCCTCGTGCTCATCATCGACAGCCTGCGTCCGGACCACGTGGGCGCCTACGGATCCCCGCAGATCCAGACCCCGAACATCGACGCGCTTGCGAACCGCGGGCTGCGCTTCTCGCGGGCGTTCCCGGAGGCGATGGTCACCGTCCCCGCGCGGCGCTCGATCTTCGGCAGCCGCCGCATCTTCCCGTTCCGCAACTGGAAACCGAACAAGGAGATCGGCACCAGCCCCGGCTGGCTCCCCATCGACGACCCGCAGCGCACGTTCACCACCTCCCTGAAGGACGCCGGCTACTGGACGGCGCACGTGAGCGACAACCCGTTCCTAGCGTTCATGAAGGCGTTCGAGCCGTTCCGCGAGACGTTCCACGAGTGGAGGACGATCGTGGGGCAGTCGGGGTTCCGGAAGCCACCGGAGAACGTGTCGCTCCAGGAGGTGGAGCACTGGCTGCCCCCCTTCCTGCGCGACGAGCGCTACATCCCCGGCATGCGCAAGTACCTCGCCAACACGGGCGAGGGCCGCGACGAGGAGGAGACCTGTGCCGCGCGCGTGTACAAGGACGCGGCGAACATCCTCGACGACGCCCGCCGTCGCCAGCCGTTCGCGCTGACCATCGACTGCTTCGACCCCCACGAGCCGTGGAGCACGCCGCGCAAGTACCTCGACATGTACGGCGACCCGGACTACTCGGGCACCGAGGTCGGCGTGACGCCCTACGGCTTCGCCCAGAACTTCACGCCGGAGCAGTTCCGCCGCATGCACGCCGCGTACGCCGGTGAGGTCACGATGACCGACCGCTGGCTCGGCCACTTCCTCGACCGCTTCCACGAGCTCGGGCTGCACAAGAACACCGTGATCGTCCTGCTGAGCGACCACGGCTTCCTGCTGGGCGAGCGCGGCTACACCGGCAAGGTCCCCTCCCAGCTCCACCCCGAGCTCGCGCAGGTGCCGTTCATCGTGGTCCACCCGGACGACCGCGCGGCAGGTGAGGTGAGCCAGTACTTCGCCTCCACGCACGACGTCGGACCGACGGTCATGTCGATGGTCGGGATCGACCCGCCCGGCTGGATGGGAGGCACCGACCTCTCCCCCATCCTTACCGGCGGCAGCCCGGCCGAGGGGCGCGAGTTCCACTACGGCGGCATGTACAACCGCTTCTTCATCCGCACCGACGACTGGGTGCTGATCGGCGACAACCAGGGCAACGAGCGCACGCTCTGCGACCTTCGCGTGGACCCCCACGAGTTCACGAACGTCGTGAAGCAGAACCCGAAGGTGAGCGAGGAGCTCTACCAGACGGTGCTGGACGCGGCCGGCGGGCCGCTGCCGTACTACGAGTAGGCGATCGCGGCCACGCCGGCCACGACGCACAGGGCGCCCGCCACCCTCCGCACGCCCACCGCCTCGTGAAGAAAGACGGCGGCGAGGAGGGCGGCGATCACCACGCTCGTCTCCCTCACGGCGGCCACCGGCGCCGCGGGCGCGAGCCGGAACGCGGCGAGGACCATGAGGAACGCGCCGAAGGTGGCGGCGGCGGTGAGCGCCGTGCGTGCGCTCAGATCGGGCCGCGTCCTCGTAACGGCCGGGTACAGCGCAGCGCACGGCGCAATGACGAGGCAGAGATACGCAATCGGGTCCGCATGCTCGACTGCCTCGGAATCCACGAGCGTGTAGGAGGCGATGACGGCCCCGATGGCCAGCCCAAACAGGACGTCCCGACGGGGTTGGGCGCTTTCCATTGCGAAACGGAAACGAAAAGCGCCCAACCCAACGAGAAGGACCCCGGCGGCGACGGCGAGGACGCCGACGGCGGCGCCCAAGGGCACGTTCTCGTTCAATGCGATAGCGCCGAAAACGAGCACCACGACCGGGGCCGACCCACGAGCAATGGGATAGATGACCGACAGCTCACCGCCGGCGTACGCCCGCGCGAGCAAGACGAAATAGACGAGCTCGAGCGCAGCAGAGGCGGCGATGAACGGAACGGCCTCGGCGGAGACGCCGCCGGTGAGGAGCGCCGGCACCGCAAGCAGCGCGACGCCCCAGACCAAGAGCCCCGCCGTGGACGCGGCCGTATCCCGCGCCCCGGCGAGCAGCACGTTCCACCCGGCATGGAGAACCGCAGCGCCCAGCGCCAAGGCGAGCGCGCCGCCGCTCAGGAGTGCAGCGGCTCCTTCATCGACTCCGTCTCGGGAGCCTCGATGTAGGGCTGCTGCTCGTCCTGGTTCTCCTCCTCGTGGTACACCGACTCGGCGTTCACCGCCCAGATGTCGTGGTCGGCGCCGTCCACGAGGTTGTCCACGGCGCGCATGGCCGTGAGCATCGAGTGGTCCGAGTTGTTGTAGCGGTGCAGCCCGTTGCGGCCGACCTGGATGTAGTTGTCCAGGCCGTCGAGCCAGGTGCGGATCGTCGAGACGCGCTCGGAGTACTCGGCGTCGTAGATCGGGTAGGCCTTCGGCACCCGCTCCACGAATCCGAACTCGAGCTGAGAGCTGCGCGCCAGTCCGAGCTCCTCCAGCTCGCGCATCCCGAGCGCGACGAGCTTGTCGTCCTCGGTCTCCCAGAGCTCGTCACCGGCGAAGCAGAAGAACTCGAGGCCCACGCACGCCTTGGTCGGGTCCGGCACCATCCACGGGCTCCACGAGCGGAAGTTCTGGATGCGCCCCACGTTCACGCTCGGATCGTGGATGTAGATCCAGTTGTCGGGGAAGATGTCGTCCCCGTTCAGCACCACGGCCACGGTGAGGAAGTCGCGGTAGCGCATCCCCTTGGCGGCCGCCACGACCTCGGGTCGCGGGTGCGGGTTCGAGATCCCCACGGCGTTGCGCAGCGGCAGGGACGAGATCACGGCCGACGGCTCGAAGACCTGCTCGCCCACGTGCACGCGCACGCAGCGCTCGCCCTCGAAGTCGAGCTTGGTGACCTTGTGCTCGAGCAGCACCTGCCCACCCAGCCTGCGGATGTCGTCCGTCATGGTCTCCCACATCTGGCCGGGGCCGTAGCGGGGATAGTTGAACTCCGAGATCAGCGACTTGATCTTGTCGCCCTTATTGCCGAAGAAGGCCGACTTGGCGGCGCTGAAGAACGACAGGCCCTTGATGCGCTGGGCTGCCCAGTCCGCGCGGATCTCCGACGTGGGCACGCCCCACACCTTCTCCGTGTACGACTTGAAGAACTCGTTGAAGAGCCAGCGGCCGAAGCGGTTCACGACCCACTGCTCGAAGGTGTCCTCCCTGCCCTTGGGCGTCACCTTCGCCCACAGGTACGAGAGGAACGCCTTGGTGAGGTCGACCGGGCCCAGCTTCTTGATCACGTCCGGGCCGCGCAGCGGGTAGTCGAGGAACTTCTTGTGCCAGTAGATGCGCGACATGCGCGGGCGCTTCAGGAACTCCTCGCGCATGATCTCGTGCCAGAGGTCGTCGACCTCCTTCACCTTGGTGAAGAAGCGGTGCCCGCCGAGGTCGAAGCGGTAGCCGTCGCGCACCGCCGTCTTCGCGATGCCGCCCACCTGGTCCTCCGCCTCGAGCACCACCACGGGCAGGCCCTTCTTGGCGAGCAGGTAGCCCGCCGTGAGGCCGGCGGGACCGCCGCCGAGGATCACGGTCGGCTTGTCGCGCATGTCCGGGCGCGCGAGGTTTGCGGGGGGCTGTGGCTTCGTCTCGTTCTCAGTCATCCGGTCTTCTCGTACATGACGCCACGCACTCCGATGCGCGTGGCACGGCGGTAGGTGCGGGGCACGGCTCCACGGTCGAAGGCCGCCACCCGCTTCAGGCGCGGGTCTGTGGCGAGCGCCGCGCCCCACTGGGCGGACCGGCGCCTGACCAGCTCGGTCCAGGGCGCGTCCCAGTCATCCGCACGTGAGGTCACGGGATGAACGATGAGGACCCGGCCGCCGGGCCGCAGACTAGCAATCAGCGGCTCGAGGTTCGCCGATGGGGTGGCTTCCTTCAGCCTGTCGTAGCCGTCGGTCCAGTCCATGATCATGTCGTTCTCGACCGCGCCGAGCGGGTTGCCGAAGCGCAGCTCGGGCGCTCCGCCGAGCTGTTCCAGGTGGTACGCGAGCAGCGGTCCCTGCTCCGGCTGCATCGACAGGACGAGGTCGCCCTGGCGCAGCTCCGGCACCGCGTCCTTGCGCAGATCGGACGCGTTCGACTTGTTCTCGAGCCCGTAGCTCTTGGGGATCGCCCAGATCCCGAGCACGATCGCGAGCGCCACCAGGCCGAGCGTCCCCGCGCGGGCGAGCCCGAGCGCGCCCAGCAGGAGCATGGGGCCGAGCAGCACGCCGAGATAGCGGGTGGTCCAGGCGGGCGAGACCTGCGACACGATCCAGGCGACCCCGAGCGTGCCGAGCACGATCACGGCGCCGGAGAGCAGAGCGGTGCGCTCCTTGTCCTCCACGCGGCGGGCCAGGATGGCCGCGATCCCGGTTCCGCCCGCGAGCAGCAGCGCCACGGTGGGCGTGCCGCCCCCGAGCAGGGACTTCGAGATCTGGACGGGCGCGCCGAAGTTCGGCGGATTGAGCCACGGCGCTCCGGTGTGCTGAACCTGGTGCAGCAGCGTGGGCAGCCAGGGCAGGTAGAGCAGCCCGACGCCGCCGAAGCCGATCAACGCGTCCTTCCAGAAGCTCGAGCGGTCCTCGGACACGTACCAGCACGGCACCAGCCCGAGCGCGAGACCGGCGCCCAGGAACAGGCCCCAGTTGTGCGTGTAGAGCATGCCCGCGAGCAGGAGCATGAACAGCGGCAGGTAGCGCCGGCGTCCGAACGCGAACACGTGCAGGAACGCCGCCGTGGCCAGCAGCGACATGACCAGCATGAGCGCGTACATGCGGGTCTCCTGGGCGTAGGCCGTCAGGAACGGGTTGACGGCGCACATCGCCGCGCAGAAGAGGCCGGCGCGGCGGCCGAAGAGGCTCCAGCCGGCCCACAGGCCTCCGGGGATCGCGAGCAGCGACACGGCCACCGACAGCGCCTGCGTCTCGGCGGGGCCGTCGCCCACGAGGTCCATCCACGCCGACAGCAGCATGTAGTAGAGCGGCGGCGAGCCGTCCTGGCGCAGGATCCCGGGGATGTCGAACAGCGGCTGCGACGCGATGCCGATCGAGAGCCCCTCGTCCATCCAGAGCGACTCCCCGAGCGAGTTCGTGCGCAGGTAGGCCGAGACCGCGAACAGGCCGAGCAGCACGAGGCACGGCAGCACGAAGCTGCTGGGCAACGAGCCGAGCCGCGGCAGGGCTCGTGGACGGGAAGCGACGCTTGCCACCCGGCGATCCTAGTGAGCGCTCCGCGTACTCACTTACCTATGACCTCAACCTCGCGCTGCCCGGGGCCCGACTGCTCCGGCGGCGGCGCCGTGGGCGCGTTCGGCCCGGCCGCGGGACAGCCGCCCGGCGGGTTGCCCTCGGGTGGCACGGTCAGCAGCCGCCACTTGCCCTGCTGGTCCACGAGCCGGTAGCGGTTGTCCGTCGGCTTGGTCACGAGCGGCCCGTCCGGCACCGTCCGCGTGCGGAAGGCCACTCCGGGCGGGGGCGTGACCTTCCAGCCCACGTTGATGCCGTGGATGCCGAGCTCGTAGGCCACCATCTGCGTCTGGAAGGGGCCGCTGAAGACGCCGCCGCAGGCGAGCAGCCGCTCCTTCCCCCCGTTCGCGTCGATCAGGGCCTTGAGGTCGTGCCAGAGGTATGCCTCGTGCTCGATCCCGCCCTGGACGCGGCCGGTGTTGTCCGCCTTGGCGACGATCGTCGGGGAGGCGATCGCGATCCCCGCGAACAGCGCGGCGGCCGCCGTGATCGCGCCGGCGCGCTCGCTTCGGTCTCCGAACCAGCGCTTGCCGAGCACCTCCACGCCCTGGAGCAGGCGCACCGCGCCGACGCCTCCGAGCACCGACACCGCGGCGGTGGCGACCATCAGGTAGCGCTGGTTGCCCGCGAAGCCGGCCTCCGTCATCACGGCCACGAGCGCGAACCACGAGAAGCCGAGCGCGGCGAGCGCCAGGACCGCGCCCTGCGCACGGCATCGTACCCACGCCGCGGCCGCCACCCCGACCGCCACCAGCGTCCCCGCCTCGACCGGCGCGACGGTGCTCTCGGCGAAGCGCTTGAAGAGCTCGATCGCGGGATGCGCGGCGAAGGCCGCGCTGCCCGGGTTGGGCGCGTTCGCGCGCGAGCCGGCCCGGAACGGCTCGCCCGCGCCCCACCACTCGGGCAGGAACCAGAGAGCCGGCACGAGCGCCGCGAACGCCACCAGCCGCAGCCGCAGCCGCGGCTCGAAGAACCACAGCCAGAGGCCGTAGAGCGCGAGGAACGGCCACGCCTCGGGCCGCAGCAGGGCCGCCGCCACGCCGAGGTAGAGCGCGTGATCGCGCCGCCCGTCGAGATGGCGCTCGAAGCCCCAGAGCACCACGGCCGCGAGGATCGGCTCGGAGTTGCCGAGCGCGGCGTCGCGCACGTACTTGTTCGACGACAGCAGCGCGGCGAACGCGGACACGCCGGCGAGCGCGCCGTACACCCGCCCGCCGCTGAGGCGGTAGGCCATCCGGTACGCCATCACGCAGCCGAGCAGGCCGCCGGCGCGCGCCACCCACAGCCAGAGGTAGGGCGCCAGGTCCTGCCCGAGGAACGAGAACGGGACCGTGAAGAAGATCGGGAACGGCTTCCACGACGGGCCGCCCTCGGTCACGAGGTCGAGGTGGGCGATCTCCCGGCCCCAGAGGATCCAGGCCCACGGGTCGTAGGTTGGCGTGGAGGGGAAGAGCAGCGTGAGCGCTGAGATCGCCAGGCAGCCGGCGATGATCAGCGCCATCTGGGCGCCGTGGCGCTCCAGTGCCCGGCCGACCGTGATGCTCTCGCCTCGGCGCGCCCCGATCGAAATGGCGGACATCGGCTCGCCTAAGCGCGCGAGGCCTCGAGGCGCGCCGCCGATCGCAGCCGCGACCAGCCCCCGTAGCGGGTGACCAGCACGACGAGCCCGAACAGCGTGATCGGCACGTAGAGGACGAAGCGAATCAGGATCACGTAGGAGAGCGCGACAGACCCGGCCGCGCCGAGCTTGCCGGCGCCCCATGCGACGGCCGCGTCGAAGGTGCCGAGCGACCCCGGCGCGGCGGGCAGCGCCGCGACGAAGTTCGTGAGCGCGACGAGGTAAAGCGCACCGCTGATGCTGATATCCATGTGGATCGCGCGCGCGACGGTCCAGTACACCGACGCCTCGATCGTCCAGAGCAGGAAAGTTCCTCCGAGCAGTACGACGCCCCACGTGGACACGAGAGCGCGTGGAGAGTCCGCGAGCGGGCGCAGCCAGTTGCGGACGCGCTCGAACACCTGGTGCGAGCGCAGCACCCAGATCGCGACGGCGCCCCCGAGGAACAGAAGGATGCCGATCCCTGTCACGAGCAGCGGCCGGTCGGTGGGCAGTACCTCGGAGGTCTCGAGAACCCCGTAAACCGTGACCACAAAGATCGTCAGGAGCGCGATTACATCCAGTACTCGCTCGGCGACGATCGAGCTGATCAGCGTGCGCTTGCTCGCATTGCAGCGCGGCGACAGGAGCACGACCCGCAGCGCCTCGCCAGCGCGCGCCGGCAGCACGTTGTTACCCATGTAGCCGACCGTGGTGAGCGCGTAGCAGTCGCTCCGCTTCGCGTCAACGCCCGTGTGCTCGAGAATCTGGTGCCAGCGCTCGGCGCGAACCAGCGTCGCCAGCACGTACAGCGCGACCCCCGCCGCGATCCAGGCGAGCGCGTCACCGCCCGTCGGAATATGCGGCGATTCCTGCCTGCTTGCCCACCAGACGACCGCCGCCAGCGCGACGAGCGATACCAGTGCTTGGATGATCGCGAAGCGACGGTTCATGGCGTGAGAGGAGGCGCGGCGGGACCGGGTCGGACCGTAGCAGTTGCACTTACCCCCAGACGGGCGTCTTGATACGCCGCTACCCTGCGACGCTTGCTCGGGCGAACCCTCCTCGCAAGCCTCGCAGTGG
The DNA here is from genome assembly GCA_963771715.1 of uncultured Thermoleophilaceae bacterium. Classification (GTDB taxonomy): domain Bacteria; phylum Actinomycetota; class Thermoleophilia; order Solirubrobacterales; family Thermoleophilaceae; genus JACVRW01. The sequence goes on from CAVYUQ010000002.1 coordinate 33,673, forward strand.
CCATGCTCTGCCCGCTCCCGGCCTACGCCCAGGGCGGCGGCGAGGCGCCTCCGGGCGGAACTCAGACGCCTGCGCCCGTGGCACCCGAGCTGGTCGTGGAGCGTCCCGGCGGCGAGCCCCTGATCCGCGAGGGCCAGACGAACCGCCAGCTGCTCGGCGGCACCTGGTACTTCCGCCAGGACGACGCCTTCGTCGGGGAGTCCGAGCGCTGGTTCGAACAGGACGACCTCGCCGGCTGGACCCCGATCGCGGTCCCCCACAACTGGAACGCCACCGACACCCAGTTCAACCGCTCCTCGATCGGCTGGTACCGCAAGGAGTTCACGCTGCCACGCTCGCCGAAGGAGGCGCTGCACTTTTGGAAGGTGCGCTTCGAGGGCAACAACTACCGCACCGAGGTCTGGCTCAACGGCAAGAAGCTAGCCCTCTACACCGGCTACTTCCCGTTCGAGGTGCTGTTGTCCAACCTGCGCGAGGGACGCAACACGCTCGTCGTCGAGGTGTCGTCGCTGCGCAGCAACACGGACCTCACTCACTGGCGGCCCGCGGCGTACAACGGCTACGGCACTGGCGGGTGGTGGAACTTCGGCGGCATCCTGCGCGAGGTCTACATGCGGAGGGTGGACACCGTGGACGTGGAGCACGTGGCGGCGCTGCCCCGGCTCCGGCGCGTCGGCGGGCCGGCGAAGGTGGAGGTGCGCACCACGCTGCGGAACTTCACGGGCAAGGACCGCTACGTGTCCCTGATCATCGCGGTGGACGGCCAGCGCCTCACGCTGGACCCCGAGACGGTCCCCGCGAAGGGCCGCCGCAAGCTCAGCACGACCGTCAAGATCAAGCGGCCGCGGCTCTGGGCGCCGCGCGCTCCCCAGCTCTATGACATGTCGGTGAGCGCGGTCACGCGCCGCAGGGTGCGCGGCGAGTACCGGCCGCTGATGCGCCGCGAGCTGCGCGGCACGTACAAGCTCTCGTTCGGCGTGCGCAAGATCGAGACCCGGCCCGGCGGGATCATCAGGCTCAACGGCAAGCGGCTGAACCTCAAGGGCGCGAGCATCCACGAGGACGACCTCCAGGAGGGCGGCGCTCTCTCGCAGGGCACTCGAACGCTGTTCCTCAACCGGCTCAAGAACCTCGGCGCCACGATCACGCGCTCGCACTACCCGCTCCACCCCGCGTTCGTCGAGGCGCTCGACCGGGCGGGGATCATGTACTGGGTCGACGCGCCGGTCTACCAGGTCCCGACCTCCAGCTGGGACCGCTCCGGCGTCCGCAATCTCGCGCTGCGCGCCGCCACGCTGACGGTGCGCAACAACATCAACAACCCCTCGGTCCTCACGTGGTCGCTGGCCAACGAGCCGTCGGAGGCGGGGCCGAATCTCGGCGCCTACGGCCCGAGCCTGGTGCGCTACATCCGCGACGCGTCGCACGCCGTGCGCGAGCTCGACGACACGCGGCTCGTGGGCCTCGACCGCCAATCGCGCGTGGGAGAGCCGTACACGACGGACGCGCACCAGTACCTCGACGTGCTCGGGGTGAACGACTACTTCGGGTGGTACCGCTCGGTGGCGGAGAACCTGCCGGACCAGCCGTCCACCACCACCGCCGACCTCGGCCCCTACCTCGACGCTCTGCACGCCGCGAACCCCGACCTGCCGCTCGTGATCACCGAGTTCGGCGCCGAGGCCACGCAATACGGCCCGGTCGAGCAGAAGGGGACCTTCGAGTTCCAGCGCAAGTGGGTGATGGACCACCTCGCCATACACGCGACCAAGCCGTTCGTGAACGGGTCGATCCACTGGGCGCTGCGCGACTTCCGCGTGCACCAGACCTGGCAGGGCGGCGCACCGGACGCGTACGCGCAGCCGCCGTGGCACAACAAGAGCCTCATCGAGGAGAACAACCACCGCAAGCCGGTCTTCGGCCCCGTGGCACGGCTGTTCCGGCGCACGAAACCGCTCCGCTAGCCTGCGCCGCCCCGTGAAGCGCCCCCTCCTGGCCCTCCCGCTCGTGCTGCTCGCCATTGCCGGCTGCGGCTCGAGCGATGCCGCTCCCGCGGTGGACGAGTCGGACAAGCCCGGCAGCACGGTCGCGTGCCTCGACGCGAAGGGCGTGGCGGCCCACGTGGACGGCAAGGACGAGAACCAGGTCCTGCTCGACGCCGGCCCGCGCGTGAAGTTCTACCTCACGGCCGCGGCCGCCGAGGCCGCCCAGTTCCAGGGCGAGGGCGAGGGCGCCGAGCAGATCGGCAGCGCCCTGCTGTTCGTGGAGCCCGAGGTGGACCCGAAGACCGAGGACGTCCTCAAGGCCGCCGAGGGCTGCCTAGCGGACCTGTAGCACCTGGACGTCGTTGCTGCCCTTGCCGAAGGCCGACTCCGGCACCATCACGGACACCAGCTCGCCGTCGTTCCCCACCGCGAGCTTGAAGGTGTTGCCCACGGCGCGGATCGTGCCGTTCACGGCCACCGCGATGTCGCGCGGGTGGCGGTCGGGCCCGTTCACCCGCCCCACCACGTGTACCGGAACGTACAGCGGGTCTGAGCCCACGTTCCGGTAGTCGCGCTTGTAGGAGAGGTCCACGTCGAGCGGCTCGCCCGCGGCGGAGGCCGGCTGGCCGATCAGCTCGGGGTGCGGGCCGATCTCGTAGAGGCGCCCCGGCCCGTCGGCGCCCGAGCCGAACAGGCGCTGGTCGCGGTCGATGATCGCGCGGCGCTCGCGCGTGAAGGTGTCGGCCGGGATGCGCAGCACCTCGAAGCTGTTGCGGATCAGGATGCGCAGCTCGTCGCGATTCTGCACCTCCTCGCTGAACGCCGACCTTCCGTCCATCTTCACGCGCGGGTCCAGGTTCAGCAGGTCGAAGATGGTCGGCAGGATGTCGATCGTCTCGACCCAGGCGTCGTCGGTCTTGCCCTTGGTCTGGCCGGGCGCCTTGATGAACAGCGGCACGGGGGCGATCTCGGCCGCGTTCTCGCGGTTCAGCCGCCGGCGCTCGCGCGCGTGCGGGAACGCCACGCCGTGGTCGGCCGCCACGACGATCAGCGACTCGTCCCAGAGGCCGTCGTCCTTCAGGTGCTTCCACAGGTGCTGGAGCTCCAGGTCGGCGAACCCGGTCTGAAGGAAGTGGCGCTGGAGCAGCACGTTCAGCTGCCCCGTGTCCTCGAACGACTGGTTCGACAGGCCCGGGATTACGTCGTTCGGCGCCTTGCGGTAGCGCTTGCCGGAGGGCAGGTACTGCCACGGCACGTGCGGCATCAGCGTGTGCTTGAAGTTCAGCGCGGGCCGGCGTCCCGGAACGATGTTGTCGATCCACTCGCTGGAAGCGCACCGCGCGCCCGCCGTTCAGGTTCGCGCGCGTGCTCCGCTCCGCGGCGGACGGGCTGGCCTCGGCCTCCTCGGAGTCGCCGCCGCCGAAGTTGCCCCAGTTCTCCGACACGCTGGCGAGGTCGTTCTCGATGTCCGGCGGCGACACCACGTGCAGCCACACGAGGCCGAGGTCCTCGGACATCGACGAGATGCGGTCGCCGTACGACTCCTCCGGATGGGTGTCCTTGCAGAGGTCACGCGAGCACACAGAGGTGGCCTCCTCGCTCACGTTCATCCGGTGCGTCTTCGCGAACAGGGAGAAGATGCTGTTCGGGTGATCCGAGGAGATCGGCTGCCTGTCCTTGGCGGGCAGGTCGCCGTCCATGATCGCCGGCTGGGCGCGCTCGGTCGAGTCGTAGACGGTGTAGGCGTTCTTGAACCAGGTGGCGTTCCTGGCGAGCTCGGCGAAGCCCGGATAGCGCTTCGTGTCGAGCTCGTCGTTCGCGTCGACCAGCGTGTTCGAGGGCAGCTCGTCGAGAAGCACCATGACGATCGGAGCGTTCGAAACGCCGCCGATCGTGCGCGCCTTCGCCTCGCTCGGGAACGCGAGCTCCGAGATCTGGCCGCTCAGCAGGAACAGCAGCAGGAACACGAGCGGGACCGGCGAGAGCACGTTCAGGAACGAGCGCATCGGCTCCGCCCGGGCCCAGAGCACGGCCAGGAGCGGCACCCACCAGCACGCTCAGCGCGATCAGCACGGTGTCCGAGGCGTCGATCGACTTCTTGAGCGCCTGCGCGGCGATCAGCGCGGCGAGAGCGCCGAGGAAGGCGATGTGCGCCCCCTGGCGGACCTCGGGCCGGATCAGGCCGAGCAGCAGCTCGATCGCCAGCAGCAGCGCCGGCGGCAGCACCACCAGCAGCACGGAGAAGCTGACGATGTCGAACCCCGACGAGCCGCGCGCCGCGAAGAACTCGGGGTTGTCCTTCAGGAGGTCGAAGAGCGGCTGCGCTACGGCGAACGTCCAGAGCACGGCCAGGTTGAGATACGCCCAGCCCGCCGCCTTCGCTGCCTCCCGGCTCACTTCGGACGAGCGTAGTAGAGCACCCGAGTGCCGGACTCCAGGCGCTCGCTGCGCTCGACCTCGAAAGCCTCCTTCAGCGTGCGCTCGAAGAAGCCCAGCTCGTAGTCGGGGTGCAGGCCGTCGCGCTTGGGCGCGAGCAGCTTCTTCACCATCGGGTCCTCGCGCGTGGGGAACTCGATCACGAGCGCCGTCCCGAGCGAGGCGAGCCAGTCGATGAACTCCTTCACCGGCACGTTCGCGCTGATCGCCATGTGGTGCACGAGCGCGAGCGCGAGCACGAGGTCGGGCTTGCCGCGGTCCGGCATCGACCTGCGCTCGAGGCCGCGCCACCCGAGCCCGGGCGACGGATCGGCGAGGTTCATCGTGAGCGGGAGGATCCGGTCGTTGCCCTCCTCGCGCAGGTCGCGGTAGAGCAGCTCGACCGGGCCCTGGTCGGCGTCCACCGCCACGACCGTGCGCGCGCCCTCGGCCGCGATGCGCGAGTAGCGGCCGTTGTTGCAGCCGATGTCCCAGACGAGGTTCCAGTCGCGGCTCGTGGCCACCTCGCGCACGAACTCGTCCTTGCGCCGGGCGTCGTCGTCCGTGTAGCTGTTGCGCTCGCCGTACGCGGTCCAGACGCCCTCCGGCGGGTCCCAGGACTGCCGCTCGACGAGCTTGCGCATCTTGCGCACGTTCGCCACGAACAGCTCCTTCTTGAACACGCGCTTGACCTCGTCCTTCACCTGCTGCGGCTTGTCGGCGTAGCGCTCCTCGAGCTTCGCGTGGAGGATCACGTTGGTGAAGACGCCCTTGCGGAAGCGGTCGCGGAAGTTCATCAGCGGGCGCATCTCGCCCGGCCTGATGCCGTCGATCGAGCCCCGCAGCCAGGGCTGGAACGGCACTCCCTTCGCCGCCTGGAGCAGGAGCGGATACAGGTAGAGCATGCAGAACTGGCGGTAGCCCACCCACGGCTCGCCCTCGCGCATCCGCTCGAAGGAGCCGACGTCCACGAAGGTCGGGTGCGCGCCCCTGAACTGGACGTTGTAGGGCGTCGAGTCCTTGAGGACCATGTCGTGCTCGAGGCCGGCGAGCAGCAGGTCGAGCTGGAGCAGCGCGGCGTCCTTCAGCATCGAGAACGTCCACTCGTACGGATACGACACGAACGGGATGCGCTCGTGGCGGAGCACCGCGGCCGGCTCGTGCACGAGCAGCCCGCGCAGCGCCGCAACGTCGCTTGCACGCTCGGTGCCGACCACGCGCTCGCCGTCGAGCAGGCCGGTGGCCTCGAGGGCCTCGAAGTCGCTCAGGCCATCGGCCGAGAGCGCCCGGTAGACCTCGTCGCCCGAGTAGAAGACGCGGCTTTCAGGGTCGCGGAAGGACCCCGGCTCGAGGCCGGCGGGCGAAGACGCTGTGGACACCGCCGGAAAACTAGCTAGGCGGCGTCGGTACCGCGCGTGGTGTCGGCGTTCGGGGTCTCCGGCTCATCCTTGCGGATGCGGAGGAACTTCAGGAGGCGACCCCAGTAGAGCTTGGCTGTCACGGCGACCGCCGCGAGGCCACCCGCAATGATCTGCAGGATCATGCTCCCGCTGCCGGGATCCAGGTAGGCGAGGACGGTGGTCATTGTTCGTGGCGCTCCATACGTCTCGGGATTGCGAAGGTTTCGCAGGCTAGCAGAGGAATTGCTTGTGAATCAGGTGTTAATCGGAATGCTCGCGGGCACCGCCCGCTCGCAGATCGGGCCTCCAACTACGCTACGGACCCGCGCATGAAGTTGATCATCCAGATCCCCTGTTTCAACGAGGAGCTAACGCTTCCCTCCACGCTGGGCGACCTTCCGACGCGAAATTCCGGGCATCGACCAGGTCGAATGGCTCATCATCGACGACGGCTCGACCGACCGCACGGTCGAGGTGGCGCGCGAGCACGGCGTCCATCACGTCGTGCGCCTGACCAACAACAGGGGCCTGGCCGCGGCGTTCCAGGCGGGTCTCGACGCGTCGCTGAAGCTGGGCGCGGACATCATCGTCAACACGGACGCCGACAACCAGTACTTCGGCGGCGACATCCCGAAGCTCGTCCAGCCGATCCTCGACGGCGACGCCGACATGGTGATCGGCGACCGCAAGACGGACCAGATCGACCACTTCTCGCCGCTGAAGAAGCGGCTCCAGCGCCTGGGTAGCGCGGTGGTGCGCCGAGCGTCGGGCACGAACGTGCCCGACACCACCTCGGGGTTCCGCGCGTACAACCGCGAGGCCGGCCTTCAGATGCAGGTGGTCTCAAAGTTCACCTACACGCTCGAGTCGATCATCCAGGCGGGCAAGATGCTGGTGGCGGTCGACCACGTCCCGATCCGGACGAACGAGAAGACGCGCGAGTCGCGGCTGTTCCCGTCGACCGCGGCCTACGTCCGGCGCAACACGGTCTCGATCTTCCGCATCTACGCGATGTACGAGCCGCTGCGGGTATTCCTCGCCGCGGCCGCCGTGGCCGCGATCGTCGGGGCGGCGATCTGGGCGCGCTTCCTCTACTTCTACTTCTTCTCCGACGAACCCGGACAGCACATCCAGTCGCTGATCCTGGGCTCGACCCTCTTCATCGTCGCGGTCCAGCTCGCCGCGCTGGGCGTGATCGGCGACATCCTCGCCGGCTCGCGAGTGCTCCAGCAGCGAGTGCTCGAGCGGGTCCGGCGCGTGGAGCTGCACCTCGGCGTCGAGCCGTCGCACTACGAGCCGGGCGCCTCGGAGACCGGCCAGCCTGCCACCACCGGCGCGCAGGCGGGGCGCGCCACAGGCAAGACCGAGGATCGAGAGGCGCTGAAGCTGTGAGCGGCGGCGCCACCGCGGCCGAGGTCCCGACCGGAAATACGTTCGACAAGTACGGCTCGTCGAACCCGGTGGTGAGGCGGCTGATGGGCGGCTTCCACTCGACGCTCGACGAGCTCTGGGCCAAGGCGGCGCCCTCGTCGGTCCTCGACGTGGGCTGCGGCGAGGGCGTCCTGACGGTCGAGTGGGCGGAGCGGCTCGGGGACGGGCGGATCGTCGGGCATCGACCTCGAGGACCCGAAGCTGCGCGCGGAGTGGGAACGGCGCGAGCGCCCGAACCTCGAGTTCCGTGCCGAGGAGGCCACGCGGCTGTCGTTCTCCGACGACGAGTTCGACCTCGCCGCCGCGATCGAGGTGCTGGAGCACGTGCCCGAGCCGGAGGCCACGCTCGCGGAGATGGCGCGCGTGGCGAGCGGGCACCTGCTCGTCTCGGTGCCGCGCGAGCCGCTCTGGCGCGGACTCAACATGGCGCGCGGCGCCTACTGGCGCGACCTCGGCAACACGCCGGGCCACGTGAACCACTGGTCCAAGCGGGCGTTCGTATCGCTGCTCTCCCGCTACGGCACGGTCGAGGAGGCCCGCTCGCCCTTCCCCTGGACCATGCTGCTTGTCCGGCTCTAGCTACGGCCGCGGTGCGGCGATCCTCTCGGCGGGGATCGGCGCGACGGGCCTGATCACCTTCGCCTACTTCTCGCTCGCGAGCTACTCGCTGCCGGAGGACGAGTACGGCCGCATCACGCTGCTGTGGTCGGCGGTCTTCATCACGGTCTCGGTGCTGTACCGGCCGGTGGAGCAGCTGCTGTCGCGGACCATCGCGGACCACGACGCCCGCGGCGTCGTGGGAACCGAGCACCTGCGCATCGCGGCCACGATCCAGCTCGCGCTCGGAGTTGCGTTCGCGGTCGTGGCGCTCGTGCTGCGCGACCCGATCGAGAACGACCTCTTCGCCGGCTCGTCGACGCTCTACTGGGTGCTGCTCGTGAGCGTGCTGGCCTACGCGGCCAGTTACTTCGCGCGCGGCTACCTGGCCGGGCACCGGCTGTTCCCGCTCTACGGCGGGCTCGTGCTCATGGAGGCCAGCTCGCGCTGCCTGTTCGCGCTCGCGGTGGCGATCGGGATCACTGAGGGGCAGTCCGCGGTGGCGCTCGGAATGGCGGCAGCCCCGATCGTGTCGCTGGCGGTGGTGCCGCCGGCGCTGGCCCGCCGGCTGGCGCCGAGCGCGGCCGCCCCCGACGTCGACCCCGCGCTGCTCGACGCCGCCGCCCGCGAGGAGCCCGCCGCCCGCGAGCCGGAGTTCACACTGGCCCGCGGGGCCGGCTTCGCGGCCGCCGTGCTCCTGATCATGCTCTGCGAGCAGACCTTCCTGAACGCGGGGCCGCTGCTCGTGAAGGCCACCGAGGACAACGGCGGCGCGGCGCTGGCGGGCTTCACATTCAACGTGCTGCTGATCGCCCGCGCGCCGCTGCAGCTCTTCCAGGCGATCCAGACCTCGATCCTCCCCCACCTCACGCGGTTGCGCGCGAGCGGCGAGTCGGACCCGTTCCGGCGCAGCGTGAACCTCACGCTCACCGCGATCGCCGGCTTCGCGGGCTGCGTTGCGCTCGTGATGCTCGCCGCGGGGCCGCAGGTGATGGACCTGCTCTTCGGCGGCGACTTCGACTACGAGCGCGGCGGGCTCGTGCTGGTGGCGTTCGGCATGGGCCTCTACCTCGCGGCGGCCACGCTGAACCAGGCGCTGCTGGCCCACGGCCTCGCGGCGCACGCCTCGGCTTGCTGGGTCACGCGCCGCCGCGGGGTTCGTGCTGTTCCTGCTGGTCGCCGATTTCGACGACCGCGTGCTCCAGGTGGAGCTGGCGTTCGTGGCCGCCGCGGCGCTGCTGAGCGCGGCGCTCTACGGGCTCTATCGGCGCGCATGAACGGCAGCACTGACGGCTGACCGGCCGCGCCCCGTCGCCGCGGGGGTTAGTCGATTTATGTACCGGCCTCGGTATACAAATCGACTTACCCCGCGATCGGCCGCCGGGGCACGCGCTACGTATCCTCCGTGCATGGCCAAGCATCCAGACGTTGGAGATCTCGCGCCCGACTTCGAGCTGGAAGGCACCGACGGTAGGTTCCGCCTCTCCGACCACCGTGGCGAGCGCGTCGTGCTGCTCTTCTATCCCGGTGACAACACCGCGGTCTGCACCAAGCAGTTCTGCTCGTACCGCGACAACGCCGAGGCGTTCGGCGCGCTCGACGCGACGGTCGTGGGGATCTCGTCGCAGAGCGTCGAGTCGCACCAGGGCTTCAGCGCCAAGCACGACCTCAACGTCCCGCTGCTCGCGGACGAGGGCGGCGACGTGGCCAAGCAGTACGACGCGTACACGCCCGTCGTGGGCACCAAGCGCGCCGTGATCATCGTGGACGAGGACGGGGTCGTACGACACCGGCACGACCACCTGCTCGGGCTCGACTTCCAGTCCGTGGCGGACCTGCGCGAGGCGCTCGCCACGCTTCCGGCCCGTGCGTGACTGAAACGCTCACCATTCCGGCGCGCTTCAACGGCCCGCCCGGATCCGCCAACGGCGGCTACACCTGCGGGCGCGTGGCGCAGCTTGTCGGCGCGGAGGAGGTGGAGGTGTCGCTGCGCACGCCGCCGCCGCTCGACACCCCGCTCGAGGTGGTCCGTGACGGCGAGCGCGTCGAGCTTCGCGACGGCGACACCCTGGTCGCCGAGGGCGGACCCACCGAGCTGCTCTTCGACGTGCCCGACCCGGTGGACCGCGACACGGTCGCCGCTGCCGAGGAGCGAGGCCGCGAGCGCTGGGCGGCCGATCACCCCTTCCCCACGTGCGTCGTCTGCGGCCCGGAGCGAGAGCCCGGCGACGGGATGCGGATCTTTCCGGCAGACATCTCCGGCCAGAGGATTCTGTTCGGCGCCTGCTGGACGCCGCGCGAGCAGGACGGCGACGGCAACGGCTGGGCGCGACCCGAGCTCGTCTGGGCGGCGCTCGACTGCCCCACGAGTGCTCCGGTCGCGAACTTCGGCGAGGGGCCGCCGATGGTGCTCGCGAGCCTGGCGGCCCGGCTCGGCTGCGCGGTGCGCGTGGGCGAGCCGCACACGATCCTGTCGTGGGCAATCGAGGTGGAGGGCCGCAAGCACCGCTCCGCCGCGGCGCTCTACGACTCGGACGGAATCCTCACGTGCGTATCGCGCGCGCTCTGGATCGAGCTGCGCCAGCCCGCGGAGTAGGGTCCCGCGCATGGCCACGCACTACCGGACCTGCCCGTTCTGCGAAGCCACCTGCGGCCTCGAGATCGAGACCGAGGGACGGGAGGTGGTGTCGGTCCGCGGCGACACGGAGGACGTGTTCAGCCACGGCTTCATCTGCCCGAAGGCGTACGGCGTCAAGCAGCTCCACGAGGATCCGGACCGGCTCACCACGCCGCTCGTCCGGCGCGACGGCGAGCTGGTGGAGGCGAGCTGGGACGAGGCGTTCGAGGAGATCGACCGCCGGCTGGCACCGCTGATCGCCGAGCACGGGAAGAACGCGGTGGCCGTGTACCTCGGCAACCCCAACGCCCACAACCTGTCCGCGCTGATCCACGGGCCCGCGTGGCTGCGCGTGCTGGGTTCGCAGAACATCTACACGGCGTCGACCGTCGACCAGATGCCGAAGCAGATGTCGGCGGGGCTGATGTTCGGCACGATCCTGTCGGTCCCGATCCCGGACGTGGACCGCTGCGACCACCTCATCCTGCTGGGCGCGAACCCGCTGGTCTCGAACGGCAGCCTGCTCACGGCGCCCGACATGCGCGGCCGGCTGCGCGGCATCCGCGAGCGCGGCGGCAGGGTCGTGGTGGTGGACCCGCGCCGCACCCGCACCGCCGAGGAGGCGGACGAGCACCACTTCATCCAGCCCGGCACCGACGCCCTGCTGCTCGCCGCGATGGCGTGCACGATCGTCGAGGAGGGCCTCGAGGAACCCGGCGCGCTCAGCGAGCACCTGAACGGCCTCGACGAGCTGCGCGACTCTGGTGCGCGAGTTCACGCCGGAGGCCGTGGCCGGCGCATGCGGCATCGAGGCCGGCGAGATCCGCCGCATGGCGCGCGAGCTGGCGGCCGCCGAGCGCGGCGCCGTGTACGCGCGAATCGGCACCTGCACGCAGGAGTTCGGCACGCACGCGAGCTGGCTCGTGGACGTGCTGAACGTGCTCACCGGAAACCTCGACCGCGAGGGCGGCGCGATGTTCACGCGCGCCGCGGCGGGCCAGAAGAACTCATCCTGGGGCGGCGCCGGGCGGCCGCCCACCTTCGGACGCTGGAAGAGCCGCGTGCGCGGGCTGCCGGAGCTGTACGGCGAGCTGCCCGTGTCCGTGCTCGCCGAGGAGATCGAGACCCCGGGCGAGGGCCAGGTGCGCGCGCTCATCACGGTGGCCGGCAACCCGCTTCTCTCGACCCCCAACAGCGGCCGGCTCGAGCGCGCGGTCGAGGGCCTCGACCTCATGGTCTCGCTCGACATCTACGTGAACGAGACGACGCGCCACGCGGACGTGATCCTGCCCGCGCCGGAGCCGCTCGAGAAGGCGCACTACGACCTCGCCTTCTACCAGCTCTCCACGCGCAACATCGCGAACTACTCGCCGCCCGTCTTCGAGCGCGAGGGCCCCGCCGAGTGGGAGGTCTTCATGCGGCTGGCGGGCGTGGTCGCCGGCCAGGGGCCGAACGCCGACGTTGCGCTGTTCGACGACATGGTCATCCAGACGCTGATCCAGCGCGAGGTCGGCAACGAGGCGTCGCCGATAGCGGGCCGCGACCCCGCCGAGCTCCTCGAGGCGCTCGAGCCGCGCCGCGGCCCGGAGCGGGTGCTCGACTTCATGCTGCGCTCGGGCCCCTACGGGGACGGCTTCGGGCACGACCCCGAGGGCCTGACGCTCGACCTGCTCGAGCAGAACCCGCACGGCATCGACCTCGGGCCGCTCCAGCCTCGGCTCCCGGACGTGCTGAGGACCGCGTCGGGGAAGGTCGAGCTCGCTCCGGAGCCGATCGTCGCCGACCTCGACCGCCTGCGCGCGGCGATGGCGCGCGAGCGCAACGGCGGGATGGTGCTGATCGGCCGCCGCCAGCTGCGCTCGAACAACTCGTGGATGCACAACCTGCCCGCGCTCGTGAAGGGCAAGGAGAGCTGCACGCTCCACATCCATCCCGACGACGCCGAGCGGCTCGGTCTCGCCGACGGGGAGATCGCGCGGATCAGCTCGGTGGCGGGCTCGCTCGACGCGCCCGTGGAGACCACCGAGGACATCATGCCGGGCGTGGTCTCGATCCCGCACGGCTGGGGCCACGGCGCCGAGGGCGCGCGGATGGGCGTGGCGGCCGAGCACGCGGGCGTGAACAGCAACGTGCTGGCCGACGAGTCGATGGTCGAGCCGCTGTCCGGCAACGCCGTGCTGAACGGGATCCCGGTCGAGGTGAGCGCGTCAGATGGGCGAGAGCATCGAGCCGCCGCAGTTGCGGCAGATGACGTTGGCGGTGTCTGACATCCGCGCGATCGTCGAGTGAGCGCCGCAGTTCGGGCACTCCGACCGCAGCTCGAACCGGTGCAGGCAGTAGACGCAGCGGTAGCGCCCTGGGAGGTTCGTGCCGCGCAGCCAGTGCTCGCCGCATGAGGGGCACTCGGGCCCCGTCTGGGTGGTGTGTTCACCTGCCGCGGCCAAAGGATTTCCCTTACTGAGCCGGTCGCCAACGCTAGCGGCTCACCCGCGTACCCGTTCGCCATAGCCGCGAATCCAGGCCTCGGCGTCCATCGGGCGCTTCCCGGCGGGGTGCACCTCCTGGAGCTCGAGCGCGCCGCTCGCCGCGCCGAAGAGCAGGCGGCCGTCGCTGATCGCGAGCTCGCCGGGCGCCGGCCCGCCGCCGGGCGCGAGCGCCGCCCGAGTCACGCCGAGGCGCTCGTCCCACGGCAGCTCGACGTAGGCGCCGATGTGCGGAGTGAGCGCCCGCACGCGCCGCTCGAGCAGGTCGGCGCTCAGCTCCGGATCGAGCCGGCGGTCCTCCGGGCCGATCTTCTCGGCATAGGTCACGCCGGTGTCGGGCTGGTCGCGGAACGGGGGCTGGAGGTCGAGCGTCTCCACGAGCAGCTCGCCGCCCAGCGCCGCGAGCCGGGCTGCGAGCGAGCCGTAGTCGTCGTCGGGGCGGATCTGCTCCGCGCGCTCGACCGCGACCGGCCCGGCGTCGAATTCGGCGGTCGGCCGCATGATCGACACCCCGGTCTCCTCGTCGCCCGCCTCGATCGCCCGCTCGACCGGAGCCGCGCCGCGCCAGCGCGGCAGCAGCGACGGGTGCAGGTTCAGCATCTCGTGCTCGGACAGCAGCGGCTCCTTGATCAGCGCGCCGAAGGCGCAGATCGCGATCGCGTCGGGCTCCGCTGCCGCGATCCGCTCCCTCGCCTGCTCAGCGTTCACGTCCTCGGGCTGGAAGACCTCGATGCCCAGCAGCCGTGCGGTGTCCGCCACCGGCGGCGGGGCGAGCTTGCGGCCGCGGCCGCGCGGAGCGTCCGGCCGGGTGACCACCAGCTGCGGCCTGTGCGGGCTGGCTGCCAGGCGGTCGAGGACCGTGGCGGCGAAGTCGGAGGTGCCGAGGTAGACCGTCCGCATCAGGCCACGAGCACCACGTGCAGCACGCGCGGGCCATGCACACCCTCGACCCTGTCCAGCTCGATGTCCGAGGTCGCGGACGGACCCGACACGAAGGTGAGCGCCCGCCCCGCGCGCACGGCCTCCTCGAGCTCCCCGACGGCCTGCGGCACCAGCCCCACCACCTGATCCTCCCGCACGACGCAGACGTGAAGGTCCGGCACCAGCGTGAGCGCCCGCCGCCCCTGCCCCGCGCCACCGTCGAGCACGAAGGTGCCGGTCTCGGCGATGGCGACAGCGCAGCCGGTGAGGGCGCCGTCGAGCGCGTCCAGCTGCTCCACCGAGAGCCCATCGTCCTCGACGAGCTCGAGGGCGTCCGCCGACTCCGCCGCTCGGCGCCGGCCGCCAGTCCGCGGGCAGGTCCGCGGGGATCCCCAGCCTCCGCGCGCCGGCCTCCTCGGCGATGCGCTGCACCGTCGCGGCCACGTCGGCCGCGTCCACCCGGTGCACCGTCGCGCGGTACTCGGCCACGCGCTCCGCGAACAGCGTCACGATCTCGTCACGCGTTCGTTCGTCTCTCCGTGCGGTAGTTGCGCGGCACGTCGGGCGGCGCGGCCGCTCCGAGGGCCGCGCGGATGCGGTTGAGGATGTCCGCCCGGGCGTCCCGAGCGGGCCGCGGGGCGCCCGACGGTGGGCGGCTCCGGCCGACGGCGCGGCGGTGCTACTGGATCGCCAGCCGTGGCCGGGCCGCGGGTGCGGCGCCACCACTCGCGGAAGCTCTCGGCTGCGGGTGCCGGCAGGTCGCGGGACATCGTCCAGCCGGCCAGCGGTCCGGGCGCCCAGGAGATCGTCCGGCCGCAGCCCGCGCGCCAGCGGGCGGCTCGCCGCTCGCGCGAACTTCTGTGCTCGCTCGTAGCGGCTGCGTGACGAGAAGGTGTGGAAGAGGGCCTTCATCGTGAGCTTTTCTGGGTCGAGGCGTGAGCGGGAGGCCACCTCGCGGGCGCGCAGGTGGGTCAGCAGGCGTGGGATCTCGATCTTCACCGGGCAGACGTCGCCGCACGCGCCGCAGAGCGAGGAGGCGTACGGCAGCGAGCCGGCGTCGCCCTCGACGCCCTCGAGCTGCGGCGTCAGGATCGCGCCGATCGGCCCCGGATAGACCGATCCGTACGCGTGGCCGCCCACCCGGGCGTAGACGGGGCACACGTTCAGGCACGCGCTGCAGCGGATGCAGCGGAGAGCCTGGCGGCCGACCTCGTCGGCGAGCGTGCGCACGCGCCCGTTGTCGAGCAGCACGAGGTGGAACTCGCGCGGCCCATCGCCGGCCGCCGTTCCGCTCCACAGCGACGTGTACGGGTTCATCCGCTCCCCCGTCGACGAGCGCGGCAGCAGCTGGAGGAACACCTCCATGTCGCGCCACGACGGGCACGACCTTCTCCACGCCCATCACCGTCACGAGCACCTCGGGCAGCGTCGTGCACATGCGGCCGTTGCCCTCGGACTCGACCACGCAGATGCTGCCGGTCTCCGCCACCCCGAAGTTCGCCCCGCTCACCCCCATCCGCGCCGACAGGAACTTCGCGCGCAGGTGCAGCCGGGCCGCCTCGGCCAGCGCGGCCGGCTCGTCGGTGAGGTCCTCGAGCCCGAGCTCGCGACGGAAGATGTCCCGGATCTCGGCCCGGTTGCGATGGATCGCCGGGACGAGGATGTGCGAGGGGAAGTCGTCGTCGAGCTGGATGATCAGCTCGGCGAGGTCGGTCTCCACCGCCAGGACGCCGGCGGCGGCGAGCTGCTCGTTCAGCGAGATCTCGTCGGTGGCGATCGACTTGACCTTCACGACCTCGTCGAGTCCGTGCGACAGGGCGATGTCGGCCACGATCGCGCACGCCTCGTCGCCGTCCCGCGCCCAGTGCACCCGCCCGCCGGCGGAGGTGACCTGCGACTCGAGCAGCTCGAGCTGATCGGCCAGCGCCAGGAGGGCGTGGTCCTTGATCGCCGAGCCCGCGGCGCGCAGCTCCTCCCAATCGGGCAGCTCCGCCACCACCCGCGCGCGCTTGTCGCGGATCGTGGAGGTGGCGCGGGCGAGGTTGGCGCGCAGCTGGCTGTCGGCCAGCGAGCGTCGCGCCGCCGCGGGGAAGCCCAGTCACGGCCATGGCTCGTCCTCGGTCGAGGCGAGGATCTCCGCCAGGTGCACCGGCCGCACGCCGGAGCGGCCGCGCGACAGGGCGCCGCCGATGTGCATGAGGCACGAGGAGTCCACGGCGCAGACGGCCTCGGCGCGCGTGTCGAGCACGCCGCGCACCTTGTCGGAGAGCATGGCCGTGGACACGTCCGCGTTCTTCACCGCGAACGTCCCGCCGAAGCCACAGCACTCGAGCGCGTCCGGCAGCTCCACGAGGTCGATGCCGCGCACCGAGCGCAGCAGCCGCTGCGGCTTCTCGCCCACGCGCAGCGCGCGCAGCGAGTGGCAGGTCGGGTGGTACGTGACCCGGTGCGGGTAGTACGCGCCGACGTCGTCGACCCCGAGCACGTCCACGAGGAACTCCGACAGCTCGTAGACGGGCGGCGCGTCCTCGCCCAGCTGCTCGCGCACCATTCCCGCGCACGACGCCGACGGGGTCACGACCGCCGGGTACCCGCTGAACACGTCCGCCAGCCGCCGTGCCAGCGCCAGTCCCTCGTCCGCGTAGCCGCTGTTCAGGTGCATCTGCCCGCAGCAGGTCTGCTCCTCGGGGAACTCCACCTCGTGCCCGAGCCGCTCCAGCAGCCGCACGACGGCCTGCCCG
The DNA here is from genome assembly GCA_963771715.1 of uncultured Thermoleophilaceae bacterium. Classification (GTDB taxonomy): domain Bacteria; phylum Actinomycetota; class Thermoleophilia; order Solirubrobacterales; family Thermoleophilaceae; genus JACVRW01. Next base: position 50,263 of record CAVYUQ010000002.1, read on the forward strand.
GTGGACGGGAACAGCGTGTCGCCCAGGCAGGTGACGAAGAGGCCGACGCGCACAGATCAGGAGTTTCCCCGATGCGCGGCCCGGGCATGCCGGACAGCGAGCGCGCGGTGCGCGCGAGCCCCGCAGTCAAGGCAACGAGGGAGGAACGGTGTACACGCAGGACTTCAACCCGGTCTCGGACTCGCTCGGCCTGACCGCGATCTTCGCGGCATTGCCCATTCTGACCCTGTTCGTGCTGCTCGGCGGCCTCAAGATGAAGGCCCAATGGGCGGCGCTGATCTCACTCGGCGTGGCCATGGCCGTCGCGCTGATCGTCTACGGCATGCCCGCCGATCAGACGGGCCTGTCGGCGCTCGAGGGAGCCGCCTTCGGCCTCTTCCCGATCATGTGGATCGTCGTGATGGCCATCTGGGTCTACAACATGACGGTCGAGACGGGCCACTTCGCGGTGCTGCGCCGATCCTTCGGCCGAATCTCCGAGGACCAGCGCATCCAGGCCGTGATCATCGCCTTCTGCTTCGGCGCCCTGCTCGAGGCGCTCGCCGGCTTCGGGACCCCCGTGGCGATTACCGCGGTGATGATGATCGCCGTCGGCTTCAAGCCGATCAAGGCGGCCGCCATCGCGCTCGTTGCCAACACGGCCCCGGTGGCGTTCGGCGCGATCGCGACGCCGATCATCACGCTCTCCGAGATCACCAGCCTCGACAAGGGCGACCTCGGCGCAATGGTCGGACGCCAGACGCCGTTCCTCGCCCTCATCGTGCCGCTGATCCTGATCGGCATGGTGGACGGGCGCCGCGGCATCAGGCAGGCGTGGCCCGTGGCCGTGGTCGGCGGCCTGACCTTCGCCCTCGGCCAGTTCGCCTGCGCGAACTACATCTCGGTCGAGCTCACGGACATCGTGGCGTCGCTGCTCGCAACGGCCTCGATCGTCGCGTTCCTGCGCATCTGGACTCCCGGCGAGCCCCTGATCGCCGAGGAGAGCGCCGCCACGGGCCGCTTCGCGCGGCCGGCCGCCGCCGGCGGGTCGGTGCACGACCCGGTGATGGAGCGCCAGGTCGCTCGCCGGGACGACACACGCAAGGACACCACGGGTGACGTCGTCCGCGCGTACTCGCCGTACATGATCATCATCGCCGTCTTCTCCATCGCGCAGATCCCGGCCGTGAAGGACTGGCTGGCGGAGAAGCCGTGGACCACGACGTTCCAGTGGCCGGGTCTCGATGTGCGCAGCCCGGACGGAGAGCAGCTCAGCAGCCTGACGTTCAACTTCAACTGGCTGCCGGCCACCGGCACACTGATGCTCATCGCCGGCCTCATCACGATGGTGGCGATCGGGCTCAAACCGGGCCGCTCGGTGCGTGTGCTCGGGGCGACGCTCGACCAGCTCAAGTGGGCGATCGTCACGGTCGCCTCGGTGCTGGCGCTGGCGTACGTGATGAACCAGGCCGGGCTGACGATCACGCTCGGGCTCTGGGCGGCCGGCGCGGGCTCGTTCTTCGCGTTCCTCTCCGCCATGATCGGATGGCTGGGCGTGGCGGTGACCGGCTCGGACACCTCTTCGAACGCACTGTTCGGAGCGCTTCAGGTGACCGCCGCGAAGGACGCCGGCCTGTCGCCGACACTGCTCGCCGCGGCGAACAGCTCGGGCGGCGTGCTCGGGAAGATGATCTCGCCGCAGAACCTGGCGATCGGGGCGGCGGCAGTGGGCCTCGCGGGCCAGGAGGGCGACCTCTTCCGTAAGGTGCTCGGCTGGAGCCTCCTGCTGATGATTCTGATGTGCGGCATCGTCTACCTGCAGTCGACAGCTGTGCTGGACTGGATGGTCGTGAAGTGACCCACGGCCCCCTGGTCGAGCGGCTGAGGGGCATCGTCGGCACCGAGCACGTCGTCACACACCAGAGGCAGCTCGCCACGTACGAGTCCGACGGGCTGCTGCAGTACGCCGTGACTCCAGCGGCGGTCGTGCTTCCAGGCACGGCCGCCGAGGTGGCCGCCGTGGTGCGCGCCTGCCACGAGGCCGAGGTGCCGTGGGTCGCGCGCGGCGCGGGCTCGGGGCTGTCGGGAGGGGCGCTCCCGGTGGAGGAGGGCGTCCTGATCGCGCTCTCGCGGCTGCGGCGCATCCTCGAGGTGGACATCCCGAACGGGCGCGTGCTCGTGGAGCCGGGCGTCACGAACATCGCGGTCTCGCAGGCGGTGGCGCCCACGCACTTCTTCCCGCCGGACCCGTCGAGCCAGATCGTCTGCACGATCGGCGGCAACGTGGCCGAGAACTCGGGCGGCGCGCACTGCTTCAAGTACGGGTTCACCACCAACTACGTGACCGGCCTCGAGCTGGTGCTGCCCGACGGCTCCGAGGTCACGATCGGCGGCCCGGAGCTGGACCAGCCCGGCTACGACCTGGTCGGCGCCTTCGTGGGCTCGGAGGGCACGCTCGGGATCGCCACCAGGATCTGGCTGCGGGTGGTGCCGAAGCCGGAGGCCGTGCGCACGCTCGTGGCCTTCTTCGGCTCCACCGTCGAGGCCGGCGAGGTGGTGTCGCGGATCGTGGCCGAGGGGATCGTGCCGGGGGCGATCGAGATGATGGACAACCTCTCGATCCGCGCGGCCGAGGGCGCCACGGGCGCGGGCTACCCGCTGGACGCCGGCGCCGCGCTCGTGGTCGAGCTGGACGGCTCAGAGGCCGAGTGCGAGACCCGCTTCGAGCACGTGATCGAGATGTGCGAGGGGGCGGACAGCGTCCGGATCGCCCACGACGAGGCCGAGCGCGAGCTGATCTGGCGGACCCGCAAGGCCGCCTTCGCCGCGATGGGCCGCATCGCGCCGAACTACTACGTGCAGGACAGCGTGATCCCGCGAACTCGGCTCGCCGAGGTGCTCGGCACGATCGACGAGCTGGCGAAGGAGCACGACCTCCAGGTGGCCAACGTCTTCCACGCGGGTGACGGCAACCTGCACCCGCTCGTCTGTTACGACGGCTCTCAGCCCGGCGAGGCCGAGCGCGCCGAGGAGCTCGCCGGGCTGATCGTGAAGGCGTGCGTGGACGCCGGCGGCTCGATCACAGGCGAGCACGGCGTGGGCGTGGACAAGAAGCGCTACATGCCGTCGATGTTCGACGAGCCGGACCTCGCCACTTTCCAGCGCCTGCGCTGCGCGTTCGACCCGGACGGTCGGGCGAATCCGGGCAAGGTCATGCCCACGCCGCGGCTCTGCGGGGAGGTGCCGGGGCCCTATCGCCGCCACCCGCTGGAGCAGGCGGGCGTGGCGGAGCGCTTCTGATGCAGGTGGCGGAGGCCCCCGCCACGCGCGAGGAGCTCGGCGCCGCGCTCGCCAGCGCCGCCGAGGCCGGCACGCCGGTCCGGTTCCGCGGCGGCGGCACCAAGCTGGGCTGGCCTCCGGCCGCGCCGCCGGACGCCGTCGAGCTCTCCACCGCGGGCCTGAACGCGATCGTCGAGCACAACGCGGGCGACCTGACGGCGGTGCTCGAGCCCGGCGTGCTGCTCGCGGACGCGCAGGCCCTGTTCGCCAAGGAGGGGCAGCGGCTCGCGCTCGACCCGCCCGACGGCGGCGCCACCGTCGGCGGCGTGGTCGCGAGCGGCGACACCGGCCCGCTGCGGGGCCGGTACGGCGGCCCGCGCGACCTGGTCGTGGGCATGCGCGTGGCGCTCTCCGACGGCACGCTCGCCAAGAGCGGCGGCAAGGTGATCAAGAACGTGGCCGGCTACGACATCGCCAAGCTGTTCGCGGGCTCCTTCGGAACCCTCGGCGCGATCGTGGAGCTGTCGGTGCGGCTGCACCCGATCGCACCGGACAGCTCCACCGCGCTCGGCGAGGCGCGCGATCCGGACGAGCTCGCGCGCGCGGCCGACGCGCTCGGGCGCTCGGCGCTCGAGCACCACGGCATCGACGTGAGCTGGGGCGGCGGGCGCGGCCGGGTGCTGGCGCGCTTTGCTGGCGCCGCGCCGCGCCCCCAGGCCGAGGCGGCCGAGAAGCTGCTGCGGGCCGAGGGCGTGGCGAGCGAGATCGTCGACGACGACGATTCGCTTTGGGACGCGCAGCGCGCCGCCCAGCGCGGCCCGCTCGTGGTCAAGGTGTCCGGCCTCCCCACGCGTCTGCCGCGGCTGGTGCGGGCGGTGGAAGAGCTCGGCGGCTCGCTCGTGGGCCGCGCCACGCTCGGGCTCTCCTGGGTGCGCTTCGAGGAGCCGTCGGCGGCTGCGGTGGAGCGGCTGCGGCGCGAGTTCATCGCCGTGGTGCTCGACCGTCCGGCGGAGCTCGACGTGGATCCGCTCGGGCCGATGGACCCCGCCACGCTCGGGCTGATGCAACGCGTGAAGGAGCGCTTCGATCCCGCGGGGGTGTGCGTGTGAACGGCTACGACGCCACGCGCGCGCCGCAGCTCGACCTGATCGGCGACTGCGTTCACTGCGGCTTCTGCCTGCCCACCTGCCCGACGTACGTGCTCTGGGGCGAGGAGATGGACTCGCCGCGCGGGCGCATCGTGCTGATGAAGGAGGGCCACGAGGAGATCTCCGCGCCGCTCGTGACCCACCTCGACCGCTGCCTCGGCTGCATGGCCTGCGTGACCGCGTGCCCGTCGGGCGTTCAGTACGACAAGCTGATCGAGGACGCCCGCGCGCAGCTGGAGCGCAACGTGGAGCGGCCGCCGCTCGAGCGCGCGCAGCGGCGGCTGATCTTCGGGCTGTTCACGCGGCCGGGCCGCCTGCGGGTGCTTGCCCCGGGGGCCGTGGTCGCGCAGAAGCTCGGGCTGCCCCGGCTGGCGCGGCGGAGGCGGCTGCGGCGGCTCGCCCCGCGCCTCGCGGCGCTCACCGCCATGACGCCGGACGTGCCGCTGCGGCGCTCGCTCTCCCGGCTCCCCAGGCGCTACGAGGCGCGCGGCGAGCGGCGCGGGACTGTGGCGCTGCTCCAGGGCTGCGTACAGCGGGTGTTCTTCGCCGACGTGAACGACGCCACCGCCCGCGTGCTCGCCGCCGAGGGCTTCGACGTGCACGTGCCGCGCCTGCCGCGCTGCTGCGGCGCGCTGCCGATGCACGCCGGTGAGGACGCGCAGGCGCGCGCGCTCGCCAAGGCGACGATCGAGGAGCTCGAGGGGTACGAGACCGTCGTCGTGAACGCCGCCGGCTGCGGCTCGGCCATGAAGGACTACGGGCACGTCCTGCGCGACGAGCCGGCCTGGGCCGAGCGCGCGGCCGCCTTCGCGGCAAAGGTGCGCGACGCCACCGAGCTGCTCGCGGACGCGGGGCCGCGCGAGCGTCGGCGGCCGGTGGAGCTCAAGGTGGCCTACCACGACGCCTGCCATCTCGCCCATGCGCAGGGTGTGCGTGCCCAGCCGCGCGAGCTGCTGCGAGGGATTCCGGGGCTTGAGCTGGTCGAGCCGGCGGAATGGGAGCTCTGCTGCGGGTCGGCCGGCATCTACAACCTGGTGCAGCCGGAGCCCGCCGCCGAGCTTGGCGAGCGCAAGGCGCGGAACCTCCTGGACACGGGGGCCGAGGCCGTAGTGGCAGGCAACCCGGGATGCGCGCTCCAGATCGCCGCGCACACCGAGCGCCTCGGACGCCGGCTCCCGGTGCTGCACCCGATGGAGCTGCTGGCGCGCTCGATCGGCTGAGGTGCGACCCGCTCGAGTCGGAGCAGGGCACGGCCATGTGCCTCTGCACGAACCAGAGCAGGTTGGACTGCCACCAGCCTACGAAGGCAGGTACAGAGCGGGATGCGTCATGTGTGTAGCCATGCGGCCGGCCTCGTGGGTTCTCGCGCCCCGCGTTAGCGCGGCTGACTGGCCACCTGTAGCGGGTTGGTCAGAGGACGAAGACAACCAGCAGGATGATGAGGATTAGTGCTCCGATACCGATGTACATGTGCCCCCCTTTCTTCGCTTGTACGCGAGTGCCCCGCGTGTGCCGTCGCAAACATGCCGAGAGGGTCGCGAGCGCTTAGGAAATGTGAATCGGTGGGCCTAGCGAGAGCGCCACGGCGGACATCTTCGCGTTCATGAACGACAGGAACGCTGCGTTCTCTGGGTACTGCGCGAACTGCCAGCACCAGAGTGAGAAGAGGTATTGCTCGCCCGGGCGCATGTTGGGGACGACCACGGGGAAGAAGTCGATCGGGCCGAACGGTGGACTGGCCATGGAGGCAGCGTTGGCGAGTTCGCCCTCATCTGAGTCGCCGGTGAATGCGGGGGCTCCGCTCTGAAGCCACATTGCCGAATCGCGCTGGGTCAGCGTTGCGCCCCCTAGGCGTACCGAGAAGCCGAGACCGCCACGGCTCTGCAGCGAGGGAAGGTCCTCGAAAGTCGTCCAGCTCCAATTGAAAGCCCCCACGGGTGTGATTGCCGCCGAGACCGGGCTTGAGGTGTTTGAGGTCACGTAGAGGTTCACGCCCGCGACGGAGTACCCCATAGACCCGAAGGTGGTCAGCGACCCGTCGGCGACGGCCCCGAGCGCCAAGCCGCCGCCGGACTGCCATTCATCGGCGTACGGCGGCGAGAAGACCACGTCGTTCGCGAAGAGCGTCAAGTGCAGTCTCCCGATCGGCTGGAATCTCATGTCGGAGACCAGCCGGGCGCTCACATGGCGCAGAAGGTCTGATCTTGAGCCCAGCCCACCGAACTCGCGCTCGGCGTCGAGCGCGCCAGGCTGTTCAACGGCAGTGCTCATCTCCTCCAGCTGGCGCTCGAGCCCCGCGGAGACATACTCAACGATCTCCGAGGTGTCTCGTTCGCGCTCCTGTTGGTCGGGAGGCGTGGTATCGAAGACGAAGACCTCCCGCTCCCGCACCCGTTCCTCGATCATCGTGCGAAACATCGCCACATCTCCTTCCTTGGAGCGATCTGGCCATGTGAATCCAGCCCGCTGAGCCCTCCTCTCTGAGGGCGCCCTCGGTGGAGCCGGAGAGCCACAGTTCGACCGAAGGCGGTGCTGACGGTCAAGCTATCGGGCGTTGTCAGAGCGGTCAAGGAGCGCCCGCCCCAGCTGTCGCTCGTCGCGCAAAGCACAAGCGGTCGCTTAGTCCTCATGACGACTCTCGCGGCGCCCGTTCATGCAGCGGAAGGCGAGGGACTTGCCGGGGTGCTGCTTTCTCTCCAATGAATCGCGGCCGACGGTCCGCCGGCGGCTACTCGAAGCGACCAGACCTGTTGAGCATTCAGCAGTCAACGCCGATCTAGACCGCGGTGCGAGCGGCTGCGGCCCGTGGCGAGCCTTCCGGTCGGTCTAGGCGACTAGGACTCGAAGGGAACCGGTCGACTTGGGTACCGCAAGAGATCCATACTTCACCATTGGTGTGGATTTGCTCTTGCTTGTCGTTTTCTTCTCGTGCGTCGCAATGGTCGACGGTTGAGGGCCGCCATTACTTTGACGACGGGTCCTACCACAGACAGTGCGGCCTGGCTACTTATGGACTTGCGGAGTGCGGCGCCGCCTGGGGCAGCGCGCCATGCCAGAAGCGCTATGTCGGAGGAACGGACGGCCTTATGCCGAGGCATTGGGTTCGCCTCGGGCCGAGTTGTCCGGGAGATATCCATGGGTGACCAGATAGGCGGCAAGCAGATGGCAGGTCGACGTCTTCTCGTATTCGGTCTGGTCGCGGCATTGGCTGCGGCAGGGGGCACGGCTTGGGCTGTCACTCAGGCTGATAACGCCCCGGGTCTGCCCGCGCCGACGGCGGGGATAGTCGCGCAGGGAACGGCGCCAAGCGGTGCGAGCTACACGATCTCCCGAATCGACGCGCAGCGGGTCGGCGAGGATCCGTCCGACGCGTTCTGTTTCGAGATATCTACTCCGGCCGCGAGTGCGCAGGGGTGTGCCCCGGTTCCCGACGAAGCTGGGCGCATCAACGGTCAGCCGCAGCGCCCATCGTTTGCACTACTCGGTTCGGACCGGTTTTTTGTGGCGGTTGCTCCGCGAGGAGTGGACGCGATGGAGGTCGGGGTCGTCGGGCAGGCGAACGCGGCGAGATCGCGGTCGCTTGACGCCGGCTCCGCCGGAAGGCTTCTGCTAGCCATCGTCGGCGGGCGTCAGACAGGGTCGCGCGACCCCTCAGCCTCGCGGGACTACGAGGTGCGCCTGCTGGACGCGAACGGCCGTCGCGTGAGCGCGGTCGCTATGAGCGATCCCGGCGAGTAGTCGTCGGCTCGTCCAGACGAAGCGGGTGTCCCCAGCAGCGCCTGCCAACCCGGTTCGCTCCCGTACCGGTCCCCCGGCGGGAGGTTGCATCGAGGTCAGCGACATCGGAGCGACCTGCCGTACGCGGAGTAGGTGTCGCTTGGGAACACCCGCAGCCGAAGCCTGAGCGTGCAGTCGGCCGCCACGCCGTCGACCGTCACCGTGCAGAGGTTCCAAGGTCGCTGCGCCGTCGGCTCGCAGTCCTTCACCGAAACCTTGCTGAGCCGCGTCGGCCTGTTCAGCAGCGGTGCAAGATACTTGCGTGCCGTCCGCTCAGCGGCCTGCTCGACGCTCTCGGCCTTCCCACGCGCATTCGGATTCGGAGGGGGCACATCGCCCCAAGCGACCACGCCGATCGCGAACAGCGCCAGCGCCAGCGCCACGAGCAGGACCACGCGCATACGGAACTCCTTTGGGCCAGTCGGGGCTTCGGCCCCGAATGCGCGCGAGCCTACCCCCCGCACGACACACAATGCGAACCTGATGGCGCGGGTCGAGGCTGAGCCGGTTTCGCTGCCTCGATAGCGCTCGCCTGATTTGCTGGAGACCAGGTCGAGCCGGTAGGACCTGGCGACGTCGTCGAACAACCGGAGTCCACTCGCCCGCGACGTAGGGGTGCAGGTCCAGGCGGAACTCGTCGATCAAGTCGAGCCCGCATGAGCGACCGCCAGAAAGCTGACGCCGCCCCAGACCGAAGATCGGCTCCTCACCCCGCCCGCCGGTAGCGGATGTGCGTGGCGAGCGGAGAGTGGAGCACCTCGACCGGCTCGAACCCGAGGGACTCGACTCCGTCGAACAGCCGCTCGCCGGACCGGAGGAGTACGGGGGCGATGTCGAGCGTGAGTTCGTCGATCACTCCGGCGGCGAGCGCCTGACGGACGGTCGAGGCGCCGCCCGCGATGTCGATGCCATCCTCGCCGGCCGTCTCACGCGCCTGCGCGTAGGCGGCCTCGAAGCCCTGGGTGACGAAGTGGAAGCTCGTGCCGCCCTCCATCTCGATCGGCTCGCGGGCGTGGTGGGTGAGCACGAAAACCGGCGCGTGGTAGGGCGGCTCGGAGCCCCACCATCCATCCCAGTCCTCATCCCACTCGCCGCGGATCGGCCCGAACATGTTCCGGCCCATGACGTAGGCCCCGCGCGGTCGCATGAGCCAGCCCTCTGCCGTCGCGTCGGCGTCGTTCGCGCGCTCGTCGCCGAGGTGCCAGCTATGGACCTCCCTGCCGCGCTTCCCCAGCGGATTCTCCCGGCTCTGGTCCGGCCCGGCGACGAAGCCGTCGAGCGAGATCGACATGTGGCAGGTGGTGCCCGGCATCGGCGTCCTCCAAGTAATTGCGGTTGCAAGCGCCGGCACCGTACCGAAAGACCCGCGGCCTCAAGGCGCGGCGCGAGGAGCTGGGCGCCGAGACGCTCGAGGAACATGAGCCGCTGAGCGACGAGGACCTGGAGCTGCTCGTCGCCCACGTGCGCGAGGTGATCGCGGGCGGCGATCCGCCGACCCGCAAGGCGCTGCTGCAATCCTTGGTCGAGGAGAATCAGGGTCGTCAGCCGCGCGGAGATCTACCCGTCCTTTCTTTGCCCGCGGTTCGACCACCGGGAGGGTCAGTGCGCCCGTCAGGATTCGAACCCGAGACCTTTGGTTCCCGTAGCCCGATGCTCGCCGCCCGCCTCGCTTGCCCTTTCGCTGCAAAGCAGGAGTGGCCCTTACGGCAAGGGCCACTCGTGGGCCGGCTCGTTCGCGTGCATGTGCTCGCGGTAGAGCACGGTCATCCGCCGCAGGGCCTCGGCGCGGTCGAGCTTCTGGTCCTCGTACAGGCGGTGGAAGCTCGCCGCCTGCCAGGAGGCGCCGTTCTGCCCCGTCACGCAGCGGCGCTCGATGATTCCGAGCAGGTGGTCGCGGTCGGCGGCGGCCACGCCCGCGTCCTCGAGTCCCGCGTGGGCGGCCGGGAGGAGCCGGCGCAGCATCAGCTCGGTCACGGGCACCTCCCCCACGCCGGGCCAGTAGACGTTCGCCTCGATGCCGTCGCGCGCCCCGGCGTGGAAGTTCTCCTCGGCGGCCGAGAACGACATCTGTGACCAGAGCGGGCGCTCCTCCCCCACGAGCGTGCGCACGAGCCCGTAGTAGAAGGCGGCGTTGGCGCAGATGTCGACCACCGTCGGGCCCGCGGGGAGTAGCCGGTTCTCGACGCGCAGGTGCGGACGCCCGCGGCTGGTGTCGTAGATCGGCCGGTTCCAGCGGTAGATGGTGCCGTTGTGTAGGCGGAGCTCCGGGAGCTCGGGGGTGTCGCCGCGTTCCAGCACCGCGACCGGGTCCTCGTCTTCGGTGACCGGCAGGAGCGCCGGGAAGAAGCGCACGTTCTCCTCGAAGAGGTCGAAGATTGAGGTGATCCAGCGCTCCCCGAACCAGACGCGCGGGCGCACCCCCTGCGCCTTCAGCTCCTCGGGCCTGGTGTCGGTGGCCTGCTCGAAGAGAGCGATGCGCGTCTCGCGCCAGAGCTCGCGGCCGTAGAAGAACGGTGAGTTGGCCGCCACGGCGACCTGCGGGCCGGCGATCGCCTGGGCCGCGTTCCAGTGCTCGGCGAAGCCCTCGGGCTCGGTCTGAAGGTGCAGCTGGACGCTCGTGCAGGCCGCCTCGGGGGCGATCGTGTCGGCGAAGGTGGCGAGCCGTTCGACGCCGGCGATCGAGATCTCGAGGTCCTCGCCCCGGGCGGCGAAGATCTGCTCGTTCAGGTGGCTGTAGCGGTGACCGGCGCTGAACACCTCGGCCGTCAGATGCTGCGCCGCGACGGTCGGCAGGATGCCGATCATCATCATGTGCGCGCCGACGGTGCGCGCCCGCTCCTCGGCGCGGTTGAGGCTGAGGCGAACCGCCTCCTCGAGCTCCGTGAAGACCTCGTCCGCGAGCGTGCGCGGCGGCACGTTGATTTCCACGTTGAACTGGCCGATCTCGGTCTGGAAGTCCGCGTCGGCGATCGCCTCGAGCGCCCGCGCGTTCACCAGCGCCGGATCGCCCGCCTCGTCCGTCAGGTTCAGCTCGATCTCGAGCCCGAAAGAGCGCCGGTCGGAATCGAAGCGCGCCTCGCTCAGCATGCGCGCGAACACGTCCAGGCAGGTACGGACCTTCCGCCTGTACCGCTGGCGGTCCTCGCGCGAGAAGACGGTCGCGGTGACCTCCTGTCCCACGGCCTGACTCTATCCTCGACCGCTCATGTCCAGCCAGTACATCTTCACCATGTACAAGCTTTCCCGGGTTCACCCGCCTGATAAGCGGGTTCTCGAGGACATCTCGCTGTCGTTCCTTCCGGGAGCGAAGATCGGCGTGCTCGGCCCGAACGGGTCCGGCAAGTCCACGCTGCTGCGGATCATGGCCGGGCAGGACACCGAGTTCCGCGGGGAAGCCCAGCTCGCCCCCGGCGCGACGGTCGGCCTGCTCGAGCAGGAGCCGCAGCTCGACCCGAGCAAGGACGTGCGCGGCAACGTGGAGGACGGCGTGCGCCAGCTGCGCGACATGCTCGACCGCTTCAACGAGCTGGCCGCTGACTACTCGGACGAGACCGCCGACGAGTTCGCACGCCTCCAGGACGCGATCGACGCCGCCGACGCCTGGAGCCTCGACACCACACTCGAGATCGCCATGGACGCGCTGCGGCTGCCCCCCGGCGACGCCGACGTTGGGACGCTCTCCGGCGGCGAGCGCCGCCGCGTGGCGCTCTGCCGCCTGCTGCTGGCCGCGCCCGACCTGCTGCTGCTCGACGAGCCGACGAACCACCTCGACGCCGAGTCGGTGGCGTGGCTCGAGAAGCACCTCGAGGAATACAAGGGGACCGTCGTAGCCGTGACCCACGACCGCTACTTCCTCGACAACGTGGCCGGCTGGATCCTCGAGCTCGACCGCGGCCGCGGCCTGCCCTTCAAGGGCAACTACACGGCCTGGCTCGAGCAGAAGCAGGAGCGGCTCGCCCACGAGGAACGGCGCGAGGGGGCGCGTCAGCGCACCATCGCGCGCGAGCTCGAGTGGGTGCGCGAGTCGCCGAAGGGGCGGCGCACGAAGGCGCGCGCCCGGCTCAAGCGCTACGAGGCCCTGCTCGCCGAGGAGCGCAACGTCAAGCTCGACCAGGTTCAGATCCACATCCCGGCCGGGCCGCGGCTCGGCAGCGTGGTGCTGGAGACCGAGGACCTGCGCAAGGGCTTCGGCGACCGGCTCCTGATCGAGGACCTCTCCTTCACGCTTCCGCCCGCCGGCATCGTCGGCGTGATCGGCCCGAACGGAGCCGGCAAGACGACGCTGTTCCGGATGATCGTCGGCGACGAGGAGGCGGACGGCGGCGCGCTGCGCGTCGGCGAGTCGGTCGAACTGGCTTACGTGGATCAGTCCCGCGACGCGCTCGACCCGGAGAAGACGGTGTGGGAGGAGATCTCGGACGGCTACGACCAGATCAAGGTCGGCGAGCGAGAGATGAACTCGCGCGCCTATGCCGCCGGGTTCAACTTCAAGGGCTCGGACCAGCAGCGCAAGGTCGGCGCGCTGTCCGGCGGCGAGCGCAACCGCGTGCACCTCGCGAAGCTGCTGCGCCGCGGCGGCAACCTGCTGCTGCTCGACGAGCCGACCAACGATCTGGACGTCGACACGCTGCGCGCGCTGGAGGAGGCCCTGCTGTCCTTCGCCGGCTGCGCGGTGATCATCTCGCACGACCGCTGGTTCCTCGATCGCGTTGCGACCCACGTGCTCGCGTTCGAGGGGGAGTCACAGGTCACGTGGTTCGAGGGCAACTTCGAGGCATATGAGGAGAACCGGAGGGCTCGCCTGGGTACGGAGGCAGAGAGACCCCACCGGATCACCTACAAGAAGCTCACGAGGACCTGATGAACATTCAAGCGCCGCACCAGGAAGCCCTCACAGACGAGGGGCTCGCGCTCGTCGGCCGGCTCCACGAGGAGCTGGACGGTCGCCGCCGCCAGCTGCTCGACGCGCGCCAGAAGCTCCAGCAGGGGCTCGACGCCGACGGATCGCTCGACTTCGTGACCGCGCCCGAGGACTTCCGGGTCGCGCCGGTGCCGGACGCGCTCCAGGACAGGCGCGTCGAGATCACGGGACCGACCAGCCGCAAGATGGTCATCAATGCCCTGAACTCGGGTGCGCGCGGCTTCATGGCGGACTTCGAGGACTCGAACTCGCCGACGTGGAGCAACATGATCGAGGGGCAGCTCAACCTCACCGACGCGATCAATGGCAGCATCGAGCACGACGAAAAGGGCAAGCACTACGAACTGGGCCCGGATCCCGCCGTCCTACACGTCCGGCCGCGCGGGCTTCACCTCCCCGAGGCGCACCTCCAGGTCGATGGCCAGCCGGTGGCCGGGGCGTTCATGGACTTCGGTCTCTACGTGCACCGCAATGCGCAGGCGCTGCTCGAGCGCGGCTGGGGGCCGTACTTCTACATCCCGAAGCTGGAGTCGCATCTGGAGGCGGCGCTCTGGCGCGACGCGTTCGTGATCGCCGAGGAGACGCTTGGGCTCGCGCGCGGCACGATCAAGGCCACCGTCCTGATCGAGACGATCCCGGCGGCGTTCTGCATGGACGCGATCCTGTACGAGCTGCGCGACCACGCCGCCGGCCTGAACGCCGGGCGCTGGGACTACATCTTCTCGGTGATCAAGCGCTTCCGGTCGCGCCCGGAGTTCGTGCTTCCGGACCGCTCCGAGGTCGCGATGACCGTCCCGTTCATGAAGGCGTACAGCGACCTCGTGGTGAAGACCTCCCATGCGCGCGGCGCCCATGCGATGGGCGGGATGGCGGCGGTGATTCCGTCGCGCACCGACGAGGAGGCCAATGAGCGCGCGTTCCAGGCGGTCGGGGCCGACAAGGAGCGCGAGGCGGACGACGGCTTCGACGGGACATGGGTCGCGCATCCCGATTCGGTGCAGGTGGCGATGGAGGCGTTCGATGCCGTGCTCGGCGAGCGGCCGAATCAGGTCGATCGCCAGCGGGATGACGTCGAGCCGTCCGCCTCCGCGCTTCTCGACGTGGCCTCCACCCCGGGCGATTGCACCGAGGAAGGGCTGCGCTCCAACGTGAACGTCGGGATCCAGTACATCTCGTCATGGCTGCGCGGGAACGGCGCGGCCGCGATCTACGGCCTGATGGAGGACGCCGCGACCGCCGAGATCGCGCGCGGCCAGGTGTGGCAGTGGATCAACCACGGAGCGACCCTCGACGACGGCCGTACCGTCACTTCCGAGCTGGTCCGCGAGCTCGAGGGCTCGGAGCTCGAGCGGATCCGCTCTGAGATAAGCGACGACGAGTGGTTCGAGCGCGAGGGCCGCCCCGACCTGTCTCGCACACTGTTCGAACGCGTGGCACTCGACAAGCGGTTCGTCGAATTCCTGACCCTGCCGGCGTACGAAGAGCTGCTCCGCTTAGAGCACTGAAGAAGACCCGGCCCCCGCCGGGTGGCCGACGCCTCAATGCTGCTGTTTCGGGGCGCCGGCGGCGGCTAGGCGGCCTGGTCGCGCTCGCGTGCGCGCTCTGCCTCGCGCAGCTCGCGGAGCGCGCGCTTGCGCTCGTCCCGGGTGGTGCGGTCGAGGATCAGCACGCCGTCGAGGTGGTCCATCTCGTGCTGGATCACGCGGGCCTCGAGGCCGGACGCCTCGACCATGCGGGTCTCGCCGTCCTCGTCGAGGGCGCGCACGCGCACGTAGACCGGTCGCTCGACGTCCACGGTTATGCCCGGGATCGAGAGGCAGCCCTCGTCTAGGGTTTCGTAGTCCTTGCTGGTCCACTCCAGCTCGGGGTTGGCGAGTGCCACCACGGGAGCGTCGGGGCCGATGCGGTACACGAGCAGCCTCTGTGAGAGCCCGAGCTGAGGGGCGGCGAGACCGACCCCGTAGGCGTCGCCCATGATCCCCGCCATACGGCTCACCTGCCTGCGGAGGGATTCGTCGAAGCGGTCGACCGGGGTCGCGCTCGACTTCAGGATCGGGTCGCCGAGCCGGCGGATGAAGGACATCGCAGCCACGCGGCGCGCCTCCGCCTCCGGGTCGAGCTGCGGAGCTTCCTCCTCGAGCGCGCGGCCATCGTCGGCGTGCGGGTCGCGATCGGCGCGGTCCGCGTCCTTGTGACGCGGCTCTCCCGCGGTGCTCTGCCGTTCCTCGGCCATCGAGGCCGAGTGTAACGCGAGTGGGCGCGAGCGTAACGGTCCGCGCGCGGCGCGCGGCGGGCGGCGCCCTACTGCGGATCCACGTCCACCGCGAAGCTCGCAGCGCCGTGCACTCGCTCCGCGGCGACCCCCTCCACCGCGTCGCGTACGGCGCTGATCGCCGGCGCTCGCTCCTGCGAGCGGATCACGAGCTGGGTGCGGTGGCGGCCCTGGCGGCGAAACAGTGGCGCGGGTCCCATCGCCGGCACGCCGGCTGCCGCGACGAGCTCGCGGACCGCCGTCGCGGCGGCCAGCTCCGGCCCCGGCTCGACCGACGAGCACACCACGCGGATCAGGTGGCCGTGGGGCGGGTAGCCGAGCAGCTCGCGGCGCCGCAGCTCCGCCTCGAGGAAGCCGTCCGCGTCGTGGCGCGCAGCGAAGCGGAGCGCCTCGGCCGAGGGGTCTAGCGCCTGGACGATCACGCGCCCGCCGCGCTCGCCGCGCCCGCTGCGGCCGGCGAGCTGCGCCACGAGCGCGAAGGTCCGCTCCTCCGCACGGAAGTCCGGGAAGCGCAGCGTGGCATCGGCGTCCAGAACGACGCCGAGCGTGACGTCCGGGAAGTCGTGGCCCTTCGCCACCATCTGAGTCCCGACCAGCACGCCCGCCTCCGCCTGGTCGAAGCGCCGCAGGACCGTGGCCACACCGGCCGCCGCGGCCACGTCCGAGTCGAGCCGGAACACCGGCAGCGGAGCGACCAGCTCCTCCAGCTCGCGCTCAAGCTGCTCGGTCCCGGCCCCGTGGCGCGCGACCGACACCGACTCGCAATCCGGGCACACCCGCGGGGCGAGCTCGCGGTGGCCGCAGTGGTGGCAGGCCACCTCGCCGCGGTCGCGGTGGAGCACGAGCGTGACGTCGCAGTTCGGGCACTCCCACACCCGCGCGCACGAGCGGCACGAGAGGAAGTTCGACCACCCGCGCCGGTTGAGCAGGACGATCGCCTTCTCACCGCGGCGGCGCACGTCGTCGAGCGCCTGACGGGTGCGCTCGTGGAGCGGTCCCGCCGTGCCGGCCATGCCCACGAGCTCGACCGGCGGCAGGCGCCGCCCGTCGACGCGCGACGGCAGCACGATCCGGTCGTGCCTCAGCATGGTCTCCGGCCGCGGCGTGGCGCTCCCGGCCACGAGCAGGGCGCCCTCGTCGGCGGCGCGGCGCTGCGCCACCGCGCGAGCGTCGTAGCGCGGATCGCCCTCCTGCTTGTAGGAGCCGTCGTGCTCCTCGTCGACGATGATGAGCCCGAGGTCGTCGAAGGGCGCGAACACCGCCGAGCGCGGGCCGACGCAGACGCGCGCCTCGCCTCGGCGCATCCGCCACCACTCGTCGTAGCGCTCGCGCTGCGATAGCCGCGAGTGCATCACCGCCACGCGCTCGCCGAAGCGCTCGACGAAGCGGCCGGCGGTCTGTGGCGTGAGCGCGATCTCGGGCACGAGCACGATCGCCGAGCGGCCGCGCTCGAGCGCGGCGGCCACCGAGCGCAGGTAGACCTCGGTCTTGCCGCTGCCGGTGACACCGTGCAGCAGCAGCGGGGGGCCGTCGACCGGAGCGGCCTCGATCCGCGCGAAAGCGGCGGCCTGGTCCGCGGTGAGCTCCACCGTGCCGGCGCTCGCCCCGACCCGATCGAGCCGCGGCCGGCGCAGCGCGTCGGCAGCGCTCTCGAGCCTCAGCAGGCCACGCCGCTCGAGACTGCGCAGCGTGGAGTGCGAGCAGCCGGTCCGGCGCGCGAGCGCGGCTGCTCCCAACGGGGCGCCCGCGAGCGCCTCGAGCGCAGCCCGCTGCCGCGCGCCCATCCGAGCGCCCTCCTCCAGAGCAGCATCACCGGCTGGCGTGATCGCCGCCCGCAGCGACCGCTTCGGGCGCAGCGGCCGGCCGGCGCCCGTGCCGGTGCCGGGCGGCAACACGAGCGCGAGCCCGCGCGCCGGCGTGGAGACGTACTCGCGCGCAACCCAGAGCCCGAGCGCGACGAGCGACTGCGGCACGTCCGCCTCGAGCGCGGCGATCGGCTCGGCCAGCCGCTCGGGCGGCAGTTCGCTCTCGTCGGCCACGTCCACCACCACTCCCAGCAGGCGCCGGCGCCCAAACGGGACAACGAGCATGCTGCCCACGCCCACGTCCTCGAGCGCGCCCACGAGCCGGTAGTCGAACGGCCCGCGCAGGCTCCGCGCAGGGGTGAGTGGCTCGACCTTGGCGATCACACCCCCGAAGCTACGGGCCGGCCCGGACGGCGGTCGGCCGCGGCGTTAGTGTGGGACATGGATGAGCGAGCGCCACGTAGTGATCGTGGGCGCCGGGCCCGCAGGTATCGCCGCAGCCGTAGCCCTCAAGGACCGCGGCCTGCGACCGATCGTCGTCGACCAGGCCGAGAGCGTGGCCTCCTCATGGCGGCGGCGCTACGACCGCCTGCGGCTGAACACCTGCCGCCCCTTGTCCCACCTGCCCAAGCGGCGCTTTCCGAAGGGCACGCCGATGTTCCCGTCGCGAGACCAGCTGATCGAGCACCTGGAGCGCCACGCGGCCGAGGACGGAATCGAGCTGAAGCTCGGAACGCGCGTCGACCGGATCGACCGCGGCAACGGCGGCTGGGCCCTCGACACCTCCGCGGGCGAGTTGCACTCGCCTCAGGTGATCGCAGCCACGGGCTACGAGCAGGAGCCGATCATTCCGGACTGGAGCGGCCGCGAAGCATTCAAGGGTGAGCTCCTGCACTCCTCCGCGTACAGGAACCCCGCGCCGTTCGATGGCAGGCGGGTCCTGGTGGTGGGACCCGGGTGCTCCGGCATGGAGATCGCGTACGACCTCGCTGAGGGCGGGGCGAGCAAGGTCTGGCTCTCGGCCCGGACGCCGCCCAACATCCTCATGCGCACGGGTCCGGGCGGGCTTCCAGGCGACGTGATCGGCGTGACCCTGCTCCACTTCCCGCCGCGGATGGGCGACGCCATCGCGCGCTTTGGCCGCAAGCAGGACCTCGGCGACCTGACCGAGTACGGCCTGCCCGTGCCGGACGAGGGCGTGATGTCCAGGCTGCGGCGAACCGGGCAGGCTCCCGCGATCGTCGACATGGAGGTCATCGACGCGATCAAGGCGGGACGGATCGAGGTCGTACGCGGCGTGGCCTCGCTGGACGAGACCGGCGTGGCGCTCGCCGACGGCGCCCGCGTGGAGCCGGACGCGGTGATCTGCGCGACCGGTTACAGCCGCGTCCTCGAGCCGCTGGTCGGGCACCTCGGCGTATTGGACGAACACCAGATGCCGCGTGCGCGCGGGGCCACGCCGGCGGCGCCGGGCCTGCGCTTCATCGGCTACGTGCCGCGGCCGGGCGGCCTGGGCTACATGGGCAAGGAGAGCAGGAGGGCCGCCCGGGCGATCGCCCGCGAGCTGCGCGCCGCGTAGCCGCCGGGGCTCAGGCCGCGGCCGCGCGTGCGGCCTCGTCCTGTTCGCGCCCGATCACGCGCTCGAGCGCCTCGACGCAGGCGGGGTCGAACCTGGTCCCGGACTCCTCGCTGATCAGCTCCAGGGCCTTGTCGAGCGTCCAGGCCGGGCGGTAGACCCGCTTGGACAGGAGCGCGTCGAACACGTCGCAGACGGCGAGGATGCGGGTCTCGATGTCGAGATCCGGCGCGCCGAGGCCGCGCGGGTAGCCGCTTCCGTCGAGCCGCTCGTGGTGGTCGAGCACCAGCCGCGCCACCTGTGCGGAGAAACCGAGCTGGCGAACGAGCTCGCTGCCCAGCTCCGCGTGGCGCTTGATCACGTCGTACTCCTCGTCGGTGAGCGCGCCCGGCTTCTGCAGGATCTCGTTCGGCACGGAGAGCTTCCCGACGTCGTGCACGAGCCCGCCGATCGCCAGCTCGCGAAGCCGCGCCGGGGCGAGGCCGAGCTCCTCGCCCACCTGCACGGCGCGCAGCGCGACGCCGCGCGTGTGCTCCGCGGTGTAGTCGTCCTTGTGCGCGAGCCGCACCAGCAGTGCGCGCACCGTCGGGCCCATGAAGGCGTCCGCAGCGCTCACGAGCTCGCTGGCGCGCAGGTCGCCGACCAGCGGCCGCGACTGCGCGCCCCGGTGAAGGTCGAGGGCCACAGGCACGCCCACCAGCCCGATCCCGATCAGCTCCCACGCGTGCCCGAGCCACCAGCCGAGCTCGTAATACTCGAGCAGCAGGCCCGGCACGAGCGCCACGGCGAGCAGGACGAGCCCGTACACGACCGCCAGGTCGGCCAGGCGCCGCGTGAGCAGGTAGGTGCGCGCGGCGCGCACGGCGAGCGCGCCGTAGAAGACCATGCCGAACCCGAGCACGATGTACGCGGCCGTGCTGGCCGCCTCGGGCACCCCCGGGATGAACGAAGGCTCGAGGATGCCGACGAGGCCGAGGCCGACGATCACCACGAGCAGGGCCGCCTGGAGCGCAAGCACCGGTCGCACGGCGCTGGGCCGCCGCAGCTCCGGAATCGTGGAGAGCGCGAGCACCGCGCCGCCCACCGGCAACGTGAGCGCGCCCGAGAACGCCACCAGCCCGTTGTCGCCGACCAGGAACCCCGGCGTGGTGAGCCCGTGGATCGACAGCAGCGCGGCCATCGACGAGAATGCGGTTCCGATCAGCACCGCGCGGGCGTCACCGCGGCGGGCGCCGGCCAGCGTCAGCGCCAGCGCGGCGGCGGCCGCGAGCCCGGCGCTGATGCCGATGGGAAGGAAGTGCACGGCGCCCGGGATCTGCACCTCGGTCTCGCCGAAGAAGTGCACGACCCCCGCGGGCAGCACGGCGCAGCCGGCGAGCAGGCCGAGCAGCGACACCGCCCGCTGGCGCAGCAGATGGGCCATGCGACCCCTATCGGACACCGTGCGTGGCTTCTTAAGGCACCATGTGGGCCGTGGCGATCGACTTCGAGGCGGAGGGTCTGCTCGAGCGCGCCAGCGACCGCGAGGCCCGGCTCGAGCTGTTGCGCAGCCTCGAGCAGGAGGGATTCAGCCTCGAGGAGCTGCGCGAGGCGGCGGCGCACGACCGGCTGGCGCTACTGCCGATGGAGCGCGTTCTCGCCGGCGACGGCAAGCTGTACACGCGTGACGAGCTGGCCGAGGCGACCGGCCTCGACCAGGAGTTCCTCGACGAGGCCGCGCGAGCCCTCGGCGTGCCGGTGCGCGAGCCGGGCGAGCGCGCGATCACCGAGGAGGAGCTCGAGCTGTCGCGCAGCGCGAAGGCGCTGCTGGACGCCGGGCTCAGCCGGGAGTCGTTCCTCGACCTGACCGCTGTGATGAGCCGCTCGATGCAGAGCGTCGCGGCGTCGCTGCGCGGAGTCTTCGGCGAGGCGTTCCTCCACCCTGGCGACACCGAGCGCGACCTAGGGCTGCGCTACGCCGAGGCGCTCAGGAATCTCGGCCCGCTGGCCGCCCCGACGCTCCAGCACATGCTGAACCTGCGCCTGCGCGAGCAGATGCGGGAGGCGGTGATCAGCCAGGCTGAGCTCCAGAGCGGCCGGCTGACCGGCTCGCAGCCGGTGACCGTGGGCTTCGTGGACATCGTCGGGTTCACCCAGCTCGGCGAGGACGTGGCGCCCGAGGACCTCGGCGCTGTCGTGCGCAGCTTCGAGCGCGCGGCGTCCAAGGCCGCCGAGGCGCCGGTGCGGCTCGTGAAGACGATCGGTGACGCCGCCATGCTCGTCGGCCCCGAGCCGGGGCCCGTGGTCGACACGATCCTCGGCCTCGTCGAGCGCTCCAAGGAGGACGGCCCGCTGCTGCGCGGCGGGGTCGCATCCGGTGAGGGCCTTCCGCGCGCGGGCGACTGGTACGGGCGCCCGGTGAACCTCGCCGCTCGCCTCACCTCCTTCGCGCGCCGCGGCACCGTGGTCACCTCGAGCGAGGTGCGCGAGGCCGCGGGCGACGGCTACGACTGGTCAGCCGCCGGGAGCCGGCGCTTCAAGGGAGTCCGAGGCAGTGTGGACGTCTACCGGGTGAGACCGGCGGCCGGCTAGACGGCCGAGGTCTCGCGCTCGCCGAGCCCCGCGGCCTGGCGCAGCGTGTCGGCCTTGTCGGTCTTCTCCCACGTGAAGTCGTGGTCCTCGCGGCCGAAGTGGCCGTAGGCCGCGGTCTTGCGGTAGATCGGACGGTGCAGGTCCAGGTACTGGCGGAAGGCGCCCGGGCGCAGGTCGAAGTGCTCCTCCACGAGCTGGAGGATCTGCGACCGCGAGACGCGCTCGGTGCCGAAGGTCTCCACCATCACGGACACCGGGTGCGCCACGCCGATGGCGTACGCCACCTGCACCTCGCACTTGTCGGCGAGGCCGGCGGCCACGACGTTCTTCGCCACGTATCGCGCGGCGTAGGCGGCCGAGCGATCGACCTTGGACGGGTCCTTGCCCGAGAAGGCGCCGCCGCCGTGGCGGGCCATGCCGCCGTAGGTGTCCACGATGATCTTGCGGCCGGTGAGGCCGGCGTCGCCCACGGGCCCACCGATCACGAACTTGCCGGTGGGGTTCACGAGGAAGTTGTGGCCGCCGTCGTCGAGCAGCTTCTTCTCGTCGTAGAGCTCCGCCGGAAGCACCGGGTGCACCACGTGCTCCCACAGGTCGGGCTTGATCAGTGTCTCGGCGTCCACGCCGTCCTTGTGCTGCGTGGAGATCAGGATCCGCTCGATCTCGATCGGCCGGCCGTTCTCGTAGCGCACGGTCACCTGCGTCTTGCCGTCCGGGCCGAGATAGGGCATCAGCTCCGCGCGGCGCACCTCGGCAAGCCGGTGCGCGAGCTTGTGCGCGAGCGAGATCGGCATCGGCATGAGCTCCTTGGTCTCGCGCGTGGCGTAGCCGAACATCATGCCCTGGTCGCCTGCGCCCGCAACATCGAGCTCGTCGTCGTCGGCGGGGTCGGTGCGGGCCTCGTAGGCCTGGTCGACTCCCTGCGCGATGTCCGGCGACTGCTCGTCGATCGCGGTGATCACCGCGCAGCTGTCGCAGTCGAACCCGTAGCGGCTGCCGCTGTAGCCGATCTTGCGAATCGTCTCGCGGGCGATCTTCGGGATGTCCACGTACACGTCCGTCGTGATCTCGCCCGAGACCACCACGAGCCCCGTGTTCACGAGCGTCTCGCAGGCCACGCGACCCTGCGGGTCCTCGGCCATGACGGCATCGAGAACGCCGTCCGAGATCTGGTCGGCCATCTTGTCCGGATGGCCCTCTGTGACCGACTCGGAGGTGAACAGGTACTCGTTGTCTGACAGCGGCTGCGTGGTCATGAGGCCGGGAAGGGTACACATGGCACGTGGAACTTCAGTGGGTAACCATTATCGAGCCGTTTCGCATCCACTCGGTGGAGCCGATCAGGATGACCACGCGCGAGGAGCGCGAGGAGGAACTCGAGCGAGCCGGCTACAACCTCTTCAGCGTGCCGGCACCGCGAGTGCTCATCGACCTGCTCACGGACTCGGGCACCGGGGCGATGTCGTCGGAGCAGTGGGCCGGGCTCCAGCGGGGTGACGAGAGCTACGCGGGGTCGGCGTCGTGGTTCCGCTTTCGCGACGCCGTGCAGGAGCTGTTCCCGTTCGAGCACGTGATCCCGACCCACCAGGGGCGAGCGGCCGAGAAGATCATCTTCAGCGTGCTGGGGGCTCCCGGCAAGACGATCCCAAACAACACCCACTTCGACACCACGCGCGCGAACGTGGAGTTCAGCGGGGCCGAGGCGCTCGACCTGCCGGTGCCCGAGGCGCTCGTGCCGTCCTCGCGCCACCCGTTCAAGGGCGACATGGACGTGGAGGCCCTGCGGCGCGTGCTCGCCGAGCGAGACGTGCCCGTGGTGTTCATGACGCTCACGAACAACTCGGGCGGCGGGCAGCCGGTCTCGATGGCGAACCTGCGCGCGGTGCGCGAGGCGTGCGACGCGGCCGGCGTGCCGCTCTTCCTCGACGCCTGCCGCTTCGCGGAGAACGCCTGGTTCGTGAAGCTGCGCGAGGAGGGCTACGCAGACACCCCCGTGCCGGAGATCGTGCGCGAGACCGCCTCGCTGGCGGACGGGATGACCATGTCCGCGAAGAAGGACCCACTCGGGAACATCGGCGGCTGGCTCGCGCTGGACGACGACGGGCTGGCGGAGCAGGCGCGCAACCTGCTCATCCTCACCGAGGGCTTCCCCACTTACGGCGGCATGGCTGGGCGCGACATGGACGCGATCGCGCAGGGCCTGCGCGAGGTGGTCGACGAGGACTACCTGCGCTACCGCATCACCTCCACCGAGTACCTCGGCGAGGCGCTGAACCGCGCCGGCATTCCTGTCGTGTTGCCCGTGGGCGGGCACGCGGTGTACATCGACGCGCGCGCGTTCCTCCCCCACATCCCGCCGCTCGAGTACCCCGGCCAGTCGCTCGCCGTGGCGCTCTACCGCGAGGGCGGCATCCGCTGCTCCGAGATCGGCACCGTGATGTTCGGGCTCCAGCCCGACGGCTCGGAGCAGCCGGCCGCGATGGACCTGGTGCGGCTCGCGATCCCGCGCCGCACGTACACGCAGTCGCACATCGACTACGTGATCGAGGTCTGCCAGCACGTTGCCCAACACGCGGCCGAGCTGCGCGGCCTTCGGATCGTTGAGCAGCCGCCGGTGCTGCGCCACTTCACGGCGCGCTTCGCGCCGCTCTAGTCGCGCGAGCGCCCGCGGCTCGTCTTGAAGTCGATCACGAGCGGCACGCCCTGAAGGCCGTAGCGGTCGCGCAGCCGGTTCTCGAGGAAGTACGCGTAGTCGCGGGTCACCTGGTCGCGGTTGTTCACCTGGATCGCGAAGCGCGGCGGGCTCGTCTCGAACTGCGCCATGTAGTACATGCGCAGCCGCTTGCCGCGCACGGCCGGCGGCTCGCGCATCGCCTGGAGGTCGCCCAGGAAGCGGTTCAGCTCCGGTGTGGGGATCCACTGTGCCGAGCGGTCGGCCAGCCACAGCGCCTCCGCCACGAGCCGCTTCATGCCGCGCCCGGTCTTGGCCGCGACCGCCATCACCTGCGGGCGCTGGCGCAGCTTGCGCGCGACCTTCGCCTTGGCATCCTCGAGGTCGGTCTGGGTGATGTCCCACTTGTTGAGCGCGATCACGGTCGCGCACTTCTGCTTCATCGCCATCTCCGCCACGCGCAGGTCGTCGCTGGTCACGCCCTCGCTGGCGTCGCAGACGACGATCGCCACATCCGCGCGCTCGGCGGCCTGCTCGGAGCGCAGCTGGGCGTAGTAGTCCACGGTCCCGGCCACCTTGGTCCGCCGCCGCAGGCCGGCCGTGTCGACGAGCACCACGTCGCGGTCCTCGAACTTGATGGGCGTGTCGATCGCGTCGCGGGTGGTGCCCGCCACGTCGTGCACGATCACGCGCTCCTCGCCGAGCAGCCGGTTCACGAGCGACGACTTGCCCACGTTCGGTCGCCCGATCAGCGCCAGCCGGGTGGCCTGCTCGCGCTCCTCGGAGACCTCCGGCAGGCGCTCGACGATCATGTCGAGCAGGTCGCCGGTGCCGAGGCCCTGCGTGGCGGACACCGCGAGCGGCTCGCCGAGGCCGAGCCCGAAGAACTCGGATGCGAGCCCGGTCTGGCGTGCGTCGTCCACCTTGTTGGCGGCCACGATCACGGGCACTCCGCCGCCGCGCAGCTCCTGCGCGAGCTCGGCGTCTCCCGGGCGCAGGCCCGCACGCGCGTCCACCACGAGCAGCGCCAGGTCCGCGCCCTCGAGCGCGCGCAGCGCCTGGCGGCGGATCTCCTCGGCCATCTGGTGCTCGCCCGCGAAGTCGACTCCGCCCGTGTCCACGAGCGTGAAGCCCACACCGTTCCAGTCGGCGTCGATCTCCTTACGGTCGCGCGTGACGCCGGCGTCCTCGTGCACCACGGCCTCGCGCGTGCCCGACAGCCGGTTCACGAGCGTCGACTTGCCGACGTTCGGATAGCCGACCACCGCGACGGTCGGCCGGTTCATCGCCGCGCCCGCTCGACCAGCTCGACGATGCGCTCCACGACCTCGTCGACGCTCAGGCCGCTCGTGTCGAGCTCGACCGCGCCGGGCGCCGCCATCAGCGGCGAGTGCTTGCGCTCCATGTCCTGGGCGTCGCGCAACGCCTGGTCGCGCAGCACGGTGTCCACGTCGGTGCCGAGCTCCTCGGCACGGCGGCGGGCGCGCTCCTCGGGCGATGCGGTGAGGAACACCTTCACCTCCGCGTCGGGAGCCACGACGGTCCCGATGTCGCGGCCCTCGGCAACCCAGTCACCACTCGACAGCAACTCGCGCTGCTTCTTCACAAGCGCCTCGCGCACCGCCGGGTTCGTGGCGACCTTCGATGCCGCCTCGGACACCTCGGGGGCGCGGATCGCGTCGGTCACGTCCTCGCCGTTCACGAGCACGCGGTCGCCGAGCTGGATCTCGAGCTCCTCGGCGCGGTCCGAGGCAGCGCCACCGTGTCGCTGTGCCATGAGCCCGACCGCCCGGTACATCGCGCCCGAGTCCAGGTACGTAAAACCGAGCGCGCGCGCCGCAGCGCGCGCAACCGTGCTCTTGCCCGCACCAGCGGGCCCGTCGATGGCCACC
Organism: uncultured Thermoleophilaceae bacterium; assembly: GCA_963771715.1. Taxonomy (GTDB): domain Bacteria; phylum Actinomycetota; class Thermoleophilia; order Solirubrobacterales; family Thermoleophilaceae; genus JACVRW01. The sequence goes on from CAVYUQ010000002.1 coordinate 76,154, forward strand.
ACCATGGAGCGAAGGCTACGCGGAGGCTCAGGAGGGCTTCGTGGACATCGCCCAGATCGCGACCACGTACGCGACCAGCGAGATCGCCACCAGCACGAGCACGGCGGTGCGGAGGCCGCCGCCGCGGGCCCGCCGCGCGGCGATGCCGGCGCAGACGGTGGCCGCGATCAGGAGCAGGAAGCTGCCCTCGGAGGTGCTGTACCCGATGTCGACCCAGGCCGGGACCGGGTCGAGGTCGTCCACGTGCTCCTTGTCGGCGATCCACTGCGCGGTCACGCGCATGACGATCCAGCTCGGGATCACCGCGATCAGCAGCGTGCGGAAGCCGAGCCGGAGGTTGTCCGACGCGATCGAGGTGAGCACCAGCACGAGCGAACCCACGAGGGCCATCGCGCCCAGGATGTGCAGGAACAGGGGCAGGTTCCAGTCGTCCGGCCGGATCGCGCCGAGCAGCGTCATGCGCCCGGCTTCCAGATCATCAGGACGAGGAGGCCGATGATCACCAGTGTGCGGATCCAGTGCATCGTCGCCACGGCGGCCGTCTCACCGCTCGCCGTGCGCCTCTGAATCGTCTGTCCGAGGCCGGTGGCCACGAACCAGAGCGCTATCGCTCCGAGGATCCAGCCGTCGAAGAAGCCGTACTCGTCGAGGTGCAGCGCGAGCCAGATGCCGAGGATCAGCGTGCCGAGGCCGCCCACGTCCCAGCAGCGGTCCGCCACGAACAGTGAGCGGCCGGGCGCGGTCGCGCCCATCGCCACGGCGCTGTAGATCACCACCGTGACGGCGAGCATGAAGGCCGCCAGCAGGTGGAAGAAGAGCAGCCAGTCGTACACGAGCGCGGAGAACCTACACGAGCGCCCGGAGGTCGCGCTCGAAGCCGGGGTAGGACACCGCCGCGGCGTCCATCCCCACCACCTCGACGCCCTCGACCGACGCAAGTCCCGCCACGGCGCCGAGCATCGCCATGCGGTGGTCGCCCTTCGCGTCGATCGTCCCGCCGCGCAGAGGCGAGCCGTCGCCGCGCACGACGAATCCGTCCGGGGTGGCCTCGATGTCGGCACCGAGGGCGCGCAGCCCCTCCACCACGCCCGCGATCCGGTCCGACTCCTTCAGTCGCAGCTCGTGGGCCCCCCGCACCACGGTCTCGCCCTCCGCGTGCGCGCCCAGCAGGCCCACCAGCGTCAGCTCGTCGATCGCGAGCGGCACCTCGTCCGCCTCGACCACCGTGCCCTCGAGCGGCCCGGACGCCACGTCCAGCTCGCCCACGGGCTCCTCGTCCGCCTCCGTGCCGGGCTCCTCGAGCTCGCCGACGATCACCGCGCCCATGCGCTCGGCGATCCGGAAGAAGCCGGTGCGGGTCCAGTTCAGCCCCACGTCCCTCACCACCACGCGCGAGCCGCTCACGAGGATGGCCGCGGCCACTATGAAGGCGGCCGAGGAGGGGTCGCCGGGCACGACCACCCTGTCCAGCTCGAGCTCGTCCACCTGGGCGACCGTGATTCGCAGCCCGTCGCGCTCGAACGGCACTTGGGCGCGGCGCAGCATGCGCTCGGTGTGGTCGCGGCTCGTGGAGCCCTCGGTCACGGTCGTCGATCCGTCCGCCAGCATGCCGGCGATCAGGACGCACGACTTCACCTGCGCGCTCGGGACCGGAAGGTCGTACTCGATGCCCGTGAGCTCCGCCCCGCGAACCGTGAGGGGCGGGAAGCGGCCGTCGCGCACATCCACGCTCGCGCCCATCAGGCGCAGCGGCTCGGCGATCCGGTCCACGGGCCGCTGACGGATCGAGGCGTCCCCGTCGAGCGTCCAGACTCCGCCCGGCTGCCCCGCGAGCCAGCCCGGCAGCAGCCGCATCAGCGTGCCGGCGTTGCCCACGTTCATGAGCCCGCCGGTGGCCTCGAGCGGCGCGTGCAGCCCGATGCCGCGCAGCAGCAGGCAGCCCTCGCTCTCCTCCTCGACCGCCGCTCCGAGCGTCATCACTGCCGCGAGCGTGGAGCGCGTGTCCTCGGAGTCCAGGTAGTTCACGACCGTGACCGGCTCGTCCGCCATGGCTCCGAACAGCGCCGCCCGGTGGGAGATCGACTTGTCGGCCGGGGGCGTGTAGTCGCCCCGGAGCGGGCCGGGAGGGTCGAAGCGAACGGTGGAGCTCACTCGCCGCCGACCGGGAAGCCGAGCGCACCGATCAGCTCGCGCGCACGGTCGGCCTGGGAATCGCCGGCTATCCACAGGCTCATCGCGCCGGTCCGCATGTCCGACGCCGGCGCGAGCGCCATGTCGACGATGTTCACGCCCGCCCTGCCGAGCTCGAGAGCCACCTGGGCGACGATACCGGGGCGGTTCGGCACGGTCAGGCGCAGCTCGTGGACCGGCCCCTCCGCGGAGCCCGCCTCGAGCAGGGTGCGGCGGTCGTCGCGCGCGCGGTCGTTCCAGTCCTCCACGTCCCCCGCCGCGAGGCGCCGCTCCACCTCGTCGAGCTCGCGCCGAAAGCCGCGGATCTCCTCGATGATCGCCGCGCGGTTGGAGCGGTAGATGTCGCTCCACATCGCGGTGTTCGCGCCGGCCACTCGGGTCATGTCGCGGAAGCTGGGGCCGACCTGGCGGAGCGCGTCGCCGTGCTCGAGCAGCCGCCCGGCGGCCTGCGAGGCCAGCACGTTGGCGAGCACGTGCGGCAGGTGGCTGAAGACGGCGACGAGGCGGTCGTGGGTCTCGGCGTCCACCGCGACGGGCTGAGCCCCGACGTCGACCACGAAGCGGTGCAGCCGCTCGTACAGCAGCCCGCCCGACTGCTCGTGCGGCGTGAGGTACCAGACCGCGCCCTGGAAGAGGTCCGCGCGGGCGTGCTCCACGCCGGCGGTCTCGGCACCAGCTATCGGGTGCCCGCCCACGAAGCGCGGGTCGGGCGTCCGCTCGACGAGGTCCTGCTTGGTGGAGCCCACGTCGGTGACGAGCGCGTCGGGGCCCGATGCGTCGAGGGCAGCGCGCACCAGTTCGGGCAGCGCGCCCACCGGCGCGCAGGCGAAGCACAGCTCGGCACCATCGACGGCCTCGGCCACCGACGCGGCCGCACGGTCGATGGCGCCGCGCTCGACCGCCGTGCGCAGGCGCTCCGGGTCGCGGCCGAAGCCGATGACCTCGGCGTCCTCGACGTGGTCGTGCGCCGCCAGGCCGATCGAGCCGCCGATCAGCCCCACGCCGAGGACGGCTATGCGCACGGCCGTGGCGCAAGCACGCGGCTCGGCCGCGTGCGCAGCGCTGTCATCCGACCGTCGTGAACGTCTTGCCCGCCAGCTCGGCCGCCGCCTCGAGCTTGCGCAGGTAGGCCGCGAAGTCGTCGGTGTAGAGCGCCTGCGGGCCGTCGCAGACGGCCTCCTCGGGGCACGGGTGGATCTCGACGATGATGCCGTCGGCGCCGGCCGCCGCCGCCGCCAGAGACAGCGGCTCCACCAGCGAGCGCTTGCCCGCCGCGTGGCTCGGGTCGATCACGATCGGCAGGTGCGTCAGCTCGCGCAGCACCGGCACGGCCATCAGGTCGAGCGTGAAGCGGTAGCTCGGCTCGTACGTGCGGATGCCGCGCTCGCAGAGCATCACCTGCTCGTTGCCCTCCTTGAGGATGTACTCCGCCGCCATCAGCAGCTCCTCGAGCGTGGCCGACAGGCCGCGCTTCAGCAGCACCGGCTTGCCCGCGCGGCCCACCTCGGTGAGCAGCGTGTAGTTCTGCATGTTGCGCGCGCCGAGCTGCACCACGTCGGCCACCTCGAGCACGGGATCGAGGTCGCGCACGTCCAGCAGCTCGGTCACGATCGGCAGGCCGGTCTCGGCCTTCGCCTCGGCGAGCAGCCGGAGACCGGCCTCGCCCAGACCCTGGAAGGAGTACGGCGATGTGCGCGGCTTGTAGGCGCCTCCGCGCAGGAACTGCGCCCCCGCGTCCCTCACCGTCCGCGCCGCGTCGAGCAGCACCTCGCGCGACTCGACAGTGCACGGCCCGGCCATCGTTGCGAAGTGGTCGCCGCCGATGCGGCGTCCGTCGATCTCCAGCACCGTGCGCTCGTCGCGCCGGTACTGGAGCGACGCGAGCTTGTACGGCTTGAGGATCGGCACCAGGTGGTCCACGCCCGGCGCGCCCTCGAGACCGAGGTTGGCCACGTGCTCGCGGTCGCCGATCGCGCCGATCACGGTTACGAGCTCGCCGGCTGAGATGTGGGCATGAGCGCCGACTGATTCGACGCGCTTCACCACGGCGTCTACCTCCGCCTGGCTCGCCCCCTCTTTCATCACGATCATCATCTGTCCCTAAAGCCTCTCAAAAGTGGTTGGTGCTACGACGATTCGGAGGGGCGTCCGGCGGTCCACGAAACTCGGCACGGCTTGGGCCGTTGCCGGACGCCTAGCTAAATCGATAGGGGCAGCGCGAGTGGGCACGCCGAGCGGAGCGCGGGGAGGCGCTCTTGCAAGAAGTCGGCGTGGCCAGACGGGACATCACGAGTCTTTGTAGCAGGTTCAGAGCAGCTGATCCAGCGCAGCGAGGAAGCGGTCGTTCTCGTGGCGGGTGCCGTAGGTCACGCGCATCCAGCCCTCCTGGCCCAGCGCCTTGCCCGCGCGGACGATCACTCCGCGCTCCGCGAGACCGCCCACGACGTCGCCCTCGTCGCGCTCGCCGACCGACACCCAGGAGAAGTTCGCCTGGCTGTCGGTGGTCTCGAGGCCGCGCTCCTGGAGCTCCGACTCCACGTGCATCCGCTCGATCGCGGTCTGCTCCACGCGCCGCTCGAGCTCGTCCACGTGGTTGAGCGCCTCGGTAGCCGCGGCCTGCGCGAGCGCGTTCACGGAGAAGGGCTGGCGCACGCGGTCGACCGCCAGCCGGAACTCCTCCGAGCCGAGCGCGTAGCCCACCCTAAGCCCGCAGAGGCCGTACACCTTCGAGAAGGTGCGCAGCAGGATCAGGTTGGGGTGACGGTCGAGCAGCGCGATCGACTCGTCCGGGTCCTGGAGCGAGGAGAACTCAACGTACGCCTCGTCCACGATCACGGCCACGTGGCGCGGCAGCTCGGCCACGAACTCGTCGATCGCCGCCGGCGGGAGCGCGGTGGCGCTCGGGTTGTTCGGGTTGCACACGATCACGATGCGCGTGGCGGCGGTGACCTCGCGGGCCATCGCCTCGAGGTCGTGCTCGCCGGCGTCGTTGAGCGGCACGGTCAGGGCGCGGGCGCCGGACATGGCGGCGAGGTGCGGGTAGATCGAGAACGAGGGCCAGGCGTAGACCAGCTCCGCCCCGGGCTCGAGCATCGCCTCGGCGGCGGCGAGCAGCAGCTCGCACGAGCCGTTGCCGATGGCGATCCGGCCGGCCGGCACGCCGGTCCGCTCCGACAGGCGCCGGCGCAGCAGCGTGCGTTCGGGGTCGGGGTAGCGGTTGAGCGTGCGCAGGTGCGCCTCGACCGCCTCGAGCACCTGGGGGTGCGGCGGGAAGGGCGTCTCGTTCGAGGCGAGCTTCACGAGCTCGCCGTCGAAGGCGTAGGTGGACGCCGCGGGGTACACCGGGATGTCGCGAAGGCGGGCGTTGAACTCGAGCCCGGTCACTGGGCGCCCTGAAGGTCGCGGCGCAGCGACTCCGCCTCGCGCAGGTACACGTGGCGCGGCTCGCTGTCGGGGTCGGCATAGCAGTGCAGCAGCAGCCGGATCACGCGCGGAAGCGCGCCCGGCACGTCGATCTCGCGCGCGCACAGGAGCGGGACGGAGGACAGGCCGAGCCGGCGCGCCGCCACGGCGGGGAACTCGGCGTCGAGGTCGTCGGTGCAGGTGAAGATGCAGCTCACCATCTGGTCGGGCGCGAGCGAGTTGCGCTCCATCACCTCGCGCACGAGCTCCTCGGTGGCGGAGAGGATCGAGTCGGCGTCGTTCTCGGGAACGGTGATGGCGCCTCTGAGCGCGCGCAGCTTCATGCGGCGCCGGATTGTGGCAGCCGCGAGCGCCCTAGAGCCCGCCAACGCGGCGGGTGCGGCGGTGGCACGGCCCGCACCGGCGACGAGAGGAACCCCATGCAGCAGTTCGACGCGCGAGCCGTGATGGCGGCGCGAATCGCACAGGAATGCCGGCCGGAGGACTGCGGCGCGCGCCGCCGGCGCGAACGACTAGCGCTGAGGACGTCGCCGAGCGCGCGGCCTCGGGCGGGCGGGCTTCGCGCCCGCTCCCCGCGGCTTCGCGCGGTCTCCCGGGGGCCGCCCGCGCGGCGCCCGCTTCGACCCCGGCTCTGACAGGCGGCGCAGGCGGTCCACCTCCGCCTTCGTGAGGCGGCGGCTCTTGCCGGGCTCCAGGCCGCGGAGGCCGAGCGGGCCGAACGCCACGCGCTCCAGCTCGACCACGCGGTGCCCCACGGCCTCCACCATGCGCCGAACCTGGCGCTTGCGGCCCTCGCGGATGCGTCAGCTCGAGCACGCCTGGGGCCGGCTGGCGCACGTCTGCGGGACCGGTACGCCCGTCCTCCAGCTCGACGCCCTCCCGCAGCGCCTCGAGCGCCCGCGGCGACAGCCGCGCCGGCTGGATCCGCGCCCGGTAGACCTTCTTCACCCCGTAGCGAGGATGCGTCAGGCGCTCGGCCAGGTCGCCGTCGTTGGTGAGCAGGATCAGGCCGGTGGTGTCGGCGTCGAGGCGCCCAACGGGGTAGAGCCGGCGCGCCGACCGCACCAGCTGGACGACGGTCGGCCGGCCGTGGGTGTCGCGCGCCGTCGACACGACCCCGGCCGGCTTGTTCAGCGCGTGCACCTCGTGCGGCTCGGGCGCCACGGTGCGCCCGTCGAGCGCCACAGCGCTCGTTTCGTCGACGTCGCGTGCCGGATCCGTAACGACCTCGCCATGAACCGTCACGCGCCCCTCGGCCACGATCCCCTCAGCAGCGCGCCGCGACGCGACGCCGGCGTGCGCGAGGAACTTGGCGAGTCGCATGGACGGGAGGCTACGCGCGTCGACCGTCCTGCTTTAGGCACCCATACGGTGCCCTAGGCAGGACGGTCGTCCTAGGTGTCCGCCCGCCCCTACTCCACCGAGCGCAGATGCCTCGTCGGGGTGCCGCCCGCCGCCTTGTCGGCGTACATAGCGTCGTCGGCGCGGGAGAGCACCTCGTCGGACGAGGTCGTTGCGTCCTCGAAGAGGGCCCAACCCACGCTCGCGTCGAGCGGGCCCGCCGGTGTGGAGACCTCGCGGCGCACCGCGTTCACCACCAGGTTCGCCAGCTCGGCCGCCTCGGGCGCCCCGCCGTGTGGCATCAGTACGGCGAACTCGTCCCCGCCGAAGCGGGCCAGGATGTCGCTCTCGCGCAGCCGGGCGCGCAGCACGGAGGCCACCTCCGCCAGCACGCGGTCACCCGCCCTGTGGCCGTGGCCGTCGTTCACCTCCTTGAAGCGGTCGAGGTCGATCACCAGCAGCGCGCCGTCCATGCCGTAGCGGCGGCCGTGGACGATGTGGCGGTCGAGCTCCTGCTCGAAGCGGCGCCGGTTGTAGAGCCCGGTCAGGGCGTCGTGGTCGGCGATGTGGCGAAGCCGTTCCTCGGCGGCCACCCGCTCGGCGGCCCACTGGCGCGTCTCCGTCACGTCGATGCCGGTCCACACCACGTGCGTGACGGAGCCGTCGGCCGCCGCGAGGACGGTGATCGACCACTCGATCAGCCTCAGCCCGCCGTCGCGCGTGCGCCACTGGAACTCGGTCCTGACGGGCGACCCGCCCTCTGCAAGCGCCTCGAGCGCTGCCACGGCGATGGGTCGCTCGTCGTTCGGCACCAGGTCGAGCAGCGCCCGCGGCTCCCGGAGCTCGGCGGCCGTCCACCCGAGCAGCTGCTCGCAGGCGCGGTTCCAGCGTACGAGCGTGCCGTGCGGATCGGCCACCACGATGAGCGAGGCCGCGGCGTCGAGAACCGCGTCCAGCATTTGCCGATCCCCGGACACGGGGATCGTGTCTCGCAAAGGGGGTGCCACCGGCATTCTTTTGCCCCGGCGCGCCGGATCTCATGCCGCGATGCGCCACACTTTTTCCGCGTGGACCTGCTTTTGCTTGACGAGCGCCTGGCGGCGAGGGAGCAGCCCGGCTTCCGGGCGCGCCAGGTGTGGGAGTGGGCCGCGCGCGGGGCCGGCTCGTACGAGGAGATGACGAACCTCCCGCTGGGCCTCCGCGAGCAGCTCTCCGACGAGGTTCCCTTCTCGTCGCTGCGCCCGCTCAGCGACGCGCTCTCCTCCGACGGCACCGAGAAGATCCTCTTCGAGACTCACGACGGGCGACCGGTCGAGGCCGTGCTGATGCGCTACCGGGACGGCCGCCGCTCGCTGTGCGTGTCGAGCCAGTCCGGCTGCCCGCTCACCTGCACCTTCTGCGCCACGGGCGCGATGCGCTTCGGGCGCAACCTGACGGCCTCGGAGATCCTCGACCAGGCGCTCCACTTCCGCCGCAAGGAGCAGGTGAACCACGCCGTGTTCATGGGCATGGGCGAGCCGCTGATGAACCTCGACGCCGTGCTCGCCGCCTGCGAGCGGCTGCCGGACGTGGGCATCGCACACTCGAACATCGGGGTGTCGACGGTCGGCTGGATCCCGGGCATCGAGCGGATGGCGGAGGAGGGCCCGCCGGTGCGCCTCGCGCTGTCGATCCACGCCGCCGACGAGGCGCTGCGCTCCGAGCTGATGCCGGTGAACGACCGCTACCCGTTGCGCGACGTGCTCGACGCCTGCCTGCGCTGGCACGAGCGCAGGAAGCGACAGGTGTTCGTGGAGTACCTGATGCTCGACGGCGTGAACGACCGCTACGAGCAGGCGCTCGCGCTCGCCGCGCTGCTGAAGCCCGAGCGCGCCTTCAAGGTCAACCTGATCCCGTACAACCCGACCGACTCGGGCTACCGCGGCTCAGGCCGCGACGCGATCGCCGCGTTCCGCGCCGCCCTCGAGGAGCGCGGCATCCGGACCACCGTGCGGCTCACCCGCGGCCCAACATCGCGGCGGCGTGCGGGCAGCTCGCCGCCCGCGGCTAGCCAGGAGCCTCCGAGGATCAGCAGGAGGCCGGCGACCGTGAACACCGTGAAGCTCTCGTCGAGCAGCACGACGCCGTAGAAGATCGAGAACACCGGAGCGATGTAGCCCACCAGCGACGCTCGCGCCGGGCCGTCGCTCGCCACGAGCGAGTGGAAGATCACGAACGCGAAGCCGGTGCACACGACGCCGAGGGTGAGGAGCGAGCCGACCGCGTCGATCCCGCGGTGCTCATCGAGGCCATTCGCGTGGTCGCCTCCGGTGACTCCCTGCTCTCGCCCCGCGCGACGAGCGCCCTGATCGGACGGTTCCTGTCGCGCCCGAGCGACGGCGTCCGGGACGCCGGCGATATCCCGCTCGACTCGCTGACCGAGCGCGAACGCGAGATCGTGGCACTCGTCGGGCACGGTTTGAGCAACGACGAGATCGCCGCACGGCTGTACCTGTCGCCGTTCACGGTCAAGACCCACGCCAACCGCGCCATGGCCAAGCTCGAGGCTCGTGACCGGGCCCAACTCGTGGTGCACGCGTACCAGTCAGGGCTGGTGCGCGCGGGAACGCCCCCGCCCGACTGACCCGTCGTACTGCGGATGCAGTAGACGCGATCGATTCGGCTGGACGATGACGACTCGTCGTTTTCGTCCGATCCTCTTGGCACACCACCAAATGCCTGAGAGGAAGAACCATGATCGAGTTGCAGCAGCTCACGAAGCGTTACGGCGAGAAGCTCGCCGTGGATGCGATCAGCGCCACTATCCAGCCCGGGGTCGTCACCGGGTTCCTCGGCCCCAACGGCGCCGGCAAGTCCACGACGATGCGGATGATCCTGGGGCTCGACCGCCCGACCGCCGGAGCCGCGCTGGTGAACGGCCGGCCGTACGTCGAGTCCCCAGCTCCCCTTGCGGAGGTCGGCGCGCTGCTCGACGCCAAGGGCGTCGACCTCAAGCGCAGCGCTCGGAACCACCTCCTCGCGCTGGGTGCGACGGTTGGGGTCGGATCGGCGCGCGTGGACGAGGTGCTCGCATCGGTCGGGCTGACCGAAGTGGCGAACAAGTCGGCGGGTTCGTTCTCGCTCGGGATGGGCCAGCGGTTGGGCATCGCCGTTGCGTTGCTGGCCGACCCGAAGGTGCTGATCCTCGACGAGCCCGTCAACGGTCTCGACCTCGACGGCATTCAATGGATCCGCGCTCTGCTCACCGAACTCGCCGAGGAAGGGCGCACCATCCTGCTCTCCTCGCATCTCATGAGCGAGATGCAGCTGATCGCCGACCACCTGTTGATCATCGGCCGGGGCCGGATCCTCGCCGACACCTCGATGGCCGGCTTCATCGCCGAGTCCTCGGGCGACGCCATCATCGTCGCCTCCCCGGATGCCGGCGCGCTCGCATCGCTGCTGGACGGGGACGGCGTGACCCTGACCTCGCACGAGAGCGGCCGTTTCGAGGTCCGCGGTCTCACCGCCGGAGCAATCGGCGACATCGCCGGCAGGCACGGGCTCACGCTCCACGAGCTGGCGCCGGTCCCAGCTTCGCTCGAGTCCGCCTACCTCGAGCTCACCCGTGACAGCGTCGAGTACGCCGGAACCGTCCAGTGACCCGCCCTGCTTCTCCTCTAGCCACGAATACGAAAGGACCCCTGATGACCACCGCCACCGTAATCGAACCGAGGTCCCCCTCCACGAGGGCACCGATCACGACGCAACGCCAGACCCTCGGGCGAGCCATCCACTCCGAGTGGATCAAGATCCGCACCCTGCGCAGCACGTGGATCGGGCTCGGCACCGTCCTGTTGATCCTGGTCGGCATCGGCGCGATCGGGGCGCTCCTGGCGACGGGCGCCCTCCCCGACGACGACGGCGACGGCTTCGGAGGCGACAGCCCGCTGGAAACCGTTCTCACCGGCGCCGACTTCGCGGTGCTCGTGGTCGGCGTTCTGGGCGCCTTGGCCGGAGCCCGGGAGTACAGCTCGCGGATGATCACCGCCACGGTTGCCGCCGCGCCACGGCGCTGGCAGGTCGTCGTCTCCAAGGCCGTCGCGCTCACTGCCGTCGTCCTGCCTGCGGCACTGCTCGCGGTCCTGGCCACCTTCGGCATCGGCATGGCCATTCTCTCCTCCGGCGATGGCGCGACCGTCGCGCTCACCGACAGCGGCGTCCTGCGCGAACTGCTCGGGATGGCCGGCTACATCACCTCGATCGCCCTGATCGGACTCGGCCTCGGCGTTCTGCTGCGCAGCGTGGCCGGCAGCATCGGCGCCCTCGTCGCAGGCGTCCTCCTCCTCCCGGCCCTTGCCGGTGGCCTCCTGCCCGCCAGCTGGGACTCCATCCTGCAGTACCTGCCGAGCTCCGCCGCGGCGGCGTTCACCACGGTGATGGCGGCGGGCGACGGCGTCCTCTCCAGCGGCGCAGGAGCACTTGTTCTCGCCGCATGGGTCGCGATCTCGTTGGGCGCCGCGGCTTGGGCCATCACCCGGCGCGACGTCTAGCGTCCCGCACCTGAGGTCTGTCGACTCGGTACGGGCAGGATCTCGTCGGCCGGTTCGTACTCCCGCTACGGCCGCGCCGACGAGTTCCCTCGACCTGATCAGCGGCCGGCGAAGAAGTCGAGCAGGAGCTGCGCGACGTCGTCGGGGCGTTCCTCGGAGAGGTAGTGCGAGCACCCCGGCAAGACCACCTCGCGGACGTCGGTCGCCGCGGCGCGGAGGTTCTCGGCGACCGCCGCACCGAAGAGATGCTCGCCGCCGACCGCGAGCACCGGGAGGGTGAGCGGCGTCTTGCCGGGCTGGCCGTTGTAGCGGATCTCCTCTGGCACGCGGCGGTATCGCTCGAACGCGGCGTGCATCGCTCCTGGTGCGGAGTAGGTGCGCAGGTATTCGTCGACGGCGGCCGCGGTCGGGACGCCTGGGGAGGCGCTGAACGCGTCGTAGAACCAAGCGAGGTACTCGTCCTCGCGGCCGGCGACGAGCGCTTCCGGAAGCCCATGGATCCGGTGGAACGCGGCGAACCAGGGTCCGGCCTTCGCGTCCTGTCCGCTCCAGGGGCCGGAGGGCATCGCCTCGAGCACCGCGAGCGCACGCACGCGCTCGGGATGGGCGGCCGTCAGCCCGAACGCGGTCGAGCCACCCCAGTCCTGGCCCGCGAGGAAGACCGGTCCGAGGCCGAGCTGGTCGACCAGGCCGGCGATGTCCTGTGAGGTGGCCTGCAGGTCGTAGCCATGGCCTGGCCGGTCGGAGTCCCCCAAGCCGCGCAGGTCGACCGCGAGCACCGTGTGGCGCGCGCCGAGCGCCGGCATGACGTCTCGCCAGGCGTACCAGGAGTTCGGGAAGCCGTGCAGCAGGACGACCGGATCGCCGGCGCCGCCAATGACGTAGTGCAGCCGGACCCCGCCGACCTCGGCGTCGCGGTGCTCGAATCCCGCGGGCGGCGGGGCCGGCGTCGAGGGTCGCGGCGGCCGTGGGCGGTAGTCGGCGGCCCTGAGCGCGTCGAGCGGCAACCAGCGCGACACGGTCAGCGGGGCGTCGGGGTCGGTCGCGAAGGCGCGCGCCTCTTCGAGGAACGCCTGGGTGTGCGGCTGGTTGGCGTGCCGATCGAGGGCGTCCTGCGACGCCCACACCTCGTAGCCGACGAAACGGGTGTCGTCGAGCTCGTCGACGCCGACCTCGAAGCGCACGCACCCGTCGTCCTCGCGATGGGTAGCGCTGACGAGCCGAGCGAGTGACTCGTGTGCCCGGTCCTGCGCACCCGGGCGAACACGCAGCTCGACGACAAGCTGGACGGGCGCGTCGTTGGGTGTTCTCGGGCGCATCGTCTTCATCGCGTCGCCGCTGACCCGGCGCGGCGTTCGTCGCTGTCGAAGAAGGTGCGCAGCGCCCGGGTGAGCGCCGTTGGGTTGTCGCTGAGGACGAAGTGGTTGGCATTGGGGATGACGACTCCGGTCACGTTGGGTCCGGCGGGGCGGACGACCTCACCGATGTTGGGGAAGCTGTCCTGGGCGCCGACGCCGAGGATCGGCATCGACAGCGGGGTCCGCAAGAACTCGCGGTTCTGGCGCTCGGACACCGATTGCCGGCGGTAGAGGTTCAGGCTCCCGGTGATCCCGCCTGGCTGCCGGTAGCCACGCACGTACTCGTCGAGCTCGCGACCGCGGATGCGATCGAAGTGGCGGCTGTAGTCGCGAAACAACGGCGTGAGGAACTGCCGTTCGCGCCCGCGGATCAACGCCTCGCGCGACCCCGCCCTGGCGGGCCAGCCAGACGAACCAGAACGCCTGCGGCGCCGCGAGCTGTCCTTCGGTCTGCCCGAACGCCGGGGGCGCGGCCTCGATGATGCTGAGTTGCTCGACGGCGTCGGGGTGCTGGGCGGCCAGGGCGTACGCGACGGCGCCGCCGAAGTCGTGGCCGGCGACTTCGAAGCGCTCGTGGCCGAGTCGGCGCATGAGCGCGAACATGTCGTCCGCCAGTTGGCCGGTGTCGTACCCGTCGCGCGGGTGGCTGGAATCGCCGTGACCGCGGAGATCGGGCACGACGACCGAGCGGTTGGCCGCGAACCTGGGCGCCACGCGCCGCCATGCGTAGCTCGTCTGCGGGAAGCCGTGGATGAGGAGCAGCGGCTCTCCGCGGCCGGCGGTTTGGAAGTGGATGCGGATGCCATTCACCCGGACCTGGCGGCTGCGAAAGCCCGACCCGAACGAGGCACGGTCCGCTTTCGCGGCAACGGCACCCGGAGCCGCGGACGCTGCGGGCGCCGGGGCTGGATCGCTGCGCTCCAGGTGCTGACCACGACAGCGGCGAGGGCGGCGGTGACGGCCTTGGTTCTCACGACTCGCCGGGTTGTACGTGGCCTGGGGCCCGATCGGCAACGCAACCTCGCTCTGGATCGATAGACGTCGCTTATGCCAGGGCGGGCGGCGCTCAGCTTCCCCGCTGCGCGGCGATCCACCAGGCGCCCTGACCGACCAGACGGGCGCTCGCGATCACTCGATGTGCCAGCGGATCGTCGTCTCGCCATACGGCATCGATGGGGATCGCGGGCATCGACCTGTCCAGAGGAACGCAGCAGACACCGAACGCCTTGAGCGGATCGGCGAGAGAAGCACCCACCTGGGCGACCAGCGCTCCCGCGGCGATCCGCTCGAACGCCGGTCGCATGGCCTGGAAGTCCGCGCCCGAGACCCTCTCCGCGATGTCGGGCTCGAAGCCATTCGCGAGACAGCTCGCGATGAAGACGTCGGCCAGGCGCGGCGCCATCTCGCGGTCCATCACCGCCCAACGCTCCGCGGCGAGGTCCTGGAGCCCGACGCGTGAGCGCCCGGCAAGCCGATGTCCATGTCCGACGCAGACCACCGCCGGCTCATGTCCGACCGTCGCGACGCGCAATCCGTCACTGCTTTCGGCGTAACGCACGAGCCCGACCGTCGCTTGCCCTTCCGCCACCATGCTCGTCACCTCGAGGCTCCAGCCGAGCCGATGACGAACTCGCCAGCGCGGGAGCGCCGCACCCAACCGTCCCATCAGCTCCGGGACGAACGCCGTGGAGAGGCTGTGT
>CAVYUQ010000003.1:0-743388 GCA_963771715.1 uncultured Thermoleophilaceae bacterium
CGGGCAGGTCGACCGCCGGGTGCTCGCGACGCTCGAGTTCCTGGCAGCCTCGGGCCTCCGGCCGACGGTCAGCTCGCTGAAGTGCGGCCACGGCTTCCTGGACCAAGAGCGGGAAACGTCTCGCACCACAGCTCCGGGAACGCAGTCGACATCTCGGCGATCAACGGCACGCCGATCCTGGGCCACCAGGGCAAGGGCGAGATCACCGAAACGACTGTTCGGAAGCTCATGACGCTTCAGGGCGCGATGCAGCCGGCACAGATCATCTCGCTGCTCGAGATCGGCGGCACCACGATCGCGATGGGCGATCATGCCGATCACATCCACGTCGGCTGGCGGCCCCTCTTCGGGCCCAACCAGCGGCTCGGCCGCCAGGCGCGCAGGCTGCTCTCCAGCAACCAGTGGGATCGCTTCGTGGATCGCCTGACGGACATCGAGAACCCGATCGTGCGCACGACGCCCTCGAAGTACTCGATCCGCGTGAAGCGCAAAAAAGAGCGAAGGGGTTTCGAGCCATGCGCCCACGTGGGGGAGTGAGCCTCTCGACGTCCGCGCCGGGCAGCTCTTCCGGTTCTGCGAGCTCGACTTCCCTTTTCCACTCGGGCCGGCTGACGGCCGCTACCTGAGGCGCCGGCCCGGACGGCCAAGACGTTCGCCGTGGTCGCGTTCCGGGCTATGCACCCGCAACGACGCAGCCGCCTGCGCGGTCGCCGCGCCGCGCCCGCTCGAACCCGGCGTCGACCGCTCCGGAGCCGGTGGCCGGTCACGCGCGCGGTGGTGATTGCGGCCGAGGCCTTTCGCGGACGCCGGCGCCGCGGCTCGGCTGGCTGCGTGAATGCGAAAAGGCCGGGATGCCGCCGCGGCCGAGGTGGAGCAGGCACTCGCGCTGGTCAACCAGCGCTGTCTCAGCCCACCGCGTCGCAGCGCAGGACCCACACGTTCGCGATCTCGACCATCGCTGACGTGCAGCGGGTGAGACTCGGCTACGGCACGGGAGACGATGTCGTGGAGGGCTTCGTGGCGCAAGGCACTCGTGATCCCGCTCGAGCGCGCAAAGCGCAGGGAGGCGTGGGTCGGATGCTGTCTCCGCAGGAGGAGATGGCCGGCATGATGTCGGGGCGCCGGCCGGCCGGCCGGCCGAGCGAGGAGCTCCTGCTGCGCGCACGGCTGGACCTCGACCACGGCCGACCCCGTCGAGGCCGCTCTGGTCACCCGGGCAGCGACGGAGGCACTGGCCGCCGAGGGTCAAGCCGGCGGCGACGCCGCTGCGGCCGTCAGGCTGGCACAGGCAGCTTTGACGGGCGAGCTGCCGCTGGATCAAACCGAGGAGCTTGCCGACCTCCTCGCCTCGCTGGAGCGAATCGCCCGCCGGCGTCGCTACGCGGACGAATCCTGACCGTCGACGGGAAAGGCGCCGCGCCAGCGTCTGCAGGATCGAAATGAAGCGGCGCTCGAGCCATCAGCGGCCTCCCGCGGCCAGCAGCAGCCCCCCCTGCGTGCCCCCAGCCCGTGCGACCGTCGCCCTCTAGCTGCACGCGGGTCTCCCCCCGTGGATCCTGGGAGAGAGTCCAGCGCACTATGTGCCTCGGTGCGCCTCACCCACGGAGGCCGTCCCGGCGATCGCACTGTGCCGGCGTCCACCTCCACCACCCGGGTACGGACCGTGCGCCCGAGTCCCAGCGGGCCCCTCATCCGGACTGTGCCGCCCCGTGCCGGCCCGCCTCCCGGCGGCCGCTCGAGCGTAAGTACCTCGACGAATCGGTCAGTCAGCAGCCAGTGGTTCTCGAGGTCGGCCAGGAACGCGAACACAACCTGCGGCGATGCGGCGACGACACGCTCCCGCCGCGATGCGGTCCGCCCCGCGGCTCACAGCACGCGCAGCAGCGCCTCGAGCTCGGTCACGACGTCGCCACCGAGCCGCACGTCGGCCTCCGAGTCGTAGGGGGTGGGGCCGATCGTGATGATCGCGATCGACCCGCCCATGCGGCGGGTCACCTCCGGCAACCCGGCAACCGGATACACCTCGAGCGAGGTGCCGACGCAGAGCAACAGGTCGGCACCGGAGCACAGCGCGTGGGCGTCCTCCATCGCCTGCTCGGGGAGCATCTCGCCGAACAGCACGACGTCGGGCTTCACCGCGTCCGCCGCACGCGCAGCGTGCGACGCCGTGGTCGTCGAACATCCCGGCCACGTCCTCGAGCGGGTAACCGGTCTTGCACTCCCAGCAGGATCCGGTCTCGATCGTGCCGTGTACCTCGACCACGTTCTGCGACCCGGCCTTGCGGTGCAGAGTGTCGATGTTCTGCGTCACGACAGCCTCCACCAGGCCCCGTGCCTCGAGCTCGGCGAGCGCTTGGTGCGCGGCATTCGGCTCCTTGTCGGCGAGCATGCCGAACCGCGGCCGGTAGTAGGACCAGAAGCGCTCGGGGTCACGCAGGAAGACGCTCGATGTGGGCGACCTCCATCGGGTCGACGTTTTCCCACAGGCCCGTCCCCGGCGAGCGAAAGTCGGGAATGCCACTCGGCACCGAGATGCCCGCGCCGGTCAGAGCAACGGTGCGGTTTGACTCGCGTAGCAGTTCAGCTAAGCGTTCGGTGCTCATCTGGTCGGCAGTCCGCGGTTCCGCAGTCTGCCGACTGCGACCGCTGACTGACCTACTTCCCTTTGAAGTTCGCCTTGCGCTTCTGAACGAAAGCGCTGATTCCCTCGCGAGCGTCTTCTGAACCGAACGCGGTCGCGAAGCCCTGCTTCTCGGCGGCGATGCCTTCGTCGAGGTCGCCCTTGTGAGAGACGGTCTTGATCTGCTCGGTCGCGATCGGCGCCTGGCCGGCCAGCTTGCGTGCCCAGTTCAGCGCCGTGTCGAACAGCTCGTGGTCGGGGACAACCCTGTGGGCGAGCCCGATGCGCAGCGCCTCCTCGGCAAGGATCGCGTCCCCGGTCAGGTTCATCTCGAGCGCCTTGCCCTCGCCCACGAGCCGCGGCAGCCGTTGCGTGCCTCCGAAGCCGGGAATGATCCCGAGGTTGATCTCCGGCTGCCCGAACGTTGCCGACTCGGCGGCAATGCGAAAGTCGCACGCCATCGCCAGCTCGCACCCCCGCCGAAGGCGATGCTGTTCACAGCCGCGATGGTCGTCGTGCTCGACGTCTCCATCTCGCGCAGCATTGCGTGGCCGCCGTCCAGCAGCCCCGCGCCGGCGGTCGCGTCCATCTTCGTGAACTCCTTGATGTCCGCACCCGCAGAGAACGTGAAGATGTTCGAGGATGCGATCACCACCGAGCGGATCTTGTCGCTCGCGTGACAGTGCTTCCACAGCTCGCCGAACTCGGTTATGACCTGCGGGCTGAGCGGGTTCGCCGGGGCGCGGTTCAGCCAGATGATCGCCACCGGGCCGCGTGTCTCCAGGAGCACGGTCTCCTTCTGGTCCAGGTCGCCGTCAGGCTGTGGGTAGGGAAAGAATCCCTGGCCGCTCTTCTTGCCGAGCCGCCCCTGCGCAACGAGCCTGCGCAGGACGGTCGGTGGTGTGAACCGGTCGCCCCACTCGGTCTGCGCGCGCTCCAGCGCCGTCAGCATCTCGTCCAGCCCGCGCTCGTCCGCGCGGGTGAAGGGCCCGGGCAGGATCCCGGCGCCGGTCATCATCCCGGTCTCGATCTCACGCAGGGTCGAGACGCCCTCCTCGAGCACGAGGCATGCCTCGAGGAACGCCTTGAGCGTGAAGCGCTCGACGATCGCGCCGGTCTGCTGTGCGGTTGCGCTTTCCATCAATTCCCCCCGTTGTGCTCGTAGAAGCCCTTGCCGGTCTTCTGCCCGTAGTTGCCGGCAGCGACCAGCTCCTGCATCTCGGGTGAGACATAGAAGCGCTCGCCGTACGACTTGTGCAGGTGCTCGGCGACGTGCAGCACGGTGTCGAGCCCGAGCAGGTCGCTGAGGAAGAAGGGGCCCATCGGCGTGACCCGCGCCTCGGCGATCTCCTTGTCGATCTCCTGCGCGGACGCGCCGGACTCGTCCTTGTATCGCCAGATCTCGCTCGCGGCGGAGTTGAGGACCCGGTTCACGACGAACCCGGGCGCCTCACCGCAGCGGATCGGCATCTTCCGGATCTGCTGAGCGAAGTTGATGGTCGTCTGCACTGTCTCGTCGGATGTCTCCTCCCCCTCGACGACCTCGATCAGCCGCATCACCGAAGCGGGATAGAAGTAGTGGAAGCCGATCACCTTGTCGGGGCGCAGAGTCGCGTCGCCCATCTCGGTGATCGAAAGAGACGAGGTGTTGCTGGCCAGGATCGCGTGTCCGGGCGTGGCGGCGTCGAGCTCCTCGAACACCTGCCGCTTGATCTCGATGCGCTCCGGCACCGCCTCGACCACGAAGTCGACGTCACCAAACCCCTCGTAGTCGGTTGCGCCGGCGATCAAGCCGAGCGTGTGCTCGAGCTGGGCCTTCGCCTGCTCCTCCGTGATCTTCTCCTTCTTGACCAGCCCCTGCAGCTGGCCCTCAGTCACCTGGCGGGCCTTCTCCAATCCCTGATCGACGAATTTCTGGTCGATGTCCTTGAGGACGACCGGCAGGTCGGCGGCGGCCAGCGTCTGGGCGATCTCCCCGCCCATCGTGCCCGCGCCGACGACCGCGGTCTTGAATACGAACATGTGAGAGCGCTCCTTGTGCCGCTGGAATGGACGGGCCCGCGTCCCTGCACGGGCACGCCGGGAAGCGCGCCGGAGTATATGCCCGCTATGCCGGCCGGCGCTCAGCCATAGATCATCAGGCGCGCTACGCCCGACCTAAGTCCGTGGGCCGGCCTAACGGCCGTCCCCATATATTTCTTGCTTGATCAGGGTGATGCTGTGGATGATGGAGTCGAGGAACGGCTCCAGGCCCTGCTTGAGACGGTCGCATTCGGCCCGCCCCTCGGCTGTCAGCGTGTACAGCCGGCGGCTGCGCTTCTCGGGATGCTCCCACCGCCCCTCGATGAACCCGGAGCTCTCGAGGCCGCGCAGGAGCGGATACATCGTGTTGGGGTTCAGGCTCACGGCGCCTCCCGTGATCGCCTCGATCTGCTCGATCAGCTGGTTGCCGTACGAGGCGCCGCTCTCGGCGCGAGCGATCAGATGGAAGACCAGCAGCGTGAAGATGTCCCGGCGCCGGACCTCGCCGCCGAAGACGTCCGATGGCCTGCCGCGCGGAGCATGGCCCGCGGCCTCCGCCGCGCGCGCGGCTTCCCCGGCCGCCGCCCGGGCTGCCTGCGCGTGTCCGGGAGCCGGACTGGGTGTCGGTTTCGTCGGACGGTGAGATCGGGTCCATTCTAGGCTCGCCCTTCGCGCCCACCCGTGCACTGTCCTCGCCGCCATCCATCGCGCAGGAGGGGGGTGCAAGGCCCGTGGCGGTGCGTCGACCACCTGTCCAGGGCGGGCACGATTGCTTGTAACAATGGGTACACTCGCCCTGAGGGAGTGTGATGGAGACCGGCCGAGCCCACGCGGGCGGAAGTCGGCGCTGTCGCTCGCGGCGTTGCGGCGGTGGTAGTTCGCGTTCACGACCGTGGCAGCGCGGAGCGCAGGCAGCCGGGCATGCGCGAGGCCCGCGCGGCTGCGCGCGCAGCGGTGCTGGAGCACCCGACCTATCGCCGCATCCGATCGAACGCCCGGCTCGTCACGCGATCGTGCCGGCGCTCACGGCGAGCCGTGCGTTGCTCGCTCTACCGCTGGGCGCCCGACCCCTGCGCGCTCGACGGCCGTGACGGGCCGTGTGCACAGGTGCTGACGCGGCGCACGTGGCTCGTCAAGGTGATGCGGCGAAGCGGGCGGACGATCGCCCGGGTGATCAGGATCGTGGACACGAGCGCATCGCCGCGGACGGGCTCCATCGGGACCGGTACTCAGAGCGCGAGCGCGCGCAGCTCCTCGTAGAGTGCGAGTACGTCAGGCGGCAGGCCCGCCGGCTCTGCCTCCTCCATGCGGCGCAGGTCATCGGTGAAGAACGGCTCGTCCTCGGTGGGGGGCGCCAACCCGAGCATCTCGGCAACGCGATCCAGGTTCCGGCCGAGCACGTCGGAGTCGTCGTCGAAGCAGACCACGGGAAACGCGCTGCGGCGGTGCAGCTCCAGCAGCCGCCCGTTGTAGACACGCCACAGCTCGACCGGGCCCTCGACCTGCAGAGCCGGGCGACCGGCGAGGGATCGCGCCACCCGCGCGGGGTGCCTGAAAACCCCCACGAACTCCAGGTCCGGAACGAGCCGGAGCCAGCCATCGAGCGTCAGCAGCGTGCGCGGGTCCTTGAATCCCCATAGCGGGCGCGCCGCATGCTCGCCGAGGATGCCGCGTGCGCGCTCGACGTGGGCCGGCCCCCACTCCACGACGCCGCGGCGGAGCGTGCCATGACCCCCCGCTGTGCTCGAGGACGTCCTCATTCAGCCGCATCACGTCGGGGTTCTCGCGATTGCCGCGCAGGTTGTAGGTGTTGCGCGTGCTGTGCGCGCCCCAGGAACAGGCCGCGCTGCTGGAGCGAGCCGACCAGCGCACTGGTCCCGCTGCGGTGCATGCCGAGCACCGCGATCACGCGATCGGGCCGCTCGTCCGGCCCGAGCGCCACGGCGACCTGTCTGCTAGTTGGCGCCGGCAGCCGCCATCTCTGTCGGCTGGTCGACCTTGCGCGGCATCAGCACCTCACGCGCGATCACGAGCCGCTGGATCTGGGACGTGCCCTCGTACAGCTGCATGATCTTCGCGTCGCGCATCAGCTTCTCGACCGGGTACTCCTTGATGAACCCGTACCCGCCGTACACCTGCACGGCGTCGGTCGCGATCTCCATCGCCGAGTCCGCGGCGAAGCGCTTCGCGTGCGAGGCGGCGAGCGTGTTGCGCTTGCCCTGGTCCAGCAGGCACGCGGACTGCCACACGAGCAGCCGCCCCGCCTCGACCTTCGTCGCCATGTCGGCGATCATGAACTGGATCGCCTGGTGCATCGCGATCGGCACGCCGAACTGGATGCGCTCCTTGGAGTAGTCGCGGGCGAACTCGAACGCCGCCCGGCCGATGCCGACGCCCATCGCCGCGACACCGGGGCGGGTGCGGTCGAGCGTCATCATCGCGAGCTTGAAGCCGTGGTTCTCCTCGCCGAGCAGGTACTCCTCGGGGATCTCGACGTCCTCGAACTGGATCTGGGCCGTGTCGGACGCGCGCTGGCCGAGCTTGTCCTCCTTCTTCACGACGGACACGCCCGGCGTGTCGCGCGGGACCACGAAGGCGGAGATGCCCTTGTGACCCTTGTCGGGGTCGGTCTTCGCGTAGACCGTGTACCAGCTCGCGTGCGAGCCGTTCGTGATGAACACCTTCGAGCCGTTGATCACGTACTTGTCGCCCTGCTTCACCGCCCGGGTGCGCATCGAGCCGACGTCCGAGCCGGCCTCCGGCTCGGTGAGGCAGAACGAAGCGAGCTTCGGCTCCTCGATCAGCATCCCGAGGAACTCCTTCTTGACCTCCTCGGAGCCGCCCAGGATCACGGGGGCGGATGCGAGGCCGTTGCACATCAGCGACGTGCCGATGCCCGAACAGCCCCAGCCGAACTCCTCCTCGATCAGGCAGCCGTCGAGGACGTGCAGCCCGGGCCCGCCGTACTCCTCGGGCACCTCGGCGTTCATGAGCCCGACCTCGTGCGCCTTCTCGATGACCTCCTGCGGCCACGTGGCGTCCTTGTCGTACTCCCACGCGACGGACCGAATCTCCTTCTCGGCAAAGTTGTGCGCCAGCTCGCGCAGGTCTTTCTGCTCGTCGGTGAGGGTGAGGTCAACCACGTGAAGGTCTCCTTGTCAGGAACGACGAGGGGTCGCGGGCGAGCGGCCGGCCGACACGACTGATTGGCGAGTCAACATGGTACCGGAGAGGGGCCCGGCTCGCCCGCCGTGGCGCCATTTTCCGGCTCTTCGATGCCACACTTGCCGCATGGACTTCGGCACCGTGATCTGGATCGTCGTGCTGGTGGTCGCGCCGGTCGCGGCGATCCTGTTCGCCGGCGCCTTCGGGCTGCTGGACCAGCTCGGCCGGGGCGGACTGTCCGTGGACGAGCGCCCCGCCCCGCCCCGCGCCGGTCGCCGAACAGCCCTGCTGCGCGGGCCGAGCGGGAGGACGACATCCGCCAGCTGGTGCAGGCTCGCAGCGACCGCCGGCGTGGCGCGCGGCGAGGGCGAGCTGGACGTGGACGCCGAGGTGGAGCGGCTGATGGAGCTCGACCCGGCCGCTCCAGCCGGAGGCCGACCAGCAGGACGCGGCTCTGCGGGCCGAGGTGCGCCAGCTCGTGATCGCCCGCAACGAGCGCCGCGCCGGCGCGGGGGCAGCCGCCGCTGGACGTCGAGGCGGAGGTGGACCGTCAGCTGCGCGATCTGGCCTGATAGGCGGGCCGGAATGGGGTATAACGCGGCGCATGGCCGACAGCCACCCACTCGAGGACATCGTCACCCGGCCCGGCGTCTACTTCAATCCGCAGACCGAGGTCCTGATCGTCGTCGACGACTCCGCCGAGATGGACGGCGAGATCTTCAACATGGAGGAGTTCGAGGGCTCCGACTGGGTGCAGATCTCCGAGGAGATCGCGGTCGACGAGGTGCGCCGCGACGAGCTGCTGGTCTCGTTCCAGACCCACTACCACCCCGGCGACGCCCGCAGCGTGAGCCTCACCGGCGCCGAGCTCGAGGAGGAGGGCGACGACGAGGAGGACGACCAGGAGGTCGGCGCGAGGAGTAGCGGATCGTGCTGCCATCACGGTCTACGCGAACCCGAACGTCAGCGCCAGAATCAGGTAAACCGCGAGCAGCTGCACTCCCTCGAACCAGTTCGACTCGCCCTCCGCGCGTCACCCGGTTGGCGATCAGGATCGCGAGGATCACCGCGGCCAGCTCGAAGCCGTTGAACACCAGCGGCATCGGCCCCGGCCCGAACACGAATGACAGCAGCACCAGCACCGGCGCGACGAACAGCGCGATCTGGGTGCTGGAGCCGATCGCGATGTTCACGGCGAGGTCCATCTTGTCCTTGGCCGCGACCAGCACCGCGACCCAGTGCTCGGCCGCGTTGCCCGACGATCGCCACGACGATCGCGCCGATGAAGAACTCGCTCAGGCCGATCGACTCTGCCGCCTCGGCAGATCGATCCGACCAGCACCTCGCTCATCACGCCGACCAGCACGCCGGCGATCGCGAGCGCGATCACGCCGCGGCGGACGCTCCAGCCGGACGCCTCCTCCTCGTAGGGGGGGTTGAACAGGGACCGATGCGTCTTCAGCGAGAAGACCAGACCGGTCACGTAGGAGATGATCAGCACGATCGCGACCGCGAGGCTCAGGTGCTCGACGGTGGAGCCGAAGTCGACGCGCTCGGCGTCAGGAGCCGGCAGCCCCCCGCCGACCACGAGCTGATACACGGCCGGCATCACGAGCGCGGTCAGGGCGAGCAGCAGCATCGCCGACTGCGCGTTGGCGGCGGTCGCGTTGAACGTGCTGGCGGTCGCGGCCGAGTCCCCCGACCAGCATCGAGGCCCCAAGCACCAGCAGGATGTTCCCGATGATCGAGCCGATGATCGACGCCTTCACGACCTCCTGGAGACCCTCCAGCAGCGCGAAGAACGCGATCACCAGCTCGGGGAAGTTGCCGAACGTCACGTTCAGCAGGCCGCCGACGCCGGGGCCCGAGCGCGCGGCCAGCTCCTCGGTGGCCTTCCCCATCATGCGCCGCCGTCGGCACGATCCCGAGCGCCGCGAAGGCGAAGATCGCAGTGGGGCTCGCATGAGCGAACTCGAGCACGATCGCCGCCGGGATGAGCGGCAGCAAGCAGGTACGGCCAGCCGTCCGCGCTCAGCAGCCGGCGTGGAAAAGACCGCTTTTCGGCGGGGTGGCTCCGAGGACATCGGGCGAGAAGTCTGCCGCATCGCGCGGTCTGGGGCATCAAGATCCCCCGACCTTGAACGATCTGCTTCCAGTCGCGGCGCTCGGTGGCGCGCTGATCGTCTTCCTGTGCGATCGACCTGAAGCTGTTCGCCCGAGGCCGCGAACCGAGCTTCCGCGAAGGGGTCGTGTGGTCGATCGGCTGGCTGGTCGTGGGCCTGCTGGCGGGCGGTGGTCGTGTGGGCCGTCGAGGGCGAGGACGACGCCGTTCTGTACACGACCGTCTACCTGGTCGAGCGCTCGCTGTCGCTCGACAACCTGTTCGTCTTCCTGCTGCTGTTCGCCTACTTCGCGCGTGCCGGTCGCCCAGCGGGCACGCCTGGTGTTCTGGGGGATCGTGTTCGCGCTCGTCCTTCGCGGGCTGGCGATTCTCGGCGGCGTCGCGCTGATCGAGCAGTTCCACTTCGTGATCTACGTGCTGGGCGCGACGCTGCTGGTGCTCGCGTACCGGATCTTCCGGGGCGTGGACGAGAACGTCGACCCCGCCGAGAACCTGTTCGTACGGGGAGTGCGGCGCGTGTTCCCGGTCACCGACACCTATCACGAGCAACAAGTGGTTCGTGCGAGTCGGCCGGCGGATCCACGCGACCCCGCTGTTTCTATGCCTCGCCGCGATGGTGTTCGCGGACATCGCCTTCGCGATCGACTCGATCCCGGCCGCCTTCGGGATCACGCGGGACCCGTTCCTGATCTGGATGGGCAACGTCTTCGCCCTGCTCGGGCTGCGGGCGCTGTTCGTGCTCGTCGAGGGGCTGATCAAGCGGTTCCGCTACCTCGACGAGACGATCGCGATCATTCTCGCCGTCGTGGCCGTGAAGCTGATGCTCGAGGACGTCTACAAGCTGCCGCCCGAGGCCAGCCTGGCTCTCGTCCTGGTCCTGCTCGGCGGCGGGATCCTCGCTTCGATCATCGCGGACCGGCGCGATGCGAGCCAGGGCAAGCCCCCGGATCACGACGCGCGGCAGGCTAGACTGACGCCGCGATGAGGACCCGCAGCTTCGGCACGACCGACCTGCGCTGCTCGGAGATCGGCTTCGGCACCTGGGCGCTCGGCTCCAACTGGTGGGGCACCGTCACGAGCGGCGAGGGCGTCAACCTGATCCGGCGCGCGATCGACCTCGGGATCACGTTCTTCGACACCGGCGACGTGTACGGGAAGGGCGCCAACGAGGAGATCGTGGCCAGCGCCCTGGAGGGAGTGCCGCGCGAGTCGGTCCAGCTCTCGACCAAGTTCGGCTACGCGCTCGACGAGCGCCGGCAGGAGCACTCCCAGGGCGAGCGGCCCCAGGACTGGTCCCCCGAGCCATGCCCGCACAGCGCTGGAGGCCAGCCTGCGGCGGCTCGGCACCGACTACGTGGACCTCTACCAGCTGCACAACCCGCGCATGGACGCGATCGAGCGCGACGACCTGTTCGAGGAGCTGGAGCGTCTGCGCGACGAGGGCAAGCTGCGCCACTACGGCGTGGCGCTGGGTCCGGCGATCGGCTGGCGGGACGAGGGTCTGCGCGCGCTCGAAGAGCGCAACGTCGACGTCACTCCAGACGGTCTACAACGTGCTGGAGCAGCAGCCGGGGCGCGACTTCCTCGAGGCGGCCGGGCGCAAGCGGCGCGGGCGTGATGGCGCGCGTGCCGACCTCGAGCGGCCTGCTGGAGGACAAGTACACGCTCGAGACGACCTTTCCCGCCACACGACCATCGCAGCCACCGCCCACGCGAGTGGCTCGTCGATGGGCTGCAGAAGGTCGAGCGGCTGCGCTTCCTGTCCGAGGAGCACGGGTTCACGATGGCCCAGGGAGCGCTGAAGTTCATCCTCGCCCAGGATGCGATCGCGTGCGTTCTGCCCACGGTCGCCAATCTCGAGGACCTCGAGGAGTGGGCAGCCGCCTCGGACGCGCCCGACCTCACCGCCGAGGACCTCGAGCGGATCGCCGCGCTCTACGAGCGCAACTTCGACGTCGAGCCCGTCGCGCGCGGGCTAGCGCCGGGGCAGGAAGGCCTGGCAGCGCTCGAGCGCTGCGGTGTCCGTGGCCTGCTGCACGCAGCTGATGTATGCCTTCGGAGCTGCGCTTCGCCGGCGTACGCTCGCGCCCGGTGTCCGATCCGCCGCCGTTGTTGGAGCCGTTGCTACCGCGGGCGTTGTCCGAGCCCCCTGATTTCTCCTTGCCGGGGGTCTCGTCACCCGGACGGTCTGCACGGTGTCGGGAGCGACGCCGGCACTCCCTCCTGTGTCGCCCACGCCGCGCACGACCAGGAGCAGGCCGGCAACGGCGAGCACGGCCACCACGATGTAGGGAAGCAGGCGCTGGAGGTCCGAGGGAAGATTCATGTCCCTCGAATCCCGGTCGGCATCGGCGGCCAGACCTTTAACGGCCGGCGGCCCGGCGCGAGCCGGAGTGCAGATGCCGCTAGGCCGCTATTTCTCGAGGATCGCGGAGCACTTCTCGATGTCGGCGGGCCGCTTGGCGTCGCTCAGACACTTGAGATAGCGCTCGGAGCGCTCGGAGTTGATGCTCGGGTCCCCGCCGGTGCCGAGGTCGGTGCCGCCGCCGGACGACCCCGAAGAGCCGCCCCGGACGAGCCGCCGCCCGACGAACCGCCACCCGATGAGCCGCTGCCCGAGCCGCTGCCCGAGGAGCCGCTGCCGGACGAGCCGCTGCCGGACGAGCCGCCGCCGAGACCCTCACCCAGGCCGAGCGCACCCACCCCGAGCTGGCTCTGAAGCTCCGAGAGCGGACGCGACTTCTTCGGCACCTTGATCTCCTGGTCCTCGTTCAGCTCGGCGATCTCGACCTTGATGTCGACGGTCCCGCCGCTGACCCCCTGGGCCTGAGTCCGCAACTCCTCCGGGAGGTCGAAGCTGAACTCGATCTCGAGCCGGCGCATGATCTTGTCGTCCTTGCCGGTCCACAGGTCGAACTGGGCGGCCTTGACCGACTCTTCGATCTGGCGCTGCGTGCGCTCGGGGATGCGCTGCGGCACCTGGTCGCTCTCGAGCCCCAGCCGGCCGGCTCGCCGGATCAGGTCGTTCACGTCCTTGAGCAGCGCCCCGATCCGCACGTCCGCGGACACGTGCACGGTCTCCGCCCCGCCGACGTCCTCCTCGCCCTCCTTCTTGGGGTTTCGGAGCCAGTCGCGCGGGTTGACGCCGAGGCTTGCGAGGTCGAACTGGTTCTGCTGGTTCTTGTTCTGCTGCCGCGACTCCCGCTCGACCTGACGCTTGTAGCGCTCGAACTGGTCCTGCGGGATCCGGTATTCGGTGCCCTGGTAGGCGATGAAGGCCTGGTCGTCGGTCGTCACGGCCCCGGCCGTGAACTTCTGGCCCCCGGCGCTGATCGTCATGTCGAAGTCGACCTCCGGCAGCTTGTCCTCGCCCTGGCTCTGGAAAGGACCGGTGAGCTTCAGCGAGATCGGGCCCTCGAGCTGGGATGCAGCGGCGCCGGTGGCCTCCAGCTTGGCGCCCAGGTCCAGGTTGACCTTGCCGCTGTCGACCTTCTTCTCCCCGCTGAAGGTCTGGTTGATGAGCTGCTGGGCGGTCTCGTCGGTGCCGGAGGCCTCGTCACCTCCACATGCGGTCACCACGAGCGTGGGCACGACCAGGGCGAGCGCGAGCAGCAGCGGCAGACGGCTTCGGCGAAGAGCTGACAAGGCGACCTTCCTTTCGACGGTCGGCCGCGTTACGCCTGCGTGCGTTGCAGGAGCGCGTGCGACCGGCGCTTGCGGGGAAAACGAGGGTCAACATACAAGACCCCATTCGCCCATGCGCTGGTCTGCGACACATCACGCACGGCCCCGTCCGGGGCGCGATCGCCGCCGTTGCGGCGGCTTCGCGACAGCTCGCGGCGCTGCCGGCGGCCCCGGCTTCGGGCGCGACGCAAGGCAGACCCGGTCCGCACCACGATCGACCGCGCCCTGGCCGCGGGGCGAATCGATGCGGAGCAGCGTGCCGGCTACGTCGCGTCCTACTCCGGCGCGCGCCGCACCCTCAGGGGGCTGTCGGGACAGCGGCGGGCCGAGCTCGACTACGTCCTCGACACATTGCGATCGTTCGCGCGCCAGAAGCGCCTCACCGCCCGCCTGCGGCCCATGTTCCTGATCCTGGACCGGAACCGGGAGTGGTGGGCGAAGGCGGGACCGCCGGGCTCAGGAGCACGGCTGACGTTCGGCGCGAGCCGTGTGATCTTCCAGTACTTCCCCGGGAAGGGGCTTCAGATCCATCCGCTGGCCAACTTCGGCCGCCTGAACGGCTACTGGCAGGGCCGAAGAGAACTCCGACCTGCGCTCGATGGCATCGGACCTCGTGAGCCTCGGCGTGGAGCGCAACGGGTACCTGGCCTGGGAGTACTACTTCGAGTTCGGCGGGGGGCGCCCACCGTGGGTGTCGGGGATGGCGCAGGGCACGGCCATGCAGGCGCTCGCGCGAGCCGGCGACCGGCTCGCCGACCCGGCACTCACGCAGGCCGGGCGGCGGGGCCTGGGGGCGTTCGAGCAGCGCACGCCGCGGGGGGTGCGCGTGCCTCAGTCCAGCGGTGACTGGTACGCGCTGTACAGCTTCGCGCCCAAGCTCTATGTCCTGAACGGGCACCTTCAGGCGGTGAACGGCCTGCGTACGCACGCGGAGCTGACGGGCGACGCGGCGGTGCTCGAGCGGTTCCAGGCCGGGGACGCAGCCGCCCGGCAGCGAATCGCCAGCTTCAACACGGGAGCGTGGTCGCTCTACAGCCGGCCCTCCTGGGTCACCGGGCCCGAGGCGAACCTGAACTACCACACTCTGAACCGCGACTTCGCGCGCAATCTGTGCAAGGGCACGAGCGATCCCGCCTACTGCGGCGCCGCCGATGCGTTCACCCGTTACCTGAAGGAGGATCCGACGCTCGACCCGCAGCGGGCGGTCCCCTCTCCCGCAAGGGGCGGCAAAGGCGTGCGGTTCAAGTTCCGGCTGTCGAAGATCGGGCGCGTCGGAGTCATCGTGCGCTCCGGCGGAAAGACGTATCTCTCCACCAGCGCGTCATTTACACGCGGCGATCGCTACATCCGCTGGGTCCCGCCAAGGCTGAAGAGTGAGCGCACGTACGAGTACACCCTGTACGCAAAGCGACCTTGCGGGCAATTCGTCCTCCGTGACGGGCGACGTGCGCGTGAACGCTGCATCCCGCCGCTGAGGGCTCCGACGGGCGTAGAATCGCGCCACCGAATGACCCCCCGCACGATCCTCTACACCGGCAAGGGAGGGGTCGGCAAGACGAGCGTCGCCGCGGCGACTGCGCTCGCGATCGCGCGCAGCGGGCTGCGCACGGTTGTCCTGTCGACCGATCCGGCGCACAGCCTGTCGGACTCGCTCGAGACCGGCCTGGGGCCGCAACCCCTGCCGGTCGCCGACAACCTCTGGGCGCAGGAGGTGCAGGCGGAGGCCGAGATGGAGCGCCACTGGCAGGCCGTCCAGCGCTGGCTCGGCGGCCTCCTGTCCGATCGGGGCGTGGACCGGATCCTGGCCGAGGAGCTCACGGTGCCGCCCGGGATGGACGAGATCTTCTCGCTGCTGCAGCTGAAGCGCCATCACGAGTCCGGGCGAGTTCGACGTGATCATCGTGGACTGCGCGCCCACCGGCGAGACGCTGCGCCTGCTGTCGTTCCCGGAGGTGGCGCGGTGGTGGCTCGAGAAGGTCTTCCCGTGGGAGAAGCGCCTCCTGACCGCGGCGCGGCCGTTCGCCAAGACGGTGCTCGACCTGCCGCTGCCCGGCAACGACGTGCTGGCCGAGGTCCAGGACCTGGTGCGGAACCTGATCGACATGAGCGAGATCCTGCGTGACCGCTCGCGCTCCTCGATCCGGCTCGTGATGAATCCGGAGCGGATGGTGATCAAGGAGGCACAGCGCACCTTCACCTATCTGAACCTGTACGGGTACCTGACGGACGCCGTGGTGGTGAACCGGGTCTTCCCCGACGACGTCGAGGGTGGCTACTTCTCGGCGTGGCGCGAGGTCCAGCGGGAGCACGTGGAGCTGGTCGAGCAGGCCTTCGCGCCCGTGCCGGTGCTGCGAGCCCCGTTCTTCGAGCAGGAGGTCGTCGGCCCGGAGATGCTGGAGCGCCTCGGCGAGGCGGTGTTCGGCTCCACGGGCGCCGGAGCGTGTTCTCTACCACGAACAGAGCCTGGCGCTGAAGATGGACGGCGACGGCGCGGAGCTGCGCCTGCGCGTGCCGTTCGCCGAGAAGGGCGACATGAAGCTGAAGAAGATCGGCCTCGAGCTGGTGATCCGGGTGGGCGGGCGCAAGCGCAACATCGTGCTGCCCTCGGCGCTCGCCTCGTTCCGGCCTCGCGACGCGCGGCTGGAGGCGGGGGAGCTCAGGGTGAGGTTCGAGCGCCAGGACGCCACGCACGACAGGACAGGAGAATGGACGAGCACCAGGCGTCCGCACGAACGGCTGTCTGAGGTCCCGCCGCTGGGCGAGGACCCGCCGCGCCGCGGCGGGTCGGCGACCCCGCGCGAGGGCGCGCCGGCTCGAGCACCAGTGCCTGGAGTTCTGCCCCATCTGCCGCACGGCGGACGTGGTCCGCGCCGCCATGCCACCGGAGGCGCGCGAGCACTGGCAGGCACTCCAGCGCGACGGGCTGCTGGCGGCCCGCGCGATGCTCGACCACTACCTCCGCCACCTCGACTCGCAGCCGTCGGGCGGCGGCGCGCCGGTCGAGGACATCCCGATTGAGTGAGCGCCGCGGCTTCCGCGCCGCCGTCGCGCACGCGGCCCGCGTGCTGAATCCCGACCAGCGCCTGGCGGCGCTCGGCGCGCTCGGCCTCCTGGGCAGCATGTTCCTGCCGTGGTGGCGTAACCCGTTTCCACCCGAGCTGTCCTACTGGGCCGTGAACCGCTTCACGTTCATCGAGCTTGCGATCGTGCTCGTTGCCGGCTCCGTGCTGGCGATGCTCTACGGGCGCGCGGAGGGTCGTGGCTTTCACCTTCCGCTGTCCGATGGCACGCTCGCGGCGGGCGCCGGCATCTGGGCGTGCGTGCTGGTGCTGGCGCGCATCGCGGACCCTCCGAGCCGCGGCGGGACGGACTACGGGCTGCGGTGGGGTTTCCTCGTTGCCCTGCTGTCAGGAGCGGTGCTCGCCTACGGGGGCGTGCGGGCGCGCCGCCGCCACCGCCGCGGCCAGGCCGAGGCGGCGGCGGCGGACCAGGACGCCACCGAGGCAACGCTGCGGATGGGCCTGAGCCATGCGTGTGCTTGGTCACCGGGGCGACCGGCAAGGTCGGGCACGCCGTCGCGTCCGCGCTCGCCGAACGCGGGGACGACGTCCGCGTCCTGGTGCGCGACGCCGCCAAAGCCGCGGGCGTGCTTCCCGCGGGCGTGGAACCCGTGGTCGGCGACGTCACCGACCCTGCGTCGCTCGAGCGGGCGGTCGAGGGATGCGAGGTCGTGTTCAACGCGATGGGCCTGCCGGAGCAGTGGGTGCGCGACGAGAGCCATCTTCGACCGCGTGAACGCCGAGGGCACGCGCGCGCTCGCGGATGCCGCGCGCCGTGCCGGCGTGCGGCGCCTGGTCCACACGAGCACGCATGACGTGTTCCACGCCGAGCGCGGCGCGCGCTTCGACGAGTCCCGGGTCGCCGACTATCCCAAGGGGACCGCGTACGAGCGCTCCAAGCAGCGCGCCGAGGAGCTTGCGCTCGCCGCGCGCGACGGCCTCGAGGTGGTGATCGTGAACCCGTCCGGCGTGTACGGGCCGGGGCCGAGCGCGAGCGTGTCGTTCGACAAGGGGATGTTCGAGCCGCTCGTGCGTCGCCGCCTGCCGGCGCTGCCGCCCGGAGGGCTCGGCCTGGTGTTCACCGAGGGCGTTGCGGCCGGGTCACCTGCTGGCGGCCGACAAGGGCCGCGACGGCGAGCGCTACATCCTGTGCGACACATACATGTCGCTGCGAGACCTTGCGCGGACCGTCGTGCGGGTGGCGGGCCGCGGCTGGGTCCCTCCCACACTGCCGTTCCTGCCGCCCGCGCGCTGGCGGCCGGCAGCGAGGGGCTGTCGCGCGTGATCGGGAGCCCGCCGCTGCTCTCGCGCGGCCAGCTCTACTTCTTCACCTGGAACGCGGCGCCCGACTCGACCAAGGCGCAGACCGAGCTGGGCTGGCGCACGACTCCGCTCGAAGAGGGGATCCGGCGCACGCTCGACGAGATGGGGCTTTACGGCACGAAATCCCCTGGGTCATGAACAGGCCCCCACTGTCGCGGAGATAGGTGCAATCACCACCGACGGTGACGTCGGAGGTGGCCGAGGCCTCTATCAAGGGACCGGCTAGTTCGAGATGTTGATCGCGAGCGGCAGGATCAGCGTCGCCACGAACACGACGAAGATCCCGAAGCCGACCAGGACCTTCGACCCGTACAGGTGGCCCAGCACTCCGATCCCGAAGCCGGCGCCGAACAGCGTGATGAACGGCCACGGCGACGTGGAGAAGCCGCCCCTCTCCTGGGCGATCACGAAGCCGGCCGCGAGCAGGGCGGTCAAAACCCACGCAAGTATCATCCCAACCATGTCCGAGGCCCCGCAGCACCTGGCTCCGGCCTCGCTCGACGAGGTGCGCGACGGCCTCGCGAGCGCGGGCTACCTCGCGTCCGAGGCCGCCGCACTGGTCTCCTTCCTCGCCTACAAGCTCGGCAAGCCCGTGCTGGTCGAGGGCCCTGCCGGGGTCGGCAAGACCGAGCTCGCGAAGGCGCTGTCGCGCTACTCGCAACGCCCGCTCGTGCGCCTCCAGTGCTACGAGGGCCTCGACGAGGCGAAGGCGCTGTACGAGTGGAACTACCGCAAGCAGCTGCTGCGGATCCAGACCGAGGCGGCCGGCACGGCCTGGCAGGACGTCCAGGAGGACATCTTCTCCGAGGACTTCCTGATGGCGCGGCCGCTGCTGACCGCGATCTCCGTCGAGGAGCCGGTCGTGCTGCTGATCGACGAGATCGACAAGACCGACCAGGAGTTCGAGGCGATGCTGCTGGAGGTCCTGTCGGACTTCCAGATCTCGATTCCGGAGCTGGGCGTGGTCGAGGCGACGACCCAGCCCGCTGGTGCTGCTGACCTCGAACAACACCCGCGAGCTGACCGAGGCGCTGAAGCGCCGCTGCCTCTACCTGTGGCTCGACTACCCGGACGCCGAGCGCGAGCTCGAGATCGTGCGGCTGCACGTGCCCGAGCTGCCGGAGACGATCACGCGCCGGCTGATCGAGATCATCCACATGGTGCGCAACCTGGACCTGAAGAAGCCGCCCTCGATCGCGGAGTCGATCGACTGGGCGCGCGCGATGCTGCTGCTCGGCGCGACCGACATCGATCGCTCGCTGTTCGAACGCACGATGAGCATCATCGTGAAGCACCGCACCGACCTCGACGTGGTGGCGGAGCGCGTCGGCGTGAAACTCGACGATGGCATCCTCGGACAGGCCGAAGCGCGGGTAACCGCGGCGCGCCTGTACGGCGGGCTTCCGGAGGGAGTCCCGCCCGGGCTCGCGCCGCAGCTCGTGCGCTTCTGCGAGGAGCTGCGCGAGGAGGGCGTGAAGGTCGGCACGGCCGAGCTGCTCGACGCGTTCGGCGCGCTCGGCGAGGTCAGCTGGACCGAGCGCGAGGACTTCCGCGAGACGCTGGCCGCGACGCTCGCCAAGTCGCAGGAGGACCGGCGCGTGTTCGAGCTGATGTTCGACCGCTTCTTCTTCCGCGCCGTCGAGGCGCAGGCGGTCGAGCGCGGCCTGAAGGAGACCCGCTTCCAGGGCGGCGAGCGCATCGACCTCGACGACCTGCGGCGCCAGATCGAGGCTGCGATCCGGCAGGGCAACGACGGCGAGATGAGCGACCTCGCGCGGCTGGCGGTGGCGGCCTTCGGCGGCCAGGGCGAGAGCTCGGGGGTGATCGGCGTGGACGTCCAGCGGATCCGCCGCACGCTGGACCTGCGCCTGCAGGGTCGCGACGGCGACCAGGCCGGCGAGGGCCTCGACCGCGACGACCGTGCGGCGCTTCGAGGCGCCTCCTGCGCCGCGAGCTCGAGCGGGCGCCTGATCCACCGCACCGAGAGCCTGCCGCCGTCGAAGCCGCTGGCAGAGTTCGACCGCGCGCTGCCCGGCGGGCCGCTCCAGGACCTGGCGCAGGTCCACCGCGTGGTGGCACAGCTGAAGCGCCGCCTGGCGACCGGCGGCCACGAGGCGCGCGGCCGGCGCCGCAGCCAGGTCGTGGACATCCGGCGCACGATGCGGGCGTCGCTGGAGACCGGCGGCGTGCCGCTGCGGCTGCGCTACCGGCCCAAGCGCCCGCGGCGGCCCGAGATCTACGTGCTGTGCGACGTCTCGACGTCGGTCACGAGCGCCAGCGTGTTCTTCCTGTCGGTCCTGCACGCGCTCCACGACTCGTTCCGCAAGCTGCGCAGCTTCGCCTTCGTCGAGCGGATCGACGAGGTGACGGACATCTTCGAGCGCGAGCGCACGCTTCCGGGCCGTGTCGCAGCGGATCGCGCGCGAGGCGGGCGTCGCCGACGTCTCGGGCTACACCGACTACGGCCGCGTGTGGCGGGAGTTCCTGGAGCGCGTCGGCGACGACCTCGACCCGCGCTCGACGGTGATCGTGCTGGGCGACGCGCGCACGAACGGGCGCGAGCCGCACGCGCCGCTGTTCGGGCACGTGGCCGATCGGGCCGGCCGCACGTTCTGGCTCAATCCCGAGCCGCGCCTGTACTGGAACTACGGCGATTCGGTGATGCGGCCTACGAGCCCTACTGCGACGGCGTGTTCGAGTGCTGGACCACCAAGCAGCTCGAGCAGTTCGTGAACGTGGTCGCCGGCCGGCCCGAGCTCCACCTAGCCGCGTAGACTCGGTCGCTCAGTCAATCCAGGGGGGCTCGCGGGCAAGCGGGCTGAGATAGCGCCTCAGGACGACTCGAGCGCTCTCCCGGCGCTGACCCTTCGAACCTGTGGGGTAATCCCCGCGAAGGGAGCAGCGATCGATGTCCTGAGGCTCCCGCGAGGGAGTCGCTGATCGCAAGCGCAGCGCCGGCCAGCGGCCGTGGCGATCGCCGGCGCTCTCGAAGGAGTTCGCGTCGCGCGACGGGCCGGTCGCGGCGCTCGACGAGCGTGACGCTCGCGGTCGCCGCCGGCGAGGTGCTCGGGCTCGTGGGCCCGTCGGGCTGCGGGAAGTCGACCCTGCTCGAGCTGATCTGCGGCCTGGAGGAGCCGACGCCGGGCAGGTCGCGGTCGAGGGCGCGCGAGCCGCCGCCGGGCGGCTTGCCGCTGCGTCCTGATGCCGCAGCGCGACCTCCTGCTGCCGTGGCGCTCGGCGCTCGACAACGCGGCGCTGGCGCTCGAGCTGCGGCGGCGTCGCGCGCGCGCGAGGCGCGCCGCCGCGCCGCGCGAGCTGTTCGAGCGCTTCGGCCTGGGCGAGTTCGCCGCCGCGCGCGCCCGACGAGCTGTCGGGCGGGATGCGCCAGCGCGTGGCGTTCGCCCGCACGCTGCTCGCCGGGCAAGCCCGTCCTGCTGCTCGACGAGCCGTTCGCCTCGCTCGACGCGATCACGCGCGCGGAGCTGCAGGAGTGGCTCGGCGCAGCGCTCGCCGCGGAGCCGCGCACGGTCGCTGCTGGTGACCCACGACATCGAGGAGGCGCTTTACCTCTGCGACCGCGTGCTCGTGCTCTCGCCGCGGCCCGGGGCGCGTGCGGGCCGAGCTCGACGGGCGCTCCGGCGAGCCGCCGGCCCGCGCGCGAGACCGTCACCTCGGCGGAGTTCTCGCGCGCTGCGCGCACCGCGCCCTGGAGGCGCTCGCGTGAGCCGCGCCGCTCGTCTGCGCGGGAGTGGGCGCCGCCCGCTGCTGCTGCTGGCTGCCGCTCGTGGCCGGCTGGGAGGTCGCCGCCCGGCTCGGGCTGGGTCGAGGACTACCTGCTGCCCGCGCCCAGCGAGGTCGCCCGGGCGCTGGTCGAGGACCGCGACCTGCTGCTCGCCGGACGCATGGGTGACGGGCCAGGAGGTGCTGCTCGGCTTCGCGCTCGCGCTCGCGCGTCGGCGTCGCGATCGCGGTCGCTGCTGCACCTCTCCGCCGCTCGCTGCGGCGCGCCGTGTATCCGCTCGTGGTCGCCTCCCAGGCCGTCCCGGTGGTCGTGATCGCTCCGATCCTCGTGATCTGGTTCGGCTTCGGCATGACGCCCAAGCTGATCGTGATCGCCCTCATCTGCTTCTTCCCGATCGTCGTCAACACGCTCGACGGCCTGCGCGTCGGTCGACCGCGCGCAGGTGAAGATGCTGCGCACGCTGGGCGCCTCGCCGCTGGGCGCTGCTTCCGCCGCCTCGAGCTGCCGGCCGCGCTGCCCTACCTCTTCTCGGGCGCGAAGGTCGCGGTCGCGGTCGCGGTGATCGGCGCGGTGTTCGGCGAGCTGGTCGGCTCCGACGCCGGCCTCGGCCACGCGATCCAGGTCGGCACGGCGCAGCTCCTGACGGCGCGGGTGTTCGCCGCGGTGGTGATCCTGTCGCGCGATGGCGATCGCGCTGTTCGCTCTCGTGTCGGCGCTGGAGCGGCGCGCCGTGCCCTGGGCCGGGCGGCGGGAGGCAGCGGCATGAGGCGCCTGCCGCCGAGCCGCTCTGGCCGCGGTCGTGCTGGCGATCGCCGTGCTGCGTGCGCCGGCCTGCGGCGAGAAGTCCGAGGATCGTCAGCGGGCACGCCCGAGCGGCGCGAGCTCGACCTGACGCTCGACTGGTTCCCGAACCCCGACCACGTCGCGATCTACGAGGCGCTCGACCAGGGCTACTTCCGCGACGTGGGGCTCGACGTGCGCCCGCGCGTGCCCTCCGACCCATCCGCGCCGATCAAGCAGGTCGCCGCCGGCCGCACCGACCTCGCGATCTCCTACGAGCCGGAGGTGTTCCTGGCCCGCGAGCAGGGGCTGCCGGTGGTGGCGGTCGCCGCGCTCGTGCAGCGCCCGCTGACCTCGCTGATGGCGACGCGGAAATCCGGCGTGCGGTCGGTGCGCGACCTGCGCGGCAAGCGGGTCGGCACCGCCGGCATCCCCTACCAGTCGGCCTACCTGAAGACGATCCTCGCAGCGCGCGAAGGTCCCCGTCGTCCAGCGTGAAGGAGACGAACGTCGGCGCCAGCCTGCTGCCCGCGATGCTCTCCGGCAAGGTCGACGCGACGCTGGGCGGCATTCTGGAACGTCGAGGGCGTCGAGCTGCGCCAGCGCCGCCAGCGCCCGTGGATCGTCCCGGTGGACCGGCTCGGCGTCCCGGACTACGACGAGCTGGTGCTGGTCGCCAACGAGGACGAGCGTCGAGGAGCAGCCGCGACGACCTGCGCCTGTTCATCTCGGCGGTCGCCCGGGGCGCGCGCGCGGCCCGCGAGCGACCCGGCGCGCCGCGGCCAGGCCCTGCTCGACGCCAACAACGACCTGCAGGCCCGCGCACGACGCGCGACCAGCGTGCGCGCTGACGATTCCGGCCCTGTTCCCGGAGAAGGGCGACCAGCCGTTCGGCTACCTCGACCCGGTGAAGTGGCGCAACTACGGCGGCTGGATGGTCGACAACGGGCTGCTCGAGAGAACGCCCGACGTGAACGAGGCGCTCACCAACGAGCTGCTGCCGGGCGAGGGCTGTAGCCCGCTCGAGGGCCAGCTGCTACGGCCGAGCAGGTGCACGTCGACCAGGAACGAGCGCGTGCCCACGACGCGTGCGGCGCAGCTCGCGCCTGCGCCGCGGCGGCCGACCGTGACCGCCGGCGCCGCGCGGATCGCGCGCAGGCGACGCAACGACCAGGCGCTCGGCCGTGACGCCGCCCGCGGCGACGGCGACCGGGCCGCGCGGCAGCGGCAGCGCCGAGCAGCAGCCTGCGGCGCGGCTCGAGGGCCCGGCACCGGCCGTGCGACCGGGCACGGGGGCGTTCTGCAGCTCCCCGTTGTGAGCTGGTCGGCGGACATCGAGGGCGCAGTGTAGAGGCAGCCGCGGCATGTCCGGCGATGCCTACTCCGCCAGGCCCTCGACGGTCTCCCAGGCCTTGCGCCTCGTCGCCGCCCGTGCCGAGCTCAGCTCCTTCTCGAAGATCCGGTAGCGGCGCACGATCTTGCCGCCCATGCCCTCCATCGCGCGGTTCATGGCCTCGTTGGTCTCCAGGATCCAGCCCATCTCGCCCCACCAGATCTTCTTCTGCTCGGGGTCGGCCTGCTCGAGGTGCTCGATGTAGAGGGCGGCGGCGATGCCGAGGTCCTGGTACTCGGGCTTCACGCCGAGGGCCAGCACCCGGCAGGCGTCGATCTTGCGCCGGTACCAGAGGAACTTCGCCCAGCCGAACGGGCAGCAGGCGGCCGTTCATGTGCTGCCAGGCACTGGTTGACGTCGGGCAGCGTGAGCGCGGCGCCCAGCACCTCGCCGTCGCGCTCGGCGATCCAGGTCCAGTTCTCGTCGAGGATCGGCCGCAGGTTCTTCGTGTACCAGCGCGCCTCCGTCTCGTCGAGCGGCACGAACGCCCAGTTGTGCTCCCAGGCCTGCGTTGTAGACCTCGAGGAAGGCGGCGATCTCGGCCTCGAGGTCCCGCCGGCGCATGTGGCGGACGGTGACGCCGTGCTCGCCCGTGACCTTCTTCGCCGTCGCGTGGATCAGCGGGTGGAAGCCGCCCTTGTCCTCGACCTTGTCGAGCCGCAGCTCCCACATGTAGAGGTCCATCGCCTTGCTCAGGCCCCAGCCCTCCAGCAGCTCCAGGTAGTACGGGTGGTGCCAGCCCTCGAGGATCAGCGGCTTGCGCTCGTGGCCCTCGACCAGCAGGCCGCACTCGTCGTTGGTGGTGAAGTCCATCGGGCCCGACCATGCGGTCGCGGCCCCGGTCGCGCAGCCACGCCTCGGCCGCGTCGAGCAGCGCGGCGGCGACCTCGGGGTCGTTCTCGCACTCGAAGAACCCGAACAGGCCCCAGTCGTTGCTCTGGAACTCGTTGAGGTGGTGGTCGACGTGGGCGCTGATCCGGCCCACCGGCTCGCCCGTCGCGCCAGGCCAGGAACAACTCCACGTCCGCGTGGCCGAAGAAGGGGTTCTTGCTCGCGGTCCAGGAATGCCCGCCGCTCGGCCACGAGCGGAGGGATCCAGTTCGGCTCGTTACGATAGAGCCGCATCGGGAGCTTGATGAAGCGCGTGAGGTCGCGCCTCGAGGCGACCGGCTTGACCTCGACCGACACGCGCGGCAACCTAGCGCAAATGGCGCGACCCGCCGACCATCCCCGACCTATTCGAGAAAGCTCGCGACCACGAGCGGCGCGAGCTGATCGACTACGCGCGCGCGCGAGGACCTGCTCCCCTACTTCCGCGCAGGTCGAGTCCGAGGCCGGGCCGGTGGTGACGATGGAGGGCGCGCGAGCGGCTGATGCTCGGCTCCAACAACTACCTCGGGCCTGACCGGCGACCCGCGGGTCAAGGCGGCCGCCCGCGACGCGCTCGAGCACTACGGCACCGCGCTCACCGGCTCGCGCCTGCATGAACGGCACGATTCCGCTGCACCGGGAGCTCGAGGAGGAGATCGCCGCCTGGATGGGCACCGAGGACGCGCTCGTCTTCACGACCGGCTACCAGGCCAACGTCGGGCTGCCTGTCGGCGATCCTGAGC
Organism: uncultured Thermoleophilaceae bacterium; assembly: GCA_963771715.1. Taxonomy (GTDB): domain Bacteria; phylum Actinomycetota; class Thermoleophilia; order Solirubrobacterales; family Thermoleophilaceae; genus JACVRW01. The sequence goes on from CAVYUQ010000003.1 coordinate 25,524, forward strand.
GCCGTCGGACACCGTGATCGCCGACTCCGGCGACCACGCCTCGATCCTGGACGGCTGCAAGCTCTCCGGCGCCCGCCTGCGCCCCTTCCGCCACCAGCGCCTCGACAAGCTCGAGCGGATGCTCGAGCGGGCCGCCGGCGACGGCGGCGGCGTGCTGGTCGTCGTGGACGGCGTCTACTCGATGGAGGGCGACGTCTGCGACGTCGACCTCGGTGGCGCGAGCTCTGCCGGCCGCACGGCGCCCGCCTGATGGTGGACGAGGCCCACGGGGTCGGCGTGCTCGGGCGCCGCGGGGCGCCGGCGCGTGCGAGCTGCACGGCGCCGAGGACAGCGTCGACCTGCGGATGGGCACCTTCTCGAAGTCCCTCGCCAGCTGCGGCGGCTTCATCGCCGGGCCCGGCCGACGTGATCGACTACCTGCGGATCGCCTCGCGCTCCTTCCTGTTCACCGCCGCCGCGGTGCCCGGCCGCGACCGCGGCGGCGCTCGAGGCGGTGCGGATCTGCCGCTCGGACGAGGGCCCGGAGCTCTTCGCGCGCGTCCTCGACAACGCCGCGTACCTGCACCGCGGCCTGAAGGAGCTCGGCTTCCGGGTCGTCGAGCCCAGCAGGCTGCCGGACGGCACCGAGGTGATCACCCCGATCGTCCCGATCGTGATCGGCGACGACCTGCCCACCGCGACGCTGTGGAAGGCCCTCTGGGATGCGGGCATGTACACGAACGTGGCCCTCTACCCCGCCGTGCCGCCCGGCGGCTCCCTGATCCGCACGAGCGTGATGGCAACCCACGAGCGCGAGCACCTCGACCGCGCGCTGAGATCTTCGAGGGCGCAGGCCTAGCGCGTGCGCGCCGGTCGGTGAGCTCAAGAGGATCAGTGGGGCTCGCCCGGGTACCGAGACCTGATCCCGGCCGGCTAGCCAAGACGGGTCGCAGATGCTCGGCTCTGGACGTTTGCCCGGTAGGCTGGGAGCCCCGTCATCGTGAGCTCAAGATCCTTTTGACACCATCTTCTGTCACCGCCTGACACCGCGTCAGGCCGGATTCCGAAAATCCTCCTTTGCAGCGCATTTTGAGGGGCGCGAGATTGTCCAGAATTGGACAAGCGAATCCGGCCAGAAAAAGCCCGCTCCTAGCGACCGCGCCTGTTACGCATTTGTTGACGGCCGGCGCCACATCCGTTACCTTTCCGCCGACCGGAACGCGAGATCCCAAAGCCCGCCGTCGGCGTCCAATTCCAAGGGGGAGAGGACCGAGACGGAGAGTCGGGGAGGACGACTGCGTCGGCGAGTTGGGCCGAAGGACGGTAAGCGGGTAGCGCGGTACGGACGCCGGATCCCGATCCCTGACCCTGTTGTTTGCACACCTGGGAGGTGCGATGGATGCTGCCGTAACGTCTGGCCCGCAACACATGCTCGCGCTCGAGCGGGCGAACCGGGTACGGCTCGCCCGGGCGTCGCTCAAGCGGAAGATCGCGGCCGGCCGAGTCGACGCCGCCGAGGTCGTGCTCTCGTGCCCCTGGGAGGTCGAGAGCATGTCGGTGAGCGAGCTGTTGATGAGCCAGAAGCGCTGGGGGCGCACCCGGTGCCGGAAGTTCCTCCAGTCGATCGGACTGCTCGAGAGCAAGACCGTCGGGTCGCTGACCCAACGTCAGCGTCTGACGCTGGCGGCGCTGCTCTCCGCGAAGGCACAGACCTCGCGCGCTCAGTCCCAGCGCGCGGCCACCTAAGAGGCTGGGCCGCGGCACTCTCGCGGCCCACTCTTCATCTCTGCTCAGTAGCTGATGTTCAGCGGTATCGGGCTCGAGCCGCTGAACCCGAAGAACCACACGAAGAAGCCGATCACCGCGACGACGGCGCTCGCGACCATGACGAGCTCGAGCGCCGTCGTCTCGCCTTCGGGGACGCCGCGGCGCTCCTGCAGCTCGGTGTGCCGGCGGCTGAGCCAGCCGAGCACTGCGAGCAACAGCGCTACCGACAGCAGCATCCCGATCATCATCGCCCCGATCGCCGTCGCCAGCGAGGTGGCGTTCTGGAGCCGGGAGCCGATCCACAGCCAGGCGACGGGCACGCCGACCCACAGGACGAGGCTGCCCAGGAACATCATCGCCACCAGCAGCACCGCCGCCTGCGACGCCCGCAGGGCGCGGCGCAGGGGGTGGGCGGCGGGGCGAGAGCTCACCGGAAGCCGAGGCCCCCGGAGCGGCGCTTGAACACCTCGCGCAGCGCGTAGAAGCAGATGCCGAAGACCACCGCCCCGATCAGGAGATTGACCACGAAGAGGCTCGGACGGCAGCAGGAAGTAGCCGGCCGCCAGCGCCACCACGGTGGCCACCCCCGCCAGCACGGTCGAGTGGGACCGATAGCCGGCCAGGTGCTCGCGGACCGACAGCTCGAGGCCGGCCAGCGACGCGAGCGCAACTCCGGCGGCGATCATCGTCAGTCCCCGGGTCCGCCTTGCACGAAGAATCCCGCCATCAGCAGGACGAGACCCAGCAGGACGACCAGCTCGACCAGCGGGAAGCGCCCCCATGGCGCCGGCGGGCGCTCCCGTGTCGGACGGCGGCGATCGGCGTGTCTGCCGCCGGCGTCGCCCTCCGGCCGCACCGGCTCCTGCGAACCGCCTCTGCCGGCCTGCCCGGCGGGCGGTAGTCGGGGCGTCGCCGCTTGCGCCTATCGGCCATCGAGTGCTCGGGAACGGGGTCGCGGAGCAGGTGTCCGCGCCCCTGAAGTCATGGGCAGCCGGAGGAGATCTTCACCCGCCACCAGCCCATCAGCATGCCGATCAGGCCGAAGCGCGGGCGCGAATGCCAGTGCTTGCAGCCAGGCTCGCCGATGTCCTCGTTGGAGATGCGCACCCACTTGAAGCGCTCGGGCGCGGCGACCATCTGCTCGATCCGCTCGACGTTGCGTCGTCGACTCAGGTGCGGTCGCCGAGGGTGTGGCGCGTGTCCTCGAGCCGGGCGGCGAGATCGTCGCGCAGGCTCTCGAGCTCACCGACGCCCAGCAGGCGCGGCCCGCCGGGCGAGCCCACTCGCCACTCGAGCCCCTGCCGCGGATGGGCGGACGGTGAACATGGCGGCCAGCTCGCGCTCGAGGCGCGCGATCTGCGCGCGCAGCGAGCGCCGGGCGGCTGCCTCGTCGACGTCCGTGCGCAGCGGCAGGGTCGAAACCGCCTGCACGCCGGCGGTATCGCCGGGCGGAAGCGTTGTCAGTGTCCCGGGGTCTTCCAAGCCGCTCAAGCTCGAATCTGCCTTTCCTCCCTGCCTTCCTAGAGGCCCGCTCAGTCTACCAATGGGGTCAGCGCCCGGCCAATGGCTCAAGCCGACTGGAGTATGTCGGCGCAGGTCCACAGCGCCTCCTCCACGCTGATGTCGGGGACACCCTCGACCCGCACCGCGCAGAGCGCAATCCGCGCCGTGTCCCCCGAGACCCCGTCGGGCCGCGGCGGTGTCACCGAACACCAGCCCGACCGAGTCGCGCTCGTCCGCGATCACGATCGTGCCCTCGGGCAGCTCGAAGCCCTGCGGGGCCCCGCCGAGGCGCTCGCCGGGCTGCGAGATGCGCAACCCGAGCTCGCCCTGGACACGGTCGGCGTCGAACGCGCGCACCGCGACGCCCGTCTCGACCACGGCCACGGTGAGCGCGTCGTCGACGATGTTGCGGCTCCGGAACCAGCCGGCGCGCAGGCGCTCGAGCATCGCCGCCTCGCCCGGGCGGGCGGTGCTGATCGGGGTCGATCCCGATCTGGCGGAAGAAGACGCGATAGGCGGATGCGATCGGCTCGCGGCGCATGCTGAGCGCGCGCTGGCCGTGCACGCGGTCCGACAGGTAGCGGAGCCGCTGTCGCAGCTCACGGGGGCTGCGGCGCCGCCCCGGTGCGGCGGCTTCCGCCTGCAGCAGGGCGAGCCCCGGGAACTCCGCGCGCAGTGCGGGCTCCACCCAGCCCTGGCTGATCGCGAGCTCCTGCATCAGTCATCCGATCGAGGCCCCGTTCTCACGCTTTCGGGAGGCCGACAGGAGCCGTCGCGCCCGCCGCTCCAGCGTCTTGGTCGTCCAGCTCACCAAGCTGCACACTCATCGTGATGCCGTCAGGGTAGGCGAAGACGAGCGTGGGACCACCTCCGATGCCGTAGATCTGGCTGACCGCCCCGTCACGGTCGTAGGCCATCGGAAAGCGCCAGCCGTGCTCCAGCACCTCCTTGCGGGCGTTCTCCCTGGAGTCCACGACGTCCACCCCGATGAAGTGGACGCCCGGCACGCGCCTCCGCACGCGCTCGACTGCGTCCAGCTGCGGGCGGCAGGTCCCGCATCCGCGCTTGAACCAGAAGACGATCACCAGCGGCCGGTCGAAGTAGTCGCAGACCCTCAACACGTCAGCCCGTGACCCCTTCACCTGGCAGGCCGACCCGCGGCGCTTGCCGTTCACGACCTCGCCCTGGTCGATGTTCGCGTCGCCGTCGAGCCGGCCGGTCGAGGTGGGCGCCGCGAACAGCGGGATTCGTCGCCCCGTCTCCGGGCCCAGTACGGCCTCGCCGCTGTTTCGCACCGCGTTGATCCCGGCGAACAGCGATCACGCCGAGGAACACGATCCCGACCGCGATCGAGTAGGGCCGCGCCGCCCGCCGCGCCTCCGCCGCCTCGCGTTCGCGTTCGTCGTCGGCGAACGGGTCTGGGCGCTCGTTCACCGCCGCCTCATCTGCGCGAGGCCACCAGGGCCCGCACCTTGCGGCCCGCCTTCGGGACACCTCGGCGGACGGCGGTCGCGCCGTGGCGAGCCGCACGCGCCGTGCGCGGACGGCAGCTCCCATCGAGCCGGCAAACGAGCGGCCCGCCGCCCCGAGCTCAGCTCGCGTGCGCGGAACCCGCAGGCCGCCCCGCCGGTCCGCCCATACGAGCGTGGCGGGCAGCGAGACCGCCATGCCGAGCCCGCACAGCGGAAGGCTCACGGCTCCCGCCGCGCCCAGGTCGCGCAGTGCCGGGATGTCGCAGACCGTGAGCGCGAGAAATCCGCCGACCGCGACGGCGCCGAACGCGACGGCGTGGCCGCCGGGGCGCCTTCGCAACTGCTCGACCGCGACGTCCGCCGCCAGGCCGCCGGCACGGGCGTCGCGGTAGCCGCGAGCGGCCAGCACGGCGGGGCCCGCGCAGATGGCGACCACGATCGCCCCCAGCGCGGCGGTCAGGAAGTCGACGTCCACTGGCAACAGGAAAAGGACCAGGAATGCCCACCCGGCCGCGAGCGTTAGGGGAATCACCACCAGCAGCGCCGCCTCGATCGATCGGCTCAACACCGCCAGCAGCAGCGCCACCGCCACCAGCGCGAGCAGCGTCACGAGCCACATGCTGGTCGCGACGTCGTCCTCGCCGGCGGCCGCCGTGACCACGGGACCCGCCAGATCGGCGTCGACCCCGGCGGGCGGGTTCAGCTCGGCCCTCAGGCTCTCGACAACCTCTCGGCGCTCCTCTGGCGGCATCGCCCCCATGCGGAAGGCGATGTTCGCGGTCCGGCGATCTCGGGTGATCACGTTCTGGGAGAAGTACGGCGGCAGCGCCGCGACAGCCTCCCGGATCTGGCGTGCGCTCTGCCTGCCCGACCCGAACAGGTTCGTCAGCGACAGCGCCGGGCACAGGTCGGCCTCTCGACAGGGCCGCCCGGCTCCGGAATCCGTTCTGGCGCAGGACCCGCCGCTGGTAGGAGGACATCCAGCGCACGACCGCCGGATCGAGCAGGCGCTCCGAGCGCACGATCACGTTCACGTCGCCGGGGGTGCCGGTCTCGCGCTCGATCGAGGCCAGGTCGCGGGCCTCGACGCGGTCCGTCGGCAGCAGGCGGCCCGGGTCCGACGTGACGTCGATCTGGGTTGCCGGCCACCCACCCGAGGGCGGACAGGGCGAGGGCGACTCTCAGGACGCGGCCGGGCCGGGCATGGGCGGTGCGCCACGCCGCCCTGCGCGATCCGCATGGCAAGCGCGGGCAGGCCGGCAACGGCATCGACGGCGCCGCCAAGGACCGCAGCCGATCGCGCGCGGGATCGCGGCAACGCGGGTGCGAAGCCGGTGACCGCGTCGCCCCGAGGGGCTCTCGGTCCGCGTGCGCGCGGGGCGCCCGTCGCCGGCGCCGCGCGCGGGCGACAGGGCGTCGGGCGGCGGTCGCGATGCCGCCCGACTGCGCCGCGGGCCACGATCGGCGCCGGCCTCGCCCGTGCGACGCCGCCGCGCCCGACGGGCGCCAGCCGCCGCCCGATCGGCGCGATCCGCCGCGCCAGCTCGGCTCGCCCGCCGATCACGGCCGCCCCGGCGGTGAGGGCGAGCGCGAGCGACACGACCAGGCCGATCGCGACCAGGGCGCCGAACGAACGTGCCATCGAAACCGGCGAGATCAGGAGCGCGGCGAAGGCGAGCTGCCGAAGCGCAGCGCTCCCGACCGCGAGTTGCCGGCGCCGCGTCGAACCGCCCCTGGAGCTGAAGCGCCCACCCTGCGCCCAGCGCGCACAGCAGCGGCATCGCGGCCGCGACCCCCACGGAGAAAGACCCGCCCAGCAGCGACAGGCCACCCAGCGTGATCGCCGTCGCGCCGGCCCCCAGCGCCAGCGGCAGCATCACGGGCCGGGCCCGCGAACGTCAGGAGCGAGGGCGAGCGCCACCAGCAGGATCGCAGCCGCCACGAGCGCCGCGGCGCGGAGTCCGAGAGCCCCGCCGCCACGCCCTCGGCGACCACCGGGCGATCCCGACACGACGTAGCTGCCGAACTTCAGGTCGAAGGGCTTTGCCGCCACCGCCTGGCGGACCATCTCCACCGCGTCCCGGCGCTCCTCCGCGCTCAGGCCCGGGCGCAGCCGGGCCTGGATCACCGCCGCGTCGGTGTGCGGGAACAGGTAGGCGAATCGCGGCTTCGGGACCTCTGCGCCGAGGCTCGGCTCGAACACGAGCTGCAGCACGAAGTCCGGGTTGTTGAGCGCCGGCACGCTGCTGAGCCCGAACCGCACCGCCAGCTCGAGCGCGCGCTGCGCGTAGTTGGCGCGTGACGATGCGCCGAGCCTCCTGGGCGAACTGCTCCTGCTGCGCCTCGGACAGCCCGCGCGCCGCGCGCCGCGCGGCGCGCCTCGCGCGCGGCGCGGTCGGCCTCGGCAGCCTCGGCGGCCGCGGTCGAAGTTGATCCGGTCGAGGATCTGGCCCGCTGCCTCGTTGATGAAGGTGCCCGGCCCGTAGACCACCTGGACGGGCTTGCGCTTCGCGAAGTCCGAGCACACCGGCGCGGCGGGCTTGGCGTCGCGCGGGACGTTGCCGGAGATGCAGCCCTCCAGGCTCAGCATCCGCGCGACGTCCTCGGTCAGCAGCATGCCGGTCAGCCGGCCGCGGACGAGCACCACGATCGGATCGCCACCGAACTTGCTGCGCAGGTCCTCCGTGGCGGCCGCGGCCTCGCCGCCGCCGTCACCCGCGGCCGAGCGTCGCGTGCCCGGGTCGAGCATCAGCGCCAGCGACGACACCCGCGAGCGACAGCAGCGTCGGCGACGGCCACGACCAGCGTCGCCCGGCGCGCCGAGAACGACGTGACCCGGGCGACAGACCGCGCCGACGTCCAGATTCCTGTTGGCCCTCATCCGCCTACTGAGGGTACGCGAGGGCGGTTCGCGCGACGACGGTTCACAGGGCCCGCAACCGGGCCGTCAACCGGCTCTACTCCATGCCCAGCGGCCCCGCCGACTCGCCGGCGAGGAACTGGCGCACGAACTGGTTCTCGGACTCGAACAGCTCCTGCCGCAGGCCCGCCTCGACGATCTTGCCGCGCCACAGGATCGCCATGTACTCGGGCGTGCGGCGCGCGGAGGCGATGTCGTGCGTGATCACGACGTAGGTGCCGCCGTTCTCCTCGTGGACCTCCTTGATCAGGTCGCACAGGAGCGCCGTGCGGACCGGGATCGAGGCCCGAGTCCGGCTCGTCGAACAGCACGATCTCCGGGTCGAGCACCAGCGCGCGAGCGAACCCGGCGCGCTTGCGCATGCCGCCGGAGAGCTCGTTCGGCATCTTCTCCTCGGCGCCGCCGAGACCGACCTCCTTCAGGCGGCGGCTGACGATCTCGCGGATCTCGTCCTCCGACTTCTCGGTGTGCTGGCGCAGCGGGAAGGCGACGTTGTCGTAGAGGTTCATCGAGCCGAACAGCGCGCCGTCCTGGAACAGCACGCCGAACTTCTTGCGCATGTCGAACAGCTCGTCGTCGGTCATGTCCGGCACGGAGCGGCCGTGCACGAGCACGTCGCCCTCGTCCGGGTACAGCAGGCCGACCATGTGCTTGATGCACACCGACTTCCCGGTCCCCGAGGGGCCGAGGATCATCGTGATCATCCCGTCGGGGATGCCGAGGTTGAGGCCGTCGAGCACGGTGTTGCGCCCGAAGCGACTTCACGACGTCGATGAACTCGACCGTGTCCTCGCGGCCGTGGTCGCGGATCGTGCCGTGATAGGCGAACTTCTCTGCCTCGGTGGCGTCCTCGCGGATCCCCTCCCGCAGGTTGATCTCTTCTCCGGGCTGTCCGCCCACTCGCCTCTCGGCGCTCTCGCTCTCGCTCACTTCTTCACCCTGTCTTTTCGAATGTGTTCTTACGTAAAGATCGACTGCGGAACTCCCGAATCTCTGCTCGCAGAAGTCCGGCAATTCCTCTATCCCCCGATCGGCGCCCTGGGATTGGCCCCCCAGAAGATCTGGGAGCCCATCATGCCGATCAGGTGCACGAGCACCATGTTCAAGATCATCGACTTGGCGGTCGCCTGGCCCACGCCCACGGGGCCGCCGGAGGCGCGTGTAGCCGTAGTAGCAGCCGACCGCCACGATCGCGGTCGCCATCGCCATCCCCTTGATCACGCTGAACAACAGGTCGGGGGGGTTCTGGAACATCCAGAAGATCAGGAAGTAGCCCCCTGAGGAGACCTCGCCGATCTGCTGCACGACCGCCAGGTAGGAGGCGAAGAAGCCCACCCCGACGGCGGCGATGTAGATGAACGGCAGCACCATCCAGGCGGCCAGCAGGCGGGTGGCGGCCAGGAACGTGATCGGGCGCACGCCCATCACCTCGAGCGCGTCGATCTCCTCGTTGATGCGCATCGCGCCGAGCTCGGCCACGATCCCGGTGCCGACCTTGGCGGCCATGATGTAGCCGAACATGTAGGGCACCATCTCGCGCAGGTCACACCAGGCGCTGAACACCGCCCGCGTAGGCGGGCGCGCCCACGGAGCGGTTGAAGTAGGCGCCCTCGATCCCGCACTGCAGGCCCAGGATGAACACCATCCCCCAGATCACCAGCGCCGAGCCGAGGATCAGGATCCCGGCCTGGCGCAGGGCCTCGCCGAAGAAGTGGAACACGCGCCCGTTGAAGATGTCCCCGAAGGCCTGGCCGCAGAAGCGGATGATGTCGCCCAGGGAGGCGACCCAGTCGCGTGGGACGGCGAGCCAGCCCATCAGGACATCAGCGGCTTCGCCGCACCTAAAGTCTCGTGAGCCAGCAAAGCTGTCTCCATCACCTAATCACCAGGATTTCAGGGTGCGTCGCCAGCAGGGTTTGGGTGAACACGTAGTTGAAGGCCCAGATCCCCGCGAAGGCGATCACGACCGCCTCGTTCACGGCTCGGCCCACCCCGGCCGCACCACCGGTTGCGGTCATGCCCTTGTAGCAGCACACGATCGCGATGATCGCGCCGAACATCGTCGTCTTCACGACGACTGCCCCACAGGTCGGTGACCGAGGCGTTGGCGAAGAAGGTGGCCCAGAAGCCGGCCAGGTTCTGGTGGTAGACCATCTCGGCCAGGATCCCGCCGAAGATGCCGAAGATCAGCGCGTAGACGTCGAGCAGGCCGGTGACCAGCATCAGCGCCAGGAAGCGCGGCACGACGAGGTTCTTGACCGGGTCCACGCCCAGCACCTGCAGGGCGTCGAGCTCCTCGCGGATCTTGCGGGCGCCGAGGTCGGCGGTGATCGCGGTGCCGGCCACGCCGGCCACGATCATCGAGTCCACCCAGGGGGCGAACTCGCGGATCGAGGCCAGCACGAAGAACCCCCCAGGCGGTCAAGCGCGCCGAACAGGGTCAGGAAGTTGGCCGCCTGCAGGCCCGGGGCGCCGTAGCCGAAGGCCACGGTCGAGATCAGAAGCGGGAACCAGCACAGGCGCAGCGCGAACAGGAACTGGTCATGAACTCGCCGCCGTAGGGGTAGGGCGGGCGGACGGCCGACACGATCGTCTTGCCGGTCAGGATCATCATGTCGCCGACCTGCTCGAACAGGTTCTTGGCGGGCAGGAATGCCCTATCGGCGACGCTACGAACCATGCGCGGTGCCCGTCAAATCAGTTGCAACTCCTCCCTACGCGGAAGCACTCGAACCCCCGCGAAACCCTCGCTACGCCAGCAAGCATAAGCGATCGTCAAAGAGGCTGCCGAGGTGGAACCGTGCGCCGGGCGTGACCGTCCCGCTGGTATGTTTTCCCCCTCTTTGAGGAGGAGAGTCACATTACGCGCCGGTGTGCTGGCAGGGACGCTGGCAGCATTGGCCGTTGGCGCTGGGCGCCTGCGGGCAGGACAGGCAGGACGAAAACGAGGCCGAGGGCACGTACAAGGTCGACGTCGTCTCCGCGTCCTTCCCCGGCCGCCAGCACCTTGCGGACGAAGCCACCCTCAAGCTCGAGATCCAGAACAAGGACTCGCGCGAGATCCCGAACCTGGCCGTGACGGTGGACGGCTTCGGCCAGCGGCGCGAGAACAACGGGCTCGCGGACCCGGAGCGGCCCGTATGGATCGTGAACCAGGGGCCGTACGACGCGAATTCCGCCCTCACGAACACCTGGACCGTCGGCCCGGTACCGGCCGGACAGACGCGCACCCTCAACTGGAAGGTGACGGCCGTGCGCGCGGGCACCTACAGCCTGCGTTACCGCGTGGCGGCGGGCCTCGACGGCAAGGCGATCGCCGAGGCGTTCGACGGCAGCGGCGCCGCAAAGGGGAGCTTCATCGCGCGCATCACTCGCGCCCCGCACCCGATCGACCAGAACTGAGCGTCGCCTATCGTGCCGCGGCGGGCTCGCGCGGCGCGACCGAAAAGCCGTCGATCAGCTCCTCGACCGACCCTGCCGGCGAGGCATCCTGCATCGCGCGCACACGGCCGTCGAGCGTCGGGCGCTCCGAGCGGTAGTAGATCCCGATGCCCATCGGGTCCGTCAGCGCGGCCGCGAAGGCGGCCGGCCGGCTGGAGGAGTCGTGCTCCGCAGGCAGCACCTCGACGGCCTCCTTCCACTCCTGAGTCGTGTTGTTGAAGGCCGTGCACGGGCTGAACGCGTCGATGAAGCTGAAGCCCGGGTGCCGGATGCCCTCGACGATCAGCTCCGTCAGCTCCTTCGCCCGGAAGCTCGCGCCCTGCGCGACGTACGAGCAGTCCGCGGCAATCGCCGTCGCGAGCACGTTCATCGGCTCCTCGAGGTTGCCGAACGGCGTCGACGGGGACTTCTGGTCGTGCAGCGAGGTCGGAGACACCTGACCCTTGGTCAGGCCGTAGGTCTGGTTGTTCATGATGATGTAGGTGATGTCGACGTTGCGGCGCGCCGCATGCGGAAAGTGGCCGCCACCGATCGCGAAGCCGTCGCCGTCCCCGCCCACCGCGATCACATTCAGATCCGGGTTTGCGAGCTTCACTCCCATGGCCGTGGGCAACGCCCGCCCGTGTACGCCGTGGAAGCCGTACGTCGCGACGAAGCCGGGGAAGCGGCTCGAGCAGCCGATGCCGGACACGATCACGGTGTTGTCCGGGTCGAGGTCAAGCTCCGCGAACGCGCGGTAGGCCGACGCCAGCACGCCGAAGTCCCCGCACCCGGGGCACCAGATCGGCTTCAGGCCGGACTTGAGCGCATTTGCCTTTAGCCTTCAAGCTCGTCAGCCAACGACAGCCTCCCCTTCTCGTCCGGGGCCCCATACCCCGTGGTCGTCACCGGGCGGCGTGCCGTCCGTGATGAAGTTGGCGATCTGCGCCGCCGCGAACGGCAGGCCGGTTGCCTTGGTGACCGACTCGACCTCGATGCCGACGTCCGAGCGCACCAGGCGCGCGAACTGGCTGGTCACGTTCAACTCGGGCACCACGATGCGCTTCATACCCTGCGCCCATTCTCGAATCCGCTCGACGGGCAGCGGGGCCAGCACGCGCGGGTAGCACGTGGAGACCTGCAGTCCCCGGTCGAGGCAGATGCGCGCCGCCTCGATCGCGGCGCCCTCAGTCGATCCCCAGCCGAGGATGCCGACGTCGGCCTGCGCGGGGCCGGACGATCGTGATGCGGCCCTCGTGGGCGGCGAGCGGGTCGAGCTTGCGGAACCGCTTGGCCATCATCGCCGTGTGCAGCTCGGGCTCGTAGCGTGGGTGCCCGGCCTCGTCGTGCTCGATCCCGGTGGAAACGTACGCGCCGGGGCTGCCGGGGACGGCCATCGGCGACACACCGTCGTCGCGGATCAGGTACCGCTGGTAGGAGCCGTTGGCCTGAGCGCCGTTCGCCTCTGAACCGTTAAGCGTCACGCGTTCGTCCACATCGCGGGCGGACGGATCGGGCCGGCGCGATCGTCTCGAGGCGATGCGAAAGGGACTGGTCCGAAAGCACGATCACCGGCACCTGGTATTTCTCCGCGGCATTGAAGGCGTCCACGATGATGTGGAAGCAATCGTCCACCGACGTGGGAGCCATCACAACCCTGGGCGCTTCGCCGTGCCCCGCGTAGAGGGCATGGTTCAGGTCTGACTGCTCCGTCTTCGTGGGCATGCCGGTCGATGGGCCCGAGCGCTGCGCGTCCACGATCACGGCGGGGATCTCGGCCATGCCGGCGAGTCCGACCAGCTCCGCCATCAGCGACAGGCCCGGCCCCGACGTAGCCGTCATCGCCTTCTTACCCGCGTAGGAGGCACCGAGCACGGAAGCCAGCGCGGCGATCTCGTCCTCTGTCTGGATCGCGACGCCGCCGAAGCGGGGCAGCCGGGCCGCCAGCCACTCGAGGATGTCGCTGGCCGGGGTGATCGGGTAGCCGGCGTAGTACCGCAGCCCCGCGTGGAGCGCGCCGAGGCAGATCGCCTGGTTGCCCGAGACGAGCACGCGATCGTCGTCTCGTCGCGGTCGCGGCACCGAGCCTGTGCGCACCCTCCGGAAGGTGGTCGCGCGCGTGCTCGAAGCCCGCACGCAGCGAGCGGATGTTGGACTCGCCCACGTCGCCCTTGTGGGCGTAGCGCTTCAGGATCATCTCCTCGATGCGCGCGGTGTCGAGCCCGAGCAGTCCGCAGACGAGACCCACCGACACCATGTTCTTGCCGCGCCGGTTGCCGCCCGCCTCCTGGGCGATCGCGCCCAGCGCGACCTCGGAGGAGCGGGATTCGTACTCGGGCGTGACCCGCACGGACTCGGCATCGCAGACCAGGTGCCCGTCGTCGGCCAGCTCCTGGTGGTGGAGGTCGAAGGCCTCCTGGTTGAAGCAGACCAGCAGGTCCACCATGTCGCCCTGCGAGAGCACGGACTCGACACCGATCCGCACCTGGTACATGCACGGGCCGCCCTTGATCTCAGCCGGGTACGTGCGGAAGGTCAGCGCCCAGTAGCCGGTGCGCGCCGCCCCCGTCGTGAGGATGTCGCCACTCGAGATCACGCCTTCGCCGGACTCGCCGGCGAGGCGTACCGTTATGTCATCCCGGATCAAGTTTCTCCGCAAATCCAATGCGGCGGGGGCGCCAGCCCTGACCCGCCGCCGACCGTATCTGCTGTCCACGGCCGTTACTGCTTGGCCGCGATTATAGACACGGTGTCACCTCGTAATTCACTTCTTTTGCCCAGTCTGACGAGGTTTCAGGCCCGAGCGCGGGCATCGACGATGCGCAATGCCTTCAGGCCCAGGCCGAGCCGCTCGCGATCCTCGCTGGCGGCCGGGTCCAGGCCGGTCAGCTCCTTCACGCGCTCGAGCCGGTACGCGACCGTGTGCCGGTGGGCGTAGATCGCGCGCGCCGTGGAGTTCATGTTGCAGTCGTTCGCGAGGTACGCCTCGAGGGTCTGGAGCAGGTCGCCGCGGTAGTTCTCGTCGTGTCGCACAAGCGGGGCGATGGTGTCCTCGTAGAAGCTCGCCACCTCCTCCGGTCGCGAGGCCAGCACCCGGAACAGGAGCCGGTACACCCCCGAACCCCCGTCGCCCTCCAGCTCACGTGCGGCGGATGAGCCGTCGGCCAGTGCCTCCAGCACCAGCTCGGCCTCGCGCACGGCGCGGCGCAGCTCATCGGAGCCGGCATAACGGGACGACGTCCCCGTGGGGCCGTACGCGCGCAGGCGCGCGGCGAGCCCCTCCACGGTGCCCCGCGCGCCCGGCGGCCCGCCCTTCCCGGGATGCACCAGCGCGTACACGCGGCCGTCTGAGATCTCGACAAGCGCCCCGGCGCGACTCGGACTCGATCAGCGCCACGGCCTCGTGCGGCCTGGCCGTCGCGTCCGTGACGAGCACGACCAGCCCGCCGGCGGGATCGAACCCGGCGCTCCTCGCGGCCCGCAACGCCTCCTCCGTCGAGGCGCTGCCGTCGGCGAGGCGCGCCAGGACGCCGCCGGCAAGCTTGATCTGGTCCCGCTCGCGCGCGTCCTCGAGGGCGAAGGCGGTGGCGGCGGCCATCGCAGCGAGATGCAGGAACTCGCTCGCGTCCGACTCAGGCTCGCCGTGTGCCGCGAGCATCCCGACGCTGCCGACGAGGTCGTCCGAGAACGACACCGGGACGACCAGCTCGATCGCCTCCGGGATCGTCGCGCGGCTGCCCGACACACGCGCCTCGGTGAAGTCCGCAAGCCCCTCGAGCGCCGTTCCATGAGCATCCGGCCATACGAGGCAGACGTCGAGCGCCGGCAGCACGATCGCGACCGGACGGCCGATCTCCTCGGAGGCCAGCTCGGCCATCCGGTCGAAGCCGTCGCCGGTGAGCGCCGCGTCCACCATCTTCTGGTGGACGCGGCGCATACGCTCGACGAGCGTCGGGACGGGACTATCGGGTGCCGGTACTAGAGCACCGACAGATACTGATCCAGCTCCCATGGGCTCACCTGAACTCGATAGTCCTCCCACTCGGCGCGCTTCAGGTCCACATAGCGCGTGAACACGTGCTCGCCGAGAGCCTTCAGGGCCAGCTCGGAGCCGGCCAGCTCGTCGATGGCCTCGCCGAGCGTCTCGGGCAGCTGCTCGACGCCCAGGTTCTCCCGCTCGTTCGGGGTCAGGTCGTAGAGGTTGGACTCGATCGGGTCAGGCAGCTCGTAGCCCTTCTCGATGCCCTCCAGGCCCGCGTGCAGCATTCCCGCGAACGTCAGGTACGGGTTGCACGACGGGTCGGGGCAGCGCAGCTCGCAGCGCGTCGCCTGCTCCTTGCCGGGGTGGTACATCGGGAACCCGGATCAGCGCCGAGCGGTTGCGGCGGGACCAGGCGATGTAGACCGGCGCCTCGTATCCCGGCACGAGCCGCTTGTAGGAGTTGACCCACTGGGCGAACAGCGCCGAGATCTCGCGCGCGTGCTTGAGCTGGCCGGCGATGAACGACTTCGCGGTCGAGCTCAGGTGGTACTCGTCCTGCGGGTCGTACATCGAGTTCCGGCCGCCGGCGAACAGCGACTGGTGCACGTGCATCCCCGAGCCGTTCTCGCCGAACAGAGGCTTCGGCATGAACGTGGCGTAGACCCCGTACTTCATCGCGATCTCCTTGACCGTGATGCGGTACGTCATCGCGTTGTCGGCCATGGTCAGCCCATCGGCGAACCGCATGTCGATCTCGTGCTGCGAGGGACCCACCTCGTGGTGCGTGTACTCGACATGGATGCCGAGCTGTTCCAGCGCGAGCACCGTTTCGCGACGCATGTCCGACGCCGCGTCGAGCGTGGTGAGGTCGAAGTAGCCGCCCTTGTCGAGGACCTGCGGCGGCCCGCCGTTCAGCTCTGCCTGCTTGAAGTAGAAGAACTCGAGCTCGGGCCCGATGAAGTAGTCGTCGAAGCCCATGGCCTTCGCTCTCTCGAGCGCGCGGCGCATGACGTAGCGCGGGTCGCCCTCGTAGGGCTCGCCACCGGGCACGAGCACATCGCAGAACATCCGCGCGACGGCCTTCTCCCGCGGCCGCCACGGGAGCACGGCGAAGGTGCTCGGGTCGGGCATCGCGATCATGTCCGACTCCTCGATCCGGTTGAAGCCGGTGATCGACGAGCCGTCGAAGCCCATCCCTTCCTCGAGCGCCCCCTCGATCTCGGCCTTGCCGACCGCGAAGCTCTTCAGCCGGCCCAGGATGTCCGTGAACCACAGCCGGATGAACTGGATGTCGTGCTCCTCGACCAGAGCCAGCACGTCCGCCTTGGACGTTCCGGTCGAGACCGTCTTGTCTGTCGTCGCCATCTTTCCCTCTTCTCGTGGCTCGGGGGCATGCCCTGCGGCACGCCCCCCGGCCTTTCGGTTGTCTTTCCGTTGGTTGCTCGGTTTGGTTTGTGCCCGGCGGTCCTTACACGCCGGCCGGAATCTCTCCAGCTTCGTGCGCCTGGAGCACCTCCTCGCCCTGCTCGCCCGTGCGAATCCGGATCGCGCCCTCGACCGGCAAGACGAAGATCTTGCCGTCGCCGACGTCACCCGTCCGGGCGTGCTTGAGGATCGTCTCCGTGACCACGCCGACGTCCGTGCTCGCAACGACGATCTCGAGCTTCATCTTCGGACGCAGGTGGATCGTCAGCTCCGATCCCCGGTAGTGCTCGGTGATTCCCTTCTGGCGTCCGGAGCCCCGGTACTGGGCCACCGAGAGGGACGGGAATCCCTTCTCGAGCAGGTCCATCCGGATGGGCTCAAACGCCTCGTGGCGGATGAATGCTTCGATCTTCTTCATGTGGGCCCGTTCCTCCTAGGTCTCGGTGGCCGCGGGTCGCGGAGGTCGCGGCGCTCATGGCAGCCACCGCCGGTATCGGTGCGGGAGCCCCCGGCCTGCAGCGGGGTTGCCCCATCCGCGCGGCGGGATGAAGTGCTCCGGGTAGCCGTACATGCCGTGCTCGACGATGTCGAGGCCGGCCTCTTCCTGCTCCGGCGAGACCCGCAGACCGATCGTTGCCTTGATCAGCCCGAACACCGCAAGCGACGCGGCGAACGCGAACGCGAAGGACGCGCCGATCCCCTGCACCTGGGCCCACAGCTGGTGCACCGAGCCGCTGTACCAGAGGCCCGGATCGCCGACGGCGTTCAGCTCCGCATAGCGCGGCGACGTGAATATCCCGCAGGACAGCGTGCCCCAGATCCCGGCCAGGCCGTGCGCGGAGAGCGCGCCGACCGGGTCGTCGAGCACCTTCTCGATCGCCAGCACGCCGACGCACGACGATCACGCCTGCGACAGCGCCGATGATCGGTGCGGCCCAGAACTCGACGTAGCCCGACGGAGCGGTGATCGCGACCAGTCCTGCGATCGCGCCGTTGCCCGCCATGCCGATGTCGATCGTCTTCTGCAGCGCGTAGATCGTGGCGACAGGCTGCCAGCACTCCCGCCGCTGCGGCGAGGTTGGTGACCAGCGCCACCTCGGCGAAGCGGTTGCCGATCGCGCCCAGCGTGGATCCGGGGTTGAACCCGAACCAGCCCAGCCACAGGATCAGGACGCCGAGGCCGACGAGCGGCATCGAGTGCCCCGGGATCGCCCGCGGCTTGCCGTCGGGCCCGTACTTGCCGATCCGCGGTCCCAGCAACAGTAGGGCGGCGAGGGCTCCGGTCGCACCGATCAGGTGCACCACCGTCGATCCGGCGAAGTCCTGCATCCCGACGTTCACCTGCAGCCATCCGCCACCGAAGATCCAGTGGCTGATGACCGGGTAGATCACGGCGCTGAACACGACCGCGTAGATCACGTAGGCGCCGTACTTGATCCGCTCCCAAGGTCGCGGGCGGCGTCTTCCCGATGGTCATGGTCAGCACGGGCAGCGTGTGGTCGAGGTAGACGGCGAAGGTCCCCGCCCAGACCAGCTTCAGCGTCGTGAGGGACCGGGCGTCGGCGGCGGGCAGAGCATCGGCCGGGGTCACGGTCGTGTCGGCGGGCGCGGCCGCGTCGCTGGCGGCTCGCGTCGCTGGTGCTCCCGCCGTCAGTGGTGGCGGCATCGGCGGTCGGGGTGTTCCCGTCGCGGCCCCCGCAGGCCGGCAAGAGGCAGCAGGACAGGAAGAGGATCGAGGAGAGGCGGACGGCGCGCTTCATGGACCCGCATCGTAAGCGGTCGGGAGGCCCGCTGACCAGAGGTGTCCCTACCCTGGCGCGGCGGGCGAGCGGCATCGGGATCCGCAACGAGCCGGAACGGCCCCTCCGGACTGATCAGGCGCGCACCTCGCCGCCCTCGCTCGCTGGCTCCGCCGCGGCCGCCTGACGGCCGGCGGTGTCGAGGGCCGCGAAGTCCTCGGGGCTGAGCCGGATCGCCGCCGCGGCGGTGTTCTCCTCGAGGTGGCGCACGCGCGCGGTTCCGGGGATGGGGAGCATCACCGGGCTGCGGCTGAGCAACCAGGCGAGGGCCACCTGCGACGGCGTGGCCGCGAGCCTTCCGGCCACCGTGGCCAGGACCCCGCCCGGCTGCGCCAGTTGGCCCGCCGCCAGCGGGAACCACGGGATGAAGCCTATGCCCCTCCGGGCGCAGTAGTCGACGACCTCCTCGCTCCCGCGGGTCACGAGGTTGTAGAGGTTCTGCACGGTGGCGACCCGAAAGTGCTGCTCGGCCGCCTCGATCTCGGCCACGTTCACCTCGCTGAGGCCGAGGTGGCGCAGAGGCGCCGGCGACCGCGTCGAGCAGGTAGTGGTTGGCGGTCGCGACGACGACCACCGTGGTGACCACCGAGTAGGTGACGGCCAGCCGGCGCAGCCGTGGGCTCTGGGTCAGCAGGAGGATGACCCAGGTGGACCACAGGGCCCAGCCGACGTGCAGGGAGGGCATGGCGGCGAGCTCGTTCGTCATCGCGCCGAGGCCCTTCGGGGCGCTCGCGTCCGATCCCCACCATCCGCTGCCCGACGTCGCGGAGAGAGTGTCGACGTAGCCCGGGAGCATCCGGGGCGGCGCCATCGGGAGCAGCGTGAAGCCGACCAGCCCGAGGGCGCTGCCGGCCACCAGGGTGTTGCGCGCCCGCCGGTAGACGTGCGGGGCCGAGCGGTAGGCGTAGAAAAGCACGGCCGGGGTGACGAGGTAGTGGAGGGCGGCGTACCAGTAGCTCGCGAGGACGGCCAGGAGAGGTACGTCGTGAAGTGTCCGGTTCGCCCAGCTCTCGACGTCGATGTGCAGGAAGCGCTCGACGTCCAGGAGTGCCTCGGCGTGGGCCGTCGCGCGTGCCCAGGTCGGCGTCGCCGATCATCCGGGCGGCGCTGTACCCGACGTACAGCAGGACGAGCAGCAGCAGCTCGCGCCAGGCCGCAGGGGAACGCGGCCCGGCGGGGGCGGGTCCCGCCCTCCGGGCGGCGAGCTCGTGCAGTGCCATGGCGCCAAGGTTCCTTCCCGGCACTCGGTGGAGCGAGGGCGCTGGCCGCAGTGCCGAGTGGTGCCAGCCCCACCCACGAGTGGGCCACGGCCCGCTTGCGAGGGACCTGCCACTCACTTGAGCCGTAGGGTCGTGATCGTGAGCGACGCACCGGACATCAAGCCGCGCAGCCGCGACGTCACCGACGGTCTGGAGAAGACCGCGGCCCGCGGGCATGCTGCGCGCGGTCGGCATGGGCGACGACGACTTCGCCAAACCGCAGATCGGGGTCGCGTCGAGCTGGAACGAGATCACCCCCTGCAACCTCTCGCTGCAGCGGCTCGCGCAGGCCGCCAAGGACGGGGTGCACGCCGCCGGCGGCTACCCGCTGGAGTTCGGCACCATCTCGGTGTCCGACGGCATCGCCATGGGCCACGAGGGCATGCACTTCTCCCTGGTGTCCCGCGAGGTGATCGCCGACTCGCGTCGAGGTGGTGATGCAGGCCGAGCGGCTGGACGGCTCGGTGCTGCTCGCCGGTTGCGACAAGTCACTGCCCGGGATGCTGATGGCCGCCGCCCGGCTCGACCTGGCGTCGGTGTTCCTCTACGCCGGGTCGATCCTGCCCGGCATCGCGAAGATGTCGGACGGCACCGAGAAGCAGGTCACGATCATCGACGCCTTCGAGGCGGTCGGCGCCTGCGCCCGCGGGCTGATGAGCCGCGCGGACGTGGACGCCATCGAGCGCGCGATCTGCCCAGGAGAGGGCGCCTGCGGCGGCATGTACACCGCGAACACGATGGCGTCGGCCGCCGAGGCGCTTGGGCATGTCGCTGCCGGGCTCGGCCGCCCCGCCGGCGACCGACCGGCGCCGCGACGGCTTCGCGCGACGGTCCGGCGAGGCGGTCGTCGAGATGCTCCGCCGCGGCATCACCGCGCGTGACGTGATGACCCTCGAGGCGTTCGAGAACGCCATCGCGGTGGTCATGGCGTTCGGCGGCTCCACGAACGCGGTCCTGCACCTGCTGGCCATCGCCCACGAGGCCGACGTCCCGCTGGGCATCGACGACTTCGACCGGATCGGCGCCCGGGTCCCGCACCTGGCCGACGTCAAGCCGTTCGGCCAGTTCGTCATGACCGACGTCGACCGGGTGGGCGGCGTGCCGGTCGTGATGCGGGCCCTGCTCGACGCCGGTCTGCTGCACGGCGACGTCCTCACCGTGACCGGCCGGACGATGGCCGAGAACCTCGCCGACATCGACCCGCCGGACGTCGACGGCAAGGTCGTGCGGGCGATGGCCGAGCCGATCCACCGCAGCGGCGGCATCACCATCCTGCGCGGCTCGTTGGCGCCGGACGGTGCGGTCGTGAAGTCCGCCGGCTTCGACGCCGACGTGTTCGAGGGCACCGCCCGGGTCTTCGACGGCGAGCGCGCGGCGATGGACGCCCTGGAGGACGGCACGATCGTCGCGGGCGACGTGGTGGTCATCCGCTACGAGGGCCCCAAGGGCGGACCCGGGATGCGCGAGATGCTGGCCATCACCGGCGCCATCAAGGGCGCGGGGCTCGGCAAGGACGTCCTGCTGCTCACCGACGGCCGGTTCTCCGGTGGCACCACCGGTCTCTGCGTCGGGCACGTCGCGCCCGAGGCCGTCGACGCCGGCCCGATCGCGCTCGTCCGGGACGGGGACCGGGTCCGGCTCGACGTCGCCGCCAAGCGGCTCGACCTGCTGGTCGCCGACGACGAGCTGGCCGCGCGCCGGGCCGACTGGAAGCCGCTCGACCAGCCCGCTCGCGGTGGTGTCCTCGGGAAGTACGTCCGGCTCGTGGGCTCGGCCGCGCAGGGCGCCGTCTGCGGGTGAGTCGTCCGTACGTCCGTCAATGACTGGAGGAGACCACGTGGGCAACGACCACTACGACTGCGAGGTCAACCGGGACGAGCTGTCGATGTCCTGGTTGAAGGACTCGCTCAACGACCGCTGGAACGACGGCTGGAAGCTGGCCCAGGTCTTCGAGCAGGCCGGCAACACCGTCGTGATCTGGGAACGGCGGACCTGACCTCGTCAGCGGCCGAGCAGGCCGCCGAGTAGGCCACCGCCCGAGGTGCTCGTCGGGCTCGGTGATGGCGTGGGCGTTGCCTTGCTCCCTCCGAGCAGCTTGTCCAGCGTGCCGGTCACCGTCCCGACCGGGTCGCTGACGACGCCGTCCACCGTGCCGACAGGGTCGGTCAGCACGTCGTCGACCGTGCCGGTCACCGTGCCGACCGCACCGTCGACGGTGTCCGTCACCGTTCCGACGGTCTCCGTGAGCGCGCCACCCGACGACTTCCCGGTGCCGCCCGTGGTGGCCGGCGCAGGGGTCGGTGCGGTGCTGGTCGCGGTATCCGAGGGCGCGACGTCGCCCGAGCGGTCGTCGGTGGAGGTCGACCCGGCTGGCCCGGCGCGGACCCGTCGTTCGCCGCCCGGGCCGCGACGGTGTCGCCGGTGCCCGTCGTCGGAGGACCTCCCGCTGCCGTGGGTGAGGCGTCGGCCGCGTGGGGCGTCGGCGACTTCTCGGGGCGGAGGGATGTGGCGGCGCGGTCGGCCGCAGCGCTCTCGACCGCCGGACCGTCGCTGTCGCGATCTCCCGTCCGGGACCGGTCCGCCGCGCCTTCGGACACCGCCCGCTCCGCCACGATGCCTCTCGGTGGCTGTGGGAGGGCGTCCTCGAGCACCACGCCGCCGGTGACCGCGCCGGTGGCCAGCGCTCCGGCGCCGACCACCCGGGCGACGGTCGCCGCGGGCACCGACCCGGTCGCCACCAGCGGCAGGTCGGCCAGCCATGCCACCAGCCCCTGGGCGCGGCGCAGCCGCGGGGCACCGACGGCGACCATCGCGCGGACGACCATCGGGTCGAACTGGCTGCCGGAGAACTTCACCAGCTCGGCCAGCGCGGCGGCGCGGGAGACCGGCCGCTTGTAGGCCCGGGCGGCGGTCATGACGTCGTACGCGTCGGCCACGGAGACGATGCGGGCGCCCAGGCTGATCTGGGCCCCGGAGAGGCCGGTCGGGTATCCCGTCCCGTCGTACCTCTCGTGGTGCTGGACGATGACGTCGCCCCACTCGCCCAGCCATGGGAGAAGCGCCTCGGCCATGTCGGCGCCGTGACCGGGGTGGGCCTTGAGCAGCTCCCACTCGTGCTCGGTCGGCTTGCCCGGCTTGTTCAGCAGGGTCGCCGGCACCTTGAGCTTTCCGATGTCGTGCAGGATCGCCACCCATCGCAGCAGGTCACGGTCCCGTGGCGGGATCTTCATCTGCGCGGCGAGAAGGTCGGTGAACATCCGGACGCGCTCGGCGTGCCCCCGGGTCGGCCGGTCGTGCTGGCTCAGGGCCGCCACCAGCGTCAGGATCTCGCGGGCGACCGCGCCGGGATCTGCGCCGGCGTCGCGGACGCGGGCCAGCTGCTCCTCGATGGGCCGCTTCTTGATCGCGTCGCGAGCCACTTTCACCCGTGACGGTGCGCGGTCCGGGAACAGCATGCTGAGGTCGAGCAGGGTGACGAGGGGGAGAGCGCGCCTGCCCAGCCGGTCCACGAGCAGCAGCACGAGCGTCGACACGGCGACGAGCACGGCGAGCTGGAGCCCGCGTGCGGTCAGGTCGGTAGCCGGCGGGAGTGCCTCGCGGACCGCCCAGGCGGCCCCGAACGAGGCCAGCACGGGCGCGCAGAACACGGTCACCCGGATCGTCCTCGCCCAGACAGCTCGACGCTGCCACCGGGCCGGCGTCTCCTCGACGGGCATGGCTCCACCTCCCCTTTACCTGCTCTTTAGTCTTCGGAAGGGTCCGTGGCCGCCCCCATGGGCCGGTCGGGTGATGTGCCGGGGGACCGGTCCGTCCAGACCGGTCCGGATTCTGGGACGCCCGTCTCGAAACCGTTGACATCGGGACGCGGCACCGGCGAGCGTGACGCCATGCACCCGCAGCCGTCCCTCGTACTTCGCCTGCGCGCCGGCTGACCTCAGCCAGGCGCGCAACCCCTCACGAGTCCAGACTGGACCGGAGGGGTTTTTTGTTGGCTCCCCACCGAATCCGAGAGGTCCCGCGATGCCAGCGGACAGCCCGAGCAGCTCACTGGAGCGCAGAGTCTCGTCCGCTCGCTGGAGGCGGCCGGCGTCGACACCGTCTTCGGCATCCCGGGCGGGGCGATCCTGCCGCTCTACGACCCGCTGATGGACTCGACCGCGATCCGGCACATGCTGGTCCGCCACGAGCAGGGCGCCGGGCACGCCGCCGAGGGCTACGCCCAGGCGACCGGCCGGGTCGGTGTCTGCATGGCCACCAGCGGACCGGGCGCGACCAACCTGGTGACGCCCATCGCCGACGCCTACATGGACAGCGTCCCGATCGTGGCCATCACCGGTCAGGTGCCCAGTGCGTCGATCGGCACCGACGCCTTCCAGGAGGCGGACATCCGCGGCATCACGATGCCGATCACGAAGCACAACTACCTCGTCACCGACCCGGCCGAGATCCCGCGCACCATCGCCGAGGCATTCCACATCGCGTCGACCGGCCGGCCCGGTCCGGTGCTGGTCGACGTCGCCAAGGACGCGCTGCAGGCGCCTGACCACGTTCGCCTGGCCGACGACTCGATCGACCTGCCCGGCTACCGCCCGGTCACCCGGCCCCACGGCAAGCAGATCCGGGAGGCTGCGCGGCTGATCACGCAGTCGCGCCAGCCGGTGCTCTACGTCGGGGGCGGCGTGCTCAAGGCGCGGGCGTGGGCCGAGCTGCGCGGTCCTCGCCGAGCTGACCGGCATCCCGGTCGTCACCACACTGATGGCCCGCGGGCTCTTCCCGGACAGCCACCGCCAGCACCTCGGGATGCCGGGGATGCACGGCACCGTCGCCGCCGTGACCGCGCTGCAGAAGTCGGACCTGCTCATCTCGCCTGGGCGCCCGGTTCGACGACCGGGTGACCGGCAAGCTGTCGACGCTTCGCCCCGGACGCGAAGGTGATCCACGCCGACATCGACCCGGCCGAGATCTCCAAGAACCGCACCGCGGACGTGCCGATCGTCGGGGACTGCCCGGGAGGTCATCACCGAGCTGATTGCGGCGGTCCAGGCGGAGCACGCCGCCGGCCGCCATGGCGACTACGAGGGCTGGTGGGCCCAGGTCGACACGTGGCGTGCGACCTACCCGCTGGGCTACGAGCGACCGGCCGACGGGTCGCTCGCGCCGCAGTACGTCATCGAGCGGCTCGGCCAGATCGCCGGCCCGGAGGCGCTCTACGTCGCCGGCGTCGGCCAGCACCAGATGTGGGCCGCGCAGTTCATCTCCTACGAGAACCCGGCCACCTGGCTCAACTCCGGCGGGCTCGGCACGATGGGCTACGCCGTGCCGGCCGCGATGGGCGCCAAGGTCGGCCGGCCGGACGCGACCGTCTGGGCGATCGACGGCGACGGCTGCTTCCAGATGACCAACCAGGAGCTCGCGACCTGCGCCATCAACGACATCCCGATCAAGGTGGCGATCATCAACAACGGCAGCCTCGGCATGGTCCGCCAGTGGCAGACGCTGTTCTACAACGAGCGCTACTCCAACACCGACCTCGGCGGCGCCGGCCGGTCGGCCGCGGCGGCCGGGTCGAAGGTGGAGCACATCCCCGACTTCGTGAAGCTGGCCGAGGCCTACGGCTGCGTCGGGCTGCGCTGCGAGAAGGCCGAGGAGGTCGACGCCACGATCGAGACGCGCGATGGCGATCGACGACCGCCCCGTCGTCGTCGACTTCACCGTCCACCAGGACGCGATGGTGTGGCCGATGGTGCCGGCCGGCACGAGCAACGACGAGATCCAGGTGGCCCGCGACATGGCGCCGCAGTGCCGAGCGGGGACGCTCTGAGAGACGATCGTCGGGGAGGAGCGCCGAATGAGCAGGCACACGCTGTCGGTGCTGGTCGAGAACAAGCCGGGCGTGCTCGCGCGCATCGCCGGGCTGTTCTCCCGCCGCGGCTTCAACATCGACTCGCTCGCGGTCGGTCCGACCGAGCACGACGACGTGTCCCGGATGACGATCGTGGTCAACGTCGAGGAGCTGCCGCTCGAGCAGGTCACCAAGCAGCTGAACAAGCTGGTCGAGGTGATCAAGATCGTCGAGCTCGACCCGGTCGTGGCCGTCGCAGCGCGAGCTGCTGCTGGTCAAGGTCGCCGCCGACCGGGCGACCCGCTCGCCACGTGCTCGAGACCGTGCAGCTCTTCCGCGCCAAGGTCGTCGACGTCGCGCCGGACGCGGTGACGATCGAGGCGACCGGCAACGCCGACAAGCTGGACGGCCCTGCTGCGGGTGCTGGAGCCCTTCGGGATCCGCGAGCTGGTCCAGTCGGGCATGGTCGGCCATGGGCGCGCGGCTCCCGCTCGATCACCGACCGGTCCGTCCGGCCCGCCAGCCGTCGACCCGCCGATCGCCCGCTAGCTGCCCACCCGTCCACGCTCACCAACCCGAGAGCCGAGGAGACCAGACCGTGGCCGAGCTGTACTACGACGACGACGCCGACCTGTCCGTCATCCAGGGCCGCAACGTCGCCGTGCTCGGCTACGGCAGCCAGGGCCACGCCCACGCACTGTCGCTGCGCGACTCCGGCGTCGACGTCCGCGTCGGGCTGCCCGAGGGCTCCAAGAGCCGCGAGCGGGCCGATGCCGAGGGCCTGCGCGTCGTGACGCCCTCCGAGGCGTGCGAGGAGGCGGACCTGATCATGGTGCTCGCGCCCGACCCCGTCCAGCGCAGCCTCTACACCGAGGCCGATCGAGCCGAACCTCGTCGACGGCGACGCGCTGTTCTTCGGGCACGGGCTCAACATCCGCTTCGACCTGATCAAGCCGCCGGCCGGGGTCGACGTCTGCATGGTCGCGCCCAAGGGCCCGGGCCACCTGGTGCGGCGACAGTTCGTCGACGGCCGCGGCGTGCCCGTGCTGGTCGCCGTCGAGCAGGACGCGACCGGCAAGCGCCTGGGACCTGGTCAAGTCCTACGCCAAGGGCATCGGCGGCACCCGCGCCGGCGCGATCAGGACCACGTTCACCGAGGAGACCGAGACCGACCTGTTCGGCGAGCAGGCCGTGCTCTGCGGTGGGCTGTCCGAGCTGATCAAGGCCGGCTTCGAGACGCTGATCGAGGCGGGCTACCAGCCCGAGGTCGCCTACTTCGAGTGCCTGCACGAGGTGAAGCTCATCGTCGACCTGATGTACGAGGGCGGCATCTCCAAGATGTACTGGTCGGTGTCCGAGACCGCGGAGTACGGCGGCTACACCCGCGGTCCGCGCCTGGTCACCGACGAGACCAGGGCCGAGATGAAGAAGATCCTCGCGCGAGATCACCGACGGCTCCTTCGCCCGGGAGTGGATGGCGGAGTACGACTGCGGGCTGCCCAACTACAAGCGCTACTTCCAGGAGAACACCGAGCACCCGATCGAGGAGACCGGCCGCAGCTGCGGCCGATGATGAGCTGGATCGCGCGAGGACGACTGACGCCAGCCCGTGGACACGCTCGTGAACCCGTCACGAAGGACTGGCTAGCATCGAGCGGGTGACCCAGCGCCGTCGTGCTCATCGCCGAGGAGCTGTCGCCCGGCGACGTCGAGGCGCTCGGGCCCGACTTCGAGGTCCGCCACTGCGACGGTGCCGACCGCGCCGCGCTGCTGGCCGCGGTGGTCGACGTCGACGCGCTGCTCGTCCGCAGCGCGACCACGGTCGACGCCGAGGTGCTCGCCGCCGCGCGCGCGGCTCAAGGTCGTCGCCCGGGCCGGCGTCGGCCTGGACAACGTCGACGTCACGCGCGGCGACCCAGGCCGGCGTCATGGTCGTCAACGCACCGCAGTCCAACATCGTCAGCGCGGCCGAGCTCGCGGTCGGCCTGCTGCTCGCCGCCGCCCGCCACATCGCCGCCGGCCAGCGCGGCGCTCAAGCACGGGCGAGTGGAAGCGCAGCAAGTACACCGGCGTCGAGCTGTACGAGAAGACGGTCGGCATCGTCGGCCTGGGCCGCATCGGCGCGCTCGTCGCCCAGCGGCTGTCGGCGTTCGGCATGCACGTGATCGCCTACGACCCGTTACGTCGCCGGCCGGCCGCGCCGCCCAGATCGGCGTCCGGCTGGTCGGCGCTCGACGAGCTGCTGCGCACGAGCGACTTCATCTCCGTGCACCTGCCGAAGACCGCCGAGACCGTCGGCCTCATCGGCGACCGAGCAGCTCGCGCTGGTCAAGCCGTCGGTGATCCTCGTCAACGCCGCCCGCGGCGGGATCGTCGACGAGGACGCGCTCGCACGCCGCCCTCAAGGAGGGCCGGGTCGCCGGCGCCGGCCTCGACGTCTACGCCAAGGAGCCGTGCACCGACTCGCCGCTGTTCGAGTTCGACTCGGTCGTCGCCACGCCGCACCTGGGCGCCAGCACCGACGAGGCGCAGGAGAAGGCCGGCGTCGCGGTCGCCCGGTCGGTGCGGCTGGCCCTGGCCGGCGAGCTGGTCCCCGACGCGGTCAACGTCCAGGGCGGCGTCGATCGCCGAGGACGTCCGGCCCGGCATCCCGCTCGCCGAGAAGCTCGGCCGGTTCTTCACCGCGCTGGCCGGCGGCGTGCCGCCCAGCTCGACGTCGAGGTGCGCGGCGAGATCACCGCGCACGACGTCCGGGTGCTCGAGCTGGCCGCCCTCAAGGGGGTGTTCGCCGACGTCGTCGAGGAGCCGGTGACCTACGTCAACGCGCCGCTGCTCGCCGCAGGAGCGAGGCGTCGACGTCCGGCTGAGCACCGACGCCGACCGCCCGACTACCGCAACCTGCGTCACCTGCGCGGCACCATGGCCGACGGCACCCAGGTCTCGGTGTCCGGCACGCTGACCGGCCCGCGGCAGGTCGAGAAGATCGTCGAGGTCGACGGCTTCGACATCGAGGTCGTGCTCAGCCGACCACATGGCCGTGTTCCGCTACGAGGACCGTCCCGGCATCGTCGGCACGGTCGGCCGCATCCTCGGCGAGGCCGAGCGTCAACATCGCCGGCATGCAGGTCGGCCGCGACGCGCAAGGGCGGCCAGGCGCTCGTCGCGCATGACCGTCGACGGCGCCATCCCCGACCGCGGTGCTGGACGAGATCGTCGCCGACGGCGCGATCGCGCGCCTGAGCCAGTGCGCGTCGACCTGCTCCGGCGTTCGAGACGGCATCGTACCGCGGCGGACGGTCCGACGTATCTCGTGGCGTCCGATGGATCCAGTCTCGACGCGAGAGCCCGTGCCGGTACCGCCGACCAGCTAGCAGCGAGCACGCGCGACCGCAGGCCGTGCAGATCGCTGGAGCTGGACCGGCGAATGAGCCTCACCGGCGCCACGATCCGGCTCGCGGTCATCCCCGGCGACGGCATCGGCCCGGAGGTCGTGGCCGAGGGCCTGCAGGTCCTCGAAGCGGTCTGCCGGCCGACGGCGTCAAGCTCGAGACCACGGAGTACGACCTCGGCGCCCGGCGCTGGCACGCCACCGGCGAGACCCTGCCCGACTCGGTGCTCGACGAGCTGCGCGGCCACGACGCGATCCTGCTCGGCGCCGTCGGCGACCCGTCGGTGCCCAGCGGCGTGCTGGAGCGCGGCCTGCTGCTGCAAGCTGCGGTTCGAGCTCGACCACCACGTCAACCTGCGCCCGGCGCGGCTCTTCCCGGGCGTCCGTCCCCGCTGGCGGCGACAAGCGAATCGACTTCGTGGTGGTCCGCGAGGGCACCGAGGGCCCGTACGTCGGCAACGGCGGCCGCTGCGCACGCGGCACCGCCGCACGAGATCGCCACCGAGGTCAGCGTCAACACCGCGTACGGCGTCGAGCGCGTCGTCCGGGACGCCTTCGCCCGGGCCACGGCCCGACCCCGCAAGCAAGCTCACGCTCGTGCACAAGAACAACGTGCTGGTGCACGCCGGCGGCCTGTGGGCACGGACCTTCGACCAGGTGGCGGCCGAGTTCCCCGACGTCACCACCGACTACCTGCACGTCGACGCGGCGACGATCTTCATGGTCACCGCAGCCGCGAGCGCTTCGACGTGATCGTCACCGACAACCTGTTCGGCGACATCCTCACCGACCTGGCCGCCGCCATCACCGGCGGCATCGGCCTGGCGGCCAGCGGCAACCTCGACGTCAGCCGCACCAACCCGTCGATGTTCGAGCCGGTGCACGGCTCGGCCCCGGACATCGCCGGCCAGGGCAAGGCCGACCCGACGGCCACGATGCTGTCCGTCGGCGCTGCTGCTGGACCACCTCGGGCTGACGGCGACGTCGAGCCGCGCGGTCGAGGCGGCGGTCGCGGCGGACCTGGCCGAGCGGCGCGCCGGCCCAGCGCCGGGTCGCGACGCACCCGCGAGTCGGGTGACGCCGTCCTCGGCCCGCGCTCGACGCACCTGCCGATCGGCTACTCGGACCGCGGTCGGGAGCTACGCGTCTGAACGACCATGGCGTGAGCGCGAGCCCTGCACCATCGAGCTGGCGCCCGATCGACCTCGCCGCGCGTCCCCGCAGGAGCGGGCGCCGGCTGCTGGACAACCCCGGCTTCGGCCAGATCTTCACCGACCACATGGTCGCGGTCCGGCTGGACCCGAGCCGCGGCTGGCACGACGCGCGGCTCGCGCGCGTACGAGCCGCTCTCGCTGGACCCGGCCACCCGGCCCTGCACTACGGCGCAGACGATCTTCGAGGGGCTGAAGGCCTACCGCCAGCCGGACGGCTCGGTCGCGCGTTCCGGCCGGACGCAGAACGCCGCGCGGTTCCAGCGCTCGGCCCGGCGGCTGGCGATGGCCGAGCTGCCGACCGAGCTGTTCCTCGACGTCGATCGACGCGCTGGTCTGCGCCGGACCGCGACTGGGTGCCCGACCGCGGCCGGGCGAGACGCTGTACCTGCGCCCGTTCGATGTTCGCGCACCGAGCCGTTCCTCGGGGTGCGGCCGTCGCCACGACTACCTCTTCCTGCTGATCGCCTCGCCCGCCGGCGCCTACTTCCCCGGCGGGGTCAAGCCGGTCTCGGTCTGGCTCTCCGAGGAATACACCCGCGCCGCGCCCGGCGGCACCGGCGAGGCGAAGTGCGCGCGGCAACTACGCGGCCTCGCCTGGTCGCCCAGGCGCAGGCCGCCGAGCAGGGCTGCGACCAGGTGGTCTGGCTCGACGCGGTCGAGCACCGCTGGGTCGAGGAGATGGGCGGCATGAACCTGTACTTCGTCTACGCCGACGGCCGTCTGCGTCACCCCGGCGCTGACCGGCACGCTGCTGCCCGGCGTCACCCGCGACTCGATCCTGACGCTGGGCCCGACCTCGGCCTCGAGGTCGAGGAGGGCCGGATCTCCACCGACGGAGTGGCGCGACGGCGTGCGCCGACGGGCCCATCACCGAGGTCTTCGCCTGCGGCACCGCCGCGCGGGCCGAGTACCCTTCGTGCCCGGATACGACCTGGTGGGCACGGTCGACGCGACGGGCGCGGGGGTTGATCCGGGGCTGCGGGGCGGGCGGTTCGCCGTGCTGACCAAGGTCGGTGGATGGGCCAGCCATGTGCTGGCCGACGCGGGCGATCTGGTCGCCGTGCCGGACGGAGTGGGCGCGGCCGAGGCCGAGACGGTGGTGGTCAACGGGATCACGGCATGGCAGATGCTGCACCGGGTGGCCGGGGCCCGCGCCGGGACGACCGTGCTGGTCCACGGAGCCAACGGCGGGGTGGGCTCCACCCTGGTCCAGCTCGCCCGCCGGGCCGGAATCGCGGTCATCGGCACCGCGTCGCCCCGCCACCACGACGCGGTGCGGGCGCTGGGCGCCACCCCCGTCGACTACCGCGACCCCGATCTGGCCGCGCGCGTGCGCGAGCTGGCGCCCGGCGGGGTGGACGCGGTCTTCGACCACGTCGGCGGCGAGGGCATCGTGGAGTCGTTCCGGCTGCTGGCCCGCGGCGGCACGCTCGTCTCGTACGGCACGGCGGCCACCCGGGACGTACCCGGCTCGTCCCGGGCGCCGGTCCTCAAGCTGTTCGCCCGGCTCATGCTGTGGAATCTGCTGCCGAACGGCCGGAAGGCGCACTTCTACAACCTGTGGGCGGGCAGGCGGCGCCGCGCCTCCTACCAGGCGCGGGTACGGGAGGATCTGGGCCAGGTCTTCGCGCTGCTCGCGAGCGGCGAGTTCACCGCCCAGGTGGCGGCGCGGATCCCGCTCGCCGAGGCCGCGCGGGCGATGCGGCTGGCGGAGTCCGGCACGGTCACCGGCAAGGTCGTCCTCGTGACCGGCGAGGGCTCATGAGCACTGACGGCAAGGTCTCCTGAGCACCGGGCTCCTCACCGTCCTCGCCCTCCTCGTCCTCCTCGCCGTGATAATTTTCGTATACGAGTGGTATGCGAGGAGGCATGGGCCCAGTGCAGTCCGGACGAGAAAAGGCGTACGCGTTCCTCAAGGAGACCGTGCTGACCGATCCCGACATGCAGGGCCGGTTCCTCACCGAGCAGGAGATCGCCGACCGGATCGGCATCTCCCGGACCCCCATCCGCGAGGCGCTGCTGCTGCTCGCCGCCGAGGACCTGGTGCAGTTGGTGCCCAAGCGGGGTGCGCAGATCGCGCCGCTGTCCGGCCGGGAGATCACCGAACTGATGGAGCTGCGCGGGATCGTCGAGCGCTATGCCGCCGAGCAGGCCATCGAGCAGCGGAAGGTGCCGGTCGAGGAGCTGACGGAGCTGCTGGAGCGGCAGCGCGGGCTCAGCGGGCCCGAGCACGCCAAGGAGTTCATCGCCGTGGACCACCTCTTCCACGCGACCATGGTCGCGTCGGTGGGCAACGCGCTCCTCGACCGGCACTACGACGGGCTGCGCAGCCGCCAGATCCGGGCCGGGGTGGTGGCGCTGTACAACCGGACCGGCCGCCAGGAGGCGGTGCTCGCCGAGCACCAGGCGATCCTGGACGCGGTCGCCTCCGGCGACCCGGAGGCGGCGCGCGCCGCGATCAGCGGCCATCTGGAGTCGACGCTCAAGGTGCTCCTGGCGGGCTGAGCCGCCTCAGGCTCCGGCCGGGGGCTCCGGATCGGACCCCGGGTAGGTGATCACCAGCATCGTCACCCCGCCGTCGGAGATCCACGGGCCATGGGGCATGCCCGGCGGGCGGCACGCGTAGTCGCCCCGCGAGAAGGTCCGCCCCAGCGTCAGGTCACGCATGTCGCCCTCGAGCAGGTAGACCTCCTCCCAGAAGTCATGGCGGACGACTCCGGACCGCGAGGTGTCCGTGCCCGGCTCCCACCGGACGAGCGCGCGTGCGACGCGCACCGCTCCCGTCCGCGGCGAGGGTCTGCTCCCGGACGCCCGGGGCCGCCCCCTCGGGCACCTGCCAGGCGCCCGGGGGACGGTGGAATTCCAGCTCGGGCTTGTCCCGCCCGCTCATGCGCGGGTGCCCAGCTTGCGGTTGGCCAGCACGGGCACGGTGCGCCGGACCGCGGCGACCTCCTCGGTGTCGACGTCCGCGACCAGCAGTCCGGGCGCCGCTCCAGCCGGTCGCGTACGGTCCCGTCGGGGCCGACGAGGGCGCTGTACCCGATGCCGGTGGGGGCCTCGTCGACGGTACCTCGGCGCCGCTGCGCCGCCGGGTCGGCCTGGCCCACGGCGGCGAGCCAGACGCGTGGCGTCCAGCGCCCGCGCCCGGGTCAGCAGCTCCCACTGATCGCGCTTGCCCGGGCCCGCGCCCCAGGAGGCGGGCAGCAGCGACAGCACCGCGCCCGCGTCGGCGTGCGCCCGGAACAGCTCCGGGAACCGCACGTCGTAGCAGGTGGCGAGGCCGACCCGGACGCCGTCGACATCGATGGTGACCACCCGGAGCCCGGGGCGACGGTGTCGGACTCGGCGAAGCCGAAGGCGTCGTACAGATGGATCTTGTCGTACGACGGCCTCGACACCGGGGCCGGTGGCCAGCAGGGTGTTGGTGACCCGCCCGTCGGGCGCCGGGGTGAACATGCCCGCCACCACCACCAGCCCGGTTTCCCGCGCAACCGCCCGCACCCCGTTCGGCCCACGGCCCGTCCAGCGGCTCGGCGAGCGGCGCGAGCGGTGCCCGAAGCACGCCATGGCCGCCTCCGGGAAGGACCGACAGCCGGGCGCCGCTCGCCGCCGCGCGACGGGCCTGCGTCGCGCACGGTGGCGAGGTTCTCCTTCGGGTCCGGGCCGGTGGTGATCTGGCTCAGCGCGATGCGCATGCGGATCTCCTTCCCTCGTGGCCGGTGGTGCCTGGGGCTGGTGCCGGGCGGGCCGGGCTCACGGCCGGGTGGTGCCGCACCAGTCGGTCCCCGGCGACCGCCGGGTGCCGTGCGCCAGGCGTGCGGCTCCTCGTCCTCGGCGGGTGCCGCGTCCCGGCCCAGCAGCAGCCCGGCGATGGTGACCACGGCCGTGCAGCGCGATGTAGAGCGCCAGCGGCATGCCAGGCGCCGTACGTGCCCGAGCAGCGCCGTGAACAGCAGCGGCGCGACGGCCCCGCCGATCGACTCCGGCGAGGGTGTACGCGAGGGAGGAGCCCGTGTAGCGCAGCCGCGGGGTGAACTGCTCGGCGACGAAAGCCGCCTGCGGCCCGTACATGCAGCGAGTGGATCACCAGCGCCGACCACGACGCCGAGCGCGAGCAGCGCCCAGCTACCGCCGTCCGCCATGCGGGAAGAAGACGAACGGCCAGACGCCGCGCGGCGACCGCGGAGACGCCGTACAGCCGCCGCCGGTTGACCGCGGTCGGAGAGCGCCCCGGCCAGCGGGATCAGGACGATCTGGAGCGCGGAGCCGATGAGGACGGCGGTCAGCGCCTGAGCCGCGGGACATGCCCAGCTCGCTCGGTGGCGTAGGTGAGCACGAAGACGGTGAACATCGCGTAGAGCACGTCCGGGGCCGACCCGGGAGAGGATCGCGGCGACCAGCGGCCCGGGGCTGGGTGCGTGAACACCTCGCGGACCGGCGCCTCGGGCCGGTCGCCGCTCGCCTCCATGGCCCGGAAGACCGGGGTCTCCTCCAGCTTGCGCGCGGATCCACAGCCCGAAGACCACCAGGACACCGGAGAGCAGGAACGCCACCCGCCAGCCCCAGGACAGGAACTGGTCCTCGGTCAGCAGCGGCGCCCAGCACCGCGAGCACGCCGTTGGCCAGCAGATTGCCCGGCGGGGGGTCCGATCTGGGCGGCCGAGGCGAAGAAGCCGCGGCGCCGCGGGTCGCCGAACTCGCTGGAGAGCAGCACGGCGCCGCCCCACTCGCCGCCGACGCCGACGCCCTGGGCGAAGCGCAGCAGCACCAGGACGGCCGGGGCGCGCGACGCCGATCGGTGGCGTAGGTGGGCAGCAGGCCGATCAGCAGGGTCGCGACGCCGATCAGCACCAGGGTCGCGATCAGCACCTTCTTGCGGCCGATCACGTCACCGAGACGGCCGAAGACGAAGCCGCCGAGCGGGCGGGAGACGTAGCCGACGGCGTAGGTGGAGAAGGCCAGCAGGGTGCCGGTGAGCGGGTCCTCGGAGGGGAAGAAGAGGTCGCCGAAGACCAGGGCCGCGGCGGCGGAGTAGACGGCGAAGTCGTACCACTCCAGCGCGGTGCCGGTGAGGCTGGCGACGAAGGCGCGGCGGACCAGCGGGCCGCGCTCGGGGCTCGGTGCCGGAGGTGGCTCTGTCGTCACGGTGGTCGTTCTTCGTTGTCGATGGGTCGGGCTACCTCGGGATCGGTTGCTAGCTCGGCATACTTGCTGTATACAAGTCGTATGCGCAACCCCCAGGGGCGAAGTTCACTCGCTCCGGCACTACGCCGATGCGACCTGGAGAAATCCATGGCCGCTGCTGACCTTCGAACTCCCCGACGGCTCCACCCGGCAGGTCGAGGTCGTCCAGGTGCTCAACGCCGGCTACGCCGGACGCAGCCAGGAGGACGTGGCCGCCCATGTCGCCGAACTCGCCGAGCTGGGCGTGCCCGCACCGCCCAGCGTGACCCCCGCCCTCTACCCGGTCTCCCCCTACCTGGCCCAGCAGACGAGCCGGGTCAGCGTGCAGCACGGCCGCACCTCGGGCGAGGCGGAGTGGGCGCTGGTCGTGGACGGCGCCGGAGAGCTGCTGCTCACCGCCGCCTGCGACCACACCGACCGCGAGCTGGAGGTGCACGGCGTGGCCTGGAGCAAGAACGCGGGCCCCGATGTGCTCGCGCGCACGGCGCCTGGCGCCTGGCGGACGTCGCCGACCGCCTGGACGACTCTGACCCTGCGGGCCTGGGTCACCCACGACGGCGAGGAGACCGCTGGTCCAGGACGGCACGCTGGCCGAGCTGCTGCCGCCCGGCGTACTGGGTCGAGGTGCTGCGCGAGCGCGGCGATCTGGTGCCCGGGCACGGTGCTGATCTCGGGGACGATCCCGATGACGGAGGGCGTCGACCAGTTCGCCGACCGCTGGCGGGTGGAGCTGGCCGACCCGGCCACCGGCGACGTCATCGAGCTCGCCTACGACGTCGTCCCGATGCCGGAGCCGATCGGCTGACGCGCACGCTACGAGCCACAGCGGACCAGGCCGTCGGCCCGGTCCGCTGTGGCTCGTAGCGTGCGGTTACGTGTCCTTCAGCTCTCGGTCAGGTCGTCTCCCGTCCCTTCCGCATCACCACGCCGGCGGCGATCAGGCCGAACAGGCAGGTGAGGGCGCCGATGAGCACGTTGTTCCAGATCATTCCGGCATCCGGACCCCTGGCAACGACCCAGGGAGAAATGATCATCCATACACCGATCGCGGACATGGCCCAGCACAGGCTGTACATCCTCCTCGGCGCCGATGTGAGGCCGATGCCCAGCAGGGCGATGGCCAGGCCGAGGACGAGGTTGTTGACCATGAGGTCGGGGCTGGTGCTCGAGAAGTGCACCACCCAGGGGGAGATGGCGAAGTACAGACCGGCAAGCAGCACCGGTCCGTCGAGGAAGACAACATCCCGCGCGTCCATCATGCGAGCGAAGCGCTCACGCATCTCGGACACGTCGGGGTGGCCCTTGAGATCACCTCGGGTACGTGAGACGTCGGCCATACGACTCGCCTCCTTCGTTCCATGCAAGTCTGACCGCGCAGTACGGTAATACCGCCGCACCACCATTGTGCGCCTCGCCTTGCTTTATAGGTAGATGTCGGATTGGCTCCGCTACCCGAGATGTCCGCGGGGCCTAAGAGGACCGCGGGGTGGCCTCCTCGTGCTTCGCGTACCAGGCGCGGTCCAGGTCGGTGATGTTCACGGTGGTCTGCACGGTCAGGCCCGGCAC
Source organism: uncultured Thermoleophilaceae bacterium (assembly GCA_963771715.1). Classification (GTDB taxonomy): domain Bacteria; phylum Actinomycetota; class Thermoleophilia; order Solirubrobacterales; family Thermoleophilaceae; genus JACVRW01. The sequence goes on from CAVYUQ010000003.1 coordinate 62,244, forward strand.
CGGCGCCACATGGGCGCGGGCGACGTCCAGCACCGGCGCGGGACAGCTCCGCCTTGGTCCCGGCGTCCCGGCCGGACAGGATCGCCACCTCGATGTGGATCATGGCGAGATGGGGCGCCCCGTCGGCGATGACGGCCTCCTCGACCCGGCGGAACCGGGTCTTGCACCCGGCCACCGCGGTGTCGATGGTCTTGGCGACGACCGGGTGCAGGGCGGTGCCGAAGCCCTGGCGGTCGAAGGCGTCGGCCAGGGTGTCGGAGTATTCGACGACGATGTGCGGCATGGGCGGGGCTCCTCATCAGGAGTACGAGGCGGGAGTGGGCATCGTCGCACCCTGCCCGGGGCCCGAGCGCCCGGGGCCGTTCTTCTGCTTCAATAGGGGGCATGGTCAGCCTCATCAACGCCGCGACGGGTCGTCTCGACCTGGAGCCGTTCTGGCCGTCCCGGCAGGCGCACCACTTCGACCGCGAGTGTTGCCGCGCATCCGTTGCGCGGGCCCGCTCGCTCGGCTGCTGACGCCGCCCCACCCGGCCGCTCGGCATCCCCCGCCCGGTTCAGGGGCGCCCTTTCCCCGTTCCGAGGCCCCTCGGCCCAGCCCGCGCGCATGACGTCCACCGACGCCCCTTAGCGCGAAAGAGCTGACACCCATGACGAACCTCCGCACCCTCTCCGCCTCCTCCGCCTCCAGCGCCTCTCCCGCCGCCACGGTGCCCGGGCGGCCTCCGCTCGCCGGCCGGCAGCGGCTACGAGCCGTCGCCCGGGACGAGGTGCCTCCCGTCGACGACTTGCTGCACCCCGGCGCCACCTGGCTGCCCGCTCCCCCGCACACCGTCCCCGCCCTTCCCGGACAGCCGCCGATGATCGGCTACCTGGTGCTGGTCCCGGCCGACCAGCGGGAGCGCCAGGGAGCCGCACCCGCCGCGTCCCCGGCACCCGCCGCGCCCGCCACGTCCCCCGCGTCCGCCGCAGCGCGCTCCGCCGCAACGCCGCTCCCCACCGACGAGGGCCCGGTGCGCATCGACCCCGAGCAGCGGACCGTGCGGGTCGCGGCGGCATCCGCTCGACCTCACCTATCTGGAGTTCGAGCTGCTGGCCCATCTCGTCGCCCATCCGCACCGGGTGCACACCCGCGACCAGCTGGTGACGACGGTATGGGGGTACGGACACGTCGGCGACGGCCGGACCGTGGACGTCCATGTCGCCCGGCTGCGCCGCAAGTTGGGCGCGGAGCACCGGGGATCGATCGTGACGGTGCGGCGCGTGGGCTACAAGTACGTGCCGAGCGCGTAGTACGGCAAGGAGCGCCGTACGGGCCGCGACTCGGCCCGTACGGCGCTCCTCTGCGGGCGCCGCTCCTCAGCGTTCGGCGCCCACCAGCGGGCGGGACTCCGCGGGGGCCGGAGCCTCGCCATGGCTCACGTTCGGCAGCCACCGCAGCGCCCCGCGGCAGTACCAGTTGCGCTCGCCCAGCAGCGCCATCACCGACGGCAGCAGCAGCATCCGGACGAGCGTCGCGTCCAGCAGCACCGCGACCGCGAGGCCCACGCCCATCTGCTGCATGTCCTGCATCGACAGCGTGCCGAAGACCGCGAACACCGCGACCATGATCGCGGCCGCGCCCGGTGACCGCGCCCGCCGTGCGTGCGGATGCCCTCGCGGATCGCCGTCGCGCGTCGTCAGGCCCCGGTCGTGCGCCTCACGGATCCGCGAGACCACGAACACGTGGTAGTCCATCGACAGCCCGAACAGGATCACGAGGACGAACAGCGGCATCCAGCGACTCGATCGCGCCCACCGCCTCCGTGCCCAGCAGCCGACGCGCCCCAGCCGTGCTGGAAGACGGCGGTCATGATGCCGTACGCGGCGCCCACCGACAGCAGGTTGAGCAGGATCGACGTCGACCGCGATCGGCAGCGAGCGGAAGCACACCAGCATCAGCAGGAAGGTCACGGCCGCGATGAAGACGAAGACCGGCACGATGCCGCGCTTCAGCTGGTCGTTGAAGTCGCGGACTCGGCCAGCTCACCGCCCACGTACGCCTGGTCGCGACCGGTGCCGTCGGACGTGCCGGCACCGGTCGTCGCGCAGGGTGTCCAGCGCGCGCTTGGAGCGCCGCGTCTCGCCGTTGCCCGCCAGCGGCACCTCGATCCGGGCGACGTTCTGCGCCGCGTGCAGCTCGACCTCGACGGCCTTGCCGAACCGGCCGGAGTCGGCCAGCTGCGCTGAAGTCGGTGACGGCCGCGCCGAAGCGGGGCGAGTAGATGTCGTCGGCCCGCACGACCACCTGCGGCCGGGGCCGGACCGCCCGGGAACGCCTCCGGTGATCTCCTTGTACGCCACCGTCAGCGGCGCGTCCGAGCCGAACTGCTTCTCCATGCCGAGGTTTTCGGTCTTCATCCCGAGCGCGGGCGCGCACAGCACCAGCAGCAGCGGCGGCCGAGACGAGCGGCGAACAGCTTCGGCCTGGCCAGGACGGGCTTCAGCACGCGCGCCGGCGACCGCGCCGCTCGTCGTGCACGCCCTTCTTGCGGCGGCGGTTCAGCAGCGGCATCCGTCCCGCGTCGACCCGGTCGCCGAGCCAGGACAGCAGTGGCGGGCAGGACCGTCACCGAGCCGAGCATGGCGATCGAGGACGACCAGGAGCGTGGCGAGCGCGAAGCCCTTGAAGAGCATCAGCCCGGACAGGAACATGCCCGACCATCGCCAGCATCACCGTGACCCGGAGACGAGCGACGGCCCGGCCGCTGGTCGCGGCCGCGATCCGCAGCGCGGTCTCGGCGTCGCGGCCCGCGGCCCGCTCGTCGCGCTCGCGCCGCAGGTAGAACAGGCAGTAGTCGACGCCGACGGCCAGCCCCACCAGGAACATCACGGAGTTGGTGGAGTCGTACAGATCGGCAGCTGGTGGCTGGCGAGCGCCAGCAGCCCGAAGGCCGCCGATGCACGCGGTCAGCGCGAGGAGCACCGGCAGCAGGGCCGCGACCAGCGCGCCGAAGGCGACCAGCAGGATGCCCAGCGCCAGCGGCACGGCCGTGAACTCGGCCTTCTTGAAGTCGTTCGTCAGCATGCCGTCCGAGCTCGTGCTGCGCTGTCGCGTCGCCGAACTCATGGGCGGTGATCGCCGCGGTGTGCGGACTCGGTCGCCGCCACCGCGTCCAGGACGGGCTTCACCCGCTCCCCCGCGGTGTCCGGATCGCCCTTCAGCTGGAAGGCGACCAGCCCCTCCCGGCCGCCGGCCGAGCGCACCGGCGGCTGGATCCGCGCCGTCTCGCCGGTCTTCTCCAGCCGGGCGGTCAGGTCGCGGGCCGCGGCCCGCCAGCCGTCCGGGTCCGTGCTGCGCAGCATCACCATCTCGCCGGCCGGGGTGCTGAGCCCGGCGTCCTCGAGAATCTTCTGGGCGCGTGCGGAGTCGCCCGCGCCGTTTTCGGAATTGGTCATCTGCCGGGAGCCGGACATGCCACCGACGACGGCGACGACCGACCACGAACAGCAGCCATCCGATGATCGCGGACTTGCGGTGACGGGTGCTCCACCCGCCGAGCCGCACGGCCAGACCTCGCCTCGTTGTGCTCATGGCGTCTCTCCCACTGGGGATGTGTACGGAATACGGACCGGATCGGTCATGTCCTAGACGCTAGAAAACGCGCGCGTTCCCGCCCCAGCCGGGCAACCCCCGAATCCCCGAGCCATAGGGCGAGGGCCGGGGGTGGTGTCAGGTGTACCCCCGGGCGGGGCGCGGCCCCCGTGACCGATCATGCGGCGTCCAGCAGACTGAGGACATCGGAGGGGCAGGAAGCCGCACCGCACAGCTGAAGAACCCTGGAGGGCGTGGGATGAAGGTCCGCAGCAGTCTGTCGGCCTGTGTACGGGGGCTCGGGGTATCCGTTCTCGCGCTCCTGTCGATCGTCGTCTCCGTACTGACCATCCTGTCCATCGCCTTCATCCCGCTGGGCCTGGGTGTCTTCACCACCCCGGCGATGGTGGGCGTGCTGCGCCGGCACGCGAATCAGCGCCGGTTACTGGCAGCGAAGTGGTCCGGCGTCCAGATCCGGATGCCGTACCGTCCGCTTCCCCACGACCGGCGCTCCGGGGTCACCGGCCAGGTGGAGCTGTGCACCTTCCTGCTGAAGGACCCGGCGACCTGGCGCGACCTGCTCTGGCTCCAGGTCGACATGACCGCCGGGTATGTGATCGCGCTGCTCGCGTTCGCCTTCCCGCCGTACGGGGTCGAGGGCTCGGTCCTGGCCGCCGGGGTCTGGGAGCCGATCGTCGACGCGGGCGGCACCTACTGGTACGCGTTCGTCCCCGTGACCTCGCGGGCACCGCGAACCTCGCCGCCCTGACCGGCCTCGGCCTCATCGCTCTGGGCCTGTTCGTCTCGCCCGTGCTGCTGCGCGCCCACTTCCTGCTGGCCCGCGCCTTCCTCGCCCCGACCCCGCAGAGGAGCTCGCCGCAGCGGGTCGAGCGGCTCACCGAGACCCGGGCCGACGCCGTGGACACCTCGGCCGCCGAGCTGCGCCGCATCGAGCGCGACCTGCACGACGGCGCGCAGGCCCGGCTGGTCGCGATGGGCATGAGCCTCGGCACCATCGAGCAGCTGATCGACACGCGACCCGGCCACGGCCAAGGAGCTGCTCGCCGCAGGCCCGCGGAGTCCTCCGCCGACGGCCCTGGCCGAGCTGCGCGACCTGGTCCGCGGCATCCATCCGCCGGTGCTGGCCGAGCGCGGCCTCGGCGACGCGGTACGGGCGCTGGCGCTGGACATGCCGCTGCCGGTCGAGGTGACGGTGACCTGCCCGGCGGCCGGAGGCGCCGGTCGAGTCGGCCGCCTACTTCGCGGTCAGCGAGGCGCTGACCAACGCGGCCAAGCACGCCGGCGCCGACGCGCGATCTGGCGTCGACCTGCGCCACGACGGACGGCATGCTGCGGATCGCGGTCACCGACGACGGCGCGCGGCGGCGCCGACCCGGCGCGCGGCAGCGGCCTGCGCGGCATCGACCGGCGGCTGGGTACATTCGACGGCGTCCTGACCGTGCAGCAGCCCGCCGGGCGGCCCGACCGTGGTGACGCATGGAGATCCCGTGCGCGTTGTCCTCGCCGAGGACCTCTACCTCCTGAGGGACGGGCTGGTCCGGCTGCTGGAGGCGCACGGCTTCGAGATCGCGGCCGCCGTCGAGACCGGGCCCGGAGCTGACGCGGCGCTGGCCGAGCTGAAGCCCGACGTGGCGGTGGTCGACGTCCGGCTGCCGCCGACCTTCACCGACGAGGGCCTGCAGGCGGCGCTGGCGGCGCGGCGGGAGCGGCCGGGGCTGCCGGTGCTGGTGCTGTCCCAGCACGTCGAGCAGCTGTACGCGCGGGAGCTGCTGGCCGACGGCACCGGCGGCATCGGCTACCTGCTCAAGGACCGGGTCTTCGAACGCGGACCAGTTCATCGACGCGGTGCGGCGGGTCGCCGGCGGGCGGCACGGCGATGGACCCGGAGGTGATCGCGCAAGCTGCTGGCCCGGCGCGTCGCAGGACCGGCCGCTGGCGCAGCTGACGCCCGCGGGAGCGGGAGGTGCTGGAGCTGATGGCGCGAGGGCCGGTCCAACGCGGCGATCGCGGCAGCGGCTGTTCGTCACGCGAGCGCGCCGTCGGCAAGCACACCGCGAGCATCTTCGGCAAGCTCGGACCTGGCGCCGTCCGACGACGACAACCGCCGGGTGCTGGCCGTGCTGGCCTACCTGGACCGGGGCGGGCGGAGCCGAACGGGCGATAACGGGAGCTTCCCCCGGCGCGCGCGCCCCATTGCTCCCGCCCCGCATCGCTGGTTAAGTGCCCTGCGCACCACAACCGTTGGCCGTTGTCCGTTGGGGGGCGCATGAGCGACCTGAGCAGACGCACGCTGATCGGAACCGCCGGAGCACTCGGGGCCGGGGCCGCGTTAGGGGCCCACTCCCCCGCGCTGGCCGACACACCACGGCCACCACAGGACACCACCGCACAGGACACCGCCGTGACCGCCTTCTCCACCGCCCCCGCGCGCGCCGCGCTGCGGCGGCTGCTCCCCGACCACGCCGAGCAGTTCCGGCTGGTGGCGCTCCCCGGGGCGCGCGGACGACGGAGCGGTTCGAGGTCACCGGGTCGACGGGGCGTATCACCGTGGCCGGGACCAGCCCCGCGGTGCTGCTCACCGGCGTCCACTGGTACCTCAAGTACACCTGCCGGGCCCAGATCTCCTGGGCCGGCGATCAGCTGGACGCTGCCGAAGCCGGCTGCCCGCGCCCGCACGGCCCCGTGGAGCGGTCGACCGCCGCTGCCGCACCGCTTCGCGTTCAACGACACCCACGACGGCTACACCGCCCCGTACGCGGACTGGGCCGCGCTGGGAGCGGCTGATCGACGTCGCTGGCCCTGCACGGCTGCAACGAGGTGCTGGTCACCGCGGGCCAGGAGGCCGTCTACCACCGGCTGCTCCAGGACTTCGGCTACTCCGACGCGGAGGCCCGCGCCTGGCTCCCCGCCCCGTCCCACCAGCCGTGGTGGCTGCTGCAGAACATGAGCGGGTACGGCGGCCCGGTCTCCACCGCAGCTGATCGACAAGCGCGCCGACGCTGGGCCGGCGCATCGCCGACCGGCTGCGCGAGCTGGGCATGCGCCCCGTCCTGCCCGGCTACTTCGGCACCGTCCCCGACGGCTTCGCCGACCGCAACCCCGGGGCGCGCACGCGTGCCGCAGGGCAACTGGAACGGCCTCGAGCGGCCCGACTGGCTCGACCCGCGCACCGACGCCTTCGCACGAGGTCGCCGCCGCCTTCTACCGCCACCAGCAGCGAACTGTTCGGCGACGTGCGACCTACTTCAAGATGGACCTGCTGCACGAGGGCGGCAACGCCGGGGACGTCCCGGTGCCGGACGCCGCGCGCGCCGTCGAGAAGGCGCTGCGAACGGCCCGCCCCGGCGCCACCTGGGTGATCCTGGGCTGGCAGGCCAACCCCCGGCGCGATCTGCTGGACGCCGTCGACCACGACCAGATGCTGGTCGTGGACGGTCTGTCCGACCTGGACACGGTCACCGACCGGGAGAAGGACTGGGGTGCGGTGCCGTACGCGTTCGGCACGATCCCCAACTTCGGCGGCCGTACGACCATCGGCGCCAAGACCCACATGTGGACCGAGCGGTTCACCGCCTGGCGGGACAAGCCGGGCAGCAAGCTGGTCGGCACGGCGTACATGCCGGAGGCCGCCGAGCGCGATCCGGCGGCGTTCGAGCTGTTCAGCGAACTGGCGTGGCGGGAGGAGGCGGTGGACCGGGACGCGTGGTTCCGTCGGCTACGCCGATGTCCGCTACGGCGCGCCGGGACGACGCGGCGCGCGAGGCGTTCGCGGCGCTGCGCGACACCGCGTACCAGATCAGCAGCAAGGACGGCCGTCCCGCACGACTCCGTCTTCGCCGCCCGGCCCGCCCTCGCCGCACGCTCGGGCACGCTACTACGCCACCCACACCCCCGCCTTCGACCCGGCCCGCTTCGACGCGGCCTTCGCGGCGCTGCTGGGGGTGCGGGCCGGGCTGCGCGACAGCGACGCGTACCGCTACGACCTCGACCGACACGGCGCGGCAGGCGCTCGCCAACCGCTCCTGGCAGCTGATCGCCGCAGCTCGCGGACGCGTACCGCGCAAGGACCTGGACACCTTCCGTGCGCTGTCCCGGCTGTGGCTGCAAGCTGATGCGGCTGAGCGACGACGATCACCGGCACCCACCGGCTGTTCCTGCTCGGCCCCTGGCTGGAGGACGCCAAGCGGATGGCCTCGGGCGAGGAGGAGTCCGTGCAGCTGGAGTTCAGCCGCCCGGGCCCTGATCACCACCTGGGCGGACCGGGCCGCCGCGGACGCCGGCAAGCTCGCCAACTACGCCAACCGCGACTGGAACGGCCTCATCGGCGACTTCCACCTGCCCGCAGTGGCAGGCGTATCTGGACGAGCTGGAGGACGCGCTCGCCCAGGACCGCGCCGCCGCGGACCTTCGACTGGTACGCGGTCGAGGAGCCGTGGACCCGGGAGCGGAAGAGCTATCCGCTGCGGCCGGTGGCGGACGCGTACCGCACCGCGCAGCCGGGTGCACGAGGCGCTGGCCAGGGCCCCGTACCAGGGGACGCTGACCGTCACCGCGGAGCCGCCGGCGCTGCCGCCGGGCGGCGCCGGCGGTCGTCACCGCGGCCCTGCGCAACGTCAACGGGCTGCGGGCCACCGGGCGGGTGGACTTCGACCTGTCCGTGACCGGCCTCGACCGCCGCGCCGCAGGGCCCGACCTCGCTGCCGTCGCGTGCCCGCGGCGGGCAGCGGCGAGGTCCGCTGGCGGGCCACCGCGCCCGCCGGGCCCGCTCGAGCGATCCGCTGCAGCCCGCTCCCCTACGAACTCGCCGTCAGGTACGGCCCGCGCGGCGAGGACCGGGTCGCGGGCGGTGCGCACGGCACCCTGTTCGTGGCGGGGCCGCTGGCCGACGGCTGGAAGACGCGTCACCAGCAACGGGGCGGTGTTCGGGCAGCTGGGCGACCGGTTCGCGATCGACGGCGGCGGGCCAGGACCTGTGGAGGGCCACCGCGGAGTTCGGCGCGGTCTACCGGGCGGGCGCGCTCGCGGGCCGGCGGCGGCGGTGACGGTCGAGGTGGACTCCCAGGCCGCCGACCGGGCCCTGGGCCCGCGCCGGGATCGTCGTCCGCAACCGCTGGGCACGGCCGGGCTCGCCCGGGTTCCTGAATCTGGCGGTCACACCCGCCAACGGCGTCGTGCTGTCGTACGACGTCGAACGGCGACGGCACGCTGGACACGTACCGGCGGATCACGGGCGTCAAGGCGCCGGTGCTGCTGCGGCTGGCCCGCGACGCGGCGCGGCCTCGTACACCGGCGAGCTGCTCCACCGACGACGGCGCGACCTGGCGCGAGGTGGCCACGGTGACCGTGCCGGGCGCCGCGGCCGCGGCAGGACGCCGGGCTGTTCATGAGCGCGGCGAACGGCGGCAGCGGGGCGCGGGGCACGGTCGAGTTCAGCGGCTGGCGCGTGAGCTGAGGCCCCATGGCTGAAGGCGGCTCCGTCCCCGCTCCCGGGGGCGGAGCCGCCCGCCTTGTGACCTCATCCCACCGCCGCTCGTTTACGCCACGTGGAGCAGCATCAGGCGACAGCCCGTTCCAGCGACGGCACTGACGACACCGACGACATCGACGACACTGCCGACACTGCCGACACCGCGGGCCCGATCGACGTCGAGCAGGCCGAGGCCGCGCATCGTCGAGCACTATCCGCGGCTGGTGCGGCTCGCGTATCTCGTCCTGCCGCCCGGCACTGGGCCGCAACCGGCGCGTGCTGACCGCCCACGCGCTGGCGCAGCGGGCGCTGCCGCGCGACCGGCCAGGCCCGCGGCCCCGGAGGTCGAGCTGCCGTGCGCAGCGCGGCACCAAGGGCACGGCGGGCGACGCGGGGTACGCCTATGTCGGCTGCGCGTGCTGCGCTCCGCGCTGGAGGCGGGCCGCCGCGCCGCGCGGGCCGGCCCGCGGGCCAGCTGCCGCCGCTGCTGCCCCAGGTGTGGGGGCTGCGGCTGTTCCCCCGGTCCGGCGGGGCCGATGAACTCGCCCTGGACCAGCGCGCTGTCCGCGCTGACGGGCCCGGCCCGGGCCGCCTACGTGCTGCGCGGCTGGAGCGGCTTGCCGGACGCGCGAGGTGCGGGCGCTGCTCGCAGGCCGCGGGCGTGGACGCGGACGACGCGCGGACGCGCTCGACGAGGCGGACGGCGCCGGACCCGCGGGCAGCAGGACGACGGCGCTGCTGGACTCGCCCGAGTTCGACCCGTGTTCGCTCCAGGCCCGCCCCACCGATCTGATGCGCCGCCGCCAGCATCTGCGGGCGCTGCTGGTGGCCGTGGCGGCGCTGGTGGTGTGCGGGGCGCTGCTCGGGACTGCCGGGCGAGGGCTGGGGGCGCGACGGCGCGGCGGCGCCCGCCGTACGCGCGTAACCCGGCGGCCGAGGCGGCCCTGGACCCGGGGCGGTTGACGCGGCGGCGGCCCCTTCGCGTGGCGCACCGCGACGCCGCGCGGACTTCTCCGTCCTGGCCCGCCCGCGGCGACTGGCTCGGCGACAAGGCGCTGCTGCGCCGGGCGCTGGCGGTCTGGGCCCGGCCCGGGGCGTCCGGTGCAGGTGGCGGTGACGCCCGGCACCCAGCGGGGCCGCCGTCCGGCCCGCCGCAGCTGCTGTACGCGGGCGAGGTCGACCAGCGCCGGGTCGTGCTGCTCCACGACGGCCTGCGCATCGCCCGGTACGCCGAGCCGCAGGACGACGAGGGCGCCGGTGGCCCTCGACCTGGCCCGGGTCGACGCGGCGGACGCGGCCGCGCGCGAGCGCCCTGGTGCTGGGCCGCGCCGACGGCAACGTCCGCTATCTGACGGCCCCGTGGGTGCGCGGGGCCGCCGTACGGGATCTGCTGCGACCCGCCGGGCGGCCGCGCCGGTGCGGCTGACGCACCGACGGGGTGACCGACCCGTTGCGCACCCTGCCGCGGCTGCGCCCCTGCCGGGGCTGGCCCGCGCTGCGCGTTCGGCGCGCGGCTGGTGACGGACCTGGGCGAGCTGGCCCCCGCCCGGCTGACGTACGGCGGCCCCGGGTCCGCGCGCGCGGCGACCGCGCGATGTGGCGGGCCGGGCGCCCTGCTGAGCTGGCAGCGGACGGCCTGCCGGCTGCCGCGATGCGGTCGCGCGGGGTGCGGTCCGTCAACACCTGGCGGTTCGCCGCCAGCCGCTGCCCGAGCGGGGCGGCCGGGCGGCCTGGCTGTGCACCCGGGCCGAGACCTGGCGGGGCGCGGGCAGCCGGGTGCTGGCCCAGTTCCAGCCGCTGGACCACGCGCCGGGCGCGGCGGGCGCGCGCCGCCCGGCTGACGGCTCCCCCGCCTGCGGGCCGCGCGCACCGCGCGTCCTGGCCGGCGGGCTGTGGAAGGCGCGGACCGGCGGCTGGTACCTGCTGGCCGCGGGCAGCCGCCAGGTCACCGGGATCGTGGCGAGCGGCGGCGTCCGGGGCCGGTCCCACCACCGCGCCCTGACCGCCCCCGCCAAGCCCGGCGCCCACGCCACCCTCAAGGCCCGCCTGACGAACGGCGACCACCTGAACGCCCTGCGCTAGCGCCCGGCTCCGGCCGTGTAGACGGCGACCGTGCGGCCGGGCACGGTGAAGGTGCCGGTCGCGCCTCGTACGAGGACGACTTCACCGTGGCGTCGGCGCCCTCCGCCTGGACCGGGTGCAGGCCGTAGGGGGTCCCGGCCAGGGCGGGGACGGCTGCGACTGCCGGGCCGGGGTGGCGTTGAAGACGACGACGAGGTCGCCGAGGCGCATGGTGATCACGCCGGGCGTCTCGTCCTTCGCCGGACAGCGGGAAGGACAGCGCCGACTGCACCCGGTCCGCCGTGGCCGAGGCCGAACGCCTGCTCGGTCGTACGGATCCTCAGCAGATCCCGGTAGGCGGCCGAGGCGCCGCGTGATCTGCGGGCAGCCGGCGCCGCGGCGGTGCGGTCAACAGGGGCTTGGCGTAGGGCCACTTGGGCTGGTTGTCGGCGGCCGGGCGGCAGTCCGCGGCCGAAGCCGTTGCCGTCGCGCGCAGTCCCAGTGGATGGCGTTGAACCAGTCGCCGCTGTCGTAGGAGTTGCGGTCCAGCGACTTGGAGCGCAGCAGGTCGGTGCCGGCCTGGGAGAGCGCCGGGCCCTGGGAGAGGGCGGCCGTGGCCATGGCCAGCACCTGCATCCGGGCCCGGTCGGCGGCGCTGGTGCGTCGCGGGCAGCTTGAAGGCGAGCGCGTCGTAGAGCGTCTCGTTGTCGTGGGCGTCGGCGTAGGCGAGGGCGTCGCCGGGGGCGGCGGCGTAGCCGGCCGGGGCAGCCGTTGTAGTCGACCTCGGAGCCCTTGACCTCGGCTGCCGCCGGTGTCGGTGAAGGTGTAGTCGGCGAGGTTGCCGGAGAGCCCGACCTTGATCAGGTCCTGGTAGTGCAGCAGCCGGGCCCTCTGCTCGGCCGGGGTGCCGTTGGCCGGCGAGGAGTTGGGGTCGGTGTACAGGCCGGAGGCGAAGCCCTGGACGCCGGGGTCCTCGTCGAAGGGGCCGCCGCCGCGGACGGCGTCCCGCGCCCGGTCGGAGAAGGTCGCGATGCCGGTCCCGGCCATGTTCTTCTGGGTGGCCTGGACGAAGCGGGCGTCGTCGGCGACCTCGCCGAAGTTCCAGCCCTCGCCGTAGAGGATGATCTTCTTGCCGTCGACGCCGTCCTTCTCGGGGGTCAGCGCGTCGAGGGCCTTGCGGACGGCGAGGATGTTGGCCTTCGGGTGGTGGCCCATGAGGTCGAAGCGGAAGCCGTCGACCTTGTACTCCCTGGCCCAGGTGACGACGGAGTCGACGACGAGCTTGCCCATCATCGCGTTCTCGGGCGCGGTGTTGGCGCAGCAGGTGGAGGTGGCGACGCGTGCCGTCGTCGAGGAGCCGCTGGTAGTAGCCGGGCACGATCCGGTCGAGGACGGACTTGCCGTCCTGACCGCTCGGCCGACGGTGTGGTTGTAGACGACGTCCATGACGGTGCGCAGCCCGGCGTCGTTCGAGGCCCTGCACCATCCGCCGGAACTCGACCGTGCGGGCCGGTGCCGTCGGGGTCGGTGGCGTAGGAGCCCTCGGGGACGGTGTAGTGCAGCGGGTCGTAGCCCCAGTTGTAGGCGTCCTTCGCGGCGGCCTTGCCGACGCACGCCTGCTGCTCGGTCGGAGTCGGGCGCGTACGCGGCCAGGTCGCAGCCGGGCACGCGCCTGGTCGGCCGTCTTCTCCGGGATGGTGCCGATGTCGAAGGCGGGCAGCAGATGGACGTACGAGGTGCCGGCCTTGGCGAGCGACGCAGGTGCCGCATGCCGTCCGAGTCGCCGGTCGGTGAAGGCGAGGTACTGCCGGGGTGGCGCGCGGTGCGGTCCGCGACGGAGAAGTCGCGGATGTGCAGCTCCTGGATCTGGGCGTCCTTGCAGCGGCACGGCGGCGGGCTTCGTCAGCGTCGACCAGCCGCGCGGGGCGAGCTTCGGGTCGGCGAGGTCGACGACGAGGCTGCGCGCCGAGTCGGCGGTCAGGGCGGTGGAGTAGGGGTCGGTGACCTTGTTGGTGACGAGCTTGCCGGACGCTGGGCGCCCAGACGGTCACGGCGTAGCGGTACGGCTTGCCGCGCCAGTCGCCGGTGCCGGTGACGCGACCAGACGCCGGTGGCGTCGTCGCGGCGCATCGGCGACGGTCGCCCGTCGAGTTCGAGGGCGACCTTCCGCGCGGTGGGCGCCCAGACGGACAGGGTGGGGCGGCCCTTGCGGAAGACCGGTCCGAGCGCGGCGTCCGCCGGGCGCTGGCCGGCGTAGAGGTCGTCGAGGACGCCGGGGATCTGCACGCCGGTGGCGGCGAGCACGGCGCCCGCGGCCGCTGCGCTGGGTGGCGACGAGCTGGCCGCGCAGGGCCTCGCGGACCCGGTCGCGGTCGCGCGGGTCGACGGTGAAGGCGGGGTAGGCCTGTCAGGTGCGGGAAGTTCGGCCTTCTGGGCGTCGGTCAGGGTGCCCGGCGTGAGCCGGATGCGGAGGCCGTCGCGCACCCGGACTCCAGCGGCGGTCGCGGCGGTGCGCTCCGCACCCTTCCAGATGACGGTGTTCCGGTCGATCCACTGGGCCTGGGCGTCGGCCGGGGCGGGTGCCGGGGCGGCGGTCGCGGAGGGCGTGGCGGGGAGAGCCGCGGCGCACAGGACCACGGCCACGGCGGCGACGGTACGGCGGAGGGGGCCGTTCACGAAGAGGCTCCTTCAAGGTCGTACGGGTGGTGGGCTTACGGGGCGTGCGGGCGGGCACGCCCCGGGTGTGGAGAGGCGGCCGGGGAGGCATCCGGCCCGGGGCCGGCTCAGGAGCAGCCCGTGCGTGCCCCCGTGTGCAGGGCCAGTGCGGTGCCCGGGCCCAGCGTCGCGGTGAAGCGGCCCGAGCCGTCCACCGTCACCGTCCTGCCGCTCTGCACGTCGCAGTAGGCGCCGGCCGGCAGCGAGGTCTGGAAGGTGCGGCTGAGCGCGGGGTCTCGTGGTTGATGGCCACGAAGCCCTTGCCGCCGCGGCCGAAGGCGATCGGCGTCGCCGCCGTTGTCCCACCAGTTGGTGACGGCCTCGCCGCGCGCGGCGTTGCGGAAGGCGACCATGCGCGCGATCTCCGGCCAGGCGTGCTGGCACTTCCAGCCGTCCTGCCAGCAGGCGTTCACCGTGCCGCCGTTGGGCGGCCCGGCGTCCTTGTCGGATGAACTCGTAGCCGGAGTGGACGTCCGGGGAGCCGTAGGGCCAGGCCAGCATGAAGACGTTGGCGAGGGTGTAGGTGGCGCCGTCCTTGTAGCTGAGGGTGTCGCCGTCGCGCTCGGTGTCGTGGTTGTCGACGAAGACGCCGGCGCCGGCGCCGCTCATGTAGCCCCAGCCCTCGCCGTAGTTCTTCAGGTAGGCGAGGTTCTCGTCGTTGAAGACCCGCTTGAGGTCACGGGCGTAGCGGAACTCCTGGACGTCCCCGTTGCCCAGGTACTCGCGTCGGGCGGGACGGCCTCGCCCGCGCCGTAGATGGCCTCCTGCTTCCAGTAGACGCCGGGTTCGCTCAGCCGGGACTTGATGTCGGCGAGGTCGGCGGCCGGCATGTGCTTGGCGGCGTCGATGCGGAAGCCGTCGACGCCGAGCGAGAGCAGGTCGTTCGAGGTAGCCGGCGATGCCGGCCGCGGACGTACGTCCTCGCCGGTGTCGAGGTCGGCGAGGCCCGACCAGCTCGCAGTTCTGGACGTTCCAGCGGTCCTGGTAGTTGCTGATCTGCGCGCGTGCAGTCGTCGAAGTCGGCGACCGAGTAGATGCCCGGGGTAGGTGTACTTGGTGTACGACGAGCCGCCGGTGCCGGTGCCGGTGCCGGCGGCCATGTGGTTGATGACGGCGTCGGCGACGACCTTGACGCCCGCGCGCGTGACAGGTGTCGACCATGTTCTGGAAGGCGGTGCGGTCGCCGAGCCGTCCGGCGATCTTGTAGCTGACGGGCTGGTACGAGGTCCACCACTGGCCGCCCTGGATGTGCTCCGGGGGCGGGGAGACCTGGACGTAGCCGTATCCGGCGGGGCCCAGGGTGCTGGTGCACTCCTTGGCGACCGAGGCGTAGCTTCCACTCGAAGAGGACGGCGGTGACGTCCTTGGTGCCGGGCGGTGCCGCCTGCGCGGTGCGCGGGGACACGGCCACGAGCGCCGCCGCGCCCGCCGCGAGGGCGAGCACGACGGCGAGGGACCTGCGGCTGCCGGTCATCGTTCCTCCGTGGGGGGAGTTCGGGGGTGATCCTCACGCCTTGGTCGCTCCGGCCGTCAGCCCCGCCACCAGATGACGCTGCACCAAGGCGAACACCAGCGCCGCCGGGATGGCGATGATGACGGCGGCCGCGGTCATCGAGCCCCAGTCGGAGGTGTACTGGTTGACGAAGGTCTGGAGGCCCGCCGGCGAGCGTCAGGTTCTCCTCGCCGGTCATGAAGGCGGAGGCGTAGGCGACCTCGGCCCAGGCGGTGATGAAGGTGTAGAAGGCGGTGACCGCGATGCCCGGCTTGGCGAGCGGGAGGACCAGCCGCCAGAAGGTGCCGAAGGGGTTGAGGCCGTCGACCCGGCCCGACTCGTCGATCTCGCGCCGGGATGGTGTCGAAGAAGCCCTTCATCATCCAGGCGCAGAACGGCACGGCGATGGTCAGATACGTGATGACGAGGCCCGCGGGCTGGTTGAGCAGGCCGAGGCTCGCCATGATGTTGTAGAGCGGCACGATCAGGATCGCGACCGGGAACATCTGGGTGATCAGCAGCGGCCACATCAGCGGCCGCATGCCGGGGAAGCGGAAGCGGCTGACGGCGTAGCCGGTGGTGGCGGCGATGAACACGCCGAGGACGGTGGTGAGGCCGGCGACGAGCAGCGAGTTGCCGAACCAGGTCGAGGAACTCGGTGTCGGCCAGCACATGGGTGTAGTTCTCGAGCGTGCGTTCCTTGACGAAGTCGGTGGTGAACGCGTCGTCCTCGGGTTTGAAGCGAGGTCACCAGCAGCCACAGCGGCGGGAAGACGGCGATCGACGCGACGCGACGAGGAGCAGGGTCAGGTGCAGCGGGCCGATGGCGAGCGGCGAGCGGCGGCCGCGCTCGGGGGCGTCTGGTCGCGGCCATGGGTCAGGTCACCACATCTCTCCCTGCTTGCGGAGCGCGCGGCGGTAGACCAGCGCGAAGACCATGAGGAGGACGCAGGATCAGCACGCCCCAGGCGGCGGACTCGGCGAAGTCGCGCGGACTGTCGACGAAGGAGAACCGGTACGCGTAGGTCACCAGGATCTCGGTGGCGTCGCCGGGCCCGCCCCGGGTGAGCAGGAAGATCACCGGGAACATGTTGAAGGTCCAGATGGTGGAGAGCAGGACCACGGTGGTGGAGACCGGCCGCAGCCCGGGCATGGTGATGTGGCGGAACCGCTGCCAGGGCGTTCGCGCCGTCCATCTCGGCGGCCTCGTACAGCTCGCCGGGTGATGGACTGCAGACCGCCGAGCAGGGCGACCATCATGAACGGGACGCCGAGCCAGACGTTGACGGCGATCACCGAGAACTTGGCCCAGGTGGGGTCGTTCAGCCACGGGCACCGCGTCGATGCCGCCGCCGGCGAGCAGCTTGTTGAGGATGCCGTTGTCTCGTTGTAGAGGCAGCCGCCAGGCGAAGACGGAGACGAAGGCGGGCACGGCCCAGGGCAGGATCAGCAGCGATGCGGTAGAACGGCGCGGCCGGCGAACCTGCGGTTGAGCATGTTGGCGAGGGCGAGGCCGAGGCACGAAGGTGACGGAGACGCAGGAGACGGTCCACAGCACGCGTCCACCCGAGGCGGTCCAGGAAGACTCGTCGGTGAGGACCGCGGGTAGTTGTCGAGGCCGATGAACTCGTAGGTGGCGGGGAGGTGGTTGACCCCGATGGTCCGCTCGACGTTGCGCTCGTTGGCGTCGGTGAGCGAGAGGATAGACGCCGCGCACCAGCGGATAGCCGATGATCACCCCGATGACGATCACCACAGGGGCGACCATGGCCCAGGCGTACCAGTGGGTGGCGAGGGCGCGGCGGAGCTCCGGGCGCGCCTGCGGTGTCGCGGCGACGGCCGCGGGCCCTGTTGGGCTCCGCGGCCTTCGCCACCGACTGGGCTGGTGTACAGCATCATCGGTCTCCTTACTTCCAGTCCTTGAGGAGCTTCCGGTAGGCGTCGCCGGCCGCCTTGGCGGCCTTCTCCGGGCGTGGTCTGGCCGGTGAGCACCTTGGTGTACTCGGCACCAGCGACGGCTCGAAGAGGCAGTTGCCCTCGGGGATCCAGGGGCGCTCGACGGCCTTGTCGACGGCGGGCTTGAAGAACTGCGACCATCTCGTTGCCCTTGACGGCCGGCTTCTCGTAGACGGAGGTGCGGGTGGGCAGCAGGCTGAGCTTCTCGGCGGTCTGTGGTCTGGACCTCGGCCGAGCTCATGTACTCGACGAAGGCGTAGGAGGCCTCGAGGTTCTTGCGAGCCGGCGTAGACGGCGAGGTTGTGGCCGCCCTGCGGGGCGCCCTGGCCGGCGCAGCCCGCCGGGACGGGGGCGATGCCGAGGTTCGTCTTGTCCTTGAACTCCTTGCCGGCGTAGGTGTCCGTCGATCGCCCACGGGCCGTTGATCGTCATGGCGACCTTGCCGTCCTTGAAGGCGGTCTGCATGTTGTCCCAGCCGTCGGTGGCGTCGGTCTTCGCCGCACCGGAGTCGACCAGGTCCTTGACGGCCTTAACGGCCTTGACGCCGGCCGGCGTCGTCGACCGTGATCTGCTTCTTCTCGGCGTCGACCAGGTCGCCGCCCTCGCCGTAGAGGAAGGGCAGGAACCAGTACGCGTCGTCGCCGCGCAGGTAGAGGCCGGTCTTGCCGGTCTTCTCCTTGATCGTCTTGGCGGCGGTCTTCAGCTCGGCGATCAGGCGGGCGGCGCTGACGCCGGCCTCCTCGAGGATCTTCTTGTTGTAGAAGATGCCCAGGGAGTCGATGACCTGCGGGACCGCGTAGGTCTTGCCGTTGTACTTCGTGGAGGCGGCGGCCTGCGGCAGGAAGTCCTTCTCGTCCTTGAGGGCCGAGGTGCCGTCCAGCGGGGCGAGGTAGCCGAGGTCGGCGAACTCGGGGGTCCAGGCGACCTCGGAGCGGATCACGTCGGGGGCGCCGGAGCCGGACTGGGCGGCGTTCTTGAACTTGTTCTGCGCCTCGCCGAAGGGCACGTTCACATAGTTGATCTTGACGTCGGGGTGGAGCTTGGTGAAGCCCTCGGCGAGCTTCTTGAAGACCTTGTCCTCTCTGCCGACGTTCGACGGTGTCCCACCAGGTGACCGTGCCGGACAGCTTGCCCGGCTGCTCTTGCCGCCCTCGGTGTCGTCCCCGCCGCACGCCGTCGCCGTGAGCGCCAGGCTCGCGACCAGCGCGGTGGCCGCTATGCCACGTCGCATGTGAACTCCTTCGACCTGGGCCGCTCCATCACGGCGCCGATTCGTCGAGGAACGTAACAAGGTTGAAAGAAGACCGAAAGACCTTGCGAGAGATTTCCGCAAGCAGCCGCGATCGTTACATCCGCGTGTCCTCACGGTAGCCGTTGCGCGCCTTGCCAACGGGGGCTTCGTCCGTTCCACCGCTCCGTAAGGCCTGCGCAACTGCTTCCGCAAGAGATTGCAGCGCTGTTACCTTCGGCATAGGTCGGCGTTGAACCGGAAGATCCGGAACATCCCGAAACAGGCATCCGAAGGAGCGCCCATGACGCAGGAGCTCAGCACGACCGCCACGCCGCAGACCGGTACGACCTCCACGCCGCAGACCGGTACGGCCTCCCTGACGCAGTCGGGTACGGCCACCGTGCCGCAGGCCGCCACGGTCGCTCCGCCGCGCCGCCCCGGGCAGCCGCGGGACTGGTGGCGGGACGCCGTGATCTACCAGGTGTACTCCGCGCAGCTTCGCCGACAGCGACGGCGACGGCATCGGCGACCTGCGCGGCGTCCGCAGCCGGCTGCCCTATCTCGCGCGACCTCGGCGTGGACGCCGTCTGGCTCACCCCCTTCTACGCCTCGCCGCAGGCCGACGGCGGCTACGACGTCGCCGACTACCGGGCCGTCGACCCGCTCTTCGGCACCCTCGCCGACGCCGACGCCCTGATCCGCGACGCGCACGGGCTGGGCCTGCGGGTCATCGTCGACCTCGTCCCAACCACACCTCCGACCAGCACGCCTGGTTCCAGCGCGGCGCTCGCCGAGGGCCCGGGGTCCCGCGCGCGAGCGCTACCACTTCCGCCCGGGCAAGGGCGCGGACGGCGAACTGCCGCCGAACGACTGGGAGTCGGTCTTCGGCGGCCCGGCCTGGACCCGGGCCCGACCGGACCGGCGAGTGGTACCTGCACCTCTTCGCCCCCGAGCAGCCCGACCTCAACTGGGACCACCCCGCGGTCGCGCGACGAGTTCGCTCGATCCTGCGCTTCTGGCTCGACCTGGGCGTCGACGGCTTCCGCATCGACGTCGCCCACGGCCTGGTCAAGGCCGCCGGCCTGCCCGACATCGGCCGCGGCGACCAGGCCGAAGCTGATCGGCACGCGAGGTGCTGCCGTTCTTCGACCAGGACGGCGTCCACGAGATCTACCGCGCCTGGCGCCGGCTCCTGGACGCGTACGCCGGGCGAGCGGATCGGCGTCGCCGAGGCCTGGGCGCCCAGCCGCCGAGCGGCTCGCCCTGTACGTCCGCCCCGACGAGCTGCACCAGGCCTTCAACTTCCAGTTCCTGAGCACCCCTGGGACGCCGGCCGCGCTGCGCGAGGTCATCGACGCCTCGCTGGCCGCCACGCGCCCGGTCGGCGCGCCCACCACCTGGGTGCTGTCCAACCACGACGTCATCCGGCACGCCACCCGCTACGGCGGCGGCGAGCTGGGCCTGCGCCGGGCCCGCGCCGCGGCCCTGCTGATGCTGGCGCTGCCCGGCTCGGCCTACGTCTACCAGGGCGAGGAGCTCGGCCTGCCCGAGGTCACCGACCTGCCCGACGAGGTCCGCCAGGACCCGGCGTTCTTCCGTGCGCGACGCCGGCCAGGACGGGTTCCGCGACGGCTGCCGGGTGCCGATCCCGTGGACGCGGTCGGGCACCGTCGTACGGCTTCGGCGACGGCGGCAGCTGGCTGCCGCAGCCCGGCGGCTGGGCCGAGCTCAGCGTCGAGGCCCAGACCGGCGACCCCGACTCCACCCTGGAGCTGTACCGCGCCGCGCTCGCCACTGCGCCGCGAGCAGCCGGGCCTCGGCGCCGGCGACCGGTGTGACCTGGCTGGACGCCCCCGAGGGCGTCCTCGCCTTCGCCGCGCCGACGGCTTCGTCTGCACGGTCAACACCCGCGGCGACGGCCGTGGAGCTGCCCGCGCCCGGGCGCGTCCTGCTGGCCAGCGCCGCCGGACGTCGACGGCGGCACGGTCCGCCTGCCCGCCGACTCCGCCGTCTGGTGGGCGATCTGACGATGCCGACCGGTACAGTCCGCATCCCGTGACCGCACGGCTTGCCGACATCGCCGCCCAGGCGGGGGTCAGCGAGGCGACCGTCAGCCGGGTGCTCAACGGCAAGCCGGGCGTGGCCGCGGCCACCCGCGCAGTCGCGTGCTCGCCGCGCTCGACGTCCTCGGCTACGAGCGGCCCGGTGCGGCTGCGGCAGCGCAGCGCCGGGCTGGTCGGGCTGATCACGCCCGAGCTGGACGAACCCGATCTTCCCGGCCTTCGCCCAGGTCATCGGGCAGGCGCTGACCCGGCCAGGGCTACACCCCGGTGCTCGGCCACCCAGACGCCCGGCGGCTCCACCGAGGACGAGCTCACCGAGATGCTGGTGGACCGCGGCGTCACCGGCATCATCTTCGTCTCCGGGCTGCACGCCGACACCACGGCCGACATGCAGCGCTACGACCAGCTGCGCGGCCAGGGCGTGCCCTTCGTCCTGGTCAACGGCTTCTCCGCCGCAGGTGCAGGCGCCGTTCATCTCCCCCGACGACCGGGCGGCGATGCGGCTGGCGGTGCACCCATCTGGTCGCGCTCGGGCACACCCGGATCGGGCTCGGCGCTCGGGCCCCGGCGGTTCGTGCCCGGTGCTGCGCAAGATCGAGGGCTTCCGGCACGGCGATGCAGGAGCCAGCTCGGCCTGGCGAGCCGGAGCGAGTCCGACGAGCTGATCCAGCACTCGCTGTACACCGCTGGAGGGCGGCCAGGCCGCGGCGGCCGCGCTGATCGACCGGGGCTGCACGGCGTCGTGTGCGCGAGCGACATGATGGCGCTCGGCGCGATCCGGGCGGCCCGGCAGCGCGGGCTGGACGTCCCGAGCGACGTCTCGGTCGTCGGCTTCGACGACTCCCCGCTGATCGCCTTCACCGACCCGCCGCTGACCACCGTCCGCAAGCCGGTGCAGGCGATGGGGCAGGCGGCGGTGCGCGCCCTGCTGGAGGAGATCGGCGGGACGCCCGCTCCGCACAGCGAGTTCGTCTTCCTGCCGGAACTGGTGGTCCGCGGCTCGACCGCGCGGCTCCGGGCCGCCGGCTCCTGAGCCGCCGCTCCGCCGGCCGTCCTGATCCGCACCGAGGCATTGCGGAACCCCGGGAAGCGGGATCGCCCAGACCAGGACGTAGCGGGTGCCGCGAACCCGACCGAGGGATGATCGGACGGAGGCACCTATCTGGCAGACTCTTGCCCTATGGGTGAAGCGACCGTGAAGACTTTGGAAGGCCGGACGGCGTCTCCGTCACCCATGGTGACCGAGGACGCCGGCCCCGGAGCCGAGCAGCCTGCACCGGCTGCGGTCGCCGCGCCGGCCGCGGATCTGGTTCGAGATCCTGCTGCATCGCGGTCAGCTACTGGACGTACTCCCTGATCCGCAACGCGGTGCCCGGAGCAGAAGGCGCGAGGCGCTGCGCAACGCCGACTGGATCTGGGACGTCGAGCACCCCTCGGCATCGCCGTCGAGCAGGCGGTCAACCACGCCGTGCAACTCGGTGACATGGCTGATCGTCGGCATGAACTACTACTACGCCACGCTGCACTTCATCGTGACGCATCGGCGTGCTGGTGTGGCTCTACCGCTGTCACCCGGGCCGCTACGCCGCCACCCGGCTGGTCCTCTTCGCGACCACCGGCGTCGCCCTGGTCGGCTACTACCTCTACCCGCTGGCCCCGCCCCGGCTGATGAACGGCCAGGCACTTCATCGACACGGTCGCTGGTGCACCACACCTGGGGCTCGATGGCCTCGGGCAACCTGAAGAACATGTCCAACCAGTACGCGGCGATGCCCTCGATGCACATCGGCTGGTCGCTGTGGTGCGGCCTGACCATCTTCGCCCTGGCGCCCGCGCCGTGGGCGCGGATCCTGGGCCTGCTGTACCCGACGGCGACGCTGCGTGGTGATCGTCGCCACGGCCAACCACTTCTGGCTGGACGCGGTCGGCGGCATGCATCTGCCTGGCCTTCGGCTTCGCGCTGTCGTACGCCTGGTACGGGGCGCTGCCGCACCGGCTGCCGAAGCAGGTGACCGGGCGGCGGCGGGCGCCCGAGCGCGAGGGCGAGCTGCGCCCGGCCTAGGGGGTGTCTTGCCGGTCATGCCGGGCTCCGGCCTGACCGACAAGACATCCCCTCTTTCGGCGCCTATCTGCACGGTTTGATCGGCCCCGGCCGACCCGCCATTCTGATGCACCGTGTACACCCCCGAAGCCACATCCGCCACTTCCGCCACTCCTGCCCCCGGAGCCTTACTCCCCCGCCCCCGAGCCGCAGGGCCGCCCTTCCGGCTGGTGGCCACCGACCTCGACGGCACCCTGCTGCGCGGCGATCTGACCGTCTCGCCGCGCACCCGTGCCGCGCTGGCCGCCGCGGACCGCGCCGGGGCGCGGCATCTGGTCGTCACCGGCCGCCCGGCCGCGTCCTGCCGGGAGTTCCTGGTGGCGATCGGCTACCAGGGGCTCGCGGTGTGCGGGCAGGGCGCGCAGCTGTACGACGCGACCGCGGACCGGCTGCTGGTCTCGGCCGCGCTCGACCGCGACCTGGCCCGGTCGGTGGTGGCGCGGACCGAGGAGGCGCTGGCCGCGGGCCCGCTGGAGCTGGCCGTGGTGACCGCCGCGCCGGAGAACCGCTTCGTGGTCACGGCCGGGTTCGCCGAAGGACGGCGGCCGGGCTGGGACGCGCTGGTGGAGCGGGAGGCGCTGTGGGCGCAGCCGATCGAGAAGGTGCTGATGCGCCACCGGTCGGTGGCCGACGACCTCGTCGCGGCGGCCGCGGCACGGGCGGGTGCGGGCGAGGTGTCGGTGACCCACTCGGAGAAGGGCATGATCGAGGTGCTGCCCGCGGGGATCACCAAGGCGGTGGGACTGGAGCTGGCCGCGGAGCGGATGGGATTCACCCCCGCGACACGATCGCCTTCGGCGACATGCCGAACGACATCCCGCTGCTGGGCTGGGCCTCGTACGGCGTCGCGATGGGCAACGCGCATCCGGATCTGATCGCGCTGGCCGACGAGGTGGCACCGCGCAACGACGAGGACGGGGTGGCGGTGGTGGTGGAACGACTGTTCGCGCACATCGCGCCCGCTTGAGCGCACCTTGATCCCGGCTTGCCCTTGACTTGAGTCGCCGTCCGGGACCTTGACGGTGGTTATACAACTGCACAGAATGTCCAAGGTGCGAGCTGAACCACATTACGTCGACGAGCGCTCCGGCGCCTCGTATCCGATCGACGAGCCGCGCTGGCGCGGCGACGACGGCGCGCCGCTCACCGTCTCCGCGCTGCCCGGCATCACCCCCGAGCAGGTGGACACCGGGGCCCGGTCGCTGTGGCGCTACCGAGCGGCCCTCCCGGTGCGCATCGACGCCCCGGTGAGCCTCGGCGAGGGATGCACGCCGCTGGTCGAGAAGGACTGGGGCGGGCGCGGGTGCACTTCAAGCTCGAGTGGTTCAACCCCACCGGCAGCTTCAAGGACCGCGGCAGCAGCGTGATGATCTCCCTCCTGCGCGCAGGGCGCGGCGTCCGCGAGCTCGAGGACAGCTCCGGCAACGGCGGCTCCTCCGTCGCCGCGTACTGCGCGGCCGCCGGGATCCGGGCCCGGATCCTCGTCCCGGAGCGACGTCGCCGGCGAAGGTCCTGCAGGCCCGGGCGTACGGCGCCGACGTCGAGCTGGTGCCGCGGCGACCGGGACGCAACCGCCGACGAGGCGCTGCGCCAGTCGGCGCCACGTACTACGCCAGC
Source organism: uncultured Thermoleophilaceae bacterium (assembly GCA_963771715.1). Taxonomy (GTDB): domain Bacteria; phylum Actinomycetota; class Thermoleophilia; order Solirubrobacterales; family Thermoleophilaceae; genus JACVRW01. The sequence continues at coordinate 86,539 of CAVYUQ010000003.1, forward strand.
CACAACTGGCACCCCTTCTTCCTCCAGGGCACCAAGACCCTCGCCTACGAGCTGTGGGAGGACCTGGCTTCACCGCGCCCGACGCCGTGGTGCACGGTGGCCGGTGCCGGCTCCACCGTGCTCGGCTGCGACCTCGGCTTCGGCGAGCTGCTGGCCGCGGGCCAGATCGCCCGGCGGCCCCGGCTGCTGGTCGCCCAGCCCGCCAACTGCGCCCCCATCCACGCCGCGTTCCACGGCGGGAGCGCCGCCCCCGCCTTCTCCCGACCTCGCCGAGGGCACGGCGATCCGCGAACCCGTCCGGCTGCCGGAGGTGGTGGACGCGATCCGCCGGTCGGGCGGCGACATGGCGCCGTCCCCGAGGACGCCATCGTCGCCGCGGTCCGCCGACTGGCCGCCAGGGGCTGTACGCCGAGCCGACCAGCGCGACCGCGGCCGCCGCGATCGACGTCTTCCGCGCCACGGCGCGATCCGCCCCGGGGAGACCACCGTCGTCGTGCTGACCGGCTCGGGGCTCAAGTCGGCGGCGGCGATGGGCACCCTGTTCGCATCGAGAATCACCCCGGAGGGCGGTGAGCACGATGACCGAAGCGGCGACGAGGAGCCGCGCAGGGCCGAGGACGAACTACTGCTGCGCGAGGCCGAGAAGATCGTCACCGCCATCGGCCGGATGTTCCCCGGTCTGTGCGAGGTGGTGCTGCACGATCTGCGCCGCCCCGACCAGGCCATCCGCGCCATCGAGTCCAATCTCTCCGGCCGTTCGGTCGGCGACTCCGGCCACCGAACTCGGCCTCGCCCGCATCGAGGACCCCGGCTTCCCCGGCATCGTCCAGAACTACGCCAACCGCTTCCCGGACGGCCGCCCGGCCAAGAGCACATCCATCGGCATCAAGAACAGCGCGGGCACCTACGTCGCCGCCATCTGCCTCAACCTGGACGTCTCCCTCTTCGCCAGCGTCGCCCGCAGCCTCACAACCTGGTCCGCACCGACGATCAGGAACAGCCCCTCATCGAGAGCCTGAGGGCCCGTACCGTCACCGAGCTGCGCACCGTCGTCGAGGAGTTCGCCGCCGCCCGTGGCCACACGCCGCGCGGCCTGGGCACCGCCGCCAAGAAGGAACTCGTCCGCTCCCTCCAGACCCGTGGGCTTCCTCCAGGTCAAGCACTCGGTGCAGGTGGTCACCGAACTCCTCGGCGTCTCCCGCGCCACGGTCTACAACTATCTGCGCGCACCATGAGAGTCCGTCGTCTCAGTCCGGTGCCGCCGTGCACTGTTCGGCGGGCGGGTGGCCGTCCGGCCAGGCGAGCTTCTCGAACTCGATGTGCCGGTCCTTCCTGGGCGACAGCCGCACGATGGCCACCGCCTTGTCGTACGGCGTGCCATAGCCGTTGAGGCAGATCCAGCCGCTCGCCCCGCGCACCATCTGGTCCCCGTGCAGCCGGGGCCACGCCGCCGCGATGGAGTCCGGGTCCGGCACCTGCCCCTTGGTGGTCGTACGGTTGCGGATGCCCGCGATGGCCGTCGTGGCGGAGTCGTAGGTGGTGATCGTCCGGCCGTCGGCCAGCCCGGTCGGGCCGATGTCGCCGACCGCGGAGGACTTTCCCGTGCCGCCGACGAGCTTGCTGAGGGCCCGGAAGTCGGCCGCGGAACCGCCCGTCTCGGGCGGGTTGCCGGTGGTCCAGGCACTCTCATGGGTGATGGTCGCGTACTCGACGGTCAGCCCGGCACCGTAGGAGAACGCGTCCCAGTCCATGGTGGGGTCGTACGCCAGCGTCGACGCGCCCGAGACCGTGACCACGCGGTAGCGCTGATCCGCGCAGCCGCGCTTGCCCAGTGCCCTGATCAGCTGGGCGAGCGCGGGCGGGCGGCCGGAGAAGTAGACCGTGGTGGCGCGGGAGTCGCAGAGGTTGTTGACCATCTGGACGAAGTCGTTCGGGATGGCCTCCGAGGAGTCGTACTGCTCGGAGTACGGCGTCCCCTTCGTCTCCGCGCGGAAGGCGGCGCGCAGCGATCGCGCGTAGAGGTCGTCCGCGTGGGTGTCCTCCACCAGGAAGGTGTCCCGTGGCCGCACCTTCAGGTGGTGGGTGAGCGCCCGCGCCTGGTCGCGGTTGGACGGCACGACCTTCGCCAGGCCCGGGTATCTCCGGGGATTCTCACGGTCGTTGCCCAGATCGTCCGCGGTGATCGGCCCGCCGACCACAGCTATGCCCTTCTCCCTGGTCAGATAGGCGATGGTCTGCTCGGTGCGGGTGACGCTGAGGTTGAACCCGAACACCGCGCGCAGCCGGTCCTTCCCCGACCGCGCCATCCCGGCGAGCTGGTCCGACACCTCCTTCCAACGGGTCATGTCGCGGCCGGGGTTGGCGAGCACCAGCCGGATCGCGGGTTCGTCGGCGCTCTCGTGGTTCGCCCGGTACTGGGCGAGATAGGCGCCCTGGACCTCCCGTACCACCTGGGCGCGCTCCGCCACGTCGTCCTCCGCGAACGTCATGGGGATCATCAGCGCGATGGTGGCGTACGCCTTGCCGCTCCGGGTGACCTTCGTGTTCTCGGCCTTGATGCGGTCCGACACCGGGCCCAGCTCGGCCATGAAGGCGTGGCCGCCGTCGGTGACGCCCGTGCACTCGTCGTCGTCCGCGCGCTTGTCGACCCCGGCGCCGCACGAGCGGTCGGGCGTCAGCGTGACGACGCCCACCGCCACGAGACCGCCCACGACCAGCCCCACCAGGGCCCAGTTCAGGACCCGGCGGATCGGCGGAAGGGCGGAGTGCCAGTTCCGGATGGCTCTGAGGGGACGGGTCAGGGCACGGGTCGGGGCATGGCTCATCGGCTACTTCCCTTGACTGGAAGATCAGGGGCCTGCACCCCGCTGACCAGGGCGTCGATCCAGCCGCCGTCCGCGATGGCGTCGACGTAGGCGTTGTACGCCCGCTCGCGGCGCGGGCTGTCGCCGTACTCGGCGCACAGCGCCTCCAGCGCGGTCCGCACCTGCACCAGGTCGGTGTCCCGGTGGCCCGACGGCACCGCCGACAGCGGTGCGGACAGCCGCCATACGAGGGCCAGCAGCCGCCGGATCGCGGCGTGGACGCGCTGATCGCCGCCGGGCTCGCAGGACGCGCAGACGGGCACGTGGTCCGTGGGCGCCGCCTCGTCCGGTGGATCCTCGGGGGCGAAACCGGCCCATGCCGGGGGCGCGGCCGCGATCAGATTGAGATCGCCCAGCCACTCGGCGGGGGCGCGGTGCAGATAGCGGTAGTGCATCGCCCGCACCACCAGGGTGTCGATGCGGCCCTGGGCGAGCGCGTGGTGCAGATAGCGCGGATCGTGCCGGTCCGAGTCGCGGGCCCGCACATCGCCGTCGTTGTAGCGGGCGGCCGCCACGGCGTGCAGGCTGGTCCAGGACGCCTCGTCGGCCCCGGTTCTCGATCCGTGCAGCAGCAGCGCGCGCAGCGCCCGGTCGGTGATCAGCGGCGGCTTCCCGGAGTGCGGCACCGGCCAGGGCCGGTGGTCCCAGTGCGGCCGCTCCAGGGTGGCGTCCCGCAGCCGTCTGACGCGCAAGTCGGGGCTGAGGCCGGGCAGTGCCGCCCGGTCGGCCCGGAGCAGCCGCGCCGCAGCCTCCGCGTCCAGCGCGGGCGCGATCCGCCGCGCCTCCTCCCGTACGCCCCCGTCGGGCAGCAGCCGCGCCACCAACCGCGCGCCCACTGGTTCGGCCGTACCGGGCGACGGGAGCGACAGCAGCTGATCGAGGGCGAAGGGGCCGGACTCGCGCAGCCGTGCCGTCGCCGCCCCGGCGAGCGCCAGGGCGTCGCCCGTGCGCCCGCCGCTCAGCCGGGCGATCACGGCGGGCAGCGACGCCGGGTACGCGACGGCGTCGCCGAGCATCGTACGGATCTCCGCGTCGCCGACCCTGGGGATGCCGAGCCGCAGCAGCCACGCGCCCGGCGGGCGCCGCTCCCGCTTCGTCCACGGGGGCGCGTCGGTGGTGAGGGCGTGGGCGGCGGAGCCGTCCCCGAGCGAGGTGGCGAAGACGGCGGGGAGCATGATGCGCCCGCGCCCGCGCCACTCCCGGCTGTCCCGCGCGTAGCGTGCGACGAACGGGGTCGAGGAAGCGCTCGCGCAGCGCCTCGTCCACGTTGTCCAGCAGGATCAGCGACGGATGCTGGGTCCGGCGCGCCCAGGCGCCGTACGCGCCGTTGATGTCCGCCAGCAGGGCGGCGATCAGATCGGCCTCCACCTCGGCCCGGTCCGCTCCCCCTCTGCGGAACTTCCGGACGAGCGCGAACAGCCGCTGCACGGTGTCCCCGTCGATACGGTCCAGATGGGAACGCCACCACGACGAGCCGTCCCGGCCGTCGTCGCCCCGGGCGAGGAGGGTGTCGGTGGCGGCGCTCAGCACCTCCTGGAGCCCCGGCACCCCGGGCAGCAGCCCGGCCACGACCCCGCCCAGCGCGTTCAGCCACCGCCCGATGACCACCTTGCGCGCCTGCGGGTCGGGGTTCCGCTGGGCGAGGAGCTCCCCCAACTCCTCCTCGGCCGCCACCAGATCGGGGGGCTGCACCTCGTCGCGGTCCCGGGCCTCGGGCCGCCAGGCGCTGATCACCAGCAGCGCGGGCGAGAGCCGCGGGAAGGTCAGGGTGCGCCTGGTGCCGTCGCGCTCGTAGCCGAGCTGGTGGGAGACGGTGAAGAGCAGATTGGTCACCGGGGACGCGTGCGCGGTGTCCAGCCGGGCGCGGTCGCCCTGGTCGTCGGCCGAGTACGGGGCGTCCGCCAGATCCACCCGGGCCGTGGGCACCCACGCGTGATAGCCGTCGTACAGGGCGTCCAGCAGCGCCGTCTTGCCGGTGGCCCGGCCGCCGACGATCTCCACCACGGGCTCGCCCGCCGGGAACCGCCGCTTCCCCCACGGTCCGCCGCCCGGCGGCATCCCCAGCAGCGCCGGGGCCAGCGTGTCCATGACGCGATCGAGGTTGTACAGGCCGCTCCCCATCGTGCCCCCCGTGGCTCGCCCTTCCCCCCGCTATACCCGGCGAACACGCCCCCCATGTACGGACATCAGGCGATCCAGCGGTAGCGGCGCTCCGGGCGGCCCGTACCGCCGTAGCGCAGGGTGACCTCGGCCCGGCCCGTATCCGCGAAGTACTCCAGGTAGCGGCGCGCGCTCACCCGCGAAAGGGAGCCCGCCTCGGCGCACTCCGACGGCCGACAGGCCTCGCCGGCGTGGTCCCGCAGGATCCGCTCCACCAGTTCCGCGGTGTGCGGCGGCCAGGCCCTTGGGCAGCTCGCGGGAGCCGCGGCGGGCGGGTGCCGAAGATCTGGTCGACGTCCTCCTGGCGGGCCTCGCCCAGCCGGTCGAGGCGGGAGCGCAGCGAGGCCACATGCCGCAGCTGCTCCTGGAGCGCCGCCTGGTTGAACGGCTTGATCAGGTAGTGCAGCGCGCCCGCGCGCAGCGCCGCGCGCACCAGGCCGGCGTCCCGGGCGGCCGTGATGAACAGGGCGTCCACGCTAGCCGGTCCGTCGCGCTCCTCCGTCGCGCGCAGCTCGCGCAGCACGCTGATCCCGTCCATGTCGGGCAGATAGATGTCGAGCAGTACGAGATCGGGCCGCAGCCGCTCGGCCGCGCGCAGCGCTTCGGCGCCGCTGTGGGCCACCCCGACGACCGTGAAGCCCTCCGTCGCGGACACATAGCGGCTGTGCAGCTTGGCGACCATGAAGTCGTCGTCCACCACCAGCACATTCGTCACGCCGACACGCTAGGCCGCGACCACAACGACCACAACGTCCGTTGATTCCGGAAGAGAGACAGCTTCTTAACGCGCAGGCAACATGTGGGCCACTTCACACGCTCCTCACTCACCACCGAAAGGCGGCTCGCGTGCGATTGCGCACTCCCCTCGCCCTGCTCGGGGCGGCGTTGCTCGTGCTCGTGGGGCCGCCGCTGCTCACCGCCGGCAGCGGCTCCGAGACCGGCACCCAGATCCCGGGCCTGCGCTTCATGGTCCCCAACACGCCCGGCGGCGGCTACGACATCACCGCCCGTACGGCCGCCAAGAACGCCGAGGACGCCGGGCTCACCCACAACATCGAGGTGTTCAACCTGCCCGGCGCCGGCGGCACCGTCGGTCTGAGCCGGCTGGTCGGCGAGCACGGCAACGGCAAGCTCGCCATGTCGATGGGCCTCGGCGTCGTCGGCGCCGTCCACACCAACAACGCGCCCAAGACCCTCGCCGACACCACCCCGATCGCCCGGCTCACCGAGGAGCAGGACATCGTGGTCGTCGCCAAGGACTCCCCGTACAAGACCATCGACGAGCTGCTCGGCGGCCTGGAAGAAGAACCCCGGCAAGCTGCCGGTCGGCGGCGGGTCCTCGCCCGGCGGGCCCGACCATCTCGCGCCGATGCTGATGGCGCAGGCCGCCGGGATCGCGCCGAAGACCGTCAACTACATCCCCTTCGACGGCGGCGGCGAGCTGCTCGCCTCCATCCTCGGCAACAAGGTCGCCTTCGGCGTCTCCGGCGTCGGCGAGTACCTCGACCAGATCAAGTCGGGCGAGCTGCGGCTGCTCGCGGTCACCGGCCCGGAGCGGGTCGCCGGGCTCGACGCGCCCACCCTGCAGGAGGCCGGGCTACGACGTCGAACTTCACCAACTGGCGCGGCATCGTCGCCCCGCCCGGCCTCACCGACGCCGAGCGCGACAAGCTCATCCGGCCTGGTCGAGGAGCTGCACGACTCCCCGCAGTGGCAGGAGTCGATGAAGCAGAACGGCTGGGACGACGCCTTCCTGACCGGCGACGAGTTCGGCGACTTCCTGGACGCCGCAGGACAAGCGCGTGGTCTCGGTGCTGAAGGAGCTGGGACTGTGACCGACGCGACGCCACCGACACTCCCGCCGCCGCACCGCGGCCGAGCGCCGCTCCTGGCTGCGCGAGCACTCCGAACTCGGCGTCTGCGTGCTGCTGCTGGCACTCGGCGTGCTCGTCCTGACCGACGCGCTCACCATGGACGTCGACATCGCCCAGCGCGGCCCCGTCGGCCCGAAGACCGTGCCCGTCGTCGTCGGCGCCGGGCTGCTGCTCGATCGCCGCCCTGCTCGCCGTCGACGTCCTGCGCGGCGGCCGGGGCGAGGCCGAGAGCGGCGAGGACATCGACCTGTCCGAGCCCGCCGACTGGCGCACGGTGCTGCTGCTCGCCGGCGTGTTCCTCGGCGCGGCCGTCCTCATCGAGCCCGCTCGGCTTCCCCGTCGCGGGCGCGCTGCTCTTCTGGGGCGCGGCCTTCGCGCTCGGCAGCCGCGCACCTCGACCGCGATCCGCTCATCGCGGCCGTCCTCTCCCTGGTCACCTACGTCGTCTTCAACAACCTGCTCGGGGTGCCGCTGCCCGGCGGCCCGCTGATGGGAGTGCTCTGACATGGACGCCCTCAACTCCCTCCTCGACGGCTTCGGCACGGCCCTGACGCCGATCAACCTGCTGTGGGCCGCGATCGGTGTGCTGCTCGGCACGGCGATCGGCGTACTGCCCGGCATCGGCCCGGCCATGGCGGTGGCGCTGCTGCTGCCGGTGACGTACGGGCTCGAACCCGACCGGCGCGTTCATCATGTTCGCGGGCATCTACTACGGCGCGATGTTCGGCGGCTCCACCACCTCGATCCTGCTCAACACCCCCGGTGAGAGCGCGGCCGTGGTCGCCGCCATGGAGGGCAACCCGATGGCCAAGTCGGGGCGCGGCGCGCAGGCGCTCGCGGCCGCCGCCATCGGCCACTTCGCGGGCGGCATGATCGGCACGATCCTGCTGGTCGCGCTCGCCCCGACCGTCGCCGAACTGGCCGTCGACATCGGCGCACCGGACTACTTCGCGATCATGGTGCTGGCGTTCATCGCCGTGACGTCCGTGCTCGGCTCGTCCCGCATCCGCGGGCTCGCCTCCCTGCTGATCGGCCTCACCCTCGGCCTGGTCGGCCTGGACCAGATGACCGGCCAGCAGCGGCTGACCTTCGGCTCGCTCCAGCTCGCCGACGGCATCGACGTCGTGATCGTCGCGGTCGGGCTCTTCGCGATCGGCGAGGCGCTGTGGGTCGCCGCCCATCTGCGGCGCAGTCCGCCCGAGCCGATCCCGGTCGGCCGGCCGTGGCTCGGCCAGGTCCGATGTGAGGCGCACCTGGAAGTCCTGGCTGCGCGGGCCCGTTCATCGGCTTCCCGTTCGGCGCGATCCCGGCGGGCGGCGCCGAGATCCCGACCTTCCTGTCGTACGTCACCGAGAAGCGGCTGTCCAAGCACCAGGACGAGTTCGGCAAGGGCGCCATCGAGGGCGTGGCGGGCCCGGAGTCGGCGGCGTCGGCCTCGGCGGCGGGCACGCTCGTGTCGATGCTGACCCTCGGCCTGCCCACCACGGCCGTCGCGGCGGTCATGCTGGCCGCCTTCCAGCAGTACGGCATCCAGCCCGGCCCGCTGCTCTTCGAACGCGAACCGGACCTGGTGTGGGGCCTGATCGCCTCGCTCTTCGTCGGCATGGTGCTGCTGCTCGCGCTCAACCTGCCGCTGGCCCCGCTGTGGGCGAAGCTGCTGCGCATCCCGCGGCCGTACCTCTACGCGGGCATCCTGTTCTTCGCGGCGGTCGGCGCGTACGCGGTCGGCGGCGAGGCGATCGACCTGGTGATCCTGCTGATCATCGGCCTGATCGGGTTCGGTATGCGGCGCTACGGGCTGCCGGTGCTGCCCGCCGTCATCGGCGTCATCCTCGGCCCGGCCGCCGAGCAGCAGCTGCGGCGCGCCCTGCAGATCAGCGACGGCAGCGTCACCGGCCTGGTCAACACGCCGTTCTCGGTGACGGTGTACGCGGTGATCCTGCTGCTCCTGGCCTGGCCGCTGGTCCGGCAACTGCTCCCGCGCGCGAAGACCCAGCCACAACCTCCCCTTCTCATATCCAGAACAACCAGCTCTTGGACTTATGACCGCGCACCCCAGCACCCTGGAACACATGGAGACAACGGGGAACATCAAGGACGCGATCGCGGCCGAACGGCGAGAGCTGGCGGACCTGTTGGACGGCCTGACCCCCGCGCAGTGGGACGCGCCCCTCGCTGTGCGCGGGGTGGCGGGGTACGAGAGGTCGCGGCGCACATGTCGCAGGGCTTCCGCTACCCGCTGCCCCGGACCCTGCTCGAACTCCTCAAGGCACGCGGCAGCCTGCACCGGATGACCGACCGCCTCGCCCGCGAGGACGCGGCCACCGCCTCGGCGGACCGACTCGCCGCGTACCTCCGCGACAACGCCCAGCACCCCTGGAAGCCCCCGGTCGGCGGCCTCACGGCGGCGCTCGGCCACGACGTGATCCACGGCCTGGACATCACGGTCGCACTGGGCCTGGACCGCCGGGTCCCCGAGGACCGAGTACGCGCCCTCCTGGGCACGGTCGACGCCCGGACCCTGAAGTTCTTCGGCGCCTCCCTCACCGGCGTCCAGCTCCGCGCCGACGACCTCGACTGGTCGTACGGCACGGGCGCCCCCGTGACCGGCACCGCCCAGGACCTCCTCCTGGTCGCCTACGGCCGCAGGCTCCCCCCGGGCCGCCTGCACGGCGAACCGAGCGCGCGATTGTGTGACCGCCTGAGTTTCTGTCAGGGGCAGAGTCGGACGCACTTGCCATGCCCGCTTCGCATCCAGCAGGGAGTCGCTGGGTAGCATCGGCCTCCACACGGGGACGGGGAACGGTTGCTGAAGCAGTTCGTACGCGCACGCCGCAGGACCGCTTGGGCGGATGTCGCCATCGCGGTGACGGTGGCGACGGGGCTGGGTACGTGGGCCACGGACACCTGGCCGTTCGACGGCAAGGACACCTACTGCTGGGGTGCTTGGGAAGAGGACAGCGGGCCGGAGTTCCTGAGCGGCGAGCCGTGGAGGAGGACGACGCCGACCGCACGTCCGAGGAGACCGCGCCGACTCCGCAGCGGCAGCGCGGCCGGTGCACCGTCGCGCTCCACGCCGAGGACGTCAGCAGCAGCGGCGAGAAGAACGTCGACGAGACCGAGATCAGGGTCAGTTGACGGTCCCGCGCCCAAGGCGTGCCGCCCGGAGCATGGAGTGGGTCGGCGGGTATCTCAACGGCCGTGCGATGCCGCTGCCGGACGGGCTGCCGGGCGTCACCGACGGCAAGCACGCGCTGCTGGTACTGCCCAAGCGGTGCGACACGGGTGACGGCCGTCCGACCGCGGTCACGCTCGACTCGAAGGCGGAAACGATCTGGAGCGACGCCACGTTGTCGGCCGACGCCGGACTCGGCGGCGCCCGTTCCGTGGCCGAGCTGCTCGTAGCGGCCGCGAACCGCGGTATGGAGGCGGCGGGGTGCGCCGGGTCGAAGCCACTGCGGGTCGTCTCGCCGGTGCTCACCCTCCCCGAGGACGTGGATCCTACCGCTCCCCCATGCGCCGGATCAGGGGGCTGGACCTGGGCAAGGCGGCGGAGTACCTGGAATACCAGGTCGGCGCGGTCACCCGGGACCTCCAGTTCTGTTCGGTGCGGACAAGGCCCGGCGGGGACCGGTACTTCGACGCCCTGATGGTCGCCCAGCCGCGGCTCTCCGCGCTCTTCGACGGCGCCACAGGCGGTAAGGCGCCCGCGCGTAGCTGGCGCGGCACGGGGGTGTTCGCCGACGACTACAAGGTCGTACGGGCCAACTGCGCGGGGCGCCCCGCCACCTTTCTGATACTGGCCACGTCCCTGCGGCGCCAGACCGCACCGCACTTCGTCACCTTCGCCAACGCCGTGACGCAACGCATCGGTTGCGCACCCGTCGCCCCCGGGGGTCCGGCCGATGACCGACGCCGAGAAGGCCGAGAAGGCCGAGGGACAGCCAGAACTCCGACGGACCGACCCGTCCCTGGCGGCACTGGCGGACCCTGACCCGCGGGCGGCTGCGGCTCGCCGTGACCATAAGGGTGGCCGGAGCCGTTGCCGGGGCGTTGCTCGGCGGCGCGGGGGTGGCCTGGCGTCCGTTCGCGGACGACCGGGCCTGCTGGGGTGCGCTCGACCGGGGACGACGTGGCGGCGCTGTTCGACGGCAAGACGGACCTCGAGACGTCCGAAGTGCCCATCACCACCGGCCGCGCGGGCAGCGAGGGCCCGTCGGGCATCTGCTGTCTCGCCTCGCCCCGCTATGTGGCCGCGGAAGCCGACCGCATCGGCTGCGGGCCGCTCCGCATCACCGTGCCCGACGGCGCCTGACTGCGCCGCCCTCCGGGAGGCCGGACCTGCCGCGATGCGGGGTCCTCACGTGTTTCCTTTGATGTCCGTAGTGATGCGTCGTCTGTCAGTGTCGCGTCGTGTCGTGTGTGCGGGACCGGTTTCGGCGGCGTACGTGGGTGCGTGGTTCGAATGCGTGACCTTTTCACGGGAGTGTCGTTGATCGGATGACACCACCACGTACGGAAGGGGGGCGGCTGGTGAGCCGGAGGCTGCCGCTGGGCGAGGGCGAAACAGCCCGGACCGCCTGTGCCCATGTTCTGCTGCGTGCGGGCGTGGTGGAGAAGACGGGCGAGGCCCTGTCGGCCGCTGTCCTGGCACAGCGGGTCGGCTGGACGGCCGATCTGGTCTCCGCCATGGCCGCCGGACTGCTGGCCGAGCACTGGAACACCGCCGACGTGGACATCCTCGCCTCGGGCGCGGACCCGGGCGGGCGGAACCTTCCGTCCCACGCGTGGATGGCGCTGCGCCGACTGGGCTGGACCGCTGCCCCGGCCCGGGGTGTGAAGGTCAACGACCGGATCGTACGCATGGCCCAGGAACAGGCCGGACGCGCACTGCGGTCGGCCAACTGGCGTGCCCAGTTGACCTCGGCGGTCCTTCGGACCTGGCCGCGCGATCCGGATAAACGGACTCGGCAGGAGTGGGATCAGGTCCGCGCCGCGATACCGGGTGGTGAGTACCTGCCCTCGAATGTGATCCGCTCCCGCACCCGCCAGATGGTCTCTTTCGAGCGGAAGAACGGGCGGCGTGCGGCCGACGTGTTCGAGCTGGAACCTGCACCCCGCGTGGCCAGGATGCTGCTGCTGGCCGCCTGTGACGGGCAACAGGCCACGATCGAACGCGGCGAGGACGACCGGCAGCGAGCACTCCTGCGGCTCCAACTGCCCACCCGCCCCGACCCGCGCACCTACGCGGACTGGACCTGGGTCGCCTGCCCCATCACCCTGCCACCCACCATCCCGCCGAACGCGATCCTGCACCTGCCCACCCTGTACATGACAGACGCCAAGGTGCGCGCCGACCTCGCCTACGCCCACCCCGTCCCCCGAACCCGGCGCACCGGTCACACGGTGGCGCTCGGCGTGGACTGGGGACTGACCACCCTGCTCAGCGCGGGCGCAGCCCGACTGCACCGACCGGGGCGATAACCGAACTCGGTTCCGGCGCACAGTTCCGCACCGCCGGCGTGCTCGCCAAGCAGCACCGCCTCCGCCGCCTCAGCGAACGCCTCCACGCCAAGACCGACCAACACACCCGGCTCGCCGACCAGTCCTTGGACGCCAAGCAGGCGGTGCTGGCCGAGGAGATCCGTCGCGTATCCGAGCGCCGCTCGAACCTCAACGACGCCCTGGCCTGGAGTGCTGCCCGGTGGGCCGTCGATCAGGCCATCGCCGCAGGCGCGACCGTGATCTATCTCGAAGACCTGCGCTCGCTGGAAGCCAGGGGCATGGGACGCACCCACAACATGCGCCTCTCCCAGACCGTGCGTGGCCAGATCACCGACCGTATGCGGCACCTCGCCGCCGAAACCGGCATCGCCGTCGTCACCGTCCCGGCCAGGAACACCAGCAAGCACTGCCCGTGCTGTCTCACTCCGCTCCGGCATCGGAAGGCCCCTGACCGGCCCACCACTGCCGGATGGAAGTGGGCCATCTGCCCCCACCCCGAGTGTGGCTGGCAGGGCGACCGCGACCAGGGCGCCTGGCGCCGGATCGCAGCCCGCGGCCTCACCCACCAGACCAAGACCGTCACCGACCACGCCAACGGCACGATGGCGATCCGCACGGTAGTCGACAAGATCGAATCCAAGGCCGTCATCACCATCGAGCCGAAGGCCGACCGGAAGGACCGGTCGAAGACCGGACCCACCCGGCCACGTACCAACCGCCTCGCGCCCAGGCGACGCGAGGTTCCCTCCCCAGCAGGACGCACACGCGGCCCTGCCGGCCAGCGTCCGGAGGGACACGCACCAGCGGACCGGACCCGGCTGCCTCGCGCAGCCCACCGGCACCAGGGCGTACGCACGATCAGCACACCCACCAACGGCCACCGGCCACGAGGAGCAGCACTGGGCGCAGGATTCCACCTCCACGCCCATGCCTCCCCACCCAGGTGGGCAGAACCTGTGCCAGACCCTACGGTCCACATAGGATCGCTTAGCTGATCAGAGACGCTCGGCAGCGGGCCTTGATCACGGCAGGGCGTGGGACGGAGACACGGGACGGAGGCGGCGGGATGGCCGGTACCGCGGGGCGCAGGAGCAGTACCTTCACCCGGCTGCTGCGGCACGGCTTCACCGACCCCTCCGCCGCCGAGCGGCTGCTCGACCTCGCCCGAGATGGCGGCCGTACGGACCGACTCCGGTGCTGCTGGACGCGCTCGGCGCGACCGCCGACCCCGACCTGGCGCTGCGCGGGCTCGTACGGCTGGTGGAGGCGCAGCCCAGGAACCGGCGAGCGCGCAGGCGCTGCTCGACACGCTGGTCACCGCCAAGCCGCTGCGCGACCGGCTGCTCGGGGTGCTCGGCGCGTCCGAGGCGCTCGGCGACCACCTGGCCCGGCATCCGCAGCGACTGGCAGGCGCTGGTCACGTACGAGCCGGCGGACCTGCACCCCGGCGTCGCGGAGTTCGAGCGGCGTGCCGGGGGATCTGGCGCGACGGCGGCCGACCCGGTCGACCGCTGCGCGTCGCCTACCGCCGCTGCCTGCTGTCGATCGCGGCCCGCGATGTGTGCGGGACGACCGATGTCACCCAGACCGCGGCCGAGCTGGCCGACCTCGCGACGGCGACGCTGCGGGCGGCCCTCGCCATCGCCCGAGGCGCCGCGCCCGAGGACGCCGCCGCGTGCCGGCTCGCCGTGATCGCGATGGGCAAGTGCGGCGGCCACGAGCTGAACTACGTCTCCGACGTCGACGTGATCTTCGTCGGCGGAGGCCGTCCGACGGGGCCGACGAGGGCAAGGCCGTGCAGGCCGCCACCCGGCTGGCCTCGCACCTGATGCGGATCTGCTCCGAGACCACCGTCGAGGGCACGATCTGGCCGGTGGACGCCAATCTCCGGCCCGAGGGCCGCAACGGCCCGCTGGTGCGCACGCTCTCCAGCCATCTCGCCTACTACCAGCGCTGGGCCAAGACCTGGGAGTTCCAGGCGCTGCTGAAGGCCCGGCCGGTGGCCGGGCGACCTCGACGCTCGGCGCAGGAGTACGTGGACGCGCTCGCGCCGCTGGTCTGGCAGGCCGCCGAGCGCGAGAACTTCGTCCCCGACGTGCAGAAGATGCGCCGCCGGGTCGTCGAGAACATCCCCGTCGCGGAGATCGACCGCGAGCTGAAGCTCGGGCCCGGCGGCCTGCGGGACGTCGAATTCGCCGTGCAGCTGCTCCAGTTGGTGCACGGGCGGACGCGACGCCACGCTGCGCAGCGGCACCACCCTGGACGCGCTCGCAGGCGCTGGCCGCCGGCGGGTACGTCGGCCGCTCGGACGCGGCCGCAGCTGGACGAGGCGTACCGCTTCCTGCGCACCATGGAGCACCGCATCCAGCTGTACCGGCTGCGCCGCACCCATCTGGTGCCCGAGGACGAGGCGGACCTGCGGCGCCTCGGCCGCTCGCTGGGCCTGCGCACCGACCCGGTCGCCGAGCTGACAAGGAGTGGCGGCGGCACGCGCTCGGTCGTGCGGCGGCTGCACGAGAAGCTGTTCTACCGGCCGCTGCTGGACGCCGTCGCCCAGCTCGACGCCCGGCGAGACCCGGCTCAGCTCCGAAGGCGGCGCGGGCAGCGGCTGGAGGCCCTCGGCTACGCCGATCCGGCCGCCGCCCTGCGCCATCTGGAGGCCCTGGCGTCCGGCGTGACCCGCAAGGCGGCCATCCAGCGTACGCTGCTGCCGGTGCTGCTGGGCTGGTTCGCCGACTCCGCCGACCCGGACGCCGGGCTGCTGGGCTTCCGCAAGGTCTCGGACGCGCTCGGCAAGACGCCCTGGTACCTGCGGCTGCTGCGGGACGAGGGCGCGGCCGCGGAGAATCTGGCCCGCGTGCTGTCCGCCGGGCGCCTCGCCCCCGATCTGCTGCTGCGCGCCCCGGAGGCGGTCGCCCTGCTCGGCGACCCGGAGGGGCTGCGAGCCGCGCGGCCGGGAGCATCTGGAGCAGGAGGTGCTGGCCGCGGTCGGCCGCGCGGACGGCGCGGAGCAGGCGGTCGCCGCGGCCCGCGGGGTGCGCCGGCGCGAGCTGTTCCGTACGGCGGCCGCGGACATCATCGGCTCGTACGGCACCGAGGAGCAGCCCCGCCGAGCACGACCACGGGCGCGCTGGTCGACCGTGGTCGGCGACGCCGTCTCCGACCTCAACGCGGCGACCATCGCGGGCGCGCTGCGCGCCGCGGTCCGCGACACCTGGGGCGACGAGCTGCCCACCCGCTTCGCCGTCATCGGCATGGGCCGCTTCGGCGGCCACGAGCTGGGCTACGGCTCCGACGCCGACGTGCTGTTCGTCCACGAGCCGCCGCGAGGGCGTCGACGAACAGGAGGCCGCCCAGGCCGCGAACGCCGTGGCCAACGAGATGCGGCGGCTGCTCCAGCTGCCCACCGCCGACCCGCCGCTGCTCATCGACGCCGACCTGCGCCCGGAGGGCAAGTCCGGCCCGCTGGTGCGCACCCTCGCCTCGTACGCCGCGTACTACCGGCGCTGGTCGCTGGTCTGGGAGAGCCAGGCGCTGCTGCGCGCCGAGCCGGTCGCGGGCGACGCGGAGCTCGGGCGCGCGCTTCATCGAGCTGATCGACCCGCTGCGCTATCCGGCCGAGGGCCTCGGCGACGACGCCGTACGCGAGATCCGCCGCCTCAAGGCCCGGATGGAGTCCGAGCGGCTGCCGCGCGGCGCCGACCCGACACTGCACACCAAGCTGGGCCGCGGCGGTCTGAGCGACGTCGAGTGGACGGTCCAGCTGCTCCAGATGCGGCACGGCTGGGCGGAGCCGGGACTGCGCACCACCCGCACCCGCGAGGCCCTGGCCGCCGCGCACGCGGCCGACCTGATCGGCACCGAGGACGCCCAGATCCTGGACGAGGCCTGGGTGCTGGCGACCCGGGTCCGCAACGCCGTGATGCTGGTCCGCGGCCGCGCCGGGCGACACCTTCCCCTCGCGACGGCCCGCGAACTGGCCGCGGTGGGCCGCTACCTGGGGTACGGCCCGGGGCACGTCGGCGAGATGCTCGACGACTACCGCCGCACGACGCGCCGGGCGCGGGCCGTGGTGGAGGAGCTGTTCTACGACTACGAGGACTGACGCCCCGCCCGCCGAGCAGGGCGCGTCGCGCGGGGCGCCGGGAGGCAGCAACCGGCGCTCGGCGGCGGTGAAGTCGCGGCCCACGGTGGCGCAGAGGCGGCGGAAGGCGTGGTCCGGGTCGAGGTCCAGTGGTCTGGAACCAGCCGTCCCCCACCGTGAGGAGGCGCCCGTCGCCGACAGCCACGGTGACCATTCCCTTGAGATAGGGCAGTTCGGCGACCGAACCCCCGGTGCCGACGTTCCAGACCGTGAAGCGTGAGTCGGCCGCGCTCTGGGTGACCAGCCGGTCGTCCCCGCTGAAGCCGACCAACTCGTCGTCGTCACCGATCGGCAGGGACTTGTCGAGCATGGTGCCCCGGTCGACGTTCCACACCCGCACGAAGTGGTCGGCGTTCTCCGTCGCCAGCTGCTCCCCGTCGCGGGTGAACACGAGGCTCACCTTGTTGCTGCTGCCGACGGACGTCCCCGCAACGGGGCCTACCGAGAGGGTCTTGAGACGCTTGCGTGCGCGCAGATCCCATAGCTGGACTTCCCCGTCCCGCAATCCGTCCCGGGTCGCCACCGCTACTGGCCGGGGTGGCCGGGGCGGGCGCGGAGTCTCCGTAGGACGCGAAGGGCTCGGAGGCGGCTGGGGCGTGATGCGCCCCACGTTCACCGGCCGGGTCACAGGGGCTTCCCGGTGGCCGTGTCCATCCGTACCAAGGTGCCCCGCACGGTGAGCACGGCGATGTCGTTTCCGCGCAGGGGCTCCACGGCTTCCAGCTCCTGCGCCGGTCCGCCGGGCAGGGTGTCCGCCAGATCCAGCGCGACGCCGCGCCCGGGGTCGTCGAGGGAGATCACCTGAAGGCGCTGCGAGCCTCGGCCCCACAGGACGATCCGTCGTGAGTCCGCCGTCCACAGCGGCGCCCAGCCGAACGGCACCGCGGACACCGAGGGCAGGGCCACCGTCCTGCTCGCTCCCGCACCCCTGGGGAGGATCTCCAGATGTTCCCGAACACCCTGGCCACACGCTTGCCGTCGGGGGACGGCTCCCAGCGCAGGGTCTGTCGCCTCGACACCCGGGTCGAGCCGGGGCAGCGTCACCGGCACGGCCCTCGCGGTCATGAACGCGTCCCCGGCGGCGACGAAGACGGACAGCGTCCCATCGGTACGCGCCACGGCGCCCACGGCGTGGTCCGAGATCGCGTCGACGGAGGAGGGCACCGGCACGGTGGTCGCGTACGTCGTGCCGGTGCGCAGCGCGGTCAGCGTCAGTACGGCGTAGTACCCGTCGTCGGAGGTCTGTGCCGAGACGCTGTACTCGGCGGTGGCGTCCGGTTCCGCGTCCGGTCCGGCGGGTGCGTTCGCCACCTGTCCGGCCGCGCGGCCGACCTTCAGCACCCGGGAACGGCGGTCCTCACCCGTCTGGACGAGTTCGCCGCCTCCCCTGATGTCCCCGTAGCCGACCCCGGGCAGGGTGCGCAGCAGACGGCCCGTGCGCAGGTCACGGAGTTCCGCCCGCTCGCGGGGACGATCCTCGGCGAGGCGGGTGAACACCACCGTGCCGGGATCGGTGGTGAAGGCGGCGTCCGAGCCGTACCCGTCGGGTATCACGTCCGGTGCGGTGGGCAGTCGGCGGCCGGTCCGTACATCCCACGCCGAGAACCCGATGCGGTCTTCGTCCTGCGACGTCAGCGTTCTGAGCAGCCGTCGGCCGTCACTGCTGAAGTCCAGGGTGATGCTGTTGACCTTGAGGCCGGACTCGTCGTCGGTGCGCAGGACGCGCGGTCCGGTGTGCTTGCGCAGGTCCCAGACGCGGACGTCACCGTCCGCCGTGCCGATGGCGTAGCTGCGGCCGTCCGGGCTGACGGCACCGCTGACCTCCGAGTGGGGACGCCCGGCAGCCGCCATGGGCGGGGGCGTCCCTCCGGCAGGCCGGTGACCACCGTTATGACGCTTCGCTTGCTGCGTTCCGGGACCGAGCGGATCACCACCGTACGACCATCCGGGGTGGCCGTCATGCTCGTGAAGCGGCCCGGCCACAGCGCGGGGTGGCTGCCGGTGAGCCGCTGGCCCCGGACGTACTGGCGCAGCAGGGCCGACGACGCCTGCGATGTGCCATCGGTGCGCCACGCGGCGAGGGCGAGTTGCAGGGAGGTGGCGGGCTGGCTGCCGACGCGGCGGTTGGCGGCCTCGGCGAGCAGCCCGGACGCCTCGGTGCGCCGCTGCTGTTCGATCCGCTGCTGACCGCTCCAGGCGACGAAGGACAGCGTGGCCGCCACCAGGACCAGCGCGGTGAGCCCGGCGGTCACGATGCGCCACCGCCGTCGGCCGCGTCGCTCGTGGCGGCGGCTCAGCCTCGATGTAGTGGCGTTCCGCCGGGGTGATGTCCTCGGGCTGCCGGGCCAGGCGGTCCACGGCCGCCGCCAGGGTGCCGCCGCGCAGCAGGTCGCCCGGTTCGTTCCCCTGCTCCCGCCAGCGCCGCAGATCGCCGCGGAGCTGTTCCTGCCACGCGCGGAACTCCTTGGAGTCCACGAGCCAGCGGTGGAGTCGCGGCCAGAGTCTCGTCAGCGCCTCATGGGCCAGATCGACGATCTCCTCGCCGTCGGGCGCCCGGCCGTGCACCACCAGTTTGGTGGGGCCGAGCCGCCGCGCGAGGGCGCGCAGGTCGGGTTCGAGGTCGGCCGTACGGGCGGGCAGGCGCGAGAAGCCGCCGCTGTCGTCGGGGCGGGTGAGCTGGGCGAACAGCCGCCGGGCGGTGGGTTCCTCGGCCTCGGTGACATGGTCGCGGAAGACGTCTTCGGCGTAGCCGACCAGCGCCCCGGGCACGCCGCCCAGGGCGTCGTAGGCGGCGTGGGTGAGCATCGACCGGCTGCGCCGTTCCCACAGCCGGGTCAGGGCGAACTCGACCAGGGGCATCCGTCCGGGCTCTTCCGCGGCGTCGGCGGCTATCCGCTCGGGCAGCCCCGGCTCGAACCACAGCCCGGGGACGGCGTCGACCGGGCGCGGTGATCGCCCGGAGCAGGTTGTCCGAGGACAGCGGGGCGAGGAAACGGGTGGCGTCGCTGAGTACGTCGGCCGTACGCGGGGTCACCAGGGTGTCGAGGGTTTCGGGCCGCGCGGTGACGACGATGCGCAGGGCGCGGTCCGCGGGCGGCCCGGCCTCGCTGCCGAGGGCGATCAGGAGGTCGAACAGCTCGCGGGCGGCGGCGGGTTCGGAGCGCGGCGTACTCCTCGAACTGGTCGACGAAGAGCACATGCCCACCCGGACCACCCCGAGCGACCAACCGCAATCCCAGCCCGGCGGCCAGGCCATCGCCGATGCCGACGCCCGGGCGGGCATGGCGTCGTGCGCGGGCTCAGCGCCCGCCGCACGCCCGCCACCCGGCCTGGAAACGGCGTCACCGAGAACCGGCACCCGATCCGGGGGCGGCGTCCGCCGCATGTCCGCCCCCCGGCGCGGAACCGGCACCCGACCGGGAACCAGCCCCACCACACGCCCGGCACCCGACCCGGAACCGGCACCCGCGGTGTGCCCGGCACCCAGCCCAGGAACCGCGTCCCGCCCGGGACCCGCGGCCACCCCAGAACCGGCACCCGACCCGGAACCGGCATCCTCCGCCCGCCCACCCGCCGCCGGCCCCCGGAGCAGATCGGCCAGCTCCGCCGACCTCCGCAGCCGTTCCACCTCCCCGGCGTCCGGCTCCAGGAGCGGGATCACGCATGCGGGCGAGGGCCGCCGCCGGGTGCGCCCCGGGGACGGGGCGGAGTTCGGAGACCGTCGTGCCCGGCCGTCCGTAACGAGGGCAGTAAACCGGCCCTGACCAGGGATGACTTACCGCATCCTGACGGGCCGACGACCACGGTCAGCATGGTGCGGTCGAGGGCCGCGCGCAGTCGGCGGGCGTCGTCCTCACGGCCGTGGAAGAACTCCTCGTCCTCCTCCCGGAACTGCGACAGCCCCCGGAAGGGGCAGCGCGGGCGCAGCACCCGCTCGTCGACCAGCGACGCGGACGGGATGAGATAGGCGGTGGTCGAGGCGTCGCCCCGCTGGACGGCCACCGTCATGCCGACGACGCCGCCCTGTTCCTCGTCCCACACCGGGGCGCCGCTGTAATCCGGGCGATACGCGGCGGGCCGCCGACTCCGCTTCCATCTGGAGCCAGCCCGCGCTCTGCGGCCCGCGCAACGTCCCGGCCGCCCATAGGCCCTGTTCGGCACCGCGCGGGTAGCCCAGTACGCGGAAGCCGTGGCCCCACACCTGCGTGCCGTCCACCAGCGGGAACCGGACGGGCGCCGGGCACCGGGCGGTCCAGCCTCAGCAGCGCTACGTCGCCGCTGCCGTCGTCGGCCCATCGCCAGGTCGACGACGGTGGCGCGGGCGGCCGGTACGGCCCCTTCCCCATCCCGCAGCAGCGGGAAGTCCAACGCCACCGCATCGGGCGGGGGTTGCTCGGGGACGTCGGGCAGGTCGAGCGCCCGGGCGACGACATGGGCGCAGGTGCACACCACATCCGCGTCCACGAGGAATCCGGCACCGACCACAGCCCCGGACGCGGTACGGATCCGTACCAGCGCGGGTGTCAGGACGTCCTGTTCGCGAACAGCCGTCACGGCATGCCCCCCGGCCCCGTCGTGTCACCCCTGCGCAACGGGCATCACGGTAGCCGACCCCGCCCGTTCACGGGGACCGGTCGGCCGGGGGCTTGACCGCGAGCACGGGGACGGGGCTCTCCAGCAGCAGCCGCTGGCTGACGCTGCCCAGCAGGGCCTTGCCCACCGGCGACCGGCGCCGCATGCCGATGACGAGCCGGTCGACGTCGGGGCGGGCCTCGATCTCGTCGAGGACGGCGTCGGCCGGGTCGCGGTCGCCGGGGCCGCTGCGCTCGAGGAGCGTGACCTTGAGGTCCTCGGGCAGACCCGAGACGTCGAGGGCGGACAGGCGCAGGTTGAGGACGACCAGGTCGGTGTCCAGCAGCCGGGCTTCGGCGATGCCGGCGTCCAGGGCGTGGGCCCCTCCCGCCCCTCGGGGACGGCGACGAGGACGGTCATGTGGGTAACCCTTCTCTCAGAAGGCGCGGAGGATCAGGAGTACTGCGCGCGGAACTGGTCCTCGAGCTCCTCGAGCGAGCGGCCCCGGGTCTCGGGCACGCAGTTCCCGATGAACGCCAGGGCGAGCAGGCCGAGCACGACGAAGATGAAGAAGGTCGGCGCGATGCCCGAGGCCCTCGACGACGACGCGGGAAGCCGAGGGACGACCACGGCGTTCGACAGCCACAGCACCAGGACGCTGATGCCGATGGCGAGGCTGCGGATCTTCAGCGGGAAGATCTCGGAGAGCAGGAGCCAGACCAGCGGGCCGATGGTGGCCTGCATGGAGAAGACGAAGAGCACGACGAAGACGAGGATGAACCAGGCCTTGGCCGTCGCCGTCGGGCAGCAGCAGCGCGGACAGGCCGACGAGCAGGTGGAACGTGGTGGTCAGGGCGAACCCGCCGAGCAGCAGCGTGCGCCGGTTGATCTTGTTCATGACCGAGCAGGCCCACGGTGATGCCCGAGGACGCTGAACAGGCCGTTGGCGGTGTTGGCGATGATCGCCGCGCTGTCGGAGAAGCCGGCGTCGCCCAGCAGCTGGGTGCCGTAGTACATGATCGAGTTGATGCCGGTGAACTGCTGGAACATGCCCAGCCCGGCGCCGATGAGGATGAGGCGCGCGGATCCAGCGGACGCCGAGGTCGGTGGCGCCGGCGGTCTTGGAGGCCCGCTCCTCCTCGGCGAGCCGGTGGACCTCGGCCATCTCGGCGCGGGCGCGCTCCGGCGGTGCGGACCTGCTGGAGCACGGCCAGAGCGCCTCGTCCTCGCGGCCCTGGGCGACCAGCCAGCGCGGGCTCTCCGGCATCCGCAGCATGCCGATGAACAGGACGATCGCGGGGAGCACGGCGACCACGAGCATGACGCCGCCAGACGCCCGTCGTGCTCGCCCCAGATGTTGAAGATGATGCGCGTTGATCACGAACGCGGCGAACTGGCCGCTGACGATCATGACTTCGTTGCGGGTGACGATGCTGCCGCGGCGCTCGACCGGCGCGACCTCGGCCAGGTAGACCGGGACCGTGGCCGAGGCGCCGCCCGACGGCGAGGCCGAGGATGAAGCGGAACAGGGCCAGGACCGGCCAGCTCGGCGACAGGACGCAGCCGATGGTGCGCGACGCACGAAGACGATGGCCAGCATGAGGATGTTGTGGCGGCGGCCGAACCGGTCGGACAGTGCACCGCCGATCGATGGCGCCGAAGGCCGCGCCGAAGATCAGGATGCTGACGACGAAGCCCTCGGTGAACGCGGTCAGCCCGAGGTCGGCGGTCAGCGGCTCGAGCGCGCCGTTGATGACGCCGGTGTCGTAGCCGAACAGCAGGCCGCCGAAGGTGGCGATGACGGAGACCATGCCCAGGCGTCGCGAGTGGGGTCCCGGTACGTCCGGCGGCAGTCCGTGGGGGGCGGCGGGGCTTGGACTGGTCCTGGTCATGCCTGTAGCTCCTCTTCGAGCGTTCCTGATGGAAGTTCAGCCCCGGCCCGGCGAGGGGCGGGCGGCGCGCGCCGACGGGGGTACGCCGGTCCAGCGCGCTCGGGCGACCGTGTGGTGTGTCGGGGCGCCGGGTTGGGGGCGGGCATGGTTCAGCCGCGGCGACAGCGCCTCCGCGTCGTGTGTGACGCACAGCGGGCGCTTGTTCGTACTACTAATACGTACTAGTTCCCCGGTACTATGTGCCGCGGTGTTATGCATGTCAATACCTGAACGCGGGAGGCGCGCATGCGAGACCCAGGGATCACCGACCAGACGGGCGTGCCTGGATCGCCTCCGATACGCCCGAAACGCCCCACCATGTCCGACGTCGCCGCGCGCGTCGGCGTCTCACAGGCCCTCGTCTCCCTGGTCTTCCGCAACCAGCCCGGCGCCAGTTCGCTCACCCGCCAGCGCGTGTTCCAGGCCGCCGAGGAGCTGGGCTACCGCCCCGACACCGCCGCCCAGCTGCTGCGCCGCAACCGCAGCCGCCAGCTGGGCGTGCTGTTCACCATGCGCCACCCGCACGACGTCGGCATCGTCGAGGCCCTCTACCCCGCCGCCCAGAAGCACGGCTACCACCTCGCGCTCAGCGCCATGGTCGCCACTCGCGACGAGCGCCAGGCCGTGGAGCAGCTGCTCGGGCTGCGCAGCGAGGCCATCATCATCATCGGCGCCGAGTCCAGCCCGCAGCACCTGGCCACGGTCGCGGGCCACACGCCCCTCATAGAGATCAACCCCTGCACGAGGGCCGCCGGGGTGGACGTCGTACGGACCGCCAACAGCAAGGGGATACGCCAGGCCGTCGACCACCTCACCGCCCTCGGCCACCGCGCCATCACCCACATCGACGGCGGCACGATGCCCGCCGCCGACGAACGGCGGCGCGGCTACCGCACCGCCATGGAGCGCCACGGGCTCGCCGACCACATCCGGATCCTCCCCGGCGACTACACCGAGGAGTCCGGCGCCCGGGCGGCCCGGGAACTCCTCCGCCAGGGCGAGCTGCCCACCGCGGTCATCGCGGGCAACGACCGCTGCGCCCACGGCGTGCTCAACACGTTCCTGCGCGCCGGTCTCACCGTGCCGACGGACGTGTCCATCGTCGGCTACGACGACAGCCAGCTCGCCCAGCTGTCCTTCATCGACCTCACGTCCGTGCGCCAGGACGCCACCGAGGTGGCCGGGCTCGCCGTCCAGGCGGCCGTCGAACGCCTCGACGAGGGTCGCACCGCCGACCGCGACATCATCCTCGACCCCACCCTCGTCGTCCGCGGCAGCACCGGCCCGCCCCGGGACCACTGACCCCCGGGGCGGACTGCGTCACGACAAGCACGACAAGGGGCTACAGCACCGGCAGGCTCTTGCGCAGCTCGAAGGCGGTGACCTCGGAGCGGTACTCCTCCCACTCCTGCTTCTTGTTGCGCAGGAAGAAGTCGAAGACGTGCTCGCCGAGCGTCTCGGCGACCAGTTCGCTGCGCTCCATCAGGGTGATGGCCTCGCCCAGGTTCTGCGGCAGCGGCTCGATGCCCATCGCGCGGCGTTCGGCGTCGGAGAGGGCCCAGACGTCGTCGTCGGCGCCGGCCGGGAGTTCGTAGCCCTCCTCGATGCCCTTGAGGCCGGCGGCCAGCAGGACCGCGTAGGACAGGTAGGGGTTGGCGCCGGAGTCGATGGAGCGGACCTCGACCCGGGCGGAGCCGGTCTTGCCGGGCTTGTACATGCGGGACGCGGATCAGGGCGGAGCGGTTGTTGTGGCCCCAGCAGATGTACGAGGGGGCCTCGCCGCCCGCGCCCGCGGTGCGCTGGGAGCCGCCCCAGATGCGCTTGTAGGAGTTGACCCACTGGTTGGTGACGGCCGAGATCTCGGCGGCGTGCCGGAGCAGGCCGGCGATGAAGGAGCGGCCGACCTTGGAGAGCTGGTACTCGGCGCCCGACTCGTAGAACGCGTTGCGGTCGCCCTCGAAGAGGGAGAGGTGGGTGTGCATGCCCGAGCCGGGGTACTCGGAGAACGGCTTCGGCATGAAGGTGGCCTGGACGCCCTGCTCCAGCGCGACCTGCTTCATGACCAGGCGGAAGGTCATGATGTTGTCGGCGGTGGAGAGCGCGTCGGCGTAGCGCAGGTCGATCTCCTGCTGGCCGGGGGCGCCCTCGTGGTGGCTGAACTCCACCGAGATGCCCATCGATTCGAGCATGGTGATCGCCTGGCGGCGGAAGTCCATGCCGACGTTCTGCGGGGTGTGGTCGAAGTAGCCGGAGTTGTCGGCGGGCGTCGGGCGGGTGCCGTCCAGCGGCTTGTCCTTCAGCAGGAAGAACTCGATCTCGGGGTGGGTGTAGAAGGTGAAGCCGAGGTCGGAGGTCTTGGCGAGGATGCGCTTGAGCACGTAGCGCGGGTCGGCGAAGGACGGGGAGCCGTCGGGCATCAGGATGTCGCAGAACATCCGGGCCGTGCCGGGGGCCTCGGCGCGCCAGGGCAGGATCTGGAAGGTGCCCGGATCCGGCTTGGCGATCATGTCGGACTCGTAGACCCGGGCGAAGCCCTCGATGGCGGAGCCGTCGAAGCCGATGCCCTCGTCGAAGGCCTGCTCCAGCTCGGCGGGTGCCACCGCGACGGACTTGAGGAAGCCGAGCACGTCGGTGAACCACAGGCGCACGAACCGGATGTCGCGCTCCTCGAGCGTACGGAGCACGAATTCCTGCTGCTTGTCCATGGTCCCCTATCCTTGCAGGTCAGACGGCTCTTTCAGCGGGCGCGGGGCACCTCGAGGGCCCCAGTATCACGCGGCCGGGTTTCGGCGAGGTTTCGGACCCGCCCGGACCCGCTCCTCGCGCTCCGACACGATGTGTGCATCGTACTTTCATGCGGACCGCTCCCGGACCCGTGCGTTCGGCGACTCAAGGCCGCCTCCGGTTCCGCAATGCCCTCTTTTGTACCCCTTAAGGGTAAGATGTCGCATTGTCATGATCATCGGAGAAATGAGACCGGAGCCCGGGGAGACGGCGGTGCGCGAACGCCACCGGCTGCTGGTGCAGCGCATAGAGCGGCGCGTCCGCCGCGTCCTGCCCCGACAGGGAGCGGGGACGCGGCGGACGCGCCGGCCGCTCATGCGCACATCTCCCACCAGCATTGGGGTGCTCACTCATCACGAACCCTCTCGTCGCGCCGTGCTCGGCGCGGGAATCGCCGTCGCGGGCGGCGGTCTGCTCGGCGCCTGTAGTCCCTCGGGCGGCGAACACGGAATGGACAACTCGGGGCTGGGCGGGCAGGCGGGACCGGCCGCGGCGCCCCCGTCGGAGTACATCTCCCCGCACGGCCCGGAGGTCCGGGACCGCGAGCACCGGCGGGGCCCCGGCCCGGTCCGGCGGGTCCAGCTCACCGCCACCGCCACCACGGTCGACCTCGGCGGACGCACCGTCAGGACCTGGGCGTACGACGACCAGATGCCGGGCCAGAAGATGCGGATCACCGCCGGCGACACACTCGCAGCTGACGCTGAACAACCATCTGCCGGAGCCGACCACGGTCCACTGGCACGGCATCGCCCTGCGCAACGACATGGACGGCGTGCCCGATGTGACGCAGCCGCCGATCAGGCCCGGCGAAGTCGTTCACGTACCGCTTCTTCGTGCCGCACCCCGGCACGTACTGGTTCCACCCGCACATCGGGCCTGCAGCTCGACCGCGGGATGGACGCGCCGCTGATCGTGGACGACCCGAAGGAGCCGCTCTCCTACGACCAGGAGTGGATCGTCATCCTGGACGACTGGATCGACGGGGTGAACGGCTCCACGCCGGAGGACGTGTTCGCACAGCTCCGCAAGGGCAAGCCCATGCCGCGCGGCGATGGACCACGGGACGAGGACGACGACGAGCACGGCGCCCGGCCCTCCCGGCCCGCCGGAATGGACGCCGGGTACGGCCGGCTGACCAGGCACCGGCGCGCAGCGCCTCGCCGTCACCGCACGGCGCACGGGCCCGTACCGGCTGATGAAGGGCGCCAAGAGCGAGCTGCTCGGCGGCCACGCGGGCGATGTCGACTACCCGCACTACCTGATCAACGGGCGCACGCCGGACGACCCGACGCAGTTCCGGGCCAAGCCCGGCGAGCGCATCCGGCTGCGCATCATCAACGCGGGCGGCGAGCCGCCGTTCCGGGTGGCGCTCGGCGGACACCAGATGACGATCACCCACAGCGACGGCTTCCCCGTGCAGCACGAGAAGATCGACTCGCTGCTGCGTGGGCATGGCCGAGCGCTACGACGTGCTGGTCACCGCGAAGAGCGGGGTGTTCCCGTTCACCGCGCTCGCCGAGGGCAAGAACGCGCTCGGCCATGGCCGTCCTGCGCACCGGCGGCGGGGCGGCGCCGAAGCCGTCCACGCGTCCGGCGGAGCTGTACCGGAACGTGCTCCAGTCGGCCCGGCGGCTGCGGCCGCACGAGTCCGTGGCCATGGACCGGCGCCGGCCGGACCGCACTGCTCAAGCTCACGCTGACCGGCGGCATGGAGGAGTACGACTGGGGCATCGACCACCGGCCCTACTCACCGGACCGGATCCACAGATCGAGCACGGTGAGCGGGTGCGGCTGGTGGTCGTCAACGCCACCGACATGTGGCACCCCGTCCATCTGCACGGCCACACCTACTCGCTGGCCGGCATCGACTCCCCGGCGCCCGCAAGGACACGTCCATGGTCCTGCCGCACAACAAGCTGGTCCTCGACTTCGACGCGGACAACCCGGGTCTGTGGATGCTGCACTGCCACAACATCTACCACTCGGAGTCCGGGATGATGACGACGCTGGCGTACCGCCGCTGACCGAGCGGGGAGGGGCCCCGCCCCTCCTCTCGCCCTGGCCCTCGCCCTCCCTCTCGCCCGGGCGGAGCAGGCGCCTCCGGGGTGGCGCGGGACACACCGCGGGACATCGCGTCAGAGAGACGATTACACTGGGCCGCGTGCCCCAACTTCGTCTCGCTCTGAATCAGATCGACTCGACCGTCGGCGATCTCGCCGGCAACGCCGAGTCGATCGTGCACTGGACCCGGCACGCCGCCGAGCAGGGTGCGCATCTCGTCGCGTTCCCCGAGATGGTGCTGACCGGTTACCCCGTCGAGGACCTGGCCCTGCGGTCGTCCTTCGTCGAGGCCTCGCGGACCGCGCTGCGCGCGCTCGCCGGGCGGCTCGCCGACGAGGGGTACGGGGAGATCCCGGTGATCGTCGGCTATCTCGACCGTTCCGAGAAGGCACAGCCGCGGTACGGCCAGCCCGCCGGCGCCCCGCAGAACGCCGCCGCGGTGCTGCACCGCGGCCAGGTGGTGCTGACGTTCGCCAAGCACCACCTCCCCAACTACGGCGTCTTCGACGAGTTCCGGTACTTCGTGCCGGGCGACACGATGCCGGTGGTCCGCGTGCACGGCGTCGACGTCGCGCTCGCCATCTGCGAGGACCTCTGGCAGGACGGCGGCCGCGTCCCCGCCGCCCGCTCCGCCGGGGCCGGGCTGCTGCGTCTCGATCAACGCCTCGCCGTACGAGCAGAACAAGGACGACACCCGTCTGGAACTGGTGCGCAAGCGGGCCCAGGAGGCCGGCTGCACCACCGCGTACCTCGCGATGATCGGCGGCCAGGACGAGCTCGTCTTCGACGGCGACTCGATCGTCGTCGACAGGAACGGCGAGGTCGTCGCGCGCGCCCCGCAGTTCGCCGAGGGCAGCGTCATCCTGGACCTCGACCTCCCGGCCGCGTCCGCCGAGCCCGGACGCCCGGCGGCGGAGCCGCCCATGGGCAGCGGGTGGACGACGCTCTCGCCGTCGACCGGGTCGTCCTCTCCGAGGAGCCGCTCCCCGCGTACGAGCGGGAACTGACGGGCGGCTACGCCCCGCGCCTCGACGACGACGAGGAGGTGTACTCCGCGCTGGTCGTCGGCCTGCGCGCGTACGCCGCCAAGAACGGCTTCCGGTCCGTCCTGATCGGCCTGTCCGGAGGTATCGATTCGGCACTCGTCGCCGCGATCGCCTGTGACGCGCTCGGCGCGGAGAACGTGTACGGCATCTCCATGCCGTCCAAGTACTCCTCCGACCACTCCAAGGGCGACGCGGCCGAGCTGGCCCGTCGCACCGGGCTGAACTTCCGCACCGTGTCGATCGAGCCGATGTTCGACGCCTACATGGGCTCGCTCGGGCTGACCGGTCTCGCGGAGGAGAACCTCCAGTCGCGGCTGCGCGGGACGATGCTGATGGCGGTCTCCAACCAGGAGGGCCACATCGTCCTCGCCCCGGGCAACAAGTCCGAGCTGGCGGTGGGCTATTCGACGCTGTACGGCGACTCGGTCGGCGCGTACGGCCCGATCAAGGACGTCTACAAGACCTCGGTCTTCCGGCTGGCGAAGTGGCGCAACCGGGCGGCCGAGGAGCGCGGCCAGACCCCGCCGATCCCGGAGAGCTCGATCGTCAAGCCGCCGAGCGCCGAACTGCGCCCGGGGCAGGTCGACACCGGACTCGCTACCGGACTACGACGTCCTGGACCGGATCCTGGAGCTGTACGTCGACCGCGATCAGGGCAAGGACGCGATCGTGGCCGCCGGTTACGACGAGGAGCTGGTCACGAGGACCCTGCGCCTCGTCGACACGGCCGAGTACAAGCGGCGCCAGTACCCGCCGGGCACCAAGATCTCGGCGAAGGGCTTCGGCAAGGACCGGCGCCTGCCGATCACGAACCGCTGGCGCGAACACGGCTGATCCCGCGAAGCGAAAAAAATTCCGGCGGCCATGTCGAGAACCCGTGACCGGCTCCGTCCCCGGGGTGAACGCGACCAGAATGGGTCGCACCAGCACCGAGGAGAACACGATGGCCAAGTACCTGCTGCTCAAGCACTACCGCGGCGCCCCGGCTGCGGTCAACGACGTGCCCATGGACCAGTGGACGCCGGAGGAGATCTCGGCCCACATGCAGTACATGCACGACTTCGCGGCCCGGCTCGAGGGGACCGGCGAGTTCGTCGACGGTCAGGCGCTCGCCCCCGAGGGGACGTGGGTCCGGTACGACGGCGAGGGGCGCCCGCCGGTCACCGACGGCCCGTTCGCCGAGACCAAGGACCTCATCGCCGGCTGGATGGTGATCGACGTCGACAGCTACGAGCGCGCCGTCGAGCTGGCCGGGGAGCTGTCGGCCGCCCCCGGGGCGGGCGGGAAGCCGATCCACGAGTGGCTCGAGCTGCGCCCGTTCCTGACCGCGCCGCCCACCATCACGGAGTGACCTCGTCGGTGGACGAGGTCCTGCTCCGGAGCCTCACGCCGAGCGTGCTCGGCATCCTCGTCCGCCGCGGAGCCGACTTCGCGGCGGCCGAGGACGCCGTGCAGGACGCGCTGGTCGAGGCGGTCCGCGTCTGGCCGGCCGACCCGCCGCGGGACCCGAAGGGCTGGCTGGTCACCGTGGCCTGGCGCCGGTTCCTCGACGCGACCCGGGCGGACGCCGCCCGCCGCCGGCGCGAGGACCTCGTCGACGAGGAGCCGGCGCCCGGGCCCGCGCCCGCGGTGGACGACACGCTCCAGCTCTACTTCCTGTGCGCCCACCCGTCGCTGACGCCGTCGTCCGCGGTCGCGCTCACGCTGCGCGCCGTCGGCGGGCTGACCACCCGCCAGATCGCCCAGGCCTACCTGGTGCCCGAGGCGACCATGGCGCAGCGCATCAGCCGGGCCAAGCGCACCGTCTCCGGCGTGCGGTTCGACCAGCCCGGCGACGTCGCCACCGTGCTGCGCGTCCTCTACCTGGTCTTCAACGAGGGCTACTCCGGCGACGTCGACCTCGCCGCCGAGGCCATCCGGCTCACCCGGCAGCTCGCGGCCGCGATCGACCACCCCGAGGTGGCGGGGCTGCTCGCCCTCATGCTGCTCCACCACGCCCGGCGCGCCGCCCGGACCGCGCCCGACGGCAGCCTGGTGCCGCTCGCCGAGCAGGACCGCGGCCGGTGGGACACCGAGTCGATCGCCGAGGGCGTCGAGATCCTGCAGGCGGCCCTCGCCCGCGACCGGCTGGGCGAGTTCCAGGCCCAGGCCGCCATCGCGGCACTCCACGCCGACGCGCCCACCGCCGAGGAGACCGACTGGGTGCAGATCGTCGAGTGGTACGACGAGCTCGCGCGCCTGACCGACAGCCCGGTCGTCCGGCTCAACCGCGCGGTGGCCGTCGGCGAGGCCGACGGACCGCGCGCCGGCCTGGCGGCGCTCGCGGCGCTGGACGACTCCTGCCCCGCCACACCGCGGTGGCGGCGTACCTCCACGAGCGCGACGGCGACCTGGCGACGGCGGCACGGCTGTACGCCGAGGCGGCCCGCAAGGCACCCAACCTCGCCGAGCGCGACCACCTGACGCGCCAGGCCGCCCGGCTCAACGCCCGCCGGTGTCGCTGACGGGGCTACGCGGTGGCGGCCAGGAAGTCGCGTATCAGGGCCAGCCGCTCCGCGGCCCTCCACGAAGGGGAGGTGGCCGGTGGGGAGTTCGGCGAGCTTCGCGTCGGGGATGCCCGCGGCGCGGTGCTCGTCGAGCAGGGCCTGGAAGGGCGGCAGCTTCATAGTCCTAGAACGCCCGGGCCGCGCCGTCCGTGAGATCAGGCCCGCACGAACAGCGGCGCGCCCAGCGGGATCGTCTTGATCAGCCAGCGCGCCTGGCCGGACGTGATGCGCAGGCAGCCCAGGCTCGCCGGCTTCCCGAGCGTCGAGAGCTCCGTCGTGGCATGGATGGCCAGCCGGTCCCCTCCCGGCCAGGCCGCGGGCAGGCGCGTCTGGTGGCCCGTGAGGGCGAGGACGCAGCAGCCGTAGGGCGATCCCTGGTCGGTCACGCGCAGCTTGTCGGTCACGGAGAAGCGACCCTTCGGCGTCGGGTTCGCCCGCCTGCCGATCGCTATCCGGAACCTGCGCACCAGCTCGCCGTCGCGGCGCACGTTCAGGACCCGCCGCGAGAGGTCCGCGTGCATCGACCAGGTCACGCAGTCGAGCCGCGCGCGGTTGGCCGGCAACCAGGCGAGCTCGCCGTTGCCGAGCTCGGGCGCCTGCACAGCGACCCAGTCGCCGCGGCGAAGCACCACGCCGAAGACACGGGAGGACCCCCACTCCGTCCTCCCCGACAGCCGGATCCTCACCCGGCCTCCGGGCTGCCGGTAGAGGGTGGTGCGGCCACTCACGAACGCCGTCGAGTAGCAGGAGATCGACTGGGGCTCGGACGGGAACGGCGCCTCGAGGGGGCCGCCGAGCTGGGGAACGAAGTGCTTCGTGCCGTCGTCCGTCGTCCGGAGGCTCGCGGTGCCGCCCTGGTCGCCCCACTTCGATGACCCGACCCAGGTGGCCGCACCGCCGATCACGGCGGCCACGAAGCTGCCGAGGAGCAGCAGGTAGGGCGCGCGCCACTTGCCCTCAGGCGCCTGGCGCTCGGGCCGGGCGTCGAGCCCGCGAACGCCGTCGCCCCCGGCGAGCATCTCGAGCACGGATCCGTGCGCAACGGGGACCTCCGGCGGATGGCCGTTGCTGGACTCGGGCTCGGGCTGTGGCTCCGCCTCGACCTCCGGCTCGGGCTCCGGCTCCGGCTCGGGGACCGGCTCAGGGGCCTCCGCGACGGGCTCGGCACCGTCCTCCTCGCCTTCGCCCCCATCGAGCTCGGCCTGGTCCCCGTCCGAGCTTCAGCTCGGCCGCGGTCCAGGTGCCCTCGTCGAGCAGCGCTTGCAGGACCGCGCCCAGGTCCTCGCCGCGCTGGGCGCCCAGCTCGTCCGCGAGCCGCTCGATCGCGCCCGCCCGGCGGCGGGCGACCTCCTGGGAGTCCACGTCGTACACGCGCGCGAGGGCGTCGTCGGGCACGCGCCTTCGCAGCGACAGGGCAAGCAGCTCCCTCTCCCTTGGATCCAGGCGCTCGAGAGCGCCGGCGAGCTGTGCTGGCTCGATCACGCGGCGCTGATCAGCGTACTGACGCGGCCGGTTGCCGAGCACGGGCTACCGGGAGCGCGTCAACGGAGGGGGTGGGATTCGAACCCACGAGGGACCTGACGGCCCCTTCCGGCTTTCAAGGCCGGCGCATTCATCCGCTCTGCCACCCCTCCGGAGCGCTGCGTGGCTGATGTTAGGCCGCTCAGCGGCGCGCGAAGCGCGCCTGCGCGCGCTGGAGCACCACGCCGACGCGCTCGCCGGCGCTGCCCGGCGGCGGCATGGCGCCGATCTGGCGCGCCAGCGCTGCCATGTCGTAGTAGGCGCGGTAGCGCTCGAGGCGCCCGCCGGCGAAGTCCCACACGTCGATGCCGTCGATGTCGATGCGCTTGCCGGTGGCCGCGAACCCGGGTGGGTCGATCACGCCGCCGTGGGTGCCCTGCATCCGCCAGGACCAGGTGACCGAGTCCCCGTGCGGCTCGAGCCACATCGGGCCCGAGCTGAAGCTGAGGTCGGGGAACGCCACCCACGAGCGGCGCATGAAGTGCTTGACCTCCTCGACCCCGCGCGCCGGCTCCGGCAGCGCCGGGTCGAGCCACACGACGTCAGGCGTGACGAGCGGCTCGATCTGCTCCGCGTCGTGCGAGTTCCAGGCGTCCACGTAACGCTCCACGAACGAGCGCGCGAACTGATCGTCGACCATGGGAGCAACCTACCGCGCCGCAGGCTCGAGCACGTGCGGCGCCCCGAACTCGTGGAGGACTGCCGGAATCTCGACGCTTCCGTCGTCCCTCTGGTGGTTCTCCGCGATCGCGATGATCGTCCTCCCCACCGCCACGGCGGTCCCGTTCAGCGTGTGCACGTGGCGCACCGCCTCGCCCTCGGCGGGGCGGAAGCGGATGTCGAGCCGGCGCGCCTGGAAGTCGGTCGTGTTCGAGCATGAGGTGAGCTCGCGGAAGCGCTCCTGGCCCGGCAGCCACGCCTCGAGGTCGTACTTCTTGGCCGCGGAGGCGCCGAGGTCGTCCACCGCGATGTTCACCACCTGGTACGGAAGCCCGAGCGCCTGCAGGATCTCCTCCTCGATCGAGAGCAGCCGCTCATGCTCGGCCTGCGACTGCTCAGGCTCCACGAACGAGAACATCTCGACCTTGTCGAACTGGTGCACGCGGAAGAGGCCCTGCGTGTCCTTGCCGGCGGCCCCGGCCTCGCGCCGGAAGCAGGGTGAGAAGCCCGCGTAGCGCCGCGGCAGCTCGTCCGCCCGCGAGGATCTCGCCGGCGTGCAGCGACGCCAGCGGGACCTCCGAGGTGCCGACCAGGTACAGCTCGTCCTCGGGAATGCGGTAGATCTGCTGCTCGGTGTCGGGAAGCATGCCGGTGCCGACCAGCGCCTGCTCGCGCACCAGCACGGGCGGGATCACCGGCGTGAAGCCGCGCTCCTCGAGCAGCGACAGAGCCCACTGCACCAGCGCAAGCTCGAGCCGCACGAGCGGGCCCTTGAGGTAGGCGAAGCGCGAGCCCGACACGCGCGCGGCCGCCTCCATGTCGAGGTTGTCGCCGAGCAGCTCCACGTGGTTGCGCCCGGTCCTGCCCGGCTCGCCGACCTCGCGGATCACCTCGTCCGCGTCGGCGGCGCTCGGGTCTGGAAGGTTCGGCAGCGACACCAGCACCGTGGTGCGCCGCTCCTCCACCGCGCGCAGCTCCTCGTCCAGCTCCTTCTCGCGCTCCGAGAGCCCGCGCGTCTCCGCGATCGCCTCCGAGGCGTCCTCGCCGCTCCTCTGCAGCTCCCCGATGCGCTTGCTCGCCTGGTTCTTGCGCGCGCGCAGGTCCTCCAGCTCCGGCAGCAGGGCGCGCCGGCGCTCGTCCAGCTCGAGCGCCTCGTCCAGGACGGCGGGATCGACCCCGCGCCGTGCGAGCCCCTCACGTGCCGGCTGAGGGTTGTCGCGGATCTGCCTGAGGTCGAGGATCGCGACCCCGCCTCGTGCTACTGCCCGGACTCGCGGCCCGAGTACTTTTCGACGAACGTCGCTACCGCGTCGGCCTCGTCCCCCGTGACGATGTTCGCCGGCATGATCGCGCCGGAGAAGCCGCCGTTGCGGATCGCGAACAGCACGTCGTCCCTCGTCTCCTTGCGCTCGTTGAAGTTCGGGCCGTTCGTGCGCTCGCCGCCCTGAAGCTGCCCCTCCGGCTTCGAGCCGTACGCGTTGGCCGCCTCGAAGGTGTGGCAGCCGGAGCAGCGCTCGTAGAAGAGCACGGCGCCCCGATGAGCGGTCGTGTCCTCCTTGGGGACCTCGATGTCGCCTCCGCAGCCCGCGAAGAACGCGGCGGCGAGCGCGCTGGCGATGACCATCGGACGGGTCACGGCGGGGCATAGTATCCGCTCGCCTTGCGCCGCTTCGCCCTCACCCTCGCGCTGTGCTCGCTGGCGCTCCCGGGCTGCGGAGACGACGACGACTCCGGCCGGACGGTTACGGCGCCGGCCAACGCGAAGCTGCGGGTGGTCGCCGACGAGTACTCGTTCGATCCCTCGACGATCGTGCTGAGCGGCGCCGGGACGCTCACCGTGACGCTGCGGAACGAGGGCTCGCTCGCGCACAACCTGAAGCTGTTCAGGGGCGACGAGGAGATCGGCGGGACATCCACGCTTCCGGCCGGCGGCAGCGAGTCGACCAGGCTGAACCTCGAGCACGGCAGCTACAGGATGGTCTGCACCGTCGGCGATCACGAGCAGCTGGGGATGACGGGGGAGCTTCGCGTGCGCTAGCTGCGCCGCTTCGCGAACCGCATCAGCGTGCCGCCGTCGCCCGGCCGCAGGTCCACCTCGTCCATCAGCACCCGCATGAACTCGAGCCCGCGGCCGGACTCCGAGAGCTCGCCGCCGCGGCGCCTCACCCGCGGGCGGAAGCGCCCGGTGTCGCGGACCTCGAAGACGAGCGCGCCGCCCTCCGCGGCGATCCCGATCTTGATCGGGTCGCTCGGTGACGAGGAGCCGTGCTGGATGGCGTTGGTCACGGCCTCGCTCATCGCCAGCTTGACGTCGTAGCACGCGGCGCCGTCGAAGCCGAATTCCGCCGCCGCACGCTCCGCGAAGTCCCGCGCCTCCTTCAGGAGCCTGAGGTCCGCCAAGATCGAATGCTCGCGTGGCTTGAAGTTGACCATCCTCAACGTCCACCCAGTTCGCGCCACAAGTGTTACGTGAACGTCGGCGAACGCTAATTCATGCGCCTTTGTGATCCGAAATTGCGAGTCCCGCGAAAGGGAACTGCAACGGGAGGCTGATCCGGAACGGATCCGGCCTCCGAGGCTCCCAGAAGGAGGACTCGTAATGCGCAAGCTTCTGCTTGCCCTGGCGGCGCTGGCTGCGTCGGCGATCGTGGTGCCGTTCGGCATCTCGTCCAGCCACCGCGAGGCGCCGGGCATCTCGCTCGATCCGTCCGCGGACAACACGGACACGTACGCGTGGACGGCCAAGGACGCGCCCGGCGCGCTCACCGTCGCGGCCAACTGGATTCCCGGCGAGGTGCCGGCCAACGGGCCGAACTTCCACTCGTTCGACGACCGCGCCCGCTACTACGTCCACATCGACAACACCGGAGACGGGCGCCCGGACGTGAGCTACCGGTTCCGCTTCAAGACCACGGTGCGCAACAAGGAGTCGTTCCTGTACGCGCTCCCCGGCGCAAGCGGATACCGCGACCCGAAGCTGAACGTGATCCAGCGCTACTCGCTCGACCGGGTCACGTACCGCGGCAAGCGCCGCACGGCCCGCACGACCACTATCGCGCGAGGCCTGCCGGTGGCGCCGCCGAACATCGGGCCGAAGACGTTCCCCAACTACGAGTCGTTCGTGAACGGGGCGATCCGCTCGCTGAGGGACGGCACGAAGGTGTTCGTCGGCCAGCGCGACGATCCGTTCTTCGTCGACCTGGGGGCGACCTTCGACGGCATCAACCTCCGCAAGCTAACCGGCAACCAGGGTGAGGGCAAGGACGACCTGAGCGGATACAACGTCCACTCGACGGTCCTCCAGATCCCCGAGCGCCTGGTCACGCGCAACCATCGCGCGGTTGCCGGGGCGGATGCCGCGAACGCGGTGGTCGGCGTGTGGTCGACGACCGAGCGGCGGCGGCTGCAGGTGTCCGGCACCAGCGCGCGCCGCGGCCGCTGGGTGCAGGTCTCCCGGCTCGGGAACCCGCTGGTGAACGAGGTCGTGATCCCGCTCGGGAAGAAGGACCAGTTCAACCGCACGACCCCCGACCGGGACGCCGCGCTCTACGGCAAGTACGTCGTGAAGCCGGAGCTGGCGGCGGTTCTGAACGCGCTGTTCGACATCGGCGCACCGGAGAACGACCGCACGGACATCGTGCAGGCGCTGCTCCAGGGCATCCCCGGGCTCAATCAGCACAAGGGAGCCAGCGGACCGCCCGCCGTCGACACGATCAAGCTCAACCTCGGCGTGCCGCCGGCTGACATGGAGGATCGCTTCGGAGTGATCGGTGGAGACACCGCCGGCTTCCCGAACGGCCGCCGTCTCGGCGACGACGTCGTGGACATCGAGCTTCAGGTGGTCGCGGGCTTCCTGAAGGACAACAAGGTCCCGCTGGGCGACGGCGTGGACGTGAACGACAAGCCGTTCCTGTCCGCGTTCCCGTACCTGGCCGGCCCCACGAGTGGCTTCGAGTCCGCGCCTTCGACGCGGACCGAGCCCGGTCACTCGCCGACTCCGGCGGGCGGCTAGACGCAAATGGCGGCGACGATGGCAAAGAGCAAGCTCCTTGCTCCGCTCGCCGTCTTCGGCGCAGTGCTGGCGGTGATGGTGGCGCTCAACGGGGGCGCCGCCTCGCCGCCGGCACTGTCCGCCGGCGCCGACCTGGGCCGCCCGTCGGGCGATCCCCTGCGGGACGCCCAGGCGGCCGTGCGGGCGGCGCCCGACAGCGCGGATGCCCGCGCGCTGCTCGGAGAGGCCTATGTGACGCAGGCGCGCGCTACGGGCGACCCCTCGCTCTACGCACGCGCCGACCGAGTGTTGAGCGGCGCCCTGCGCCGCGATCCGGGCAACGTGGCGGCGCTCGTGGGTGCCGGAACGCTCGCCGGCCTGCGCCACGACTTCCGCGAGCAGCTGCGCCTCGGCCTGGCGGCGAGGCGGGTGGCTCCCCAGCTCGCGCGTCCTTACACCGTGATCGCCGATGCTCGGATCGAGCTCGGCCAGTACGCGGATGCTGCCCGTTCGATCCAGCGGCTCGTGGACATCAAGCCGGGCCTTCCCGCGTACGCGCGCGTGTCTTACTACCGCGAGCTGACGGGCGACCCGAGCGGGGCTGTGCGCGCGATGCGCTTCGCCGCGTCGGCGGGAGGCGCGCCGGAGAGCCTCGCCTACGTGCAGGCGCTGACCGGCAACCTCGAGCTCGCGCGGGGCCGCGTTTCCGCCGCGCGGGACGCCTACATGGCCTCGCTCCGAACCGTTCCTGGCTTCTCCGACGCGCTGGAAGGGCTCGCGCGGGTGGACGCGGCGCGCGGCGACCTTCGTGGGTCAGCCGCGCGCCTGCGCCGCCTCGCGCCGAACCGGCCGCCGGCGCGCGCGCTCGCGTTCCTCGCGGAGCTCGAGCTGGGTGCCGGGCATGACCGCGCCGCTCGCCGCCACCTCGGGGCCGCTGCCGCACAGTTCGCGCGCGATCGCGCCGGCGGCGGACTGCCCGACGCCGAGGCCGTCCTCTTCGAGGCGAACCACGGGAGCAGCACACGGGCGGTGCGGCTCGGCCGTCGCGTGTGGCGAGCGAAGCCCAGCATTCGCTCGGCCGACGCACTTGGCTGGGCGCTAACGCGAGCAGGACGTCCACGCGAGGGGCTCGCCTGGGCACGCCGTGCGCTCAGGACCGGCTCGCTCGATCCGATGTTCCGCCTGCACGCCGGAGTGGCGGCCCGCCGGGCGGACTTTGAGCGCGAGGCGGCGCGGCAGTTCGATCTTGCATCGAAGGGTGCGGCGGCGCTGTCGCCCGCGGCCGCGCGGCTCCTTCAGCGCTCGATGCATTGACGCTTGGCCTACGTGCGGCTTCACGCCGACCTCACCAGCGACCGCGCCTCGCCTGCGGGATACTCGGCGGGCGATGTCGCAGGAGAACGTGGAGATCGTGCGTCGCGTCTATGAGGCTTGGGCCCGCAACGAACTCCCTGGACCGGCCCGCCTGTTCGACGCGCAGATTGAATACGTGAACCCGCCCGACGCGGTCGAACCGGGCACTCGTCATGGCCTGGTTGCTTTCACCCGGGCGGTCCACGATGCCTTCGAGGGCTGGGGGGCCTGGCAGATCGAGCCGGAAGAGTTCATTCCCGCAGGTGAGCAGGTGGCTGTGGTCGTCCGATACCGAGCCCACTGGCGGACGAGCGGGGTTGATGTGGCGGCGCATGAGTCGGCACTGTGGACGGTCCGTGATGGGAAGGTTGTGCGGTACGAGTGGTTCCACGGCCCGAAAGACGCCCTCGAAGCTGTGGGGCTGTCGGAGTAGGCGATGGCGAGTTCGCCCATCGTTTCGCCAAGTCTCCTAGCCGCCCGTCTGGAACGCCCGCAGCGCCAGGGTCAGGATCAGCAGCGCCCCGACCGTCATCACGCCCATCTCGCCGAGCGCGACGCGCTTCGCCAGTGCCACCTGCTCGGAGCGCTCGAGCGCGTCCACGTCGTCCACGCCCTCGAGCTCACGCTGCGCGATGCCCACGCGCATCCCCTCGCTCACAAGCGAGACCACCAGCGGCGCGACCCCGTACGCGATGTGCAGGCCGTCGGGCGCGGAGGCGCCGCGGGCCACCAGCAGGAAGCCGATGAGCGCCTGCACCACAACCGTCGCCTGGGCGACTCGGAGCAGCGGCCAGAACACGATCGAGGCCCGCGCATCCTTGCGCAGCCAGCCGATCACGCCCCACCCCGCGGCGATCAGGTTCGTCACCAGCACGGCGATCCCGACCACCATGTGAACGTCGCTCAGAGAGTGTCCTTCCGCACTATGTAGCTACCTCGCACAAGCTTGCGTTATACCTCCCAGTTGGCGTGCTGAAGAGCTACCTACCAGCGCTTGTCTTCCTGCTGCTTGGGATCGGTATCGGTACCGCCTTCACGGTCGCCAACAACTTCCTCGGGCCGAAGCGCCCGAACAAGGTGAAGAGCCAGCCGTACGAGAGCGGCCTGCCCTCCGACGTGAAGAAATCGTTCCGCTTCGGGATCAGCTTCTACCTGATCGCGATGCTGTTCATCCTGTTCGACATCGAGGTGGTCTTCCTCTATCCGGTCGCCTTGAAGCTCGATGCGTTCGGAGTATTCGCCCTCGTGGAGACGATCGTCTTCGTCGTGCTGCTGCTTGTCGCGCTCGTGTTCGTCTGGCGGAGGGGAGCCCTGGAGTGGAAGTAACTCGCACCAAGGTCGAGGGCGACCTGAGGGTGCGGCAGCTGAAGGCCCAGCAGCTCCTCCGCGGAGAGATCGAGGGCGAGGACCTCGAGCGCGAGGTAGAGCAGCGCCTCCTGTTCACGAAGTTCGAGACGGCCCAGAACTGGGCCCGCAAGAACGCGCTCTTCCCGCTCGGCTTCGGGCTCGCCTGCTGTGCCATCGAGATGATCACCGTGGTCGGCTCGCCGCGCAACGACCTCTCGCGCTTCGGCGCCGAGGTGATTCGCTTCTCGCCGCGCCAGGCCGACATGCTGATCCTGTCCGGGCGCGTCTCGATCAAGATGGCCCCGATCATCCGCCGGCTCTACGACCAGATGCTCGAGCCGAAATGGGTCATCGCGATGGGCGCGTGCTCGTCGAGCGCGGGGATGTTCAACAACTACGCCGTCGTCCAGGGCGCCGACAAGTTCCTCCCAGTGGACATCTACGTACCCGGCTGCCCCCCTCGGCCCGAGGCGCTGATCTACGGGATCATGAAGCTGCAGGACCAGATCATGGGCGACCCGGGGATGGGCTGGCGGGAGAGGTACCGGGCGGAGGGGACGGAAGAGGTCGCGTGAGCGCGACCGGTCTCGGGAGGCTGGACGCCTCCCCCTGCCATCAGGACGCGGGGCTGGAAGCCCCGCGGAGGTAACCCATGGACGCCACGGGCCTGGAGCTGATCGCCCAGCGCGTGCGCGAGAAGGTCGGCGACGAGGCGGTCACGGGCACGCTCTACTACCGCCGGCACGCCACGCTCGACGTGGCCCCGCCAAGCGTGCGCGACGTGATCGAGTACCTCCGCGACGGCGAGGACGAGCCGTGGGAGCGGCTGATGAGCGTGCACGGCGTTGACTACCTGCCCGAGGAGCCGCGCCTCGGGGTCCACTACGAACTGCTGTCGATGGAGCGCGCCGACCGGCTCAACGTGCGCACCCGCGTGGGCACCGACGAGCCGCGCGTTCCGAGCGTGATTGACCTCCACCCCACGGCCGACTTCCAGGAGCGCGAGGTGTACGACATGTTCGGCGTGGTCTTCGACGGCCACCCCGACATGCGCCGCATCCTGATGCCGGAGGACTACGAGGGTTACCCGCAGCGTCGGGACTTCCCGATGGGCGGCGAGCCGGTGATCTACACCTTCAACGAGCCGCAGCTCCCGCGCTGGTATGACTGACACTGACCAGCCGGGCAGCATGACCGAGCCGCTCAGCGTCCCCTATCGCGAGCGCGAGCGCTCGGTGACGATGGAGCCAATGGGCGAGGAGCACGACGAGCTGCTCACCATCAACATCGGCCCGCACCACCCCGCCACGCACGGCGTGCTGCGGCTGCTGACGACGCTCGAGGGCGAGATCGTGCGCGACGTGAAGCCGATCATCGGCTACGTCCACACCGGAATCGAGAAGAGCTGCGAGGACCAGCAGTATTGGAAGGTCATCCCGTTCGTCGAGCGGATGGACTACCTCGCGTACTACTTCAACGCGATGGCGTTCTGCATGGCGGTCGAGCGCCTGCTCGACGAGG
This sequence comes from uncultured Thermoleophilaceae bacterium, assembly GCA_963771715.1. Lineage (GTDB taxonomy): Bacteria > Actinomycetota > Thermoleophilia > Solirubrobacterales > Thermoleophilaceae > JACVRW01. Next base: position 128,422 of record CAVYUQ010000003.1, read on the forward strand.
AGGTGCCCGAGCGCGCCCAGTGGCTCAGGGTGATCCACCTGGAGCTGAACCGGGTGGCCTCGCACCTGTTTTGGATCGCCACCGGCGCGCTCGACATCGGGGCGATCACGATGCTCTGGTGGGGCTGCCGCGACCGCGACCTGGCGCTCGACCTGTTCGAGATGTCGGGCGGCCAGCGCTTCCACACGCGCTACTTCCAGGTGGGCGGCGTGGTCGAGGACATCCCGCCCGGCTTCGAGGAGATGACGCGCGCGTTCATCAAGACCATGCGCATGCGCATCCCGCAGTACCTCAGCCTGCTGGACCGCAACGAGATCTGGCTCCAGCGCACGAAGGGCACCGGGATCGTGCCGGTGGAGGACCTGCTCGCACTTGGGGTCACCGGTCCGCTGCTGCGCGCCGCCGGCCACCCGTGGGACCTGCGCAAGGCCACGCCGTACTCCGGCTACGAGAACTTCGACTTCAAGGTGCCGGTGGGCACCGTGGGCGACAACTACGACCGCTTCCGCGTGCGCGTGGACGAGATGCTCGAGTCGCTGAAGATCGTCGAGCAGGCGCTCGACGGGCTGCCCGAGGGGCCGTACATCACGCCCAACCGCAAGGTCGCGCTGCCGCCGCGCCACGAGCTGGCCACCTCGATGGAGGCGCTGATCCACCACTTCAAGCTCGTGACCGAGGGCTTCCGCGTGCCGCCGGGCGAGACCTACGCCGCGATCGAGTCGCCGCGCGGGGAGCTCGGCTGCTACGTGCTCGCGGACGGCTCGTCCAAGCCGGCGCGCGTGCACATGCGCGACCCGAGCTTCGTGAACCTCCAGTCGCTGCCGGTGATGGCGCGCGACAACCTGCTGGCCGACTTCATCGCCTGCGTCGCGATGCTCGACCCGATCCTCGGCGGCGTGGACAGGTGAGCTTCGACAAGATGCAGGACGCGGGCGACGAGGGCGCGCTGCGCGAGGCGCCGCTGCCGCCGGGCTGGGACGAGGCCGTGGACCTCGAGGCGCCGCCGGCCACGATCCCGGACCCCGCCGAGGTGGACGTGCCGGATGCCCTGCGGATCGAGATCGAGCGCCTCATGTCGCTCTATCCCGATCGCCACTCGGCGACCCTGCCCGCGCTCGGCGCGGCGCAGCGGCTGCACGGCTGGTGCTCGCCAGAGGCGCTGCGCCAGGTGGCGACCGTGATGCAGGTGACGCCGGCGTACCTGTCGAGCGTCGCGACCTTCTACGACATGCTGCGCACCGAGCCGGCCGGCAGCCGCTACGTGTACGTCTGCACGAGCGTGGCCTGCCACGTGCGCAACGCGAAGAAGGTCTACGAGGCGATCGCCGAGCAGGCCGAGGCACAGGGCCTCGAGGATGTGCAGCTGCGCGAGTTCGAGTGCCTGGGCGCGTGCGACATGGCGCCGATGGCCTCAGTGGACGGGCGCTTCGTGGGGCCGCTCTCGACCGGCGACGCGCCGGAGCTCGTGCGCCAGGTGAAGGCCGGCGAGACCGTGCTGCCCGGCCGTGGGCTGGAGGATCCGGGGTACTCGATCCCAGTGCCGGCGCCGCAGTCCGACGAGCCGCAGGAGCACCCCTCCGTGCACGCCGCCGGCGGCGAGTGGCCGGACGACGAGGAGCTCGACGTGCCGCTGGCCGAGGGCCCGCCGCCGCACCGGAGGCCGATCGTCGAGCCGCTCCTCCCGGGCACCAGCGTGGCACACGAGCCCGAGGAGGACGAGGAGTGAGCGAGACCCGTGTGCTGCTCGCGAACATCGACGAGCCCGACCTGCACACGATCGACGTCTACGAGCGCCTCGGCGGCTACCGCTCGCTGCGCAAGGCGCTGCTCGAGATGACGCCGGAGGCCGTGCTGGCGGAGCTCGAGGAGTCCGGCCTGCGCGGCCGCGGGGGCGCCGGCTTCTCGATGGGCAAGAAGGCCAGCTTCATCCCCAAGGGCGCGATGGACAAGTACCTCTGCTGCAACGCGGACGAGTCCGAGCCCGGCACCTTCAAGGACCGGCTGCTGATGCAGAAGAACCCGCACATGCTGATCGAGGGCTGCATCATCGGCTCGATCGCCGCCGGCGCGAACAAGGGCTTCATCTTCATCCGCGGCGAATACGAGCTCCAGGCCGACATCCTGGACGCGGCCGTGGCCGAGGCCTACGAGAAGGGCTACCTCGGCGAGCGCATCCTCGACTCGGACCACATCTTCGAGCTGGTCGTGCACCGCGGCCAGGGCGCCTACATCTGCGGCGAGGAGACCGGCCTGCTCGACGCGCTCGAGGGCAAGCGCGGCAACCCGCGGCTGAAGCCGCCGTTCCCCGCCAACCAGGGCCTCTACCAGGGCCCGACGCTGATCAACAACGTGGAGACGCTCTGCAACGCGCCGATCATCATCGAGCACGGCGCCGAGTGGTACCGGCAGTACGGCGAGGGCAACTCCACCGGGACGAAGATCGTGTCGGTGTCCGGCAACGTTCAGCGGCCGGGCAACTACGAGATCGCGCTCGGCATTCCCGTGCGGGAACTCATCTACGACCTCGCGGGCGGACCGCCGGAGGGGCGCGAGGTCAAGTGCTTCTTCCCCGGCGGCTCGTCGGCGCCGGTGCTCACGAAGGAGCACCTCGACCTGCCCTACACCTTCGAGGCCATGGCCGAGGCGGGCTCGATGCTCGGCTCGGGAGCGATCATCGTGGTGGACGAGGCGGAGCCACTCGTGCCCCTGGCGCTGCGGCTCGCGGAGTTCTACCGCCACGAGTCCTGCGGCAAGTGCGTGCCGTGCCGCGAGGGCACCAACTGGACGGTGAAGATGCTCGAGCGCATCGACGAGGGCGAGGGCACGCCGATGGACCTCGAGCTGCTCGACCAGATCCAGGGAAACATCATCGGCAACTGCCTCTGCGTGCTGGGCGACTCGATGGCGATGCCCGTGGCCTCGATGCTGCAGCACTTCCGCGAGGAGTTCGAGCAGCACATGGAGGAGGCGCGCAGGCGCCGTGACCTCGAGGAGCTGCAGCCGCTGAGCGCCCCGGAACTCGCCGCCGCGCCGCAAGCGGGAGCCGCCTGAGCCGATGGCGCGTCCCGAGCAGAACTGGATCACGTTCGAGATCGACGGCAAGCAGGTGCGCGCGCCGGAGGGCGCGATGCTCGTGGACGCCGCGAAGCACGGCGACGTGGAGATCCCGTACTTCTGTTACGAGCCGAAGCTCGGGCAGCCGGTGGGCGCGTGCCGCATGTGCCTGGTGGAGATCGAGGGCATCCCGAAGCTCCAGACCTCGTGCTCGACCCCGGTGCGCGACGGCATGGTCGTGATCACGACCTCCGACCGCGTGAAGCAGGCGCAGAACGCGGTCGTGGAGTTCCTGCTCGTGAACCACCCGCTCGACTGCCCGGTCTGCGACAAGGGCGGCGAGTGCCCGCTTCAGGACATCTCGTTCGGCTGGGGCGCGGGCCGCTCGCGCTACATCGAGCCGAAGCGCCACTTCAAGAAGCCGCTCGAGCTCTCGCCGCTGGTGGCGATCGACCGCGAGCGCTGCATCCTCTGCTACCGCTGCGTGCGCTTCTCGCAGGAGGTGGCCGAGGACCACCAGCTCGTGTTCCTCGAGCGCGGCGACCACACCTTCGTCGGCACCCACAACGGCCGGCCCTACGTGGCCCCGTTCAGCGGCAACATCATCGAGCTCTGCCCGGTGGGCGCGCTCACCTCCACCGCCTACCGCTTCCGCGCGCGTCCCTGGGACATCGAGGACTCGGGGACGATCTGCACGCTCTGCCCGTCGCAGTGCAACGTGAAGCTCACGATCCGCGACGACGCGAAGGTCTTGCGCGTGCTCGCGCGCGACAACGAGGAGGTGGACGACGGCTGGCTGTGCGACAAGGGCCGCTTCGGCTACCAGTCCTTCGCCGCGCCCGAGCGGATCACGGCGCCGCTGATGCGCATCGGCGGCTTCCTGCGCGAGGCGAGCTGGGAGCGCGCACTGGAGGCCGCGGCCTCGCTGCTCGAGAGATCCGGTGAGAACACGGTGGCCCGCGTGGGTGGCCAGGCCACCAACGAGGAGGGCTTCCTGGTGCAGCACCTGCTGCGCAAGGGGCTCGGCTCTCCGCACGTGAGCGCCGGGCCAGCGCCGGGTGGGACAACTCTCTCGCGCGCGCTCGCGCGCGTGGACCTGTCCGCGCGCGTCTCCGACATCGATCACGCCAACGCGATCCTGGTGCTGGACACCGAGCTGGTGGACGAGGCGCCGATCCTGGACCTGCGGGTGCGCAAGGCGGTGCGCCGCAACCGCGCCCGGCTGGTGGTGGCGTCGAGTCGCCCCTCGACGCTCGACGCGGCGGCCGGGGCCGCGCTTCGCTTCAGGGCGGGTGCGGCGGAGGGCGCCATGGCGGCCGTCGCGGCGGCGCTCGGCTCGCCGCGGACCAGCGGCGCATCGCTTGACGAGCTGTCGCGCCGCGCGGGCGCCACGAGCGGCTTCATCCCGGGCCGCCCGCAGCTGGGCGGCGCAGGCCCCACGAGCGCGGCCGACGCCGTGCGCGCCGCGGCCGAGCTGCTGCGCGACGCCGGCGACGTGGTGGTGATCTGCGGCGAGCGCGTCTTCGGCGGCGAGCGCGGCGGCGAGGCCGGCGAGGCGCTGCTCGCGCTCGCGGGCGCGCTCGGCATAGCCGGCAGAGCGGAGTCCGGCCTGATCGCGATCCCGGCGGAGACGAACGGGCGCGGGCTGCGCGAGGTCGGTTGCTCCTCGCTGCTCGAGCCCGGCCTGGCCGACGCCGCCACGCCGGGCGACCCCGACTCCGCCCGCGGTGCGCTGCTGCTGCTCGAGACCGACGCCCCCGAGCCCGAGCTGGCGCGCGCCAGCGCTGTGGTCGCCTTCGCCCGCTTCAACACCGACGCCCTCGAAAGCCACGCCGACGTGGTCTTCCCGGCCGAGATCTACGCCGAGAAGGAGGGCACGATGACCCACCCGGACGGGCGCGTGCAGCGCGTGCGGCAGGCGCTCGGCCGCCCGGGGGAGGTGCGCGCGGGCTGGAGCGTCCTCGCCGAGCTGTGCGAGCGGCTCGGCGCAGGCACCGGCGCGCTGTCCACGCCGATGGTCACGGCGCTGATCGCCGACGCCGTTCCGTTCTACGCCGGCCTCACGCTCGACGAGCTCGGCGGCGACGGCGTGCGCTGGCAGGACCGCGACGCCGCCTCCGCGCTGCCCGCCGCCGAGCTGTCCGCCGAGCCGCTCCCGGAGCCGCCGGAGCCGCCGGACGGGCTGGTCTTGGCCGGGGCGCCCACGCTCTGGGCGGGACCGGAGGTGGAGTACTCGCCGTCGCTGCGCTTCCTCGCCACCGGCGAGAAGGCGTGGATGTCGGTCGAGGACGCGCGCCGGCTCGGTGTGGAGAGCGGTGACGAGGTCGAGTTGTCGGTGAACGGCGACCGGCTCAGCGCCCAGGCGATCGTGCGGACCGGCGTGCCGGCGGGAAGCGTGTTCCTGTCGCCGCCAACCCTCGTGGAGGGACCGGTGGAGGTCAGGGTGCCGCAGGCGGTCGCGTCGTAATGGACGGCGCCCTCGAGGGCACGCTCGTACTGATCGCGAAGGCGATCGTGATCTTCGCCTTCGTGCTCGGGATCGTGCCGATCATCCTCTGGGCCGAGCGCAAGGTGCTCGGCCGCTTCCAGTCGCGCATCGGCCCCAACCGCGTGGGCCCGAAGGGACTGCTCCAGCCGATGGCGGACGTGCTGAAGCTGCTCTCAAAGGAGGCCTCAACACCGGAGACAGCCGTGCCCTGGATGATGGCCATCGCGCCGGTGATCTCAATCGTGACCGCGGTCGCGACGCTCGCGATCATCCCCTGGGGCCCGAAGGACGCCTGGGGCGGGAACATCGGCCTCTACGGGATCGACGTGTCGATCGGCCTCCTCTACTTCTTCGCGTTCGGCTCGCTCGCCTTCTACGGCCTGATGCTCGGCGGCTGGGCGTCCGGCTCGAAGTACTCGTTCCTCGGCGCGATGCGCTCGGCCGCGCAGCTCATCTCGTACGAGGTGGCGCTCGGCCTCTCGCTGCTCGGAGTGGCGATGACGGCGGGCTCGCTGTCCGTGGTCGACATCGTCGAGTCGCAGGACGACATCTGGTACGTGATCCCGCAGTTCGTGGGCTTCTGCATCTTCCTCGTGGCCGGGTTCGCCGAGACGGCGCGCGCCCCGTTCGACCTCCCCGAGGCGGACGCCGAGATCGTGTCGGGCTACAACACCGAGTTCGGCGGGATGCGCTTCGGCTCGTTCTTCATGGCCGAGTACATCGAGGTGGTGATCATCTCCGGCATCGCAGCGGCCTGCTTCCTCGGCGGCTGGCACGGCCCGGGCCCGGTTGCGCTCGGCCCGCTCTGGATGTTCCTGAAGCTGATGCTCGGCGTGCTGTTCTTCATCTGGATCCGGGCATCGCTGCCGCGCCTGCGCTACGACCAGCTGATGTCCTTCGGCTGGAAGGTGCTGCTGCCGCTCGCGACGCTCAATGTCCTGGCAACCGCAATCGTCCTGGTGGTGACCTGATGAGCCCATTCGCGTGGGAGGAAGACGTCGTGCAGGTGGAGCGCGGCCCCGAGCCCGGCGGCCTCGGCGGCGCCTACCGCGCGTTCGGCGAGACGCTGCGCGGGCTGCGCACGACCTTCGGCCGAGTGACGGAGGGCCACCACACGATCGAGTACCCCGAGCAGAAGACGCCCGTGTATCCGCGCTTCCGCGGCCGTCACCGGCTGCATCGCTTCGAGGACACCGGGCTCGAGAAGTGCGTGGGCTGTTCGCTCTGCGCCGCGGCCTGTCCCGCGGAGTGCATCCGCGTGGTCGCCGCGGAGAACACGCCGGAGAACCAGGTGTCGGCCGGCGAGCGCTACGCGGCCGTGTACGAGATCAACATGACCCGCTGCATCTTCTGCGGCTACTGCGAGCTGGCCTGCCCGTTCGACGCGATCACGATGGGCAACGACTACGAGCTGGCCGACTACAGCCGCAGCGACCTGATCTTCACGAAGGAGATGCTGCTGGCCGACCCGCCCGAGCACACGCCGCTCCGGCGTGCTGGGGAGTAGGCGCGGGGCCATGTGGTTCGAGCAGGTCCTGTTCTTCATTGCCGGGATAGGCGCGCTCGCAGGCGCACTCGGCGTGGTTCTGCTCCAGAACCCGTTCTACAGCGTGCTCTCGCTCGTCGGGCACCTGCTCGGGCTTGCAGTGCTGTTCCTGCTTCTGAACGCCGAGTTCATCGCCGCGGCGCAGGTGGTGGTCTACGCGGGCGCGGTGATGGTGCTCTACCTGTTCGTGGTCGCCTACATCGGAGGCGCCGACGAGCCGCTGCGTCCCGAGAGCGGAGGAGTGGCCCTGTTCGGCCCGCTGTTCGCGGTGGCGATCGCGGTCGAGCTCTGCATCGCCTTCATCGCGAGCGGCCTCCAGGCCCTCGACACACGTGGCGCCGACGTGGCCCGACCTGAGAACGCCGACCAGTTCGGCTCGCCCGGTGCGATCGGCGAGCTGCTGCTCACGGACTTCCTGCTGCCGTTCGAGGCCGCCTCGTTCCTGCTGCTGGTGGCGGCCGTGGGCGCCGTCGTACTGGCGCGCCGCAGGCGCGGGCTCGAGGAGGTGGGCACGGGGCCGATGGGCAGCGCCGACGGACCGCCCGGCCGGCGCCGCGAGCCCCCAACCGAGACGCTCGAGGTGCGCGTCTAGCCGATGGACATCACCTGGTACCTCGTCCTCTCGGCCTTCATCTTCGCGATCGGGGCCGCCGGCGTGATCAGCCGCCGCAACCCGCTCGTGGTGCTGCTCTGCCTCGAGCTGATGCTGAACGCCGGCAACCTCGCGCTGGTGGCGTTCTCGCGCATGCACGGCGGCGAGGCTGGCCAGGTGTTCGCGCTGATCGTGATGGTGATCGCCGCCTGTGAGGTCGTGATCGGCCTCGGGATCATCGTCGCGATGTACCGCAACCGGCTCCCCATCGATGTTGACGAAATGTCGGAGCTCCGGGGGTGAGCGCCACCTCGTACGGCTGGCTCGTACTCGCGTTCCCGGTCGCGGGGACGCTGATCATCAGCTTCGGCTGGCGGGTGCTGCCGGGCCGGCTGCCTGGCTGGATCGCCACGTCGGCGATCTTCCTCTCGTTCCTGGCCTCGATCGGCGCGCTGGTCGACCTGCTCGACCACCCCGAGGAGGAGCGCCAGCTGGTGGACAGCGCGTGGACCTACGCGGCCACCGCGGACTTCAGCGCCGACCTCGCGATCCTGGTCGACCCGCTGTCGGTGTTCATGTGCCTCGTGGTATCGGGCGTGTCCTTCCTGATCCACCTCTACTCGGTCGCGTACATGGGCGGGGACCGCGGCCACGCGCGCTACTTCGCGTACCTCAACTTCTTCGTCTTCTCGATGCTGCTGCTGGTCCTGGCCGCGAACTTCGTGATCCTGATCATCGGCTGGGCGTTCGTCGGCGCGGCCTCGTACCTGCTGATCTCGTACTGGTACCGGCGCGACACCGCGGTCCGCGCAGGCATCAAGGCATTCGTCATCAACGTGATCGGCGACGTCGGGCTCGTGGTCGCGGCGTTCCTGATCCTCGACAACGTCGGGTCGCTCGACTTCCTGCCGGTGTTCGAGCAGGCGGGCGCCACGTTCAGCACGAACGACGGGGCGCTCGTCGCGGCATGCCTCCTCCTGCTGGTGGGCGCGTTCGCGAAGTCGGCCCAGCTTCCGCTCCACACCTGGCTTCCGGACGCCATGGAGGGCCCCACCCCCGTCTCCGCCCTGATCCACGCCGCGACCATGGTCACGGCCGGCGTGTACCTGATCGCGCGCATGCACCCACTCTTCGAGCTCGCGCCGACCGCTGCCGACATCGGCGCGATCATCGGCTGCGCCACGCTCGTGTTCGCGGGCACCGTCGCGCTGGCGGTCACCGACCTCAAGCGCGTGATCGCGTACTCCACGATCTCGCAGATCGGCTACATGGTGATGGGCGCGTCGATCGCCGCCTACGGCGCGGGGCTCTTCCACCTGATGACGCACGCGTTCTTCAAGGCGCTGCTGTTCATGGGTGCCGGCTCGGTGATCGGCGCGATGGCGGGCATCCAGGACATGGACCGCATGGGCGGCTTCCGGCGCGCGATGCCGTTCACGTTCATCACGTTCGTGATCGGGGCGCTCGCGCTCGCCGGCTTCCCGTTCACGGCCGGCTTCTTCTCGAAGGACGAGATCCTCGCCTTCGCGATCAACCGCGGCGACTGGTACGTGGCGCTAGCGATCTTCGGCTACATCGGCGCGTTCCTCACGGCCTTCTACGCGTTCCGGATGGTGTTCCGCGTCTTCCTCGGCGAGGCGGTGCCGGAGGCGCGCGAGCTCGAGGGCGGCCACCTGGCGCACGGCGACCCCGTGAACCCGATGACCGGCGAGCCGGAGGACACGGACGTGGGCTTCCCCGGCCCGGAGCACCACGTGGCCGAGCGCGCCTGGCCGATGAAGGCGGCCATGGGCCCCCTTGCGCTGCTGTCGATCGTGGGCTTCGTCGTCGCGATCCCGGGCATCTCCGACATCCTCGAGAAGTTCCTCGAGCCGACCTTCGAGGACTCGCGCTTCCACGACACCGCACCCACCACCGGCGCGGAGGTCTGGGGCCTCGTGGCCGGCGGCGTGATCTCGATCCTCGGGATCGGGCTCGCGTGGTGGGTCTACGTGCGCGAGCCCGGCACGGCCACGCGCCTCCGTGAGCGTTTCGCGTGGCTGCACCGCTTCCTCGTGAACAAGTGGTACTTCGACGAGCTCTACGAGGCGATGTTCGTGCGCCCGGTGGCCACGATCGGCGGCTTCAGCAGGCGCGTGATCGAGACCGAGTTCGTGCAGGGCACGATCGTGGGCGGCGCCACCGGCATCGTGCGCGTGGGCACCTCGGTCGCCCGCGCGGTCCAGACCGGCTACCTGCGCCTGTACGCGCTCTTCCTGCTGCTCGGCGTGGCGGCCCTGACCCTCTACTTCCTGATCACGAGCTCGTGACCATCCACCTGTCGATAGTCCTCTTCGTGCCGCTGCTCACGGGCCTGGTGCGGCGCCTTCCTACCGCGCGACGGAGCGCGCTGGACGGTCCTGATCGGGACGCTGATGGTGCTCGCGTACGTGGTCGTGATGCTCGTGGACTTCGAGCCCGGCGGCGGCCTCCAGTACGTCACGAACGACGAGTGGATCTCCGAGCTCGGCATCAGCTACAAGCTCGGCGTCGACGGGCTGAACCTGTTCCTGATCGCGCTGACCGCGATCGGATGGGTGGCCTGCACGTTCGTGGCCGCGTTCACCGTGGTGGACCGGCCGCGGCTGTTCTTCTTCAACCTCGCGCTCGCGGAGACCGCGGTGCTGGGCGCGTTCATGGCGCAGGACCTGGCGCTCTTCATCGTCTTCTTCGACCTGATGCTGGTGCCGTTCTACTTCCTGATCGGCGGCTGGGGCTCGGGCGAGCGCGTGCGCGCGACCACGAAGTTCGTGATCTACACGCTCTCCGGCTCGCTGCTGATGATGGCCGCCGCCATCGCGCTCGGCGTGCTGGCCACCCCCGACGGCGGCGAGATCTCGTTCGCGCTATCCGACCTCGCGAACCGACCGGTTGCGGAGGGCTCGCAGCACTGGATCGTGCTGCTGTTCGCGCTGGCGTTCTTCGTGAAGGCGCCGCTGTTCCCGCTGCACGGCTGGGTGCCGGAGACATACCGCTCCACCTCGATCCCGGTGCTCGCCCTGCTCTCCGGCGTGCTCTCGAAGGTCGGCGTCTACGGCTTCCTGCGCATCGTCCTGCCGGTGATGCCCGACGGCGCGGAGTACTGGCAGGAGCTGTTCATCATCCTCGCGGTCTTCTCGATCCTGTACGGGTCGATCCTGGCGTTCTCGCAGGACAACGTGAGGATGGTGCTCGCGTACTCGTCCATCGCGCAGCTCGGCTTCATCGTGCTGGGCATCTTCGCCTTCGAGGAGAAGGGCGCCCAGGGGGCGCTCTTCCAGATGCTGAACCACGGGCTCGTGACGGTGCCGCTGTTCCTGATCATCGGCGTGATCGCCGCGCGCGCCCGCGGGAGCGAGTCGCTCTCCGAGCTCGGGGGGATGGGGTTCAGGGCGCCGGTGCTGGCGGCGCTGTTCCTGATCGTCGCGCTCGCGACGCTCGCCATGCCGGGCTCCGGCAACTTCGTCGGCGAGATCCTGATCCTGTTCGGAGCCTTCGAGGATCAGCTCGTCTACGGACTCGTGGCGAGCGCGGGCGTGGTGTTCGCGGCGGTGTACATGATCCGGCTCTTCCAGGGGACCATGCACGGCCGCGTGGGGCCCGCCGTGGAGTCACGTGAGATCGACCGCGTCAATCTGGCCGCGGTCGCCCCGCTCGTCGCGGTGATCGTGGCGCTCGGCGTGTATCCGCATTTCGTGGTGGACCGCACGGAGAGCGACACATCGCAGGCGATCTCGAAGACGCATGCCGAGGTCTCGGTGATCAAGTGAGCACGCTCCTCGCCCAGGTCCAGGCCCCGCACATCGACTACAAGGAGCTCTCGCCCCTGTTCGCGCTCGCGGGCGGCTCGGTGATCGTGCTGATGGTGGGCCTGCTGCCCTCGCGATTCGTGCGCAGCGCGGTGGTTCCGATGCTCACGGCGGCGGCGCTCTTCACCGCCATCGGGCTGACCATCTGGATCTGGGAGCCCGGCAACCGCGAGCCGATTCTCGAGGGCGCGCTGGGGGTCGACACGCTCACCCTCGGGCTCTCGATGCTCTTCTACGTGGCCGGCCTCGTGACGATCGTGCTGTCGCTGCGCTCCACGGCCGCCGAGCAGGCCGGCCACGGCGAGTACCACTCGCTGCTGCTCGGTTCGATCGCGGGCATGGTCGTGCTGGCGGGGGCCGAGAGCCTGATGACGCTCTTCATCGGATTCGAGCTGCTGTCGATCCCGCTCTACGTGCTGTGCGCCACCCACCTGCACCGGCGCACCTCGCTCGAGGCCGGGCTGAAGTACCTCGTGGTCGGTTCGGTCGGCTCGGCCACGCTTCTCTACGGGCTGGCGCTGGTGTACGGCGCCACGGGCGCACTCGAGTTCGGCGAGATCTCGAGGGCGCTCGGCACGGATGCCGTTAGCCCGTCGGACCCGCTGTTGCTCACCGGCATCGCCCTGTGCGCCACGGGCCTCGCCTTCAAGGCGTCGGTGGCCCCCTTCCACCAGTGGACGCCGGACGTCTACCAGGGCGCCCCCACCCCGATCACGACCTTCATGGCCGTGGCGACCAAGGCCGCCGCCTTCGCCGTCTTCATCCGTCTCTTCGACCACGCCTTCGGCCTCTCGCAGCTCGACTGGGGCCCGGCGCTCGGGGTGCTCGCGGCCGTGACGATCGTGGTCGGCAACGTGGGCGCGATCCCGCAGCGCTCGCTGAAGCGGATGCTCGCCTGGTCGAGCGTGGCGCAGGCCGGCTACATGCTGGCGGGCGTCGTCGTGGGCACGGAGCTGGGCGTGCGCGCCACGGCCTTCTACCTCGCCGTCTACCTGCTCATGAACGTGGCGGCGTTCGCCGTGGTGATTGCGCGCGAGCGCGTGTCCGAGCACGGCGACGACCTGCGCTCGTTCGAGAACCTCGCCAAGGTCTCACCCTGGCTGGCGGGCGCGATGACGCTCGCGATGCTGTCGCTCGCGGGCTTCCCGCCCACCGCCGGCTTCATCGGCAAGTTCTATTTGATCGACGCCTCGGTGGGCGGCGACTACACCTGGCTCGGTATCGCCATCGTGATCGGGTCGGTGATCTCGCTGGTCTACTACCTGCGCGTGATCGCCGTCATGTTCATGGGTCGCTATGAGGTCGAGCTGCCCACCATCCCGCCGCGCCGCGTCCGGCCCGTGGCGGGCTGGTCGCCCGAGGCCGACGCGCGCACCCAGCCCGAGGTGCTCGCGATCGCCGTGCTGTTCGCCGCCCTGACGCTCGCGGTCGGCGTCTGGCCGGAGCCGCTGTTCGACGCGGCCCGGGACGTGAGCAGCGCCCTGCCCGGGCTCCACTGAGTCGACTGTCGACTTACTCCCCTCCAGCGCCAGTAAATCGACACTCGACGCCTTGACACATCCAGCACTTGGATGTAGGTTGCGCGAAACAGCGTTCGACATTATCGAATCGAGGTCGGACGCGAGAGGAGGAGAAGTGGAAGAGCACACCCTGTCCCAGCGAGTTCTTGCAGAGACTCTGGGGACCGCCCTGCTCGTGCTCGTAGGCCCCGGGTCCGTTGTCGCCACGCTTGTCCTGGCCGGCGACAAGGTTCCCGCGATCGACGGGTCCGACCTGCTCGGCATCTCGTTTGCCTTCGGCCTCGTGATCACCGCGCTCGTGTACGCGATCGGCAAGGTCTCGGGCTGTCACATCAACCCCGCCGTGACGTTCGCGCTCGCGGCCACCAAGCGCTTTCCGTGGCGCGAGGTGCCGCACTACTGGGGCGCACAGGTCGTGGGCGGCATCATCGGCGCGCTGGGGATCTGGGCGCTGTTCACCAAGACCGGCGTCGACATGGGCCTCGGACAGGCGTCCTTCAACGAGGACAGCTACACCTGGGGCTCGGCGATCTTCGCCGAGTTCATCGGCACGGCGATCCTGATGTTCGCGATCCTCGGGATCGTGGACGCCCGCTCGCCGGGCGACTTCGCCGGCATCGTCATCGGAGGCGTCGTGGTCGCGATCATCATGGTGGTCGGCCCGATCACGGCGGCGTCGCTCAACCCGGCCCGCGCGATCGGTCCGGCCGTGGCGCTCACAGTCGCCGATGGCACCACGCACTGGAACCAGATCATCCCGGTGTACATCCTGCCGGGCTTTGCCGGAGCCGCCCTCGCGGCGTTCGCGTACGACTTCCTCGCCACCCCGCGGAAGCTCACGCAGCCGATCGAGAGTGCCGTGACCCATCCCGACCCCGTCGAAGCCCTCGCGGCGAAGTAGAGAGGACAAGACATGGCTACTGTCGCCACACCAATGAAGAAGCTCCTGAACGATCCGGCGAGCGTCGTGAAGGAGTCGCTCGCCGGCCTGGCCGCCGCACACGGCGACCTCGTCCGCTACGACGCCGAGGCCCAGATCCTCGTCCGCGCCACACCGGCGGACAAGGTGGCCCTCATCTCCGGCGGAGGCTCGGGGCACGAGCCGATGCACGGGGGCTTCGTCGGCCCCGGCATGCTGGACGCCGCGTGCCCGGGCGAGGTCTTCACCTCGCCCGTGCCGGAGCAGATGCTCGCCGCGACCAAGGCCGTCGACTCCGGCAAGGGCGTCGTGCACATCGTCAAGAACTACACGGGCGACGTGATGAACTTCAAGCTCGCCGCGGAGGACGCGGAGGACGAGGGGATTCAGGTCGAGTCCGTGTTGATCGACGACGACGTGGCCGTGCAGGACTCGCTCTACACCGCGGGTCGCCGCGGGGTCGGCGCCACGGTGCTGGCGGAGAAGATCGCCGGCGCCGCAGCCGAGCGGGGCGACGACCTCGCCTCGGTAACGGGGATCGCCCGTCTCGTGAACGAGAAGGCGCGCTCCTACGGCGTGGCTCTGTCCTCGTGCACCCCGCCGGCCGCCGGCGCGCCGATCTTCGACCTCCCCGACGGGGAGATGGAGGTCGGCATCGGCATCCACGGCGAGCCGGGGCGCGAGCGCCGGCCGCTCGGCAGCGCCGCAGAGATCGCGGAGCTGATGATCGAGGCGGTTGTGTCTGACCTCCAGCCGGCCGACGGAGCGTCGGTGCTGCCGTTCGTGAATGGCATGGGCGGCACGCCGCAGCTGGAGCTCTACCTCCTCTACGGCGAGATCGAGCGCCGGCTGCGTGAGCGCGGCCTGAAGCCCGAGCGCCGCCTGGTGGGGAGCTACATCACATCACTCGAGATGGCGGGGGCCTCGCTCACGCTGCTCGAGCTGGATGACGAGCTCACCGCGCTGTGGGATGCTCCGGTGCACACCCCCGCGCTCCACTGGGGGGCGTGAGAGCCGGTGATTGCAGGAGCCGCGGTGCGCACCACAACGATCCACGCCTGGATGACCACGATCGCAGAGTCCGTCAAGGATCGGCGCGACTACCTGACCCAGTTGGACGCCGCGATCGGCGACGGTGACCACGGCGTGAACATGGACCGTGGCTTCGAGGCGGTCGGCAAGGCGCTGGCCGCACAGGACGGGTCGCTTCCGCCCGGGAAGCTCCTGACGGTCGCGGGCAAGACTCTCGTGTCGACCGTCGGCGGAGCAAGCGGTCCCCTTTGGGGGACCGCCTTCCGCCGGGCCGGCCGGGCGCTCGGCGACCGCGAGGAGCTCGACGGCCGGGACCTGGTCGTGGCACTTCGGGCCGGGCTCGACGGTGTCGTCGAGCTCGGTGCGGCCCAGCCGGGCGACAAGACGATGGTCGACGCCCTCGGGCCCGCCATCGACGCGCTCGAGGCGGGTCTCGACTCGGGTCAGTCGCTCGAGGCCGCGCTCGCCGCGGCCACCGAGGCCGCCGAGAACGGGGCGAAGGCCACGGTGCCGCTCCAGGCCCGGAAGGGCCGTGCGTCGTACCTCGGCGAGCGCTCGATCGGGCACCAGGATCCGGGCGCCACCTCGGCTGCGCTCATCATGGCCGCGCTTCAGCGGGCGGTCGAGCAGGACAAGTGATGAGCGAGCGGGTCCTGAGCGGCGCCCCCGCGTCGCCCGGGCTCGCGATCGGGCACGCGCGGGTTCTCTTCCATCCCTCAGGGGCACCCGCGCGTGATCCCGGTCCCTCGCGACCGGCCGCCGCGGAGGCGGAGCACGCGCGCGAGGCGCTGCGCGAGGCCGCGGCGGAGCTCGAGCGAATCGCCGCCGGGCTTCGCGACGATGGCCGTCCGGACGAGGCCGAGATCGTGGAGACCGGCGCGCTCATGGCCGCCGACCCGCTGCTCGAGTCCGCGGTGTCCGCGGCCGTGATGGAGCATGGCCGCTCGGCCGCCGCCGCCCTGGTCGAGGCCACCGACGAGCACGCCGCCGCCATCGCCGCGCTGCCGGATGCCCTGCTCGCGGCGCGCGCGGACGATGTTCGCTCTCTTGGACGGCGCGCCGCGCGCATCGCGGCCGGGGTTCCCGATGCGGGCGCTCTCGGCGAGGCCGCCGGCAACGGCTCGGCGTTCATCCTCGTGGCGGAGGACCTCGGGCCTGCCGACGTTGCCGAGCACGGGGACCAGCTTGCGGGGATCGCGCTTTCCGGCGGAGGAGTGACCGCGCATGCGGCAATCGTGGCCCGCTCGCTGGGCATCCCGATGACCGCGCTCGCGGGTCCGGAGCTGCTCGAGGTCACAAACGGCGCGCGGATCGTGATCGACGGCGGCGAGGGCACGGTGATCCTCGACCCGTCCGCCTCACGCGCCGAGCTGGCCGGCGCGGCCGTGAAGGATCGCGCGCTCGCGCGCGCGCGTGAGAGAGCCGAGAGCTCCCTGCCGGCCGTCACTGCCGACGGCCGCCGCATCCGGGTGCTCGTGAACGCGGCGACGCCCGCGGAGATCAGTGCCGGACTGGCCGCCGGGGCGGAGGGCGCCGGCCTGATCCGGACCGAGCTCGCGTTCCTCGATGCGCCGGGCTGGCCGTCGCGAGAACAGCACGTGCTGATGCTCGCTCCGCTGCTCGCCGGCCTCGCCGGTCGCACGGCCACCGTGCGGGTGCTCGACTTCGGCGGCGACAAGCTGCCCCCCTTCCTGCGCGCCGAGCCGCGGCGCGGCATGGAGCTGCTGCTGGCTCACGCCGGGGCGTTCCGCGCCCAGCTCACCGCGATCGCGCAGGTGGCGGGCGACGCCGACGTGCGCGTGCTGCTGCCGATGGTGAGGACCGCCGACGACGTTCGCATCACCCGCGCGATCCTCGGCTCGCTCGGCAGCGCGCTCGAGCTCGGGGCGATGATCGAGCTGCCCGAGGCGGCGCTGGCGGCCGCGGAGATAGCGGCCGAGTGCGACTTCCTCAGCATCGGCACCAACGACCTCACCCACGCCACCCTGGGCACCGACCGCTTCGCCCACGGCGAGGCGCCCGCGCACGATCCGCGCGTGCTCGGTCACATCGAGCGCACGGCGCGTGCCGCGCGCGAGGCGGGGATCCCGCTCGAGGTCTGCGGCGAGGCCGCATCGGACCCACTCACCGTCCCGCTGCTGGTGGGCCTCGGAGCCGACGAGCTGAGCGCCGGCGCGGCCCGCGTCGGAGCGCTGCGCTCCTGGATCCGCGCGCTCGACCACGCCGAGACCGAGCAGCTCGCGCGGCGCGCCCTCGAGGCAGGCGACGCCGCCGAGGTGGAGCGCCTCACGCGCCCGCTCGCCGGGCTCGGTTGAGAGCGCCGACGGCGCCGCGCGGGCGGAAGACGGGCATTGAAGGGGTCCTCCGTCAGTTTTCGGTCTATATGACGGGAAAGTGACGGCACCCCCTCACCGCTGCTGTGGACGCTCGCTGCGCCAGGACGCGGCGTCAGTCGCTCAGCGTCGCGACTCGCGCGCTCAGCGCGTCCAGCGCCGCCGCTGCGTCGTCGCCCGCGGCGGTCAGGCGCAGCTCGGTTCCGCCCTTCGCGCCCAAGGCCAGCACGGAGAGGAGGCTCTTCGCGTCCGCCTCGCGCTCGCCCGCGGCCACCTGGATGGAGGCGCTGAAGCCCATGGCGGCGCGTACGAAGTCGGCCGCCGGACGGGCGTGCAGGTCCACGTCCTCCGGGGAGCCGGACGGTCACCGCCGCGGGGCTGCCCGCGGCCGCTGGCTCAGAGCTTGCCTGCGCCACGAGCCTCCTCCGCGGATCGAGCGACGTCGTCGAGCGGCATGTTGGCCGACGCGGTCACGGCGGCTGCCACGGCGCCCTCCACGATCGGGGCGTCCACGAGTCGCACGGTGCCGTTGCCGTTGTGGCGCTCGAGCACGTGGCGGACGGTCAGGATGGCGCTGCCGAGATCGCCGAGCACGACGACGCCGGCGCCCTGGTCGGCCGCGCGAATGGCGGCGCGGACGCGGTCCTCGTCGGTCCCGAGCTCGCCGTTCGGCAGGCCGCCGGCGGGCTCGATTCGCACGTCGGGGCCGGCCATCTGCGCGGCCAGCGCCGCAAGCCCCTCCGCGAGCTCCGAGCTATGCGATACGACTACGATCCCGACCACGGCTCTCTCCTCCTCGTCCGTCGCAGGGCTAATCTACACTATCGAAGTGGATTCGACAATATCGAATCGTAAACGGGCTCCGAAACGAGGGTCGATCCAGTCCGTCGACCGCGCTGCCCGCATTCTGAAGGCCCTTGCGGCGGGACCCCGGCGCCTCGGCGTCAGCGAGCTGGCCGACCGGCTCGACCTGTCGCGGCCCACCGTTCACGGCCTTCTCCAGACGCTGCTCGCCCACGGCTTCGTGGAGCAGGATCGCGACTCGGACAAGTACCAGCTCGGCGCCGGCCTGCTCCAGCTCGGGAACTCGTACCTCGACCTGAACGAGCTGCGCGGCCGCTCGATCGTGCACGCCGACCGGCTCGCCGAGCGCGCCGACGCCGCCGTGCGCGTGGGTGTGATGCATGGCGCCACCGTCGTGGTCGTTCACCACGTGTTCCGGCCCGACACGACGCTGCAGATCCTCGAGGTCGGCGCGGAGCTGCCGGTGCACGCGAGCGCGCTCGGGAAGTCGATCCTCGCCTTCTCCTCCGGAGAGCTGCTCGAGGACCTCCTGGCCGAGGCCCCGCCGAAGCTCACGAGCCGCACGCTCACACCCGCGGCCCTGCGCAAGGAGCTGAGCGCGGCGCGCGAAAGCGGCATAGCCCGCGAGCGCGACGAGGCCGTGCTCGGCGAGTCGAGCGTGGCCGGCGCGATCTTCGACCACTCGGGCCACGCGGTGGGCAGCATCGGCGTGGTGGGCGACACCGAGCGCATCCTCCCCCGCGGCCCCGCCCGCGGGATCGCCGCCGCCGTGGCCGAGGCGGCCCGGGGCGTCTCCCGCGAGCTGGGCGCGCGGCGCTGGCCCGCCCCGCCGATCGGCTGACCCACCGGCCAACCCGCGCTAGGCTGCGCGCAGCGAACGAGGGAGAGTCATGAGCGAGAACCTGGCCAGCATCCTGACCCGCACGGCCGAGCGCGGCGGCGACCACACGGCTTTCAAGCTGGACGACGTGGAGCTGAGCTACTCCATGCTCGACGAGGGCAGCGCGCGGGTGGCGGGACTGCTGAAGTCGAAGGGACTCGAGCCGGGCGATCGCGTCGGGCTGATGCTGCCCAACGTGCCCTACTTCCCCGCGATCTACTACGGGATCCTGCGCGCGGGCGGCGTCGTGGTGCCGATGAACGTGCTGCTGAAGGGCCGCGAGGTGGGCTTCTACCTCGAGGATCCCGGGGCGAAGCTCGTGTTCGCCTGGGGCGACTTCGCCGAGGCTGCCGAGGCCGGCGCGGAGAGCGCCGGCGCCGAGGTGATCCTCGTCAAGCCGGGCGAGTTCGAGAAGCTCCTGGCCGAGCAGGAGGCCGATCGCGACATGGCGGACAAGTCCGGCGAGGACACCGCCGTGATCCTCTACACCTCCGGCACCACCGGCAAGCCGAAGGGCGCCGAGCTCACCCACTCCAACCTGTACAAGAACTCAGCGGGCGTGTCCGAGAAGCTCGGCGAGCTGAGCGACGAGGACGTGCTGCTGGGCGCCCTGCCGCTGTTCCACTCGTTCGGCCAGACCTGCACGATGAACAGCGCCGTCTTCGTGGGCGCCACCGTGACGATGCTCCCGCGCTTCGACCCGGACAAGGCGCTCGAGATCATCGCGCGCGACAACGTCACGATCTTCCAGGGCGTGCCCACGATGTACAACGCGATGCTGCACTCGGCGTCCTGTGACAGCGCGGACTGCTCGTCCCTGCGCACCTGCATGTCGGGCGGCGCGGCGATGCCGGCAGAGCTGATGCGGGCGTTCGAGGAGAAGTTCGGCTGCATCATCCTCGAGGGCTACGGCCTCTCCGAGACCTCGCCGGTGGCCTCCTTCAACCACCCCGACAAGGAGCGCAAGCCCGGCTCCATCGGCACGCCGATCGAGGGCGTGGAGATGCAGGTCTGGGACGACGACGGCAACGAGCTGCCGCAGGGCGAGGTCGGCGAGATCGTGATCCGCGGCCACAACATCATGAAGGGCTACTGGAACCGTGACGAGGCCAACAAGGAGGCGATCACGGAGGACGGCTGGTTCCGCACCGGCGACATGGCGAAGGTGGACGAGGACGGCTACTTCTTCATCGTCGACCGCAAGAAGGACCTGATCATCCGCGGCGGCTACAACGTCTACCCGCGCGAGATCGAGGAGGTGCTCTACGAGCACCCCGCGATCCAGGAGGCTGCGGTGGTCGGCGTGCCACACGACGAGCTCGGCGAGGAGGTGGGCGCGGCCGTGGTGCTGAAGCAGGGCGAGTCGGTCGACGCCGACGAGCTCAAGAGCTACGTGAAGGAGCAGGTGGCCGCCTACAAGTACCCGCGCAAGGTCTGGTTCGTGGACGAGCTGCCCAAGGGGCCCACCGGCAAGATCCTGAAGCGCGAGATCGAGGTCCCCGAGAAGGTCGAAGCCTCGACGAGCTCGTAGCGCGCTGGCACGCCTGGTCGACTCCCCGCGCTGGATCCGCGCCAGGCGCGCAGGCGAGCTCGTGGCGGACAGCCGGCGGACGAAGCTGCTGTACCCGAGCCGCAGCGACGTGTCCCGTGGCACGTCTTCCCGGAGGAGGACGTGCGCCTCGACCTGCTGCCGCCGGAGGCGATCACCCGCCACGACGACGGGCTGATCGAGATCGACTGGAGCGCGCCGGACGAATGGCTCGAGGAGGACGAGCCGCTGATCGGCCACGCGCACGACCCGTTCCACCGCATCGACTGCCGCCGCACCTCCCGCCACATCACCGTGACCATCAACGGCGAAGTGGTCGCCGACACCCGGCGCGCGGTGGCGCTCTTCGAGACCGGCCTGCCCACGCGCTGGTACATCCCGCGCGACGACGTCTCCGCGGAGCTCGCGCGCAACGACGGCCACCGCACCACCTGCGCCTACAAGGGTCACGCGACGCACTGGGACGTGGCCGGCGAGCGGGCCATCGCCTGGAGCTACGAGCTGCCGCTGAACGACGCCATGCCCGTGAGGAGCATGCTCGCCTTCTACAACGAGCGCGTGGATATCGAGGTGGACGGCGAGCTGGAGCAGCGCCCGAGCACGCAGTGGTCGGCGGGCTCTTAAGGACCGTCAGCTAGCCTGCCGCGCGGAATGGCCTCGGGGAACCGCTTCACACGTCGGGGGCTCTTCGGCGCGGGTGCCGCAGGTGCCGCCGCCGTGGGGATGAGCGCCTGCGGCGACGACTACTTCGAACCCGCCACCTCGCACGGCAAGGACGCGCCGAACGTCGTCCTGATCTACACCGACTCCACGCGCGCGGACTACATCGGCCACTGGAACCCGGACGGGCGGCTGGTCGACACGCCCGAACCTCGACGCGCTCGGCAAGGACTCGCTCGCGTTCAAGCTCGCCGTGCCCGAGGCGATGCCGACCGGCCCGGCCCGGCGTGGCCTGCTCACCGGGGTGCGCTCGTTCCCCTTCCGCAACTACGTCCCGACGAAGGGCCTGCCGCTCGGCCCCGGCTGGATCCCGATCCCGGAGCACCAGCCGATCGTGACCGAGGTTCTGGGCGAGGCGGGCGTCGAGACCGGCTACTGCACCGACAACCCGTTCCTCGTGGGCCCCCGCTTCGGCAACTTCCGCCGCACGCTCGACTTCGTGCGGCCGAGCTACTCGCAGGGGGCGTACCGCTTCCTCAACAAGCCCTTCAAGCGCCCTGCGCCGCGGAGCGCGATCGAGCGCTACCTGCTCCCCGAGCTGAGCGACTCGGTGGAGGTCGGGCGGCTCCGCTCGATGGTCGGCTGGAACTCGATCTACCGCGACAGCGACCGCGACTACCCGACGGCCCGCGTGGTCCGGAGCGGGATCAACATCGTCGACGACCTGAAGGAGAAGAGCCCCTTCTTCCTCGGCGTGGACTGCTTCGACCCGCACGAGCCGCTCGACGCGCCGCGCGTGTTCCAGAACAAGTTCGGCGGCCCCAAGGGCATCGAGGTCGAGCAGGGCATCACGCCGATCCAGCCCTTCGAGACGCCCTACTCGTGGGTGATCGACGTGGAGCTGGACGACGAGACGATCGAGCGCGTCCGCGAGCTGTACGCCGCGGAGATCAGCTTCATGGACGAGTGGGTGGGCCGGCTGATGAACCGGCTCGTCGACCTGAAGCTGCTCGACGACACCGTGGTCATCTACTCGTCGGACCACGGGCTGACGCTCGGCGAGCACGGGATCGTCGGCAAGCACGGCTCGCGCGCCCAGTGGCACATCTACCACGTGCCGTTCATGATCCGGCACCCCGAGGGCAAGCTCGCCGGCCAGTGGGACGACTACTTCGCGTCGAACCACGACATCGCGCGCACGGCGCTGTCGTTCATGGGCGCGCGGGCGCCCGGGATGATGGCCGGCGAGGACCTCTCGGTCATCTTCGACGGCAAGCGCCCGCCGCCGCGCCCGCACTTCACCTCCTGCTACGACGACCACGTCCTCGCCGGCGACTACGACTGGTTCTTCATCGCCGACAGCGCTGGCTTCCGCAAGCGCCTCTACGACAAGAGGAACGACCCCAAGGAGCTCGTGGACGTGGCCGCCGAGCACCCCGACCTGGTCGACAAGTACTGGCGCATCCTCTCGGACGAGGCCGGCGGCACCCTGCCGCAGTTCAGCCGCCACCGCGGCAAGGCTGTGATCGGCGGATGAGCCTGACGCGGCGGAGCCTGCTGCGGCGCGGCGGCGCAAGCGCGGCCGGCGCCGGACTGCTGGGCTCGCTCGCCGCCGCACCGGCGTCCGCGCAGCTCGGCGACGACCGCGGCCGGAACGCCCTGCTGGTGGTGCTGCCGCTCGTACGTGCCGACCACGTGGACGCCTTCGAGGGGGGCGCGCCCGCCGACACTCCGAACCTGAACGAGCTGACCAAGAACTCGCTGCGCTTCGACCGGGCGATCCCGGAGTCGATGCCCGCGCTGTCGGTCCGGCGCTCGCTCGTGACCGGCATGCGCGCCTTCCCGTTCCGCGACTGGCGCCGCCTCGAGGGCTTCCCGTCGGTGCCGGGCTTCAACCCGGTCTGGGATCACCAGCCGCTGCTGATGGAGGTCACGCGCGAGGCCGGGGTGGAGACCATCTACGTGACCGACAACCCGGTGTTCGACGGGCCGCGCTTCGTGGACGTGCGCCGCCCAGGCGCGGGCGCCCTGGAGGCGACGCCGCCTGTCGAGCTCCCGACGACGATCGAGCAGGAGCTCCTCAAGTCCTTCGCGCGGCTCACGAACGCGACGAAGCGCACGTTCCGAGAGGGCATCAAGACCCTTCGCGAGGTCGGCGAGGCCGACTCGTTCTTCGTCGCCGTGGACCCGTTCGACCCGGTCGACGCCTACGCCGCCCCGCCCTTCTACGTCCGGCCGGGGCGCGCGGAGGACGACGGGCTCGGCCCCACCGACGGCCGCATGGTGGAGCTCCAGTTCTCCGACGACGACATCGACCGCGTGCGCGAGGCCTACGTGGCGCACGTGGAGGCGGTGGACGACGAGCTCGGGAAGCTGCTGGACGAGGTGCCTGACGACACCGCCCTGTACGTGCTCGGCGACCACGGCCTGGCCCTGGGCGAGCACGGCTACCTCGGCCGCGCCGCGCCCACCTCGCACCGGATTTCGTACGAGATCCCGTACCTGATCCGCCATCCCGACGGGGAGAAGTCGGGCGACGACGTGGACTGGTACGCCTCGACGCAGGACGTGGCTCCAACGTTGCTGTCCTTCCTGGGCCTGACCATCCCGGGCAAGATGGATGGCGAGGACCTCACGGCGCTGTTCGACGACGTGGATCAGGAGGACCTTCCCGACCGGCCCAAGTCGATCACGGCCGTGGGGACTCAGATCATCATCCGCGACCGCCGCTGGCTCGTGGTGGCGGACCGCGAGCGGATCGTGCGCCGGATGTTCGACGACGACGAGGAGGTCGAGGACGACATCACGCGCTTCGACAACATCGCCAACGAGGACCCGGGCAAGCTCACGGAGCTGTCGATCGCGTCGCTGACCGTGGCGGGCGGCACGCTGCCCGAGTTCGGCGCCGACGGCGCCCTGCGCCCGCCGCGCGAGCACGGCGACGACGACACGGACGACGACGGCATCCCGAACGACATGGACCCGTTCGACAACGACGAGCCCGAGGACGGCGTCACGAAGAAGGACCTTCAGTACGACGGCCGCTTCCCGGAGGGAGGTGAGTTGCCGTCGGTGACGAAGCGCTGACGGAGCGCCACAACCCGTCCGCCGAGTTCCTCTATGAGCACAAGTGGCGGATCTTCGGCGTGATGATGATCGGCTGGGCGATGTCCCTGCTGGACATCTCGATCGTGAACATCTCGATCCCGGAGCTCCAGGACGAGATGTCCACGGACATCGGGACGGTCACGTGGGTCATCAACGCCTACAACATCGTGTTCGCGGTGCTGCTGGTGTCGATGGGGCGGCTGGCCGACCAGTTCGGGCGCCGCAAGTTCTTCGTGCTGGGCCTGGCGGTGTTCACGATCGGGTCGGCGCTCTGCGCGGTGGCCTGGTCGGTGGAGTGGCTGATCGTCTTCCGCGTGATCCAGGGCGCCGGAGCCGGCATCCTGGCGCCGCTCGGCTTCGCGATGACCGTGCTCGTGTTCCCGCCGCAGCAGCGCGGTTTCGGGCTCGCGCTGATCGCCGTCGTGGCGCTGGTGTCGTCGGCCTTCGGGCCAGTGCTCGGCGGCGTGCTGATCGAGATCGCGAGCTGGCACTGGATCTTCCTCATCAACGTCCCGTTCGGGATCGTCGGCATCGTGCTGGCGCTGCGCTGGTGGCCGGAGACCTGGGACCTGAGCGCCGTCGGCAAGCAGGTGGACGTGCGCGGCATGTTCCTGCTCGGCGGCGCCGTGCTGTTCCTCACGATGGCGCTGATCGAGGCGAACCCCTTCGGCGGCGACCTGCCGCTCTGGCTCAGCCTGATGCAGGGCGCGATCCTGCTCGGGGTGCTGTTCTTCTGGTGGGAGCGGCGCGCGCCCGACCCGATGATCACGCCGGGCCTGCTGGCGAACACGCAGTTCCGCAACGCGAACATCGGGATGCTGTTCTTCGCGGCTGGCGCGATCGGCACGCTGCTGCTGCTCTCGCTCGTGTTCGTGAACCTCTGGGGCTACACCCAGCTCGAGGCCGCGTTCGCCATCGTGCCGATCCCGCTATGCGGGCTTGCGGCCTGGCCGTTCGTGGGCAAGGCGGCCGACACGCGCCCGCCGGGCGAGCTCGCGAAGCCGGCACTGATCGTGATGTCCGTGGGGATGCTGTGGGTGTCGTTCCTGCCCGCGACCGCCGACGACGCCTGGGCTTACATCCGCATCCTCCCCGGCCTGCTGATGATCGGCGCGGGTATGGGAATCGGCTTCCCGGCGCTGAACGTGGGCGCCATGGGGGCGGTGACGGGCCAGGACCTCGGGCTGGCGTCGGGCGTGCTGAACACGGCGCGCCAGCTCGGCGCGGCGATCGGGGTGGCGATCCTCATTGCGACGTTCGGCGGCGCCCTGCACGCGCACATGTCCTGGTTCGCGGACGACGAGATCGAGGACATCGTGGACGACTGGGAGATCCCGAAGCCGCTCGCCGGGATGGTGATCCAGTCGACCCTGCACGACTACACCGGCGGCACCCAGGACCGCTTCGAGCCGAAGCCCGGCTTCGACGAGGAGATCATCCGGGAGACGGCCGGCTCCGCGCGCGAGGGCTTCGCCTGGGCCTTCCGCCAGGCGGCGCTGCTGGTGCTGTCGGCGCTGCCGCTGATGGGGGCGCTGAGGCGCACGCCGGCGCAGGCGCGGGCGGAGGCGATGGCTGCGGCGAGCGGTCAGGGACCGCCGCCGCCTGGGAAGGACGGCCTTGAAGCGGCCGCCGACGGCGATGGCGCCCCACGCGGAGCGCCGGCACCCCGCCCCGAGCCCGCCTGAGTTCAGGCGCTCGGCGCCGCTTCGCGCTCGGTGCCCGACCCCGCCAGCCGCCGCTCCACGTACTCCACGAGCCTGGCCGCCGAGTCCTCCGGGGACTCGGACTCGGTCTCGAGCGTGAGCTCGGCGGCGAGCGGCTCCTCGTAGGGGTCGGACACGCCGGTGAAGGCCTGGATCTTGCCCGCGCGGGCGCGCTCGTAGAGACCCTTCACGTCGCGGCGCTCGCACTCCTCGACCGAGGCGCGCACGTGCACCTCCACGAAGCGCTCGCCCATCCGGGCGCGGGCCTCGTCGCGCGTGCCGCGGTACGGGGAGACGGCGGCCACGAAGGTGACCACGTCGTTGCGCGAGAGCAGGTCGGCCACCCAGGCGATGCGGCGCACGTTCACGTCGCGGTCCTCACGCGAGAAGCCGAGGCCGGCGCAGAGGTTCTGGCGCACGTCGTCGCCGTCGAGCACCTCCACGTGGTGCCCTCGGTCGCGCAGCTGTCCCGCCGCGAGCCGGCCCACGGTCGACTTCCCGGAGCCCGAGAGCCCCGTGAGCCAGAAGCAGAGCCCGGAGCCGGTGCGCGAGGGTGCCGCCAGGGTTCCGTGCGCGATCGGCCCGAGGTTCGGCTTGCAGCCGTGCAGGTCGAAGGCGCGGAAGTTGCTGAAGAGGCGGTGGCCCGGGCCGTGGTAGTCGGACGAGCCGGTGGCGAGCAGGCCGTGCTCGTCGCAGCGCTGGGCCAGAAGCAGCGTCTGCTCGCGCGTGTGCGAGGCGTAGAACGCCTCCACGCCGTCGAGACCCACCGCGCGATAGCGCTCGATGGAGGCGCAGACCTCACCGCTGTCCTCGACGTCCCAGAAGGGATGCGCCCACACGGCAACGCCCGCCGCGTCGTGGATCCAGGAGATCGCCTCCTCGACGGTCGGATGGGTGCGCGCCACGTACCCCGGCATGCCCTGGATCAGGTACGCCGGGATGAACGAGGAGACGTCCGCGTGGCCCTCCTCCTCGAGGCGCGCCGCGTTGGCCGGGTGCGCGAGCACCGCGGCCGCGAGGTGCGGGCGGCCGACCGGCTTGCCGGCCACCTTGCGCGCCTCGATCGGCGCGGGGTCCACCTCGAAGCCGAGCTCGCGCAGCCGCTCCGCCATGGCGTCGGCGCGGCGCTCGCGGTCGGCGCGCGCGTCGAGCAGGCGCTCGCCGAGCAGGGCGCTGCGGTGGTCGATCCCGTAGCCGAGGATGTGCAGGTCCTCGTATTGGCCGTCGACCGCCGAGATCTCGGTGGCCGGCACGACCCGCACGCCGTGCACGGCGCCCGCGGCGAGCGCCTCGTCCACGCCGTCGACCGTGTCGTGGTCGGACAGCGCGAGCAGCTCCACACCGGCCGTCGCGGCGTTCTCGACCACCTGGGCGGCCGGCAACTCGCCGTCGGAGTGGAGCGAATGCGACTGTAGGTCGAAGGCAGGGGTGCTCACGGCGGGCCACACATTAGAGGGTGGCCCGCGGTGAACGTGCGCCGTTTAGGGCGTGGTGGCCGTCCTTGGGGGACCCTCGTCCCGGCCGGCGACGGCCCGGTAGATGCCCAGCAGGATCATCGTCCCGATGATGGCGCCGATGAGGCCACCCAGGTCGAACATGTCGCTGTCGCCGATGCCGAGTAGCTCCGTGAAGATGAAGAACCCGACCAGCGAGCCCGCCAGCCCGATCAGGATCGTTACGAAGAACCCGCCCGGATCGTCGCCTGGCAAGAGTGCCTTCGCGATGTATCCGGCCAAGAGGCCGAGAATGATTGCTCCGATCATGGCTACCTCCTACCCGCTCAATCGACGGGTATGCCGTGCCGCATGGTGTTTTCAGTAACTACACGCGGCTCGACGAATTGCAACAGGTAGTCGGGCCCGCCCGCCTTGGAGCCGATCCCGGAGCGGCGGTTGCCGCCGAAGGGCTGGCGGCCGACCATCGCGCCCGTGATGCCCCGGTTCACGTAGAGGTTGCCCACCGGCATCCGGGCGGCCACGCGCTCCACGGTCGCCGGGCTGCGCGAGAAGAGGCCGCCGGTGAGGGCGAAGGGGAGCGCGTCGACGATGTCGCACGCCTCGTCCACGCTGCGCACGCGCGTGAGCGCCAGCAGCGGCCCGAAGACCTCCTCGCTCAGCACAGGCGAGTCGCCCGGAAGGTCCGCCACCAGCGTCGGCGGGCAGAACCAGCCCTCCGGCGGGCACCGACTCGGCCTGTGCGACCGGCTCCGCCATCGCGGCATAGCGGAGCACGCGCTCCTGCGCCTCGCGCTCGATCACCGGCGGCACCTCGGTGGCGAAGCGGTCCGCCTGGCCCACGTCGAGCACGCTCACGGCACCGGCGAGGCGCTCGAGCAGCGTGTCGGCCGCGGCCTCGTGCACCAGCACCCGCGCGGCAGCGGAGCACTTCTGCCCGGCGTACCCGAAGGCGGAGTACACGAGCTCCGGGACCACCTCGTCGAGGTCGGCGTCCGCGTCCACGATCACGCAGTTCTTGCCGCCCATCTCCGACACCACGCGCTTCACGTGCCCCTGCCCCTCGGGCGTCTCGGCCGCGGCGCGCAGGATGTCGAGCCCGACCGCGCTCGATCCCGTGAACGCGATCACGTGCACGCGCGGGTCCCGGACGAGCGCGGCGCCGGCCTCGCCGTAGCCCGGCAGCAGCGACAGCGCCTCGCGCGGCACACCGGCCTCGTGGAGCGCGTCCACGAGCGCGCCGGCGCTGGCGGGCGACTGCTCGGCCGGCTTCAGGACGGCGGCGTTGCCGGCGGCGAGCGCGGCGGCGGTCATGCCGCAGGGGATGGCGAGCGGGAAGTTCCAGGGCGAGATCACCGCGGCCACGCCGCGCGGGGCGTAGCGCATGGTGTTGCGCTCGCCCGGCACCTGCACGAGCGGGCGTCCGGCGTCGAGCTCGATCGCCTCCAGCGCGTAGTACTCGAGGAAGTCGATCGCCTCGCACACGTCGCCGTCCGCCTCGGGCCACGGCTTCGCGCACTCGCGCACCTGAAGCGCGGCGAGCTCGAGGCGCCGCTCGCGCAGGATCGCCGCCGCGCGGCGCAGCACCTCGGCGCGCTCGGCCGCCGGCCTCGCGCTCCACTCGCGGAAGCCGCGCTCCGCGGCCTCGACCGCCGCGGCGGCGTCCGCCTCGGTCGCGCTGCCGGCCCGCGCCACCAGGCGGTCCGGCGCCCCCGGGTCGGTCGAGTCGAGCCCGGACGCGGCCCCGCGCTCGCCGCCCACGAGGATCGGCACCTCGAGCGGCAGCCGCGCGTCGAGGCCGCGCAGCGCCTCCAGCAGCGACTCGCGCGCGGGCGCGCGGCGCAGCTCCAGGATCGGCTCGTTGCGGAAGCTCACGGCGCGGCCAGCAGCTGCTCGATCGGCGTGCCGCGCTGCTGCTCGCCCAGGAAGGACTCGTTCGAGGTGTTCTCCAGCAGCCTGCGCACCAGATACGCCATGCCGGCGACCATGTCGCCCACGGGGCAGTAGATCCGCACGCGCTGGCCGAGGTCGGCGAGCGCTGCGGCGAGCTCGTCGCCGAGGCCGCGCAGCACCTGGAACTCCACGTCGCGGTCCTCGCGCCCGAGCTCGCGCGCGGCCGCAAGCGCGTGGGCCACCGAGCGCAGGTTGTGCGAGGCGATCGCCGGACGCGCGTGCGGCCACGCCTCGAGCAGGCGCAGGGTGAGCGCCTCGAAGTTGCGGTCCGACTCGCGCTTGTCCTCGAACACCGGCGGCGTCCAGCCGTGCTGGCGCGCGTCCACGACCTCGTGGTCCCAGTACGCGCCCTTCACCAGCCGCACCACCAGCGGCTGCTCGCGCTCGGTCGTGCGCGCCCAGTCAAGCACGCGCTCGAGCTGCTCCGGCGACTCGCGCAGGTAGGCCTGCATCACGATCCCGGAGGACGGTCCCGCGCGCAGCTCGGGGTCGTCGAGCAGCTCGAACACAAGGCCGAGCGTGGCCTCGATCGTGTCCACGGACTCCATGTCGATGTGCAGGTGGGCGCCGAGCTCCTTCGCGCGCACGAGCAGCGGCCGCATGCGGCGGGCCGCGTCCTCGCGGCCGATCTCCGGCGCCTCCGGGCGCAGCAGCGGCGTGAGCGCCGAGACCTTCACGGACAGGTTCACGCGCGGCAGCGGGCCGAGCGAGTCCGCCTCGAGCACCGGGCGCTCGGGCCAGGACGGCGCCGCCTCGGCGAGCGTCTCGAGCGCGTCGAGGCAGCGCGCGGCATAGCGGTCGGCCTCCGCCTGCGTCACGGTCGCCTCGCCCAGCAGGTCGAGCGAGACGGCGGCGCCGTTGTCCCAGAGGTGGCGGATCGCCTTGAGCGCGGCCTTCGGCGTCTCGCCGACGATGAAGCGGTGCGCCATGTGGCGCACGCCCGCCGCGGCCGCCGCTCCGAGCGCCGCGCGCCCGGGCTTCGTGCCGGACATGCGCATGGCGGCCGCGATCGGCGGCGGACGCTCGTCCACCTCCTCCAGGTAGCCCGGTCAGGTGGCGCGCGAGGTCGTCGAGCGAGCGGCAGGCGGGGGTCACGTCCACGAAGCGGAACAGCGCGGCACGCAGCTCGGCGTCCTGCGAGGCCAGCTCCATGGCCCGCTGGTCGAGCGCGCGCAGCGGGTGGCGCGACTTCCCGGGAAACGCGGCGTGGATGGACCGCCCCACCTCCATGAGCTGCGACTCCACGATCCGAAAGCTACTCCCCGGGGTACCTTGCCACCATGCCCTCGCTCGTACTCGGTCCCCTGCTCCGCTACGTGGGCGAGACCGAGGCGGTGCTCTGGGTGGAGACCGACTCGCCGTGCGAGGTGGAGATCCTCGGCACGCGCGAGCGCACCTTCTGCGTCTGCGACCACCACTACGCGCTCGTGTGCTGCGACGGCCTCGAGCCCGGCAGCTGGCACGAGTACGAGGTCACGCTCGACGGCGAGCGGGTCTGGCCGCAGGACGACGGCTTCCCCGCGAGCGCGTTCCACACCTACCCGAAGGAGGAGCCGCTCCAGATCGCGTTCGGCTCCTGCCGCGTGGCCGCTCCGCACGAGCCGCCGTACTCGCTGCGCAAGGACGAGGACGCGCGCGGCCGCGAGATCGACGCCCTGCGGACGCTGGCGCTGCGCATGCGCGACGAGCCGCGCGAGCACTGGCCGGACGTGCTGCTGATGATCGGGGACCAGGTCTACGCCGACGAGGTGTCGCCCGGAACCCAGGCCTTCATCGAGACGCGCCGCGATCCGGCGGAGCCGCCCGGCGAGCGCGTGCTCGACTTCGAGGACTACACGCGGCTCTACCTGGAGAGCTGGAGCGAGCCCGCCATCCGCTGGCTGCTCTCCACCGTCTCGACGGCGATGATCTTCGACGACCACGACGTGCACGACGACTGGAACATCTCCCAGGCGTGGCTCGAGGAGATGCGCAAGCACGAGTGGTGGAACGAGCACATCAAGGCGGCGCTGGCGTCGTACTGGGTCTACCAGCACCTCGGCAACCTCTCCCCCGACTCGCACCAGGAGGACGAGCTGCTGAAGCGGGTCAAGGAGGCCGACGACGCCGAGGACCTGCTCGAGGCGTTCGCCTTCAAGGCCGACCGCGAGACCTCCGGCATGCGCTGGAGCTACTGCCGCGACCTCGGCAACACGCGCCTGGTGGTGATCGACTCGCGCGCCGGGCGCATGCTCGAGGAGGGCAGGCGCTCGATGCTCGACCCCGACGAGTGGGACTGGGTTCACCGAGCACGCCACGGGCGGCTTCGACCACCTGCTCGTGGCCACATCGCTGCCCTGGCTGCTCGGGCGCGGCATGCACTTCCTCGAGGCTTGGAGCGAGGCGGTGGCGGGCGGCGCCTGGGGCGGCGCGGCCGCGGGGGCGGCCGAGAACCTGCGCCAGGCGGCGGACATGGAGCACTGGGCCGCGTTCCAGGAGTCGTTCGCCCGGCTGGCCGAGCTGTTCAGGGCGGTCGGGGCGGGCGAGCGCGGCGAGCCGCCGGCGTCGATCGTGACCCTCTCCGGCGACGTCCACCACGCCTACCTGTTCGAGGTCGGCTACCCGCGCGGCACGGGGATGAAGTCGAGCGTCTGGCAGGCGGTCTGCTCGCCCTACCGCAATCCGCTCGAGAAGAAGCGAGCGCCAGAGCATCCGGATCGGCATGTCGCGTCCATTCGAGGTCGCGATGCGCACGCTCGCCCGGCTCGCCGGGGTGCGCGACCCGGGCATCGGCTGGCGGATGATCGGCGACGGCCCCTGGTTCGACAACCAGGTGGCCACGCTCAGCGTCGACGGCCGCCGCATCGAGATGCGCATCGACAAGGCGGTGCCCGTGGACGAGACGAGCGCGCGGCTCGAGTGCGTGCTGGAGCACCGGCTGGCGTAACGCCCCGGCCCTCGAACGACAGCACTGAGGAGGTCGACCGTCCTGCCCAGGGCTTGCATAGCAAGCCTAGAACAGGACAGTCCCCGAAGAACCGCCTCTTCAACGCTGCAGTAAACGCCCCGCCGACCGCGCCGCTAAGGTGGGCGCGCGGCCGATGGACTACCCGGTCGAGACCTTCACCGACGAGGAGCGCGCCCTTCTCGCGCCCCACTTCACCAACCTCGACCGGCCCGTTTTCGCGCTCGTGAACCTGCCGGAGACCGTGAAGGGCGCGCTGTTCGCGCGCTACTCGCGCTACCAGGGCACGCTGCGGCGGCTCTACCTGGAGGAGTTCGCCGCCGACGCCGTGCCCGGCGCCGGCTTCGACGGCGAGGAGGGCGAGCGCGCCCGCAAGCTCTACGAGCGCATCTTCATCGGCTACGGCGACGACTCGGTGGCGCAGCTCGGCGGCGCGCACATCGCCGTGCGAGTGGGTCTCCAACGTGATGACGAAGCTGCTCCAGCGCGGCCGGCTCGCGGCGTACCTCGAGCAGTCCACCCGCTACATGGCCTACGACGCCCCGATGGGCGAGGGCCTCGGCTACCGCTACTGGCGCCACCCGGACCTGGGCCCGGAGTACGAGGCAGCGATGGACTCACTCTTCAGTGCCTACTCCGAGGCGCTGCCCCGCGTCGAGGCATGGGCCGCCGAGCGCTTCCCGCGCACCGACGGCGAGCCCGAGGCGGCGCACATGCGCTCGCATCCGCGCCAAGGCGCTCGACCTGCTGCGCGGCCTGCTGCCGGCCGCCTCGCTGTCGCACGTGGGCATCTTCGCGTCGGGCCAGGCGTACGAGCAGCTGCTGCTGCGCCTGACCGGATCGCCGCTGCCGGAGGCGCGCGAGTACGCGGGCATGATCCTGAACGAGCTGAAGGCCGTGGTGCCGAGCTTCGTGGCGCGCGTGGAACGGCCCGACCGCGGCGGCGAGTGGATCGAGTACCTGGAGCAGCGCGAGGCGACCGCCGACCGCTGGGCGGCGCGGCTCGGGCTCGACCGTGCCCGCGGCGGTGAGGACGAGGCCGGCCCGGCCGTGCGGCTGCTGTCCGTCCGGGGCAGCGAGGAGGAGCTGCTGGCCGCGCTGCTGTTCGAGTCGGCCGCGGTGTCCGAGGACGAGGCGCGCGCCGCGCTCCACAACCTGCCGCCGGACGAGCGCGCGGCGATGCTGTCCGAGCTCGTCGGGCGAGCGCCACAACCGCCGCCACCGCCCGGGGCGCGGCTTCGAGGCGCTGTCCTACCGCTTCGAGGTCGTGTCCGACTACGGCGCCTTCCGCGACCTCCAGCGCCACCGCCTGCTCACGGTCCAGTGGCAGACGCTCGGGCCGGAGCTCGGGGCGGGCGTGCCCGAGGAGCTCGACGAGGCCGGCGTCGGCGACCTCTACCGGGCGGGCCTCGAGCGCTCGCGCGCCGAGCACGCCCGCATCGTGGAGCTCGGCCTCCCCGAGCTCGCCCCCTATGCGCTCGCGCTCGGCTACCGCATCCGCTACATCCTCGACATGAACGCGCGCGAGGCCATGCACCTGATCGAGCTCCGCTCCGGGCGCGAGGGGCACCCCGCCTACCGCGCCGTCGCGCACGCGCTGCACGCCGAGATCGCGCGCGTGCACCCCGCGGTCGCCGCGGCGATGACCTTCGTCGACCGCGACACCGAGCCGCGCCTCGAACGCATCCTGTCCGAGATCCGCGCGCACGCGAAGCAGGCCGCGCGCGCCTGAGCAGAGCGCAACTCGCGTCCGCCAAACACGGTTAAAGGGGCACCCACCGACCAAGGAGGATGCCCCGTGAGGCAGCGTAGCAACCGGATTCTCATCGCCCTGGCAATGGCCACGGCGCTCTCGCTCGTGGCGGCCGCAGTCGCGATGGCGGCTCGGATCGTTGGTGACGCGAGCTCCAACGCGTTGATCGGGACGAGCCAGAGCGACCACATCATCGGCCGAGGCGGTGACGACACGGTCCACGCCCTGGCCGGCGCCGACCTCGTGCGCGGCGGCGCGGGCGCCGACACGGTGCACGCGGGCCGCGGCCGGGACCAGGTCCACGGCGGTCGCGACAACGACGTCCTCAACGGAGGCCGGGGCTGCGACCGCATCCTCGGCGGGCTGGGCGACGACACGATCGAGGGCGGTCCGGGCTTCGGCTTCCGTCGCTTCCGCTGCGAGCGCCTGCACGGCGGTCTCGGCAACGACGTGTCGAACGGCGGCCTGGGCCGGGACTTCATGTCCGGCGGACAGGGCGACGACGTGCAGAGCGGCGGCGCCGGGGCGGACAAGATCTTCGCCAATCCGGGCCGCGACAAGTCCGAGGGCGGTGACGGCCCGGACGTGCTCTGGGCGCTCGCGCGTGTGGACGTGGCCGCGATCGGCGACACGGAGGGAGACACGCTCGACGGCGGCAACGGCGCGGACCGCTTCCGCGTGCGCGACGGCGAGCTGGACCTCGTGCACTGCGGCGAGGGCCGCGATCGCGTGATCGCCGACCAGTTCGACCAGGTGGACAACGACTGCGAGCGTGGTGATCCGCCGCGACATCACCTCGCTCGACCAGGTCGAGGACCAGGAGGAGAACCGGACCGAGAACCCGACCTCGGGTTAGGCAGGCGGAGCTGGAGGGCAAGGCCGGGCGGCGTGGTACCGTCGCCCCGCCTTGCGCTCCGCGTTGTTACAGGACGTCCGTGTGGCCCCCTCGATCCTGGCCTCCGACTTCGCCCGCCTCGGCGAGCAGGTCGAGGAGGTCATGGACGCGGGCGCGCGCGTGATCCACGTGGACGTGATGGACGGCCACTTCGTGCCGCCGATCTCGATCGGGTCGCTGATCGTGGATGCGCTGCGCGACCTCGTGCACGACCGCGGCGGCGTGCTCGACGTGCATCTCATGGTCGAGCGCCCGGAGCGCCGCATCGAGGAGTTCGCCGCGGCGGGCGCGGACACGCTGATCGTGCACTGGGAGGCCACGCCGCACGTGCACTACGCGCTCCAGGCGGTGCGCGCCGCCGGCCTCGACGCCGGGCTCGCCCTCAACCCAGCCACCCCGCCCGAGGTGGTGTCCGGCCTCGTGGCCGAGCTGGACCACGTGCTCTGCATGACCGTGAACCCCGGCTGGGGCGGCCAGCCCTACATCGAGAGCTCCACCGCCAAGGTGGCCCGCCTGCGCGAGCTGCTCGGCCCGGACGTCCCGATCGAGGTGGACGGCGGCATCGACGCGGCCACCGCCGAGGCCACCCGCCACGCCGGGGCCACGCTGTTCGTGGCGGGCTCGTCGATCTTCGGCTCCGGAGACCCCGCGGCGGCCTATCGCGAGATCGCGGCCGCGGTCAACGCTGCTTAGGGCGGCCGCCCTCCAGCTCCGGGTCGGTCCCCTTCAGCCGGCAGCGGGCCACCGAGCCCAGCAGCGACGGGTCCACGGGCACGTGCACGTGCGGGTCGAAGACGCCGCCGTCGGTGTCGCTGAACGGCCAGCGCTCGGTTGTGTCGAAGACGAGAGCGCCGGCCTGATCGGTGCACTCGATGGCCACCCGCCTCTTGCCGCCCGTGGTGGCCAGCCTGTTCACGTCCGGGTCCTCGAGGTAGATCACGATCTCGGGCAGCCCGCGGTTGGACGGCTCCACGCGGATGCCGTCCGCCGCCGCCCTCGTCGGAGCCACTGCCCGAAGCGGCGATCACGATCAGGGGCACCGAGATCGCGAGCAGCACGGCCAGCGCGATCAGACGGGTGCGCGAGGCGGGATCCATTGGGGGCGCGATGGTAGTCACGTTAGGATCGCCGCGTGACCGATCAGACCAAGTTCACGCTCACCGAGGACCGCATCCCTACCCACTGGGTGAACCTGCTCCCCGACCTTCCCGGCGAGCCGCTTCCGCCGCTCAGTCCAGCCACCATGGAGCCGGCCGGCCCTGACGACCTGACGCCGATCTTCCCGATGGAGATCATCGGCCAGGAGGTGTCGATGGACCCGGAGGTCGAGGTGCCCGAGGGGGTTCGGGACACGTACAAGCTGTGGCGGCCGACACCGCTCTACCGGGCGCACCGCCTCGAGCGCGCGCTCGATACGCCCGCGCACGTCTATTACAAGTACGAGGGCGTCTCCCCGGCCGGCTCCCACAAGCCGAACAGCGCGGTGGCCCAGGCGTACGCCAACAAGCAGGCCGGCGTGAAGCGCCTCGTGACCGAGACCGGCGCCGGCCAGTGGGGATCCGCGCTCGCCATGGCGTGCGCGCAGTTCGGGCTCGAGTGCGTCGTCTACATGGTCGGCGCGAGCTACGACCAGAAGCCATATCGGCGCGCGATGATGGAGAGCTGGGGCGCCACGGTGATCCGCTCCCCGAGCGACACCACCGAGGCGGGCAAGAGCCAGGCCTCGCACCCCACCGGATCACTCGGAATCGCGATCTCCGAGGCGGTCGAGGTGGCGGCCGGCGACCCGGACACGAACTACGCACTCGGCTCGGTCCTGAACCACGTCTGCCTCCACCAGACGGTGATCGGCCAGGAGGCGATGGCGCAGATGGAGATGGCGGGCGAGGAGCCGGACGTCGTGGTGGGCTGCGTGGGCGGCGGCTCGAACTTCGCGGGACTCGCATTCCCCTTCGTGCGCCGCGTGCTGCGCGACGGCGCCACGACCCGCTTCCTCGCGGCCGAGCCGGCCGCCTGCCCCACGCTCACGCGCGGGGCGTACCGCTACGACTTCGGCGACACGGTCGGACTCACGCCGCTGATGCCGATGTACACGCTCGGCCACGACTTCGTCCCGCCGCCGGTGCACGCGGGCGGGCTGCGCTACCACGGTGACTCGCCGATGCTGTGCGGACTCGTGAAGCACGGCCTCGTGGAGGCGCGCGCCTACAAGCAGAACGAGACCTTCGCGGCGGCGCTCCAGTTCGCACGCACCGAGGCGATCATCCCGGGCCCCGAGCCGGCGCACGCCATCCGCGCCGTGATCGAGGAGGCCGAGGACGCGAAGCTGGCGGGCGAGGAGCGCGTGATCCTGCTCGGGCTCTCAGGCCACGGCCACTTCGACATGTCCGCCTACGAGAGCTACCTGGCCGGCAAGCTCGAGGACCCGGAGTTCTCCGAGGCCGACATGGACGCAGCGCTCGAGCGGCTGCCGGCGGCCCCGGCCATCGCCTGAGCGGGGCGCCGCTAGCGCTTGCGGCGCCGCTTGCGCGAGGCCGGCCGCTCCGGCACGGGCTCCGGCTCCGGCGGCGTGGGGTCGAGCTTTGCCGGCTCCTCCTCGCCCGGCATTGGCGCGAGGCCGCGCCGCTGCGCCGCGCTCGGCCACGGCTCCGCTTGGCCGCTCTCCCATGCGGGTCCACGCCCGCCCGGCCACCTGCCGAGGAACACCAGCCCGAGCGCGCCGAGCCAGAACGCCTGGATCACGGACGACACGCCGGTGAGCTGGAACACCACAAGCGCCCCCGCGATCACACCGAGAATGCCCATGAACGGCGTGAGCAGCCCGACCCGCCGCGCGCGCAGCGGCAGCATCACGAACAGGAACGCCACGCCCACGGTGCCCGCGGTCGCGAGGGCCACGAGGACCGCGTTCGCCCCGCCCAGCTCATCCGCGCGGTCGGCGCCGGCCTCGCCGCGGATCGGCCTTCCGCCGGCGAAGTCCTCTGCAAGGTCGATCGCCTCGAACGCGCCCGCGACGGTCGACACCGCATACAGGACCGGCGCCCCGATCACGAGGTATTGGAACCACGGCGGCACCCCACCGCCGCGGGCCAGCGTCGCGCGGAAGAGGTAGAGGAAGGCTCCCACGAGGAGCAAGCCGGCGAGCGCGCCCAGCACCGCCGACGCCAGGTAGCCGCCCGACTGCTCGTCGATCGACAGCAGCAAGTCGGGATGGCGCTGGATCCCCTCGCGGTCCTCCGGGAAGAAGAGCATCGCGCTCACGAGCAGCAGGGCCCCGGCCAGGATCGCCGCGATCGCGGCCGGCCGGGCCCAGCGGGCCTCCCACTGCAGCTGCTCTTCGCGGTTCACGGCGTCTTCGGCGGCGGGGCGCTCTCGCGCGTGACGCGAGGCGGGTAGTACTCGACGTCCTCGGGCTCGACGATGCGCGAGACGCGTTCGCCCACGGCAAGCACCACGTCGAGAGCGGGGGCCATCAGCCTGATCAGGCCCTCGACCCGCTGTCGGGTCCGCAGCTGGTCCGGTGTAATCGGCGCCACGTTCAGCCCCCGCGCTGGTGGAAGTAGAACTCGGGCAGCGCGGCCTTGGCCACCTCGGCGGTGATCTGCTGCGCCTGGTGAAGGTCGCCGGCGCGCACCGCCAGGTCGTCGATCGTCACGATGCCGACCAGGCCCTCGCCCTGCGTGACCGGCAGTCGCCGGATGCCGTGCTGGATCATGATCACCACCGCCTCCTCGAGGTCCATCTCGACCTCACCGGTCACGATCGGGCGCGACGCGTGGTCGCCGGCCGGGGAGTCTGGCCCGATGCGGTCGGCCACCACCGCCAGGGCGAGGTCGCGGTCGGTGATCACCCCGACGGGCCGGCCCGCGTCGCAGATCACGACGGAGCCCACGTTGCGGTCGCGCATCAGCTCGCCGACGTGCTGCAGGCTGTCGCCGCTCTCGGCCGTCACCACGCCCTGGGTCATCACCTCCGCGATGCGCACGCGGCGACTGTATCGGAGACCCCCTACCCTTGAGGCATGTCCTCTGAAGACCCATTCGGCGGCCTCTTCGGCGACCCGGACGAGCTGCGCCGGCGCATGGAGGAGTTCGCCCAGCAGATGCAGGGAGCGCAACGAGTGGCCTGGGCCGACAACGCGATCAAGCTGGCCGTCGACATGACGGTCGCCGGCCTCAACCGCCTCAACCTCCAGGGCAACGCCGAGCAGCAGACTCAGGAGCTGCGCGCCGCGATGCAGGCGCTCTTCCCCGAGGCGGTCATCCTGGTGCGCGAGGCTCGCGAGGGCTTCGGGACGTAGCGCGCTCCTCCTGTCCGCGGGCTATGACCTCCCTGAAGCTGCGGTAGCGGAAGATGAAGACGAGCGAGGCGAAGCCGATGCCGAAGGTCAGCGCGCCGATCGCGATCTGCTGGCCCACCGAGTAGGCCGCCACCGTCGCGGTCTTGCCCGGGCCGGCGAAGACCTTCGTGAGCAGCGCCTGCTGCACCCCCGCCCCCTGCGGCGTGAACGGCACCGCGGCCGACACGGCGTTCACGCCGAGCACCAGCAGCACGTTCTTCACCGACCCGCCCACGTTGAACGCCTCCAGCAGCATCCAGAAGGCCGCGAAGCGAAAGCACCAGCCGCCGAGCTGAACCAGGAAGACCTCGCGGATGTAGCGCTCGCGGTCCTGGAGGATCGTGAAGCCCTGGCGGACCCGCTCCCAGAAGGCCTTGGCGCGCACGCTCAGGAGCGCGAACCCGACGAGGCTCCCCACGGCCAGCAGTGTGATCAGGAAGAGCGTGAACTTCGGGTGCTGCGCGAGATACGAGAGGTCGAACGCGTTCAGCTTGGCGAAGTCCGGGGGCTTGGGGAAGACGCCCTGCGTGAAGGCGAAGGTCAGGATCAGCGACCCCATCACGATGTCGAAGATCGTCTCCACCGCGAAGGTTGCGCCCACGGCGGGATAGCTGGCGTTCGGGATCGAGTTCCTGGTCAGGAAGAGGCGCACCACGTCGCCGCCGCGCGCCGGGATCACCGCGTTGAAGCCGTAGCCCGCGAAGTAGGCGCCCCAGATGCGCCGAAAGTCGATGCGCTCGGTCGGGTACGCCGCTCGCAGGATGTTGAAGCTCGCGCGCGCCCGCAGCGAGAGGTAGCACGTGAACAGCACGAGGGCCACCAGCAGCGGCAACGGCCGCACCGACGCGAGGTTCGAGAAGAAGGAGTCGACCGCGTCGAAGAACGACTCGAAGGACTCGCCGAGGGAGGCGGTGGGGGCCGGGGGCACGGCCTGAAAGGTACGTTGCGGCGGTGGATCGCGCCGAGGCCTCCCGGATCGCCCACGGAGAGCTGCGGCTCTGGAACCCGCTTGGCCACGCCGCCCTCGACGAGGCGATCGAGCTCCTGGAGCTGGCGCCGGGAGCGCGCGTCCTGGACGTGGCCTGCGGGCGCGGCGAGGTGCTGCGCCGCGTGGCTGCACGCTGGGATGTGCGCGGCGTCGGCTATGACTCGGACTCGGCTCTCGTGGAGGAGGCGGGCCCGGAGCTGGACCTGCGGGTGAGCGACAGCCCGCCCGACGGGCGCTTTGGCCTGGTGCTCTGCATCGCCTCGAGCCACGCGCTCGGTGGCTTTCCGGACGCGCTCGGCGCGCTGTACGAGCTGACCGAGCCGGGCGGCCAGGTGCTTCTCGGCGAGGGCTACTGGCGACGCCCGCCGAGCGAGGAGTACCTGCGGGCGCTCGGCGCTGCCAGTTCCGACGAGCTGCCCGACTACCCCGGCCTCATGCGTGCCGCGGAGGAGGCGGGCCTCACCCCGCTCCACTCGTCCGCCGCGAGCGAGGCGGACTGGGACCGCTACGAGTGGCGGCTGATCCTGAACGCGGAGCGCTGGGCCGCCGCGAATCCGGAGGATCCCGGGGCCGACGCGCTGCGCGAGCGCGCCCGCCTCGCTCGAGGCCGGCTGACCATGCCTGATGGGCGTGAGACGCTCGGTTTTGCGCTGGTTCTGCTGCGCCGAGATTGACCCACGGGACGCGCGATCGCGTATAGCTTGATGCATGCCGTCGAGCGACGCGATGCTGGTCGAACGTCTGCCGCGCGACCGCAGCGGGGACGAGTTGCGCGAGCTCTACCGCCGTTACGCCGGCGAGCTGTTCGGCTTTGCGAGCAGCGCGCTCGGCGACCGCGAGCAGGCGGAGGAGATCGTGCAGGACGTGTTCGCGCAGCTCTGGCGCCACGCGGGCGAGTACGACCAGCGCCGTGCGAGCGTGCGCACCTGGCTCTACGCGATCGCGCGCAACCGGATCGTGGACGCCCACCGCCGCTCGGCCGCGCGGCCCCAGCGCGCGGAGGCGGACTCGCTCGACAGCGCTGCCGAGATCGACGCCGCGCTGGACCAGGCGGTGCTGCGCTGGCAGATCACGGCGGCGCTCGCGCAGCTCTCGCCCGCCCACCGCGAGGTGATCCGCCTCGCCCACTACGGCGGCCTGACGATGCGCGAGATCGCCGAGCGCACCGGCATCCCGCTCGGCACGGTCAAGAGCCGGACCTCCTACGCCCTCCGCAGCCTGCGGCTGATCCTGGACGAGATGGAGGTCGAGCCGTGACGGGCTGCCGCAGCCACGGCGAGCTGATCGGCCCGTACGTCCTCGGCGCCCTCGAGCCCGCCGAGATGGACGAGATGACGATGCACCTGGCCGGGTGCGAGCGCTGCGCCGCGGAGCGGCGCCGGCTGGCATCGCTGCCCGCGCTGCTCGACAGCGCGCAGGCGCACGACACGATCGCCCCACTCTCCCCGCAGCTCGAGGACGCGGTGCTGGACCGCTTCGTCAGGGAGCGCGCGCAGGCCGCGCGACCCCGGCGCCGGTGGCGGCGGTTCGCGATACCCGCCGCAGCGGCCGTGGCCGTGGCCCTCGCGGCCGTGCTCGCGCTGGTGCTCCCCGGCGGAGGCGAGCGCGCCTTTGCGAGCGCCGAGCTCTGGAGCACCTCGGGGCGCGTGCTCGGCAACGCGAGCGTCGCGGAGGTGGCCGCCGGCACGCGCGTGCAGCTGCGTGCGCACGACCTGCCGGTGGGCCGCGGGACCGTCTACGAGCTCTGGTGCGTGCGCACCGACGGCCACTGGGTCAACGGCGGGACCTTCCACGCGCGAGCCGACGGAACCGCCTCGGCGGACCTCACCGCCGCGGTCCGTCCGGGCGAGTACCACGTGGTGGTGGTCACGCGCCCGTCGGCCGGCGGGAAGCACGGCCCGGAGGTCATGCGCGGGAAGCTGGTCTACTGAACCTCCCCCAGAGCCGCTGCGTACAACAGCCCATGCGCACCCTCTCCATCGTCGCGGTGCTCTGCGCGCTCACCCTCGTCGGCGTCGGCTGCGGAGACGACGACGACGACAACGGCGGCAGCTCGGGCAACGTCAACACGACCGAGACGAAATCCGGCACCGACGGCGGAGGCGGAGCGAGCGAGACCGGCGGTGGCGGGGGCGGCAAGGCCCAGACGCTGAAGCTGAGCGCCGACCCAGGCGGCGCGCTGAAGTTCGACAAGAGCACCCTCACCGCGAAGGCCGGCAAGGTCACGATCGTCCTCGACAACCCGTCGTCCCTCCCGCACGCGGTCGAGGTCGAGGGCAACGGAATCGAGGAGTCGAGCGACACGATCGGCGATGGCGAGACCACGAAGGTCGCGGCCACCGTGAAGGCCGGCGAGTACGAGTACTACTGCCCGGTCGACGGCCACAAGGCCGCCGGCATGGAGGGCACGCTCACGGTGCAGTAAACGAGGTGCTGGGCGCCGTACGCGTGCCGCGTTCCCACGCGCTGCATCCCGATCTTCTCCAGCACGTTGATCGACGCCGCGTTCGCGGGCCGCACGAGCGCAAGCACCTCGGGCAGGGCCAACGGCCCCAGGGCGTAGTCGCGCACGGCCACGGCGGCCTCGGTGGCATAGCCCCGCCCCCACCAGCGCGGCCCAAGGGTGTAGCCGA
Organism: uncultured Thermoleophilaceae bacterium; assembly: GCA_963771715.1. Taxonomy (GTDB): domain Bacteria; phylum Actinomycetota; class Thermoleophilia; order Solirubrobacterales; family Thermoleophilaceae; genus JACVRW01. Next base: position 171,396 of record CAVYUQ010000003.1, read on the forward strand.
GCTCGAACTCGGGTCCGACGCCCTCGATCAGGCCGATGCCGGCGTCACCGATCAGCTCTCCGGACTCGCGCTCGATCAGCGCCCAGAACGCCGGGTTTCCCGCGCGCGCCTCGCGCACGTGGATGTCGAGAGCCCGACGCGTGTGGTCCAGCGTCGGGTAGTCGGGGATGTGGCGCGTGACCTCCGGATCGCCGTAGATCGCGTGGAGCGCCTCGAGGTCGCCCGGCTCGAAGGCCCGCAGCTCGAGTCGTTCGGTGAGCAGCGGAAGGCCCACCTCATGCGTCCACGGACACGGGCCGGCCCGGCACGGGCGACGACTGCATGATCGAGGTGGTGGTCTGGCCGAGCACCGTGAACCGGTCGATCACCTCCTCGAGGTGCAGGACGTCGCGCACGTACGCGCGCATGACGTAGCAGTCCTCGCCCGTCACGCGGTGGCACTCGACCACCTCGGGCGTTCGCTGCGCGAGCTCGGCCACGTTCTGGATCTGGCCCGGCGACGGCCGGATGCGGATGATCGCGCCGAGCGACAGGCCGAGCGCGCGCGGGTCCACCTCCGCGCGGTACCCCATGATGGCGCCGCTCTGCTCGAGGCGCTGGAGGCGCTCGGCCACGGCCGGTGACGACAGGCCGACCCGGCGTCCCAGCTCGGCCAGCGAGAGCCGGGCGTCCTGCTGGAGCTCGGCAAGTAGAAGGCGATTGGTGGGATCCAGTGGGCCATTCGTAGCCATACAGGCCATGATACCTACGTTCAGCCATGTACGGACGCGATTCCGTCGACGATCCTTCATACGTGGCCGAACGCGTCCCTCCACACCTCTACTTCGTCGTCAGCGCCGTCTTCCACTACCTCGGCCCCGCCTTCGCGGTGCTGCTGTTCGCGCGCGTGGACGTGCTTGGCGTGGCATGGCTCAGGATCGCCTCGGCCGCGCTCGTGTTCGCGTTCTGGCGCCGGCCCTGGCGGGCGTTCGCGAAGCTGGACCGGCCCGGCCGGCGGCTGCTGCTGGCCTGGGGCGGCGTCCTCGCGGTGATGAACGCCTGCTTCTACGTGGCGATCGACCGCCTGCCGCTCGGCACCGTCGCGGCCATCGAGTTCCTCCCGGTGATCGCGCTGGCGGCTCTCGGCGCGCGCAGCCCGCGCAACGCCGCCGCGCTGGTGCTCGCGGTACCCGGGGTGTACCTGCTCACCGGCGTGCAGTTCGAGGGCGAGCCGCTCGGGGTGGCGCTGGCCTTCGCGAACGCGCTGCTGTTCGCCGCGTACATCGTGCTCGCGCACCGCGTGGCCCGACACGGCGGGCTGAGCGGCATCGACGGCCTGGCCGCGTCGATGCTGATCGCGGCGGTGGTCGTGACTCCGATCGGCGGCTGGGAGGTGCTGCCGGCGCTCACCGACCCGGTGGCGCTGCTGGCGGGAGTCGGCGTCGGGCTCTGCTCCTCGGTGATCCCCTACGTGTCCGACCAGCTGGCCATGCGCCGCCTGCCGCGCGCCACCTACGCGCTGATGGTGGCCCTGCTGCCCGCCACCGCCACGGTGATCGGCATCGCCGTGCTCGCGCAGATCCCGTCGTGGGTGGAGGTGGCCGGCGTGGCGCTCGTGATCACTGGCGTCGCCATCCACCGCCAGGCGCCGGAACCGCAGACGCCAGGCGCTCCAGCGGAGCGAGCAGCGCCGCGGGACCGGGCCAGTGCTCTCGCACCAGCAGCGGCCCGGCACTCCTGAGCAGCCCGCGCAGCACGAGGGCCACGAGGATTGCATCGTCGAGCTGCCCCGCCACCGGGATGAAGTCCGGAACCAGGTCGAACGGCATCGCGAGGTAGACCAGCGCGAGCGCCGAGGCGACCTTCCAGCGAGCCGGCACGCGCGGGTCGCCGAGCAGTCGCTTGAAGAGAATCGCGCAGTAGGGCACCAGCCTCGCGATCATCCGCACGTCCCACTGGCGGGCGCCCGAGACCAGGGTGAACACCATCGCCGCGTAGACCGCGAGCAGAGCGCCGACGCTGAGAAGGACCCAGTTCACAGATCGCCGAGGATCTTCAGGACCTGCTCGTCATGGGACTTCGGGGAGACCTTCGGGATCACGTGAGCAACCGTCCCCTCGGGATCGATGACAAACGTGGCCCGCTGGGCGCCCCAGTAAGTCTTGCCGTACATCGACTTCTCCACCCAGACACCGTACGCATCCGCCACGGCGTGGTCCTCGTCGGCGAGCAGCTTGAAGTTGAGGCCCTGCTTCTCGTGGAAGCGCTTGACCTTGGCCACCGGGTCCGGTGACGCCCCCATCACCACCGCGCCGGCCTGCTCGTAGTCGGGCAGGTGGTCGCGGACGCCGCAGGCCTGCGTCGTGCAGCCGGGCGTGTCGGCCTTGGGGTAGAAATACAGGACGACCGGTCGGCCGCGCAGCTCGCTCAGGCGGACGGGCTCACCGTCCTGGTCCGGGAGCTCGAAGTCGGGTGCGCTGTCCCCGGCCTCGATCAGCGCTGGGCCTGGTCCATCTGCTGGAGAACGAGGTTGGTGGCGTCGAAGACCTCCGAATCGTCGGGCACGTCGACGTCCACCGGCACCCCGAAGCGCACGTACTCGGCTGTGATGTCCATCTTCATCTCCACGGGACCTTGACGGATCGACTGGCTCCACGCCATCCGGCGGACGCGCTCGTCGCCGTCGATCCAGACGTCCATGGGGACCTCGCTCTGGCCGGTCAGCTCGATCAGCCGCTCGACGCCCTTCCGGGCTGCCTCCCGCTGGTCCTCCGGCATCACGTCGGGATAGCGGCGAAGGTCGGCGGTCGCGCTGTAGTGCGTGGTGTCGGTCCCGGCCACCTGCTCGTGGCCCTCGTCGCGCACGTCGCCGCTCACCGCCCGCAGCATCTTCAGCTGCTCGGCCGCGCTCTGGCCGAACTGCCCGGAGGCGCCGAGGTCGAGCCCGAAGCTCGACATAGCGCGCTTCATGTCGAGCTTCATCCACTTCTTGCCCCCGAGTGCCGCGCCGAGCAGGTCCGAGCGGATGTACATCGTGAGGTCGTCGGAGATCACCTCCATGGTCCCGAACGAGGCCATGTCGAAGTTGAGGTGACCCCGGCCCGCACCGGCGTCCTCCACTCCGCTGCCGTTCATCACGAGCGGCTCGGGGAGGCCCGGTCCCTCCATCCGCATCGAGAACACGACCTCGGCGCCCCCCGCCGCCTCGGTGTTGCGGACGGCGGTGGCGAAGAACGAGGAGTCGGCCGCTCCTCCGCAGCCGCTCAGCAGGGTGAGCGCGAGGAGCGCAAGCAGGTATCGGCGCATGGGGCGTGTATCGGCCGGCCGGCTCATTTCAGCAGCCTCGACAGCCGCCGGTCCTTCAATATTCGTCCACCCGTCTGCTCCTCCGGGCAGTAACACATCACGTAGTCCTTGAAGTGGATCGCCTCTATGCGCGTGCCGCAGCGGGGACAGTCCTCGCCGGCGCGGCGGTGCACCTGGAGCGGCATCGGCAGCTTGTCGGGCACCGTATCCCCGATCACCTGCTCGTAGTGCTCGAGCGCGCCGCCGAGCACCTCGTCGCAGGCGGCGTGCAGGGCCTCGATCTCGGCCGGCTCGAGGTCCGAGCCCTTCTGGAACGGGGACAGCCGGGCTGTCCAGAGCAGCTCGTCCACCCACGAGCGCCCGATCCCCGCGATCGTGCGCTGGTCGCGCAGCAGCGGGTGGAGATGGCGGGGCTGGGCGAGCAGTTCGGTGAACTCGTCGAGTGCAGGCGCCGGGTAGGCGTCGGGGCCGAGGCCCGCCACGGCTTCGTCGCCGGCAACGGCATCCGAGCTCAGCAGCTTCGCCCACGCTCGCTGCTGGGTGCCGAACTCGCGCAGCCGCAGCTCGCGGCCGTCCTCGAGGCGCACGAGCACGCGCGAGGCGCGGTCGCGCAGCGACGCCCTCGAGTCGAAGAGCTGGAGGCGCCCCGCCGACATCAGGTGGATCAGCAGCGTGAGGTCGCCCGCCTCGACGGCGAGCATCTTCCCGATCCGCCGCACGCCGTCGAGATCGCGCCCCACGAGCGCCTCGAGCGGCGGGTCGAACGTCTTGAGCGCCACGAGCCCGGGCGCCAGCGCCGACTCCACGCGGGCGCCGGCCAGCCCCGCCGTCAGGCGGCGCGCCGTGATCTCGACCTCGGGCAACTCGGGCACGCGTCAAGACTAGGCTGAGCGGTGTGAAAGTCTCCATCGCGGCGGACGAGCGCACCGGCGTGGCCGAGGCCGTGGCGGACGAGCTCCGCAGCCGCGGCCACGAGCCGATCCTGCACGGCGCGCTGAGCGACGAAGAGCGCGACGACTGGGCCTGGGCCAGCGAGGCGGCCGCCCGCGACGTGGCCGAGGGCCGCGCCGAGCAGGGCATCGTCTGCTGCTGGACCGGCACGGGCGCCTCGATCGCGGCCAACAAGGTGCCCGGGGTTCGCGCCGCGCTCTGCGGCGACGCCGAGACCGCCCGCGGCGCCAGGAAGTGGAACGACGCGAACGTGCTGGCGCTCTCGCTGCGCACCACAAGCGACGCGCTGCTAGAGGAGATCCTCGACGGCTGGTTCGAGGGCGTGGCGAGCGCCGAGGCGGACGACGTGGCCAATGTGCGCCACGTCGATGAGATCGCCTGAGCGGCAGCGGCGCCCGAGCGTTTAACTGCAGCGGTGAAGGGGTGGTTTTTCGCCGACCGTCCTGTCCTAGGCTTGCTATCCAACCCTTAGGCAGGACGGTGATTCCTTCGGTGCCCCGCGCTTGTGTACGGCGGCGGTGAAGGGGTCGCCTTACGGCGGCTGTCCTGTCTTAGGCCGACTGTGTCGGCCCTACGCAGGACGGTCCCTCTCCTCAATGCTGTAGTTCGGGCGCCCGCGCCTCAGCGGATCACGAACGAGTTCCGCGGCGTGATCTTCTTGTCGAAGTCGTCGACCACGGTCAGCACGCCGCGGTAGGTGCCGCGCTTGAGGCGACGCACCGTGAAGCTGTGCGCGCCCGTGGCGAGGCGGCCGCGCCGGACCGTCCGGCGCGACGGGCCCTTCAGTCTGTACGTGACGGTGGCCGGCTCGTTCAGCCGGAAGCTGAGCCTCACGCGGTTGCCCCGGCGCCTTGTCCTGAAGTTGTCCAGGGTGTCCGAGACCGTGTCCGTGCCCACCTGGACGACGCCCTTCATGAACGACTGGTGCGGGATGCAGATGTACTGGTAGCGGCCGGGTGTCTTGAAGGTGTGCGGGAAGGTCGATCCGGCCGCATTCGTGCCCTCGGACACCGAGTTCCAGGACTCGGGCTGCCCCTTCGTGCTCGTGCTGGTGTGACCGTCCACGTTGAAGTACCAGGTCACCGAGTCGCCGACGGCGATCTGACGCTCGGGCGGCTCGAACGTGAAGTTGCTCGTGGCGTCGACCCTCCAATCCAAAGCCGCTGCCGGCGACGCGAGCACGAGCGGGGTCAGCAGGGCGAGGGGGATCAAGAGGAGCTGAGGTCGCATTGGCGCGAAGCTTAGACCGGCGAACCGCCGCTCCCTGAGCGAGACTGCGCCATAACCGATGACGCTCGGACTTCGCGGCCGGATCATCATGCTGGTGCTCGTGGCGCTTGCGCCGCCGACGGCAATCGCCGTGACCGTTGCCCTTGAGGAGCGCGGCGAGGCCCGCCGGCACGCGCAGGCCGACGTGCTCGACGCGACCCGCCTGGCGGCCGTGGATGCCGCTTCCGCGGTGGATGCCACGGCGGCCTTCCTCGGCGCGGTGGGCGATGACCTCGCGACCAGGCGGAGCATCGCGCACTGCGAGCGGCTGCTCGCCCTGGTGCCGCGGGCCACGGATTGGTACAGCTCGGTCGGCGTGGCCGGACCCGGAGGGCGGGTCTACTGCGGGACCACCGCGCGTGGATTGGTCCGGCCGATGGATCCGATCGACGTGTCGCAGGCGGGGTGGTTCCGCCGCGCCCAACGCACGCGCGGATTCGTCCTCGGCGATTTCGGCGCAGGGCCGCTCGCCGACACGGACGCACTGATCGGGAGCCACGCGGTGGGCCGCGGGCAGGGCAAGCGCCCCGCGGTGATCTTCGCCACTCTCGACCTGCAGCAGCTCACACAAACGCTGGGGCTACACGCCGCCCCGCACGAGACGACCTTCGTGATCATCGACCACCGCGGAACGGTCGTCGCGCGCGTGCCCGCGGACGGGCTCGTGGGGCGCCGGCTGCCCGAGCGGCCGCTGGTGGAGACCGTGCTCGGGCGACGGGAGGGCACCGCGGAGGTGGAAGGGCTCGACGGCGTCCAGCGCATCTACGGCTTCACCCCCGTGGCCGGGAATGCCAACGGCCGCCTCTTCATCGCAGCCGGGCGCACGTCGGAGAGCGTCTTCGCCGACCCGAACCACGATCTGCGCCGCTTCCTGCTGCTCGCCGCGCTTGGCCTGCTGCTCGCGCTAGCGCTCAGCTACGCGGCCACGAAGCTGCTGCTCGGCCGCTGGACCGACGCCGTGGTGAATGCCGCCCGCAGCTTCGGCGCCGGCGACCTCACCGCACGGGCGCCCGTGCCGCACCGGCTGGGGGAGCTGAGCGAGGTGGCGAACGCTCTCAACTCCGCCGCTGAGGAGATCGAGCGGCGCGAGGAGGCACAGGCGCGCCTGCTGGCGGAGCTCGTGGCAGCCGAGGAGGAGACCCGGCGCCGGATCGCGGCCGACATCCACGACGACACCGCCCAGGCGGTCGCCGCCGCAGGCCTGCGCATCGACGCGCTGGCCGCCGACCTGGAGGACCCCGCCGCACGTGAGACCGCGCTGAACGCGCGGGTGGCCCTCGCAGAGGCGAACCGACGCCTGAGGCGGCTGCTCTTCGAGCTGCGCCCGCCGGCGCTCGACGAGGCTGGGCTGGCTGCCGCTCTCGAGCTCTTCCTCACCGACGCCTTCGGGGACGACGGGTTCGACTGGAGGGTCGAGAACCGTCTCGAGGGTGAGCCCGAGCCGGAGGTGCGCGCGATCCTCTACCGCGTGGCGCTCGAGGCGCTCACGAACGTGCGCAAGCACGCACGGGCAAGCGTGGTCGACGTGCGCCTCGAGCGCCGCGGCGTGGGGGTCGCGGTGCGGATTCGAGACGACGGCGACGGCTTCGAGCTGCCGGAACCGGACGCGCCGCCGGCGCGCGGCCACTTCGGCCTCGTCTCGATGAGGGAGCGGGCCGAGGCGGCCGGTGGCCGCTTCGCGATGACGAGTGCTCCGGGCCAGGGGACCACGGTCGACTTCTGGATGCCGGAGCAGAACGGCGCCTGAGCGTCAGTCGAGGATGCCGCGGCGCATCGCCTCTGCCACCGCGGCCGCGCGGTCCGACACGCCGAGCTTCTCGTACACGCGCTGCAGGTGGGTCTTCACGGTGGTTGCGCCGAGATGCAGCTGGCGCGCGATGTCCGGGGCGGACATGCCGTCGGCCGTGAGCCGCAGGACCTCGTCCTCGCGGGGAGTGAGCAGGCGCTCCTCGTCGCCGCTGCGGCGCCGGATCTCCTGGGCCACCGCCGCCTGTACGTCGGTGCCGAGCGTGGTGCGGCCGCGAGCGGCGGCCACGAGCGCATCGCAGATCTCGTCGCCGCTCGAGTCCTTCGAGAGGTACCCCAACGCACCGCTGCCGAGCGCCCCGTACACGACGTCGCTGTCGTAGTACGCCGACACGAACACCACGCGCGCATGAAGACCCTCGCGCTCGAGGGTCCTCAGGACCTCGACCCCGCCGAGCCCCGGCATCTTCACGTCGAGCACGCACACGTCCGGGTCCACGTTGCGGATCTCCTCGAGCGCCGCCGCGCCGTCCTCCGCCTGCCCGACGAGCTCCAGCTCGGGACGGCGCTTGACCGTATCCACGAGCCCGGTTCGGTAGAGCGGATGGTCATCCGCGATGACGACCCGGATCCGGTCGCTCGGCACGGCGCCCTTTCTACCACCAAAAGCGGTTGCGCGGGCTACCGCAAGCGAGGCCGCCCGCGCGACCGGGGGAGGTCGATCGGAGGAGGGCGGGGTTTTGAGGTCGGGCCGCTCGGGCGATGGGAGAGCCCGGCCTTGCGTTCGATCCTGTCAGGTAGTGGCGGTCCGGCTGAACGATCTCGGAGCGCGCGCCGTGATCGGCGTGGACGGCGCGGTGTGGAGCGCGAACAGCGCGTTCTGCTCACTCGTGGGCCTGGACGAGCCCGCGCTGCGCCGCCTGGGCCTGCGGCAGCTCGTGCACTCGGCGGATCGCCGCTACGTGGCGGCGCACCTCGTGGAGGCGCTGGCCGGTGGCGACCAGATGCGCGAATTCCACGCGCGACTCATGCCACCGGAAGGCCGCGACGTGCCGGCCCACATCCGCGTGAAGCTGGTGCGTGGCGGCGAGGGACGCCAGGGCTGCTTCCTCTTGGAGGCCTGGGCAAGTACGTAGGATCCCGGCCGCGATGGACGTGGTCGACACCGCGCAGGACGCCGCCGAGCTGGAGCTCCCGCCGCTGCTGGTGCGGGAGCCGCTCGAGGAATTCCTCGACGCCCGCGGCATCGGCGACGGCCGCGTGGAGGCCGAGCGCATCGGCGAGGGCCACTCCAACATCACCTTCCTGGTGCGCCGCGGCGACGCGCGCGTGGTGCTGCGGCGCCCGCCGCGGCCGCCGCTGCCGCCCTCGGCGCACGACGTGCTGCGCGAGGCGCGCCTGCTGAAGTCGCTCGAGGGCACGCCGGTGCGCGTGCCGAAGGTGCTCGCCGTGGGCGACGACGAGTCGATCCTGGGCGTGCCCTTCTACGTGATGGAGGAGATGCACGGGAGCGTGCTCGCGAGCGCGATCCCGCCCGCGCTCGACACACCCGGGGAGCGGCGCCGCACCGCCGAGGAGCTGGTGGACGCCCTGGTCGAGGTCCACAGCGTGGACTGGCGCGCCTGCGGCCTCGACGGCTACGGCAAGCCCACCGGCTACCTGGAGCGCCAGCTGCGCCGCTTCGGCGGGCTCTGGGATCACAACAAGACCCGCGAGCTGCCCGTGGTCGAGGAGCTCGGCGAGTGGCTCGGGCGCAACATGCCGGAGTCGCCCGAGTCGACGATCGTCCACGGCGACTACCGGCTCGGCAACGTGATGATGGCCGACCGCGCGCCCGCCGAGCTGGTGGCGATCTTCGACTGGGAGCTGTCCACGATCGGCGACCCGCTGGCCGACGTGGGCTACCTGACCGTGACCTGGGTGGAGCCCGACGACCCGCAGGACACGATGTTCGCCAACCTGAACGCCGTCACGCGCGCGGGCGGCTTCCTCACGCGCGAGGAGATGATCGGGCGCTACGAGGAGAGGAGCGGCCGCTCGATGTCGGCGCTCAACTGGTACCAGGCGCTCGCGCTCTGGAAGGCGGCGGTGTTCATGGAGGGGAACTACAAGCGCTTCCAGTCCGGCAGCACCGACGATGAGTACCTGGCGCTGTTCGACCGCGGTGTGCCGATGCTGGCCGAGAAGGCCCGGGAGATCGCGGGCTCGTGAGGGGCCTGCTGGTGGACTTCGGCGGCGTGCTCACCACCAACGTCTTCGACTCGTTCCGCGCCTTCTGCATGGACGAGGGACTCGACCCCGAGACGATCAAGCGGCTCTTCCGCGAGGACCCACGTGCGCTCGAGTGCGTGCGCGGCCTCGAGCGCGGCGAGCTTTCGGAGGAGCAGTTCGCCGAGCGCTTCGGGGAGCTGCTCGAGCTCGAGGAGGAGCGGCGCCCCGGGCTCGTGGAGCGCATGTTCGGCCACATCCGCCCCGATGACGAGATGGTCGAGGCGCTGCGGCGCGCTCGCGCGCAGGGCATCCGCACCGGCCTGATCTCGAACTCGATGGGCGCGGGCCGCTACGACCGCTCCACGTTTCCCGAGCTGTTCGACGGCGTGGTGATCTCGGGCGACGAGGGCATGCACAAGCCCGAGCCGGAGATCTACGAGCTGGGCTGCGAGCGCGTGGGCCTCGCCCCGGGCGAGTGCGTGTTCGTGGACGACCTGCGCGAGAACTGCGAGGGCGCGGAGGCGATCGGCATGACCGCTGTGCTCCACCGCGGCGCCGAGCGGACGCTGCCGCGGCTCGAGGAGCTACTCGGAGTCGAGCTGCGCTAGGGCGTCGGCCACGAGCTCCGGGTGGGTGACCATCGCGAAGTGGCCGCTCGGCAGCTCGACCGGCTCGACTCCCAGGCGCTCGCGCGCGACGCGCCTCGACCACGCCGGGCTCACGCATGCGGTCGGCCGTGCCGATGATCGACTCCACCCGCAGCCCCGCCGGTGGCGCGGGAGACGGCTGGGTCTGGGACCTCTGAGCCTGAGGACGCAGGCGCTCGAAGGCCCAGCGGGCGTCCTCGGGCGAGAGGTCGCCGTACATGATGCGCGTCGTCGCGTCCGGGTCCGGCCAGTGCGAGCGCCCCTGCTCGTCGACGGCGCGGCCGCCCTCGAACAGCAGGATCTGCTCCTCCGAGGCGGAGAGCTGGTCGCCGAAGCTGAGGCCGGGCTCGGGCACCAGGGCGGTCAGGTAGACGAGCGCCCTGAGCGGGCGCCGGGAGGCGACGACGGGCCCGACCAGCCCGCCCAGCGAATGCGGGACCAGCACGACGTCGTCGGCATCGCCGAGCGCCTGGTCGATCGTTTCCGCGTACTCGTCGAGACCGGCTTCCGTGTCCTCGGAGGGAAGCTCCGGGGTCACCACGTCGTGCCCGCGCTCCCTGAGCGGCCCGACCAGGCGCTCCCAGCACCAGGCGCCGTGCCAGGCGCCGTGGATCAGCGCGAACGTGCTCAGGGCTAGGCCGCGCTCGGCGCCCCGCGGAACGCGACCTCGTAGATCTCGACGCTGGCCCGGCGGCCGGAGCCCTCCTGGGGCGACATCGAGTTGAGTGCCTCGTCACCGCGGCGCAGGTCCTCCTCGGTCTCGAAGAAGACGACGCCAAGGCCCGTGCCGCCGTCGCGGTCGACCAGCAGCATCACCTCCTTGGCACCCTCGAGTCCCTCCGGAGGGGTGCCGGAGGCCATGTCGGCCTCGATCTGTTCCCGTGTGGCGGCGAACCGCTCCGGGTTGCCGCCCTCGAACCTCGCTATCCGTGCGTACATGCAGAGCAGTCTGCCACTCTGCGCGCGGTGCTGCTCGTGCTCTGGGACATCGACGGGACGCTCGTGGACTCGGCCGGCCACGGGCGCTTGGCGTTCGAGGAGGCCTTCGACACAGTCCTCGGCGGCGTCCCCGAATGGGTCGACTTCGCGGGCCGTACCGATCACCAGATCGCGCTGGCGATGCTGAACGGCTCGACCGAGCACCTGCCCGCGGTGCTCGAGCAGCTCGCGGCCAAGCTCGCGGTTCGCAGGGACGCGATAGCGGCGGAGGGGCACGTGTATCCGGGCGTCCGCGAGACGCTGTCCGCGCTCCACCGCACGGACGGCGTGGTGCAGTCGCTGCTCACCGGCAACGTCGAGGCGAACGCCGCCGTGAAGGTGGGGGCCTTCGGGCTGGAGCGCTGGCTCGACCTCGAGGCCGGCGCCTACGGCTCGGACCCGCACGAGCGCCGCTCGGACCTCGTGGCTGTGGCGCGGGAGCGAGCCGCGGCGCGCTACGGGGAGCCCACCGGCGCCGTGCTGGTGGGCGACACACCGCTCGACGTGCTGGCCGCGCGCGAGGCCGGTGCCCGCGCGGTGGCGGTGGCCACCGGGTTCGCGGACCTCGACGCCCTCAGGGCCTCGGAGCCCGACGCGCTGCTTCAGGACCTGAGTAACACCGAGGCGGCGATCCGCGCGATCACTGCCTCCACTTGACGCTGCAGCCGATCGGATCCGTCTCCGGCCGCGCGACGTCCTCGCCTGCCAAAACGGAGTCGAGTGCCTCGCGCAGCCAGCTCGCGTTCAGGCTCGGGTTCTGGTGGTCCGGGTCCGGCGCGCCGCGGTAGCGCAGCCGCCCCTCGCCGTCGAGCACGAACACGTCCGGAGTGGTCTTGGCGCCGAACGCGCGGGCCACCTCCTGCGACTCGTCGTGCAGGTACGGCATCGGCCAGTCCTCGCTCTCGACCCGTTCGCGCATCGCCTCGAGCGAGTCGCGGGGATAGCGCTCGGCGTCGTTCGGGTTGATCGCGAGGAAGCGCACGTTCGGGTAGTCGCGTGCGGCGTCCGCGATGCGGTCCTGCCACGCGAGCGCGTACGGGCAGTGGTTGCAGGTGAAGACCACGACCGCCGGTCCCTCGAGCGAATGCTCCTCGCCCGCGGTGTCCGGCAGCGTGAAGTCGGGCGCGCGGTCGCCGATGCCGAGGCTCACCGGGCTCGGCTCCTGATGGCCTCGCGCAGGTCGTCGGGATCGGGCAGCGGCGAGAAGCGCCCGTCGCGCGTCCGGTATACGCGGCAGGTGAGCCCGAACGGGTCCCCCTCGCCGGGCGGCACGATGTCCTCCCCGTCTATGCGAATCGTCGGCGAGCCCGGGAAGCGCTCGCGCCGCGCCTGCTCGTCGTCCTCGATCTCCACGCGCGAGACCTCGGCCTCCACGCCCTCCTCAGTCAGGATTCGGCGGAGCTCGGCGAGCGCCTCTGGATGTGACGGACAGCCCTCCCACCAGAGGAGCTCAACCGTCATGGACCTCCACCCGCTCGATCTTGGCGTCCTCCACGGGGCGGTCGCCCGGCCCGGTCTCGAGGCCCTCGATGGCGTCGACCGCCTCCATTCCGGAGGCGACCCGACCAAACACGGTGTGCTTGCCGTCGAGCCAGGGCGCGGCCTCGGTGGTCACGATGAAGAACTGGCTGCCGTTCGTGTCCGGGCCGCTGTTCGCCATCGCGAGCGCGCCGCGCTCGACCTTGTGCTCGTTGAACTCGTCCTCGAACTGATATCCGGGACCACCCGTCCCGGTGCCGTGCGGGCAGCCGCCCTGGATCATGAAGTCCGCGATCACGCGGTGGAAGATCAGCCCGTCGTAGAACCCGTCGCGCGACAGCTTCTCGAAGTTCTCGACCGTCTTCGGCGCCTCGCCGTCGAACAGCTCCAGCTCGATCGGTCCGTGGTTGGTGTGCATCGTTGCGGTGCTCATGTCTTCTTCGCTACCTCCACCTGGAGCTCCGCTCCCCGGGCTTGTTTGCCAGAAACAGCGTCTGCGACCTGCTGCGCACGGTCCGCGGGCACTTCCACGAAGGAGAAGCGCTCGAGGACCTTGACGTTGCGCACGTCGTCGTTCTCGAGATGTGTGTGGTCGACCACCGCGCTCACCACGTCCGCCGGCTCGATGCCGTCCTGGCGGCCCGCGCCGACGATCAGCTTCGCGTAGGGCACTCCGTCGCGGGGGTGCGGCTTGGTGTGCCGCGGGCGGCGCGTCTCGCGGTCGGGATCGCGTGCGGCCTCGCGCTCGGCCTTCGAGCGCCGCTGGACCTTGCCGTTCGCGCTCCACTGCTCGATCTCGGTCTTCGCGTGGCGCTCGATCGCCTCGAGCTCCCGCCGCTGCTTCGGCGTGATCAGCGTGATCGCGCGCCCGCTCTCGCCGGCGCGGCCGGTGCGGCCGATGCGGTGCACGTAGACGTCCGGGGAGTTCGGGATGTCGTAGTTCACGACGTGGCTCACGCCGGTGATGTCGAGCCCGCGGGCGGCCACGTCGGTGGCGATGAGCAGGCGCTCGCGACCACCCTTGAAGGCGATCATCACGCCGTCGCGCTGGCCCTGGGACATGTCGCCGTGCAGCGCCTTCACGCGCACGCCCGCGTCGCCGAGCCTGCGGGCGAGCCGGTCCACGCCGATCTTGGTGCGCACGAACACGATCGCCTGCTCGGGGCGCTCCTCCTTGAGCACGCGCACGAGGGCGTCGGGCTTCTCGCGGTCCGGCACCTCCACGTAGTAGTGGTCCACCGTGTCGATCGTGAGCGTGGCCGCGCGGACCTTGATCTCCACCGGGTCGTGCATGAACGTGTCCGCCAGGCGGCGGATCTCCGGCGGGACGGTCGCGCTGAACAGCCCGGTCTGGCGGCCCATCGGCGCGCGCTTGAGGATCGACTCCACGTCCTCGAGGAAGCCGAGGTCCAGCATCTCGTCGGCCTCGTCGAGCACGACGTAGCGGGCGTTGTCGAGGAAGAGGTGGTGGCGACCGATCATGTCCATCACGCGGCCGACCGTGCCGACCACGATCTGCGCGTCCTTCAGGCGCGCCGCCTGGTCGCGGATCGGCGCGCCGCCGAACACCGCCACCACGTTTAGGCCCTTCTGCTCGCCGTAGGCGCGCAGCGCCTGGGTCACCTGGATGCAGAGCTCGCGGGTCGGGGTGAGCACGAGCGCCTGGACGCTCGGGTCACTCGGGTCCGCGTACTCGACCATCGGCAGGCCGAACGCGGCGGTCTTTCCGGTGCCCGTCTGCGCCTGGCCGATCACGTCCTTCCCCTGCATCAGCGAGGGGATCGCCTGCTCCTGGATCGGCGTCGGGTTCGTGTAGCCCAGGTGAGTGAGCGTCTCCAGGGTGGATTCGGACAGGCCGAGTTCGGCAAAGGTCGTCACGCGGCGTTTGAGACTATCCATGCGCGAGCCGACAATGACCCAGATGGTCATCCTCGTCCGCCACCCGTCGGCGCGGGGCTCAGCCTGCTGGCCCTGCGGCGCTTCGCCGCCTTCGTCCTGTCGGCGCTCGCCGACAGGGCGGCGCGGCAAGCGACGGGGACCGCAGGGTGCGCGAGATCCGCGCCAGCAGCGCGCCGCTGATCGCCTCGGACCTGGCGGGCTTCCAGGAGCGCATGCGCCGGGACGGCCGTGGCTACGCGCCGGATACGGAGACGCTCGTCGACGCCTGGCTGACCCAGTTCCCGCGCCGCGAGCGGCGCAAGATGCGCGACTGGACCGACTACCACGGCGTGCAGGGATCGGCCACGAGCTCCGGGTTTGTCGTCGAGACCATGAGCGCGCCTGACGCGGACGGCTGGTACCGCCTCGAGGTGGAGCGAAAGGCGGGCCGCATCGCTGCCACCTGCGGCGGCCGGCCCACGCCGGGCTGCACGGACGGCCGCTGGCGCCTCCAGGCGCACGGGCTGCCCGCGAGCTACCTGCTCGGCCGCTAGCTCAGCGCGACGGGTCGAGCAGGAGCTTGCCGCTCGTGCGGCGGCCCTGCATGTCCTCGTGCGCCTGGCGCACCTCGGACATCGGATAGGTGGTGCCCACCTGCGGCACCAGCTCGCCTCGTGCGACGCGCTCGAAGAGGTCGGCGAGCGGCTCCTCCATCATGTCGCGGCGCCCGAGGCAGTGCATCAGCCAGAACCCGACCACGCTCCGGCTCTTGCGCATCAGCCGGCCGGTCTCGAGCGTGTTCTGCTCGCGGCTCGCGATGCCGTAGGTCACGATGCGCCCGAACGGGCCGAGCGCGTCGGCGCACTGCTCGAACACGCGCCCGCCGGACATCTCGAGCACCACGTCCACCGGTTTGCCCTCGTTCGCCTCGATCAGCGCGCCCTTGAGATCGTCCACGCGCCGGGTCCACCGCGGCGTCCGCGCCCAGCTCGAGCGCCTTCGCGCGCTTCTCCTCGGTGCTCGCCGTGGCGATAACCCGGCCCGCTCCGAAGGGCTTCGCGAGCTGCACCGCCAGGCTGCCCACGCCGCCCGCCCCCGAGATCACCACCACGGACTCGCCCGGCGCCAGCTTCGCGCTCGTCCTGAACAGGTGCCACGCGGTCAGGCCGTGGATCAGCAGCGCGAGCGCCGCGCCCTCGTCGAAGCCGTCGGGGATCGGGAAGACGGTGGACTCGTGTGCGACCGCGTACTCGGCGTAGCCGCCCGTCGCCAACAGGGCGATCACGCGCTGACCGTCCGGCGTGGTGCCGGCCACCTCGCCGCCGAGCACCAGCGGCACCTCGTAACGGGCGAGGTACGAGTTCTCCCGCTGGTGCGTGTCGGCGAAGTTCATCCCGGCGCGGGAGACCTCGATCAGCACCTGCCCCTCGCCCGGCTCCGGCTTCGGGATGTCCACGACCTGGAGGACCTCGGGTCCGCCGAACTCCTGGATCTGCACGGCACGCATGAGCGCAGCCTACGTTTTTCGAGGACCGTCCTGTTTAAGGCTTGGTATCCAACACTTAGGCAGGACAGTCGATGCCCTCAATGCTGTCGTTCGGCGAGGGGCGCGGCCAAGGTCGGCTAGCCTCCCCGCCGCCATGTCGCTCACAGTCGTCGGATCGATCGCCTTCGACGCGATCAAGACGCCCTTCGGGGAGCGCGAGCGGGCGCTCGGTGGCTCGGCCGTGCACTTTTCGCTGGCGGCCAGCTTCTTCACCGAGGTGCGCCCGGTGGGTCCGGTGGGCGACGACTTCGGCGAGGCCGAGTACGAGGTACTGCGCCGGCACAGCGTGACCACCGACGACATCGAGCGCGTGGAGGGCGGCCGCACCTTCTTCTGGAGCGGCGAGTACGACTGGGACCTGAACACGGCCCACACGCTCGACACCCAGCTGAACGTGTTCGGCGACTTCCAGCCGAAGCTCTCGCCGGGCCGCCCGCGAGTCCGACCTCCTGTTCCTGGCGAACATCCAGCCGGACCTCCAGCGCGACGTGCGCCAGCAGTGCAGCGGGGCCCAGCTCGCCGCGCTCGACTCCATGAACTTCTGGATCGAGAACACGCGCGAGTCGCTGCTCCAGACCATCTCCGTCGTGGACATGGTGCTCATGAACGACGCCGAGCTGCGCATGCTCACCGAGGAGCCGAACCTCATGCGGGCCGCCGCCGCGGTGCGCGGGATGGGCCCGCGCGTGGTGATCGCCAAGCAGGGCGAGTACGGGGCCGCGCTGTTCACCGAGGACGGCTTCTTCGCGCTGCCGGCGTACCCGCTCGAGACCGTGCGCGACCCGACCGGCGCCGGCGATTCCTTCGCCGGCGGCCTGATGGGCTACCTCGACTCGCAGGGCGGCGCACTCGACGACGCCACCCTGCGGCGCGCGATGACATACGGCTCGACGCTCGCCTCGTTCTGGGTCGAGGAGTTCGGCTGCGAACGCGCCGAGCGCCTCACGCGCGAGGAGATCGACGAGCGCTACGACGAGTTCAAGCGCATCACGTCGATCGACTGGGTTCCCGCGTCAGGCGGGTGAGGGTGTCAGGCCGGTGAGCCGGCCTCCTCGCCCACGCCCGGCTGCGGGACGATCCGGATGTAGGGCCGCGGCGACTCCCATCCGTCCGGGTAGGTCTCCCTCGCCTCCTCGTCGGAGACCGAGCCCGCGATGATCACGTCGTCGCCCTGCTGCCAGTTCACCGGTGTCGCGACCTTGTGCGTTGCGGTGAGCTGAAGCGAGTCGATCACGCGCAGGACCTCGTCGAAGTTGCGGCCCGTGGTCATCGGATAGACGAGGACCAGCTTGACCTTCTTGTCCGGCCCGATCACGAACACGTTGCGGACCGTCTGGTTGTCGGCGGGCGTGCGCTCGGCCGGGTCACCGGCGGTGTCGGCCGGGAGCATGCCGTAGAGCTTCGAGACCTCGAAGTCCGAGTCCCCGATCACCGGGTAGTTGGGCGCGTGGCCCTGCGTCTCCTGGATGTCCTGGATCCAGCCGGAGTGCTTCTCGACCGGGTCCACGGACAGCCCGACGATCTTCACATTCCGGCGGTCGAACTCGGGCTTGATGCTCGCCATGTAGCCGAGCTCGGTCGTGCATACCGGCGTGAAGTCCTTCGGGTGTGAGAAGAGGACCGCCCACGAGTCACCCATCCAGTCGTGGAAGCTGATCTCGCCCTCGGTGGTGTCCGCCTGGAAATCCGGCGCCAGGTCGCCGATCGTCAGGGTCATTCACTGACTCCTTTGGTAGTGCAGGGGGGTAACCAATTTTCGCAGGGTCTGTCAACAAAACCTTGCCGTGACATCAACGCTGGGTTGCCGTGCCGGTCAGCAGCCGCCGGTGCAGATCCTGCGTCGGCTGGCTGGGGGCCACCCCGAGCCCGTCTCGCAGCCGTACGCGGAGCGTCTCGTAGACCTGGAGAGCGGACGCGGTGTCGTCGCGCGCGACGAAGAACTCCATCAGGTGCCGATAGCCGGTCTCCCGGAGCGGATCCGCCTCGATCAGGGCACGCCCGGCCCGCTCCGCTGCCCCCAGCTCGGCCCCGCCGATGCCCAGCGCGCACGTGGCCATCGCCTCCAGCGCACCGAGGCGGAGGTTCTCGACATGGCGGCCCCATTCCTCGGTCCAAGGGGCATTCATGTCCGGCAGGAAGCCGCGGTTCGTGATCCGCAGCGCCACGCGCGCCGGCGCCCACCCGCGCAGGAAGCTGCCCTGAGCGGCGAGCGACTCGGCCTCGTGCGCGCTGCGCTCCGCGACCTCGATGTCGATCCATGCCTCCGGAGGCACGCTGAGCCGCAGCGCGCTGCGCCCGACGATCCGCTCGCGTCCCAGCGCGCGGCGGATGCGCGACAGTAGCGTGTTGAGCGTCCTCGTCGCTCCCTCCGGCGCGTCGTCGGACCAGAGGGCGGCGAGAAGTTCCTCGCGCGACACGGTTCGGCGCCGGTTTACCACCAGGAACGCGACCAGTTCGCGCGCCTGCCGGCCACCGAGCTCCTGCTCGCGGCGCTGGCCGTCGAGGCGCATCACGAGCGGTCCGCACACCTGGATCCAGGTGTCGGGAAACGTGCTCATGATGCGTGCGCCGAAGTGGTATGCATTCCCCACCAGTATCGATCCGGAGGAGCCTGATGGCCAAGGTCGTGATCTGCGAGTGCGGCCTCATCGTTCGCGGCGAGGACGACGAGGAGCTCTTCGAGAAGGTCGAGAGCCACATTGGCGATCATCATCCGGACCTCCTCGGCACCATCACGCGTGAGGACGTGATCTCGATGGCCGAGGAGGAGTGAGCGCTCCCCCCTAGCGCGACAGCTTCAGTACGCGGCTCTTCGACAGGACGCTCGCCCAGTCGGCGCCCACGCTCACCACCCGTGCCGGCACGCCACGGTGGCCGCGGACCGTGAACTGGGCGCGCGAGCGTCTGTCGAGCCGCGCACGTGCCACCGGCCACCAGCCGAAGCGCTCCCGGAGCCGCAGCTGGAGCACCACGCGGGTGCGCGGTGACGCCGGCCGCGCCCTCACGTCGATGACCGCGCGACCGGCTCTCGACCTCGCCGCCAGCGAGAGCGCGGGGCCCGCGCTCACCTCCACGCGCAGCTCCTGGCTCGTGCCGGCCGCCGAGACGGCGCGATAGGTCGCCGTCGCGGAGGCCACCACGTTGGCGTGGAGCGTGCCCGGCTCCACATGGCCGTCGTGGCCGCCGCCCTCCGGAGGCCCGGCAACCGCGATCGGCTGGTAGCCCGAGCCGGTGTCCGCCTCGATCGTGACCTCGCCGGCGCCCTCTGGGGCGCGCACGTGGAGCGCCACCGAGGCGCCCGGCTGGACCGCCCGCCTCGGGCCGCTTAGCAGCAGCGGGTAGACGCCGATCTCGCCGGTCATCCCGTCGTGGATCGTGCAGACGTAGGGAAAGACGCCTGCCGCGGGGAACACGTGATTGACGGCGCTGCGAGGCGCGAAGCGCCCGGAGTTGTAGCCGGCCGTCTCGGCCTTGACGTTGTGCGTCTTCTGGCTGTTGTTGCGCCAGATCACGGTGTCGCCCACCAGCACGTCGAGCTCGCCGGGGGCGAAGCTGCTCGTGCCGGCCGAGACGATGATCGAGTCCGCCTGGGCGGGCGCCGCCAGCGCGGCGAGCGCCAGGAGCGCTGCGGCGAGCGCCCTCATCGCGGCGAGACCCGGTAGATGCCGATCATCCCCTTCGCCATGTGCTGCTCCACGTGGCAGTGGTAGAGCCAGGTGCCGGGAGCGTCCTCGCGCCACGAGACGCGGAAGCTCTCCGCCGGGCCGAGCGTCCGCGTGTCCTCGGGCACGCCAGCCGGGGTGCGCCAGCGGTGGCCGTGCACGTGGAAGGTGTGATGCTCGTCGCCGATCGCGAGCACGTCCCACTGGACGCGGTCGCCGACCCTCGCCCGGTAGATCGGCGTGTTGCCCACGAACGCGCGGCCGTTGATCGTCTGGAAGTCCTGCATCGCGGCGAACACGGTCACGAACTCCCTGTCCGGGCGCCGCTCGCGGCGACCGCGGATCGAGAGCGCGCCCCAGAGCCCGCCGGCGAGCGACTCGTGCATCGACGGCGAGTGGTCGTGGTAGGGCCAGACGCCCGCCGAGTCGCGGCCCGCGTTCAGCCGGTAGGTGAAGGTCTGCCCCGGCTTCACGTTGCCGCCCCTGCCCGAGAAGCCGGGGATGTACGAGCCGTCAGAGCCCGGCCTGTAGTGCACGCCGTGGAAGTGCATCGAGTGCGGCGCATTCGGGTCCTTGTTCTTGAAGTGGATCCGCAGCCTGTCGCCCACGCGCGCGTGCAGCAGCGGGCCGGGGATCATGTCGTGGTCCACGCTGGCCACCGGGGCGTTGCGGAGCGGCCGCCGCCAGTTCTTCGTGAAGCGGCGGTATACGACCGTCGGGAACACCGTCTGCGCGGGGTCGTAGGTCGTGCCCATGATCCCGTCGCGCCCGTTGGGCACGATGTTCCACTTGGTCGGCACGGCCGCGACCCACTCGTGCCGCACCGCGGCCTCCGCCGGAGTGGCGGAGGCCGCGGCTAGCAGCACGACGAGGACGGCTAGCCGACGCGTCGTACGACCTTGACCTTGTTCTGCATCCACGGATGGATGGCGCAGATCATGTTGAGGGTCGTTCCGGCATCTGCCGTGATCTTCACGCTCGTCCTGCCACCAGGCGGGATGAGCACCGAGTCACCGGCACGGTTGAAGCCCTCCCTGCCGCGGTTCACGAGCGGCGTGGTCGGGTCCTGCTCCTCGCCGGTGTCGGGGTTGATGGCGCCGTGGGCGATCGCGAGATCGTCGCACGGTCCCTTGCCGAAGCAGGCGTCCACTCCCCTGACGGTCCGCGGCACCTGTCCGGCCCTGACGGCGGACCAGGAGTGCGGCGCCTGGGTGCGGTCGATCAGCGTGACCCGTCCGCCCTTCTGGATGGTGAAGACGTCGCGGTTGAAGTGCATTCCGTCCGTAATGCTGCGGTTCGGAATCATCGATGCGCCGCCGATCGACTTCACCGTAACGTTCCGGGGCGCGGCGGCCAGCGCCGGTACCGCGAGCGCCGCAGCGGCGACGAGCGCTACGGCAGCGACGGCTGCACGCGCGAACTTGCGTCGTGTCATTTGTTCCTTTCTTGGCCGCCGAATGGCGGCGGTAGGAGGGCTGGGTGCCAAGTTAGGTGCGCTATGTCCCCTCGTCAAGCGCTTTCCTCCAATTTGGGGGTAGGCATCTCTCTCGAAGCCCACCGTATGCCGGTCGGCCGCGCCGGTCGTCGGCCTCACGGCCGAACTTGGCGTCATCCGAAAGGACGACAAGCGGCTAGGGGGCCTGTTGGCTAGCCCCGATCCCGGGTACGATCCCCGGCATGAGCGGCAGTGCTTGGGGGATCGTGTGGCTCGCGATCGCGTTGAAGATCCCGATCGTCGCGCTCCTCTGGATCGTCTGGTGGGCCATCAAGGACCCGCCGGTGCCCGAGCCGCAGGACGGCGGCGGCGGCTCGCCCGACCGCGATCCGTACCCGCACCCGCGCGGACGCCCCCCGCACCCTCCGCGGCGCGGGCCGCACGGCGAGCCGGAGCCCCGCGCGCCCCGGCGCGTGCGCGTGGCCGAGCGCCGGCCGCGCGTGCCGTCGGACCATCGCGACTAGCGCCTGCGGTAATTTTCGCCCCGTGACCGGCTTCTACATCGCGGGCATCGTGCTGGCCGTCTGGGCCCTGCTTGTGACCGCGATCGGAGTGATGCGCGAGGACTTCCCCAACAGCCCGGGCGCCACCCGGCTGGTGGGTGCGATCTCGTTGCTGCTTGTGGTCGTCGCGATCGGTAGCGCGATCTACCTGTCCGCCACCGAGGATCACGAGCCGGAGGGCGAGCACGCTGCCGCCCATTGACGACGGCCACGCGGTCCACTACACCGCGCTCCAGCGCGGCACGCCGGTGTTCAGCTCGGACGGCGAGCAGGTGGGCGAGGTGGCCGAGGTGCTCGACAACTACCGCGAGCACATCTTCGACGGGCTCGTGATCCAGACGAGCGGCGGCGAGCGCCGCTTCGTCGACGCCCCCGAGGTGGCCCGCACCGCCGAACGCGCGGTCACGCTCACGATCACCGCCGCCGAATGCGCCGAGCTGCCACCGCCGCCCAAGCAGGGGCCGCCGCTCGGCGGCACCGTCAAGCGCCTCTTCGGCCGGCGTCGCTGAACGCCGCATCCGGCGTCGCCGTACCCCCACTTGCCCGGGTTCGTCACAATCTGGGCAAGAGACGAACGGGACGATCACAGGGAGAGAGCAAATGGCCGACGAGCAGACCGAGCGTGACGACGCCGGCGGAGGCGTAGCCACCGCCAACGACACGCTCAGCGTCACGGACAACCGCACGGGCCAGACGTACGACGTCCCGGTCGAGGACGGCACCGTCAAGGCGATGGACTTCCGCCAGATCAAGGTGTCGGACGACGACTTCGGGCTGATGAGCTACGACCCGGCGTTCACGAACACGGCGTCCGTGCGCAGCTCGGTCTGCTACATCGACGGCGACGCCGGCGTGCTCGAGTACCGCGGCTACACGATCGAGGAGCTGTGCGAGACGCTCCTCCTACCTCGAGGTCGCATACCTGCTCATCTACGGCGCGCTGCCCACCCAGGAGCAGCTCGACGAGTGGATCTTCGAGATCACCCATCACACCTTCGTCCACGAGAACATCAAGAAGTTCGTGGAGGGCTTCCGCTACGACGCGCACCCGATGGGGATGCTGCTCGCCACCGTCGGCGCGCTCTCGACCTTCTATCCCGACGCGAAGAGGATCGACAACGAGCTCGAGCGCCACATGGCGGGCGTACGCCTGATCGCGAAGGTGCCGACGCTCGCCGCCTTCGCGTACCGGCACAACCTCGGGCTGCCGTACGTCTATCCGGACAACGAGCTGACCTATCCCGGCAACTTCCTCTCGATGATGTTCAAGATGACCGAGGCGCAGTACGAGCCCGATCCCCGGCTCGAGCGCGCCCTCGACGTCCTCTGGATCCTCCACGCCGACCACGAGCAGAACTGCTCGACCAACGCGGTCCGGGGCGTGGGCTCATCGGAGGTGGACCCGTACTCGGCCGTGGCCGCCGGGGTGGCCGCGCTGTACGGCCCGCTCCACGGCGGCGCGAACGAGGCCGTCCTCAAGATGCTGGACCGGATCGAGTCGGCCGACAACATCCCGGACTTCCTCGAGCGGGTGAAGAACCGCGACGAGAAGCTGATGGGCTTCGGGCACCGGGTCTACAAGAACTACGACCCGCGCGCCGACATCATCAAGAAGCACGTGGACGAGGTGTTCGAGGTCACGGGCAAGAACCCGAAGCTCGACATCGCGGTGGAGCTCGAGAAGCGCGCCCTCGACGACGAGTACTTCATCGAGCGCAAGCTCTACCCCAACGTCGACTTCTACTCGGGCCTGATCTACGAGGCGCTCAACCTGCCGCCGGACATGTTCACGGTGATGTTCGCCATTCCGCGGACCTCCGGCTGGATCGCCCAGTGGCTAGAGATGGTCACCGACCCGGAGACGAAGATCGCCCGCCCGCGCCAGATCTACACGGGCGCGCGCGAGCAGAGCTACGAGCCGATCGACAAGCGCGAGAAGCGCAGCGACCCACCGTCCGGGCGCGCGGCCACTTCGATGATCGATCCGGCCAAGCGGTAGTGCGCAAGCCGCGGGCTCGGCCCGCGGCGCCGCGAGGCTGTCAGATCCGGAACACGGGCACGAGCCGCTTCTCGTGCTCGGCCTCGATCTCGGCCACGACCTCCACGTGCTCCTCGATGCCCGAGCCGCGCAGCTTGGTGGCGAGCAGCTCGTCGATCTGGAACAGGCCCGAGGAGTTGTTCATCGCGATCTGGATCTGGACGGCCTTCTCGTCGCCCGGCTCGATCGTGACCGCGTCGATCGCGGCGGCCGACACCGAGTGGATGTTCGGGCGCCGGGTCTCGAAGGGGATCCGTGAGCGGCCGCTCGCCATGTCGAGCGCGTCGGCCACCCGGACGATCCCGGCCTCGATGGTGTGAGGGTCGCCCGCGCGGCGGTGGCCGATCACCGCGTGCAGCGCCTCCGAGATCACCACGGTGAGCTCGGGATCCTCGTAGCAGCCCTCCAGCAGCATCGGCATGCGGTCGGCCGCCAGGAACAGGCTGTACTGCTCGTGGTCGGTGCGGTGGATCGACATGCCGGTGTCGTGGAAGAGGCACGCCGCCGTGATCACCACCTCGGCGTCGCGAGCGTTCATCCCGTGCTGGGTGACCATCGCGGGCTCGACGCCGCCGCGGTTCAGCAGGCGAAACAGGCGCAGCGCGATGTTCACGATGATCTGGATGTGGACCCAGGAGTGGTCCGACATGTCGCGCCGGTCCGCGTTCACCTGCTGCATGTACCACCATGCGTGCAGGCGGCGGTCGGCGTTCGCCGCCTCGAGCAGCCGCTCGAGCTTGCGGTTGCCGCGGGTTGGCGCGCGGATTTCCGTCAGCGGCAGGTCCACGGCGGATACCCTTCCACAAAGGTGAACGTCGAACCCCTCGTCGACGGCCATGGCCGGCTGATCTCGGACCTGCGCGTCTCGGTCACGGACCGCTGCAACTTCCGCTGCCAGTACTGCATGCCGGCGGACGGGCTGCCCTGGCTCGACCGCGAGGAGATCCTCCACTTCGAGGAGATCGAGCGCGTGGTCAGGGTCCTGGCGCCCATGGGCGTGACCGACCTTCGGCTCACCGGCGGCGAGCCGCTCGTGCGGCGGGAGTTCCCGCGGCTGGTGTCGATGCTCGCCCGCGTGGAGGGAATCGAGGACCTCTCGCTCACCACCAACGGCTACCTGCTCGAGCGCGACGCCGCCGCGCTCGTCGAGGCGGGGATCACGCGCGTGAACGTGTCGATCGACTCGCTCCAGCGCGACCGCTTCTTCCAGCTCACGCGGCGCGACTCGCTGCCGCAGGTGCTGCGCGGGCTCGAGGCGATCGGCGCGCATCCCGAGGTGCGCCCGATCAAGGTGAACGCGGTGGCGCTGCGCGGGTTCACCGAGGAGGAGGCCTTGCCGTTCGCCGAGTTCGCCCGCTCGACGAGCTACCAGGTGCGCTTCATCGAGTTCATGCCGCTCGACGGCGGACCACGCGTGGTCGAGCGACCAGGTGCTCCCCGGTGAGGAGATCCGCGCGATCATCGACCGCGTCCATCCGCTCGAGGAGCTGCCGCGCGAGCCGCACTCGACCGCGCGCGTGTTCCGCTTCGCCGACGGCCGCGGCGAGATCGGCTTCATCAACCCGGTCTCCGAGCCCTTCTGCGCGGACTGCAACCGCATCCGCCTGACCGCCGACGGCAAGCTGCGCACCTGCCTGTTCTCGATCCACGAGACCGACCTGCGCGCGCCGCTCCGCGACGGCGCGAGCGACGCGGAGCTCGCGGGCGTGATCCGCGACGCCGTCTGGCGCAAGGAGCTGAAGCACCACGTGGGCGAGCCGGGCTTCCGCCAGCCGCCGCGCACGATGTCGGCTATTGGCGGGTGACCGGTACACACTGACGGTCCGGGCCGGGGCCAAGGTCCGGAAACAGCAGCTTCTAGGGCTGGACGAGGCGCTGCGCGAGCTCGAGCTGGAGGGGCGTGAGCTGGAGGCGGGTGCCGATGGTCGGCCCGAGGGCGGCACGCTCATCCGCCGGCTGGAGCCGGTGCAGATCGTGGTTGCGCGACTGGAGCTGTCGGGGCCCCGCCGCCTGCGCGCCGGCGTGGACGTGCGCGGGGACGGATCGAGCGAGGCCTTCACCGGGCGGCTGCGGCGACGGGTCGTGGAGCAGCGCGACGGCGAGAGTTCCTACGACGCCTTGCGGCGGGAACTCGCATGAAGCGCTGGCGCGTGCCGCTGCCGAGAGGGGCCGAGCCGCCGATCCGCGTCTTCGTCAACGGCGTCCCGCAGGCGGAGGGGCGCGACTACGAGCTGATCGGCCGCGAGCTCCACTTCGACAAGCCGCTCGAGAAGGAACGGCTCAGCAAGGGCAAATGGACCGCGATCTTCTTCGGCCTCTGGGGCTACTACGGGAAGAACGACTCGGTAGACGTGCAGTACCGGGTCGGCGGCCGCGAGACGGTGGCGACTGGGCTGGAGATCATCCCGCCGGATGTGTAGCCCGTCGACCGTCCTCGGCACAACCTTGACACGACCGTGTTAAGGTCTGTTCCATGCGGATCGCAGACCTGCTGGAGCGTCAGCGGCCGGTGTTCTCCTTCGAGTTCTTCCCGCCCAAGACCGACGAGGGGCAGCAGACGCTCCGGAACACCCTCGAGGTCCTGAAGGACGACGCTCCCGACTACGTCTCCGTGACCTACGGCGCCGGCGGCACCACGCGCAACCGGACCGTCGAGATCACCAAGACGATCAAGGGTGACTTCGGCATCGAGGCGATGGCGCACCTGTCCTGCGTAGGCGAGCCGCGCGAGCGGCTCGTCGAGCTCCTCGAGGAGATCGAGGCCGCCGGGATCCAGAACGTGCTCGCGCTGAGGGGCGATCCGCCCCGCGGCGAGGCGGCGTGGAAGCCGCACCCGGGCGGGCTGTCGTTCTCCGTCGAGCTGATCCGGCTGATCCGCGAGCGGTTCGACTTCTGCGTCGGCGCCGCGTGCTTCCCCGAGGTGCACCTCGACGCACCCGACCGCGCGAGCGACCTCCGCTACGCGAGGGAGAAGGTCGAGGCCGGGGCCGGCTTCCTCATCACCCAGCTCTTCTTCGACAACGACTTCTACTTCGAGTACGTGGACGACGCGCGCGCGGCCGGCATCGACGTGCCGATCATCCCCGGGATCATGCCGATCACGAACTACGGCCAGATCCACCGCTTCACGGACATGTGCGGCGCCACGATCCCGGAGGACCTCGAGCGGCAGCTCACCGGGCGCGCCGACGACCCGGAAGCGGTTGCAGAGCTCGGGGTCGCTTACGCGACCCTCCAGTGCTCCGATCTCCTGGCGCGAGGCGCGCCCGGAATCCACTTCTACACCCTCAACCGCTCGCCGGCAACGCGGGCGATCCTGGCCGCGCTGCGCGCGGCCCACCCCTGGACGCGCGCGAAGGCGGCCGTCTAGCCGGTCAGGCGCCAGCGCTCCGGGTCGTCGCCGTCCAGTCGCTCGACCTCCCCGCGGAGCTCCATGTGGCGCAGGTAGCAGAGCGCCTCCGAGAGGCCCCAGCCGATCATCATCGGGCCCGGGAGCTCCACGTCGAGCATCTCGGGGACGATGTCGAACGCGGTGCGGGGACCATCCGCCAGCGCGCGGCGAATTCGCTCGATGCGCTCGGCGACCGCGCGCCGGTTCGCCTCGGTGAGGGCGCGCGCGTCGCGCACCGGGCGGCCGTGGCCCGCGAGGATGAGCTGCACGTCGAGCTGGTCGACGACGTCGAGGCTCGACAGGAACTCGCCGGCTGGGTCGGGCGTGTAGCCGAAGTCGTAGTAGAGCGAGACGCGGCCGAGCAGATGGTCGCCCGAGAGCAGCAGCCCGCGCTCCGGCTGGTGGAGGACCACGTGCGAGGGGGCGTGGCCGGGCGTCTCGTACACCTGCCAGCTGCCGAAGTCGGTCTCCACCTCCACACCGGGCAGCAGCTCGCGGTCGGGCGGCACGATCGCCGCGATGCCGAAACTCTGGCCGCCGCGCGCCTGCTTGTACGCGGCGAGGGCGTCGGCCGGCACTCCCGACTGGCGCGCGATCTCGAAGCGCCGCTCGAAGGCCCGCTGCGGGTCCTCCGCCGCCCTGGTCATGTGCTCGTGGTTCGGGTGCATCCACAGCTCCGCGCCGCTCCGCTCGATGATCGGCCCGGCCTGGCCGTAGTGGTCGGAGTGCGCGTGCGTGCAGACCACGAGCCGCACGTGCTCCACGCGCAGGCCGGCCTGGTCGAGCGCGAGCTCGAGCTGGCGCATCGAGCCGGGCTCGTGGAGGCCCGTGTCGACGAGCACGACGCCGTCGCCGGCGGCTACCGCATAGGCGTTGCCGTGCGGAACGCCCGGCCAGGGAAGTGGAAGGCGCAGCCGCCAGAGTCCCGGCAGCACCCGGTCGGCGCGGGCCAGCTCGCGTCGGCGCGCCGTCACGGGTCGATCAGGACACCGGGATTCAGGATGCCGGCGGGGTCGACGGCGGACTTCGCTGCGCGCAGCGCCGCCGCGAAGGGCTCCGGACGCTGCCGGTCGTACCAGGGCCTGTGGTCGCGGCCGACCGCGTGGTGATGCGTGATCGTGCCGCCGGCTCCGGCGATCGCCTCGGACGCCGCCTGCTTCAGCTCACCCCACTGCTCGAGCTCCTCGCCGCGGCGCGCCGGCGCGAGCACAGTGAAGTAGGGCGCGGCGCCGTCGGGGTAGACGTGCGTGAGCCGGCAGGTCACTACGCCCTGGCCGCCAAGCGCCTCACGGACGCGCTCGCGCACACCGTCCACCAGGTCGGCGAAGCGGTCCCAGGTGATCGCGGTCTCGAAGGTCTCGGCCAGGACGCCGGCGGCGACGAGCGTGTCGCGCAGGTACGGCGCCTGGAGGAAGGCGTCGCGCCAGGCGCCCTCGGAGCTGCCGCGCTGGGAGGAGGCGGCGCCCGCCGGGCGCTCGCGCGGGCGCCCGCCATGGTCCGAGCAGAGCTCGAGCGCTCGCGCCATCCACGGGCCCAGCTCGTGGTCGGCGGATTCGAACCCGAGCACGAGCAGCGCCTTGCCGTCGGGTGCCGCGCCGGTCAGCGCGGCCTCGACGGGGTCGAGCAGCCGGCAGTTCGACGGGTGGAGACCGGACTGCGACAGGGCACGCACGGCCTGCGCACCGCTCTCGAACGAGTCGAACAGCACCGCCGCCGACTCCCGGAAGCGCGGCGCGTCCTGCACGCGCATCCAGGCCTCCGTGATCACGCCGAGGATGCCTTCGGAGCCGATCAGCAGCCGGTCGGGGCTCGGTCCGGCGCCGGAAGCGGGCAGGCGGCGGCTCTCCCACCAGCCGCTCGGCGTCAGAGCGCGCACGGATTCGACGAAGTCGTCGATGTGCGTGTGGAGCGTGGCGAAGTGGCCGCCGGCGCGTGTCGCGATCCAGCCGCCGAGCGTCGAGAACTCGAACGACTGCGGGAAGTGGCGAAGGGTCAGGTCGTGGCCGCGCAGCTGGTCCTCGAGAGCCGGTCCCGTGACGCCCGCCTGGATGCGGGCCGCCCGCGACACCCGATCCACCTCGAGCACGCGGTCGAGGCGCTTGAGGTCGATCGACACCGACGGCCGCTCGGCTGGCGGCTCCACCCCGCCCACCACGCTCGTGCCGCCGCCGAACGGGATCGCCGCGGCGCCCGCCTCCTCGCACCAGGCGAGCACGTGCTCGAGCTCCGACTCGTCGGATGGGTGGGCGACCACGTCGGGCGGGTTGTCGAAGCGCCCGCGGAACGCGCGCACCACGTCGCGGTAGGACTTCCCGTACGCGTGCGCGGCGCGCTCGTAGGGATCGCTCCGGCAGATCGCGGCCAGCGAGGCGGGCGGCTCCAGTCGCGCTGCCGGGAGCTCGAGCTCCTCGAGCCGAGCAGGCCGCTCGACCTCGGCAGCGCCGAAGCCCAGGTGCTCGCGGGCCGCGGCGGCCGCCGCCTCGACCTCCGCGTGCGGCGGCTGCTGGTCCTCGAAGCCCCAGCCCCAGAATTTCCGCCGTCGTTCGCTCACTGGCCCACCCTAAGGCGCTCCGCGCGTGCCGAGCCGTTGTCGGCGTCGATCTGGACGAGGTCGGCGGCCGTCGGCTCGAAACCGCCCTCGCGTCCGTAGATCAGGACGGCGAGCCCGAACGGCTGCCCCTTCTCGAGGTTGCCGGTGCCGCCCCCGCCGACCGTCCCGCCGTTCAGCTCCACGAAGTTCGTGGACGAGCGGAAGCTCTGCATGTGGGTGTGCCCGGTGAGCAGCACGAGCGGCCGCCTGGGCGGGATTCGGCGCAGCTCCTCGGCGGCGTCCTGCGCCAGCATGGGCGAGTGCACCATCACCACGTCGACCCGCCCGAGCAGCGGCCGCAGCCAGTCGCGGAATACCTCCTCCTGCTCCGGCGTCGGCTGGGGCTCCCCGACGGAGCGGAAGTGTTCGCGCGCCCGTCGCTCGAAGGGGTCCGAGTAGCCCGCCACGCGCAGCCCGCGCACCCTCACGACCACGGGGCCGTGGCTCCCGTCCGGACGCAGGCGCCCGCGCTCGGTCAGGACGATCCCCCCGGCGAGAGCCATCCGGCGCACGAGCGCGTCCGAGTCGTGGTTGCCCGAGACGAACACGAACGGGTGGCCGATCCGCACGATTCGCTCCACGAGCGTGAACTCGAACGGCGAGCCACTCGAGGTGAGGTCGCCGGCGAAGAAGAGCGGCCTGCGCCCCACGGCGCGGTCTAGCGCTGGCAGCGCCAGCAGGTTGTTGTGCAGGTCCGACGCGAGCACCAGGTGGTGGAGGTCGCGCCCCGGCTCGCGGCGCGAGCTGGCCGCCACGAGCCGAGCGAGCCCCACCAACTGCTCGTTCAGCTCCTCCGAGATCGCGCGCGCCGAGCCCTGCGCCTGCTCGACGGCCCGCAGCGCAACCGGGATGTCCGGGCCGTTGGCGTAGTACTCGGGATCGGCGATCTCGCCGCGCGGCGGCAGCAGCAGGCCCACGGCGAGGCACAGCGCGAGCGTCGTTCCTATCGCCGTGGCGAACAACCATCGGACCCGCGGCGCTCCGTGCCCGCGCACGGCCAGCGCCATGACGAGCCCGGCCGTGAGGGCAAACGCGAACATCACCAGCACAAGCACGCGCAGGTACGACGCAACCGCGTCCCGGGCCTCGTGCCGCACCGCCTGCACGTCGGGGAGCTGGCCCGCGGCCACACGCTCGGCGGCCTCGCGGTCCACGGTCCGCACGTCCACGGACAGCCGTGCCGGGAGGCGTACCGCCGCGAAGCGCGCGCCCCAGTCCACGAGCGGGACGTACACGTCGAGCGCGCCCCGGTGGAATGGCTGAACCGACAGCTCGATCCGGCCCACGCTGAGCTCGCGCTCCGCGCTATAGGTCGCGAGCGCCAGCAGCCCCCCGCCGAGAACGGCGATCACGACGAGGGCCACTGCCGCAGCGCTGCGGATGGTCCTCACCGCCCACAAAGTAGCGGCGCGCGGCTCGGGGGCTACAGTTGAGGGCAGGGATGGCCACACGCGCCACGAGCGTTCAGATCACGATGCCCCAGATGGGGGAGTCGGTTACCGAAGGCACCGTCCTGGGCTGGCTAAAGCAGGTAGGTGACCGCGTCGAGGCCGACGAGCCCCTGGTCGAGATCTCGACCGACAAGGTCGACGCGGAGGTTCCGGCCCCAGTGTCCGGAACGCTTGTAAACATCGCCGCGGAAGCCGATGAGACGGTTCAGGTGGGAAGCGTGCTCGGCGAGATAGAGCCCGACGGCGACGGAGCCGCTCCGGCGGCCCCCGACGAGGCGCCCGCGGCCGGCGAGGCGGCTGCGCCCGCGGCCGGCGATGGAGCGCCCGCGGCCGGCGGCGAAGTCGTCGACGTGGCCTTCCCGGAGATGGGCGACTCCGTGGCCGAGGGCACCGTCCTCGAGTGGCGGGTGAAGCCCGGCGACGCGGTCGCCGCCGATGACCCGCTCGTGGAGATCTCCACCGACAAGGTCGACGCCGAGCTGCCCTCCCCCGTGGCGGGCACGATCGCCGAGATCCTGGTGGGCGCGGACGAGACGGTGGCGGTCGGGTCGGTGCTCTGCCGGATCGAGGTGGGTGCCGCCGCGGCGAGCGGACCGGTCCAGCCCAGTGCGGCGCCGACCGAAACGAAGCCGGCGGCCTCGGCACCGGCCACGAACGGCGGCAACGCGACGCCGGTGGCCGCTCGCATCGCGAGCGCCCATGGGCTGGACGTGAGCGCCATCCCGGGATCCGGACCGCGCGGGCGCGTGACCAAGGAGGACGTGCTCGCCGCGGTGGAGGGCAACGGCGGCGGCGCTCCCGCGGCCGCCGCCCCCGCGCCGGCGGGCGCCGAGGTGCAGCCGATCCGCGGACCCGCAGCGACGCTCGTAAAGTTCATGAACGACAGCCGCTCGATTCCGACGGCCACGAGCTTCCGCACGCTCCCGGTCGACGTGCTCGACGGACGGCGCAAGGAGCTCAAGGCGGGCGGCAAGAAGCTCTCGTTCACGCACCTGATCGCCTGGGCGATCGTGCAGGCCTCCCGCGACATGCCGGTGATGGGCCACGCCTACGCCGAGCAGGACGGCAAGCCACAGCGCGTGACCCCGGGCTCCGTGAGCCTCGGCCTCGCGGTGGACGTGGAGCGCAAGGACGGCACGCGCTCGCTCGTCGTGCCGGTGCTGCGCGACGCGAGCGAGCTCAGCTTCGCCGACTTCGTGGCCCGCTATGACGAGCTCGTGGTGGGCGCCCGCGACAACACGCTTCAGCCCGACGCCTACCAGGGCGCGAACATCACGCTCACCAACCCCGGCGGGATCGGCACCGTGGCGAGCGTGCCGCGCCTGATGCCGGGCCAGGGGACGATCGTGGCCACCGGCGCCATCGGCTATCCGCCCGGCATGACCACCGTCGAGCCGGCGCGGCTCGCGGAGCTCGGCGTGCAGAAGGTCATGA
Organism: uncultured Thermoleophilaceae bacterium; assembly: GCA_963771715.1. Classification (GTDB taxonomy): domain Bacteria; phylum Actinomycetota; class Thermoleophilia; order Solirubrobacterales; family Thermoleophilaceae; genus JACVRW01. Next base: position 203,950 of record CAVYUQ010000003.1, read on the forward strand.
CGATGACCTCCACCTACGACCACCGCGTGATCCAGGGCGCCGAGTCGGGTGCGTTCCTGCGCCGCATCGACCAGCTGCTCCAGGGCGAGGACGGCTTCTACGACTCCGTCTTCGAGGCCGTCGGCGTGACCCCCAGCGTCGAGGGCGCGCCGGCCCCGGTCACCGCCGCCGAGCCGGTGCCCGCGGCCACCAGCCCCGCCGCGGGCGCGGTGGCGGATGCCGCGCTGCTCCAGGCGGTCCAGGCGGCCACGTCGCTAGTGAAGGCGCACCGCATGCACGGGCACCTCGCCGCCCGCCTCGACCCGCTCGGATCAGAGCCGGTCGGCGACCCGGCGCTCGAGCCGGCCACGGTGGGCCTCAACGAGGAGCTGATGCGGCGCATCCCCGCATCGGTCCTGCGCGTGGCGGTGCCGGGCGACACCTTCGCCGACGCTCTCCCGAAGCTGCGCGAGACCTACACCGGCACGATCGCCTACGAGATCGAGCACATATCGGACCACGAGCAGCGCGTGTGGCTGCGCAAGCACATCGAGTGCGGGACCTACCGCCAGCCGCTCGACGCTGAGGCGCGGCGAGCGCTGCTCCAGCGGCTGTCCGAGGTGGAGGCGCTCGAGAGCTACCTGCACAAGGCCTTCCTCGGCAAGAAGCAGTTCTCGATCGAGGGCCTCGACTCGATCGTCCCGATGCTGGACGAGGAGATCGAGCTCGGCGCCGCGGCCGGCGCGCGCGAGGTGGTGCTCGGCATGGCGCACCGCGGGCGGCTCAACGTGCTGGCCCACACGGTCGGGCGCCCCTACGCGGCGATCCTCGCCGAGTTCGAGGGCGAGCAGACGCTCGCGGTCGACACGGCCGCACCCGAGGGCGGCACCGGCGACGTGAAGTACCACTACGGCGCCAGCGGCACCTACCCGACGAAGTCGGGCCGCAGCGTCACGGTCACGCTCTCGCCCAACCCGAGCCACCTCGAGTTCGTGAACCCCGTGATCGAGGGCCGCGCCCGCGCCGACCAGACCACCCGCAAAGCGCGCGAGCTCGCGCACGACCCGGCGGCGGTGGTGCCGGTGCTGATCCACGGCGACGCCGCGTTCCCGGGTCAGGGCATCGTCTCCGAGACGCTCAACCTCCAGGCGCTGCCCGGCTACTCGACGGGCGGCACGATCCACCTGATCGCGAACAACCAGCTCGGCTTCACGACCGATCCCCATGAGAGCCGCTCCACGCGCTACGCGTCGGACCCCGCAAAGGGCTTCGACATGCCGATCATCCACGTGAACGCCGACGACGTGGAGGCCTGCGTGTCCGCCGTGCGCCTGGCGCACGCCTTCCGCGAGACCTTCGGCCGCGACGCGCTCATCGACCTGATCGGTTACCGACGCTTCGGCCACAACGAGACCGACGAACCCGCATACACGCAGCCGCAGATGTACGAGCTGATCAAGAACCACCCGTCGGTTCGCAAGCTCTACGCCGACCGCCTGGTGGAGGACGGGGTCGTGAGCCAGGACGAGGCCGAGCGCATGGCGAGCGAGGCCTACGCGCGCGTGGGCGAGGCGCACGCCGAGCTCAAGGAGTCGATCGGCGCGCCGCCCGACACCGGCACGCACGAGCTCGACCGCACGATGAGCCGCGAGCCGCGGACCACGGTGCCGAAGGAGACGCTGCTCTCGCTCGGCGACCAGCTTCTGCGCCTCCCCGACGGCTTTGAGGTGCACCGCAAGCTGCGCCCGTTCCTCGAGCGCCGCCGCGAGGCGCTCGAGTCGGGCGGGCCGATCGACTGGGCGCATGCTGAGGCGCTCGCCTTCGCCTCGCTGCTGGCGCTCGGGGTGCCGATCCGGCTCACCGGCCAGGACACCGAGCGCGGGACCTTCAGCCAGCGCCACGCCGTCCTGCACGACGCAGGGTCGGGCGATCGCTACAGCCCGCTCCAGCACCTGCGCGACGCCAACGCTCCCTTCGAGCTGCACAACAGCCCGCTCTCGGAGCAGGCCTGCATGGGCTTCGAGTACGGCTACAGCGTCCAGGCGCCCGACGCGCTCGTGCTGTGGGAGGCGCAGTTCGGCGACTTCGTGAACGGCGCGCAGGTGATCATCGACCAGTTCATGGTCTCGGGCCTCGCCAAGTGGGGTCAGACCTCGCGCCTGACGCTGCTGCTGCCGCACGGCTACGAGGGCTCCGGCCCCGAGCACTCCAGCGCTCGCATCGAGCGCTTCCTCCAGGCGGCGGCCGAGGGCAACATCCGCGTGGCCAACTGCACCACGCCGGCCCAGTACTTCCACCTGCTCCGGCGCCAGGCACTGGTGTCAAAGCCGCGCCCGCTGATCGTGATGACGCCCAAGAGCCTGCTGCGCATGCCGGAGGCCAGCTCGACGCTGGCCGACCTCGCCGAGGGCCACTTCGACCGCGTGATCGACGACCCGCGCTTCGCCGACGGCGGCCGCGAGGCTGTGACGAAGCTGGTGCTCTGCTCGGGCAAGGTCTACTACGACATCGCCGGCCACGAGGAGCGCGACGCCCAGGGCCACATCGCGATCGCGCGCGTGGAGTTGCTCTACCCGTTCCCCGAGGAGGACCTCGTGGAGCTGATGGCGAGCTACCCCAACCTCGAGCGCGTGGTCTGGGTCCAGGAGGAGCCGCGCAACATGGGGGCGCGCGCCTTCATGCGACGCCGCATGGCGAAGATCCTCCCGGAGCGGATGTCCTACGACTACGTCGGCCGGCAGCTGCGGGCGTCCACCGGCGAGGGCTACTCGGCGGCCCACAAGCGCGAGCAGGCGCGCATCGTGCGCGTGGCGCTCGACCTCGAAGACGAACGGCTCGAGCCGGACAGCTCAGCTCAGCGACCGCTGATGTAGCGGCGCGCCGAGCGCGCGCAGGGTCGCCAGCACGGCTATCGCCAGCGTGGTCAGCGCGCTGACCACGCACCACTGGCAGATCGCGTCGATGCGGAACAGTTCGGCCCAGGTCAGGTAAGCGCTGAACGCCACCGCCAGGTAGGAGAGCAGGGCGGTCAGCTCGACCCGCGCCCAGAGCGACCCGAGCAGCGCGGCGTAGCCCACCACGCCGAGCACCGCGACTGGGATGCCAATGAGCTCGGCGTAGTCGGAGCTCTGCACGCGCTCGCAGTCACTGATGCCGCTGCAGACCGGGTCGATGCCCGCGTAGTGCACCCACGTGAGGTAGGCGCTGATCGCGAGTCCGAGCAGGGCGAGACTCGCAATCGCCCTCCTCACCCGCGGAGCTCCTCATCGATGCGCGGCACGAACGCGCCCGGGGTGAGCTCGCTGGGCTCGAAGCGCGACAGCGTCCCGCCCGTTCGGCCGATCAGGAAGGAGGGCGTGGAGTCGATGCCGAGCGTGCGGGCGGCCTGCTCGGCTTGACGAACCTGCCGCTCGGCGGCGGCCCCCGCGTCGAGGCTGCGGACGCCGGCGTCCGCAGCGAGGCCCTCGATGAAGTCGTGGGTGGCGTAGCCCGAGTTTTCACGCCCCTGCCGCTGGTACGCGAGCGCGACGAACTGCCACATCCGGTCGTGCGCGGCTGCACCGGCCGCGGCCCGCGCGAGGCGATCCGAGTCGGGCCCGAGGAAGCGCAGCAGCCTCAGCTCGAGCCGCAGCTTGCCGGTGCGCACGTAGCGCCTGACGATGTCCGGGAAGACGTCTCGCTCGTATTGCGCGCAGAACGGACACTGGAGGTCCGCGAACTCGACCATGGTCACGGGCGCGTCGGGCGAGCCGAGGGCGATGCCGGACTGCGGGATGCCGTTGAGGGCAGACTCCGCGGCGGCAGCGCCGCCCTTCGTCGGCTCGCTCTTCCCGGGCGCGCCGACGGCCACGAGGGCGACGACCGCCACCACCGCGAGCGCGGCGAGCAGGCCGAGACGGGTGAGCATGGAGGTGCGCGTCATCGTTCCCATGCTTGCCATATCGGCTGAAGGGAACCTGAAGCTTTATCCCCGCGTCAGCGCTTGTCGCGCTGCGCCTCGGCGAGCGCATCCGCGATCCGCTCCGAGCCGAGCCTGCGCTGGACACGCGCCACCGTGACCGGCGCGATGCCCGCGATGCGGGTGCCCAGCCTCAGGCCGAGCGGGGCCACGTCGACCTCGGCTCGGTCGCGCTCGATCCCACGCACCACCGCCGCCGCCACCTGCTCGGGCGTGCGGGTCCCGACCCAGGGCGGCAGCTTCACGCCGCTGTCCGCGTACAGGCCGGCCTCGCTCACGAACCCGGGGAAGACGACCGTGACGCCGATGCCCTTGGCCTCCACGTCCTCGCGCAGCCCGGCCGCGAATCCGCGCAGGCCGAACTTGGTGGCGGAGTAGATCCCCGACCTCGGCGACGCCGCCTTGCCGGACAGCGAGGAGACGAACACCACGTGCCCGCGCCCCCGCTCGAGCATCCCGGGTAGCAGCGCGCGGGTGAGCTGGACCGGCGCGCGCAGGTTCACGTCGAGGGCACGGTCGATCTGGTCGGGGTCGAAGTCCTCGACGCGTCCGCTCGCGGGAAGCGCCGCGTTCGCTACCAGCACGTCCACCGCTCCGGCCGCCTCGGCGAGCTGCGCGGGGCCCCCGCGCTCGCTCAGATCGGCCACGAGCACCTCGGCCCGCTCCCCGAGCCCAGCCGCGAGCTCGTCGAGGGCCTCCCTGCGACGGCCGCTCAGCAGCACGCGTGCGCCGCGCTCGTGGAGCGCGTGCGCGATCGCGTTGCCGATGCCTCCGGTGGCGCCTGTCACGAGCGCCCTAGCTCCGCCGAGCTGCACCCAGCGCAAGCTATCCGACGCGTATCCTCGGCGGCATGCGCGCTCCCATCCGTCTCGGCCTCCAGATCCCCAACTTCAACTTTCCCGGCGTGGAGGAGGCGGAGCTGTTCGAGCGCCTGTCGGACATCGCCGTGACGGCGGAGTCGTCCGGGTTCGACACGGTGCTCGTGATGGACCACCTGCACCAGATTCGGGGCGTCGGGCCGCCCGAGAACTGGATGCTCGAGGGCAACACGATCCTGCCGGCGCTCGCCGCCCGGACCGAGCGCGTGAACCTGAGCCTGCTCGTCGGCGCCGTGACCTACCGGAACCCCGCGCTCCACGCCAAGATCACGACCACGCTCGACGTGATCTCAGGCGGCCGCGCGATCCACGGCATCGGCGCGGGCTGGAACGTGGATGAGGCCACGGCCTACGGCTACGACTTCCCGCCGCTGGGCGAGCGCTTCGAGCGGCTGGAGGACCACCTCAACATCGCCCGCGCGATGTTCACCCAGGAGCGGGCCACCTACGAGGGCAAGCACCACAGCGTCCACGAAGCGTTCAACAACCCGAAGCCGATCCGCGGCGACATCCCGATCATGATCGGCGGCAGCGGCGAGAAGAAGACGCTGCGGATGGTGGCCCAGTACGCGGACGCCTCGAACTTCTTCGGCGACCCCGAGCGCATGCGCCACCTGATCGGCGTGCTGGAGGGTCACTGCGAGCGGCTCGGCCGCGATCCCGCCGAGATCACCAAGACGCGCCTCGGCACCGTGATCATCGCCGACACCCAGGAGGAGGCCGAGCGCAGGCTCGGGGTCCTGCGCGAGCGAGCCGCGCATCCCGCCGAGCGCCTGGCCACCTTCCTCGTCGGCGACCCCGACACGGTCGCCGAGAAATGCAGCGAGCTGATCGACGCCGGCACCGAGGGACTGATCTTCAGCAGCCCCCACGTGCACGAGCTCGAGACGGTCCAACTCATCGGCGAGACCCTCGCCCCGCTGCTGGCCGAGCACGTCCACTAGCGCGCTATGCTCGGACGTCCCTAGCGGGCGTAGCTCAGTTGGTTAGAGCGCCGGCCTGTCACGCCGGAGGTCGCGGGTTCGAGTCCCGTCGCTCGCGCTCTTAGGAGTCCCTGCTTAGGCGGGGATTTCGTCGTTGCGGGGCGACTTGGCCTGGTGTCCGGTTGCGGCCCTTTGGAGTAGCGCTGTGGAGTGGAGCGCTCAAAGGATGTCGAGCGTTCGGTTCCCGGGCCTCCAGAGCGGCCGGATCGTCGAGCGGCGTGATCGCCGCGGCGAGCCGATCGCGGAGGAAGAGCCAGCGGCGCCCGACACGCCTGGCCGGAAGATCGCCGCGCCGCGCGAGCTCGTGGACGGTCGAGCGCGGGATGCCCAGCAGCTCGGCAGCCTCGCTCGTGGAGAGGACGTCGGTGCGGGTTAGCTCGCGCCCGGCTGACGTAGCCATCTGATCGAGAGAGGCCCTTTGCCGCTGAAACGGCCCCCCTGGGTCTGGCCGCGGGCGTCCCCTACCGCTGCAGCTCCTTCGTGGGCCCGCACTACCCGCGCAGACGAAAGCGCGCGGGAGGTGGTGGCCGCGGCACGCCACTTCCGCACGTCATGTCCTCCCTCTACGTCAACGTGATCGAGGAGCTTGTGCGCGAACCGCAATCCCCTCGAAGGAGGAGATCAGCGAGCGCGAGATGTCGTGGAGTACACGCGAGCCGAAGAGCCGGCTAACTCGGCGCCGAGGTCTTCGCCAACCCACGGGTCGCGTCCGCGGGCACGGCCGGCGCCCGGGAACGCCGCTAGGACCCCGGTGCCGAGCCATCACCGTTCTGTCACGGCCGCATCATCATGCGAACATGTGTTCCCATCAGCCACGAGGAGCGGGTCGGACTAGAGTTCACGCGAGTGTGGCCCACGACCTGGACACAACGGCGAGCGTTAGATGGTGACTGAGGCCATCGTTCGGGATGCACTGCGCGCGCGGGTCCTGGTCAGCCGAACAGAGGCGCACGTGACGCGGTCGACGAGTTCTGGGTCCCCGGTCCAACGAGCGAGCCGACCTCGCGGTTATCGGGCGCTCGATGGACGGCTTAGAGATCAAGACGGAGCGCGACACGCTTCGCCGCCTGCCTCGCCAGATCGACGGCATACGGACGCCTCTTCGACCGGTGCTCCGTCGTTGTCGCGGAGAAGCATGCGACGAGGCCGAGGCGATGCTGCCGGCTTGGTGGGGATCACGACCGTCCACGTGAACGGCGACGTCGGCTTAACGGAGGATTCCGGCGACCGCAGACCAATCCTGCGATCGATCCGGAGATACTCGTCCGCCTCCTCTGGAAGGACGAGGCTGTCATCGCCCTGATGAAGCTCGGCGGTGCGCCCCCGACGAGGGCGCATCACGGGGCGCGCTCTGGCGGCACTGCTGGATGCCGCCAGCTGTCGGTCAGTTGCGCTCGGCCGTTCGCCGGCGCACTCCTGAGCCGCGATCCCGGCCGGGCGCGGATCGCCACCCGGCGCTTTACGGTCGGCGGCTGCGACGCAAGCTGTTCGCTGACCACCTGCAGGTGGTGCGAAGTCCCAGCGCCGCGCCAAACGTCGCTGGCCACCCGGGCTCGACGTGAACCGTGCGGCGCAGTCGTCGATCACCCCGTCGCCCCAGCTGAAGTGCGGCCGGCGAACTCCGCGCCGCGCGACGAGCTGCTCGCACAGGGCCGTGTACTGCTCGTTGCCCTCCTCGTAGAACGGCCCGCGCCCGCGAGCGACGAGCGTCTCGGCGTTGTGCCGTGTACCGGATGTTCGCCCGCATCGCCCGGACCACCGCCGTCGTGGCGGCGGGTACGGATCTGGATCGCGTAATCGCCGAACGCAGGAATGCGGTCGAGCCCGCAGCCCCGGAGCTGAGACCACAGGTCCCACTCCTTACGCCGCAGCGATGCGCGACGGTTCCCTCGTCGACGCAGCTCATCATCCTCGGGATCGACGTGCCGAGGAGCGACGACGCACCGCCACGTCCCGACCGTGAGCATCTCGCGCAACGACGCGGCCATACCCTCGGGCTCGATCTCGTCGTCGGGGTCGAAGTGTACTCAAGGTCGACGATCAGATCTGCGTCCTCGGGCTCGCGAGTCCAGCGCCGTCAGCTGCGTCGCGCACGTAGGTCGCGAGTCCGGTCCCTTCGAGCGGCGGGGATGACGACTGCCGCATGCGGTACCGGAGGGCCACCCCGTGGTCCATCCTGCAGGAGCAGCGTCAGCAACGACTCCGACGATGCTCGGCGTTACGGCTCTCGCCCACCCATAGCGACCGGGACGAACCGCATGCGCCGCTGCGACCGGCTCGCCTCGTAGATGCTACGCGAGGACAAGGCTGCCTCGCCGTACGCGGGTAGCTCGACAGCGGTGCGTCTGGGTCGAGTCTGGTCACGTCGATGTACAACGGGTGCTCGCCGACCGACGCCCGCGAGGCGCTCGTGACCCAGGTCGAACGGATGGTCTAGGCTTAGCGGAACGCGGCACGCGGAGTCTTCGGCCCCACGAAATGGACACAAGCGGCGTGAGCCGGACCCAGAGCTCGACTCGGAGACGTGAAGGAGGGCGTCGCGCTCGCCGGCCTTGCTCTGGAGAGCCGCGACGTAGTGCCCGCGAGTCGACGGGCAACGGGTCACGAGAGGCTCGCGTGCGGCGAAGCGGAATCTGGATGTAGGATGCTCGTCGATATGCGCTCATGCGCTCATCTTATAACCCCAAGGGTTATAGCGTGGAGATAGGACCGACATCATCGACATCTCGTGGTCTGACGCGCAAGCTGGAGAAGACCTGCTCGAGCGACAAGGACGGCGGCGCCAGAAGTTCGGCGGCCGACCAGTGGAAGATCGCTGAAGCGGCGCCTCGCCTCCTCTGGCCTGGCCGCGCCCACGCTGAAGGACATGGACGGACGTTCCGGGGAAGTGCCACGCGCTCGACGGCTGACCGCAGCGGTCAGCTTCGCCCTCGACCTGTGGGCGTCGTACCGCCTCATCTTCGTTCCCGACCACGATCCCGTGCCGCGTCTGCCGACGACGGCGAGGCATCGACCTCGCACGCGTCACCAAGATCTCGATCACGGAGGTGGCGGACTACCATGGCCGACTGAACAGACCGCCTGGCAGCACGACTGGGCCATTGCCCCGGGCGAGATCCTCGTCAGGAAGCGCTCGAGGATCGCGACATGTCGCAGTGCGAACTTAGCGCGCCGCATGGGCCGACCGATGAAGACGATCAACGAAATCGTCAACGGCAAGGCGGCCATCACCCCCGACACCGCCGATCAACTGGAGCCGCACACTCGGGGCATCGGGCAGCCGTTATGGGAACAACCTCGAAGCGACATATCGTGAACAGCTCGCGCGTAAGCGCGCGCGAGAAGGAGCTGGAGGCCAACGCGACGTGGGCGTACGCCTTCTCCGACAAGGACCTCGTGGCACACAGTCTGATCGACGAGCGGGCGCCAGGCGAGCAAGGTGGACAGCGCCTCATTGCTCCGATACTTCCGCGATGAGCAGCCCGAGCAGCATGGGAAACGCACTGGGCTCGCGCAGCGCGGTATCCTACCCGCAACTCTCCGGCCTTCTCACTCGTCCCCGCATGCGGTCTGCCGCATGGCTGCGATGGGGCGAGATCGCGCCGCCGCAGACATCGAAACGCAGCCATTCGACGCTCGATCGACTGCGTGAGGTCCTGAGCGAGATACGCGGACATGACGCGCAAGCGAGCCCTTCGAGCATGATCCGACCGCAACCGTCTAGGCGAACTCTTTGCGCGCGGCCGGGCGTGGCGCTGGTGATCACGCCTGAGCTCGGCAAGACACACCTCAGCGGGGCGTCGCGCTGGCTCGACTTCGGACAAGGCCATGATCCAGCTCAGCCTGCGCCACAAGACCGACGACCATTTCTGGTTCACCCTCTTCCACGAAGGTCGCCATCTCCTCGGCCGAAAGCGCAAGAACGTCATCGACGCTGAGGGCGACGAGGATTCGATTCGACCAAGACCCGAGGAAGGGAGGCCGATCGTTTTGCGCGCGACACGCTCATGCCACCGGACGACTACGCAGACTTGGTCGCCGATGGCCGCTGTTCACGGAGGAGGCAGTTCGCGCGTTCGCGAAGCAGCAGAACATCGCGCCGGGCATCGTCGTAGGACAGCTGCAGCGGGACAAGCACCTCCCGCAGTCGCATCTCAATGACCTCAAGAAGTCGATCCAGCCTTCGAGCGCTTCGGCGCTAGCTGATGGCTGTGCTCGCCGACTACCTTGCGTCCGGACTGCGCGTCGGCTTCTGCGGCACGGCCGTCAGCTCGACGCGCCTACTCGCACCTCACAGTCGTGGGATGCCTACGACGCCCTGATGCACATCCCACGTGGATTCAGATACGAGATCTGCGGGCATTAGCGAGCGGCGGCATCGAGCAGGGAACGCGATGCAATGCCCGTCATGCGGCGATGTAGCTCGATCGCACGCTCCTTGGTCATTCCCGCGATGTAGTCAGCGATAATCCTTAGACGCGCCGGCTCCGTTCGAGCCTCGCGGAGGCGTTGCTGCTCGAACGGCGGGAAGAGGCGCAACTGATCGCGCTCAACAGCGTCCTTATAGGCGGCGAACAGTCCGCCTATCACCTCGCGCTGTCCATGCTGCAAGACCGCTAGCGAAGGCCGGTTGATCACGTAGAACCAGGTGAGTTCCTTGAGAACGGCGACCTGCGCTCGGCGGCGACGATCGATGATCACCGAGTCGCTGCCCGCTGCGCGGAGTGACGTCTGCCAGCGTGAGAGCTGAGATGTACTGCCCGATGAGCTGATGACTGTTGCTTGAGCTTTCGTCGCTGCAAGGGGTCTCCGGTGTAGCCCTCGTCGAGGTCCAGCAACCCACCAGACAGTGCGTCCGCCGCACGATCAGCTCAGCGGGCTTCAGGTCGCCGAGCCGCGGACGGACTCGCTTGCGCGCACCCCGTCGAGGAACATCGAGTCGATGAACCGGTCGCGCTCGGTTCGGTTAGAGCAAAGACGATCGAGAGGCACCAGACCGGCGCGATAGAAATCCTCCATGTCGTGGACGGCGTACGTCACGTCGTCGGCCCGTCCATGATTTCCGCCTCGAGCGACCGTGGGAAGTCGTTCTGCCCGCGCATCGCAGACTCATTCGAAGATGGTGCCGTCAGCGTGGTACGCGCCCCATTTCGCCTCGCGGTCTGGGTGCTCAAGGTCGCGTACCCGCGGATCTTCAACAGTGCGTTCAGTGTCTGGCGCGTCAGGTTGAGCGCGTCGTAGGCGCGCGAACGAAGCGACAGCCGAGTAACGACGCGGAAGGAGCTATGTGCATTGCCCTCGAACCCCCCAAATGCCTGGGTCACGAGGTTGAGCTGCTCCTCCGCGGTGGCCAAACGGCGGGTGACCTGTCATGCGCTAGCGAGGCCGCCTCCACAGCTTCTACGTCCAGGAGATTCGCCAGCCGACGCGGACGTCCCGCCGCAGGTTGCTGCTTCAGCGCTTCGGCGAGCCTGCGCGCAACCTGCACCACCTTGAGCGAGTGCGTCAGGCGGCTGTGGAAGGTCGCGCCGATTTCCGTGGACGCGACCTGAGTGATCCCAGAGAGACGGAGTAAACGCTGATGAGTAGAGGATCCGGTCTCGGTCGCGTGCGGTCTCACTCCTGGCCGTCGGCGCCTTCTCGGCGTGATAGCGCGCCCGGCGGTGCTCGCGCGCAGCCCACGCGGGTTGTGCGGGCACCTCTAGCGCCTTGTGGGCTCGGCGAACCCTCAGGTCGCAGTCTAGAACAAGCCGCCCGTCGTTGAGCAACTGCCAGAACGCCAGAGACAAGATGCTGGCGCGCTCCCCATCGCGCGCCTCGGCTTGCAGCTCGCGCGGCCGCCACCTCTCGCTACCCGCGACCTCAAGCAGTCGGCTCGCTGCGGATCTCGAACTCATCGATCTCAACGGCTCGCTCTTCGTCCGACGACTCGCTGATGTGCTGCAGGTTCGCCTCCGCCATCTCGTCTGTTCTACAACCCTCGGCGGACAGACGTCTCTCCCAGACAACTGGGCTCCGCGCTCTCAGCGCAAAAAGCGCAGCCGGCCACGTGCTCCTCAGATCGCCACCACGGTGCGCTCTTAGGCGTCGGCCGGCACGCAGTTAGCCGTGCACAATCGAAGTGCGACGGCTCTGGATAGAGCGGTTCAGTCGGTGGTCACTTTCTTGCGCGACACCGCCTTCGACGACTGGCCGTCTTTGTCTGTGACGTACGCCGCGACCTTGTACGTACCGACGCCGAAGAACTCGTCGCGCAGCCTCCAACGGAACACGTGACGCTGGCAGCGGAAGCGCTGACGGAACCCCAGTGCTCGGGTGTGCTCGCCAAAGGTTTGGCTGGCCAGGCGCTTGGTCTCGTGGATAACCGCTTCAGAACGGCCGCGCACAGCGCACACCCCCAACCGAAGGTGCACGCGTACGAAGTAGCGCCGGAGCCGGGCGCACCATGACCGGTCATCCACATACCCGCATGCGCCTGATACTTGGATCGGCGTAGCGGACGCACGGGACACGGGAACCGGGCCGTTGGATACTTCTGCCACCGGGCAAGCCAGGCGGGAATGGGCTTTCGGCAGGGAAGCCGTAGATCACGCGGGTGTACTGCGGCTTGCCGTAGTCGCAGTCGCGCAAGCGCTGAGCGGTCAGTTCGACGGGGTATTCCTCGCGCCCTCCGCTCGCGCAATCCGGGTCGCAGGTATTGACCGAGAATTGGCCGGTGGCGTGCGCCTGCGGGGCCCCCCCAATTGCTCCCAAACGAGATACAATCACGGCGATCACCCACCGTCTCCGGCAGACAAATGATCACCTTGGCCGGCGCGACTTGTTGATCGTGGCACCGGGACGGGAGGGTCGCGTTAGGGGTCTGCGCCTGGGCTGGAACCACGGAGCGATGCGACTACGAGCGCGCCCGCGGAAGAAGACCGATCGCTCGGAGTCCCATAGCGCTCAGCGTAGGTCGGCTAACAGGCCTGAGCAACCAGACGTTTCGACGAACATCCTTGAGCGCCTTCACGCTGAGCCAGTCGGAGTCGCTCGTAGGGTCTCGTCCTAAGCGCGACGCGGCAGCCCAGAGCGGGAGAGGGCCTGGGGCTTCTCAGATCTGCGCCGACCGCACTGGCGACTATCCGCGCGGCGCGGGGTAGCGGGCTATGCCGTATTAGCTTGCAGCGACGACCATGGCGCGCGCTCTCTCGAGCGCGCCTGGGCTAATCGAAGAGAGGTCCGGAGCGGCTTCATGGAAGCTCACAATGAGCTGCGCCACAGCGCTGATAGACGCCCCTGAGCTGAGCTATACGGGCGTCAGCCCATTCGTCGTCTCTGATATCCAGCTCGTCTGTCAGCTCACCAAGCCTGATCTAGCCACTCCTCATCGTCTTCGCGCCTTCGCCGCTCGGCATCAGCAAAAGCGCCGGTAGCCCTTGACGTCGAACCGCCGGACGCCGTCTCCCTTGAGGATCATCCAGTCGCCGATGGCGTCTTGCCAATCTCGGTAGAGCCACGCCTCGCGCCTGGGCGATGGCTCGGATCGCATCCTCGCGGTTGTTTGCGATCATCTCTCGGTGAGATGGTGGCGCGGGACTGCTGTCTAGACGTCGCGGGCGACCCTGTCGCAGGAGATCGTCCGCGTCCTCATCCAAGAGTTCGCCCACAGCAAGCGCCTCGCGCTCGTGAAGCACTCTCTTGACCGTCGAGTTGATCTCCCACCCGGCGCGCTCGACATCCAAGTCGGGGACCGACCAGAGCGTGGCAAGCGCCTCCGCCGAAGTGGTTTCGACGTGGACGCCTTCCGCAAGCGAGGTCTGAACGCCAGCGATTGCATCACGCATGGGCCCGACAGTGGCATCAGGCTGTGCGTTTGACAGCACGCTCGCCACGTCTCAGCGCGACCATCCATCCGAGAAGCGCAGCTATGCGGTACCGCGTACTGCTGGCCTTGTGCTGCTCGTAGCGAGTAAGGCCGCGACCACGATGGAGGTAATCGCCCCGGTCGCTTGCGTAGATCTCATGCAGCCGCCAGAACAAGGACTCGGCTGCAGCGGTGAGAGGATCAGCGTACTTCCGGTAGGACTCTCGCCGGAGGGCTCGCTTAACCTTGGACCGCGCGCGGCTGTCTAGCCAGTCCTTAAGCCAAATGTTTATTGCCGTGCCGACTGCCGTGATCAGAGCAGTCGCAATGGCGAAGGCTCCGCGATGACCGCGACCTGCAGCGTCGTGATTAAGATCGCGAAACCACTGCATACCCTTCAAGTTTGCCGCGGTTGACGGACAGGGACGGTCGCGCGGGGGATCGAGGACTTGGATGTGCATATGCCTCTGCCTAAGAGAGGCCCGCACCTCCGAAAACGGCCCCCCTCGCCGCGCCCGCCGGACGCGCGGCCGTACCCGCGCCGAGCTTTTCGCGCGCAGGCGCCCGCCGTCGGTTGGCCGGCGGGCGAGGGTCCCGCAGCGCGCCGGGGCGGGCCGCAGCCCAGGCGCCGCGGCGCGTGAGCGTGCCACGAGGCCTGAGGAGGCGGCATCGCCGACAGGGCCCCGCAGCAGCACACAGTCGCCCCACCACACGAAGAGCCGACAGAACAGAACCGATCGAGCCTCCACCGACGCCCGACCCCGCCTTCAGCCTCCCGTCCCTACTCCCGATTCCTCGCCCGCCCTATCCCCGCCTCCCTCCGCGTCGCCTCGATGGTCGACCCGCCCCGTCTCAAATCAGACACCAACCCACGCATCACGCCCGCCCTGCCCGTTGCCGCCGCCCCGCCCCCGGCCCACCAGCACCCGCCTGGGCAAACCCGCCCACATTTACCTGGCAGGTCGAGGAAGGGGGGTCCGGCGCGAAGCGGCGGACCCCCCTTCCTCCAAAGCCCAGGCGGGAAGCCGAAGGAAACAGCCGGGGGCGGGGCGGCGGCCTGTCGCGCTCAGGGGCGAAACCCATAGAGCGAAACAGATGGAGCGAAACACATAGGAGGGAAACATAATTTTTTTTATGTCCGGGACGCCACCCGGCCCGCCTGCGTGCTCATTCTAGCGCCGACAGAAGCGAGCGCCTCGGAGAGGGCGCTTGCTTTGACCCGCGCGGTGGGCCAGGTGATCGTCAGCTCGCCGTTGCGCTAGGCGGGGTCGTGCTCGTCGCGGAAGACGCTGGTGTCGAGGACGAAGGGGCTTCCAGGAAACCGCGGGTCAACGAAGATCACGCGCCCCTCGCGCATTGCCGTGGGTGACTCAAGCTCGGTCACCTCTACCAGAGCGGGGAGAGGTGGTGTCCGGTCCGGCGCGTCATCGCGCCGTCGAAAGCGCTTCCCAGGAGCGATGTCGTAGTTCGGCAAATCGAATATGTCGCGCGGCATGGTCCCTCCTCGGAATAGCTCGAAACGGAGAATGCCCCATCACTCAAGATCTGTATCTGACCTTGGTGTAGCTGCTCCGGCACGGAGCGGCCCGTCGCGATGCCCGCACGTAGGCAGGAGCCAAGTCTCCGGCGCGGGCCGCCCTCCCTTGATCTGGCTCCGAACGCGTGGTGGCGCATTTCATGCGAAGCAGGAGCCGGTAGATCCCACCGTTTCATGATGCGGCCGCGGCCTTCCGCCTGTTCTCCAAGCCCTGACTCTGCAGGAGTCGGAGCAATAATGCTTGCGGACGTCAGTCGGCGGCGGCAATGGCCGGCCGCACCACACGCACTTACGGACCTCGGTTATCAATCGACGCTGATGACCGAGCGTCACCGACGTGGTGCCCTCTATTTCGGCATTAAGTACGAAATTTGCGATCCGTCGCAGCCACTGGTCGAGCCTCAGGCGTTCCCTCGCAGCATGCTCGGTCCAACGCTCAAGCTCTGTGGGCGGGACCCGTATCTCCACCTGGACGGACGGCACTCCGAGTAGACGTTACGGAGCGGTAACGGACTGCGTCGGATATATAGATATGTGGACGCGCGAACTTACGAGTCCGAGATGCGTCGTCTCGATGTCGCCGAGCGCGAGGAGGCGATCCGCTCTGCGGTCTGGAAGCGCTGGAGATCGCTTGTCGTTTGGATACTCGGTGCCCTCGGAGGGAGTCAGCTCGGCCACGAGCTAGCGCGCATCGTTCTACGGGCACTTTGATGACGGCCTCGCGCATGGCCGGTATCTCGCAGGTCGCAAAGTAGACGACGGCACGGCTCCCGTTCGTACGGCCCCGGGGGCGCTTGTCCCGCCGTGGACGGTGGTACGCACCACGCGATCACGCCCGCGGTCTAAACGAGGTCGTGTCAGCGATCAAGCGGACGAGACTTACGCTCGTTGATATCTGATTCGTGCCGTTGCGCGCCAGCCATCGTTCGACGCCGGTCGCGTCCACGGCGGTCGTCCGAGTCCCGCTCCTGGTTTCGCGTGATCTCGAGCGCCCGCCCGTTCGCTCTGTCATACCGGCCTTTGGACGAAACGTCAGGTGCCTTGTCGATGGGCGGCTACGTCTTGTCGGGTCAGTTTCGCGGGATCGCCTCCGGCCAGCGCTCGGCTGAAGCGCTCGGCGAGCTCGCTCGGCGGAGCGGGCGTGCAGGTAGCGCTCGGTCGTTGTGATCCGCGAGTGACCCATCGCGGCCTTCACCGATGCGAGGTCCACGCCGCCGGCCACGAGGAGCGAGCCGTAGGTGTGTCGCAGGTCGTGGAATCGGAGCGGTCGCAGCCCCGCGGCGTGGCGGGCACGCTCGACGCGGCGGCGCAGCGCGGAGCCGTCGAGGCGGCGGCCGAGCCGGTTGCAGAAGACGTAGTCGTCGGCGCTCGTGAAGTCGCCGCGCTGCGAGAGGCGGGCGAGCGCTCCGGCGGCCTGGTCGGCGAGCGGCACCTCGCGGGCCCGCCGCGACTTGGTCGAGCTGGTCTCGACGTCACCGCTGACCGCGCGGCGCACGACGAGCTTGCGGCGCTCGAAGTCGACGTCGCGCCAGCGGAGCGCGACGAGCTCGCCGCGCCGCAGTCCGGTGTAGGCGGCCACGCGCGACCAGCTCGGCGTCTTGGCGGTCCTCGTCCTTCCGCGCGGCCGCCTCGTCGGTGCTGATCGCAGCGCGGCTTGGGTCGCGGTGACGGCCATCGGCCAGCGCGCGGGCGAGGGCCTCGATCTCCTCGGGCGAGTAGAAGTCGAGCCGGGCGCGCTCCGGCTCCGGGCGCCGGTCCGCGGCGCGGGCCGGGTTGTGGGGGAGCGCGAACGTCGCCTCCAGGCAGCCGAAGCTGAAGATGGCGCACACGAGCTGGCGGTGCCTGTTGACGGTGCGCGGCGAGACGCCGGTCGCGGCGACGTCCGCCAGCAACCGGTTGATGTCCCGGGTCGTGATCTCGTTCGCCGGCCGATCGCCGAGCGCGCCGATGATGAGACCGCGGTGCGTCTTGGATGCGCGGCGATGGACCGCGCCCGGCTCGGCGAGCAGGTAGCGGTGGTCGCGCAGCGTCGAGGGCTTCGCAGCGCGCACGCGCTCGAGCCAATCGAGATAGGCGTGCGCCACGGTCCGGAACGTCGGCGGCGCGTTGGCCGCCCGCTCGGCGGCGGCCGCGCGCTCGGCGAGCTCGCGCTCGACCTCCCGCACGAGCCGGTCCTTCGCGACGATCGCGGTGTGCTCGTCGAAGTAGCCCGGCTTCGGGCGGCCGCGGCGGCGGCGAAGGCCGCCGTCGCCATCCGACTCGAGCCACGCGGGCCCGAGCCGTCGCTTCATCGTCCGGAGCCGGCCGTCTGGGAGCCGGTGGCGCCAGCCGGCCTCGTAGACGACCTCGCCGTTGCGGGCGATGCCGACGACCAGCCAGGAGGCGGGAGGAGGGCTCTCAGCGGGCTCGAAACGAGGCACGGCGCGCGCCCAAGATAGCGTGCCCGACGGCCGGAGTAGCGCTGGAGTAGCGCACGCGGCGGAGTAGCGCTCGGAGTAGCGCTCGGACCCGAAAAGCCCATAATTACGGGCATTTCGCCAGTCCAGATTCCGCTTACCTAAGCCAACTGGCGCCTCTGCTCCGGCCTGTCACGCCGGAGGTCGCGGGTTCGAGTCCCGTCGCTCGCGCTGATTCGGGCTGCAAACCTGCGCGAGCGACTTCGTCGCCCGACCTCGTCGCACTCCTATCGCTTCCGGCCGAGGCCGGCCTCGCGGGCACGCACGATTGCCTGAGCGCGGTCGAGAACGTGGAGCTTGTTGAAGATGCTCGAGATGTTGTTTCGGACCGTCTTCTCGCTCAGGTAGAGCCGGTTGGGCGATGCGCTTGTTGTTCAGTCCCGTGGCGGCGAGGTCGAGTCTCGCGCTCGTGATCGCTCAGTTCTGGGAAGGGGGCGGCGTGGCGAGGCACGCAGGGCGCGGCGGAGCAGGTTCGTTAGAAATCGACGCCGGATGTCGAGATCGGCGGCGCAGCCTCGTCCCAGGGACAGAGCGGCCAGACCGGGCCGCCCGACCAAGGAGAAGATGGCTCATGAAGTACCTGTTGCTCAAGCACTACCGTGGCGGCCCGACGCCGACCGTCGACTTCCCGCCCATGGACCGGTGGCGGCCCGAGGAGGTCGACGCCCACATCCAGTTCATGCGCGACTTCGCCGCCGGCCTACGGGAGAGCGGCGAGTACGTCGACGAGCAGGCGCTGGCACCCGACGGCGCGTTCGTGCGCTTCGACGGCGAAGGCCGCCCGCCGGTGGTCGACGGCCCGTTCGCCGAGACGAAGGACCTCATCGCGGGCTGGATGATCATCGACGTGGAGTCGTGGGACCGCGCGGTCGAGCTCGCCGGGCGGCTGTCCGCCGCGCCCGGCCCGGACGGCGAGCCCATCTACGAGTGGCTCGAGGTCCGGCCGTTCCTCACCAAGTCGCCCGCGATGGGCGAATGAACGACGCGCTGCTGCGGGAGCTCGTGCCCGCGGTGATCGGCGTCCTCGTCCGGCGCGGAGCGGACTTCGCGTCGGCCGAGGACGCCGTGCAGGAGGCGCTCGTGCGCGCGCTGGCCGCCTGGCCCGACGCCCCGCCGCGCGATCCCAAGGGGTGGCTCGTCACCGCCGCGTGGCACCGGTTCGTCGACGACGCGCGGTCGCAGTCGGCACGCCGGGTGCGCGAGGACGTCGTGCACGCCGAGCCGGCGCCCGGCGCGGTGCCGGACGCCGACGACACGCTCGCGCTGTACTTCCTGTGCGCGCACCCAGCCCTGTCGGCCCCGTCGGCGGTCGCGCTGACGCTGCGCGCGGTCGGCGGCCTGACGACGGCGCAGATCGCGAGCGCCTACCTGGTCCCCGAGCCGACGATGGCGCAGCGGATCAGCCGCGCCAAGCGCAGCCTGGCCGGGGAGTCGCTCGATCAGCCGGGTGACCTCGCAACGGTGCTGCGGGTGCTCTACCTCGTCTTCAACGAGGGCTACGGCGGCGACGTGGACCTGGCGGCCGAGGCGATCCGGATTACCCGGCAGCTCGCGGCCTTGACCGACGAGCCGGAGGTCGCCGGGCTGCTCGCCCTCATGCTGCTGCACCACGCCCGGCGCGCCTCGCGGACCGCGCCGGACGGTCGCCTCGTCCCGCTCGCCCGGCAGGACCGCACGCGCTGGGACACCCGGCTGATCGCCGAGGGCGTGGCCATCCTGCAGGCCGCGCTGGCACGCGACCGGCTAGGCGAGTACCAGGCGCAGGCCGCGATCGCCGCCCTGCACGCCGATGCCCGCAGCGCGGCGGAGACCGACTGGGTCCAGATCGTCGAGTGGTACGACGAGCTCGTGCGCCTCACCGACAGCCCGATCGTGCGCCTCAACCGGGCGGTGGCCGTCGGGGAGGCCGACGGGCCCCAGGCCGGCCTGGCGCTGCTGGCCGACCTGGATCCCGACCTGCCGCGCTTCGCCGCGGTGGCGGCCCACCTGCGCGAGCGCGCCGGCGAGCTCGAGCGCGCCGCACAGCTCTACGCCGACGCCGCCCGGGCCGCGGCCAGCGCGGCCGAGCGCGACCACCTCATCCGGGAGGCCGCGCGCATCCGCCAGGTCCTGCGCCGTCCGCCCGCCGGCGACCCGGCCTGAGATCGGTCAGGCGAGCGCCAGCGACATACTGCGCGGGAGATGTCGCATCGAGGGCCTGCTCGCGGTTCTCGACCCTGACGTGGAGTGGCATCCGGCGATGGCTGCGCTGTTGGGAGGGGAAACGACGGTGTACCGCGGACATGAGGGCGTTCGAGCGTGGCTCCGCGATCAAGAGGAGTCGTTCGGCGAGAGCCGTATCGACTACTCGGAGATCCGCGCGCTTGGCGAGCGGGTCGTCGCGATCGGGCGCCTCCACACGCGGGGCAAGGAAAGCGGGGCCGAAATTGAGTCGCCCGTCGGCTGGGTGGTCGCTTTCAAGAACGGCAAGGTAATCCAGGCGAGGGCATACCTCGATCCCAAAGAAGCCCTCGACGCTGCCGGGCTGAGCGAGTAAAGCTCGCTCAGCTCACGGATCGCCGTCTGTGGCGACCCGTACCCGATGAGGGCTGGCAAGGCGTGAGGCGGCTGTGCGGCGTTCCTGCGCCGAGCGGCTCGCTGGGGCGAATGCGCTCCAGGTGAACCAGTGGCCGAAGCCGCGTTGCAGCGTCCGCGGGCCGCTCATCGTCAGCTGGCCGGCTCGAATCGCGCCGCCCAGGTCGGCCCGTCCCAAGTAGACGCGGTAGAGCGTGGTGGTATCGACGATGACCTCGAGGTCGACGTCGAAACCGGGGTGCTGGAGGCAGACGGAGACCTCGGAGGGCTCGAGGACCATCCAGTAACGCCGCTTGGGGTCGCGGAAATCGAACTGAACCACGGTTCGGTTGGGTGGGAGCCGCTGGCGATCGACGTGGCGGGCCATCCAGACGATCAACAGGTCGGGATCGAGTTCGTCGGCGCGTGGGTCGGTGAACGACCAAGTCGCCCCCCACTCGCCGATCGCCTGCACGACCGGCTGGAGGTCACGGCCGCCGGGCGTGAGGCGATATTCGAGGGTGCGGCCCTTGGGGCCCGTCCTGCGCTCGATGACCTCGGCCCGCTCGAGCGCGCGCATGCGGTCCGTGAGGACCGAGCGCGAGATCCCTGGGAGGCCGCGTTGGAGCTCGTTGAAGCCGCTCGCGCCGCCGAGCATCTCGCGCACGATCAGCAGCGTCCAACGGTCGCCGAGGATCTCGGTGGCCTTGGCAACCGGGCAGTACTGCGCGTAGCTGCGCATCCCACCGCCATGCTAACCGCGGATTCGCGACAGGTCTGCTATTCGCACCGGTTGGTTCGAAAGTAGAACTAGTCAGTCCGGGCCGGCGAGCATACGTTGCTCGCATGGCTACTCGACAGGCACCGCCGCTTGAGACGATCGCGTTCGACGAGCTCGGCGGATCGTTTCGCGGGGAGCTGCTGCTCCCGACCAGCCCCGCCTACGACACGGCCCGCAGGATCTGGAATGGCGCGATTGACCGCAATCCGGCCTGCATCGCTCGCTGCACGGGCGTGGCCGATGTGGTCGCGGCGGTGCGCTTCGCGCGCGACCGTGACCTCGAGATCGCCGTACGAGGCGGGGGCCACAACGTGGCCGGCACCGCTGTGTGCGACGGCGGGATCGTGATCGACCTCTCGGCGATGCGCGCCGTCTCGGTTGATCCCGTCAAGCGTTCGGCTTTCGTGCAAGGCGGTGCCCTGTGGGGAGATGTGGACCACGAGACACAGGCGCACGGTCTGGCCACCACGGGCGGCATCGTGGGCCACACCGGGGTCGGCGGCCTCAGCCTGGGTGGCGGCATTGGCTGGCTCATGCGCAAGCACGGGCTCACCGTCGACAACCTCGTGGCGGCCGAGGTGGTCACGGCCGAGGGCGAGATCATCCGGGCGTCGGCCAATGATCACCCCGACCTGTTCTGGGCGCTGCGAGGCGGAGGCGGGAACTTCGGCGTCGTCAGCTCGTTCCAGTTCGCGCTGCACCCGGTGGGCCCCACCGTCATGGCCGGACCGGTGTTCTGGGCGGCCGAGGACACCACTGACGTCCTGCGCTTCTACCGTGAGTTCGTCACCGACGCGCCTGACGAGCTCGGGAACGTCATCCGGCTCGGCACGATCCCACCGCTGCCGGTGGTCGACGAGGACCTGCACTTCCGGCCGGCGATCGCGGTGGCCAGCTGCTACGCCGGATCCGTAGAGGACGGCGAGCGTGCCGTCCGTGCGCTCCGCGAGTTCGGGACGCCACTCGTCGACCTCGTCGAACCCACGCGGTACGTCGACCACCAGAGCGGCATCGACGACACCGTCCCCCACGGGTGGCACTACTACTGGAAGGCCACGAACCTCGCCAGCCTGTCCGACGAGGTCATCGACACCATCGCCGAGCACGCCTACAACGCCACCTCCCCGAGGTCGTACGCGGCTGTGTTCCACATGGGTGGCGCGGTCGCCCGAGCACCTCGGGAGGCCACGGCCTACCCTGGGCGCGACGTGGAGCACAACATCATCATCGACGCAGCCTGGCTCCCGGAACAGGACGACACCGTCGGCGCTGCGGAGGCTGCGTGGGCACGAACATTCCTCGACGCCCTGCACCCCCACCGGGCCGGCGTCTACGTGAACTTCCTCGACTCCGACGATGACACGAGCCGCGTGCGCGAGGCCTACGGCGACGACACGTACCGGCGGCTCGCCGAAGTGAAAGCCAAGTACGACCCCGAGAACGTCTTCCACCACAACAAGAACATCCAGCCCGGCTGACGCCCACGCCAGGCCGGTCGGCCAAAGGGTTTCAGAAGGTGGCCCAGGCGAGCCCCGCTCGACCGTCGAACCCGCTCAAGCGCGGTTCTAAAGCGACCGCGTCGCGAGCTGTGCATCTCAGGGCGAGCACGGCAGCGACGAGGAATACGCCCCCACACCCGCGTCCTAGCGCGACCGGCGTGTGCGGTCCGCCTGGCTGTCGACGGGGGCGTCACTCCTCACTAGTCCCTTCAGCGCGACCCGGGGACGGCGTTCGACGGTGTGCCTGGAATCCCGGGCACCGTCAAATCGGCCGTTCGCGTTCCTACCGACGCGTGAAGAAGACCGTCTGGGAGGCCGCGCCGGTGGTGCCGCCCGTGAACGCAAAGTTCCGTGTCTCGCCGGGGTTGAAGAAAAGGGCCTTGGCAGCGAGGCATCGCGTGAGGTTCAGGCTGTAGGTGAGGGTGTTCGCCGGGTTGGCGGGCCGGTCTGGGGCCAGGTCGGTGAACCCGCCGATCGACGGGTCGAGCGGCTCGTCCCCGGTATACGGGCCTTTGACGAGGTTCGGATCCCGCGAGGAGAACGCGTTTTGCGGGCAGTAACCCGAATCGGCTCCCTCGGCGCTCCCCGCGAAATAGCCGAGCCGGCCGATGTCGATCCACTCGCACGGTGGTGTGGTGTCCAGGCATGCCTCCCCCGCGATCGGTCGGCGCTGCGGCCGCCAGAAGGTCAGCGTCACGATCACGTCGCCGTTCGGGCCGGCCGTGACGGGGAGCCGTTGTCCGGCGTGGTCCCCGGCGCGCCAGCGGCGACCGGATAGGAGATCGTCGCGGCGTTGCCCCGCCCGTCGCTGTAGGAGACGAGCGCGGGGACGGTGGCGAAGACGTACTGGACGGTGGTGGTGAGCTGGGTCTCCACGCCGCCCGTGGTGACGCGCTCGATCAAGAGGTCGCCGGTGCCGATCTGGGCCGTCGTGGCACCGTGGAGGAGCACCATCGTTGTTTTGGCCTGTAGCGGCTGGAGCGTCCCGAAGCCATCGCCGTCCGGGTCGCAGCAGTCGGGGAACGCCGGAAAGGCGGAGGGATCGACGTTGCCGGGTAGTAGAAGCCTGCCGGTGCCGCGGCGGGAGCAGTAGACGAGACCGCCCACGCTCGGGTCGGCTCTGCTCTGGGCGCGGCCGCAGTCGAGTTCGACGGAGTCACCGCGCACAAACCCGATCTTGAGCGCGCCACCGCTGGAGAGCAGCGCGTCGGCCTGTGCGGTGGTGGGGGCCGCTGCGTTGGCGTTCACGGTCTGGGTAAGCTGAGCGTCGAGCCCCGCGAAGGTGCCGAACTCCTCGTCGACGAAGACCTCGCTGGCGCGCGCGGCGCGCGTGCGCGAGAGCTCGAAGTCGTCGAGGATCAGGTCGCCGTCGTCGTCGATGTCGAGCGGGTTGGGGATGCCGTCGCGGTCGCGGTCCCGGGATACGAAGGAGCGCGGCGGCTTCGAGCGGACGCGACCGAAGACGCCGGCGCCGATCGGGACGCCTCGTCTGGCGCGCGCCCAGCGTGTCGCGTCAACCCACCCTCGCCGAAGCCGACGCGCGAGCCTCGCATAACCTGAGCGCACCCTGATCCTGCCGAGCCTGGCTCCCGCCCGCACGCCCACGATCGCGCGTGCGCCGTCGCGCCGAATCACCACCGGGCCCGCGTAGACACCGTCCGGGGCCCGCAGGTGCAGGGTCACCCGCTTGGCCGGCGGCGCGATCCGGAACGTCCCCCGCGCGGCGCGCGCCGACGTCGCCTCGCCGTTGGCCGCGACCGCGATCACCGTGTGGCCCGGCTCACTCAGCTTGCCGGTGATGGACCTCGGCCTGCCGCTGGCGGGAACGCTCGCGAGCAAGAGCGCGAGCGAGGCGACCATACACAAGCCGAGAGGGCGGGTTATCGAAGGCACTGCGACCCCTTCGCCGCTCATGCTACGCCCGTTGCCGCGCCCGAGCCAGTGGCTCGCGGCGTTAAGGAGCATGCCCTCATCGCCTGCCAGTCACGGATCGAAGAACGGGAGGGACGGTACGCCTTATCCGGCGCCCGAGAGAAGCGTCACCGACCGTCTAGGAGCTGTCCGGTGGGATCAGTCGTCGTCGCCGGGCCCCTCGTCGTCGCCCGGCCCGTCGTCGTCGCCGGCCTGGCCGACCACATCGAAGTCGCGATCGACGTGTACCTCCACCTGGCTCCCGTCGTCGCGCTTGACCTCGACCTCGAAGGCGCCGCCGCCGTCCCCGTCCTGTCGCTCGATCTCGCTGACGGTTCCGCCGCCGACGGCCTCGAGCGCAGCGCTCTTGGCCTTCTCGGCGGCCGCGCCGGTGACCTGTTCCTCTGACTCGCCGCCGACGGCGTAGGCAATGCCGACACCGCCCGCGGCCAGAACAGTGGCGGCCCCGGCGATGGCAACGACCTTTCGACTGACCCTCATCGCTATCTCCCAACTCTCGCTTCCGCGTCCGTTTCTACGGACACTCGATGAAATGAAGATGAGGAGGGGGTGTCTCTCAAGGCAGCCTCATCCCCCGGCGCCCTGCACCCCGCGCAGCAGTTCTGCGTTGCTCTCGCGAAAGGCCCGCTCCTTTTCGGCCTGAATGAGGTCCTCGACGGGGACGATGTGCTTTTCCTCACAGGCCACGTCGGCGCTGGCGACCTCCAGCTCGAGTCGACGCAGCGCGGCCAGCACGGCCGGGGCGTAGGGGCCGTCCGAGGTATGGCTTGCGAACTCGCCCGGGGCAGACTCTCCGGGGGCAGGGGCCCGACGATCGCGGCGAGTCGCCGCTGGGTGCTGGCGCTGCGGGTGCCGCGTGAACGTACAGCGTCGCCTGGCGGCATTTGGCCGCCCGACCTCGGCCTGATGCGGCGACCGCTCCACTTCGGCCTGAAAGGACACCTCGGAGGCGGCCGGCTGCTCCGACCGAGCCGGTGTGATCGCCGCCGCCTGCCGGTAGTCGCCGCGCTCTCATCGCTGTCTCATGCCCGGCGCGAAAAGCTTGGCGCGCAAACCGGCGGTCAGACGGCGCCCTACTGAAGGGAGAGATGTTCACATGCCGATCTACGCACACCGAATCTGGACGAAGCCTCGCGCGCTGTTCGCCGTGGCGGCGGCCGCGGCGGCGGTGTTCGCGGCCGCCGGGCTGGGCGGCGTCGAATCGCCGCAGGCCGCGAGCGCGGGGGACCCGTGCGAGGCGAGCGGCAAGAGGGCTCAGATCGCGACAGCCAAGCTTCTCATCGAGTACAACGCGACCGACAACGACATCGGCGTGCATGGCGCGTTCGACGACCAGGGCTGGTCCAAGCTCTGTGTCTACAGCCCTGACGGCCGCCCGCTGCTCACCGTGAGCCCCGAGGGGCAGCTGCGGGATCTCACAATGGGTGGGATCTTCTTCGAGTCGCGGGAGCCTCCGGCCTCGGAGTTCTCGTTCGCGGATCTGGAGGCGAAGTTCCCCGAGGGCATGTACGGGGTCCGTGCGCTCAGCTTCGACGGCAGGCTGCTGACGGGCCGCGCGACGTTCACGCACGACGTGCCGGTGGCTCCGACGGTTACCGCGCCGGCGGACGGCGCCGTGGTCCAAGCCAATGACGTGGTCGTCAGATGGGATGACGTTACGCAGACCGTCGCCGGCGATCCGGTGACGATCACGGGCTACGAGGTGATCGTCACCAAGATCAAGCACGACGATCCCCACGGCTTCTCGCAGCCGATCTACGACGTGCACGTCCCGCCGGACCGCAACGCGCTGCCGGTCCCCGAGGAGTTCTTCGAGCCGCGGACGGAGTACGAGCTCGAGGTGTTGGCGCTCGAGACGAGCGGCAACCAGACGATCACGGGCGGCTCGTTCACGACCGAGTGATCTCATAGGCATCGACCGCCTTGTGAAACATCTCAACGTTCTGCCCCGACATCGCCCCGCGCAGTATCCCGCTGCCCACTCGGTGACGTCCAAGTGACGACCTGCGGCCGCTTCCGCCGGAGGTCGCGGGTTCGAGTCCCGTCGCTCGCCGCCGAAGGCGGGGCGCGCATCACCGCTCAGATCAATCCCGAGGCTCCTCGGCGTCTGAGGGGTGAGCGGCCTCGAGAGCTTCGAGGTCGTCTCGATCCCGCGGTCTGTCGGAGGCCCGCTTCATCGCGAGTAGGGCGTCGAGCGAACACACACGGACGACGGTGCCCCCGAGATCCACGGCCACGGCGCCGGCGTCCAGCTGCGAGAAGCGTGGAACCTGAGGCAGCCCCTGCAGAACATCGACCGGGCCGAGATCGGTAGCGACGAGCGTGCGGTCGCCCGCCGCGAGGAAGGTTCGGATCGCGCTGGCGGCGAGTCGCCCTTGATCCGTCTCGACCCGGCCGCCGGCCTCCTCCAGGACACCGGCGAGCCGGTCGAGGTTGCCGCGGTCTGGGTCGGGGACGAGATCCACATCCTGCGTGCCTCGGACGTAACCCCACGCATTCACCGCGAGTCCCCCGACAATCACGAAGCGCACCTCCGCGGCGACCAGTCGGTCGAGCAGCTCGCGCAGATGTAGTTCGGGGGTCACCGCCGGGCGGCGCCGCGAAACCTCGAGAGGAACTCGCTCAGCGCAAGCCCCTCGGCGAGGTTTACGGCGGGCGAGCGACGCCCCTGCTCGCGTAGCCGGCGGAGGCGCACGAGCTCGTTCAGCCGCCAGGGGTCGGCCGTGCCCGCGGCGGGAGTCTTCGAGGGTCGAGGCTGGCTCACCGCGCTGAACTCTACGTGCTCGGGCGGCGTCAGGAGAAGTGACGCGGAGGTGACGCATGGCTCCAGATTTCGCTCTACAGCGGGCCTCGCTTTATGCTCGCCGCACCCGTCGAGGAGGTGTGCGCGTGACCGCATTGAAGGAGTTCGACCAGGCAATCGAAGCGAGCCACCGGGCGCTGGATGAGTTCGCGAAAGGGGATCCGAGCGCGTTCTTCGAGCTCTACAGCGACCGTGGAGACGCCACCCTGGCAAACCCGTTCGGTCCGCCCGCCCGCGGCCGGAGTGAGATCGAAGAGGCCGGACGGCGAGCGGGGTCGAACTACCGCGACGGTCGGGCGGTCGAATTCGAGAACTTCGCCAAATGCGTGACAGCGGACCTCGCATACATCGTCGAGATCGAGCGGCTCGAGGCCAAGGTCGGCGGGAGCGAGGAGGTCACTCCTGTTGCTCTGCGCGTGACGAGCATCTTTCGCCTTGAAGACGGCACCTGGAAGATCGTGCATCGCCACGCGGATCCGATAACGACCCGCCGGTCGGCGGAATCCGTGATCCAGACCTAGCTCCAAGTGACGGCCGCAGAGGGCGGCCGGAGCCGCCCTCTGCCCCTGTCGGCTGCTACATCGGGCCGGCCTGCTTGCACAGCCCGGGCTTGTTCTCGGTCCGCCCGAGGTCCTTGACCCAGCGGTTGGCCACCAGGGCCGGCGGGTTGTACGGGCCGGTCGACACGTCCCTGCAGTCGAACCTGCCGTTCTCGAACGCCCTGTTGTAGGCGATCAGATGCTCCTCGGACTGGTCGAAGACGACGATCCCGTCCGTCAGGTTGTTCCGCGAGTTATTGTGGTCGACCTCGGTGCCTCCGGCCGGGCTCGTGAAGATCCCGATGCCGTCCTCGTTCATGAACACGTCGTTGTGGTGGACGCGCGTCGGACCGGGCTGGGAGCTGAGCAGGATTCCGGTCGCCACTGTGCCCGCCGGGGTGTAGATGTTCTGCGAGACCTTGTTGTGGTGCACGTCTCCCTCGGCGTCCGCGCACCCAAACGGGTTTGTGGCGAAATCCTGTGCACTATTGCCCCGGTGTAGGATCGCGCCATGGGACTGCCAGTGCGGTCCAGGGCTCGGGTCGGTGCGGCGTGCCTCGGAACGCTGCTCGCGGGTCTCGCCGCAAGCGCGCCGGCTTCAGCAGCTCCCAAGCGGATCACCGGCCAGCTGAGCAAGCCCGGCTACACGGTCATCGCGGTTGCCGCGAACGGCAGGGCGAAGGCTGTACGAGCAAGCCGGCGAAGGTTCAGGCTCACCCCGCCCGGGAGGAGCGTGACTCTCCACCTGCGCACGGCGAGAGGCTCGTACGGCGGCCCGATCGTCGTCGGCGGCAGGGGCAGGGTCGCGATCGTGGGTGTGAAGGCGGGCGCCAGGCTCGGCAGGATCAGGGTCCGCCGTGGCTACGCGCGGGTCACGAGGAGGCTCCCCGCGACGTCGCTGGATGCCAGACGCAGGGCACGCGCGAGGAAGGGCGTGCCGATTGGCGCCAGGCGCTTCGGGAGGGTCCGTTCGAAACTCCTGCGTAGCGGCGCGCCCGGAGACCGCGACCTCGACGGGATTCCGGACGTGCTCGACATAGATGACGACGGGGACCTGACCCTCGACAGCCTCGAGCGTCTTGGCACGTCGGCTGCGGCGGCGGCGGCCGGGGCGGCTCAAGCGCCCGGTGAGCTCTTCGACGTCCTCACCACCTTGTCGCTCGAGCTGGAGCGCACCGCGAACGCCAACTCCGCGCCGCCCGGCTCGCCCCTGACCGTCGGGCAGATCGACACCGCTCTCGCGAGTTCCGGACGGCTGCTGATCGAGATCATGCCCGGCGACTCCCCAGAGCTCGACTGCGGGGGAACTCCGAATTCGGCTCCACCGCCGCCACTCGTGGGAGGTCTCGTCTACTGCTCCACGGGAGGGACCGGCAGGATCTTCCGGGGAGGCGCGATGCCGTTTCCGGACTGCTGTGACACCGAGGATCCGCCCGACGGCTTCGGCACGCTCACGCCCGACCCGGGCTCACCTCCCCCGCCGGCCACGCCCTTCTTCGCCCTCGCCCATGGAGCGGGCACCTCGCAGATCGGGACCGGCAACTTCCTGATCCAGCGCGTGAGCCGGGGTGGCGCCCAGGTCGCGTTCCTGACCGCGCTTGAGTTCGTGTTCGCCACCGTTCCGGCGCTGGTGTCGTACCACGACATGGCTGGGAACTCGGCAAGCGTGTCCTACCCGGTCGCCGCGGGCGGCGTGGGCACCATGGCGAATGGGTTCCCCGTTGCGCCAGGTGCCGACGGCAAGGTCGTCCTGACCCTGACCTTCTGGAGGCCGCAGCGCGAGCCCATCGCGCCCGAGCCGGGACCGTGGACGGACGTGGGTGGGCTCACCTACTCGACGGTGGTGCAGCACATCGGCATCCCGCCGGCCGGGACGACGGTGGGGCAACCCTGTCCGCAGAGCACTTACTCGGCAGCTTCCGATCAACCACTGGCGCCGCCCACGGCGGGAGGCTCTGGGCTCACGGACCTGAGCGGTGACGAGCCCGCGAGCCCGCAGAACACGCTCACCTACACGGTCGCCGTGACCGATTGCCTCACGTCGCTGGGGAAGTCGTGGAGCTCCGGCGAGGCAAGCATCCACTTCGGTGCCGACGCCGCACGCCCGGGAGTGGGTGCCGGCACTTCACAGACCGCCTGGTTCAGGCTGCCCTAGGAGCCGCCGCCTCTGCGGCGCTCCCGGATCTGGGTGATCCCCAGCCACACGAGGAAGGCCACCACCGGCAGGAAGTAGGCGATCGTGGTGAGCCAGTGGCCGGCGTGGGCGATCTGGAAGGTCATGAGTTCGCCGACGACAGTAGCCATAGGGCGAGGCTCGTGAAGCCCACCATCACCGCGAGCATCCAGTACTGCGAGCGCACGGCCAGCTTGGCGTCGTCGTAGAGGGCGAGCGCGCGGTCGTGCGCGAGTATCAGCGCCGCCACGTGGCCGCTCACCACGAAGGCCACCTGCCAGTACCAGGTGGCATCCGCGCCGATCAGGCCGAAGTCGATCTGGTGGTCGGCCGTGCCGAAGATGTCGGAGCCCTTCCCGAGCGGGTCGGACGACGAGGTAGACGATCCCCTGGCCCTGGAAGAGCAGCAGCGTGAAGTAGTGCGCGGCCACGTACGCGAGCGCGATCGGGACGAGCGAGTGGGCGAACTCGCTGGCCAGGCGCCGCGCGCCGAAGCCGCCGCCGACGCTCCTCGCGCCCAGCACTCCGAGCCAGTAGAAGCCGGCCACGAACAGCACGCCGCCGATCAACCCGAGCAGGAAGGTGAGCTCGAGGGCGTGCTCCGGCGACAGCCCGCGGTCCTGGAAGAACTGAGCGATGTCGGGGGAGACGCTGTTCCAGGGCCGCTTTCCTGAGAAGCCGTCGAACGAGACCGAGCCGATCATCACCGCCACCAGCGCCACCGTCCCCGGCAGCGGCTCCAGCCGCGGGAGGCCCGACAGCGGCTTGCGCAGGCCCACCTCGCGGTCGCGCGTCTCGACCGCCGACAGGCGCGAGAACAGGTTGAAGTAGACGGAGAAGGCCTCGGCGCGGTCGGTCCAGCGCTCGACGCCGTAGAGCGCCATGCCGATGAAGGTGAGCGCCGAGTAGACGAGCGCGGCGATCCCGAGGCTCTCCGGCTTGTCGCCGTTCGAGGCGACGAGCTCCATCGTCGCGAAGCAGAAGATCCCCGCGGCCGCGGGCCAGCGCCCCAGCCACGCCGGGTACTCGAGCGGCGCCGGCAGCTCGTCGCGCATGAGCGTGCGCGCGACCCACGCAACCGCCCGTCCGATCGCGCGCCAGGGGTTGAAGGCGCGGAACACGTCCCCGAACAGGACGCTCAGGGGCACGAGCGCCAGCCAGAAGATCACGTAGACGAAGATCGGCGCGAAGTTGGCGGCGGTGCTCTGCGTGCCCTGCAGGCCAGCGTAGATCGTGAGGCCGAGCAGGAACACCCCGATGGCGCCGCAGACGATCTCGACCGGCCGGCTGGCGAGCACGCGCCCGATTCCGCCGGGCAGCGGTCGCCAGGTCGGCTTCTGGAGCCGCGGCTCTGGCCACAGAACCGCGAGCGCCACGAAGGAAACCACCAGCACCATCGCGGCCGCCCAGCCGAACAGCCACTCCGGGATGGGCAGGTCCGAGCGTACGGAGATCCCGTGCCCGATCAGGAACACGGGAGGCTCACCTGGGTTCGACTATGAGGGTTCCGACCAGCGGATCGCGGCCGGCGTCCTCGGCCACGTGGCTCTCGATCTCGAACTCGCCCTCGAACTTCGCCTTGAACCTGAAGCTCGCCGGCTGCCCGGGCGTGACCTTCTTCTCGATGTCGTAGCCGTGGAGGTGGATGTCGTCGGGCGCGTCAGCGGCCACCACGAGTAGAACGGTGTCGCCCTTCTTAACTCTGATCTCGGGGGGTCCACCGACGACCTCGCCCCCGCGCATGTCGATCCTGGTGACGACGGCCTTCGTCCGAGGGGCTGAGTCCGTGGTGGGCGAATCGGTCTCGGTCGGCGTGTTGGTGGTGAGGGTCCTTTGCGACGCCTTCTCGCCCTCCTCGTCCCCGCCCGGGCTGGCGATCACGAACGCGAGCACCGCCACCAGCGACGGCCGCGACGATCAGCCCTATGCGCTGATT
Organism: uncultured Thermoleophilaceae bacterium; assembly: GCA_963771715.1. GTDB lineage: Bacteria > Actinomycetota > Thermoleophilia > Solirubrobacterales > Thermoleophilaceae > JACVRW01. The sequence goes on from CAVYUQ010000003.1 coordinate 235,803, forward strand.
CCTCGACATGGCGGCGGCGAAGTATGGCTAGTCGGCCACGAGTGCGCGCGGGCGGCCTTCGCCGAGCTCAGGGTCCAGCGGTTGCTCCTCCTCCGGCCCGCTGAGCGGCGCCGGGGCCTGCTGCTGCTCGCCCAGGCTTGCCTCGAAGGCGGCGGCCTCCTCGGGACCGCCCGGCCGCTCGGGCTGGAAGCGGTAGCCCACGCCGAAGTGCGTGTGTATGTAGCTCCAGTCGGGCGAGGCGGTCTCGAGCTTCTGGCGCACCTTGCGGACGAAGACGTCCACGGAGCGGTCGCCGTGCGCCATCGCGTAGCCCCAGACGGCCTGGTAGATCTCCTCGCGCTGGAGCACCTTGCCCTCGGCCTGGGCCAGCAGCTCGAGCAGCTCGAACTCCCTGCGCGTGAGGTCCACGCTGCGCCCGCCGACGAAGGCCTGGAACTGGTCGGCGCGGATCTCGAGCTCGCCGGCCACGAGCGGGCCGGTCTCGATGCGCTCCGACGCCCGCTTGCGGCGCCGGACCACGGCCTCCACGCGCGCGAGCACCTCCTCCGGGTGACACGGCTTGGTCACCCAGTCGTCCGCGCCGGCGCGCAGCCCGCGCACGCGCTGGGACACGCTCGTCGGCCCCGTGCAGACGATCAGCCCCATGCCGGGCAGCGCCGCCGAGACGCGCTCGAGGAACTCCCAGCCGCCGGGGCCGAGCAGCGCCAGGTCCACGACCAGGGCGTTCACCCGCATGGCCACGAACTCGTCCACGGGCGGAGGGGCCTCGAGGCAGCGGTACTGCCAGCCCAGATCCCCCGCGCGCTTCACCAGTACTCGCACGAACCCCGAGTCAGAGTCGAGGATCGCGATACGCAGATCCGCCATCGCGCGCGGAGTCTAGGCCCATCGCTTCAGGACCGAGCCGCCTTTACAGCCTTTTCACAACCCGGCAACGCCGGAATAACGGACTTTCCGCACATAGCTGGCACAGTCGCCCTCCATGGTGGTTGGAGACCTGGAGATCCGCCCGAACGAGTATGTCGCCTACGCGGGCGGCAGGCCGCTGAGGCTGACCGTGCGCGAGCTGGACCTGCTGACGGCACTCGCCGAGCGGCGGGACCGCATCGTGAGCCGCGAGGAGCTCTACCGCGTGGTCTGGGAGGACCAGTACCGCAAGTCGGATCGCTCGGTCGACGTGTACATCGCGCGGCTGCGCCAGAAGCTCGGCGAGGCCATCCCCGAGCGCGAGTACATCCACACGCACTTCGGGTTCGGCTACCGCCTTTCCTCCGACTAGCTCCGCGTCTTTCACACCCTTTTCACAAGACGGGCACACCTGGATAACAGACTGGCGTTCGCTGCCTGCGAGCGTGCGCGCCATGAAGAAACTCATCATTTTCGCCGCCTGCTTCGCCCTCGCGTTGGGCGCTGCTGCCTGCGGTAACGACGACGACGACGACAGCGGCAACGGGGGCGGCGGAAGCCAGGATCTCTCCGGCAGCATCAAGATCGACGGATCGAGCACCGTCGCGCCCTTCGCGCAGGCAGCGCAGGAGGCCTTCCAGGCGGAGAACCCGAACGTGAAGATCACAGTCGGCACCTCCGGCACCGGCGGCGGCTTCGAGAAGTTCTGCGCCGGCGAGACCGACATCTCGGACGCCTCGCGCCCGATCAAGGACGACGAGGAGGTCCCGGTCTGCGAGAAGGCGGGGATCGACTACAAGGAGGTCCAGGTCGCGAACGACGGGATCGCCGTGGTCACGAACCCCGAGCTGAAGGTGGACGTGCCTCACCACCGACCAGCTCAAGAAGCTCTGGAACCAGGGCTCCAAGGTCAAGAGCCTCAGCGAGGTCGACCCGAAGCTGCCCGACGCCGAGCTCAGCCTGTTCGGGCCGGGCACCGACTCCGGCACGTTCGACTTCTTCACCGACGTGATCAACGGTGAGGAGGGCGTCTCGCGCGAGGACTACCAGCCCTCCGAGGACGACAACGTCCTCGTGCAGGGCGTGGCGGGCGAGCCCGGCGGCTTCGGCTACTTCGGCCACTCCTACTACGAGCAGAACCAGGACAAGCTCAACCTGGTCAAGGTCGACGGCGGTGACGGCTGCGTCGAGCCCACCACCGAGACGATCCAGACCGGTGAGTACAAGCCGCTCTCGCGACCGCTGTTCATGTATCCGAGCACGAAGGCGCTGAAGCGCCCCGAGGTCAAGGCGTTCCTCGACTACATAATCGAGAACTACCAGCCGATCGCGGAGGCGTCGCAGATCGTCCCGATGAGCTCGGAGCAGGCGGACAAGGCGAAGACCGCGCTCGGGAGCTAGGTGGAAGCAGCCAGCACAGCAGCGGCAGCAGGCGGCCGCCCGGAGGCACCCAGCCTCCGGGCGGCCCGTCGCCGTTATGGGGAGGACCTGATCAAGGGCCTCCTCGTGCTGGCTGCGCTGATCTCGCTCCTCACCACCACGGGAATCGTCTACGCGCTCGTGAAGGAGACGATCGTCTTCTTCGGCGACGTGGGAGTCAGCGAGTTCCTGTTCGGCACGAAGTGGACGCCGCTGTTCGGCGACCCGAGCTTCGGAGTGCTGCCGCTGATCGCCGGGACCTTCGCCACCACGCTGATCGCCCTCGTCGTGGCGATCCCGCTCGGCCTCGGCGCCGCTATCTACCTCAGCGAGTACGCGCGCCCGCGAGTGCGCAAGACCATCAAGCCGGCGCTCGAGCTGCTCGCCGGCGTGCCGACCATCGTGTTCGGCTACTTCGCCCTCACGTTCTTCACGCCGGAGATCCTGCGCAGCTTCCTCCACATGGACGTGGCGATCTTCAACGCGCTCGCCGCCGGCATCATCATCGGCTTCCTGATCATCCCGATCGTGGCGTCGATCTCGGAGGACTCGATGCGGTCGGTGCCGCAGGCCCTCCGCGAGGGCGCCTTCGGGCTCGGCGCGTCGAAGTTCCAGGTGAGCCTGCGGGTGGTCTTCCCGGCGGCCCTGTCCGGCATCGTCGCCTCCATCGTGCTCGCCATGTCGCGCGCGGTCGGCGAGACCATGGTCGTGCTGATCGCCGGCGGCCAGCAGCCGCAGTGGGGCGCGGACGTCGGCAAGTCGATGGAGACGCTCACCGCCTTCATCGGCGCCACGGCGAAGGGCGACGCCGCGACCGGCTCGACCGCGTACAAGACGATCTTCGCCGTCGGCACGACCCTGTTCGTGATCACGCTCGCGATGAACCTGATCTCGATCCGGTTCGTCCGCAAGTACAGGCAGGTGTACGAATGAGCGCCCACCAGGAGGCGATCGGCCGGCCCTCGGCCTCTCAGCGCGCCAAGGACCTCACCTTCCGTCTGCTGCTGCTCGCCTGCCTCGCCCTGGCGATCGGCCTGCTCGTCGTGCTGCTCGTGGACGTGGCCCTCGACGGCGTGGGCGCGCTCAACTGGGACTTCATCAACAGCTTCACGTCGATCACCGCCGACAAGGCCGGGATCCAGGCCGGCCTCTGGGGCACGATCTGGCTGATGGGCGTGTGCGCCCTCTTCATCGTGCCGGTAGGGGTGGCCACGGCGATCTACCTGGAGGAGTACGGCGACCCGACCAAGTGGTGGAACCGCCTGATCGAGCTGAACATCCAGAACCTGGCCGCCGTGCCGTCGATCGTGTACGGCATCCTCGGGCCTGGCGTTCCTCGTGCGCGGGCCGCTCAGCCTCGGCAACGTGGTGCTGGCCGGCGGACTCACGCTCGCCCTGCTGGTCCTGCCGATGGTGATCATCGCGGGCCGCGAGGCGCTGCGAGCGGTGCCGTCGTCGATCCGCGAGGGCTCCCTTGCGCTCGGCGCGACCCAGTGGCAGACGATCTGGCGCCAGGTCCTGCCCGCGGCGGTACCGGGCATCGCCACCGGGGTGATCCTCGCGCTCTCGCGCGCGATCGGCGAGACCGCGCCGCTGATCGTGGTCGGCGCGGTGGCGGTGATCGCGTTCAACCCGGAGGGCCTCGACTCGCAGTTCACGGCGATGCCGATCCAGATCTTCGACTGGATCTCGCGCGCGTCCAACGACATCAACAACTACAGGCCACTCGCGGCGGCAGGGATCCTGCTGCTGATGATCCTGCTGCTCGCCATGAACAGCGTCGCGATCTGGCTACGAAACCGCTACGAGCAGAAGTGGTAGGTGACAACATGACAATCCCGCTGACCACGATCACGCCGCCGGCGAAGAAGACGGCCCCTCCTGACGAGCAGACGCCACGCGAGTCGATCTTCCACCTCGAGGATGTGACCGTCTCGTACGGCGACAAGGCGGCCGTCCGCAAGGTCACGTTCGACATCGCCAAGAGGGAGATCACCGCGCTGATCGGCCCATCCGGGTGCGGCAAGTCGACGCTGATTCGCTGCCTCAACCGCATGAACGACCTGATCCCGTCCGCCCGGGTCGAGGGCAGCATCCTCTACCACGGGCAGGACCTCTACGGTCCGGAGGTGGACGCCGTCGAGGTCCGGAAGCGGATCGGCATGGTGTTCCAGAAGCCGAACCCGTTCCCGAAGTCGATCTACGACAACATCGCCTTCGGCCCTCGCGTGCTCCGCATGAAGGGCGACATGGACGAGATCGTGGAGAACGCGCTGCGCCACGCCGCGGTCTGGGACGAGGTCAAGGATCGGCTCAAGTCGAACGCCTTCGGCATGTCCGGCGGGCAGCAGCAGCGCCTCTGCATCGCGCGCTGCCTCGCGGTCGAGCCGGACGTGATCCTGATGGACGAGCCGTGCTCCGCGCTCGACCCGATCTCGACGGGCAAGATCGAGGACCTGATGATGGACCTCAAGCAGGAGTACTCGATCGTGATCGTCACGCACAACATGCAGCAGGCGGCGCGCGTGTCGGACAAGACCGCGTTCTTCACGGTCACGCCGGAGGAGCGCGTGGGCACACTCGTGGAGTTCGACGACACCGAGACCGTGTTCACGAATCCGGCGGACGAGCGCACCGAGGCTTACGTCACGGGCAAGGTCGGATGAGCACCCGCACCCACTTCCAGGAGGAACTCGAGGGGCTCGAGCGCGCTGCGCTCGGCGGGCTCGACATGGTCGCCAACGCGCTCGACCGGGCGCTCGAGACGGTGAATGAACCACGACATCGAGTTGGCCGGCATGGTCGTCGCCGACGACGACCGCATCGACGGGCGCTATCTGGAGGTGCACCAGGGGATTCTGTCGCTGCTCGCGCTACAGGCGCCGGTGGCCGGCGACCTCCGCCTGGTGGCCGCCCTGCTGCACGTGATCAAGCATGTCGAGCGGATGGGCGACCAATGCGTCAACATGGCGAAGCTCGTGCCGCTCGCCGGGCACGAGCCCCCGGTGGATTCACGCATGCTCGACCTCATCCAGCGAATGGGAATACAGGCCCGCCAGCAGGTGATTCAGTGCGGCCAGGCTTTCGAGCGCCGCGACGTCGCGATGGCTGAGGACCTGGTTCGCCAGGACGACGAGATCGACCGCCTCAACAGGGAGGTCTTCCACCACGCGCTCGAGCTCGGTGACGAGCTTGACAGGCGTGAGTGGGCCATGCACATGATGCTCATGGGCCGCTGCATCGAGCGGATCGGGGACAACGCAGTCGACATCGGCGAGCAGACCGCCTTCGTCGTCACCGGCCTGTTCCGGGAGTTCGAGGACGCCTCGCACCCGGAGCTCGCTCCCCCCACTGCTTGATCTGCGCGTGCATCGACATCGGCAGCAACACCACGCGGCTGCTGGTGGCCGATGCGGGCGACGGCCGCCTGCGTGAGCTCGTCACGCAGCGTGCCTTCACACGCATCGGCAAGAGCCTCCAGAACGGCGGGCTGATCCCCGCGGAGAAGATCGCGGAGACCGCGGAGGTCGTCCGCACCCAGAGCTCGGTGGCACGCGAGGTGGGCGCCGAGCACATCGTCGCGGTGGCCACCGCCGCGATCCGCACCGCCCGCAACCGCGACGAGCTCGTTGGCGCCGTGCAGGAGGCGGGCGGCATGGAGCTCAGCGTGCTCTCGGGCGAGGAGGAGGCGCGGCTCTCGTTCGTCGGCGCCACGCGCACGCTGCTCGAGCCGCCTGACGGCACGGTCGCGGTGATCGACGTGGGCGGCGGCTCCAGCGAGATCGCCGTCGGTGAGCCGGACGGGGAGATGACCTGGTCCGAGTCGTTCCGGATCGGCTCCGGCTTCCTCGCCGACGCCTACCTGCGCTCGGACCCGCCGTCGGTCGACGAGCTGGAGAAGCTGCGGCGCCACGTCCAGGGCACGTTCGAGGGCCTCGAGCCGCCTCCGGCGAAGAGCGCCGTGGCGGTGGGCGGCACCGCCACCTCGCTGCGGCGCCTGGTGGGCGCGGAGCTCGAGCACGAGACGCTCGAACGCGGCATCCGCGTGCTCTCCTCGACCCCGATCGCCGAGGTGGCGGAGCGCTTCGAGCTCGATGCCGAGCGCGTGAGGCTGCTGCCGGCGGGCATCCTGATTCTCGAGGCGATCTCGGACCTGCTGGGCCTTCCACTGCGGATCGCCCGCGGCGGCCTGCGCGAGGGCATCCTGCTCGAGCTGGTGGAGGGGCGGCGCCTTGCCTAGTCCGCGAGGGCGCGCGTCTCGGTCGGCCGGAGAAGCACCTTGAGCTCGCCCTTCTCGATGCCGGCGAGCCCGCCCTTCTTCATCCGCACCTGGGCGCCGGTGAGGCTGTGGACCGCCATCGAGAAGTCCGGGTCGTGCCCCACCAGCAGCACGTCGTCGCCGAGCCCGGCCGCGAGCGCCTCGGGATCGAACGGCCCGCCGGCCAGCTTCGGCTCGAGCTGCGGCTCGATCCCGAGCTCCTCGCACGCAATCCGAGCGGTGTCGGCTGCGCGCACCTTGGGGCTCGTCAGGCAGGCGGCCGGCTTCACGCCGAGCTTCTTGAGCGCACGCCCGGCCGCGCGCGCCTGCTCCTTCCCCTTGTCGGTGAGCGGCCGCTCGGCGTCCGGCGACCCTTCGGCGGCGTCCCCATGGCGCAGCAGCCAGAGCACGATGCGTCACCATATACCGCTCTGATGGAAGCGGTAACGGCACCGGCTGAGGCTCTCGCGCTGGACTCGCCGGAGCTGTTCGTGAACCGCGAGGTCTCCTGGCTCCAGTTCAACGAGCGCGTTCTCGAGCTGGCGGAGGACGACGGAATTCCCCTGCTCGAGCGGGTGAAGTTCCTCGCCATCTACGCGCAGAACCTCGACGAGTTCTACATGGTGCGCGTGGCCGGGCTGCACGACCAGGTGGACGCGGGGATCGACGCGCGCGGCCCGGACGGGCTCTCCGCCAGGGAGACGCTCGAGCGGATCACATCGCGCGGCGACGAGCACGCGAGGCGGCATTCGCGCGTCGTGGCAGCAGGCGGTCCGGCCGGAGCTCGCCGAGCACGGCGTACGCGTGGCTGAGGTGCTGGACTGCTCGAGCTCAGAGCTCGAGACGATCGACCAGCTCTTCTCGGAGCAGATCTTCCCGGTGCTCACTCCGCTGGCCGTCGGGCCCGGGCGGCCGTTCCCGTACATCTCGAACCTGTCGCTGTCGATCGGAGTGTCCCTGCGCGACCCGGTCTCCGGCCTCGAGACGTTCGCGCGCGTGAAGGTGCCGAAGGAGGTGGTGCCGCGCTTCGTGCCGATCGGGACCGACGTGTTCGTGCCGCTCGAGTACGTGATCGCGCGGCACCTCGGAGAGCTCTTCCCCGGAATGGAGATCCTTCGTCACGACTTCTTCCGGGTCACGCGCGACGCGGACTTCACGGTCTCCGACGAGGCGGACGACCTGCTGCGCGCGGTCGAGGACGAGCTGCGGCGCAGGCGCTTCGGGGAGGTGGTGCGCCTCGAGGTCGCTTCGACGATGGACCCGGGCATGCGCCAGTACCTGATCGAGCAGCTCGCGATCGACGAGACCCAGGTCGTGGATGTGGATGGCCTGCTCGCCCTCGACGACCTGTGGGCCCTCTACGAGATCGACGGCCACCGGGAGCTGCGCTACGAGACGTGGACGCCCGTGGTCCCGCCGCCGTTCGCGGACACGGACGACGACACCGCGGACGTGTTCGCCGCGATGCGCTCCGGCGACCTGCTCGTCCACCACCCGTACCACTCCTTCGTCGGAACGGTGGAGCGCTTCGTGCGGCAGGCCGTGAAGGACCCGGACGTGCTCGCGATCAAGATGACGGTGTACCGCACGTCGGACGACTCCGACCTCGTGCCGGCGCTGATCGAGGCGGCCGAGCGCGGCAAGCAGGCCGTCTGCCTGGTGGAGCTGAAGGCGCGCTTCGACGAGCGCCGCAACATCGGCTGGGCGCGCGCGCTCGAGGAAGCGGGCGCGCACGTGGTGCACGGGCTCCCCGGGCTGAAGACGCACGCGAAGGCGCTGCTGGTGGTGCGCCGCGAGGGCACACGCGCGCGTCACTACGTGCACATCGGGACCGGCAACTACCACGCGAAGACCGCGCGCCTGTACGAGGACTACGGACTGTTCACGTGCGACCGCGAGCTCGGCGCGGACGTGGCGGAGCTGTTCAACTCGCTCACCGGGGCGGCGCGGTCGCCGGGGTACCGCAAGGCGGTCGTGGCGCCGGACCACATGCGCGACTGGTTCCTCGACGAGGTCGCCAAGACGATCGCGGCCAAGGAGCGCGGGGAGGATGCGCGCATCGTCCTGAAGATGAACGCGCTCGTGGACGCCCGCTGCATCCGCGCGCTCTACGAGGCCTCGCAGGCCGGCGTGCGGGTGGACCTGAACGTGCGCGGGATCTGCTGCCTGCGACCTGGGGTCGAGGGCGTGTCGGAGAACATCACCGTCGTCTCCGTGGTCGGGCGCTTCCTCGAGCACTCGCGCATCTACGGCTTCCAGCGCGGCGACGAGCGGCGCTACTGGCTGGGCTCGCCGGACCTGATGCCGCGCAACCTCGACACGCGCGTCGAGCTGCTCGCCCCGGTCGACGCCAAGCCGCTGCGGGAACAGCTGGAGGACACGGTCGAGCGCTGCCTGGTGGATGACACCTTCGGCTGGGAGCTCGGCTCCGACGGCGACTGGACCCGCCGCACCGGCGGAACGCGCTCCGTGCACCGCGAGCTCATGGAGCTGGCGGCCGAGCGCGCCGGCTCAGCGGCGGAATAACTCTCGCTTCAGCGCCAGCACTCGGGCGGCGCTGGCGCGGATCCGCTTGCGGAACGCCGGGTCGCGGCGGGCCTCGGCAAGCAGGTGCGGGAACACGTCGTTCCAGCTCGCCGAGCCGGTCATCAGGATCAGGTCGGCCCCGGCTCTGATCGAGCGCTCGGCAGCGTCGGCCACGCCGGAGCGAGCGAGCACCGCATCTGCCTCGAGGCTGTCGGTCACGATCACGCCGCCGAAGCCGAGGCGCTCGCGCAGCAGCCCCGTGACGATCGGTCGCGACTGGGAGGCGATCCGGCGAGCGTCGAGCGCGGGATAGCTCGCGTGGGACAGCATCACGAGCGGCACGCCCTCATCGACCGCGGCACGGAAGGGAACGAGGTCGCGGTCGAGGGGGACGCGAACGGTGGCGGGGCCGTCGTCGGTGTTCACGGTCGCGCCGCCGAGGCCCGGGAAGTGCTTCACGGTCGCGGCCACTTCGGCATCGCGCAGGCCGCGTACCGAGGCGCGCGTTCGCGCGGCGATGCCGCGCTCGTCTCCGGCGAACGAGCGCGTGGCCATCACCGAGCCCGGGCGCGGCACGTCGGCCACCGGCGCGAGGTTCACGTTGACCCCGACCGCGTGCAGCCCGCGCCCAGCGCCCAGTGCGGCTCGCCGCACTGAACGCGGCGAGCCCTGGAACGGCTGCCCTGACTGCGGCCCCACGTGCGCGACGGTCCGGATGTCGCCACCCTCCTGATCGACCATCACGAGCGCCCGGCCGCCCGCGGCGCGCTGTAGCGAGCCCGTCAGGCGCCGCCACTGCGCGCGATCCCCGCCGTTGCCGCCGAAAAGGATCACGCCGGCCGTCTCGCGCGCGCGCAGGCGTCGGCGCATGTACTCGGGCGCGGCCGTGCCGGAGAAGCTCGAGATCGTGACCTGCCCGACGCGCTGGCGCAGGGTGAGGCGATCCACCTGGCGCAGGGCGGCCTGCTGCTGCTGCTCGCGGGCCTCCGCCAGCGGCCGAGCCGGCGCCCGGCGCCCGCTCTCCGTCCGTCGCCAGCCCCGGCCCCAACGCTTACACCGGCAATGAGGGCGAGCACCGCCGCCGCGCCGAGGGCCGCGAGCCGCCGCCGCGCCGCGGAATCGGACGAGATTTTCATCGAGTGTCGATTAACTCCCTCCAGTGGGGAGAAAGTCGACACTCGACGCCGGGGCCCACCCTCAATGCTGCCGTTCAGCCCGCCGGCGCCGCCGCACGGTCGGCGCTGGGCGCCGCCGCGCCAGGGCCGCGGCTCTCCGAGAGGCCGGCCTCGGCGCAGCCCTTGACCAGCTCGTCGAGGCCGAAGGCGTCCACGGGGCCGAGCGCGCCGGTGCCCTTCAGGGCTCCGGCGGCCGCGCGGTCCGCGCCCCAGGCGAGCATGCGCCCGGTGAAGGTGTAGCCGTCGACGCCGCTCACGTGCACCTCGCTCAGCGGGCGGCCCGCGGCGTCGTACGCGATCGCCACGATGTGCGAGCCGCTCTTCGAGCGCGCCGCCTCGTCGGGGCCGCCGGTCGAGCCCTGCACGAAGCGCTCGCCCACCGCGCTCCAGAGCTTGTCCACGCCGGGCACCTTCATCGCGACGGACGTGCCGGCGGACATCACCTGCATCGCGCGCGAGGCCGGACCGAACCAGCCCAGGTACGCGTTCACATCGCGCAGCCGCGGCGCCACGCGCGGCAGGGTGAAGTGCTCCGAGCTGCCCACCGACACGCCCTGGAGCTGCTTCGAGCCGACCGGGAAGCTGCGCACCCGCTTCGCTCCACGCTCGGTCTGCACGCGCCCGTCGCGGTACGCGAAGGCGGGCTCCGAGATCGCTCCCACGAGCGAGGCCTTCGTGCCTCCGCTCATCGAGGCGCCGCCGCCGGTGATGAAGTAGCCGACGTCCACGCGCGTGGCCAGCTCGCCGGCGCGCTCGAGCGCCAGGCCGCCGGCGAGGTTGCCCGGCACCCAGTCGTACCCGAACGCCGTGAGCATCCCGACGCTCGGCCTGCTCGGCCGCGGCTCCGTAGCGCTCGAACACCTCGCGGATGAAGGGCGGCTCTCCGGTCGAGTCGATGTAGTGCGCTCCCGCCGTCGTGGCCGCGGCGGCCGCCGGCGCGCCCCAGCGCGCGAACGGGCCGACGGTGGTCACGAGCACGTCGCCGCTCTCGACCAGCGCACGCACGCTGGGCGGGTCCGCCACGTCGGCGGTCGCGGTCTCGAGGCCGCCGCCCAGCTCCTCCGCCAGCGCGTCCAGCTTGTCCTGGCTGCGCGCCGCGAGCACCGGCTTCAGACCGCGCTCGACCATCGCCTCGGCCGCGAGCCGGCCGGTGTAGCCGGTGGCGCCGAAGAGGACTATCCGCGCCGCCACGGGGCTCAGTCCGGGCGGCGCTCTTCGAGCGTGGCGCGCACCCGCTCGATCGCCTCGGGAACGTGGCGCTCCATCCGCTTCAGGTCCCAGCCCGTGAGCGTGACCAGGCGCATCGGCGTCTTGGCCGTGACCGTGGCGTTCCTGAGCGTCTTCTCGAGCAGGCCCGTCTCGCCGAAGAAGTCGCCGGGGCCGAGGTCGGCCAGGTGCTCGCCGTCGCGCGAGACCTCCGCCTCGCCCTCCTCGATCGCCATGAACTCGTAGGAGAAGTCGCCCTCTCGGACCAGCTCGCGTCCCGGGTCCACCGTCACCTCCTGGGCGAAGGTCGCGATCTGCCCGAGCTCCTCGTCGGGCACGTCCGCGAACAGGGGTATCGACTTGAGCTGACTTGCGTCCAACGGGTCCTCCTAGGTCGGTCGCGGCGACTTTACCCGAGGACGGCTAGAGCTCGCGCCGCGCGTACTTCGTGACGTTCTCGCGAGCCCGCTGGGGCATCGAGCGCTCCCGCCAAGCGTCGGGCTCGATCCGCTCGGACGCCTCGAGGTCCTTCTCGAACACCTCGTGCAGCTGGCCGGCGAAGCGCTCGCTCTGCACGCAGAGGGTCACCTCGTCGTGGAGCTGGAAGGAGCGGTTGTCGAAGTTCACCGAGCCGACCGATGACCAGATCTCGTCCACGGTGAGCGTCTTGGCGTGCAGCATCGTCGGGCAGTACTCGTAGATCTCGATGCCGGCGTCGATCAGCTGGTCGTACGCGGCGCGGCCGGCCGTGCGGACGAACTGCTTGTCGATGTGCGAGCCCGGGACGAGGATGCGCATGTGGACGCCGCGCTCGGCGGCCTCCACGAGGGCCTCGCGTGAAGGCTGGGCGCGGCACGAAGTAGGCGGAGCTGAGCTCGATCGAGCGCTTGGCCGCCGCGACGCGCGAGGTAGATGAGCGCCTCGGCGTTCGAGTCGCCGACCGTGGCGCTCGACCTCATCACCTGCATCGGCCCGCCGTCCTCGATCCCCTCGATGTAGGGCAGGTAGCGGTCGCCGGCGAGGACGTCGCCGGTGCACTCGAGCCAGTTCTCGGCGAATGCACCCTGGAGGCCGCGCACCACGGGCCCGGTCACTCGCACGTGTGTGTCGCGCCAGTGGTCGGGGTCCTGGGCGTTCCCCGTCCACTCCTCAGCGATGCCGACCCCGCCGGTGAAGCCGGTGGTGCCGTCCACTATCAGCAGCTTGCGGTGGTTGCGGTACTGGAGGCGGCGGACCGCGTACGGCTTCGGCGGCCGGAAGAAGCACACGTGCACGCCGGCGTCGCGCATCTTGTGGACGAGCTTGCGGTCCATCTGCACCGCGCCGACGGCGTCGAGGATCACGTTGCACTCGACCCCCGCGGCCGCCTTCTCGCAGAGGGTGTCGGCCACCTCGGTTGCGATGTCGCCGCGCCAGTAGGCGTAGGTGGTGAGGTTCACCGTCTCCTCGGCGTCGCGGATGGCGCCGAGGTAGGCGGGGAAGATCTCGTCGCCGTTGATCAGGAGCTCGGCGTCGTTTCCGTGCGAGACCGGCGCGCCGGTCAGGGCCTCTGCCGCGCGCAGGAAGCTCGGCTCGCGCACGTCGACCTCGCCTCGCAGCCGGTACCCATGCCCGCCCTCGCGCCGGTGGCGCAGGCTGTCGGCGGCGTACCACGCGGCCCCGGCCGCCGCCACGCCCGCCGGCCACGCGTAGCGGGCCACGTGCTTCTTCTCCTCCCTGCGGAACCTCCCTGTTCGCATGCCCGGAGGCTATCCACACCCGACCCGGGCGGGCGTAGGATCCCGCATCCATGGGCGTGGCCCCGCCCCCACCAGTCCCCGGCCGGCGTGATCGAGCGCGTGCGCTCCGACCTGCGCTGGCAGAGGGCCGCCCGCGGCCAGTTCCCGGCCGGCGAGCTCGGCTTCAGCATGCGCCGGACGCGGGAGTTCGAGCGTGAGCCGCTCCCCCTGCTGCTGCGCCTGTACGACGAGTACGGACCGGTCTTCTCGATGCGCCTGATGTACGCGCCGGTGGTGTTCGCGCTCGGTCCCGAGGCGAATCACTTCATGACGGTCTCCGCTGCATCGAACTTCCGCTGGCGCGACGGAGGGATGGGCGACCTGATCCCGCTGCTCGGCGACGGCCTCCTCACCACGGACGGCGACTACCACCGACGCGCCCGCCGCATCATGCTCCCCGCCTTCCACCGCGAGCAGATCGCCGCCGCCAGCGGTGTCATGTCCGAGGAGGTGGAGCGCGCCCTGGAACCGTGGCGCGAGGGGCAGCGCCTTGACCTCTACGCGTGGACGCGGCGACTGGCGCTGCGCGTGGCCATGCGGGCGCTGTTCGGGTTTCACCCCGAGCGCGATGCACAGATGGCCGAGACGTTCGAACGGGCGCTCGGCTATTGGGGGCGCGCGTACGCGGCGCAGATGCTTCGCGGGCCGCGAAGCCCGTACCGCGTGATGGTGAACGCGCGCGCGTGGCTCGACTCCGTGATCTTCGCCGAGATCGATCGCCGGCTCGCGTCGGGCGAGCGTGGACTCGACCTGCTCAGCCTGCTCATGGACGCCAGCGACGAGGACGGCTCACGGCTCTCGAAGCAGGAGCTGCGCGACCAGGTGATGACGCTGCTGTTCGCGGGCCACGACACGACCACCTCGACGGTCACGTTCCTGTTCTACGAGCTGGCGCGCAACCCCGGTGACCATGACCTGGGACTCGCGATCGACGAGACCCTGCGCATGTACCCGCCGGCCTGGATCGGTCCGCGCCGGTCGATCGAGCCGTTCGAGCTCCACGGTGTCTCGGTGCCGGGCGGGGTGCTCGTGAACTACTGCTCGTGGGCGAGCCATCACCTGGAGGAGGTCTTCCCCGAGCCCTTCCGGTTCCGTCCCGAGCGCTTCACCGAGGAGGCGCGCGCCGCGCTGCCGAAGGGCGCCTACGTGCCGTTCGGCGGCGGCTCGCGCACGTGCATAGGGATGCGCTTCGGGCTGCTCGAGGTGAGCACGATCGCCGAGGCGATCCTCGCCCGCTTCAGGCTCGAACTCGCCGAGCCGGAGCGCGAGCTGTCCATCCGCCAGATGCCGACGCTCTCGCCGCGCGGCGGGCTGCCGGTGGTCGTTACGCGCCCGGGGCTCGGTACCGGACCTGCTCGACCCTTCGCAGAGCGTCCAGCGTCTCGTCGACCGTCAGGAGAACGGTCGTCTCCAGCGAGCTGAGCGCACCGCCGCCGCTGAGCGCCAGCGCGACCACCGCCATCGACACGTTGTCGGGGGCCTCCCACAGCGTGTAGCCATCGTGCGTGCCGAACGCGTACCAGAACCCGTGCAACTTCCCACCGACCGACTCGATGTACGTCTGAGCCGCCGTTCGGCGGTCCTCCGGGTTGTCGATCAGCCTCGCCCAGGTCTCCGGCGTATAGCTGAACCTCGATAGATAGAGCGGCATCGTTCCTCCTGGGATGTCTTGCGGTCGGCGGTCGGCCGGAAGATACTGCGGCGATGTCGCAGGACTACCTGCTGGGCGACCAACCCTCGGAGTTGGAGCGCCTGCGGCTTCAGTCGCTCGTGTGGGAGCCCACCGGGCAGCAGCTCCTCTCGAAGCTCCACGGCGGATCGAGCGCACGCGCCCTGGACTTCGGCTGCGGAGCCCTCGGCTGGCTTCGGATCCTGAGCGAGTGGGTCGGCCCCTCCGGCCAGATCGTGGGCACCGACATAGACGAGAGCCTGCTCGGTGCAGCTCGTTCATTTCTCGACGCAGAGGGAATCTCGAACGTAGAACTCGTCGTCGACGATGTGTTCGAGAGCAAGCTGGAGCCGCGATCCTTCGATCTCGTCCATGCCCGCTACCTGATCGCCCCGCTCGGACGCGGCCGTGAGCAGGTGGCCTCGCACCGGCGGTTGCTCAGCCCCGGCGGCTTGCTCGTTCTCGAGGAGTGGGACCTGGGCTCGTGGCACTTCAATCCGCCGGCTCCCGCGGCCGAGCGATTGATCGGACTGCTCTCCGAGATCTTTGCCGACCTTGGGGGCGAGGCGGGGCGAGAACTGCCCGAACTGCTGCGCGAAATCGGTATCGAGGAGCCAGAGATCGACGCCCACGTGATCGCGCTCAAACCAGGCCACCCCTATCTGCGGCTGCCGCTTCAGTTCAGCACCGCGCTCGAGTCGCGGCTGCTCGAGACGCTCAGCGAAGACGAGCTCGCCTCACTGCGCAGCGAAGCCGAGAGCGAGCTGGACGAGCCGGGCAGATGGGGCACGACGTTCACCCTGATTCAGAGCTGGGGGAGGCTCGAAGGCTGAGAGGTAGCGGCGCCTATTGGAGGACGGGATCGCCGCCGGGGAGCACGTCGTGCATCTCCTCAGGCAGGAAGGGCAGGTCGAGCAGGCTGAGCTTGACCCCGCTGCGGCGCTGGTAGCGCTCGGGGTCCATCCGCACCACGAGGCCCGCCCGCGGTCGCAGGCGAATCTCGAGCGCCTCGCCGGGCTGCATCCGTCGTACGATCGTGCCGTCCACCTGGAGCGCCGGCTGGCCGCTGTCTTCCAGCAGCGCCAACGCGATCGGCTCGGCGCCCGAGATCACAGCCGGCCGTGAGATGCCGGATATCGGCGCCACGGGGCTGATGATCACGGCGTCGAGCATCGGCGACACGAGTGGCCCTCCCGCCGCGTACGAATACGCCGTGGAGCCGATCGGCGTGGCGATGACAAGCGCGTCGCAGCGGTATCGCCCGCTCGGGCGCCCCATCACGGTCAGCGACGCGTGTACCGCTCCCTCGCCGGGCACGCTTCCGAGGGCGATGTCATTGAACGCGATCGACTCGTCGGATCCATCCCTCAGCACCGCCGCGCTGTGTTCCTCGATGGTGTAGTCACCCGTCTCGAGCCGGTCGAGCGCGGCGTCGAGCTCGTGCGGCTCGACCTCGACCAGGAAGCCGAGGCTTCCGAGGTTCACGCCGAGGATGGGGATGGGCCGCTGCGCGACGAGTCGCAACGCGCCGAGCATCGTGCCGTCGCCGCCGAGACTGATCAGGGCATCGGCTTCATCGACCAGCTGGGCCTCGCTCACGGGCTCCACGTCGTCGGGTAGGCGCGCGGCGTCCCGGGCGTCAGCGATCACGTGCTTGCCGTGCGATCGCGCCCAGCTCGTGAGCTTCTCGACCACCGGCGTCGGGTCGCTGCGCGGGTGCAGGACGAGCCCGAGTCGCCCACTCGGCTTGAGCGTCTGCATGAGTGCAATCGTCGCATGCCCGTGGCTTCAAGCTCTAGGCGCGCCCGTCACCGAGTGCACTCCAGGAGCTTCGTCACGTCACCGCGGGCGCGTTGGACGCATTGCAGCTCGTTGCGCGCCGCGCGCAACTGAGGGTTCGGCTTCGCTGGCTGCGGCGCTGCGGGGGCTGTGGGCTGCGGCGGGGCGGGTTGGCGGGTCTGGGCGGTTGGGTGCTCGAGCATGTCCGCGTCGGCCGGGATGCCGCCACGCTCCGCAAACGCCGACGCGAGCTGCTCGCGAACGCGTGCCGGCAGCTTGGGGGCGTCGTCGGGATCGAGCTCGTAGATGCCGGTGACCTTTTCGCTGCCGATTCCGCCGTTGTCGAACGCGAGCTCGATCACAGCCGGTCCGTGCTCGCCGCGCAGCAGGATGTCCGCGACGGGGTATGTCCGCGACGTGTTCGTGTTCGCATCGGCGCGCTCGTTATGGGTGCCGACCACGCGGGCGCCGGTCACCGCCCCGAAGTACGCGCGCACGCCCTTGATGTACTCCGGACTGCCCTTCGGCGCCGCGTCGGGGTCGTTCTCGACCAGCGCCGCGGCGAACCGCGTCGCGGCGTGACCCGCCGCCTGCTTGTTCTTGCCGATCCCCCAGAAGACCGCCCCCACGATCACGGCCGCAGACGCGACCGCGAGCAGGAGAATCAGTCGTCCACTGATGGTGTCGCTCCTCGCGCTCTGCATGCGCCCACCGTCCCAGCGGGCGGCCAACGCGACCAGGGGGCCGAGCCGCCGACTTGGTGGCGGACAACCGACAGCCAGCCTTGCGGCTGACCGCCACGCAGGGTTCAGCTGAGCTCGAGCCGATCAGCGCAAGCGGTCGAACTCGGCCGCCATGGCTTGCATGTGTGCCTCGAGGTCGGTGATCAGCTCGCGGACTCCGGGTGAGACTCGCGCGGCGCGGCGCGTGATGACCGCAAACGTGTCATAGACAGCGGGCGCAAACGACACGGCGGTCAGGCCGTCGGGGTTAGTCGGCCGTGTGCGTGTAGGCACTGGGCACGTAGCTGTCGCCGAGCCCTTCGGCGACCAGGCGGAGAGCGAGGTCCATGAACTCGACCTCGACGCGCGGGCGCAGGGTCAATCCGTCGGCCTGGGCACGCTCGACGAGCTGCCGGCGGATCGGGTCGTTGTCTGCCGACTCGGCGTCGTAGAAGATCAGCGGCGTGGTCGCGAGCCGCTCGATCGTCACCGGGCGCGTCGTGCGCTCCGGGCTGGCGCTCACGTAGAGCACCTCGTCGCGCGCGATCGGACGCACGTCGAGCCGGTCGTCATCGATTGGCAGGGCGACGACCGCGGCCTCGAGCTCGCCGCGTCGGACGCGTTCCGCCGTCCAGGACGAGTTGCGGCCCACGAGTCGCACGGTCATCCCGGGGTGCCGCGACAGGAAGGAGGACACGAGCTCGTCAAGCCGCCAGGGCGCCGGCGCGTTGAACGTCCCGAGCGCCACGACGCCACTGCGCACCGACGTCAGCTCGCCGACGCTCTCGGCGGCGCCCTCGAGCGACCGCAGCGTGCGCACGGCGTGTGTGGCGAACGCATGCCCGGCATCGGTCGGAACAACGCCGCGGCCCGGCCGCTGAACCGGCCGGGGCAGGAAGCGCATGCCGTCGACCGTAGAGACAGACGAGCCGCCACGAGGCGACTATCTCAGGTCATCGCACCACCAGCGTCCCGTGCTGCGTGCGCCAGTAGCCGCCGGTGGAACACAGATATGTGTAGGTGCCGGGCTTCAGGTCGAGAACCACGCGCGTGCGTCCAGGGCCGATCGTTCGCGTGCCCCCGATATCCTTCGACCCCTTCCGGAAGCAGCACCTATCACCGGTGTGGATGCGGATGTTGTGTCCCTTCCGGTGCTCGTTCGTCAACTCGAAGGCGATCCGCCCCGCCTTCGCGCTCAGGCGCTGCTTGTCGTATTTGACGACGCCGGGCGCCGTCTCAACCGACAGCTTCAGGACCTGCGGAACCGACTCCTGGTCCGAGGCGTCGCACGCTGCCAGCAGCGCGGCGAACACCGCAAGCGCGCCGCCGAGACCAATCCCGCTGAACTCGCCGGATTTCAACTCCCACGAAGTCTTGCTCGTTTCCGGCGAGCCTCCAAGGCCCGGGGGCGCTATGCGCGGTTTACCTGCGCCAGCCTCGCGGGACCATGGGCCGTCTACGGCGCGAGCGCTCCTCGAGTTGGACCGCGTCGCCTATCAGCCAGAACATCGGCGGCCAGAGGCCGACGAACAGCGCTCGCCGCTCCGCGTTTCCTCGCTCCTCTTGGTCAACTGTCTTCGCGCGGATCCAGAGCGCGATGCAGAGGTAGATCGACGCGAGCGAGGTTGCCTGGAAGTGCCAGCCGCGTAGACCCACACGAACGAAAGCCTTGGTCAACACTCGGCCTCGCTACCCATCGTGCGGGGGATGCATGCCTCATTTGCTCGCGGGTAATGGATGCCCATGCCCCGATCCAGCAAGCTGTCCCTCACCCGCTCGGCGGGGATCGCGGCACGGTGGCCGCTCGGCTTGGCGCTGACTTCGTGGCGCTATCTATGGCGGACCACCCCCCTTTACCGCGCCGAGGAACCTGGATCTTGGGCCGACGATGCACCGCCGCCGCTACCGGACGGCAGCACGGACGGTAAGGCGCAGCGGGTCGTTGATGGCGCGGGCCCGCTCTTCCATCGTCGATACCGGGCGGACATCCGCGGGACAGGGCTGCGACCCGAAGAGCTGATGGCGCGCTTGCAGGCGGACCCGGACTCCGCCGCCCCCAGCGAATTCGCCACGTTCAGGAAGGTCTCAGGCGATGAGGGGGCCATGCGGCCCGGTGACGAGTACATCGTTCGCATGCCGGGGCCGTGGGACGGTCCGGTGCGGGTCGTCGAGGTCTCCGCGCATTCCTTTCGCTTCATGACGCTTGCCGGGCACCTCGAGGCGGGCCAGATCAGCTTCCGCGTCGAAGGCGAGGATGGGCGCATTCGCTTCGAGATCGAGTCCTGGGCCCGCAGCGGCGACCGCCTCTCCAACCTGCTCTATGACCGCATGCGCATGTCGAAAGAGATCCAGCTCCACATGTGGATCTCCTTTCTCGAACGGGTCATCCGCATGTCCGGGGGCCAGCGGGACGGTGGGCTCCGCATCAACACCCGCCGCGTCGAGGACGTCCCCATCCGTGCTTGACCGGCTGCTGCTGGGGCAGCCGCGCAACCCCCGCCAGGCGCTTGCGGAGCTCCGCCGCCGAGAGGTCAACTTCGACGTCTCCTGCCGCACCGACTACACGCCACAAAACGGATGGCACGCGGACGACGTACGCCAGGCCTTGCCCCCCGAGCCACCCGGCGCCCCCACCCCGGGCGGAAGCTGGGAAACGGCTCGGGCGATCGCCCGCAACTACGACTTCGCCGACCCGTCGATCGTGCGCGGGGTGTTCGACCATGACGAGCCGCTCGAGCAGCGCACGATGCTGCTGATACTGCATTTCCACCGCCTGCGGATCTATGTGGGTGTTCGCGTCGGAGAGGTTTACGACGAGGAGCGCAGGCTCGACGGGCGCCGCGGCCGCGTCTTCGGCTGGAATTATCGGACGCTCGAGGGGCACGTCGAGCAGGGTGAGATGAAGTGGGAGGTCTGGAAGTTCCCTGAGACGGGAGACGTGCTCTTCCGCGTGGCCTCCTTCTCCCGGCCGGCTCCGCGGGGCAATCTCTTGGTCCGCATGGGCTTCCGACTGTTCGGCCGCCGCGAGCAGCTTCGCTTCCTCGCCCTGACCGCCGACCGAATGGCAAGGCTGACCGAGAAGCAGGTGAACGGCTGAGAGTCGGCCGCTGGCCGTCCCTGTTATCGGTGCTGCTCGATCAGGAGCCGTGCCATCGATCGGGCTCGCTGTGCCGCCTCGGCGTCGCCCTCGGCGGCGGAGACGATCGAGCCCTTCATGAGGATGTGCATCGAGCGCGCGAAGGACCCTGGGTCACGCAGTCCGGCCTCCTCTGCGAGACCGCCCACGACCGAGCGGATGCTCGCGAGATGCCGGACGCTCGCCTTGCCGGCGGGATGCGCGGGGCCCATCTCGAGCAGCACGTTGATGAATGAGCAGGCTTCGAAGTCGTCGCGGTGGAACCATTCGTCGAACAGTTCGAAGATCGCGAGTAGCTGTTCCTCCGGTGTGGTGCCGCGTCGCCTCGCCTCTGCCTCGACCCACGCCAGCGTCCAGCGTTCCTCGCGGCGCTCGAGGAACGCGATCACAAGTTCGTCCTTGGAGGGGAAGTGGCGGTACAGGGTTGCCTTCGCGACCCCGGCTTGCTCGATCACCTCGTCGATGCCGACGTCGCGGATCGCACGCCGGGAGAAGAGTTCGTAGGCGCTCTCGAGGATGCGCTCACGCGCGTCCGGCTTCGCTTGCGGGATGACCTCCGCGGCAGACATGCGCAGAGCCTAGCACTAGACAGACCGGTCTGTCTCTGTTATACACCACAGTTCGTTCCGGCCCTGAAGGTAGGTCGGGGAGCAGCACGAGGCTGCTGGGAAAGCGCGACGATGGGCACACAGAGCCGCTCGAAGCGACGTCCTCGAGTCATGAAAGGGACGCCGCGCGGACCCCGGTCGAATGGGGCGCGACTCGGACCTTGCGTCAATTGGAAGACCGACGGAGGTTCACGATGTGTGCAGTCGCCCTCGCACCGCCGAGGCTGTCCCAGACCACTCACCCCGAGGGCGGCGACCGCGCTGCCGCGCGTCAGCTCGAGCGAGAGCTGCTGGTGCGCTACCACGCGGCCGGAGACCTCGCCGCGCGCGAGGAGCTCGTGGAGCGCTTCCTGCCGCTGGCCCGCGATCTCGCACTGCGCTACACGTACACGGACGAGCCGTTCGACGATCTGCTGCAGGTCGCGAGCCTCGGCCTGATCAAGGCGATCGACCGCTTCGAGCCTGGCCGCGGCTCGAAGTTCACGAGCTACGCCGCGCCGACGATCCTCGGCGAGCTGAAGCGCCACTTCCGCGACAAGGGATGGTCGCTGCACGTCCCGCGCGACCTTCAGGAGCGCACGCTCGCGGTGAGCCGCGCGACGGAGGTGCTGTCGAAGGAGCTCGGCCGCTCGCCGAAGGTGCGCGAGGTGGCGGCGCACCTCGGCTGCTCGGCGGAGCAGGTGCTGGAGGCGCAGGAGGCCGCCGCCAGCTACGAGGCGGCATCGCTCGACGCGCCCGCCGCGCGCGACGACGGCGAGTCGGCGTCGCTTGTGGACCTGCTCGGCGGCGAGGACTCGGCCTACGAGCTCGTGGACGACCGCGAGGCGATCGCCAGCACCTGGCACGCGCTGCCGGAGGTCGAGCGGAAGGTGGTCGAGCTGCGCTTCATGCACGACCTGACCCAGCGCGAGATCGGCGAACAGATCGGCTACTCGCAGATGCACGTGTCGCGCCTTCTCCGGCGGGCGCTGACGCGTCTTGAGACGGCCGCGACAGCGGCGTGACCTAGCGCGCCGGCAGGTTCGCACTGCCCGGGGCGGGTATTTACGACCGGCGACTATGCCTGGAGCCTCACGTAACCTCGAGCCTTACTTCGAGATCGTCGCCAGGCCGCCCGTGGGGCTGCTGGTCGTATACGGAGCGCACCGAACGATCGACGGCGCGATCACGCGGGCCAGCGCTCACATGGACATGCTCTAGCCCGGGCTGAAGGGGCGCGCGGCGACCGTGCTGAACCATCCAGTCACGATCGCCGGCGCTCGTTCAGCGAGCCTGCAAGAGCTAGCTGCTTGGTGCCATCTCCTGCGCCTGCTGGCGTCCCTCTTCCTGGACCGTCTGGGCGGCCTCCTGCGCGACGTGCTTGCCGCGCTCGAGAGCCTCCTGGCCGGTCTCCTTGGCCTTGTCCTTGACCTGGTCGGCCATCGGACCGATCTTCTCGTCCTCCACGCGGGTGGAGGGGATGAGCATGCCGGCCACGAACCCAACCGCGGTCGCGCCGA
Organism: uncultured Thermoleophilaceae bacterium; assembly: GCA_963771715.1. Classification (GTDB taxonomy): domain Bacteria; phylum Actinomycetota; class Thermoleophilia; order Solirubrobacterales; family Thermoleophilaceae; genus JACVRW01. The sequence continues at coordinate 258,484 of CAVYUQ010000003.1, forward strand.
TGGCGAGGCCGAGCGGGTTCTCCTTGGCAACGCCGGCAGCGCGCTGAGCGCCCTGCTTCACGTCACCGCTGTCGGGAGTGGAACCCGAGAGCGTCGACTTCACGCTCTCGACACGGCCTGAGATGGCCTCCTTGGCCCGGCCCGGGACGTCGGCCTTGTGGCCGAGCGCCTCCGCCGTGTCGCCCATGCGGGCACGGGTCTCCTCTATGTCATTCCTGATTTCGCTTGGGTCTTGGCCCATCGCACGTCCTCCTTAACGCTGTCCATGGCCTGCTCGGTGCGACCGGAGTGGCTTCCTTGATCTTTTGCTTGCCTGTCAGTGCGAGCACGCCCGCCACCGCCGCGTAGACCACCGCGACGATCAGAGCGGCCAGCCAAATCGACACCGCGCCGTCGAGCAGGGCGATGAAGAACGTCGTGAGCGCCGCGAAAGCGCCCACTCCGAACAGCCCGGCCCCGCCGAACATCCCGGCGCCGATGCCGGCGGTCTTGCCCTTTTGCGCCAGCTCGGCCTTGGCGAGCTCGATCTCCTGCTTGACGAGCGTCGTCGTCTGGTCGGAGAGGTCCTTCATGAGCGCACCAGTCGAGTGGTCGCGCAGCTCGTTGTCCGGCCGGGCCGTCATGCTCGTGGTTCGGTCGAGATCATCGATTCCCGGTCGCCGACGCCGTGCTCTTCGCGCACGAACTGTCCGCCGGTCGTGGATGCGCCCGACGGCATCGGCTCGGCCGCAACTGAGCGGGTGTGTCCGTTCGAGCTGCCGCCGTTCTGCATTGAGCTGCGGTAGCGCTCGCTGCTCGAGGCCTTGAGCATCCGCGAGGCAGCAAGCCCGAGCACGAGCCCGCCGGCTGCGACCGCCCACGGATTCTTGCGCGCGAAGGCCTCGACATCGCGGAGCAGCTCGTCGCCGCTCGCGTCCTGCAGCCGCTGGCCTACGCTCTGCGCCTTCTCGGCGGCCTGCTCGGCGTAACGGGCGGGGGTGTCCTTCCCCTGCGTGCGGAATTGCTCCGCAACCGAGCGGACATCGTCCGCCGCCGAGCTGAGCTGCTGGCCGGCCTGCGTCGAGCGCTGGTCGACCTGCTCGCTCAGCCGTCCCTTGGCCTGGCCCCGACCTCCTTGGCCTTTTCTTGGGCCTGTCGCGTGTCCTGCACGGTGGGTCCTCCTCCATTCGGAAACTGGGTTGCTCGTGGGGGTACCCCGGAATCCGGTTGGGGATCAGACTCATTTTCAACTGGATTGGTCGTGCCCCATCTGGGTACGCAGGGTCCGTCGCCCACCGCAGGACAACAGGGTCGGAGCCCCATGAACCGGCAGCCCTAGTCCGCCTTGGCTCTTTGCTGTTCCGCGCGGTCGTTCCGCTTCGGAAGCGCACTTGCCGCACTCGTCCACCGTCGAACAGCTCGTGGACTGCAGTCACAGTACCCGCGTGTGTGACGATAGCCCCAAACTTTTATGCGCCCCGCGTTTGGGTACATGGAGCAGTAGGCACGAGCCTTCACTAGCAACGGCGCGCTCTGCCTCCTCAACGTACGCCGGTCCACTCGCAGCCTGCGGGGTCCCGCCGGCGACTTACCCCCAAGGAGTTCCCTATGGCAGTATCGGACGCCACCCGCGGCACGCCGCGGACCAACGGAATCCGCGCTCGCATCGCCGAGCGCAATCACGAGACCAAGGCCGCCTTCAAGACGACCGAGTTCTGGGCAATGGTTGCTCTCGTCGTGACGATTCTGGTCAGTGCCGCACTGATCAACGGCGGCGACAACGGCACGGACGAGTTCATCGCCAAGCAGGCGTGGCTCTACGTCTCGATCCTGGGCGGGGCTTACTTCATCTCCCGCGGTCTCGCGAAGTCGGGCAGCTACGAGCCCGACGCCGACTACAAGCCGCTTGACCTGACCGAGCGCAAGCGCGACGGCGGCACAGACCGCTAGACCAACCGTGTCGCAGCGAGCGCCGGGCGGCTGCGCGCCGCCCGGCGCTCTGCCTCTTCCACCTCCACCGAGAGTGAATTTTCGTGACTAAGCAGCAAGAGCAGAAGATCGTGCAGTATCTGAACGAGGCCCATGGTGCAGAGCTGGCGCTCGTGCGCCAGCTCCAGGCGCAGATCGCCATGACCCCCAGGGGTCCGTACCGCGACGGGCTGGAGAGCCATCATCAGGAGACCCGCCGGCACGCCGACCGGCTCGAGGGCCGGCTGGCCGAGCTGGGACAGGGGAACAACCCGCTTCAGGTCGGACTGGGTGCCCTGGAGAGCCTTGTCGGGCAGGCCTTGGCATTGACCAAGACACCGTTCGACCTGGTTCGCGGATCTGGCGGCGAGGAGAAGGTGCTCAAGAACGCCAAGGACTCGTGCGCGGCGGAGGCGCTGGAGATCGCCACCTACACGGCGATCGCCCGGCTCGCACGTGCCGCTGGAGACGCCAAGACGGAGCGTCTGGCCGAGTCCATCCTCGGCGACGAGCAGCGCATGCTCGACCGGCTTCTGAAGGAGATCCCGCGTCTGACCGACGCCGTGGCACGGGCGGAGTTCGACGGAAACGGCTCCTATGACGTGACCGAGACGGGCGCCGCCGACACGCTGCGCGAGGTGGGCGGCACCGCAAAGCGGACCACCCGCCGGGCTCGCAAGGTGCCCGGAGTGGCACGCGCCGAGGGCACGGTCAAGGGCGCCGTGGCGTCCGAATCCGACCTGGCGATTTCGAGTTACGACTCGCTCAGCGCGAACCAGATCCAGGAGAAGCTCCCCGAGCTGTCCCAGGTCGATCTGGCCAAGGTCAACGCCTACGAGCGCAAGAACCAGAACCGCTCCACCATCACCCGCCGAATCGACTCCCTACAGGCGTCCGAGCCCTGGCCCGGCTACGACGAGCTGAGTGTGGACGAGGTCCGTGCCGTGCTCTCCGAGGGCGACGAGACCCGGATCAAGGAGGCGCGCAGTTACGAGCGCAAGCACAAGAACCGCGCCGGCGTGCTCCAGGCCACCGAGCGCGAGCTCAGCAACGCCTAAGCACCATTTCGAGTCAGGGGAGGGGGCCGAGCGCGGCCCCCTCCTCGGTTCTTCGACTCGCTTAGGAGGAGGACCGGGCGAACGGCGCGTACGTCTCCGACCTTGACAGTTAGCGAGAGACCTGCTCGCTGACGATCGGATCTCCGAGGACGATCCCGCCCGGGGTGATGTCGAATTCGCGAATCTCGGGCTCGTGGGCGCTGCCGCGCGACTTGAGGATCGTCACCGTGCGCAGCAGTCGTGGTTCGGCGCGCAGGTACTGCAGCAGGATGACATTGTCGGAGAGGTGCGAGATGCCGTATTCGGCCAGGCGGCCGACGTGGAAGAGGTCGGGTATTTCGCTGGTCATGATCGGGCTTATGCCCGCGCGCGAGAGGCGCTGCATGAGCGAGTAGATGAACTCGCGGAAGCGCACGGGATCGGGCGCCGCGTATTGCAGGTCGCTCAGGCTGTCGATCAGTACGCGCTTGGCCCCGGTGCGCTCGATCAGGTCGAGCAGCTCGTACACCCATTCGTCGATGTAGACGTCGTTGGGGGATCGGTACATGACCGCCACCCGTTCGTCGTCGAGCGACCAGCCGAAGCCGTTGGCGACCCTTTGCAGCTGAATCGGGTTCTCCTGCAGGCTCGCGATCACCCCGGGCTCACCGCTTGCGGCGCCGACGAAGATGAAGTGGAGGCCCATCAACGTCTTGCCGACACCCGACGGCCCGGCCACCAGCGTGGAGCTACCCGGCGCGTAGCCCTCAGCGAGCATCGTGTCGAGCGGCGCGATCCCGGACGAGATCCGCTCGTCGCTGAGCCGGTAGTCATCCGTCCTGACGAGATCGGCGAGCCGGGGAAAGACCGTGATGCCGTCCTCGGAGAGGCGATATGTGTGACGTCCTGAGCGGAAGTCGCTGCCGCGCAGCTTGGCCACCTGGATCAGGCGTAGCGTCCGCTCGTTCACGCGCTCCGTCGCGAGCGAGATGATGCCGTCCGCGACCGCGAACTCCGGCGCCGTGCGCATCTCCTCCTCGCTGTATTCCCCTATCCAGAAGCAGGTTGCGGGGAAGGCCGTGAGCAGCGCGGCGAGGTCGTGCAGAAAGCGCCGGAAGGCGCGCGCGTCATCCGCGAACGCGGCCAGCGCCTTGAAGCTGTCGATCGCGATGATCCCCGGCCGCCGCTCCTTGATCAGCACGCTTATGCGCTCGACGATGGCGGCCAGCCCGCCGTCACCGCCGACCGTGCCGCCGAGGTCCTCGTAATAGACCCTCCGCCCGATCGCGTCGCGATCGAAGAAGCTGAGCGTCTGGGCGTAGCGGAGGATCTTCTCGAACGGCTCGGACACGGTGGAGAGGTAGATCGCGGGGCGCTCCTCGGTCGCGCCGGCGAAGACGAACTGTTGGGAGAGGATCGTCTTTCCGGAGCCCGGCAGTCCCATGATCAGGTTGATCCCGCTGGTCGGCAGACCGCCGCCGAGGATCAGGTCGAGCCCCTCGTCGCCGCTCGTGAGGCGCTCGTCCACTAGCGACTCTCCTGCGCGGGCCGAGCGACCAGCGCACTTGCGCCGAGCAGGTCCTTGACGGTTGAGACGAGCTCGAGCGGATCAAATGGCTTCTGCAGAAAGGCGTCAGCGCCCGCGGCCAGCGCCTCGTCTCGAGCCTCCAGGACGGAGATGGCGAGCACGGCTTCAGCGCCATGCTGCTTCAGGCGCTGGCACAGCTGCGAGCCCTGACCTCCGGAGATCATCAGCTCCACGATCGCTAGCTGCGGGCGGCTCTCGAGCCAGTGCTCCTCGGCTTCGCCCACCGCGAACGCCAAGTTCACGTCATACCCCTCGGTACGCAGGAAGAACTCCTGCAATTCCGCAGACACAGGATCGCGTTCGGCGAGCAACACGAGCAGGCGCGTGCCACCACTCTTGCCGTCGCTCATCGCAGGCTGGCCAGCCTCGCGCTGCTCCCCGAGCAGGCGGTGAGCGTCGGCCGCCGAAAGCCCGCCCGAAACCTCCGCCGCGACGAAGCGAAGCTCCTCCACCTGGTCACGGGAGTACAGCCGGTGTCCCCCCTCGCTCCGCTCCGGGACTACCGTCGCGTAGCGCTCCTCCCAGTTGCGGATCGTCGCGACAGGGACATCCAGCATTCGAGCCACCGCACCAATGCTGTACACGCCGCGGTTCCCGCCAGCCTCGCCAGACACGTTCGCCATGCTAACCGATTCCCATGCGGAATTGGTGAGCCTATGATGAGTCGTTGACGAGATTCGGCCTCCTTCACAACCTCATCAACAGGTGATAGGGTGGCTCCGATGTCTCCCCAGGAGCCGAGGAGTACATTCTGATGAGCTTTGCCAATGGCGAGGCGTCGAACAACGGGGCTCTGAACGCGGAGCTGCCGACGAGGGGCGGCGGGGCGGTTCGCAACGACCTATCGACCGCACTGGTCAAGCTCTACCGTGAGCTCTTCGGCCGTGGTCCAGTAACCACCACGACCCACGCATTCGACGCGGGCTACGTCACCTTTCTCCGTGACGTACTCGCCCCGCACGAGCGCGTCCTCGTTCTGGGCGGTCGCACGGATCTCGTCTGTGAGGCGCGGGCGGCCATCCGCGAAGCCGAGCGCGAGCGGCTGATCGGCGAGGTTCAGCGCGTGACCGGTCGACCCGTGCTTCATGACTCCTTCCAGTTTCAGCCGGAGCGGAACCTGGCCATCGAACTGTTCTGGACCCCGCCCGGTTCCGAGGAAGGCCCCGGCGACACTCCGGAGCGTTACGCGATCGCGCCGGCTCCGTAACCCGAGGGAAAGGTGATGTCTCGATGATCACGAGCTGGAGGTTTCTGTGAGTCCCTCGTCCGCTTTTCAGAGTCACGGTGGAGCGCGCTCGAGGAGACCTGCCTCATGCGAGCCAGCGGCGAACTCGACCGGAGTACCGCGGACCGCCTGAGCTCGGCGCTCGACGCGGCACGGGCGGACGGAGTGACGACGCTGCTCGACCTGTCCGCTGTCAGCTTCATCGACACGACCGGGCTGCGGGTCCTGCTCTGCTCGGCACGCGACTTCGACGCGCACGACCGGGCGTGGTTCATCGTCGGGGCATCCAGCGCGGTGTGGCGGCTCCTCGAGTTGAGCGGCACCAGATCGCAGCTGCCGCTGGTGGCGCCGCGTAGCTCCATGCGCATCGCGCCACCAAAGACTGCTCCTCAGCGCCTCGCCGGCTAACGCGCGGGGGCTAGGTCCCTCCGGATAGTGTCCGCCCGTGGCGGAGCGGCTAAAGGGCATCCCTGGGTTCTCGATCGACAAGGTCGCGGCGGCGGCCGGCAGCGATCCCGAGATCCTGCGTATGGAGAACCTGGATACCGACATCCCGCCGCCGGCCGCGGCGGTCGAGGCGACGCGGGCGGCGGTGGGCACCGACGAGGCGAACTCGTGGCTCCCGTTCACGGGCATGGGCGAGCTCAAGTACGAGGTCGCGCGCCTCATCGTCCGGCGCGGCGGGCCCCAGTACGACCCTGAGAGTGAGGTGGTGATCACTTCGGGCGAGGGCGACAACATGCTCGACGCGCTGCTCGCATTGACCGATCCCGGCGACGAAGTGATCGTCCCCGACCCGACGTATGCAGGGATGCTCCAGCGGGTGCGGCTGGCCGGGGACGTGCCGCGGCTGGTTCCGCTGCACCCCACTGAGCACGGCTGGCGCTGGGACCTCGACGCGCTCGAGGCGGCCGTCACGGATCGCACGCGGGCCATCTTCTTCGGCAACCCGTCATTCCCGTCTGGATGGGTCCTGAACGACGAGGAATGGGCCGCCGTGCAGCGCATTTGTACCGAGCGGCAGATCCGGCTCCTCTACTGGAGCGCGATGGAGGCGATCGTCTTCGGGGGGAGGAAGGTCGTCGTGCCCGCAGCGCTGGAGGGGATGCGCGATCTCACGGTCACGCTGGGCGGCGTCGCCTTTGAACAGCGGATGATCGGATGGCGGATCGGCTGGATCGTCGCGTCCGAGAGGGACACGCCCCAGCTCGGCATGGTCCACATCTACAACGGGCTCGTCGCCAGCGGCTTTAACCAGCTAGGTGCGATTGCGGCCCTGCAGGCCGATGACCACGCGGCCGGGGTCGCCGAGTGGGAGCGCCGGCACGACTCGACGATGGAGCAACTCGCCGGGCTCCCGGCGATCCCAGCACATGGGGGCTGGTCGCTGCTGTTCGACGCCGAGGCGGCGGGCACGACCGCGCCGGACCTCTCCGCCGCGTTGCTCGAGCACAAGGTCGCCGCCACGCCGATGACCGCGTGGGGCGAGACCGTCGCCCCACGCCATGTGCGCTTCGTCTACTCCAATGAGCCCGTCGAAAGGCTCGCAGCGCTCGGCGAGCGCGTCCGCGCCGCGCTCAGCTAACCGCCCTACCCCCTCTTCGGCTGGAAGAGTTCGACGGGGTTGCCCGCTGGATCCTCGACGAGGATCTGGCGGCCGCCAGGTCCCTCGACGATCTCGCCACGGAAACTCGTCCCGTGACCAGCGAGACGCTCAACGGTCGCGTCGAGATCAGCAACGACGACCTGGAACCGATTCCACCCCCCGGGCGTCGGAACACCACCGGCTTTGCCCGCGCCGCCTACGCCCGGCTCGTGGAGAAGCAGTCGCAAGTCGTCCTTCGCCAAACCGGCGAATCCCGGGGCGCGGGGAAGGTCGACATGAAAGCCGAGGCGATTGCAGTAGAAGTCGGTCGCCTCGTCGACGTCTGTGACGAAGTACCGCACAGTCGTCTTCGTCATCAGGCTCTCCATTTCGTTTTGGGACGAGCGGCCGAAGTCTCGCCGAACTCCGAGCTGAGTGCTGCTTCGCGCTCGCGGCGCTTCCGCGTCGGTTCCGCGTCGGAGAGTTGCCCGGAGTTAGGCTGAGCGCGCTCGCAGGACTCGGAGACCGACACCTATAGGGGAGCGGCATGATCAGAGAGTTCAAGGAGTTCGCGCTGAAGGGCAACCTCGTCGAGCTGGCCGTGGCGTTCGTCCTGGGCCTGGCCTTCGCCGCGGTGGTGACCTCGCTGGTCGACGACGTGATCATGCAACTAGTCGCCGCGATCGTCGGCAAGCCGGACTTCTCCGCCCTCACCTTCTCCATCGGAGACGGCGAAATCCGATACGGCGCCTTCCTGACTGCACTGGTCACGTTTCTCATCATCGCCTTTGTGCTCTTCCTGATCGTCAAGGCGGTTCAGACGGCGATGCCCGCCAAGGTGACCGAGCGCGACTGTCCGCACTGCCTGTCCTCAATCCCCATCGGCGCCGACACCTGCGCCTTCTGCGCCAAGGACGTGCAGCCGGCGATGTAGGCGGCTGGTCGCCGTTGTCCCGTAGCGTTTGGCTCGCGTGCGCTCCGGACTCTTCTTGCCGCTATTCGATGCGTTGGCCGACGCGGCGGTCGTCGCGCGTCTATCCGCCGAGGCGGAGGAGGCGGGCTGGCAGGGAGTCTTCGTCTGGGACAACCTGCGGTACGAGGAGCCCGTGGTCGACGTGGCCGACCCGTGGATCACGCTGGCAGCGACGGCCACCGCCACCGAGCGGATCCGGCTCGGCCCGATGGTCACCCCACTCGCGCGACGTAGGCCTGTCAAGGTCGCCCGGGAAACGGCGACGCTCGACCGGCTCAGCGGCGGCCGGCTCACGCTGGGTGTCGGGCTGGGCAGCGACCGGTTCGCGAGCGAGTACTCGATCACCGGCGAGGAGCTCGACGACCGCCGACGCGCAAGCATGCTCGACGAGTCGCTCGAGATCCTGGCGGCCGCCTGGTCGGGCGAGCCGGTGCGCCACCGCGGCGAGCACTACACGGTCGACGGCATGCGCTTCCTGCCCCGGCCGGTTCAGCGGCCGGGCGTACCGGTGTGGGTCGCGGGCTACTACGGCAAGCCCAGGCCATTGCGCCGGGCGGCGCGGTACCAGGGTTTCTTCCCGCTCGGCCTGGACCATCCGGAACAGCTCGCCGAGATCGTCGCTGATCTTGCGGCGCGGCGCACGGAGGCCGGTGGGGACCCGACGGAGCCCTACGATGTCGTCGTCGCGCTCCCGCCCGGCGATGATCCGGCGCCGTACGTCGCGGCAGGCGCCACTTGGTGGCTGGTCGAGTTCCCGTGGGATGCGGTATCGGTCGACCAGGTGCGCGCTGTGATCCGCGACGGCCCGGTGGCCCCGGGGTAGCGTGCCCCGAGGTCCCTTCACGACCCACCAAGGCAGTGCCGGCAGCCTTAGAGGCCGATGCGAGACACTGAGAGCGAGGTGCCAGAGGAAAACGTCGAGCTGGTCCGCCGACTTTACGCCGCGCTTGCGAGCGAGGGTTCCAGTCGAGAGTTCGAAGGGCGTCTGACCGATGAAGCGCTCAGTCGATTCTTTGACCCGCGGATCGAGTGGATCCCGGTGCCTGATTCATTGCTTGCCGTTGACAGCTACCGAGGCTTTGAGGGCGTGCGGCGGTTCTGGGGCGAGTTCGTCTCGACTTGGGAGAGCTACAGGGTTGAGCCGCTGAGGTTCGATGACGCGGGTGATCAGGTGGCGGTCGTCGTGCACATCGTCGGCCGGACGCACGAGCTCGAAGTCGATGACACTCGATCATCGCTCTTGACCGTGCGCGATGGACGGGTCGTCCGCGTCCAATCATTTGCCAACGCGGAGGGTGCGCGCGAGGCCGCCGGGCTGCCGCGATAGGCGGAACGCCGGCAGTGCCGCTCTGCGCGAAAAGCGGCAGCGGCATCTCAAGCTCAGACCGAGGGCGGGCCTGATCGTCGTCCACCGACCGCGGATTTCAAAGGACGGGACGCACGACGAGCATCCCCCGGCTCGAGACGAGATGCGCCAAGTCGTCCTCCAAGCGTTGGACGTGTTCGCTCGCCTGTTGCTCGAAGCGCTCCACTTCGAGGATCTCGGCGATCAGCACGTAATCGGCTTGACCCATGGACTGTCCGGGCACGTCCGCCGGCCGCGTAAGCCGCCAATCCGAGACCGTGTCCAGCGACCCGCGGACGATGTCGCGATCCTCCGTCATCAGACGCTCAAAGTCCTCGGCCAGCTCCGGCGAACGCAGCTGAAACCACATGAGAAGGGTCGCCGGAGGACTCATCGACGAAGCGTAGTGGACAATCGCGACATGCCGAACGGATGCTACGGCCTCACACGGTGTCAAAGTCAAGGGCCCCATCTCGATGCCGGTCGAGGCTTCGGCCAGCTCCCGCTTTCATCGCCCAAGACGCACCTATAGCGGCATTACCGCCTAGCTCGGCACGGCTCCTATCTGCTGCATCAGGGTCAAGACATCGGTAACGCCCCAGTGCTCGGCGACCTTCCCATCGCTCACACGGATGATGTCGATCGACTCGAATTCGACCGTGCTGCCGGACGCGGGGATCCCCATGAACTCGCCGCTGTGCGTCCCGCTGAGGATGGTCCGGGCCGCCTCGAAATCGCCGTCTGCCATGGTCGGGTCGATCGTCTTCAGCCGAAGGTCCGGGAAGCCCTCGCGCATCGCGTTGACGAAGAACTTCACGCCCTCCCTTCCGGATGGCTGTCCCGGAAGGCCCTCCTCATGGTCGATCATATCCTCGGTCGCCAACTCATCGATGAGACCGAGATTCCCGCCGCCGAGCACCTCCTCGTAGAAGCGTCCGATCAATCCTCCGTCAGCCATTTCCGACCTCCTCGTCGCGGATCCCGCGCGATCCTCCCATGTGCGGCGAACCGGGGCAATGGCGCGCGAACAACCGCTTTCGCTTCGCGCGACGAGCAGCACTGGCCAGGGTGCTAGCAACCGTTCCCCGGCGTATAGCTGGCCGCGGGAGTATGGGCGGTGCCCGGCTCGAACGGGCGACCTCCTGCTTGTAAGGCGCGAGCAATCTGCTGCGGTCTACTGCCGCTGGTCGCTTAAACGGCTCGGTGAACGGCGGCTCCCCGAACAGCTCCTGCCGTTTGCTGCACTTTGTCGCTTCCAAGGCGCTTCCATACCAGCGCTCCTGGCTCCTATGTATGAGCGCTTTGCTTTCGCGCGGAAACGGAAGGCGACGGCTGGCGTCGCCTGGCCGGTCACGGGCGGCTCGACTGGGGACCCGACAAGGAGGCGCGGCTGAACTCCGTCGACGCCGTGGCCACACTCGTCGCCGCCAGCTCATCGAAGCCCGCGAACGCGCCCGCGAGACTGGGGTCGGCAGAGGTCTCGGACCCCGAGCCGACGGTGACAGCGCTGCTCCCTGAGCCCGAGAGACGCGTTCCTCTGCTGTGGTCCGCCGAGCCGTGAGCGTCTAGAGCGCGAGCATCGCCGCCGCGACTTCACTGGCGGCCGCATCGGGGATCGCCGTCGCGGCCCGTTCGAGCACAAGCAGCCGCGCATCGGGGATCTCGCGCGCGAGCGCTTCGCCGTTGCCGACAGGGAAGAACGGATCGAGGCGACCGTGCACCACCAGCGCCGGGATCGCGAGCTCGGGCAGGCGCTCGCGCCAGCGCGGCTTGCAGTTGAGCTTGGAGAACACCATGCCCAGCTGGTTGGCCATCTGCACCGCGGGCTCCGTGCCCGGCGTGCGGTCCCAGACGCGCTCGGCGGTCGCGCGTGCGGCGGCGGGGTCGTCGCCGAGGATCTCCGCGCCACCGGCGGCGAACTCCGCCACGGCAGCGCGGTCGGACCAGTCGGGCATCGAGCGCGAGAACAGCCGTTTCATCGTCGCCGCGTCGTGGTCAGGCAGATCGTTGTCGACCCGGCCTGGGGCGACGGGCCGCGTCCCTGCAAGGGTGAGCGCCGAGAACGCGTCCGGGTGGTCGAGCGCGGCGACCTGGGCGACCATCCCGCCCACGCCGATGCCCGCCAGGTGCGCCGGCCGGTCGTCGAGTTCGCGGGCGAGCGCCGCGGCGTCGGCTGCGAGATCGCGCAGCGTGTACGCCGGAGCCTTGGAATCGACGGTGGTCGACGCGCCGGAATCGCGCAGGTCGTAGCGCACGACGTGGCGTCCGCCGCGCGCGAGCGCCTCGCAGAGCGCGTCGGGCCAGGAGAGCATGGTCGTGCCGCCCGCGAGCAGAACGAGCGGCGCCGCCGCGTCGCCGAAGTGCTCGACCCCGAGCGTGACGCCGTGTGCATCAACCGTCGTCATCGCGCTCACTCGACGAACTGGTAGTCGGTCGCGATCCGGCCGTCGGCGGCGAGGACCACGAACTCGAGGCCGGCGCCGAGCACCTCGCCATCCGGTGAGACCCCTTCCCATCGCCAGGTCACCACATCCCCGAGGCGCTTCGCGCCGTCCCGCGTCCGAAAGGCCATCTGGCCGGTCGCCACGAAATCCTCGTAGGCCGAGGTCACCCTCGCTTCGAGCTCGGCGTGGCCGCGCACCTGCCAGGTCGGGTTGACGGCCCGCTCAGCGGCGGCCTCGTAGACCTCCTGCGTGGGCTGGAGGAGATGAACCGCATCCTCGCTCCAGAGATCTGCGATCGCCTTGCGGCGGCGGTCGCCATCCGGCTCCATCCAGACCGCCGTGTAGCGCTCGGCGAGCTCGTTCGGATCATTGACGTTCATTCGAACCTCCATTGGGTTGCTTCGCCGTGAACGGTCCCGGAAGAACGGCCGCGCGTCCATTACCTCTCGTGTAACGCCGGCCGGCCTTACACGCCGGGTAATGGAACCTGAGCGGACGCCCCGCTAACTTCAATCGGGTGGTCGTCCAGACCGAGCAGGAGCCCCAGACCGCGGGCGAATTGATCCGCTTCTGGCGCACGCGACGCGGGCTCAGCCAACTAGAGCTGTCCCTGGACGCGAACGTTTCGACCAAGCACCTGAGCTTCGTCGAGACCGGCCGGTCCAGCCCGAGTCGCCAGCTCCTCGTCCACCTGGCCCAGCACCTCGACTTACCGATCGCCGAACGCAACCGCCTGCTGCTCGCAGGGGGCTTCGCTCCTCCCTATCTGGAGCAGCCCTACGACGGCGAGGTCATGCAGCCGCTGCGGGAGTCGCTGAGCAGGCTGCTGGAGGCGTACGAGCCGAACCCGGGATTGATCGTCGATGGACTCTGGAACCTGATCGAGGCGAATCGCGCGGCGTCGCTCCTCTGGGACGGGGTCGACCCCGAGCTCCTCGAGCCACCGATCAACATGCTCCGCCTCGGCGTTCACCCGGGCGGCCTGCCGCGCATCTCGTCGATGACCGCCGCTTGTAACGCACCGCTGATTCACCGGCTGAAGCGGAGGAGCCGCGAGGATGCGGATCCGGCCCTCGGCCAGCTGATCGAGGAGGTCGAGTCCTATCTCCCGGACGAGCCGCCGGCCGGCCGCGCGACCCAGCCTGTGGTCTCACTGGACCTGCGTACGCCCCTCGGCGAGGTCAGCCTCTTCACCGTGATCGCCACCCTCGGGGCACCGCTGGAGGTAACCGCGGCGAGCCTCGCGATCGAGATTTTCGTGCCGATGGACGCAAGAAGCGCAGCGCGGCTTGACGAACTCGGTGGAAAGTCGCGAGGAGAATGACCGCGCCCGCCACCAAGATGACCGGACCACCAATCATCCCGCGGTCCGAGCGTCGCCGCGGGAGAGTGGGCGGTGCCCGGCTCGAACGGGCGACCTCCTGCTTGTAAGGCGCGAGCAGCTGCTGCGATCTGCTGCCGCCTGTCGCTAAGACCCGCTAGGCGAGCGATGGGCCTCAGAAAGCTGCCGCGTTCTGCTGCGGTTTGCCGCTTCCACATGGCAGGTTGGCAGGCCGCGGCGCGCTCGCTTTCCCCTCAGTCTAGGTCCGGCGGAGAGCCCTTGACCCGTGCTGCGCGGAGTGGGAGTGTCGGAGAGCAACTTCTACCCGAGGGGTGATACCAATGCCCAAGTTCCTGTTCGAGGCCTCGTACACCTTGGACGGCGTCCGGGGCGTCCAAAGCGCGGGCGGGACCAGTAGGCGTGACGCGGTGGCTCAGGTTGCTGAGAGCGTTGGGGGACAACTCGAGTGGTTCTACTTCGCCTTTGGCGACCGTGACGCCTATGTGGTCGTCGACCTTCCAGACAACGAAAGCGCGGCGGCCGTCGCCCTCACCGTCAACGCGGCTGGAGGAGCGACGGTGAAGACGGTGGTGCTCCTGACGCCGGAGGAGGTTGACGCCGCCGGGAAGCGCTCAGTCGACTACCGGCCACCCGGAGCCTGACCGGGCGCGATCTCGCGACGGAGACGCGGACACCCCGTTGCCGCGGACTGAACCACGCGCTCTACCGTTCACCGACCCCTACACGCTCAAAGCGTGGGCGGACCTCGAGGTGCCCGTGCCCGATCTCGTCCAGCAGGTACGACTCTTCGGCGAGCACGCTCTTCCCCGGCTCCACTAGAGATCTCTCGGGGGACACTTCGGCCTGCTGTTCCCGAGCGAGCCGATCGATGACGCGGTTGATGGGCGGTGCCCGGCTCGAACGGGCGACCTCCTGCTTGTAAGGCTCGAGCAGCTGCTGCGATCTGCTGCCGCCTGTCGCTAAGAACGCTACGGAGGCGATGGCGGGGACATATGTGCTGCGCTTGCTGCGGTGCGCTGCTTCCACAGCGCTTCCGCAAGCGGTACTCGGTCACACCGATACCGCCGGGCCAGCTGTTCTACGATGGCGAGCGATGGAGGCTGAGGAGTATCGCCGCTTTAGCCTCGAGGTCTGGGAGGCAATGGCGCCGGGCTGGGAGCGCCGGCGAGCGCAGCTGGAGCACGCGTTGTCGCCGGTGCGTGCGTGGTTGGTCAGTGAGCTCGCACCGGCGTCAGGTGACACAGTGCTTGAGCTTTCGGCCGGGGTGGGCGACACGGGGTTCCGGGCTGCCGCGGCGCTCGGGGAGACTGGCCGTTTGATCTCTACCGACTTCTCCCCCGAAATGCTGGAGGTCGCGCGTCGCCGCGGCGCCGATCTCGGGCTCGCGAACGTGGAATACCGGGTGGTGGACGCTGAGCGGATCGAGCTCGACGCCGACTCTGTCGACGGCGTGCTGTGCCAGAACGGATACATGCTGATGGCCGACCCTGCCGCGGCGCTCTCCGAGACGCGGCGCGTGCTCCGTCCCGGCGGCCGGCTGGCGCTAGCTGTCTGGGGTGCGCCTGAGCGCAACCCATGGGCGGCTATCGGAGGGATGATCCTCGTACAGCGGGGGCACATGCCGCCCCCGGAGCCCGGCGCTCCCGGTGTATTCAGCATGGCGAGCGAGGAGCACACCAGAGGGCTGCTCGAGCGAGCGGGATTCACCGCCGTACGCACCGAGGAGGTGCCGGTCACCTTCGTGTTCGGCGACGTCGACGAGTTCGTGAGCTGGGCCAGCGACGTCGCGGGGCCGTTCGCGATGGTGATCCGCGGGCTCTCGGGCCCAGAGCGCGCGGCGATCAGGGAGCAGCTCGCAGAAGCCTTCGCTCCCTTCGCCGTCGGCGAGAGCTACGAACTGCCGGGAGTCTGCCTCAACGCCGTCGCGCACTGAAGCAGGATCCCGCTGGCTGCGGCTCTACGGGGCTCGACTGCACACTCCGACATAATCGAAACATGTGCGTCCGCTACCGGCGGCCGCTCCTTCCGCTTCGGAGCGGACCCGGACGGATGGGCGGTGCCCGGCTCGAACGGGCGACCTCCTGCTTGTAAGGCGCGAGCGGCTGCTGCGGTGTCCCGCGGTCTGTCGCTCAGACCGCTCGACGAGCGATTTGCCTCACGCAGGTGCTGCGCTCTGCTGCGGTTTGCCGCTTCCACAGCGCTTCCACAGGGAGTCGCTCAAGGTCGAGCAGCGGCCTTCGCTCCTGCGTTCACATGAAAGCGCAAGCGAGGCCGCAGGAGCTTTGCGTGCCCGCGTCTCGTCCGAAGGAGCGGTGGTATGAACGGCGCTGCCGCCGCACCATACGGCTCGCGAGTCGCCGTTTCATCTCTAACGACGGAGGGACGCTTGTCCCGACCGCGAGGGTGATCTAGTGTCGAGCCCATGGCCGCTTCGGAGAGCAAGCGGGAGGCCATCGAGGTCGCCGCCCGGCCGCTGCGGGACCTGCTTCGCGAGGAGCACGACGAGATCGCCGCCGCCCAGCGGGCGCTCAGGCAGGCCGAGAAGGCGCACAATCGCGCGATCGAGCTTGCTCAGCGTCAACTGCGGGCGGCCAGGACCGCGAAGCCACTGGCATCCTACGGCCACGAGGTAATCCTCTACGCCGACCGGGTGAGCACGGCCGGCGGGAACCACGAGCTGACGCCGGCGGTCAGCGCGCGGATCGAGGACAGGCCGGGTGCGGGTCGCTTCCACCGTCACGAGCTGACTCTCAAGATCGAGGGTCCGACGTGGTGCCGCGAGGTCACGTTCCCCCGCCGGGATGAGCGCAAGATGAGGCGGCTGGCCGAGGAGATCGAGTCCGCCGCACGCAACGTCGAGGCGATCCGGGCGGCGGCTCGAGATGACGCTGAGCAGGCGGATCGGGACCTAGGAGGGGCGTGGGCTGACCGCCGAGCGGTCGAGGAGACCCGCGCTCTGATCCACCGGCTCGGCGAACTCGTCCACGACGATGAGGACGTGATTGACATGGCGCCGGGGATCAGCGCGGGTCACGATGGCGTCCTCGTGGCCACCGACCGGCGGCTGCTCTTCATAGCGGTGCGAGAGACGCTCGCCTTCCCGTACGAGCAGGTGTCCTCGGTGAGCGTAAGGGGGAAGTGGTTCGGAGCACGCCTCGCGGTGTCGACCACCGGCGGCAAGGGCATCATCAGTGGGATCGCGCCGCGGCATGCTGCCGAGATCGCCGACCTGGTCCGCAGCCGGATCGCCGGCGGCAGCGCGGCCGTCTAGCGCGCAGAGCCCTCACGCGGCGGTGGGAGAGGTCCCGAGCTGCTCCGCGCGCGGCTCCTTCAACACCTCTCCGGCACGGACCGGGGCAGGCATCAACGCCGCGGCCAGCAGCACGAGCAGGAACGCGGTGAGGCGGGCGGCGACGACGAGGAAGTCGTCACCCAGCGGGTCGCCAAAGACGACCATCCCCGCAACGATCGTCGACATGTTCGCAGCGACGGAGGTGACCGCAATCACGGCCACGCCGTCGCCCACCTGCAGGCTCCGCGCGGAAGCAAAGAAGGAGCCAACGGCCGCGATCACGATGAGAGCACTCCAGGGGCTGAGGAGTCCGACGATGCCCCTCTCGAGATCGTCGCTCAACGCCTTGATCGCCACATCCGAGATTCCGAAGCCGAGGCCCGCCGCCGCGCCCAGCAGGACGCCGTGCTGCGCCCTCACCCGCTCGATGCGGTGCGAGAAGATGAAGACTAGCCCCAGAGCGATGCCGCCACCCTCGAAGAGGATCAGCGCCGTAAGGGAGTAGTCGGAGGTGTCGCCGCCGGACTCCTTGCCCGTTACGCCCAGGAGCGCGAGCGACACGGCCACCAGGATGATCCCGATCCACTGGCGGCGGCCAAGCTGGAAGCCGAAGAAGCGCTCCGCGAGCACGGCAAGCAGCACGAACCCTCCCGACAGGACCGCCTGAGCCGTCGAAAGCGGCAAAAGGGCGAGCGCCCCGACATGCGCCAAGAAGGCCGCGACCGCCACGAGCCACCCGATCGTCCACCACCTCGAGCGGAACAGATCGGCTGCGCTGCGCAACGGGTGGCGCATGTCCACGTCGGGCGCAGCAACGGCGCCGCGGTGCTTGTACAGGAAGGCCAGGTTGGTGCCGAACGCCGACAACACGGCACAGGCAAGCCCCACAACGACCGACGCAGAAAGATCCGTCACTTGAGCCCCTTCCTCCAACGCATCCTTCCGGGTCCCGGCGACGAGAAACGACTGCTGCTTTGGACGATGAGCAGCAGGTTGGCGTGGGTCGATCTCGCGTAGAGCGTCGCCGTGCAGTTCAGTGACGAACCCGGGTGTCTAAGGCGATGGCTGGCGGGTACCTACAACAGACCCGATCGACGGGATCCTATGGCCAAGTCGAAGCAGGACAAAAAGCTCTATCGCCGGCTGCGAGGGAGTGGTGTGCGCAAGAAGGTGGCGCGCCGGCTCACCGCGCTCCCCTCACACGCGAAGGGCGGCAAACAGGCGCCGAGGCCATTGCGCGACGCCGTCGCTCGGCTCGAAGCCTCCGTGTCGGAACTGCGCGACCACGTCGGGCGCGCCGACCGAAAGGCCGCCGGTCGCAAGGCGGCCAGAACACGGCGCGCGAAGGCGCAGCGGCGCAGCGCCTCGGCGCGCAAGGCCAGCAGAAGTCGATCGAGGACCTAACAGCCGCGGAGACGCGTCGTCGTCAACCCGCCGGCCGGAGCGAGGAGGCGCCGACGGCTGGCGCCACCATCAAAGCCAGTCTGTCGTTCGAGCGACACGGGATCTGGCATTAGTCACCAAGAGGAGGACACAACCAAACCGACAGCTCGCGTTGTTCCGGCGGATTAGGAGTGGGCGGTGCCCGGCTCGAACGGGCGACCTCCTGCTTGTAAGGCGCGAGCAGCTGCTGCGGTCTACTGCGGTCTGTCGCTCAGTCCGCTTGGCGAGCCACGAACCGCACATAGCTGCCGCGGTTTGCTGCAGTTTGCTGCTTCCAGAGCGCTTCCACAAGCTCGCGAGCGTTGGAAGCGACAGTGTGCGGGCTCCCGACTGCATGTGCAGGCGATCGGACGACGTCTTGAGAGAAGCGCCCGGCGGCCGAGTGCAGGGAAGCAGTACTCGTTAGCACGATCGAATCGTCGAGATTGTGCGCGAACTCAGTCTTTTGACGGGCGCTCGACGAGGATGCTCGACCGTGGAGTTGAGAGGCTCTCTCGAGCTTCTTGTTCTTCCGCCGGATCGGGGGCCCGCCCAACGGCGCGAGCGGCAGGCTCGGCCTCTGCGTACTGCATCAGCCAAACGCCGGCCACCACCATGGCGAAGATGATCACGCCGGCTATGAGGAGCCCCGCGGTCATGTCTAACGGCGTCGCAGTGCGGCGTAGAACGCGCCGACCGCGAGTATCGAGGGCACCCACAGCCCGGTGAACAAGGCCT
The DNA here is from genome assembly GCA_963771715.1 of uncultured Thermoleophilaceae bacterium. Taxonomy (GTDB): domain Bacteria; phylum Actinomycetota; class Thermoleophilia; order Solirubrobacterales; family Thermoleophilaceae; genus JACVRW01. Next base: position 277,422 of record CAVYUQ010000003.1, read on the forward strand.
CCTCGCGTGAGTCCGTGAACCACAGGGTCACCGACAGAACGAACGCGAGGAAGGCGGCGAGGGTGATCAGGGTCGCGCCCGGGTCTTTCCCCAAGACCTTCCGGGCGCGGGCGCCGGGACGTGCGCCTGCGTACTGATCGCTCCTCTGCTGCGCGTCGGCAGGGGTCATATCTCGTTGTCCTCCGGGGCGTTGCCTAGAAGTTGCTGGTCGGATCTACCCTCGGACTGGCCGTTCAACCCTTGCCCAAAGTCCCCCGCGGCTGAGATCGCGGCCGTGGTCCCACATTTTCATCCAGAGCACTGATCGAGATCCGCTCTTCGCACGTAGAAGAGAGCATGGACCGGGCAAACCGCTTCACAGTGACGTTCGCCGCCGGGCGCATAGCGTTCGGCTTGGCGCTGATCGCCCTACCCGACCGGGTCGGGGCGAGCTGGCTCGGGGCGGCCGGGGAGCAGCCTGCGGTGCACGTGGCGCTCCGCGGGCTGGGAGCCCGCGACATCGGATTGGCCGCCGGCGCCGCGTGGGCGGCTGGCCGTGACGGCGCCGTAACGCCGTGGCTGCTGGCCGCCGTGGGCGGTGATCTAGCCGATCTCGCCGCGACGCTCGCCGCGGGCGACGCGGTCCCGTTGCGAGCCCGAAGGGGAACGCTCGCCCTCGCTGGAGCGTCTGCCCTGGCGGGCGCAGCCCTGGCGGCGGCGGTCGAGCGGTGAAGATCGCGATCGTCGGGGCGGGGGTCTCCGGACTCGTCTGCGCCCATCTCCTCCACGACCACCATGAAATCACCCTCTTCGAGGCGAACGCGTACGCCGGCGGGCACACCAACACGATCCGCGTCGACACCCCCGACGAGACGCATCACGTCGACACCGGCTTCATCGTCCTGAACGACCGCACCTACCCCGCCTTCGAGCGCCTCCTGGAAGACCTCGGCGTGGCCACGCAGCCCTCCGAGATGAGCTTCTCGGTCAGCGACGGTGGCGACTTCGAGTACAACGGCGCATCACCCAACGGGTTGTTCGCGTGCCGCTCGAATATCGCGCGGCCCTCGTTTCACCGCATGATCCGTGACCTGATGCGCTTCAACCGCGAGGCGCCGACCATCATCGGACTGAATGGCTCCGGCCCGTCGCTCGCCGAGTTCCTCGACTCCGGCGGCTACTCGGACGAGTTCGTGAGGCGCCTCATCGTGCCGCAGGCCTCCGCGGTCTGGTCCGCCGACCCGAGTCGCATGTGGGACTTCCCGGCGGGCATGCTGGCCGAGTTCTTCGCGAACCACGGCATGCTGGGGCTGAGCGGCCGACCGAGTTGGCTGACGGTCTCGGGCGGCTCTGCGCGCTACGTGGAGGCGCTCACGCGGCCACTCGCGGACCGGCTGCGCCTCTCGACACCGGTGCGATCGATCGAGCGCCGGGACGACCGCGTCGAGGTCACGCCCGCAGGCGGCGAGTCCGAGAGCTTCGACGAGGTGATCATCGCCGCGCACTCCGACCAGGCGCTCGCGATGCTCGCCGACGTCAGTCAGACGGAGGCCGAGGTGCTCGGCGCGATCCCCTACCAGGAGAACGAGGCGGTGCTCCACACCGACCGCTCGCTGCTTCCCCGCCGCAAGCGAGCCTGGGCGAGCTGGAACTTCCACCTGTTGGACGAGCCTGCGGGCAGGACGACTGTGACCTACCACATGAACCGCCTGCAGTCGCTGCGCAGTCGGGACCAGTTCTGCGTGACCCTGAACCATGCGGAGGCCATCGACCCGGAATCCGTGATCCGCCGGATTCGCTACCACCACCCCGTGTACACGCCGGCCGGCCTCGGCGCGCAGCGCCGCTGGGACGAGGTGAGCGGCGCTCGCCGCACCCACTTCTGCGGCGCGTACTGGGGCTACGGCTTCCACGAGGACGGCGTGACCTCGGCTCTGCGCGTTTGCGCGAGTTTCGGCAGGTCGCTGCCGTGACCGCCAGCGCGCTCTACGAGGGCTGGGTTCGGCACCGCCGCCACACGCCGGTCGAGCACGAGTTCCGCCAGCGGCTGTTCATGAGCTACCTCGACTTCGACGAGCTGCCGGAGTTGCTCGACCGCGTGCCCCTGTGGTCGGCACGGCGGCCGGCCCCGGCGTGGTTTCGGCGCGGGGACTACCTCGAGGTCGAGCACGACGGCCCGGTCCGGCTGCTCACGCACGTGCGCACGTTCGGTCATCTCTTCAACCCGGTCAGCCTCTACTACTGCTTCGATCGGAGCGGCGAGCAGGTCGAGCGGGTGCTCGCCGAGGTCACGAACACGCCGTGGGGCGAGAGTCACACCTACGTCCTGGACGGCCTGGACTCGACTGTCGACAAGGCTCTGCATGTCTCGCCGTTGCTGGGAATGGACTCCGAGTACCGGATTCGGATGACAACCCCAGGGCAACAGCTCCGCGTGCACATGGAAAGCCATCGCGACGGCGCCGTCGACTTCGACGCCACGCTCGCGCTGACGCGCCGCGAGTTCTCTGCCTCGCAGCTCGTCCGCTATCCGATCATGACCGCGCGAGTCTTGGCCGGCATCTACGCGCACGCAGCGCGGTTGAAGCTGAAGGGCGCGCCGTACCACCCCCACCCGGCGACGCGATGATCTGGCGAGCACTCATGTCCGCCCTCCTGGGGCGCCTGACGCACGGGCGCATCGAGATCGTGGAGTCCGGGCAGCGCCGCTGCTTCGGGCCGGCCGACGCCGGTTTCCAGGTCACGATCGTCGTCCACGACCGATCCTTCTGGCGGGCGCTCGCCCGGGGCAGCCGCGGGATCGCCGAGAGCTATGCCGCCGGGAGCTGGGATTGCGACGACCTCGTGACGTTCGTGCGGATCGCGGCGCGTGAAGCCCCCAGGCTCGACCGCCTGCGGGCACCACTCGCCCCGCTCCGGAACGCGCTCACCCGGGTGCCCCGCAACACGCGCGCCGCGGCGCGTAGGCACATCGCCTCGCATTACGACCTCGGCAACGACCTGTTCGCCCTGTTCCTCGACGAGACGATGACCTACTCCTGCGGCCTATGGGACTCGCCCGCGTCAACTCTGCGCGACGCACAGGAGGCAAAGCTCGACCTCGCCTGCCGAAAGCTCGAGCTGAGGCCCGAGGACCACCTGCTCGAGATCGGCACGGGCTGGGGCTCGATGGCGCTCCACGCCGCCGAGCGCTACGGGTGCCGCGTCACGACCGCGACGCTGTCCCGCGAGCAGTACGCGGTTACGCGCGAGCGGATTCGGGATGCCGGCCTCGGGGACCGCGTGAAGGTCGTTCTCAGCGACTACCGCGACCTGCGCGGCAAGTACTCCAAGCTCGTCTCGATCGAGATGATCGAGGCGGTCGGCTGGCAGTACTTCGAGACCTTTTTCGCGGCGTGCGAAGAGCTGCTGGAGCCGGACGGGCTGATGCTGCTCCAAGCGATCACGATCGACAACCGCGCGTACGAGGTCGAGAAGGGATCGCGCAGCTTCGCAAACGAGCTCATCTTCCCAGGGGGGTGTCTTCCTTCGCTCGAGGTGCTCGCCCGCTCCATCGATCGGGCCACCGAGCTGCGAATGATCGACGTGGATGACATCACGGCCGGCTACCCGCCCACACTGCGACGCTGGCGCGAGGCTTGGCTCAGGTCCGAAGGCGAGGCCAGGCGACTCGGCTGCGACTCACGCTTCATCCGCCTGTTCGAGTTCTACTTCGCCTGGTCCGAGGGTGGGTTCCGCGAGCGTCGGATCGGGACGGTTCAGGCGCTGCTGTCGACCCCTGCCTACCGGCGCTCGCGCGTGAACATGCGGCTGGATAGCGCGTCCAGGAGCGTCGCGGGACCGCGCGAGGCGAGCTTCGCGAGCGCCAGCCTTCCGCCGGGACCAAGCACGTGATCGTCGCGCTCGATGGCGCGGACCACCTTCGCCGCCCACTCAGAGGGGCTCTCGTCGCTCCACGCGTCGGCATCCATGTGGCCGCCATACACCTCGCGCGTGGCATCGAGCATGTCCGTGTCCACTCCCGGCGTCACGAGGTGCAGCACGTTCACCCCGGTTCCGCGCAGCTCCCGCCGCAGCGACTCGCTGAACGCCACCACGCCCGTCTTGGCGGCGGCGTAGGTCGTGGCCGCCGGGAACCAGGCGTAGCCGCTGATGCTGGCGTTGTTGACGATTGTGCCGCGACCGCGCTCGAGCATCCCGGGCAGCAGGCGCTTCGTCAGATGCACGAGTCCCACGAGATTCACCTGGAACATCTCGTAGATCTCGTCCGTGTCCTGTCCCTCGAGCAGCCCCCCGGTCATCACTCCCGCATTGTTCACGAGGAGGTCAACCTCGGGCAGCGTCGCGGCCGCACGCTCGATCGACTCGCGCGACGAGAGGTCTACCTCGACCGTCCGCACCACCTCGGCGCCTCCCGGTGGAGCCACCGGCGGCTCGCCGCCTCCGCGGCGCGCGCCGCAGAGGAGCGCCCCGAGCGGCCTGCGCGAGAGCTCATCAGCAATCGCCCTCCCGATCCCCCGGTTGGAACCTGTGACTAGCGCTGTGAGTCCGGTGAAGTCCATGGGCGACGAGGGCCTACTTCACTACATACGCGCGGGGAGGGGCGAGCCGATCATTCTGATCCATCCACTCGGCGCGGAGCTCGTCGTCTGGGAGCCGGTCATGGACCTGCTCGGCGCCGAGCGGGAGGTGATCGCCCTCGACATGCCGGGCTTTGGGGCGTCGCCGCCCCTCCCAGATGACACGGCGCCCACGCCGCAGGCGCTCGCCGCCGGCATCGGGCGCTTCATGGACGGGCTCGGCATGGAGCGCGCGCACATGGTCGGCAACTCGCTGGGGGGGTGGGTGGCGCTCGAACTCGCAACAACCCGCCGGGCGCTGTCGGTGACGGGCCTGAGCTCGGCCGGGTTCTGGGGCCGCCCGCTGGGCGAGCGTGGCGGACCCGACCTACGAACGCTCGCCCACCTGCTTTCGCCCGGGTTGTCGGCGTTCGCGCGGACACGCAGGGGCCGGCGACTGCTGCTGCGCGGCACCGTCGGCCATCCTGAGCGCGTCCCACCGGCCGCAGCCGCCCGCCTGGTGCGGGCGTACACGCGGGCGCCGTCGTACGAGAGCGCCAACGCGGCCATGCGTGCGACGGTCTTCGAGGGCGCGGAGCAGATCGAGGTGCCTGTGACGCTCGCGTGGGGCGAGCTGGACCGCCTGGTCACGCCACCGCGCCGGGTGCCCCCGGGATGGCACTCCTACGTGCTGCGCGGCTGCGGTCACGTCCCCACCTGGGACGACCCGGAGCAGGTCGCGCGCCTGATCCTCCAGGCCAGCGCCTAGACGTCATTTTGAGGTGGGGTCAGGCGGCAGGCACGGCGGCCGCCTCGCCCTCCGCTGCGTGGCGCAGCTTGAGCAGCGCCAGGCGTGCCCGGCCCTTGACAGTCCCGAGGGGGATGCCGACCCTCGCGGCAATCTCCGTATGGGAGTAGCCCTCGAAGTACGCGAGGTCGATTACCTCGCGCTGCTCCGGCGGGAGCTCGGCCACGAGGCGGAGTGCCCGGTTGTATTCCTCGCTCGCGAGAACCTGCTCCTCCGTGCGCTCCGGCGCCTCAATCCTTTCAGCGGCGCCCTCGGTGAGGTCTTGGGGGAGAGCCCGAGGCGTGGCCCGCCGCAGCCAATCGATGCTTCGGTAACGCACGAGCGCGAGAAGCCAGGTGGCGAGCCTCGCCCGCTCCGGGTCGAAGCTGGAGGCTCCGCGCCACAGCGAGAGGAACGCGTCTTGGGTCGCCTCCTCGGCGCCACCGGCCCCGCCCGTGATGCGCCAGGCCAGCGAATAGGCCCGGCGGTGATAGCGATCGTAGACGGCCTCGAAGGCACGGACGTCGCCCTCGGCGACTCGGCCCATCAGCTCTTCCTCGGTTTCGGTGGTCCCAAGCAACCGTGTGGCGTTCATGAGATGCACTGTACAGCATCTGTATAGGTTTCGTATAGATATCGTCTAGATCTGTAAGATCGGGGCCATGGCACACGGTGGAAGGCTGCGGATCGGCGAACTCAGCCGGCGGGTTGGGGTGACTCCCGAGCTGCTCCGTGCCTGGGAGACGCGCTACGGCCTGGTGGAGCCCGAGCGCACGCCTGGCGGGCTGCGGCTGTATTCCACGGAGGACGAACGCCGCGTGCGGGAGATGCGCCGCCAGATCTCCGCGGGGCTTTCGGCGGCGGAGGCGGCACGCGTCGCGCTTCGAGCCTCGCCCGCGCCGGTGACGGTGGAGGGGCTTCTCAGCCAGCTCGACCATGCTCTCACCGCGCTCGACGAGCCCGCTGCTCAGGCGACGCTGGATCGCACCTTCGAATCGCTCGACCTCGAGTCCGCGCTCGGGCAGGTGATCGTGCCGTTCCTGCACGACCTGGGCGAGCGCTGGGCGGCAATGGAGCGCAGCGTCGGACAGGAGCACTTCGCCAGCAACGTGATCGGTGGGAGGCTGCGTACCCTTGCCCGCGGCTGGGGCGACGGCGACGGGCAGCGCGCACTGCTGGCGTGCCCGCCAGGCGAACAGCACGAGCTTGGGCTGCTCTGCTTCGGGCTCCTCCTGCGCGAACGCGGATGGAGGATCGCCTACCTCGGGGCGGAGACGCCGACGTCCGATCTCGCGACCGCGATCGCGGAGCTGTCGCCCGAGCTCGTGGTGCTCGGCGCGATGGGTGCGCAGCGGTTCCTCGATGCCGCTGACGGCATCCGCGCGCTGAACGCGCAGGCGCGCCTCGCGATCGGCGGCGCGGGCGCGTCGAAGTCCCTCGCCCGGTCGCTCGGGGCGGAGTTCCTCGCCGACAACCTGGTCGCCGCGGCTCGCGCCGTGAGCGGCGCCGCGTCATGATGCCCCGGGTGTACGTCTCTGTTTCGCGCCTGCGGGTCCCCGCGAACGCCGCTGAGGAACTGATCGCGGCGTTCCGTCGCCGCGCCCATCTGGTCGATGACGCCTACGGGTTCGTCGACCTACAAGTCTGGCGCTCCGATCGCGACGCCGGCGATATCCTCATGGTCAGTCGGTGGCACGACCGCGAGGCTTTCAAGGCATACATGAGGAGCGCGGAGCACCGCATCTCCCACGACCGCATCGACCCGCAGCTGCAGGCGCTGATCAAGCTCGAGGCACTCGAGCACCTGCATACCTACGACGTGGTCGCCGAGTGAGCCGCGCCGGGCTCCCGCCGCGCGCGCCGACAGGTGGTGCACCCCCCGAGGTGGCGGAGCTTCCCGGAGGCGAGCGGCTGGAGCTGGCAGCCCCGGCACGGGAGATCGCGAGCCGTCACCGGGCCGAGTTCCTCGACGAGGAGGAGCGCTACGGCGACCGCGGCCTCGAGTGGTGCGCATACGACAACCAGTGGATCCTCGCGTGGGCGGCTGCCGACGCTGCCGGGTTCGAGAACCTCGACCGACAGATCGAATGGCTGGCAGGGATTCTCAACGCGCGCGGCTACCCGGTCGAGCGGCTCGCGCGCGACCTCGAGATCGCCGCCGACGTGGTCGCTCCACTGCGTGCGGTGCTGGAGTCCGGTGCGGACACGGTACGCGCCGGCGGCGGACGGACTCCCCAGGCTTGACCCGCGGCGACGAAGTGGAGCGCCCGCCGACCTCCTCGACGGCTGCTATAGCAGACGTTCCGCTTCGGAAGCGGGCGTGCGGTGATGGGCGGTGCCCGGCTCGAACGGGCGACCTCCTGCTTGTAAGGCAGGCGCTCTACCAACTGAGCTAACCGCCCAGGCGCGCGAGTCTAGTATCCGCCTCCGTGAACGCCCGGCTCTTCTGGAAGGCGCTATTAGTGCAGGCGGTCGTGGTGGCGATCCCCTTCGCCATCCTCGGCGTGGCGCTGTCGGAGGACTTCTTCGAGGACTGGGGCTGGGTCGTAGGGCCCGTGGTGTGGCTGGTGTGCTCGCTGATCACCGCGCGCATCCTTGATATCCCACTCGCCTACGTCCTGTTCTCGGCGGTGGCCGGCGGCGTGGCGGGCCTGATCGTGATGCTGGTCACCAGCCACTGGGCCGGGATGGTGGCCGCGCTGCTCGTCTTTGCAGCGTCTTGCGGTAGCTACGACCCGCGCCTCGAGGCTGAGGCCGCCGCCGCGGGCGACTGAGAATCGAACCCATAGGTAGAAGTAGGGGCGACGGGATTCGAACCCGCGAATTTCCGGCGTGAAAGGCCGGCGTCTTAAACCGCTAGACCACGCCCCCGTGAGTTGTGTGCAGGGGTTCGATTGTAGGCGTCCGCTTCCATCCGAGGCAGGGCCGAACATTTGTTCGTATGGTGGCGAAGACACGTGAAAGGGCTGAGGCTCGACAGCTTCGCGCCCAAGGGCGTTCGCTCCGTGAGATCAGCCGCGCGCTCGGAGTGTCACTCTCGTCGGCCAGCGCTTGGACGTCGGACGTCGTCATGCCGCCCCCGCCTACTCCGCCGCCAACCCGCGAGGTCACAGGGTGGGCTACGGCTCATTGCAATGGATGCGACCGCACTCTGCCGGTCACACATTTCCATCGCGGGCAAAGCGCGTGCAAAGACTGCCGCAGGGAGTACATGCGGCAGCGCGGAGATCTCCACCGCCGTCAGAGCCGAAACGCCCGAGACAAGCGTCGAGCCATCGCCAGGGCGTACGTCACCGACATCCTCCGCAACGGCACCTGCACGGATTGCGGCCTCGCGGATCCTGCGGTCCTCGAGTTCGACCACATCGGCCCCAAGACGACAGAGGTCGGCAAGCTGGTGCGCGAGGCGTATCGCTTAGAGCGCGTGGCCGCAGAAATTGCCAACTGCGAACTCGTATGCGCGAACTGCCACCGGCGCCGAACGCGACATCGCGTTCGCTCATGGCGAACAAATCCAGGCTGGAGAGCCGAGACTGATCCCCGACCGCTCCGTCGTCGGAACCTCCTCTTCATCGCTGATCACCTCAAGTCCGCGCCGTGCGTCGATTGCGGCGAAGCTGATCCCGCAGTGCTCGACTTCGATCACGTCGGCATGAAGCGATGCGGCGTGGTCCAGCTCGCCTACCGCGAAGCCTCGATCGCGTCACTCGAACGCGAGATTGCAGAGTGCGAGGTTAGGTGTGCGAACTGCCACCGGCGGCGGACCATCAGCCAGCAACACCACTTCCGCCATCATTTGCTGCGTGAGCCCCCGTAGCTCAATGGCTAGAGCAAGCGGCTTTTAACCGCAAGGTTGGAGGTTCGAGTCCTCCCGGGGGTATGACCAGCGCGCGGGCGAAGCGCGCTAGAGCAGCGCTTCTACGCCCGGCTTCTGCTGTGCCGTGAGAACCGCTTCCAGCAGGCCGGGGAAGCGGTCGTTCAGGTCGTCGTCGCGCAGCGAGAGCATTCGCTTGCGGCCGTCGGGGCGGGTTCGGACGACGCCGCTTTCGCGCAGTACGCGGAAGTGGTGGGAGAGGGTTGCCTTTGAGAGGCCGAGCTCGAAGGTTCCGCACGTGCACTCGTCGCCGTCGGCGAGCTTCCGGACGATCTGGAGTCGCGCCGGGTCGCTCAGTGCGTGGAGTACGGCGGGGAGCTCAAGCTCCTCGCAGGATGGGTGGTGGGGCTCTCTCATCAGGAAGCCGGTGGCCCAACTGTAGTTGAGTGTTCGACGATTGTCGAAATCAATGCCGGAAGTGGCGCCGGGCCGAGAACACCATTGCCACGCCGGCTGCGTCGCAGGCCTCCACGACCTCCTGATCGCGCTGGGATCCGCCCGGCTGGATCATCGCCCGCACGCCCGCGTCGATCGCCAGCTGGGGGCCGTCGGCGAACGGGAAGAACGCGTCGGACGCCAGCGCGGCACCGTCCAGGGACAGGCCCGCGGCGCCGGCCTTCTCGACCGCGATCCGCACCGAGTCCACCCTGCTCATCTGCCCCGCGCCAATCCCCACCGTGCCGAGGCCCTTCGACAGAACGATCGCGTTCGAGCGCACGTGCTTGCACACCCGCATCGCGAACAGCAGCTCGCCCCACTCCTCCTCGGTCGGCTTGCGCGCGGTGGCCACCTCCATCTCCTCGCGCACCTCCAGGCCGGTGTCCCGGTCCTGCACGAGCATTCCGCCGCGCACCCGCTTGAAGTCGTGCTCCGAGACCGGCGTGCTGCGGCGCTCCTGGTTCTCGAGCAGTCGCACGTTCGGCTTCTGTGAGAGCAGCTCGAAGGCGTCCTCGTCGTAGCCCGGCGCGAACACCACCTCCACGAACATCTCGCTCAGCTTCTCGGCGAGCCCGCGGTCGACCGGCCGGTTGAAGCAGAACACGCCGCCGAACGCGCTCTGGGGGTCGGTGGCGAGCGCCCTCTCGAAAGCGTCGCCGGGGGCGGCGGCGAGCGCCGTGCCGCACGGGTTGTTGTGCTTGATGATCGCCACCGCCGGCAGCTCGAACTCCTCGATCAGGCGCCGGCCCGAGTCGAGGTCGAGCAGGTTGTTGAACGACAGCTCCTTGCCGTGGAGCTTCGACACCATCGACATCAGCTGCGTGCGCGCGCCCGCCTCCGCGTAGTACGCCGCGCGCTGATGGGGGTTCTCCCCGTACGGAAGGTCGAGCACCTTCTCGAACGAGCGCGTGTACTGGGCGGGGAAGTCCTCCTCGCGCTCGGCGAACCAGCGGGAGATCGATGCGTCGTAGCGGGCGGTGTAGGCGAACGCCTCCATAGCCAGGCTCTGGCGCGTGCGCAGCGAGAGCTGCGCGTCGGAGCTCTGGAGCTCGTCGAGCACGGCGTCGTAGCTCTCCGGCCCGACGACCACCGCCGAGAACGCGTGGTTCTTCGCCGCCGCGCGGATCAGCGTCGGGCCGCCGATGTCGATGTTCTCGATCACCTCGGAGTCCTCCACCCTGCGCTTGCCGGACACGCGCTCGAACGGATAGAGGTTCACGCAGACCAGGTCGATGGGCTCGACCTCGTGCGCCGCCAGGGTCTCGATGTGCTCGTCGTTCGAGCGCACCGCCAGCAGCCCCGCGTAGATGCGCGGGTTCAGCGTCTTGACGCGGCCGTCGAGTATCTCGGGGAAGCCCGTGTAGTCCTCGACTGGACGGGTGTCGATCCCCGCCTCCTCGAGCTCGCGCGCCGTCCCGCCCGTGGAGACGATCTCCACGCCGAGATCCACCAGCCCGCGCGCGAAGTCCACCAGCCCGCGCTTGTCGGAGACGCTCAGAAGCGCCCGCCGGATCCGGACCTCTCCGGGCGGCCGCCGGCTCCGCGCCGCGGGGCTCGGTCTCAGCCATCGGCTGCAGAGTCGGGTTCCACGTGCACCAGCCGCGGATTCTGCTCGTCCACCTGGACGCGTCCCGCCGCAATCAGCCGCACGGCACGCGGCAGCAGCCGGTGTTCGACCTCGTGGAAGCGCTGCTCGATCGCCGCGATGTCCCGATGGTAAGGAAGCTCGAACGACTCCTGCAGCACGATCGGCCCGCTGTCCACTCCCTCGTCCACGAAGTGGACCGTCACGCCCGCCACCTTCACGCCGTGCTCGAGCGCCTGCTCGATCGCCCCGAGCCCCGGAAACGCGGGCAGCAGAGCCGGGTGCACGTTCACGATGCGCCCGGCGAAGCGCCGGATGAACGCGGGCGTGAGCAGCTCCATGAAGCCCGCGAGCACCACCAGCCGCGTGCCGCGCTGCTCGAGCCAGTCGCCGAGCGCCTCGTCTCGCAGCACGCGGTCGGGCTGGTCGGCCAGCGCGAAGACGGCGGTCTCCACACCCGCAGCCTCCGCCCGCTCGAGGCCGCGCGCCTCCGCCCGGCTCGACGCCACCCCCACGATCTCGATGCCGTCCTGCCCGTGGACTGAGTCGACGCAGCGCCTGCAGGTTCGACCCCTCACCGGAGATGAGGACTGCGATCGGGAAGCTCACGCCGCGACGCGCAGCACCGGATAGGGACCGTCGCTCGTCTCGAGGCGCCCCTGCTCGATCAGCTCGTCCACACGCGCGAGTATGTCGGCGCGCCGCATGTGCGAGGAGACGCCGTAGGCCGGCAGGCCGTCGTAGGAGTTGCGCTGGATCTTCTTGCTTCGCGAGCCGTGCAGGATCTCGGCGCAGGTGGTGCGGCCGACCGCGGGGCGCGCACCGGTGGCGATGGACAGGATCGCGTCGTCGAGGTCGCCGATCTCGACCGGGTCGGGCACGGGAGCCGAGACGGCGAGGGCGGGGTCGCACACGTCGCAGCAACCGCTGCCGCCGCCGGAGCCCGCCGCGGGGTCGCCGAAGTGCCGCAGGATCGCGGCCCGCCGGCAGGTGCCGTCCTCGACGTAAGCCCAGACCTCGCGGTACTGGCGCCAGCGCGCCCGCGCCGCCTCGTCGATGGACGTGCGGCACAGCGCGGCGGCGCGGCCGTCGAAGCGCCCGGTGACCCGGCCGGCGATCCGGTCCGGCGCCGACGGCGACGGCGCGATCACGCCCGCGCGCGTGAGGTGGCCGATCAGCGCCCGCAGGCGATCGCCGTCGCCGCGCAGGTCGCTGGCGAGCTCGCGAGCGTCGACCGAGTAGCGCTGCTCCCCGTCGGCCGCGGCAATCAGCCGGTCGGCCAGCCATCCCGGCAGGCCGGGGTCGAGCTCCTCCCGCTTGATGAAGTGCACGTGCAGCGCCTTGTCGCGGTTCTCGGCCAGCAGCAGCGCCCGCGCCGGGGCGCCGTCGCGACCGGCTCGCCCGGCCTCCTGGTAGTACGCCTCGAGCGACGACGGCACGCTCGCGTGCACCACCGTGCGCACGTTCGGCTTGTCGACGCCCATGCCGAACGCGTTGGTCGCGCAGATCACGCGCACGTCGTCGGCGAGGAAGCGGCGCTGGACGTCGGCGCGGCGTTCTCGGTCGAGGCCGGCGTGGTAGGCAACCGCCTCCTCGCCTAGCGCAGCGGTGAGATCACTCGCCAGCTCCTCGGAGCCCGCCCGCGTGCCGGCGTAGACGATCGCCGGCAGGGCGTCCTCCGCCGCCAGCGCCTCCGCGACCATCGCTCGCTTCTCGTGGCCACCGGGGCGCGCAACGGCGAAGCTGATGTTCGGGCGGTCGAATCCGGTGGCCACCAGCAGCGGGTCGCGCAGCGCCAGGCGGCGCACCACGTCGCCCGCCACCTGGGGAGTGGCCGTGGCGGTGGACGCCACGATGGCCGCCGCGCCGAGCATCCGCGCGGCGTCCGCGAGCCGGAAGTAGTCCGGCCTGAAGTCGTGACCCCACTGCGACACGCAGTGCGCCTCGTCCACCACGAACAGCCCCACGTCCACGGCGCGCATGCGGTCGAGGAACCCGACGGCCGCGAAGCGCTCCGGCGCCACGTACAGCAGCCTCAGCTCGCCGGCCTCGGCACGCCGCAGCGTGTCGGCGTTCGACCCGCCGTCCTGCTGGGCGTTCACGAGCGCCACCCGGTCGCCCAGCCCGCGCGCCGCCAGCGCCTCGACCTGGTCCTGCATCAGCGCCACGAGCGGCGAGACGACGACCGTGAGGTCGTCGCGCAGCAGCGCCGGAAGCTGGTAGCAGAGCGACTTCCCGGACCCCGTGGGCATCACGACCATCACGTCGCGATCCGCCAGCGCGGCCTCGCAGGCCTCGCGCTGCCCGGGCCGGAAGGCGGCGAAGCCGAAGTGCTCGTGAAGGGCTGAAGCGAGGTCCATCGGGCAGTCCACAGTAACCCCGCGCCCGGCGGTTTCAGCGCCGTGTGCCGGAGTCGTTACAGAAAGACTCAGCTCTTTACGACCGCGAGCTCCTCGAGGGCGAACTTGCCGTTCGCGGACTCGGTCCGCTCGAGCGGGTAGTCGCCGGAGAAGCATGCGTCGCAGTGCGTCTCGCGCGTGGAGCGGATCGCCTCGTAGACGCCGCCGAGCGAGAGGTAGCGCAGCGAGTCGCAGCCGAGCTCGGCGCCGATCTCGTCCTCGCTGCGCCCGTGAGCCACCATCTCCTGCGTCGTCGACATGTCCACCCCGTAGTGGCACGGGTGGCGGATCGGCGGCGCCGAGATGCGCATGTGGATCTCCGCCGCGCCGGCGTCGCGAAGCATCTGCACGATCTGGCGCGTGGTGTTCCCGCGCACGATCGAGTCGTCCACCACCACGAGGCGCTTGCCGGCCACCACCTCGCGCAGCGGGTTGAACTTCATCCGCAGCCCGTGCTTGCGCAGGTCCTGGCCCGGCTGGATGAACGTGCGCGCGACGTAGCGGTTCTTGATCAGGCCGTCGTCGCGCGGGATGCCCGATGCCTTCGAGTAGCCGGCCGCCGCGGGGTTGCCCGAGTCCGGAACCGCGATCACGACGTCCGCCTCCACAGGCGCCTCGCGCCAGAGGATCTCGCCCATCTTGCGGCGCGAGACCTGGGTGCGGTTGCCCTCGAGGATCGAGTCGGGGCGCGCGAAGTAGATGTGCTCGAACACGCAGAACGCCCGCCGCCCGGACTCCACCAGCTGGCGCGTCTCGATCCCGCGCGCGCCGAGCGAGACCATCTCGCCGGGCAGCACCTCGCGCAGGAGCTCCGCGCCGATGATGTCGAACGCGCAGCTCTCGGAGGCCACGCAGTAGTTGTCGCCGATCATGCCGAGCGCCAGCGGCCGCAGTCCGGCCGGGTCGCGGAACGCCACCACGGCGTCCTTCGTCATCACGACGGTGGAGAAGGCGCCCTCCAGCCGCGGCACCACGTCCGCCAGCGCGTCCTCGATCCGCTCCGCCTCGTGCGTGGAGAGCAGGGCGGCGATGATCTCCGAGTCGGAGGTGCCGCGGAACTGCACGCCCTCTGCGGCCAGCTCGGAGTGCAGCTCGACCGCGTTGATCAGGTTGCCGTTGTGGGCGAGCGCAACCTGGCGGCGGTCCGAGCGCCACACCGGCTGGGCGTTCTCCCACGCCGACGAGCCGGTGGTCGAGTAGCGCACGTGCCCGATGGCCATCTCGCCCTGGAGCGCGCGCAGCTTCTCCTCGTCGAAGACCTGGGAGACGAGCCCGAGGTCGCGCACGGTCATGATCTGGCCGGCTTGGGTGGACGCGATCCCGGCCGATTCCTGGCCGCGGTGCTGGAGCGCGAACAGCGCGAAGTAGGCGAGCCTGGCCACGTCGCGCTCCGGCGCGAAGACGCCGAAGACGCCACACTCGTCGCGAGGCCCGTCCCGATGGTCGAGATCTCGATTCATCCGGTGGCCTGTCGAGGGTAACAACCGTTCAGGTCGATGGTCGCGGCTGGCGCAGGCGCGGGTCGAGCCAGGCGACGATCACGTCCACGACGGCGCTGAAGAACACGACCACGATCGCGAGGTAGACGGCGAGCGCCACGATCGGCGGAAGGTCGAAGCTGCCGAGCGTGTTCGCGGTGAGGTCGCCGATGCCAGGCAGGCCGAAGATCACCTCGACGTACAGCACGAAGCCGCCGAAGGCGTGCGAGAAGTCGAGGCCCCAGATGTTCACCGGAGGGATCAGCCCGTTGCGGAGGACATGACGGCGGATCACCTTTTTCTCGGAGAGCCCCTTCGCCCGCGCGGTGCGAACCCAGTCCTGGTCCACCGTGTCGAGCAGCGACGCGCGCACGACATGCACGTACGCACCGGCGAACGGCAGCGCCGACGCGATCCATGGCAGGAACAGATGCTTCGCCCAGCCCCACGGGCTCTCCCTCAATCCGACATAGCCCTCCCTGGGGAAGAGACCCCAGCGGTATGAGACGAAGGCCCAGAGCAGGGCCGCCAGGACGAGTGACGGGACCGAGTAGGCCGCCGAGGCAGCCGTGGTGATCAAGCGGTCCTGCCAGCGTCCGCGGTGCCGGACGCAGATCAGCGCGAGCCCGATGCCTAGCCCCACGGCGATCAGACCCGCACCTGCGACAAGCGAGATCGTGACCGGCAGGGCCTGCACGAACACGTCGCGCAGGCCACCACAGGCGTAGTAGCACTCGATGTCCCCGTTCAGGATGCTCTCCATCAGGCGCACGTACTGGACCGGTAGGGGATCGTCGAGGCCGTACTTCTCCGTCGCGAGCGCGCGGGTCTGGTTCGTGCCCTTCTGCCCGCCTCCGAGCAGATAGGCGGGGTCGACGTTCGGGACCGTCCAGAACAGGACAAAGGCGACGATCGACGCCACCCACGCGGTGACCAGCGCGGCCGCGAACCTGCGTGCCGCGAAGCCGATCATCGCCCGCGCACCAGGTCGAAGCTGACCGTCCCGCGCGGATCGAGCGCGCGCCGCACTCCCTCGGCAATGCCGTTGAGCGACAGCACGATCAGAACCAGCGCGATGCTCGGAGTGAGCAACAGGTGCGGCGAGCGCACGACTTCGTCGAGGCCCGCGGCGATCAGGACGCCAAGCGACGGCTCGGGCGGATTGACCCCGGCCCCGAGAAACGTGAGCGCAGCCTCGAGCACCACCGCGTTCACGAACAGCAGCGTTGAGACGACGATGATCGTCGTCGCGAGGTGAGGAAGCAGCTCCGACGCCATCAGCCTCACCGGTCGCATCCCCGCCGCCCTTGCTGCCTCGACGAACGGCTGACCGCGAAGCACCATCACCTGGCCGCGAAGCGGTCGCGTCATGTACGGCACGTAGACGAGCCCGATCACGACGAGCGGGATCAGCTTGGACCCGGATGCGATGGTGACGGGGCCGATCTTTGCGCCGCTGATGCTGATGGCCGTGCTCAGAAGCACGCCGAGGAGCAGCGCGGGGAACGACCAGAGCAGATCGAGCAGGCGGCTGATCAGCGCGTCGGTGCGGCCGCCCAGGTAACCGGCGGCGAGCGCCAGCGGGACGGCGAGTAACAGCGTCAGGAGAACCGCGCCGCCGCCGATCATGAGCGTGGTGCGCGCGCCGTAGAGCAGACGGACCGCCAAGTCGCGCCCGTTCTCGTCCGCGCCGAGCAGATACGACCCGCGCCAGGTCGGGCCGATCGGAATTCCATCCAGCGAGAGGACGTCCGTGGGCTTGCCGTCGACCACGATCCGGTCCGTGAGGTGGTTCTCGGACGGCGTCGTGTGGGCGACCTGGCTCGCGTAGAGCGGAGCGGCGATGATCAAGACTGCGATCACCGCGAACAGCGCGCCGAACACCAGCGCCGCGCGGTCGCGGCGGAGCCTGCGAAGCGCCAGCGACCAAGGACCCCTGGACGCCGCCGTGTGCGCCCCTTAGCTGCCGAGGGCCGCCGGGATCGCGGCCTCGTAGGCGCTGCGCAGCTCGCCGACCGGCACGCTCAGCGTGCCCTCGATCTCGAGCGCATCGCCTCCGACCTCGCCGATCACGACCGCGCCTTCGATCGACTCGACCACCGCGCGCGGGCCGGCCACGATCACGCCGCCCGGGCCCTCGCCGAACAGGGCGCCCTCGCCCTCGTCGAGCGACACCCGCGCGCCGAGCTCGCCCTCGATGCAGCACTCGGCCAGCGCGCAGGCGAGCCCGCCCTCCGAGATGTCGTGGGCAGTGGGGAGCTCGCCGGTCCGCACGGCCGCGCGCACGCGCACCAGCGCGTCGGCGTGCGCGGGCAGGTCGAGCGGCGGCAGCGTCTGGCCCAGCCGGCCGCGGAGCTTCTCTAGTTCGGAGCCCTCGAGCGCGGGCTCGAACATTCCGAGGAGCGCGATCGCGTGCCCCGCCTCCGCGAACCCGACACGCGGCACGGCGTCGGGCTCCCGCAGCTTCCCGACCATGCCCACGATCGGAGTCGGGTAGATCGGCCCGTCGCCGCCCTCGTTGTAGAGCGACACGTTGCCGCCCACCACCGGCACGCCCAGCGCCAGGCATGCGTCGCGCAGCCCCTCGACCGCCCGCGTGAGCTGCCACGCGATGTGCGGCTTCTCGGGGTTGCCGAAGTTGAGGCAGTTGGTGAGACCGAGCGGCTCCGCGCCCACGCAGGCGAGATTGCGCGCGCACTCGAGCACGGCCTCGGCCGCGCCCGTGTACGGGTCGCACGCCACGCGCCGGCCGTTGCCGTCGATCGAGATAGCGAGCGCGCCGCTTCCGCCGTCCGCCTCGAGCATCAGCACCGCGGCGTCGGCCGACTGTGGCCGCCGGATCGTGCGCGAGCCGACGATCGGGTCGTACTGCTCGAAAACGAAGCGCTTCGACGCGATGTTGGGCGAGGCGAGCAGCGCCAGCAGCGCCTCCTCAGCCGAGCTCCCGCCGTCCAGGCGCGCGGGCGGATCGGGGTAGATCTGGCCCGCGGGCTCCTCCGGCTCGAGGTCGTAGAGAGGCACGTCGTCGACGAGCGCGTCCACCGGCATGTCGCCAACGAGCTCGTCGCCGTCGAACACGCGCAGGCGGCGGGTGTCGGTGACCTCGCCGATCGTGGTGGCACGCACCTCCCAGCGGTCGCAGAGGGTGAGCACGTCGTCGAGCCGCTCCGGCTCCACCACGCACAGCATCCGCTCCTGCGACTCCGAGATCATGATCTCGAACGGCTCCATGTCGGACTCGCGCAGCGGCACCCGCGAGACGTCGATGTCGAGTCCCACCGCGCCCTTCGAAGCCATCTCCGACGAGCTGGACGACAGCCCCGCGGCGCCCAGGTCCTGAAGCGAGGCGAGTAGCTCGGCGTCGAGCAGCTCGAGGCAGCACTCCACCAGCCTCGACTCCTCGAAGGGGTCGCCGATTTGCACCGTGGGCCGCTTCGAGGCGTCGTCCTCCGACAGCTCCGCGCTCGCGAGCACGGAGGCGCCGCCGATCCCGTCGCGGCCCGTGCGCGCGCCGAGCAGCACGAGCTTGTTCCCCACTCCCGCGGCCGCGCTGCGGATCAGCCGCTCGCGCGGCGCGAGCCCCACGCACATCGCGTTCACGAGGCAGTTCTGCTCGTAGGCGGGCTCGAAGTAGACCTCGCCGCCCACGGTCGGGACGCCGATCGAGTTGCCGTAGTGGCCGATGCCCTTCACGGCGCCGTCGAACAGGTAGCGCGAGCGCGCGGAGTCGAGCTCGCCGAAGCGCAGCGAGTCGAGCACCGCGATCGGCCGCGCGCCGACGGCGAAGATGTCGCGCAGGATCCCGCCGACCCCGGTGGCGGCGCCCTGGAACGGCTCGACGGCGCTCGGGTGGTTGTGCGACTCCACCTTGAAGGCCACGGCGAGGCCGTCGCCCACGTCCACGACGCCCGCGTTCTCACCCGGGCCCATCAGGATGTGGGGCCCCTCGGTGGGCAGCATGCGCAGCAGCTTCTTCGAGTGCTTATACGCGCAGTGCTCGGACCACATCAGCGAGAACACCGCCAGCTCGAGCGCGTTGGGCTCGCGGCCCAGGCGCTCGCAGATCCCCTCGTACTCGCTGTCGGTGAGGCCTAGCTCCCGGTGCGGAGCGGCGGCCAACGTCACGCGACGGGGACCATGGCGAGCGACTCGAACAGCCTCCCGCCGTCGGCGGACCCGGTCAGCGGGTCCACCGCGTGCTCGGGGTGCGGCATGAGGCCCATCACGTTGCCGGCCTCGTTGCAGACGCCCGCCACGTCGTCCATCGACCCGTTGGGGTTGTGGCCGGGCGCGTAGCGCAGCACAACCTGCTCATCCGGCAGCGTGCCGGGGGGCGCGTAGTAGCGCCCGGTCGTGTGCTTCACCGGGATCGACAGTAGGTCGCCCTGGTCGCACGCGCGCGTGAACGGCGTGTCCGAGTTCTCCACCGCCACCTCGACCTGACGGCAGACGAAGCGCAGCGAGTCGTTCGGCAGCAGCGCACCCGGCAGCAGCCCGGCCTCGCAGAGCACCTGGAAGCCGTTGCAGATCCCGAGCACCGGCCCGCCGGCGCGCGCGAATTCGATCACGGACTCCATCAGCGGCGAGAAGCGGGCGATGGCGCCCACGCGCAGGTAGTCGCCGTAGGAGAAGCCGCCGGGCACGACCACGGCATCGATGCCGGAGAGATCGCTGTCGCCGTGCCAGAGCAGATCGGCCTCGGCGAAGCGGCGGCATGCCATGAGAGCGTCGACCTCGTCACACGAACCCGGGAAGCGCACGACGCCGAATTTCATGCCGCCTCCAGCTCGACGACTTCGTAGTCCTCGATCAGGGGATTCGCCAGCAGACGCTCGCACATCTGCGGCACCTGTGAGGCGTCCTCCACGTCAAGCTCGATCAGCCGGCCCACGTGCACGTTGGCGACCCCCTCGAATCCCAATGCAGGCAGGGCCCGTTCCACGGCCTGGCCCTGTGGATCGAGGATGCCCGCCTTCGGCCGGATCAACACACGGGCCCTCACGCCGATCGCTCCAGCCACGCCTGGAAGGGCTCACCGGTGATGCGCTCGTACGCGTCCACGTACAGCGAGCGCGTGCGCTCGATCACGTCGTCGGGCAGCGCGGGAGCGGGCGGGGTCTTGTCCCACCCGGAGCTCGCGGCCCAGTCGCGCACGTACTGCTTGTCGAAGCTCGGCTGGCCGTGGCCGGGCTCGTACCCGTCGGCCGGCCAGAAGCGCGACGAGTCGGGGGTCATCACCTCGTCGCCGAGCACGATCGTGCCGTCGGGCCGACGGCCGAACTCGAACTTCGTGTCGGCGAGGATGATCCCGCGCTCGCGCGCGTGCGCGGCGCCCAGCTCGTAGATCGCGATCGAGAGCCGGCGCAGCTCCTCCAGCAGCGCGCGGTCGCCCACGATCTCGGCGGCGCGCTCGAAGTCGACGTTCTCGTCGTGGTCGCCCACCTCGGCCTTCGTGGCGGGCGTGAAGATGGGCTCGGGCAGCTGCTCCGACTCGCGCAGGCCCGCGGGCAGCTCGATCCCGCAGACCGCGCCCGTGGACTGGTAGTCCTTCCAGCCGGAGCCCGTGATGTAGCCGCGCACGACGCATTCCACGGGCACCATCTCGAGCCGCTCGACCAACATCGCGCGGCCGCGGAACTCCTCCGGAACCTCCGTGAACGAGATCAGGTGGTTCGGGCAGACCTCGCCGGTGCGGTCGAGCCAGAACGCCGTCAGCCCGGTGAGCAGCTTGCCCTTGTCCGGGATCGGCGTGGGGTGAACCACGTCGTACGTGGAGATCCGGTCGGAGGCGACCAGCAGCAGGCGATCCTCGCCCACGGCGTAGATGTCGCGCACCTTCCCGCTGGAGAGATGGTTCAGAGCGGCAACGTCGCTCACCGGCGCGACGTTACCAGTGTGGGCTGATCGACCGGCTACTGCACCTTCAGCGTCGTGCTCATTCCGAGTCCCTCGTGTGACTCGAGCGAGCACCAGAGCAGGTAGCGGCCCGCCGCCAGGTTGACCGAGCGGCGCTCGTAGGTCCCGGGGTCGATCTCCGAGAAGGAGGCAAGCGGCGTGTGCGTGCCCTCGGGGCTCACCACGAGGTTGTGCGGATCCTCGCCGCTGTTGCGCAACTCGATCGTCACGGCGCCGGCCCCGACGAGCGGGCGCGACAGCGTGAGCGAGAACTCGCGCGCGGCCACCGAGACGAAGCGCGGCAGTGCCGGCGCGTCCGGCGCGGGGCTCTCCGGCTGCCCGGGTCCGGGCGCCGGGTCGAGCGAGGGGCCTGGTCCGACGCCCAGGAGCCGCTCGAGCGGCCGCCGGGTCGCGGGCCGCCGCGGCCGACGCAGAACGGCACACCTGCCGCGCCGCTGGCAGAGGCTGTGCCTCGCCTGCTTGCCCGGCTTGGCGGCGGTCGGCTTGGCGGCTGCGCCCGCGTCGGCCGCCGGCAGCGAGGGCACAGCGGTGGCCAGCACCGCCGCCGCCGCTGCGGCTGCTCTCAGGCTCATCACGCCACCAGCGCGGGGCGCGTGAACGACGACGCGTTCGGGATTATCGGGCCCGCGTCGACGCCCAGCCACTGCTCGAGCAGCGCGCAGTAGACCCCGCGGAAGTCGGAGCTGTTCTGCAGGTTGTCGTCCTCGTCCAGCGTCGCGAGGCCCGGGAACTCGCCGACCATCTCGCCGCGCGCCTGGGAGCCGATCACGAAGCCGGCGCCGGCCGCGCCGTGATCGGTGCCGGAGCCGTTCTCCTCCGGCCGGCGGCCGAACTCGCTCCACACGTGCACGAGCACGCGGTCCTGGAGCAGCCGCGCCTCGAGGTCGCGCTGGAAAGCGCGCAGGCTGTCGCCGATCTCCAGCAGGTCGGCGGGCAGGCTGCCCGCCTGGTTCGAATGCGTGTCGTAGCCGCCGCTCTCGATCGCCACCACCTTCAGCGGCAGGCCGCCGTCGAGCATCGCCGCAAGCGCCCGCAGCCGCGTCGCGAAGTCGCCGGCGGGGTAGGTCACTCCGGCGGGCGTGGTGTATCCGCCCTGGAATGGCGCGAGCTGGTCGCGCAGCCGGCCGGTCGCGGCCACCGCGCTGCGGGCCTGGCCGAGGCCGACGTCGCTGGTCGGCGGATCGCCGAGGTCGCCGAACGCGTCCAGCATCTTGTCCTGCACCGTGCCCCACACGCCGGGGGTCCAGAAGCCGTAGTTGTCGGGCTCCGCCACCGTGGCCACGGGCACGTCCCGAGCGGCCAGCACCGGCTGGAGGTCCCAGCCGAGCGCGAGCCCCTGGAGCGGGTTGTCCATCACGCCGTGCTCGTCGAGGTAGCGGCCGAGCCAGCCCCAGCGGCCGAACGGGTTGACCTCGCCGACCTCCCAGTAGTGCCGGCTCGTGAAGTGCGACTGGTTCGCGTCGTCGTAGCCGATCGCCGGCATAACGCTGACCTTGCCCTCGCCGTAGAGCTCGGCGAGCCCCGCGAGCGACGGATGCCAGCGCAGCGAGCTGTCCTCGGCGAACGCGATGCCCTGGCCGTCCGGCAGCGCCAGCGTCGGGCGGCCCGCGGCGTACTGCGGATGCGCGCTCGTCGGAGCGAGCATCGTGAGCGAGTCGGCGCCGCCGGACAGGAAGATCGACACGAGCACGCGCTCGGAGGGCGCCTGCGCCGCGGCGGCGGCGATTCCCTCCTCGAACGCCTTCGGCCCCAGGCTCGCCGCGCCGTACACCGACAGCGCCAGCCCGGTGGCGCGCGACACGAACGAGCGCCGCGTGAGGCCGGTGCCGGCCGGCATCGGCATGCCCGGCTCGATCATGGGCAGCCCGCGCCCCGCCTCGGCCGCCGCGCGCCTCATCAGCTGGGTGCGCGAGTAGTCGTTGCAGCCGCAGCTCGGCATCGTCAGCTCGTCTGGTAGTCGGGGGAGGCCAGGATCAGGTGGCGGAGCGCGTTCTGGCGCAGGCCGCGATAGGTGCTGAGCTGCCAGCCACCGGCGCCGGCGAGCGCATCCGCGGCGAAGCTCGTGAGCAGAGCCACGGTCTCGGACGTCAGCGTCGGATCGCCGGCCCAGGCGCGCGCCGCGGCAACGCCCTGCTCGGGCGTCTCGGTCACGTCGTAGTCGTCCACCGCGTCGCCGTCGAGGACGCGGCCCGACAGCGCGCGCGAGACCAGCTCGAAGCGGCCCCGCACCGTGCTCGTGTCGAGCCAGCGCGAGTCGTCCCAGCCCGACACGTCGGGCGGGTAGAAGAGCCGCTGTCCCGCGTTCTCGGAGTACCAGATCCAGTACTCCCCGTCGACCGAGCGCTGGAGCGCGCGCAGCAGGCCTGCGAGCAGCACGATCGGCGGCTTGACCATGCGCGAGCCGGCGTGGAGGTCCGGGTGCAGGAGGATCGCCTCGAGCACCGGCCGCACCTGGTAGCCGTTCGACACGTAGAGCGCCTCCAGCGCCTGGCGGTCCGCCGCCGTCGGCGGCGTCGGGATGAAGTAGCTCCACAGCTTCTGGACGAAGAAGGAGGGGTGCATCGGGTGCCGCACGCACATCGCCACGCCCTGCTCCCAGGTCCACGCCCCGGTCTGCCCGAACACGGTCTTGCTCCCGGGGTCGTGGCGCGCCTCGACGTAGCGGAAGTTGTGCATTCCGAGCTCGTCGCTCCAGTCGAAGTCGAACCCGGTGAGGGCGCGGGCGAGCTGGCGCACGTCCTGCTCGGTGTAGGCGCCGCGGTCGGCGCCGAGCGTGAACAGCTCCATCAGCTCGCGCGCGTAGTTCTCGTTGGGGCTCCAGCGCGAGTTCTGGTCCAGGTTGAGCCAGACGATCATCGCCGGGTCCCGCGTCACGTCGTGCGCGAGCTGGTCGAAGGAGCCGAACGCGTGGCGGCGGAAGAGCTCGTTCTGGTCGAGCATGAGCTGCTGCTGGCCCACCGCGTCGTTCGAGGTGGCGAACCAGTCGTGCCAGACCAGCGTCATGCGCTCCACGAGCGGCTGGTTCGTGCGCACCATCCGGTCGAGGAACCAGAGGTGGTCGTGGCCCCAGAAGTCGGCGGGCGCGATCGGGTTGCCGTCCTCGTCGGTCGGGTCGGCGCCCGTGAGCGTCGGCTCGCCGGACGGCCTCGTCAGGGCCGCGACCGCCGCGTGCAGGCCCATGCTCGCCAGCAGCTGCGCGTGGCCCGGCGACGGGCCGAACCCGGCGCGCCAGAGCAGCCGCTCCGCCTCGCGGACGCCGAAGCTCCCGGAGTAGATCGCGATCGGGCTCTCGAGCGTGAAGCCGGCGGGCGGGGCCTGCGGCGGCGGGGGCGACGGCTGGACGGGGGCGGGAGCGACGGGGCGGCGGTGCTTCTTCTTCTTGACGCACGCTCGCACGTAGCGCCGGCGGCGCTTCGCGGCGCTCTCGGGCTGCTTGCGCGCCGTCGCACAGCGAGGGTTGTTTTTGCGACGGCGGCTACGGCGCCGCGCGGCGGCGTTGGTCCTCGGGTCCACCTTGTCCCCATCGGCGGGGACAGCCGCAGACCGTAGATCGCGTTGTCCCTATTGGACGCCGAAATCGCTACGCAATGCGGTCCAGGCGGCCCACGATCGCCTGGGCGTGCCGCACGAATGCGGCCGTGTCGAAGACCGCGTCGAGGTCGAGCTCGGGTGCCGCCTCGGCGAGCAGGTCACGGAACTCGATGCCTTCGTCCCACGCCCGCTGCGCGGCCCCCTGGACGGTGCGGTACGCGTCGTCGCGCGAGCGTCCGGCCTCCACGAGCGCGAGCAGCGCCCGCTGCGAGAACAGCGCGCCGTGGGTGGCGTTCAGGTTCTCGCGCATGCGGTCCTCGTGGATCGTCATGCCCTCCACGACGCGGATCGCGAGGTGCTGCGCGTAGTCGAGCAGGGTCGTGGCGTCCGGCAGCGCCACGCGCTCCACCGACGAGTGGGTGATGTCGCGCTCGTGCCAGAGCGCCACGTTCTCGAGTCCGGCCTGCGCGTAGCCGCGCAGCAGGCGCGCGATCCCGGCGATGCGCTCCGAGACGATCGGGTTGCGCTTGTGCGGCATCGCCGACGAGCCCTTCTGCGCGCCGGAGCGAAACGGCTCCTCCACCTCCCGCACCTCCGTGCGCTGGAGGTGCCGTACCTCCGTGGCAAAGCGCTCGAGCCCGGCGCCCGCCAGGGCCACTGCCTCGAGCAGCTCCGCATGGCGGTCGCGCGGCACCACCTGGGTGGAGACGTCCTCGCGCGCGAGCCCGAGTCGCCGCAGCACCGCCTCCTCGATCTCGGGGCCGTTCGCCGCGTAGGTTCCGACGGCGCCCGACAGCGCCCCCACCGACACCGCCTCGGCGGCCCGCTCCAGGCGGATCAGGTTGCGGTGCGCCTCGAATGCGAAGCCGGCCAGCTTCACGCCGAAGGTGGTGGGCTCCGCGTGCACGCCGTGGGTGCGCCCGACGCAGAGCGTGTCCACGTGCTCGCGCGCCCGGCGAACGAGGGCGTTGCGGTAATCGGCGGCGCCGCCCACCAGCACCATCCCGGCCTGCGAGAGCTGGAGCCCGAGGGCGGTGTCGAGCACGTCCGACGAGGTGAGGCCGTGGTGAATCCAGCGCCCGGCATCGCCCACCGAGCCCGCGACCACGTCCACGAAGGCGGCCACGTCGTGGTCCGTGACCTTCTCGCGCTCCTTGACCTCGTCGACCGTGAAGGTTGCGCGGTCGCGGATCGTGGCCGCGTCCTCGTCGGGGATCGCGCCCTGCTCCGCAAGCGCATCGACGACCGCCAGCTCGACCTGGAGCCAGGTGTCGAACTTGCGTCGTTCGGACCAGACCGCGCCCATCTCAGGACGCGTGTAGCGCTCGATCACGACGCCTTCACGCGCTGAGGATGCGCGCCGCGAGCACAGCGGCGTTTCTGGGGTTGTCGACCCCCACCGTGGCCACCGGCACTCCCGGCGGCATCTGGGCGATCGCGAGCAGCGCGTCGAGGCCGCCGGCCACGGACGTCTTCGAGGTGAGCGGCACGCCGATCACCGGGAGGTCCGTGTGCGCCGCCACCACGCCGGGCAGCGCCGCGGCCAGACCGGCGCCCGCGATGATCACCCGCAGCCCGCGCATGCGCGCGTTCTTCGCGTAGGCGGCCACGGTGTCGGGGTCGCGGTGCGCGCTCATCACGCGGATCTCGTGGCGGATGCCGAGCTCGTCGAGCTTCTCCGCCGCCTTCTCCATCAGCGGCATGTCGCTCTTCGAGCCCATCACGATCCCCACCTGGGGCGCGTCGTCCACGTCGAGCTCGTCGAACTGATGCTCGACCTCGGTCTCCGGCACGGCCGTGAACTCCTCGGTGCCGCTCACGCCTCGACCCTATCCACTGCGCGGGCCGCGATGTCCGTCCTCATCTGGCGGCCGTCGAACTCGATCGCCTCGGCCGCTGCGTAGGCGCGGTCGCGCGCCTCGCCGGGCGTCGCGCCCATGCCGGTCACGTTCAGCACCCGGCCGCCCGCCGTCACGACCCGCCCTTCACGCTCGGCCGTGCCCGCGTGGAACACCTCCGCGCCGTCCGTGGCGTCGAGGCCCGAGATCACGTCGCCGCTCGACGAGGACTCCGGGTAGCCCTTCGACGCGAGCACCACCGTCACGGCCCAGTCGCTGGACCACTCCGGCTCGACGCCGGCCAGCCCGCCGGGCCTCGTGGACGCCTCGAGCAGCTCCACCAGGTCGGAGCGCAGCCGCGGCAGCACCGCCTGCGTCTCCGGGTCGCCGAAGCGCGCGTTGTACTCGAGCACCTTCGCCGTCCCGTCGGGCGCCATCATCAGCCCGGCGTAGAGCACGCCGTGGAACGGCGTGCCGCGGCGGCGCAGCTCGTCCACGATCGGCTGGTGGACCTCCGCGGCGATCTCCCGCGCGCGCTGCGCGTCGATTCCCGGCACCGGCGAGTAGCTGCCCATGCCGCCGGTGTTCGGTCCCTCGTCGCCGTCGAAGATCCGCTTGTAGTCCTGCGCGGGCGCGAGCGGCACGGCGCGCTCGCCGTCGCAGAGCGCGAGCAGCGACAGCTCCTCGCCCTCGAGGAACTCCTCCAGCACCACCTCGGTCTCGCCGAAGCGCTTCTCGCCGAAGAAGACGTCGAGCGCGGCGCGCGCCTCGCGCTCGTCCTTCGCGATGATCACGCCCTTGCCCGCCGCGAGCACGTCGGCCTTGAGCACGGCGGGATAGGACGCGCAGGCCAGGTGGGCGGCCGCCTCCTCGCGGTCGCGGAACATCACGTGCGACGCGGTGGGAACGCCGCAGTCGCGCATCAGCTCCTTCGCGTAGGCCTTGGAGCCCTCGATGCGGGCGGCGGCACGGGTGGGGCCGAACGCGGGTATGCCGGCGGCGGTCAGATCGTCCACCAGTCCGGCCACCAGCGGCGCCTCCGGGCCCACCACCACAAGGTCCACCTCGCGCTCCTGCGCCGTCGCGACCACGTTCCCGTCGGGGAGGCACTCCACCCCGTCGCGGGCGATGCCCGCGTTGCCGGGGGTGCAGAGCACCTCGGGCCGGCGGGGGCTGCGCAGGAGCGCCCGGACCAGGGCGTGCTCGCGCCCGCCGGCCCCGACGACGAGGACGCGCTCGCTCAAAGTGCCGAGATGAAGTCGTCCACGGGGATCGCGGAGAGCGTCTCGTAGCGGGCCGTGCCGCGCGACCCGAGCTCCATCGAGACGCGCGCGATCGTCTTCTCGTCGGGCGCCTCGACGACGTTCACGAAGTCGTACTGGCCGAGGACGGCCCACTGGGCGGTGACCGTCACGCCGAGCTGCTCGATCTCCTTGTTGACCTCGCGGATGCGTTGAGGATTGCTCTTGAGGGTCTGCACGCCCTCAGGTGTCAGGGTGCTCAGCATCACGAACGTGGGCACGGAGGATCCTTTCGATGGAGTGCGTCGGCGCGGAATGTACCCTCTCCGCATGCCTCGCCCGCTCGCCGTCGCGATAACCCTCGCGACCCTCGCGCTGCCATCCGCCGCACACGCCGCTTCGCTCACGACCAAACCCGCGAAGCCGTGCTACCGCTCCGGGGAGAGAGTCCACTTCCTGGGCTCCGCGTTCACCCCCTCGAGCACCGCGAACCTCACCCGGGACGGGACGTTCATCTCGCCGATCCCGACCGACGCCGCTGGCGCGTTCGACGTCGAGCTCAGGCTCCAGCAGGCGCAGGGCACGCAGACCCGCACCTACACGGCCACCGACGTCAGCGACCCGACCGTGACCGCCTCTGTGCCGGTGACAGTCAGCGCCGTGGGCGTTGCCCTTTCGCCCACCACCGGCAGCGTCTCGCGCCGCTTCCGGATACGCGCGCGGGGATTCACCACCGGAAGCATCCTGTGGGCGCACATCGTGCACGAGGGCTCGAAGCGCCACGTCAAGATCGGGACCCTCAGGGGCGCGTGCCACACCCTCCGCACGCGCAGGCGACTGCTGTCGCCGAGGGCGCGCCTCGGGAGGCACCGCATCCAGTTCGACACCTTCCGCAGGTACCGGCGCGACCGGGCCGTGAAGACCGTTTACACGATCAGAGTTGTGCAGGGTGCCCAGTGATCGCCGCCTCGGGCGTCTCCCCCGGGATCGGCGCCGGCGCCTCCACGAACTGAGGCGCGAGCCAGGCGCCCAGCGCGGCTGAGCCCGCCCCGAGCGCCACGCACGGCCAGCGAATCGCGGGCGGGATCGAGCTGCCGGCGAGCAGGCTCGCCGCCGTGTCGATCGCGTCGGAGAACACCCCCGCCTCGATCCAGCCGCGCACGGGCGTGCCGCGATCGAGCGCGATCACCACACCGAGACCGATAGCCAGGTCCCTGGCACCGAACGCGCGCGCCAGGACCTTCACGGGACGCCGGCCGGCGTCGCTCCCGATCCACGCCCGGCCGGCGATGCCGGGCGCGAGCGCAAAGGCAGCACCGACGAGCTGACGGCCACGGGCATGCCAGAGCGCGAGTTCACGGGGTTCCATGCGCCGAAATCCTACGCCGACAGAGTCGACCGTCCTGCCTAAGGCTTGCCTAGCAAGCCCTAAATAGGACGGTCGACGGCAAGACCGCCCCTTCACCGCTGCCGTAAACGCCCGACGCTAGGCCGCGCTCGCCGCCGCCGGCTCCGCGCCGGCCTCGGCCTTCGCGAACGCCAGCTCCCCGCCCTCGGCGTCCACCATCACCCGGTCCCCCGGCTGGAACTCGCCCTCGAGCAGCTTCAGGGCCAGCCGGTCCACGAGCTGCTTCTGGATCACGCGCTTGAGTGGGCGGGCGCCGTAGGTCGGGTCGTAGCCCAGGTTGGCGATCAGCGTCCGGGCCTCGTCGCTCAGCTCGACCTCGACCCCGCGCTCGCGCACCCGCTCGACGAGCTTCGACACCTGGAGGTCCACTATCTGCGCGATCTCCTCGCGGCTGAGCTGGTGGAACTCCACGATCTCGTCGAGGCGGTTCACGAACTCCGGCTTGAAGGTCGCGCGCACGCCGTCGATCCCGCCGGCCACGTTCGAGGTCATGATCACGACGGTGTTCTTGAAGTCGACCGTGCGGCCCTGACCGTCGGTGAGTCGGCCGTCGTCCATCACCTGGAGCAGCACGTTGAACACGTCGGAGTGGGCCTTCTCGAGCTCGTCGAGCAGGACCACCGAGTAGGGCCGGCGGCGGACCGCCTCGGTGAGCTGGCCGCCCTCGTCGTAGCCGACGTAGCCGGGCGGCGCCCCGACGAGCCGCGACACGGAGTGCTTCTCCATGTACTCCGACATGTCGAGCCGCACGATCGCGTCCTCCGAGTCGAACATGAACTCGGCGAGCGCGCGGGCGAGCTCGGTCTTGCCGACGCCCGTCGGGCCGATGAACAGGAACGCGCCGATCGGGCGGTTGGGGTCCTGTAGCCCGGCGCGCGAGCGGCGCAGCGCGTTCGACACGGCCTCGACAGCCTCGTCCTGGCCGATCACCCGCTCGTGCAGGCGCTCCTCCATGTGGATCAGCTTCGCGACCTCGCCCTCCATCAGCTTCGAGACGGGGATCCCGGTCCACTTCGCCACGACCTCGGCCACGTCCTCGTCGTCGACCTCCTCCTTGAGGAAGGTGGTGTCGGCCTGGATCTCCGCCAGCCGCCCCTCGAGCTCGACGACCTCCTCCTCGAGCCTCGGGATCTCGCCGTAGCGCAGCTCGGCGGCGCGCTCGAGGTTGGCGTCGCGCTCGGCGCGCTCGGCCTCCCGGTGCGCCTGCTCGAGCCGCTCCTTCACGGAGCGGATCGCCTCGATGGCGTCCTTCTCGCCCTGCCAGTGGGCCTTCATCTCGTTCGACTGCTCGCGGAGGTCGGCCAGCTCACGCTCGATAACGTCGCGGCGCGCGGCGCTCGCGTCGTCCTTCTCCTTCTTCAGCGCCTGAAGCTCGATCTCGAGCTGCTGGATGCGCCGCTCCACCTCGTCGATCTCGGTGGGCATCGAGTCGATCTCGATGCGCAGGCGCGAGGCGGCCTCGTCGATCAGGTCGATCGCCTTGTCGGGCAGGAAGCGGTCGGCGATGTAGCGCTGCGAGAGCGTGGCGGCGGCGATGATCGCCGCGTCCTGGATGCGCACGCCGTGGTGGACCTCGTAGCGCTCCTTGAGCCCGCGCAGGATCGCGATCGCGTCCTCGACGCTCGGCTCCTCGACGAACACGGGCTGGAAGCGGCGCTCGAGCGCGGCGTCCTTCTCGATGTGCTTGCGGTACTCGTCGAGCGTGGTGGCGCCGACGGCGCGCAGCTCGCCGCGCGCGAGCATCGGCTTCAGCAGGTTGGCCGCGTCGACCGCGCCCTCCGCCGCACCCGCGCCGACGATCGTGTGGAGCTCGTCGAGGAACAGGATGATCCGGCCCTCGCCCTCGGCGACCTCCTTCAGCACCGCCTTGAGGCGGTCCTCGAACTCGCCGCGGTACTTGGCACCGGCGATCAGGGCGCCGATGTCGAGCGCGATCACGCGCCGGTCGCGGAGCGACTCGGGAACGTCGCCCGAGACGACCCGCTGAGCGAGCCCCTCCACGATGGCGGTCTTGCCCACGCCCGGCTCCCCGATCAGAACGGGGTTGTTCTTCGTGCGCCGCGAGAGCACCTGGATCACGCGCCGGATCTCGTCGTCGCGGCCGATCACCGGGTCGAGCTTGCCCTGCTCGGCGGCCTTGGTGAGGTCGCGCCCGAAGCGCTCGAGCGCCTGGTAGCGGTCCTCAGGGTTCTGGTCCGTGACGCGATGCGGGCCGCGCACCTGCGCGACGGCCTCCGCGAGCTGGTCGCGCGAGGCGCCCACGTCCACCTGTGGCTCCGCGGCCAGGGCGAGCAGCAGGTGCTCGGTCGAGACGTACTCGTCGCCCATCCCGCGCGCCTCCTCGTCGGCGTGCTGGAGGAGGCGGATCAGGCCCTGGCCGAGAGCGGGGGCGCTCGCTTCACCGCTGACGGTCGGCTGAGCGTCGAGCGTCTCGTTGGCGCGCCGGCGCACGCGCTCGGGGTCAGCGCCCGCGCGGCGCAGCACGGGCACGACGATGCCGCCGTCCTGCTCGAGCAGCGCGAGAAGCAGATGCTGCGGCGCGACCTCGGGGTTGCGGCGCGTGGCAGCGAGGCGCTGCGCGGCTGCGAGCGCCTCCTGCGACTTGACTGTGAATCGATCAGCTTGCATAGAAAATCTAAGTCAGTGTATAGCAACCTAGTCCAGAGCGTCCGCCCGCGGCCGGTAGCTTCCAGACGATGAATGCGGCCGCGAATGTACGCCCTGCAGGCGCCGGGGATGCCGCGGAGGTGGCTCGGCTCCTCGATGCCTTCAACCGCGAGTTCGACTGGCCCTCGCCCGGCGTCGAGGCGCTCACCGAAAACGCGCGCTGCATGCTGGAGCGCGGCGAGATGACCGTCCTGCTCGGCGGCGACGGCCCGGACGGCCTCGCGGAGCTGCGCTTCCGGCGCTCGGTGTGGACGGGCGAGCTCGACGCCCACCTCGAGGAGCTCTACGTGGCGCCCGAGCGCCGCGGCGAGGGCCTCGGCCGCGCCCTGCTGGAGGCCGCGATGCAGGCCGCCCGTGACGCCGGCGCCACGCACATCGACCTTGGCACGAGCGAGGACGACACCGCGGCCATCGGCCTGTACGAGAGCGCCGGGTTCACCAATCGGGAGGGCTCGCCCGACGGTCCGCGGATGCTCTATTACGAGCGCGACCTGTAGGGGCGTCAGCCGCGCGCGCCGGCGGCGCCCGCCGCGGCCGGTGCGCCAGCGGGTGCGCCGAGCGGGTCCTGCGAGAGCCTGTTCGCCAGGTAGACGGGGATGATCGACAGCAGGATCACACCCAGGCCGACCACGTTCACGATCGGCAGCTGGTTCGGGCGCGCGTAGTTGGCGAAGATCCAGATCGGCAGGGTCTGCTCGTTGCCGATCGTGAAGGTGGTCACGATGATCTCGTCGAGCGACAGGGCGAACGCGAGCAGCCCGCCCGCCACGAGGGCCGTGCGCAGCGTGGGGAAGGTCACGTGGCGGAACGTGAGCCAGCCGTTGGCGCCCAGGTCCATCGACGCCTCCTCGAGCGACGTGCCGCTGCGCCGCAGCCGCGCCACCGCGTTGTTGAAGACCACGACGATGCAGAAGGTGGCGTGCCCGACGATCACCGTGAACAGGGACAGGTCTATTCCGAGCACCTGCGTGAAGGTCGAGTTGAGCGCCATGCCGGTCACGATCCCGGGCAGCGCGATCGGGAGGACGATCAGGAACGAGATCGTCTCCCGGCCGAAGAAGCGGTAGCGCGACACCGCCATCGCGGCGAGCGTGCCCAGCAGCAGGGCCACCGCCGTGGCGCCGAGCGCCGCCTTGATCGAGGTCCAGAACGCGTCGCGCACGCCCGGGTTGTTCACCGCGCGGTCGAACCACTCGAACGTGAGGCCGTCGATCGGCCACGCCTGCGAGCGCGACTTGTTGAACGCGTAGATCGCGATCACGATCAACGGGATGTAGATGAACGCCAGCGTGATCGCGGTCCCGATCCGCAACACCCAGCGCACTCCCGCGGAGATGTGCATCAGCCGGGTCTCACAGCGACTCGAACGCGCCCAGGCGGCGCGCAATCAGCAGGTACACGATCATGATCGCAACCGGCACGGTCGCGAACGCGGCGGCCAGCGGCAGGTTGTTGGCGATCCCCACGTTCGAGTAGACGACGTTGCCGATGAACTGCGTGCTCGACACGAGCGTCGGCGCGATGTAGTCGCCGAGAGTCAGCGAGAACGTGAAGATGGAGCCGGCCACGACGGCCGGGAGCGCGAGCGGCATCACCACTCGCCGGAAGGTCATCCAGGGCCGGCCACCGAGGTCGCCCGAGGCGTCCAGCATCGAGTTCGGGATCCGCTCGAGCCCGGCGTAGATCGGCAGCACCATGAACGGCAGCCACAGGTACGAGAAGACGAGCCACGTGGCCACGTTCCCGAAGCCGGGGCCCTGGAGCCCGAACGGGTCGAGCGCCCAGTTCACGATGCCCTCGTTCTGGAGCATGATCCGCCACGTGTAGACCTTCACCAGGTAGCTCGACCAGAGCGGCATCAGCACCGCGACCACGAGCAGCGCCCGCATCCGTGGGGAGGCCACCTTCGCCATGTAGAAGGCGATCGGGAAGGCAAGGATCACGTCCGTGATCGTGACCAGCGCGGCGATCAGCACCGTGCGCAGCACGATGTTCCGGTAGACCGGGGTCTCGATCAGCTCCTTGAAGTTCTGGAGGCCCGGGTCCTGGACGATCTCGCCGCTGAAGTCGTCGAGTTGCCACAGCGACGCGATGAACAGGACGGCGAGCGACCCCAGATAGGCGATCAGGAGCCAGCCGACCGGCCCCGCCAACAGCAAGCTCAGCTGAAGGCGGGGCCGGCGCCAGAGGTATCTGGCTACAGCGGCCAGCTCAAATCCAGGGCTCTAGCCCTTGATCTCCGTCCAGGCCTTGACCCACTCGGAGTAGTCCATGCAGGTCTCTCCCCGGTCGTCGCCGCAGTCCTTGGTCGGCGTCGTCCAGTAGGCGACCTGGTCGAAGTACGCCTCGTCGTCCGCGTGGAAGATCTTGCAGTGATCCTTCACGGCGGTCAGGTCACACGACTTGCTGTTCGCGGGTGCCTCCCCGAACCACTCGGCCACGTCGGCATTCGCCTGCGGGCTGATGATGTGGTCCATCCACTTGTACATGCAGTTCGGGTGCTTGGCCTCCGAGGAGATCATCCAGGTGTCCGACCACCCGGTTGAGCCCTCCTTGGGCAGAATCGCATCGACTGGGGGCGACTTCTTGTCGCCCTGGACGAGGTTTGCGATCACCTGCCAGGTCGTGCCGGCCACGGAGTCGCCGGACGTGAACGCCGCCTGCTCCTTCGTGTAATCGGACCAGTACTCGCCGATCACGTCGCGCTGCTGCTTCAGCAGGTCGACCGCTGCCTGGAACTGCTTGTCGTCCAGCTCGTAGACGTTGTCGATCCCGAGGTCTGGCTGGGTCGCCTTCAGGTAGAGCGCCGCGTCCGCGATGTAGATCGGGCTGTCGTACGCGGTGATCTTGCCCTTGTAGGGCTGGCTCTCGTCGCCGCCCCAGACGACCGACCACGAGTCCGGCGCCGGTTTCACGACGTCCTTGTTGAACATCAGGAGATTCGCGCCGCGGCCGTGCGGGACGCCGTAGCTCTGGCCGTCGACGGTGTTGTGCGGCTGGTCCTTCAGCCCCTCGAAGACATCGGCGTAGTTGGGGATCAGGTCGGTGTTGACCGGGTCGACGTCGCCGCCGGCGATCAGGCGCAGGGTGGCGTCACCCGATGCCGAAACGCCGTCGTACTTGCCGGTCCGCATCAGCGTGACCATCTCGTCCGACGTGCCGCCGATCTTCACGTTGACCTGGCAACCGGTCTGCTTCTCGAAGTCGGACACCCAGTCGACCTTCGGGTCGGTGGAGCCGTCCTCCACGTAGCCGCCCCAGGCGATCACGTTGACCTCGCCCTCGCCCTTGCCGACCTTCTGCAGCGCCGCGCTCTCGTCGCCGCCACCGCCGCCGCCTCCAGCGTCGTCGTCGTCGTCACCGCAGCCGGCCGCCGTGAGCGCGGCCAGGGCAAGCGTGAGAACGGCGAAGACGAGCCACCGTCTGCTCGCAAATGCGCTCAACTTGGTCCCTCCTCTGGGATTTCTTCCTGCGAGTCCGGGATCGCGTAGGCGTGTTCGCCAAGCCAGCCGACGCGCACGCGGCGACCCCTCTGCTCGAGCGCCTCCTGCGAGGACATCTCGAGGTTCTGGCGGACGACCTGCAGCTCGCCGCCCTCGTCCAGCTCGACCACGAAGCGGGTGACCATCCCGACGTACGAGACGTCGCGAATGCGCCCCTCCTCCACGCGCAGCCCGTTCACGGACTCGGCCTCGTCCAGGATCCGCACCTTCTCCGGGCGGATCGTGAAGCGCCGGCCGTCGCGCTCGACGATGTTCGACACGCCCACGAACCCCGCGACGAACTCGTTCGCCGGATGCTCGTAGACCTCCGCGGGCGGGCCCACCTGCTCGATGCGCCCGTCCGCGAAGACGGCCAGGCGGTCGCTCATCGTGAGCGCCTCCTCCTGGTCGTGGGTCACGTATACGAAGGTGATGCCGACCTCGCCCTGGATCGTGCGCAGCTCGTGCTGCATCTGCTGGCGCAGCTTCAGGTCGAGGGCCCCGAGCGGCTCGTCGAGCAGGAGCACGCGCGGGCGCTTCACGAGCGCGCGCGCCAGTGCCACACGCTGGCGCTGGCCGCCCGAGAGCTGGCCCGGCCTACGCTTGTCGTAGCCCGAGAGGCGCACCATCTCGAGCGCCTCCGAGGCCCGCCGGCGGCGCTCCTCCTTGCCCACCTTCGCGATCCGGAGCCCGTATTCCACGTTCTCGCCGACCGTCATGTGGGGAAATAGGGCGTAGTCCTGAAAGACGGTGTTGACGTCGCGCTCGTAGGGAGGCAGGTCGGTGACGTCGCGCCCCCCGAGCTCGATTCTTCCCTCGTCAGGACGCTCGAAGCCCGCGATCATGCGCAGGCACGTCGTTTTCCCCGACCCGGACGGCCCAAGGAACGTGAAGAACTCGTCCTCCAGGATGTCCAGGTCCACTCTGTCCACCGCGACGACCTCGCCGTACGTCTTGCGAGCTCCGTCCAGGCGCACGGCAGCGTCCCCGTTATGGGTCATCGCGCGATCTTGTACACCCTGGAGCGGTTCTTGTGCGAGTTCTTCGCGTTAATTTGCTCCTTGTTGTACTGGTGGCGCTGGCCCTTCTGGCCGCCCCGGCGCAAGCGGCCCCGGTTTCCGCGCACGCGATGGTGCACACCTGCTGCACCCAGGACGCGATGAAGGAGCGCATCTTCGACGAGGCGGAGGCGGTCGGCGCCGAGTACATCCGCGTGGACGTGGAGTTGAGCGCGATCTTCGAGGAGCCGGACGGCAGCGAGCGCGACGAGCCGGACTGGGCCCGCCTCGACGAGGTGCTGGAGCTCGCGCGCGAGCACCACCTGAAGGTGCTCGGGCTGCTGCTGGGAGAGCCCGGCGAGCCGGCCACCTTCGGTCGCATGGCGGGCGAGGTGGCCGAGCACGCGCAGGACACGGTTCGCGACTGGGAGATCCTCAACGAGCCCGATGCCGCTTGGGCCTTCGACGGTACGCCCGAGCAGTACGCGGCCATGCTGAGCGCGGCCCACGACGAGATCAAGTCGCGCGTGCCGGATGCGCGGATCGTGTTCGGCGGCCTCCAGCGACCGCGCGACCCGGCGTGGCTCGAGCGCGTCTTCGCGACGCCCGGCGCCGACGCCATCCACAAGTTCGACATCGCCAACGTGCACCTGCGCGGGCCGGTGGACCTCGTGGTGAACCGCTATCGAGAGTTCCGAGTGTGGCTCGGCGCGCGCGGCTTCACGGGCCCGCTGTGGGTCACCGAGCACGGCTACGCGGCGGACCCCGCCTACCAGACCGATCCGGCATTCACCGGTGGGGACCAGGCCCAGGCCGGCTACCTGACGCAGTCGCTCGTGGGGCTCGGGGAGGCGGGTGCGGCGCAGGTGTTCGTGACGCTGCGCGACAACCTCGAGGGCGCGTACGCGACCGAGGGCCTGGTGCACATCGACGACACGCCGGACGCCCCCGCCACACGGCGCGCGGCGTTCGCCGCGGTGAGGCGGGTGGCCACGAACTGGGACCAGCTGATGGCGTGGCGCCGCGAGCAGCGCGAGAACGAGCGACTCGTCCAGCTCTACGAGACCATGGCGTCGGTCGAGACGGACCTGGCGCGGGTCGCACGGGTGAAGCTCCGCGAGGGGCGGGCGCGATTGCAGGCGGCTCGGGCGGTGTTCGCGGCCGCGCCCCGCTCCGCCCGCGCGAAGAAGCGCGTGCTGCGAAAGCTCGCGGACGCCCGCGCGCTCGTGGCCGGCCGTCGCGCCACGCTGCTCTGGCACCGGGCGTACTCACGCGAGGTGCGCGGCCGCGCCGCCGAGCGCAGCAGCGCGGTGGAGGCGCTGAAGGCGCAGATCGCCGGGACGGGCTAGCCGGCTGCGCCGCGCTGCCGGAGCTCGACGACGATCTCCGTGTGCCCGCCGCTGAAGGTCGGGTAGGCCCCGACGTAGATGGCGCAGCCCTCCGCGTAGCGGTCGCCGCGCGGCGGCTCGGTGCCCTGATTGGCGGGCATCGCCTCCAGCGTGAAACGAATCGGGACTCGTGCCGAGGCCAGCACATCGCGGGCGTGCTGCCGGAGCCCGGCCACCGTGAAGCAGCGCTCGCCCGAGCTGTCGAAGAGGCTCGCACCCGGCGAGCCGCTGCCGTAGATCAGACGCTCGAGCCGGAGCGGCATCCCCGGGAAT
The DNA here is from genome assembly GCA_963771715.1 of uncultured Thermoleophilaceae bacterium. Taxonomy (GTDB): domain Bacteria; phylum Actinomycetota; class Thermoleophilia; order Solirubrobacterales; family Thermoleophilaceae; genus JACVRW01. The sequence continues at coordinate 315,263 of CAVYUQ010000003.1, forward strand.
ACGGCCACCGTGCGCCTCTCGGCGCTGATCCGCAGGTTGCGCACGTCGCTGCCGGCGATGCCTGACAGGCGCCCGCACGGCCCCTCGCCACGACGGATCACTGCGCGCCAGCCTGTCCAGCCGGCGTCTCGGAGTACGACCTCGAGCCGGCGGGCGAGCTCGCGCGGCGCGACACAGCCGGCACGCACCTCGAGCGCCACGGCGAGATCCCGGAGCCTCGCCACGCGCTGCCGCGAGGGCAGGTACGCGGCTGGCAGCGGGGCGAAGCCCATCCGCCGGCAACCACGCCCGGCCTGGCGCCTCAGGACGACGATGCCGCTTCCCTCGCTGCAGGCGATCAGGTCGGAGGCCGTGAGACCGTCGCCGGCCAGCGCGCCACAGATCTCGACGGGCGACCTGCGCGGGTCTCCGAGGCCCACGACCGCGACGTCGCCGGTCTTGCCTGGACCGGAGTAGCAGGCGATGTGACCGAGCCCGAGCTCGGCGGGGTCGCGCAGGCGCTCGGCGAGCGCTGCGCCGCCAGCCGCGACGGTCAGGGCCGCGAGCGCCACGGCCAGGTAGCGCCGCCTGCCGAGCCGGCGCAGCCTGGGTGCGCGGGCGCGCCTGGCGATCGCCTCGTCGAAGGCGTCCCCGAGCTGGTTGACGTAGGGGATCTCGCTCATGGCATCGCCTCCATCTGCATCAGGTTGTTGAGGCGGGCGAGCCCGCGATGCACGCGCCGGCGCGCGGCGCCCTCGGTGCAGTCGAGGCGCGCCGCGATCTCCGCGTAGCCCAGCTCGCCCACGACTCTCAGGTGGACGGCCTCGCGTTCGCCGCCGGTCATCTGGTCGAGCGCAGCGGCAAGCGCCTCGCGGTGCTGTTCGATGTCGGCGAGCGCCTCGATGCGCGCGATCGACTCGTCGTCGAGCTCCGGGACCTCCACCCCGAGCCGCCTCACGGCGCGGCGCTCCACCTCCTGGCGGCGGAACCAGTGGGACAGCTCCTTCGCCGCGATCCCGTACAGCCACGCGCCGCCCGGCTTGCCGACGTCGCGGAAGCGCTTGCGGCGCTCGTATGCCACGGCGAATGTCTCGGCGAGCAGGTCGGCCGCCACCTCGGCGTCCAGCACCCGGCGGTAGAAGTAGGCGAGCAGCTTGTCGGCCCAGCGGTCGTAAAGCTCGCGAAAGGCGCGCGGGTCACGTCTCGAGGCGACTATCAGCTCTGCGTCGGTCACTCGTGACTCTTACGCCGCAACCGCTGGGCGGCGTTACGCGACGCTATCTCGGGCGGCGAACCGGGATGCGCACGCTGCGCTCTCCGGCCTTGCGCGGCATCAGCGCCTGCGACGGCGGCTCGTACAGCACCAGCTCGTGCTTCAGCGAGCGGCGCACACGCTCGAGCTCCTCGCTCAGCTCGTCGCGCACCCGCACGGCCTGGCGCTCGAGGTTGCGCATCCGGCGGCGCATCCGCTCGATCTCCTCCTCGAGCTCGAACACCCGCTCCACGCCGGCGAGGTTCATGCCCAGCTCGCCGGTGAGCTCCTGGATGCGGCGCAGGCGCTCCACGTCGTCCTGCGAGTACAGCCGCGTGTTCTTCGGCGAGCGCTTCGGGGTGATGAGCCCGCGCGTCTCGTAGATGCGCAGCGTCTGCGGGTGCATCCCGGCCAGCTCGGCGGCCACCGAGATCATGTACACGCCGCGGGTGCTGTCGGGGGTGTCGGCCATCCGATCGCTTACTTCCTGCGCGACAGCAGGCGCTCGCGCGGGTTGCCGTCGATCACGGTCGCCAGCTCGTCCACGACCTCGGCCTGCTCCTTCGACAGCGAGTTCGGCACGTCGATCAGGAGCCGGTAGTGCATGTCCCCGCGGCCGCGGCCACCGAGCTTCGGCGGGCCCTCGCCGCGCAGGCGCTGGACGGTGCCGTGCTGGGTACCCGGGGGCACGCGGATGCGCTTGGTGGCGCTGAGCGTCGGCACCTCGATCGTGGCCCCGCGGATCGCCTCCGGGATCGTGATCGGCACCTCCACCTCGAGGTTGTCGCCCCTGCGCTTGAAGATCGGCGACTCGGCCACGCGCGTGACCACATATACGTCACCCGCCGGACCGCCTCGGGGGCCGGCCTCGCCCTTGCCCTTGAGTCGCACCCTCGACCCGTCGCGCACACCGGCGGGAATGTTCACCGCGTAGCGCTTCACCTGCCGCGTCTGGCCCGAGCCGTGACACGTGGGACACGGATCCTTGATCTCCGTGCCGGTGCCGTGGCACTGGCGGCACGGCTGAGAGATCGAGAACAGGCCCTGCGACTCCGCCTCCACACCGCGCCCCTGGCAGCGGCTGCAGACGGTGGGTGACGTGCCGGGCCTCGCCCCGGTGCCGCGGCACGTGGGGCAGGGAGCGGCAAGCGGCACGGTCACGGACACCTGGCCGCCCTCCATCGCCTGCTCGAACGACACGTGTACGTCCGTCTCGAGATCGCGCCCGCGCTCCGGTCGTGGCGCTCGCCCGGAGGCGGCGCCGCCGAACAGGTCGGAGAGGATGTCGCCGAAGCCGCCGAACCCGCCCCCGGTTGTGCCGCCGCCGAAGCCGCCGCCCGGGAAGCCGCCGCCGAATATCCCGCCACCCGAGTCGTAGGCCTTGCGCTTCTCGGGGTCCGAGAGGATCGCGTACGCCGCCTGGACCTCCTTGAAGCGCTCCTCCGCCCCCTTGTCGCCGTGGTTCGTGTCCGGGTGGTACTGGCGGGCCAGCTTGCGGTAGGCCTTCTTGATCTCATCGTCGGAGGCCTTCTTGTCGACGCCGAGCGTCTTGTACGGGTCCGCCACCACGGGCATCAGCCAGAGACCACCACGCGCGCCGGGCGCAAAACGGTGCCGTTGGCCCGGTAGCCGCGTTCAACGACCTCTACCACCACACCAGGCTCACCGCCGTTCCTCACTGACAGCGCCTCGTGCTCACTCGGATCGAACTTGTCACCCGAGGGGTCGAACTGCTCGATTCCGTTGCGCTCCAGCACCGCAATGAGCTCTGAGTGCACGAGCCGCACGCCCTCAGCCAGATGCTGCTCACCGTCCTCAGCGGAAGCGAGCGCCCTTTCGAGGTTGTCGACGATCGGCAGCAGCTCACGGACCAGGCCGCTCTTGGCGCGCTCGCCCGCCGCCGCGGCCTCGCGGGCCGCGCGCTTGCGGTAGTTCTCGAAGTCGGCCTGGATCCGCTGCGCCAGCGCGAGGTAGTCCTCGGGCTGCTCCTCGACCGGCTCCTCAGCCTCGGCCGCCTCCTTGTCGTCCATCGCCCGCTGCTCGTTCGCCGGGTCCTCCTCGCCGGAGGGCTCACCCCCCTCGTCGCGTGACGTGGGGGGATCCTCCTCCGGGGGAACGGGCGGCTGCTCGGTCTCGAACATGGCTAGGACTTGTCCTCGCCCTCGACCACCTCGGCGTCCACGACCTCCTCCTCCTCGGATGAGTCCGCGGAGGCACCGTCGCCCTCGGAGGACGCGCCGTTGCCGCCGGCGGCGGCCTGCTGCTGCGCGGCCGCGTACATCTGCTCGGAGACCTTGTGGAAGGACTCCTGGAGCGCCTGCGTCTTCTGCCGCAGCAGCTCGACGTCGTCGGACTCGAGGTTGTCGCGCACGTCCTTGATGGCCGCCTCGATCTCCTCCTTGGAGGCGGAGTCGAGCGAGTCGCCCATCTCGTTCACCTGGCGCTCGGCCTGGTACGCGGCGTTCTCGGCCGCGTTGCGGGTCTCCACGACCTCGCGCTGGCGGCGGTCCTCCTCGGCATGCGCCTCGGCGTCCTTCACCATCCGCTCGACCTCCTCCTCGGCGAGCCCGGAGCCGGCCTTGATCTGGATCTTCTGCTCCTTGCCGGTGCCGAGGTCCTTGGCGCCGACGGCCAGGATGCCGTCCGCGTCGATGTCGAACGTGACCTCGATCTGCGGAATGCCGCGCATCGCGGGCGGGATGCCCGTGAGCTGGAACTTGCCGAGCGACTTGTTGTAGGTGGCCATCTCGCGCTCACCCTGGAGCACGTGGACCTCCACGCTCGGCTGGTTGTCCTCGGCCGTCGAGAAGATCTCCGACTTGCGGGTCGGGATCGTGGTGTTGCGCTCGATCAGCCTCGTCATCACGCCGCCCTTGGTCTCGATGCCGAGGGTCAGCGGAGTCACGTCGAGCAGGAGCACGTCCTTCACGTCGCCGGCGAGCACGCCCGCCTGGATGGCGGCGCCCACGGCCACGACCTCGTCCGGGTTGACGCCGCGGTGCGGGTCCTTGCCGGTGAGCTCCTTGACCTTCTCCTGCACGGCCGGCATGCGCGTCATGCCGCCCACGAGCACGACGTGGTCGATGCCGGCGCCGCCCTCGACGCCCGCGTCCTTCAGGGCCTGCTTCGTCGGCCCGACGACGCGGTCCACGAGGTCCGCGGTGAGCTCGTTCAGCTTCGAGCGCGTGAGCCGCTGGTTGAGATGCTTCGGGACCGAATCGACCGCCGTGATGAACGGCAGGTTGATCTGCGTCTCCTGCGCCGAGCTCAGCTCGGTCTTGGCCTTCTCCGCCTCCTGGTAGAGGCGCTGGAGCGCCATCTTGTCGGCGGACAGGTCCACGGCCTCTGCCTTCTTGAACTCCGAGACGAGCCAGTCGACGATCGCCTTGTCGAAGTTGTCGCCACCCAGGTGGTTGTCACCGGCGGTCGACTTCACCTCGAAGACGCCGTCGCCGATCTCGAGCACGGACACGTCGAACGTGCCGCCGCCGAGGTCGAACACGAGGATCGTCTGGTCGTCCTCCTTGTCGAGCCCGTAGGCGAGCGATGCCGCCGTCGGCTCGTTGATGATGCGCTTCACGTCGAGGCCGGCGACCTTGCCGGCGTCCTTCGTGGCCTGGCGCTGGTCATCGTTGAAGTACGCGGGGACGGTGATCACCGCGCTGTCGACGGTGTCGCCCAGGTACGCCTCGGCGTCGGCCTTCAGCTTCTGGAGGATCATCGCGCTGATCTCCGGCGGGGCGAACTCCTTGCCGCCCGCCTTCACGCGCGCGTCGCCGTTCGGGCCCGGGATGACCTCGAACGGGACGATCTTCTCCTCCTCCTTGACCTCGGCCTCCTTGCGGCCCATGAAGCGCTTGATCGAGAAGACCGTGTTCTCGGGGTTGGTAACAGCCTGCCGCTTGGCGGGCGCGCCCACGAGGCGCTCACCGCCCTCCGTGAACGCAACGACCGAGGGGGTGGTGCGCGCGCCCTCGGCGTTCTCGATCACGGTGGGCTCGCCGCCCTCGAGGACGGCCATGCACGAGTTGGTCGTGCCCAGATCGATGCCGATCGTCTTGCCCATCCGTACTTCTCCTTGGTCGAGTCGAAAGAAATCTAAGCGTGAGTATGGCAGATCCGTTGCCGAACTCGAGTGGTATCTAACTCCCCTCTGGAGGGAGTAACTCGACACTCGACCGGAGGCACCGCGCGCGCACCCATTAGGATGCCGCCGCCGATGCTGCGCTCCGTCCTAATCCTCATTGCTGTCGTTGCAGTTCTCGGCGTATCAGCCTGCGGCGACGACGACGACAGCGCCCAGCGGGAGCGGCGGCGAGACGCGCAGGCGGACACGGAAACCACCCCCTCCCCCGACGCCCTCAAGGACACCAGCACCAAGCCGGAGATCCCCAAGCCGACCGGCACGCCGCCGCGCAAGCTCGTCAAGGAGGACATCGTCAAGGGCAAGGGGCCGGGCGCGCAGCCCGGCGACACCGTGACCGTGAAGTACGTGGGCGTGAACTTCTCGAACGGCCAGGAGTTCGACGCGTCCTGGGACTCCGGCGCCACCTTCCCCCTGCAGCTCGGGGCGGGCATGGTGATCGAGGGCTGGGACAAGGGCCTCGTCGGGATCCGCAAGGGCGGCCGGCGCATGCTCACGATCCCGCCCGAGATGGGCTACGGCGCCGAGGGCTATCCGCCCGACATCCCGCCGAACGAGACGCTCGTCTTCGTGGTCGACGCGGTGTCGATCAAGTAGGGCGGGCTGCTAGCCCTCCGGCAGCGGCCGCGGCGGTCGCAGCCGCGGCACGATCTCGACCGCCACGATCGCCGCCATGATCAGCGCGGCTCCAAGCCATCCGGTCGCCGTGAGGCGTTCGTCGTTCAGGAGCCAGCCGAACAGGCCGGCGAAGGCGGGCTCCGAGGCCAGGATCAGCGCGGTGCGGGCCGGCGGCGCGTGCTTCTGGGCGAACGACTGGACGAAGAAGCCGAGCGCGCTCGCGATCAGCGAGGTCACGATGAGCGCCGACCACACGGTTGTTCCCTCGGGCGGCTCGAGCTGCCCGGCGGCGGCGCCGATCGCCAGCGAGACGAGGCCCACGACGCCGAGCTGGACCGCGAGCAGCGCCCCCACGTCGAAGCGCCTGACCGCGCTGGCCGTGGCGAGGATGTGCGCGGCGAGCGAGATCGCGCACAGGAAGACGAGGCCGTCGCCGCGCAGGTCGAAGTCGCCGCCCGCGCCCGACAGGAGCCAGAGCCCGAACATCGCCACGCCCGCCGCCACCCACGCGGTTACCGGAATCCGCTGCCGGAGGAACACCGCGCCGAGCACCGGCGTAAGCACGACGAAGAGACCCGTGATGAAGCCGGTATTCGATGCCGTCGTTTCCTCGAGGCCTAGCGTCTGGAACACGTAGCCGCCCGTCAGGAAGACGCCCATCAGGAGCCCCGCCCGCCAGCCCTCGGCCGGAAGCGTCCGAAGCTGCCGGTGGAAGACGACGGCCACGATCAGCGCGGCTGGGATGAAGCGGTACGCGAGGAACGCCATCGTCGGGAGCTCGCGGATGGCGTCCTGCACCATCACGAAGGTCAGCCCCCAGACCGAGGCGATCCCTATCAGCGCCAGTTCCGAGACCCGGCGAAGCGTCGTTTCGCTCATGCGCGGCGGGCGGCGGCCAGCCGCCGGCGTCCCTCGGGACACATCCGCCGCAGCGGGCACGACGGCGCAGGCGGGGTTGCGCGCCGTGCAGGTCCTGCGCCCGTGGCGGATCAGCAGCACGTGCAGCTCGTACGCCTCCTCCGGGCTGTCCACGAGCTTGAGCATCTCGTCGTGCGCCTTCTCCAGGCTGGTGCGCTCGGGCCAGAGGCCGAGCCGGGTGCCGACCCGGTACACGTGCGTGTCCACCGGCACCTCGGGCCGGCCGTACGCGAACAGCAGCACGCATGCGGCGGTCTTGCGCCCCACCCCCGGAAGCTCGCACAGGTAGTCGCGGGCCTCCTCGAGCGGCGCGTCCTCCATCCAGGCGAGGTCGTCGTGGCCGAGGGCGCCCAGTATCTGCTTGATCCTCACGGCTTTGGTCGGCGCGAGGCCGCCCGGGCGGATGGCGTCCTCCACGTCCGCGACGGCGGCGTCACGGACCTCCGCCCACGAGGAGAAGCGCTCGCGCAGGCGCGAGTACGCCACGTCGCGGTTGCGGTCGTTCGTGTTCTGCGAGAGCACCGTGAGGATCAGCTCGTCCACCGGCGCGCGGTGGGGGCGCAGCACGGGGCGGCCGTACTCCCTGCGGAGCCGGTCGATGATCTTGCGAACCCTGCGACGGTCGGACATGGCCGCGGGATGGTATGAAGCGCCGCCTTGGAGGTCACGGAGCACACGGCACAGGTCGGGGGGCTCGACGTGAACTACCGCCGGGCGGGCGATGCCCCGATCCTCTACCTGCACGGCGTGCCGACCCACTCGCAGCACTGGGTCCCGTTCCTCGAGCGCACCGGCGGGGTCGCGCCCGACCTGCCCGGCTTCGGCAAGTCGGGCAAGCCGGGCAGCTTCGATTACTCGATCGAGGGCTACGACCGCTTCCTCGAGGCGTTCGTGGACGAGCTGGGACTGGAGCGCTTCTCGCTCGTTCTCCACGACTGGGGCGCCGTGGGCCTCGCCCTGGCACAGCGCTTCCCCGAGCGCGTCGAGCGGCTCGTGCTCTTCTCGATCGTGCCGTTCGTGCCCGGCTTTCGCTATCACCGCGTGGCCCGCGGCTGGCGCACGCCCGGACTGGGCGAGCTGCTGATGGGCATCACGACGCGCTGGGGCCCTGCGGCGCGAGCTGCCCCGCGAGCTGGCGGACGAAGCGTGGGACGCCTTCGACCACGGCACCCAGCGAGCGATCCTGAAGCTGTACCGCTCGGCCCCGCCGGAGGTGCTCGCGCGGGCCGGCGAGCGGCTCGGCGAGATCCGCGCCCCGACGCTGATCCTGTGGCCCGAGGACGACCCGTACGGCGGCGCCGAGTTCGGCCGCGCGCTCGCCGATGCGCTGGGCGGAGAGACCACGCTCGAGATGGTCCGCGGGGGCCACTGGCCGTGGCCGCGGAACCCCGAGCTGATCGACCGCGCGGCCGCCTTTCTAAAACGTTCCTAACTTCTGGAAGGTATGCAGGTCGCCGTCGATTGAATGGGAGTAGTGAACGAGTTCCTCTCAAAGTCAATCGCCGGCGGTCTGTCCGCCGGCGTCGTGCTGCTCTGGTGGCCGGTCCTGTTCGAAGACGTGGACACCGTCACATCGTGGTTCGTCCGCGGCGTGGCCTGGACGCTCCTCTTCGAGCTGCTCCTGCTGGCGCTGGTCCCCTTCGAGCGCGCGCTCTGGGAGACCGCGCACGGCGAGCGGATCACGCGCAGGGTCGGCAGCGCCGGCTCGCGTCTTCACTCCGGCTCGCACCGGCGCCGCATGGGCCGGCTGAGCGCGGTGGCCACCGTGGCCCTCGCACTGCCCGTGGTGCTGGTGATGGCCGGGCTCAACGAGCACGCGCCCGCCCGCGCCGACGCGCAGGCGGTCACCCCGATCAAGGTCGTGCGCGTGACGAAGGTGGTCCGTCCGGTGACCGTGAAGAGGGTCGTGGAGCGTGCGCCGATCTCCGGGCAGCCGGTGATCACGACGCCGCAGAGCGCCGCACCCGCGCCCGTACCGCCGCGCACGACGGAGGAGCCCGCGCCCCGCACGGGCCGGACCGTCGTGGGACAGACCGCCCCGGTGCAACGCCAGACCGCGCCGCAGCCGTCGGACGAGACCGCGCCGGACAGCGGCTGCGACAGCGCCGCCTGCGGAAGCTCGCTGGCCCCAGCTTCGGACTCGCCCGCCTGAAGCGCGGGTTCCGACCTCCGATCCGGTCCCTCGCGGTCGGCTAGCCTGTCTCTCTCGTGCTGCGCGACGCGCCGTCCGCCGTCTCGGCGCCGCCTTCCTCTCCAGTCCCGACGCCCGGGGAAACGGCGCCTCCTTCGCCACGGTCCGACCGGCGGCCGCCTCCGGCTGCCCCGTGGTACCGGCGCGTCGATCCGTGGAAGGCCGCGCCGATCGTGGCCGCGCTGCTGTTCGCGGCCGTCTACCTGATCTGGCAGCCGCGCACCGTCGACCTGGCGGCGCACACCTTCCGCGCCGACCTGTTCGGCAAGGAGGGCTTCACGATCTGGAACGGCCAGTGGTACGGCGGCCACCACACGCCGGCGTACAGCGTGCTGTCGCCGCCGCTGGCCTGGCTGCTGGGGCCTCCGCTCGCGCTGGCGCTGTCCGCGGTGGCGTCCGCGGCGCTGTTCCCGCCGCTCCTGCGCGGTTGGTTCGGGGACGAACGTGCCCGCTGGGGCGCGCTCTGGTTCGGCGCCGGCACCGCCACGCTGCTCTTCACCAGCCGGCTGCCGTTCGCGATCGGCGTGGCACTCGGCCTCGCGGCGCTGCTGGCGCTCCAGCGCCGCCACTACTGGCTCGCGATCCTGTTCGCGGTGCTGTGCCCGCTGGGCAGCCCGGTGGCCGGGCTCTTCCTCGCCATGGCGGGAGTGGCGTACGCGATAGCCGAGCGGCGCGACCGGGCGAAGCGCTGGGAGGGCCTTGCGATCGCGACCGCCGCGTTCTTCCCGCCGGTATTCATGGCGTGGGCGTTCCCCGAGGGCGGCTGGGCGCCCTTCCCGACCTCGGCATACGTCCCGATCCCGATCTTCGCGGTCGCCTGCCTGATCGTCCTGCCGCGCGAGCAGACCGCCCTACGCTGGGGCGCGGCCCTCTACGGGCTGGGCGCCACGCTCGCGCTCGCGCTCGAGACGCCGATGGGCGGCAACGCCGTGCGCCTCGGCGCGCTGTTCGGCGGGCCGGTGCTGCTGTGCGCGCTCTGGGGGCGGCCCTGGACCAAGCGCTTCTGGGCGCTGCCGATGCTCGCGGCCGGATTCGCCGCGCTCGCGTTCTGGCAGTGGTCCCCCGCGGTGCGCGACGTGATCAAGTACCTCGAGGACCCGGCCGCGAAGTCCGATTACTTCACCCCCCTGAAGGAGTTCCTCTTCAGGCTGCCCGATCAGCGCCGCATCGAGATCCCGTTCACGCGCTCGCACTGGGAGGGCTCCGAGGTGGCGATGGACCAGGCCCTCGCGCGTGGCTGGCTGAGGCAGCTGGACACGAAGCTGAATCCGATCTTCTATCGCGAGGGCCTGAACCGGTTGACGTATGCGAGCTGGTTGGCGGACAACGCGGTGCGCTACGTGGCGCTGCCGAGCGCGAAGCCGGACAAGAGCTCATATGGGGAGCGGGCGCTGATCGAGAAGGGGTTGCCGTATCTGCGCCTGCGCTGGAAGTCGGACGACTGGCGTGTCTACGAGGTGCTGCTGCCGGCGCCGCTCGTGATCTCGCAGAAGCGTGCCCGGATCGTGCTCGAGCAGTTCCAGTCCGACGAGCTGCTGCTGGACGTGAAGCGGCCCGGTGAGGCGATCGTGAAGGTGCGCTGGACGCCGTACTGGTTCGCCACGCATGCGTGCGTGGAGCCGTATGGGGACTGGACCAAGGTGATCGCCAAGCAGGAGGGCTTCGTGCACATGTCGACCCGGTTCGCTCCCGAACGGCTGGTCTCACGCGGCCGCCGCTGCGACGACTCCACGGGCTAGCCGAGCCGCTACGCTAGACGCCCGTGCCCCGTTCCCACCCGCTCCTGGTCCAGCTGGCTCGGGTCTGGCGCCTGAGTGGTCGTTGGCTCCCCAACGGATGGCTCGACGCCATCCGCCAGCTCGCGCTGTTCGCCGGCGCGTACTACCTGTACCGCATCGTCCGCGGCATCGTGGACGGGCAGGCGGTGCTCGCGTTCGAGAACGCTCGCAACCTCGTGGATGCCGAGCGGGCGCTCGGGCTGTTCTTCGAGCCCGGGCTCCAGTCCTGGGCGGAGGGACAGGAGTGGCTGCTCACGTTCGCCAACTGGATGTACGTGAACTCGCACTTCGTGATCACCACGACGTTCCTGATCTGGCTCTACATCGCCCGCAACCACGCCTACTACTTCGTGCGCAACATGTTCCTTGTGGCCATGGGGCTGGCGCTCGTGGGCTACATCGCCTACCCGACCGCGCCGCCCCGCTTCATGCCCGAGTGGGGCTTCAGCGACTCGGTGGCGGAGTTCGTCGGCGAGAAGGCTGACCAGAGCGCGAACGTCCTCTACAACCCGTTCGCCGCCGTGCCCAGCATGCACGTGGCGTTCGCGCTGATGATCGCCATCCCGGCGATCTTCCTGGTCAAGAACCGCGTCCTGAAGGTCCTCTGGGCCGTGTACCCGCTGGTCGTGACCTTCGTGGTGATGGTCACCGCCAACCACTTCTGGCTCGACGCCGCGCTCGGCGCGCTCGTGGCGGCCGTCTCGGCCTACGCGGCCAGCGCCGCCTTCGCGCGCGCCCGGCCAGAGGCCTGGGCCTGGCGCACCGCCGGGGCCAAGGCGCACGCGTGAGCGACGAGCTGCGCGAGCGGCCACGCCGGCCGCGCGCCCGCAGCGGCCGCGAGGGAGCGCGCTCCGCCGTCGAGATGCGCGAGCTGGCGCGCGATCGCCTGATCGAGTCGAGGCTCACGCCGAACGCCATCTCCGTCACGGGCCTGATCGGCAACCTGATCGCGGCCGTCCTCATCCTCGAGCACCACTTCGTCCTCGCGGGCGTTGCCTTCATCCTCGGCTCGCTCTGCGACATGTTCGACGGGCGCTACTCGCGCATGTCCGGCAAGGGCACGCCCTTCGGGGCGTTCCTCGACTCGACGCTAGATCGGGTCGAGGAGGGCGTCGTCCTCGCGGCCGTCGCGGTCTGGTTCGCGCAGGACGGCAACGACGTCGCCGTGGGCGCCACGGTGGTCGCCGTGGTGGGCTCCTACATGGTCAGCTACACCCGCGCCCGCGCGGAGGCGCTCGGCGTGGGCGGCAAGGTGGGGATCGCTTCTCGCGCAGTCCGGGTAGTAATCCTCTCAGCGGGATTGGTGTTCGCTGCAGGCGAGCTTGTGCCAGACTTCGACCTGCTCGAGCCGGCGATCTACGTGATGGCCGCGCTCACAGTGTTCACCGCGCTTCAGAGGGTGCTCCACGTCCGCCGGCAGCTCGCCGGCGGAGCGGGCACCGTGTAACCCAAACGAGCTTGGCGGGTGTGTTCCTCTCGATGACTGATTCGACGACTTCTTCAAACGGCGGCTCGCGCTACCAGAGCGACAAGGTGCGCGTGGCCATCATCGGCGTTGGCAACTGCGCCTCCTCCCTCGTGCAGGGAGTCGAGTACTACAAGGACTCCGATCCGGACGCCTCCGTCCCCGGCCTCATGCACGTGGACCTCGGCGGCTACCACGTCCGCGACATCGAGTTCAGCGCCGCGTTCGACATCGACGCGGACAAGGTCGGCAAGGACCTCTCCGAGGCGATCTGGTCAGGCCAGAACAACACGATCAAGTTCGCCGAGGTGCCGAACATCGGCGTGAAGGTCCACCGCGGCATGACGCACGACGGCCTCGGCAAGTACCTGAAGGAGAAGATCACGAAGGCGCCGGGCGAGACCGACGACATCGTGAAGATCCTCAAGGAGACGAAGACCGACGTCGTCGTCTCCTACCTGCCGGTCGGCTCCGAGCAGGCCACCAAGTGGTACGTCGAGCAGGTCCTCGAGGCCGGCTGCGGCTTCGTGAACTGCATCCCGGTGTTCATCGCCGGCGAGAACTACTGGGCGACCCGATTCGAGAAGGCCGGGCTTCCGATCGTCGGCGACGACATCAAGTCGCAGGTCGGCGCGACGATCGTCCACCGCATGCTGGCGCGCCTCTTCTACGAGCGCGGCGTCGAGATGAAGCGGACGTCGCAGCTCAACGTCGGCGGCAACATGGACTTCTACAACATGCTCGAGCGCGAGCGCCTGGAGTCCAAGAAGATCTCGAAGACGCAGGCCGTCACGTCGATCATGGGCCACGAGCTGCCGAAGGACGACGTCTACATCGGCCCCTCGGACTACGTGCCGTGGCTCACCGACCGCAAGTGGGCGCACATCCGGCTCGAGGGCGAGGCCTTCGGCGACGTGCCGCTCACGCTCGAGGCGAAGCTCGAGGTCTGGGACTCGCCGAACTCGGCGGGCATCGTCATTGACGCGGTTCGCTGCTGCAAGCTGGCGCTGAACCACGGCCTCGGCGGTCCGATCACGGGTGCCTCCGCGTACCTGATGAAGTCGCCGCCGGAGCAGCACCCGGACCCGGTGGCGCGCGACATGGTCGAGGACTTCATCGCGGAGTACGGCGGCGCGCCGAAGCTGCCGGGCCAGACGCCCGCGCCGGCGAAGGCCGACACCGAGACGACGATCGACACCTAGGGCGATTCGCCCGCGCCGGGCGCTTCCAGCACCTCGGCACGAGGTGGCTCCAACACCTCGGCGCGCCCGTAGTGCCCGACGGCGTCGAAGCTGCGCTTCGCGTGGAGGCCGCGGCGTAGGTCACAGTCGGCGATGAGGATCCCCTCCTCGCCGTAGAGCGGTCCGGCTATCGGCCTGCCCTCGGTCGGTTCGACGATCACCGCCCCGCCGCGTCCGTAGACCTCCCGCTCGGGCAGGTCCACGGGGAAGTCGTCCGGGAACGCCGAGCGCGGGATGTACTGCGGGACCGAGACGACGTACGCCCCGGATTCGATGGCGATGTGTCGCATGCTGGCCAGCCAGCCGTCGGAGTCGTCGGCCGTGGGCGCGACCCAGATCTGAGGTCCGCCCTGGTACACCGCCCAGCGCGCCAGAGGCATCCGGTTCTCCCAGCAAATCAGGCCGCCGACCCGGCCCACTGGAGTGTCGACCACCGTGAGGTCGTCGCCCGCGCCGATGCCGTGGAAGAGCCGCTCGTGGTGAGTCGGCATGAGCTTGCGGTGCTTCCAGACGAGCCCCTCGGGCCCGATGAGGAGAAGCGAGTTGTACAGCGTCCCCGGACGCTCGGACTCGCGCTCGTTCACGCCGATCACGCAGTGCACGCCGTGCTCTGCGCACGCGTCGCCGAGCCGGTCCACGAGCGGACCCGGCACGTCCACGGAGCTCTCCCACATCCGCTCCCAGAGCTCGTCGAAGCCGCCGAACCCCGCCGCGGCGCGCGCCCAGACGTTCGACGGGTAGAGCGACACGAACGTCTCCGGCAGAACCGCCAGCTCCGCGCCCTGCGCCGCCGCGTCCCCGATCAGCCGGATGGCCTTGGCCACGCTCGCGTCGGCGTCGAGTATCACCGGCGTGGCCTGAATCGCCGCGACGCGGGTGGTGCGGAACTCGGTCAAATCGAGGCGATCGTATCCTGCGCAGGGTGCCCTTCTCGATAGCGCAGGTCACTCCCTGGCCCTGGGAGCAGCACCACGAGGTGAACCGCTTCGTGGAACGGCTCTCGGATGAGCTGTGCGCGCGCGGGCACCGCGTGGTCGTGGTCGCGCCGTCGGACTCGCGCGAGCTGGTTCGGGATGGCCGCGCCACCGTCAGGGCGATGCGCTCGAATCCGGACGCTCTCTGGGGCGACCCGGGCTGCGCGTCGATGCTCGCCGTGGGCCAGTCGCTGCCGTTCCGGCGTGGCGGCTCGGTGTCGCTGCCGCTCGACGTGTCGCGCACGCTGGAGGAGCTCATGGAGCGGGCCGAGCTCGACTTCATGCACGTGCACGAGCCCTTCGCTCCCAGCGCGGCGTCGGCGGCGCTGCGCCACTCGCGGGCTCTCAACGTCGGCACCTTCCACTCCACGACCGAGCGCTTCGTGTCCACACAGGTGGCGCGCAAGGTCGTGGAGCTCCTGTTCGGCCGCCTCGACGGCCGCACCGCCAGCTTCGCCGCCACCCGCGACCTGATCGAGCGCTACTTCCCGGGCGACTACACGGTGATCCGCCCGGGCGCGGACCTCCAGGAGCGGGTCGCGCAGAAGGCCGGTCCGCCTGAGATCGTGTTCTCGGACGAGGAGGAGCGCGGCGCGCTGCGGCTGTTCCTGCGCGCCCTTCGCCGCCTGCCGACCGACCTCGACTGGCGCGCGACCATCTGGCTGCGCGACCCGGCCGCCACCACCGCTCCCACACTGTCGCGCCGGATGCGCGAGCGGGTGACGCTGGCCGGGCCCGCCGACGGCTCGGAGGCGCAGTACCTCGCCCGCGCCACGATCGCGGTGGCCGCCTCGGCGGGCACCGCGCCGGCCCCGCAGCTCGTGCTGCGCGCCATGGCCGGCGGAGCCGTGCCCGTGGTCTCGCGGCTCCCGCAGTACGAGGAGATCCTGCGCGAGGGCGAGCTCGGCCCGCTGTTCGAGCCGCGCGACGCCCTCACCCTTTCGGCTCAGCTCGAGCGGCTGCTCCGCGACCCGAAGCTGGTGTCCGGATACAGCAAGTCGATACGGGCCGCCCGGCCCGACCTCGAGTGGTCCCGCGTGGCGGACGAGTTCGAGGAGCTCTACGAGCGCATCGCCGCGCGCCGTCACGACTCGGACGCGACGCCGCAGCTGCGCAAGAAGCTCGGCAGCCGCGACTTCATCCACGTGGACCTCCACATGCACACGGACCACTCGCCCGACTGCGCGACCCCCGTGGACACGCTGCTCGACACGGCGAAGCGGGTGGGCCTCGGCGCGATCGCGGTGACCGACCACAACGAGATCTCCGGAGCGCTCGAGGCGCGCGACCGGGCCAACGGGATCAAGGTGATCGTGGCCGAGGAGGTCAAGACGGCGGACCAGGGCGAGGTGATCGGCCTCTTCATCGAGAAGAAGATCCCGCGCGGCATGACGCTCCAGGAGACGATCGCCGAGATCCGCCGCCAGGGGGGCCTGGTCTACGTGCCCCACCCCTTCGACCGGATGCATGCGGTCCCCGACTACGAGCACCTGCTCGACGTGGTGGAGGACATCGACGCGATCGAGGTCTTCAACCCGCGGGTGGCGTTCTCCGCCTTCAACGAGGAGGCGGCGCGCTTCGCGGCCAAGTACCGGATCGTGGCGGGCGCGGGGTCGGACAGCCACGTGGCACAGGGGCTCGGCTCGGTGAAGATCCGGATGCGCGACTTCGACGGGCCCGAGGAGTTTCTCGAGTCGCTGCGCGACGCTGACATCGTCCGCAAGCGGCAGTCGCTCCTGTACGTCCAGGCGCTGAAGTTCCTCCAGACGCGCGGCAAGAAGTGATGCGCCCGAAAGGAGGGCAGCCTGCGCCGTCAAAAGCCAGTGGCCAGGTGCCGGCAACTGACGACGAGATTCGCGAGAAGTACCTGGAGCGAGCGATCCGTGAGCTGAATCAGCTCACCCGGGAGATCCAGAACTGTGAGCATTGCCCGCGCGGCAACCTCATGCCCGTGCTCGGCTCCGGGCACCCGCAGGCCGACATCATGCTGCTCAAGTTCGCGCCGGTGCCCTCGGAGATCGAGGAGGGCGTGGCGTTCTACGGCCGCGCAGGCAGCGCGCTCATGAAGAGCTTCAAGCGGCTGGGCATCGACCCGCTCGCCGTGTACGGCACCGTGTTCGTGAAGTGCCCGGTGCACGACACGGACGAGTCGGCCCCGGCTTGCCGCGCACGCGTGCGCGAGGAGATCGCGATCGTGCAGCCCAGGATCGTCGTCGTGATGGGTGACGAGGCGCTCGAGGAGCTGAACGACCTGCGCGTGCCGCTCGGCCGCCAGCTCGACTGGAAGCCGGGCGAGATCCAGCGCCTGACGCCCTCGATCGAGGCACTCACCGTGCCGGACATCGACCGCTCACTCGACGACGAGCAGACCAAGCGCGAGTTCTGGGCCGCCTTCCGGGCGCTCGGCGAGTGGTACGCGGACTTCCCGCCGTACTAGGACCGCGGTCCCGCGAGCCAGGTCTCGCTCCAGGCTGACCAGCCCGACGGCTGCCAGACCCTGTGCTGGAGCGCGTTGCTCGTGCCGCGGACCCAGAGGTCGATGCGGTTCGCGCTCGTGGCCACGGCCGCGGGCGCCGAGAGCGTGGGCCCGCCCAGCGGGACCCAGCCCGACCAGCCCCCGCCGTTGTTCACGCTGCGGTAGACCTGGCCGTCCGCGCCGCGGACGAACAGGTCGAGCCGGTCCGTGCCGCGCGAGGTCACGGCGGGCGCCGAGGTAGCTACTCCGCCGACGCTCGTCCACGGGCTCCAGGACGTGGTCCACGTCCTCCGCCAGATCGCGGAATCGGCGCCGCGCACGAAGACATCGACCCTGCCCGTGGCGTTCGAGATCGCGGCCGGCGCCGAGCCGGCGCCACCGGGGGGCGCGCCGATCGAGGCCCAGCCGGGCGACCACGTGGATCCGTTCCTGTAGCGGTGATAGATGGAGTTGTCCGCGCCGCGCAGGAACAGGTCGACGATCGAGGTGCCGCGTCGCGGCGAGGCGGCGGGACTCGCGTAGGTCATCCCCCCGACCGAGCTCCAGCTTCCCCACGCGCTGCCGTTGTAGCGACGCTGCCATACCGCGTTGTCGGTACCGCGAACGTAGACCTCGAGTCGCTTGGCGGCCGGCGCGGCGACCGCCGGGCGTGGACGATGTCGCGCCGCCGAGCGCGACGACGCTCGACCAGGGGCCCGGCGGCCTCGTGGCGCCATCCCACCACCTGCGGTAGATCGCGGCGTCGTCACCGGTGCCGCGCCAGAACACGTCCAGCCGGGAGGAGCCCCACGAGGCCGCGCCGGGCGAGTCGTCGTAGCAGGCTGCGTCGTTCTGCCGAGCGGCGAGGCACCACGTGTACCAGGCCAGCCGCCGCTTTCCGCACGCCGTCACGAGTGCCGTGTCCCAGGGGTTGGGGTACGCCTGGCACGTGGGGGCCGTTATGTCGGTGTCCTGGCGCACGTGGTAGTAGCTCAGGCGCGTGATCCGGTCGTGCGACGCCAGCCCCGAGCCCGTGTCGACCATCCACTTCACCTGATCGTCCTGCTGCGCCTCGGTCTGGCCGGGGACGCGCGAGTCGTCGAGGTGCGAGCCGGCCTCGGTGACCCAGATCGGCAGGGCGGCACCCTTGGTGGCGCCGAGCGTGGTGACCAGGTCGTCGGTGCTCAGGAGGCTCTTGAACCTGACCGCGCCATGGGTGTGCCATGAGACGGCGCTTCCGAACTCGCCGCCGGCCCGGTCGAACAGCTTCACGTACCGCTCCACGAACGAGGTGCTGTCCAGGTGCCGCTTGAGCGTGCCGTCCGAGTTGTAGTGGTCGTTGAAGTCGGGCGACAGCAGCCTGTCGTCCGGGTGGTTCTGCAAGAGATATTGCTTCAGCCGCACCGAGAAGTCCGCGACCATGGTTGCGCCCGAGGGCGTGAAGGTCCACCCCTTGAGGCCGGGCTCGTTCACCGGGCTCCACCATTCGACGTCGGCCGCGAACCTGTCTATGAACGGCGCGACCTGGTCGATCCACGCCTGGCCGGTGAGCGGCACGCCCTGCCAGTTCTGCGGCGGCACCGAGAACGAGACCGCGATCTCCATGCCGCCCGGGGTGCGAGCGGCGGCGTTCGCCTCGTCGATCTTCGCCTGGATCTGCGAGCGGTATCCCGCATCACCAAGCTGATCCCACGCCGCGATCATCCGGTACGAGCTCGGCGTGAGCTCGTCGAAGGTCTCGTCAATCGAGATGGACGGCACGTGGAAGTCGTCCGAGAGGCCCCATCCGCCCGGCCCCACGTCGGCCGACGACGACGCCGGCAGCGCGGCGAAGGCGAGGGCCACGCATGCGCGGCCTGCGATCCGTCGGAACATTGACCCTCCTTGGGGCGCAAGAGAGCTTTTGGGGCAGTGGGGCCACGTCCACGTTCTCATGGAACTGCGCGTACGCAAGCGCTACGCTCGACCCATGAGCGCTGAGGCACGCGTTCTTGTCGTGGCGAACCGCACCGCCGAGTCCCCTGAGCTGCTCGACGCGCTGCGCACGAGGACGATGCAGGGCCCGTGCGCGTTCACGCTCTTGGTTCCCTCCACGCCGCACGGAATCGCCTGGGCGGCGGACATGCACGGCGCGGGTGAGGAGGCCGAGGAGCACCGCAAGGCGTTCGTCGAGGAGCTACGCGTCGAGGGCCTCAACGTGGAGGACGCAAAGGTCGGCGACCCCGACCCGCTCGCCGCCATCCAGGACGAATGCAACTTCAGCGAGTACGACGAGCTGATCGTCTCGACGCTCCCACTCCATGTATCGAAGTGGCTCCGGGTGGACCTCCCGCGCAAGGCGAAGGCCGCCACGGGGCTGCCCGTGACCCACGTGGTGGGAAGCGAGAGCTAATGGACCTGGAGGAGCACACAGGAGTCGATCCCGTGATCGAGCGCACCTGCGCCGAGTGCGGGACCAAGCTGACCGAGCAGGAGATCCGAGCGTCGCTCGACACCGGCGGCCCGTTCCTGTGCACGGTGCACGCGAACGAGGAAGTCGGGCTCGACGAGGACGTGGCGGGCTAGCGCTCCAGCAGAGCGACGCACTCGATGTGCGGCGTCTGCGGGAACATGTCCACCGGGCGCACGGTCTTCAGCACGTAGCCGCCGTCGTCCACGAGCTGCCGGGCGTTCGGCGCAAGCGTGGTGGGGTTGCAGGAGACGTAGACGATCCGCTGCGCCTCCGCCTCGATGATCCGGCGCACCACCTTCTGCGAGAGCCCGGCGCGCGGCGGGTCGACCACGATCACGTCGGGGCTCCCCGACTGCTCGAGCAGCTCGCGCATCACGAGCCGCACGTCGCCCGCGAAGAACCTCGTGTTGTCGATGCCGTTCAGCTTCGCGTTCTCGATCGCGTCACGCACCGCCTCCTCCACCAGCTCGACGCCCCAGACCTCGCCGGCGTCCAGGGCCAGCGCCAGGGCGATCGTTCCGATCCCGCAGAAGAGGTCGAGCACCTTCTCGCGGCCGCTGAGGCCGGCGAGCTCGGCCGCCGTGCCGTAGAGCCGCTCGGCCATCTCGGTGTTGGTCTGGAAGAACGCGTCCGGTGAGATCCGGAAGCGCAGCCCCGCCAGCTCCTCCTCGAGCACGGCGGATCCCTTCACCACCTTCGTGTCGCCGCCGCGCGTGGTCTCGGCCACGCCCTCGGCGTGCGTCCACAGGAACGAGTCGGCGGGAGTCGCGGCGGCCAGCTCGGCCACGCGGAACTCCGAGCCCGGGCTCGTGACGATGCGGGCCTGGACCTGTCCCGTGCGGCGGCCCTCGCGAACCACGAGGTTGCGGAGCACGCCCGTCTGCGTCTCCCGGTCCCACGCGGTGAGGCCCTCCGCGAGGCACCAGGCCTTCACCGCCTCGCGCACCTCGTTGATGCGCTCGGAGGCGAGGATGTCGTCCTCCACGTCGTCGATGAGGTCGAAGCGCCCCGGGTGGTGGAAGCCCAGGACGAGCTCGCCGTCCTCGTCCATGCCGAACGAGTACTCGAGCTTGTTGCGGTAGCGCAGCCTCTGCTCGGCCGGGATGATCGGCTCGACCGGCGGGTCCTCGAAGCCGCCGATGCGAGACAGCGCCTCGCGCACCTGCGACTCCTTCTCCTCGAGCTGCCGCTCGTAGGGAAGCACCTGCCAGGGTGCGCCCGGGTGGGGAGCCACCGGCTCGACGCGCTCCGGGCTGGGCTCGAGCAGCTCCACCAGCTCCGCCTCGGCCCACGAGCGCTTCGACTTCCCGATCCGCGCGCGCACGCGGTCGCCGGGCACCGCCCCGCGGACGAAGACGACGTAGCCGGTCTCGGTACGCGCGACGCCTGCCCCGCCATAGGCGAGACGGTCGATCGTCAGCTCGAGCTCGTCACCCCTCCGGGGACGCGGACGTGTGGTTGCCTGGGCGCCTTCCACGACGCCCTATGGTCGCAGGCCGCGGCAGAAGACCGGCGGCGTCAGCGCAGCTTCGACTCGATCGAGTTCAGGACGGTCTTGCGGTTGGCGTTGCGGCGCTCGTAGTCGCGCACCTTGCGCAGCTCCGCCGGCGTGAGGCCGCTGAGGCGGCTCACCACCTGATCCGCGGTGAGGTCGCCGTAGGCCGTGATCGGGAAGTTCGGGCCCACTCCTGCCGCGCGCCGGGCGCGATCCGCCTGCGCCAGCGCCGGCGAGGCCGCTCGCACCGCGCGGCTGCGCGCGCCGGACGCCTGCTTGCGCGCTCCGCCGACCGCGCCGCCGGCCCGCTTGCGGACTCCCGAGGTGCGCCCCTCGACCTCACTGCGCCCGCGGTCGAGCAGCCCCTCGAGGTCCTTGAGCACGTCGTTCGTCTGCTTGCGCCCCCTCTGGAGCAGGCTCGTGGCGAGCCCCTGGGCGTCGGCGGAGGTCATCCGGCCGCGGT
Organism: uncultured Thermoleophilaceae bacterium; assembly: GCA_963771715.1. Taxonomy (GTDB): domain Bacteria; phylum Actinomycetota; class Thermoleophilia; order Solirubrobacterales; family Thermoleophilaceae; genus JACVRW01. The sequence goes on from CAVYUQ010000003.1 coordinate 336,688, forward strand.
CCACCGCCTCCTCGAGCGCCTCCTCGATGCGCTGGCGAGTGAGGAGCACCATCTCCATCGGGCCGATCAGGTTCTTGCGCAGGGCCTCGCGGAACTCGGCGACGGTCTTGGCCTCGACCCCGGCCTTCTTGGCCGGCCGCGACGCGGCGCGCGCCGTGCTCTTCGCTGCCTTGCGCGCCGTCTGCTGGCGTCCGCGAGCCTGACCGCCCTTCTTCGCGGCGGCCTTGCGCTTGGTCGAGGAGGCGGAGCCCGACGAGCTGCTGCGGCTGCGCGACGAGGCCGACGACGATCGGCTCGTCGACGAGCGCTTGCTCGCCGAGCTCGACCGCTTCGACCCACCGCTCGACTTGCCTGTGCTCCGTCGCTCCGCCATGTCGCTCCCTCTCGTGTGCCCCGAACTCGTGGTTGGACTCTTCCCGGGTTGGACTCTTCCCGCAAAACCGGACTATCTCACTTCACAACCGGCGACGACCCCACATCCCAGCGGGCGACGACGGGCGCGTGGTCGGACAGCCGCAGGCGCCGCCCGTCGGGCTGTGGCAGCTCGCGCTCCTCCGGGGGCAGCCGGCGCGGCGCCTCCACGACCTCGAGCCCGCGGGCAAGCAGGTGGTCGATCGCGTTCGGGCCGGTGGGCTCCCCGAGCCCGAAGCGCTCGCGCAGTTCGACGAAGGGGAACGGGTCGCGCGCGGGGCGCAGGTTCAGGTCGCCGCCGAAGACCAGCGGGTGGCCGTCGGACCACTCGACCGCGGCGGACGCGGCGGCCAGGACCTCGGCGGTCGCCTTCTGCGGAAGCCCGGCCGAGGCGTGCAGGTTCGCGAAGCACACCGTCCCCCCGGCCGGGAGCTCGACGCGCGCCCACAGCATCGCCCGGCGCTCGGGACGGAGCGTCAGCGTCATCCGGCGCTGCTCCACGACGCGCCCCGGCCTGCGCACGAGCAGCTGGTTCGAGCCGCCCTCCCACGAGGCGATCAGGTCGGGGTTGGCCCAGGCCGCGAGGCGCTGGAGTGGCGGCACGACGTTGCGCGAGGTGAACGCACGCGCGCCGTCCGCGCCCGTCCGCCGCCTGAAGCCGCGGAACCAGAGCGGGGGCGCCTCCTGGAGCAGCGCCACATCCCATTCGTGGCCGGCGAGCCAGCCCGCGAACTCGCCGAACAGCGAGCGGTTCACCTGCACGTGCGTCTCGTTGCGCTCGGTCACGCGCAGCAGGCGCGAGCGCAGCGTGAAGAGTGCCTTGTCGGGCGGGAAGTCCCGGCCGTGGTAGAGATTCCAACTGAGGACTCGCATTGGCGAAGCACTTCCTGACCGGAGAGGAGCTTACGACCGCTGAGCAGCGGCGGCTCCTGGACAGGGCGATCGAGCTCAAGGCCGATCGCCTGTCCTCGCGCGCGCTCGAGGGCAAGAGCGTCGCGCTCGTGTTCGACAAGCCGTCCACGCGCACGCGCGTGTCCTTCGACACCGGCGTCTACGAGCTCGGCGGGCATCCGCTGATCCTGCGCCAGGGCGAGCTCCAGATGGCGCGCGGCGAGTCGCCGCGCGACGTGGCGCTGGTGCTGTCGCGGATGGTCCACGCCATCGGCATCCGCACCGGGCCGCACGAGACCGTGACCGAGCTCGCGGAGCACTCCTCGGTCCCCGTGATCAACATGCTCACGCAGGAGCACCACCCCTGCCAGGCGCTCGCGGACCTGATGACCCTGCTCGAGCGCTTCGGCAAGCTCGAGGGGCTCAAGCTGGCGTACGTGGGCGACGGCAACAACATGGCCCGCTCGCTCCTGATCGCCGGGCGGCTCGCGGGCGTGGAGGTGGCCGTGGCCTCCCCGCCGGAGCTCTCGCTGCCGGAGGCGCCGGGCGTCGAGCCCGCCGAGGCGGTGCAGGGCGCGCACGCGATCTACACGGACGTATGGGTGAGCATGGGCGACGAGGCCGACGCCGATCGCCGCCGCGAGCTGCTCGCGCCCTACCGGATCGACGCCGACCTGCTGGCGCAGGCCCGCGACGACGCCATCGTGCTGCACTGCCTGCCGGCGCACCCGGGCGAGGAGATCAGCGACGACATGCTCTATGGAGAGCGCTCGGCGGTCTGGGATCAGGCGGAGAACCGCCTGCACGCCCAGAAAGCACTTCTCGAACATCTACTGTTCCAGGCATGACAAAGCTCCTCGCGCTGCTCCTTGCCTGCCTCGCCCTCGGCCTCGTCGCGACCGGTTGCGGGGGTGACGATGACGACGACGGTGGAGGCGGCGGCGCGAACAGCGAGGAGCCGGCCGGCGGTGGTGGTGGCGGTGGCGGAACTCAGGTGTCGATGAAGAACATCCAGTTCGCTCCCAACGCCCTGACCGTGAAGACCGGCGAGACGATCACCTTCACGAACGACGAGGCGATCGCGCACGACGTGCACAAGACCTCCGGGCCGGGACCGGACTTCGCGTCGGGACCGTCGGGCGGCATGCAGGAGGGCGACACCTTCAAGCTGACGCTCGACAAGCCCGGCAAGTACGAGTACGTCTGCGACGTGCACGCGCCGGGGATGGCCGGCACGATCACCGTCAAGTAGGCCGGCGCCTCACTCCAAAGCCGCGCAGCATCAGCAGCGCCGCCTCTCCCAGGCCGCCGCGCGCCGGCAGCAGGCCGAGCTGTGTGGCCGCGTCGTAGAGGTCGAAGAAGCCGCGCGCGCGGCGGACCGCGCCGTCCACCAGCTCGAGGTAGTGCAGGCCGTGCAGGGTCACGAAGCGGTCGGTGGCCGGCAGGGCCTGGCCGATGTCGGCGCGGTGCGTGCCAAGCGCTCGCCACGGCACGCACGCGTTGGTGCCGCGCACGAGCGGCGGCGCCGTGGCCTCGAGCCTGAGGTCCGGGAACGCGTGCCGCAGTCCGGACGCGTGGGAGTCGAGCGCCTCGACCCCGCGCAGGAGGTCCACCGCCACGGGGTCCTCGTAGGTCACGTCCGGCGTGCAGCAGGACTCGAACCCGGAGCCCTCCCAGGCGGAGCGCCAGCGGTCCGCCAGCGCGTCCACCGCGCCCCGCTCGAGCTCGGTGCTCACGGGGTGCTCGGGAGCTCGGCCACGCCCTGCTCCGGAGAGGACGCCTGTGCGTACAGCCGCCGCGGGATGCGGCCCGCCTGACGCGCCTCGTAGCCGGCCTCGACCGCCTTGCGCATCGCGCGCGCCATCGCGGGCGGATCCGCGGCGCGGGAGATCGCGCTTGCGAGCAGCACTGCGTCGCAGCCCGCCTCCATCGCGAGCGCGGCGTCGGAGGCCGTGCCCACGCCGGCGTCGAGGATCACCGGCACGCGCGCCTGCTCCACGATCAGGCGCAGGTTGTAGGGGTTGTTGATCCCCATGCCGCTCCCGATCGGCGAGCCGAGCGGCATCACCGCCGCGCAGCCCGCGTCCTCGAGCCGGCGGGCGAGGATCGGATCGTCGTTGGTGTAGGGCAGCACCGTGAAGCCGTCGGCCACCAGCTCCTCGGCGGCCACCAGCAGCTCGGCCGGGTCGGGCAGCAGCGTGCGGTCGTCGCCGATCACCTCGAGCTTGACCCAGTCCGTCTCGAGCGCCTCGCGCGCGAGCCTCGCCGTGGTCACCGCCTCGCGCGCCGTGAAGCAGCCGGCCGTGTTCGGCAGCACCTCGACCCCGGCGCCCTCGAGCACCTCCACTATCGAGCCGCGCGCGCTCGGGTCCACCCGCCGCATCGCCACCGTGGCGAGCTCGGCGCCGGACTCGCGCGCGGCCTCCGCCATCACCTGGAGGTTGCGGAAGCCGCCCGTGCCCAGGATCAGGCGCGACTCGAGCGGGCGGCCTGCGATCTCGAACACGCTCACGCTCCTCCCTGCACCGCGTGCAGCACCTCGAGCTCCTGGCCCGTCGCGGACCTCGGTGGTGGCCCACTCCCCGCGCGGCACCACCTCGCCGTCGAGCGCCACGGCCACGCCGCGGCCGCCCTCGGGCGCGCCGGCCAGGTGCACGGCCGTGGCCACGGTGGCCTCGGCCGGCAGCTCGCGGCGCTCGCCGTTGAGAACGACGACGGTCATGCGCGCACCCGCGCGAAGCGCGCCGGGCTGAGCGCGGCGGCCCAGTCCGGCAGCGGCTCGCCGGCCAGCAGGCCGGCCACCAGCTCGCCCGTGATCGGGGCGAGCAGCACGCCGTTGCGCCAATGGCCCGTGGCCCACACCAGTCCGTCGAGCTCGCCCGGCCCCACGACCGGGGCGTTGTCGGGCGTGCCCGGGCGCAGCCCGGCGCTCGTGCCCACCAGCTCCAGCTCGCCGATCTCGGGGAGCACCTCCCAGGCCGCCTCGAGCAGCCGGAACACGCCGTCGGCCGTCACAGCGGTGTCGAAGCCCTGCTCCTCCACCGTGGCGCCGAGGATCACGCGCCCGTCGCCGCGCGCGACGAGGTAGCAGCGCGGGCTGCGAAGCACGCGCTCGAACGGCTCCGGCATCTCGCCGCGCGTGTGCAGCTCGAGGATCTGCCCCTTCACGGGCCGCACCGGCGGGCCGTGGCCGGACGGATCGAGCCGCGCGCTCCAGGGCCCGGCCGCCACCACCACCCGCTCGCACGCGATCGTGCCTGCGCTGGTGCTCACGCCGCTCACCGCTGAGCCGTCTCGCTCGATCGCCTCGACCTCCACGCCGAGCGCCACCTCCTCCGCCGCCGCGGCGAGCGCGGTCACGGTCGCGCGCGGGTCGGCGTGGCCGTCCTGCGGCGCGAGGATGCCGCCCGCGATGCGCGGCGAGAGCCCGGGCTCGAGGGCGCGGCAGCGGGACGGCGTCAGCCATTCCGCGGCCAGCCCGAGCGAGCGCTGGAAGTCGTGCAGGCGGCGGAGTGCCTCGGCGTCGTCGCGGTCGGCCGCCACCACGAGCGCGCCGCTGTCGCGGTAGCCGGTCGGCAGGCCCGTGACCTCCTCGAGCTCGGCGGCGAAGGCCGGCCAGCGCTCGCGCCCGGCGAGGTTCACCCGCAGCGGCCCCTCCTCCCCGAAGTCGGCCTCGGTCACCGGTGCGAGCATCCCGGCCGCAACGCCGGAGGCCCCGGCGCACAGCTTGTCCGCGCGGTCGACCACGAGCACGGACAGCCCGCGCCGGCGCGCGCGCCATGCGCACGAGAGGCCGATCAGGCCTGCGCCGATCACGACGGCGTCGTAGCGTGTGCTCCGCGGCAGTTCCATCACCTTCCCTTCGCGGGCATTACCCCGGTCAGGTTCGACGGTCGGCGGCGCCGCAGCCGCCCTCTCAGCCCGGTCCGCCCGAGCTCCCGTTGTCCTCGCCGAAGTTTAGAGCCGTCGCGTCGGGTAGTCGTCCGGTCGGCGCGGTTGGTCGTCGCTCGCCATGAAGATCACGAAGAGCGAGACCACGAGGCCGATGATCCCGACGATCATCAGGATCAGCCCGACGGTCTGGAGCTCGATGCCCTCGACCGTCACGTTGACCGCGTAGCGCAAGATCGCACCCGCTGCGATCAGGAATATCGACGTTCCAATTCCCATTCTGCTAGGGCTTTAGGCCGCGCGGCGGACGCTAGCAGGGGCAGCGACCGCAACCTCGCGCTTCTCCCGTGTTGGAACGCGGAACCCTCTTATGAAACGACTCTTGCTCATTCTCGTAGCGATCCTGGCCGTGGCGGCGCCGGCGGCTCACGCCTCCGACCAGCAGGTGGTGATCGCTCAGGACGACGCCCGGATGCTCGGCCACCCGGACGCCACGGCCGCCGAATTCGCCTCGCTCGGCGTCGACGTGGTGAAGATCCAGCTGCTCTGGAGCGACGTCGCACCGGCTGGATCGAGCAAGCCCGCCGGCTTCGACGGCGCCGACCCGTCGAGCTACCACTGGAACACCTATCCGGGTGCGGTGAACGCGATCGTCGCCGCGGGCATGCGCCCGTACCTGAGCCTCGGAGGCCGCGCGCCGGCGTGGGCCACGCGCGGAGCGGGCCGCGCGGGTACCTCGCGCCCGAGCGCCAGCGAGTTCCAGCTCTTCGCGCAGGCCGCCGGACGTCAGTTCCAGAACGTGCAGATCTGGTCCATGTGGAACGAGCCGAACCTCTTCTCGTGGCTGAGCCCGCAGCGCAAGCGCGGCGTTCCGCAGTCGCCGTCGATCTACCGGAGGCTGTACCTGGCGGGCCACGCCGGGCTTCGCGCCTCCGGCCACGGCGGCGACACGATCCTCCTCGGAGAGCTGATGCCGCGCGGCGGCAACTCCTCGCAAAAGATCCGCCCGCTCGACTTCCTGCGCGAGATGGTCTGCCTCGACCGCAACTACCGCCAGTACCGCGGTCGAGCGGCGCGTGCTCGCGGATGCGGCAAGGTCGGCCGGATCCCGACGTCCGGGCTCGCCTACCACCCCTACACGCTGGTCGGCGGCCCGAGGGTCAAGGACGGCCCGGGCGACGCCGCGATCGGCCAGCTCGAGCGCGTCACGAAGACCCTGAACGCGCTGGCGCGACGCGGCAAGCTGCCCCGCAGCCTGCCGCTCTGGATCACCGAGTTCGGCTTCCAGACGAGGCCGCCCGATCCGATCTTCGGCGTGCGGCTGAAGCGCGCCGCGGCGTTCATGGACGTGAGCGAGTGGCTCGCGTTCGGCAACCGGCGCGTGGCGAGCTACTCGCAGTACACGCTCTGGGACGACCTGCCCCGTCCGAGCGGGCGCCCGTTCCAGCGCTGGTCCACGTGGCAGTCGGGGCTGCGCTTCGGCGACGGGAGGGCCAAGCCCGCCGTGTACGGCGCGTTCCGCCTCCCGTTCCTGGTGCGTTCGCTCGGACCGGATGTGGTCGAGCTGTTCGGCGGCGGGCGTACCGGCGCGGGACAGGTGGCGACGGTCGAGGCGAAGACTCCGGGCCGCCGCTACCGTTCGATCGCGTCCATCCCCGCCAACGCGGCCGGCTACTTCAGGCGGATCGTGCGCGTCAAGGACGCCTTCCGCCACACGTTCCGAGTCACGCTCGGCGGGGTCTCACGGACGAAACGGCCCGCCGTCGTCGTTTTCTGACAGCCCCACCCGCCACCCTTCGATCAGAACCCGAACGCTCTGTGCCCGCCCTAAAGGAGATTCGCACCGTGTTTGCCGTACCCCGCCAGACCCGAGCCATGCTCACAGCGCTGGTCGCTGCCGCGGCCGTCCTCACCGGCTGCCTGGTTGACGCAGGTGACAGCCGGGCGGCGAGAGGCATGGAGCTCGCGCTCCAGGACGACGCCGTCTTCGTCGAGCAGAAGTACAAGAATCTCCAGAGCGACGAGGCGTTCGGGCTGGCGCGCGGGCTCGGCGTGACCCGGCAGCGGGTGAACCTGCTCTGGGCGTACACGATGCCCGAGTCGCAGTTCAACGCGCGCAACAAGCCGGCCGTGGTGAACTACGACTTCACGCGCTTCGACCAGCTGATCGACCAGGCGGCCCAGAACGGCGTGAGGATCCACCTCTCGATCACCGGCCCGGCGCCTCGCTGGGCGAACGCGAGGCGCGCCACGGTGCGTCGTGCGTGGTACAAGCCGAGCGCCACGGAGTTCGGGAAGTTCGCGGGCGTCGTCGCCGACCACTTCAGGGGCCGGGTCGACCGCTACAGCATCTGGAACGAGCCGAACTGGAAGACCTGGCTCGGGCCGCTGAAGTCCGGTCCCGCGCTCTACCGCCAGCTGTACGTCGCAGGGCTACGACGCCATCAAGGCCGCGGACCCGGCGGCGAAGGTCCTCATCGGCGAGACGGCGCCGTTCTCGAAGACCGGCTGGTCCACGTCGCCGCTCGCGTTCCTGCGCGGCGTCACGTGCGTGAACACGAAGTACAAGCGCACCCGCTCGTGCCCGAAGCTGAAGGCCGACGGCTACGCGCACCATCCGTACGACTTCGCTCACGCGCCGAACTACCGCTACCCCGGCGACGACAACGTGACCATCGGAACGCTCTCGCGGCTCACGCGTGCGCTCGACAAGCTGTCGCGCGCGGGCGTGCTTCGCAAGAACGGCGGTGGCCGCATGCCGCTGTACCTGACCGAGTACGGCTACTTCGCCTCGGGTCACCGCGCCCTGCCGAAGAAGCTGCGCTCGCGCTACCTCCAGCAGGCGTACTCGCTCGCGCTAAAGAACTCGCGCGTGAAGAGCCAGCTCCAGTACCTGCTGGTCTCGCCGCCCCGCAGCCAGCGCGCGTCGTTCTTCGACCTCGGGCTCGTGAGCACGAGCGGTACGCGCAATGTCGGCTACAACGCCCTGAAGCGCTGGTACGGCCAGAACCGCGGCAAGGTGAAGCGGCCCGGCGGCGCCGATCACGCTGCCGGCGGCAGCTCCGAACCCGACGCCGTGACATGGCGCTCGCCGACGCGCGCGAGCGCCTGAGGCGAGCCCGGCTCTACCTGGTCGTGGAGGCCGCCGCGGAGCACCTGCTCCCGGCGGCGCTCCGCGGCGGGGTGGACATGGTTCAGCTTCGCGACAAGGAGCTGGACGACGACTCCCTGCTCGAGGCAGCCGCGCGCTTCCGCGCGGTGTGCCACGAGCACGGCGCGCTCTTCTGGCTGAACGACAGGCCCGACCTCGCGCTGGCGGCGCGGGCCGACGGCGTTCACGTCGGCCAGGACGACGCCGCGCCGGGCGCGGTTCGGGACCAGGTGGGCGAGCAGCTCCTGATCGGACTCTCGACGCACTCGCCCGAGCAGCTCGACGCCGCGCTCGGATCCGAGGCCGACCAGCTCAGCGTGGGCCCCGTCTGGGAGACGCCCACGAAGCCCGGCCGGCCTGCCGCCGGGCTCGACTACGTGCGCCACGCCGCCGCCCATGCGGGCGACCGGCCCTGGTTCGCGATCGGCGGCATCGACGAGGCGAACATCGGCGAGGTGGTCGAGGCGGGCGCCCGCAGGGTCGTGGTCGTACGCGCCATTCGCGACGCGGCCGAGCCGGGCGAGGCGGCGCGCCGGCTGCGCGAGGCGCTGCCCGGCTAGCGGCGCGTCGCGCGCCTGAAGGCCCGGAGCGCCGGCTGTGCGGTCGACACGCCGTCCTGGTCCACGCTCAGCAGGCCGGAGTAGTCGAAGAGGTCGTCCTGGCCCCGGTAGCTCGACGCCCACGTGTACCAGTAGATGCGCGCCAGCCGCAGACGCCTGGCGTTCGCCGCGCCCAGCCTGTAGAGCTCGGTCAGCCGGCGCGCCATCCCCCGCTTGGTCGTGTACCAGCGGCGCTTCCAGGCCTCGTCTGGCGGCGGCACGAGGCCCTTCGCGGCCGGGAAGGTCGTCTCCGTGACCCAGATCGGCTTGCGCGGCTGGTGGTTGCGCCTCAGCACGCGCCGGGTCAGGCGCACGGCGGCCATGACGAACCCGGGCCGGCCCGTGAACAGGTTGATCGTGGCCACGTCGAACGCGCCGCGCGCGCCCGCGTCGTAGGCCCTCGCCAGCACCTTCCAGCTCGAGTCGGCGAACCCCGCGAGCACCACGCGCGCGCCGGGGTCGGATGTCTTGATCGCGCTGTACGCGGCCTTCAGGAGCTCCACGTACTCGCCTGCCCAGGCGCCGTCGCCGCCCGGCGTGTACCAGTAGAAGTCCAGGTGCGGCTCGTTCCAGATCTGCCACTCGCGCAGCGGGCGCTGGGGCAGGTCGGGCCGCTCGGTCCAGAAGGTTCCGCCCGGCCCGTACCGCGCCACGAGCGCGCTCATGAACGCGGCGTAGTCCGAGGCGAACTCGGGCGGAGAGCCATGGCGCCCCGGGTACTTCTCCGCCCACCCCGGCGTGTTCAGCACCACCGGCAGCAGCCGTATCCGGTTCCGCGCCGCCAGCTCCACCTGGGCGTCCGTGTCCGAGAAGTCGGGCGGCACGCCTGCCACCGGCTGGGCCCGCTCCCACGAGAACACGAGCCGCACGGATTCCACGCCCGAGCGGCGCATGCGCGCCCACTGCGCCGCCTGGTCCGCGGGGCTGCCGTTCATGGCCGCGCGGTCCCACATCACGCCGTAGAAGCCCTGCGGCGCGCGGGCTTGGGCGGGAGCGGCCGCGAGTAGGGCGGCGGCGAGCGTTGCGAGGACGATGAGGCGCTGCATGCGGGTCATTGGAACCCGGGATCCTATGAATCGATGCGCCGTTAACCTGCGGCGCGCATGGCGAAGAAGCGCAAGAGCCGCGGAAAGCAGCGGCCGACCGTCGCGTCGCCGCCGGCCGAGCCCGCGAAGCGCGCCGAGCCCACCGAGGGCGGCTACTCGCGCAGCCGCGCGAAGAACGACGCGGCCCGCGCGGCCCTCGAGCCGCTCGCGCCCGGGGAGCGGCCGACGGCCGTGACGGTCGGCGCGATCGTGGCCGCGCTGCTCGCCGTGGCAAACCTGATCGCCGTCGCGGCCGGATGGGACGGCGCGGCCGGCGAGGACGACCGCGCGCGTGCACTCGCCGGGAGCCTCCTGGTCGCGGGCCTGCTCTTCGTCATCGCGTGGGGCATGTGGCACGCCCGCTACTGGGCCGTGCTCGGCATGCAGACGCTCCTCGCGCTCACCCTGATCGCGAGCTCGCTCGCCCTCGTCACCGTGAGCAGCGCGGGCGGCGCCGATCCTCCTCGTGGCCATCCTCGCCGCCGCCGGCACGCTGTTCTGGTTCATGGTCAAGGCGATGGCGCGCATCCAGATGCCTGAGCGGCCGACCCGTGCCAGATAAGTAGTCTCACCGCCCTATGCCGGAGAGCAAGTACGACTGCATCGTGATCGGATCGGGCCCCGGCGGCTACGTGGCCGCGATCCGGGCGGCCCAGCTCGGACTGAAGACCGCCGTGGTCGAGAAGGGCAACGTCGGCGGCCGCTGCCTCAACGAGGCCTGCATCCCGGCCAAGGCGATGCTGCGCGTGGCCGAGGTCTTCATGGAGACCCAGCACGCCGGCGACTTCGGCATCAAGGTCGAGGGCGCGTCGGTGGACTACCCGGGCGCCACGAAGCACCGCGACAAGGTGGTCAAGACGCTCACGAGCGGCGTGGCGATGCTGTTCGACAAGAACAAGATCGACCTGATCGAGGGCTTCGGCTCAGTCACCGACGACGCCAACGTGAAGATCGGCGGCCAGTTCGACGGCACCGAGATCGAGACCGACCGCGTGATCCTCGCCGTCGGCTCCGTGCCGAAGCCGATCCTCGACCTCCAGTTCGGCAAGCGCATCCTCGACACGGCGGCGATGTGGCTCCTGAACGAGCAGCCGAAGAAGCTGTGCGTGATCGGCGCGGGCGCGTCCGGCACCGAGATCGCCTCGGCGCTCGGCCGGCTCGGCACCGAGGTGACGCTGCTCGAGGCGCTCGACCAGATCCTGCCGCTCGAGGACCCCGATATCGCGAAGGCCTGCGCGCGCGAGATCAAGAAGCAGAACGTGCGCATCGAGACCGGCGCGAAGGTCGAGGCCGCCGAGGCCTCGGACTCCGGCGTGAAGGTCACGTTCAACGGCGAGTCCGACGAGTTCGACTACCTCGTGATCGCCGCCGGCCGCGGGCCCGACGTCGAGGGGCTCGGCCTCGACGAAGCCGGCATCGAGCGCGAGGACAACGGGCTGATCAAGGTCGACGGCCACCTGCGCACGAGCCTCAAGGGCGTGTGGGCGATCGGCGACATGGTCCCCGGCCCCGCGCTCGCCCACAAGGCGTCGGACGAGGGCATCATCGCCGTCGAGGACTCCGTCGGCATGGACGTTCACCCGATCGACTACGCGTACGTCCCGGCCGTCACGTTCTGCCACCCGCAGGTCGCGTCGTTCGGCCTGAGCGAGAAGGCGGCGAAGGAAGCCGGCTACGACGTCGTGGTCGGGAAGATCCCGATGGGCGCGGTCGGCGCCCCCACCGTCTACGGCGACCGCGGCGGCATGATCAAGATCGTCGGCGACAAGCAGTACGGCGAGCTGCTCGGAGCGAGCATCGTCTCGGTGAAGGCAGCCGACCTGATCCAGGAGCTGGTGAACGCCCGCGAGCTCGAGGGCGGCTACTCAGAGGTGGCGCGCACGATCCACGCGCACCCGTCGTTCGCCGAGGCCGTGATGGAAGCGGCGCGTGCGACGGACGGCTGGCTGATTCACGGCTGAGCCGCCGCTAGAGCGCGTCGGAGATCGCGGCGGCTATACCCGCCGCGACGACTCCGAGCAGCGTGATGGCAAAACCGGCGAGGATATGCGTTATCTGGCGCTGCAACGCCGCGAGATCGCCGCGCACTTGGGCGATTTCGCCGCGGACGCCCGCAAAACCGGCGCGCATCTCCTCGCGCATCGCGCGCATCTCCTCGAACCCGCGCTCAAATCTCTCGTCGATCAAAGCCATCCGCTCATCGAGCCGCTCGTCGGTCCACCTAGCGCCTTCCATCGTACTCCCGGAAGCGTCCGCGACCGGCGACTCGCCCCCGCAACCCTAGAGCTGGGTAGCGACCAGCGTGATCAGGCCGGCGGCAAGGATGCCCGCGAGTCGGAAACCGATCTGGGTCAGGCGCTGATTGATCGCGTGGATCTCTGCCGTGAGATCGCTGCGCATGGCGCGCATCTCCTCACCAAGATCGCGCAAGGACACGTCGATCCGCTGAAAGGTCTGGTCTATCGCCGCCATTCGCTCATCGAGCCGTTCGTCAGTCCATCTAGCACGTTCCATCGTACTCCCGGAAGGCCGCGCAACTCCCGACTCGCCCCCTTCTAAAGCTGGGTAGCCACCAGGGCGATCAAGCCGGCGGCGAGGATCCCGGCAGCACGAAAGCCGAGCTGACTAACGCGCTCCTCGAGGCGACCGATCCGTTCCGCAACCTGGGTGATCCGGTCGTTTAGGGCTCCCACGTCCACCCTGAGCTCCGCACGCCACTCCCGCATCTCAGCTCGGAACGTGGCGCCTTCGGCGCGACGCTCAGCGCGCTCAGCGCGCAACTCGTCGAAGACGCGGTCAAAGGTTCTGTCGATGACGGTCATCCGGTCGTCATGCCGCTGGTCGGTCCACTCAGCCCGTTCCACTGTACTCCGCTAAGTCTCCAATGCTAGGGGCCTCGCCCCCCGCCGAGTCAGGTCCCTTGCGCCCCGTAACACCCGGAGAGCCCCACGGTTTACTCGCAAATAGCGGCCTTATTCGCGCGCAACTTGCGTAGTTGTCTGTGGTCAGTGAGCGCGCCCGAGGACTAGGCTGACGCCGCCGGGACCACTCAGGATCAGAACGTGAAGCTGAATATATTTCGTCCTCGCGGGGGCGACCCCTCCACCACGTCGACTTAGACCTAGAAATGACCAGTGTGACCTCGAAGCTACGTAGGCAGGCGCGTGTGGCGGGCGTAATCGCTGCTGCGTGCGGAGTGGTCGCCGAGCTTGCGCCACACACCGCTTTGGCGCGTCCGTACACCGTCTTTTCGTGCGACTCCGCAGGACTGTTCGGCTACAGCAGCGCGGCTTGGGCACCGTTGGGGGACGTCGGAAACGCGTACGCGTCGTGCCCAACGGGAGGCGGCTCGACGGCAGGTATCAGCAACCGCGTCATCGGCGCGACCTATTCGGGGTTCAACCACTCCGGCCACCTGTTCACGGCCCCACCCGGAGCCACCATCACCTCGGTGCGGTGGTCCGGGCGCATGGCTCGCGACAACTGCAGCTGGGGGACATGGCTCCGAGCCAGCCCGAGCGGGGCGTCGGTCCTGGGGCTGCCGCCCAACCAGGCTTGCTACTCGAACGGATTCGACAACCGCGGCTGGCCACTGACCTTCGGCGCACCAGAGGGCACAACAGCGATCCACCAACTCGTCATGTGCGGCTCGTCCCAATGCCCGCCAGGAGCAACGATGCACGCACACGTGGTGGAGGTAACGGTCGACGACCCGATCCCGCCGTCGATTTCGCTTGCCGGTCCGCTGGCGAGCGGGCAGTGGGTGAGCGGCCGGCGGCGCGGTCGCAAGTGCGATTGCGGCGACGGACAACGCCGGGGTCCGCAGCATCAAGGCGGACGTGGCCGGGCGGAGCCAGGTGAGGAATACCCATGCGACTGGTCCCGAGCTAGCCGTGCCCCGGCGAAGTCACACAGCGATGCTTCCCGCCGTCGGCGACCTGACCGACGGGCATCACACGCTGGCGGTGTCGGCAGTCGATGCTGCGGGCAACGCTTCTGCCATCGCGCGTGATGTCTACGTCGACAACACGCCGCCGGATCCGGTTGCTCCCCAGGTCGAGGGCGGCGATGCATGGCGCCGCATCAACCGGTTTCTCGTGTCGTGGACAACGCGCCAAACAACGCCGCACCGATCGTTCGTGCGCATTGGAAGCTCTGCGCCAGCAGCGGAAGCTGCCCCTCGCAGCGGTTACCGCGACGGCCAAAACGTTCAGAGCTTGCCGGGCCTCAGCGTCCCGACGCCAGGCGAGTACCTGCTTCATGTGTGGCTCGAGGACGCTGCCGGGAACGCCCGGGAGGAGAGCGCCGTGTGACACCGCGCGCTGCGCTTCGACCCGGAGCCCCCGCAGCTCGCATTCGAGCCGATGGACGTTGCCGATCCGCTACGCGTCGTCGTCAACGCTGTGGACCGCCACTCCGGCGTCGCCCAAGGCGAAATCGAGATGCGCCGCACGGGCACGACGACCTGGCATGGACTCACGACCGACCGCGAAGGGTCGCTACTGATTGCGCATGTGGACGACGAGCGCTTCCGCAGAGGGGCCTACGAGTTCCGAGCCCACGCGGTGGATCAGGCCGGCAACGAGGCGTCCACTGGGCGGCGGGCGGATGGGTCCGCGGCGACGCTGCGCCTACCAGCGCGCATCGATACGCGCCTCGCCGTAGGAGTGCCGCGCACGATCGTTCGCGAGAGCTACGAGCGGCGCCAAGGCGCAGAGAGTCCTGGTCCGGCGGCGAGTCCGGCGGCTGGATAGCAACGTCATCGCGAGGCACGGTCGGCGGATTCGTCTCAGGGGCTTCCTGACGAATTCGGACGGGCAACCGATCGAGGGCGCCACGATCGAGGCGCTTGAAAGGCGGCCTGCGGGCGGGGTGGGGCCGGTCGGCCTTGCGACTACGGGTACCGACGGCAAGTTCAGATACGTAGTGAGGGCGACTCGGAACCGCGAAATGCTCTTCCGATACGGGGGTTCAAGGCGGATCGGCTCCGCGACGACCGACTTCACGCTGCTGGTACCGGCCAGCACGTCGATCCGAGCGGATCGTCAGCGTCTTCTGAACGGGCAGCAGGTGCGCTTCGGCGGACGAGTCACCACACGCCCGCTTCCCGAGAACGGCAAGCTCATCGAGATGCAGGCGCACTTCCGAGGTCGGTGGCGAACCTTCTCAACCGTTCGTGCCGGCCGCCGCGGCCGTTGGCACTTCCCTTACCGCTTCGGCGGCACCACCGGACGCGTGACCTATCGATTTCGTGCTCGGCTCCCTGCCGAGGGCGGTTACCCGTTTATCAGCGGACAACTCGCGCGTCGTGGAGGTGGTGGTAGTTGGTGGTGACCGAGCCCACGAGCCCTGACTCATGATTTCGCCTGCCAGCATTCCTGAGCAGGTGGGCCACCGTGCTGAGCTCCCTTCGAAAGCACTTGTCGTATTCGAACGTGACCGCGACTGCGGCGCTATTCGTCGCCTTGGGTGGCACTTCGTACGCAGTGATCCGCGTTGACAGCGGCGACGTCGTCAATAACAGCCTCCGCAGCAAGGACATCCGAAACAACAGCGTGCGCAGCCGAGATATCCGCGATCGATTCACTCCGAGCCCGCGACCTGAGACGCAACGGCATCGGCGGCGGCGTTGTAAGAGAGAGCGCGCTAGGTCAGGTGCCGCGAGCGGCAGATGCCGAGCGCCTCGGAGGAGCAACGGCCCAAGACCTTCGCGTCCGGTGTCCTGCCGACACGGTCGCCAAGGCGGGGGTGTGCATCGAGCGAGTCAGCCGTCCGCCTGACGGATTCCTCGGTGCGGCGAACATCTGCGACAACGCGGGACGCGGCCTTCCGACCATGGCGGAGCTAGACACCTTCGCGCAGAACTCACGGTCCCCTTGACGCCCAAGGGGAGTGGACGTCCAACGTCTATCGCAACCCCGACAATGGGCTGAACCCGTTCGACCAGCTGGAGGCCGTCGTCCTGGGTGAAGGGGCCGTCGTGAGCTATGACCGCGTCTACCTCGCCGTCCAGCACGCCTTCCGCTGCGTCGCTCTGCCGAGCAACTAGAACTCCGTGCATGGAACAGCCGGTCTTCTACTACGACCTTGGGTCGCCGTACGCGTATCTCACCGCCGAGCGCGTCCACAAGGTGCTGCCGGTCGTGCCGGTCTGGCAGCCGATCCTCCTTGGCGGCATTTGGAAGGAGACGGGCGGGCGCTCGTGGGCCACCACCGATGAGCGCGATGCCGGCATGGCCGAGGTCGAACGCCGCGCCGCCCAGTACGACCTCATGCCGATCCGCTGGCCGGACGAGTGGCCGACGAACACGCTCAAGGCCATGCGCGCCGCCATCTTCGCCGCGTCGATCGGCCGCGCTGTCGCCTTCTCCCTCGCCGCCTTCCGCCAGGCGTTCGCCGGCGGCAAGGATCTCTCGGACGTCGACAACGTGCTCATCGCCGCCGCCGCATGCGAGCTCCACCCGAACGCGGTCCTCAAGGCGCTTGAGACCCAGTCGGTCAAGGACCGGCTGCGAGAGGCCACCAGCCGAGGCCTACGAGCGCGGCGTTCGGGGCGTTCCGACGATCGGCGTGGGGGACCAGCTCTTCTGGGGCGACGACCGCCTCGAAGAAGCAGCTTCCGCCCTGGCCGAGGCGTAACGTCGAGGCCGTGAGTCGGCGATTCTCGAGACAACACCCTCGCGGTGCCGCCCCTCTGATCGCTGCCGGCGTGGGCGCCGGCCTAGCCACGGTGCTCGGCGCGCGGGGCGCAGTTCGAGTCGCACGCGGGCTGAGAGACCATGCCCCCCAATCGGGGGTGAGCGTTATTGAACCGGGGCGGCAATGGGTACTCTCCGAGCCGATGGCTACCAGTGATACGACACGGGCCGATGACGGTGCCCAGGGCAAGGACGACCAGGCCAAGGACGGCCAGTCCCCGAGCGAGGTAGCCGGGCTCGAGGAGATCGGGTTCGGGAAGGTCAAGCACGACCTCCCGGACAAGGAGACCTGCCTCACCGTCCTCGAGAAGATGCTCCTGATCCGCCGCTTCGAGGAGCGCGCGGGCGAGATGTACGCGAAGGCGAAGATCGGCGGCTTCCTCCACCTGTGTATCGGCGAGGAGGCCACGGTGGTGGGCGCCACCCAGGCGCTGCGCGACAACGACTACCTGATGTCCACCTACCGCGAGCACGGCCAGGCGATCGCGCGCGGCACGCACCCGAACGCCGTCATGGCCGAGCTGTTCGGCCGCGTGGACGGCTGCTCCAAGGGCCGCGGCGGCTCGATGCACCTCTTCGACATGGAGAAGCGCTTCCTCGGCGGCTACGGCATCGTCGGCGGCAGCCTGCCGCTCTCCGCGGGAGTCGCGCTCGCGTGCGACTACATGGAGAACGAGGACGCGATCCTCTCGATGATGGGCGACGGCGCCACGAACCAGGGCACCTTCGGCGAGACGATGAACCTCGCGGCGCTCTGGAAGCTGCCGGTGGTCTTCGTGATCATCAACAACCAGTTCGGCATGGGCACGGCGCTCCACCGCCACTCGGCGATCACGGACCTTTCGCTCAAGTCCGAGGGCTTCGGCGTGCCCGGCACGCGCTGCGACGGCATGGACGTGCTCGACGTGCACTCCGTCGTGACCGAGGCGCTCCGGTGCGCGCGCGAGGAGCGCAAGCCGCAGCTCGTTGAGGCCGTGACCTACCGCTTCCGCGGCCACTCGATGGCCGACCCGGAGGAGTACCGCTCGAAGGACGAGGTGGAGGAGTGGCGCGGGCGCGACCCGATCCAGGCCTTCGGCAAGCGCCTCGTCAAGGAGGGCGTGGTCACGCAGGACCAGTTCGAGGAGCTCGACGAGAAGGCGATCCACACCGTGGACGAGGCGGTGCAGTTCGCCGACCAGTCGCCCTTCCCCGACCTCGACTCCCTATACGACGACGTGTACGTCTTCACGGGCGACGCCCCCGGCTGGTGGACAGTCGACGAGCGCTCTCCCGAGGTGCACCGTGGCGAGCGGGAGCGCGAGGCGGGCGAGCTGCCGCACCAGCTCGCCGAGGCCGGCGCCGCCTACGCGAACGTGGGCGACCAGGAGGCCCGCAACCGCCGCCAGGCGAACAGCACCGACGACGAGGACGAATCGACCGAGGCCGAGGACGGCGAGGGCGAGGTCTCCGGCGACGAGCCCGAAGCCGAGGGAGGCGCCGACTAGTGCCCGTGATGCGCTACCGCGAGGCGCTCAACCAGGCGCTTCGCGAGGAGATGGAGGCCGACGAGAAGGTCTTCCTCATGGGCGAGGACATCGGCGTGTTCCAAGGCGCCTTCAAGGTCACGGCCGGCCTTCTCGAGGAGTTCGGCGAGAAGCGGGTGCGCGACACGCCGATCTCCGAGAACACGATCGTCGGCATGGGCGTGGGCTCGGCGATGCTCGGGCTGCGGCCGGTGGTCGAGCTGATGACGATCAACTTCTCGCTGCTCGCGATGGACCAGATCGTGAACCACGCCGCGGCGATCCACTACATGTTCGGCGGCCAGGCGAAGGTGCCGATGGTGGTGCGCATGCCACAGGGCGCGGGCCACCAGCTCGGCCCGACCCACTCGCACTGCTTCGAGGCCTACTACCTGCACGTGCCCGGCCTGCTGGTGGCCGCACCGAGCACGCCGGCGGACGCCAAGGGCCTGCTGAAGGCGGCCATCCGCGACGACAACCCGGTGGTCTTCATCGAGCACGAGACCCTCTATGGACAGCGCGGCGAGGTGCCGGAGAACGGCGGCCCGATGCGCTTCGGAGAGGCCGCCATCCGACGCGAGGGCGACGATGTGACCATCATCGGGATCTCGCGCATGGCGATCACCGCCGGAAAGGCGGCTGAGGTGCTCGCGGACGAGCACGACATCGACGCTGAGCTGATCGATCCGCGCACGCTGCGGCCGCTCGACCTGGACACGATCCTGGAGTCGGTCAAGAAGACCAATCGCGTGGTGATCGTCGAGGAGGGCTGGCCCCACGGAGGCGTCGGCGCGAACCTCGCGGCGCTGATCCAGGAGCAGGCCTTCGACTGGCTCGATGCACCGGTGCAGCGCGTGACCGGCGCGGACGTCCCGATGCCCTATTCGAAGCCACTCGAGCAGGCGGCGTTCCCGCACGAGGAGCACGTGGTACACGCCGCGCTCGCCACCTTCCGGGACCTGTAAGGAGGAGCATGGCCAGCGACGTGACGATGCCCCGCCTGTCGGACTCGATGGAGGAGGGCACGGTCCTCAAGTGGCTGGTCGAGGAGGGCGGCGAGGTCAAGCGCGGCGAGCCGCTCGTGGAGATCGAGACGGACAAGGCCAACATGACCTACGACGCCGACGCCGACGGCGTGCTGGTGGAGATCGTGGCCCAGGAGGGCGACACCCTCCCGATCGGCGAGGTGATCGCCCGGATCGGCGAGGCCGGCGAGGCGAAGTCCGGGGGCGGCGAGGAAGAGGCCTCGGGCGACGAGGCCGAGGCCGGCGGCGAGGAGGAAGCCGAAGCGGGCGACGCCGAGGGCGAGGAGGGCGGCGAGGACGCCGCGGAGGAAGGCGCCGAGGAGGCCGAGCCGGCGAAGGCTGAGGGCGACGCTGACGCGGAAGCCGAGGGCGAGGCTGAGGGCGAGGAGGAAGGCGCCGACGAGGCCGAGCCCGCGAAGGCGGAAGGCGAGGGCGACGCCGAGGGCGAAGGCGAGGCCGCCGTTGCCGGCGCTGAGGCCGGCGGCGGCGAGACTCAGGCTGCCGCTGGGACCGCTACGCGCGAGCGGCCGTCGGGTGGCAATGGCGACGGCCGGGTGAAGGCTTCGCCGGTGGCGCGGCGCATGGCGCGCGACCTCGGCGTGGAGCTCGCCCAGCTCGAAGGCACCGGACCGGGCGGCCGGATCGTGAAGGCGGACGTTCAGGCGGCCGCCGAGAACGGCGGGGCCAAGGCGGAGGCCAAGGCCGAAACCGCGGACGAGGCGGAAACCGCCGAAGCGAAGCCCAAGGAGAAGAAGGACAAGCCGAAGAAGGCCGAGGAGAAGGAGCCCGCCAAGGAGCCGCAGCGCGGCGAGGCCGGCGCCAAGGGCGAGGCGGAGATCCAGGAGCTCACGCGGCTCCAGCAGACCGTCTCACGGCGCATGGCCGAGTCGAAGGCCACCGCGCCCGAGTTCTCGATCGCGCTGACGGTGGACATGACCGCGGCCGTGGAGCTGCGCGCGCGACTCAAGCAGATCTCTGACCCGGTGCCCTCCTTCAACGACATGGTCGTGAAGGCCGCCGCGAACGTGCTGCGCGAGTTCCCGCGCGTGAACGGCGCCTACCGCGACGGCAAGTTCGAGCTCTACGAGCGGGTCAACGTGGGCATCGCGGTGGCGGCCCAGGACGCGCTCGTGGTGCCCACCGTCTTCGACGCCGACAAGAAGTCGCTCGGCCAGATCGCCCGCGACGCGCGCGCGGTGATCGAGAAGGTCAAGGAGAAGACCGTGACCCCGCCGGAGCTCTCCGGCGGCACGTTCACGGTCTCGAACCTGGGCATGTTCGGCATCGAGCAGTTCACCGCGATCATCAACCCGCCACAGGCGGCGATCCTCACCGTCGGCAAGCTCGCGAAGAAGCCGGCGGTGGACGAGAAGGGCAAGGTCGTGGCCCGCGACCAGATGGTGCTCACGCTGATCTGCGACCACCGCATCCTCTACGGCGCCGACGGCGCCCAGTTCCTGGCGCGCGTCAAGGAGCTGCTCGAGCAACCGCTGTCGCTGGCGCTTTAGTACGAACTGTCCAACATTGGTATGCAGGTTGTGCCATTGCGGCGGCATGGCTCGCCAGGCCAATGGGTAGTGCCAATTCGTACTTTCCGGGGGGGAAGGGGGAATCTGGATGGCCGGCGGTCAGCGAGCGCCGGCCATCTAGTCTCGTAGGTCGTGCCACGCGAGCCCCGCACCCTCGACGAGGAGATCATCGCCGCCCAAGAGGCGGCGGTTCGCTCGACGCTCACCGACGAGGACCGGCTCGAGCGCATCACCGAGGAGCTGCGGGCGGGCTTCGACGCGCTCTCGGGAGTGGGCGCCGCGGCGTCCTTCTTCGGCTCGGCTCGCACGCCCACCGACGACCCCGAGTACGCGCTGGCGCGCGAGACCGCGCGCATTGTGGGCGAGAGCGGGCTGGCGATCATCACCGGGGGCGGCCCCGGGATCATGGAGGCGGCCAACCGCGGGGCGAAGGACGCCAGCGCGTGCTCGATCGGCCTCAACATCGAGCTGCCGTTCGAGCAGGGCGGCAACCCCTACTGCGACATCTCCCTCGAGTTCCACTACTTCTTCGCGCGCAAGATCATGTTCGTGCGCTACGCGAGCGGCTTCGTCGTCTTCCCCGGCGGCTACGGCACGATGGACGAGCTGTTCGAGGCGCTCACGCTCACGCAGACGGGCAAGATCACGGAGTTTCCCGTGATCCTGGTCGGGTCCGACTACTGGGGCGGGCTCGTGGACTGGCTGCGCGAGCGCATGCTCGCCGAGGGCAACATCAGCCCGGACGACCTCGATATGTTCAGCGTGGTCGACGAGCCCACCGAGGTGCGTGAGCTGCTCATGTCGGCGGCTCACCGGCAGGCACGGGCATAGGCTCGTAGCGCTCGCGGATCTCGTCGATGAAGCCGGCGAGCTGGTCGGCGAGCTCGGCGTCGTGGATCTCGAGCACGTTCTCGGCGTTCATCTCGCCTGATCGCGACAGGTTGAACGACCCTGCGAAGACGGTGTCGTCGGCCACGGTGACCTTCGCGTGCATGAAGTCGTGGGGCGTCTCCGGCGTCCACTGGGTCGACTGCTTTCCCTTGAAGTCCCCGTTGGCGAGCACGGACGCGAGGATCGGGATTTTCCACGCCGAGTGGCCGTTCGTGCGCCACTGGTAGACCACCTGGTCCATCTGCGTCCGGTCGACCACGGCGCGAAGATCCACCCGGTGCTCAGCGGTCACCTCGGCAAGAGTCCCGAGCACGGGGCCGGCCGTGATCACCGGCGATGCGATCCGCACGCGCGCCCGTGCCTTGCCGATCGCCTTGGCGATCCGATGCGACAGCTCCTCGCCATGGCCCGGTGTGAACCATGCGCGCACCGCGCGGCCGTCCACGTCCACCGGCCGCGGGTCCTCATGCCCGCTGGCCTCCACGTCGCGCGCGGTCCACAGCTCGTCGAAGTTGCGGGCGAACTCGGCGGCGAGGGCCGCGGCCTGCTCGGCAACGAGGACGACGTTCTCCTGGAGGCTCCACGAGTCGGTTGTCCAGTTCATCGAGCCCGTCCACACAGACTCACCGTCGCGCACCACGTACTTGTGGTGCATGAGGTCAGGGATGCCGGGGATGCCGCAGGTGGGGAACGGCATCGCCTCGAGCAGCTCCGGCTTCGTGCTCGGCGGCGGCGGAAAGGTCAGGCGCTCGGGGTGATCGGCGTTGTAGGCGATGCGCACCTTCACGCCGCGCTCGCTGGCATCGCAGAGCGCGGCCGCGACTATGTCGCCCGGCTCACCCGGGAGCCGCACGTCGTATAGCGCCAGGTCGAGCGAGCGCGTGGCCTCGCCGAGGAACGCGCTGATCCGGCGCGCCATCTCGAGTGGGTCGCCACCCGGATGTCGGGGGGACGCCTCGATCACGGCAGCCAGCGGAAGCCGGCCGGCGCGATGCGTGGCTCGAGCGGGCTCGTGGGGAGGCCGTCGGAGAGCTGCGGGTTGTTGTAGCCGGATGGCGCCGTGTCGTTCGGGGTGTCGGGGTGGAAGATCGAGGCGAGGTACTGGATGTGGCCGCGGCCGGGGCCGAGCTCGGTCTGGCCGCCGCCGTACGCCTGTACCCCCTCCTGCTCGCACCAGTCATACATCTCGAACAGCCTGCTGAGCGGCCCGAAGCGCGACGGCTTGATGTTCACCATGCGCGGCCTCCAGGGACGGTCGAGCACGTCCGCGACGGAGTGGATCGGCGCGTCCCAGGTCACGCGCTCGCTCACCGCGTCGAGGATCGGGCGCGTGGCGTCGGTCACGTCCGGATCCTCGAGCCACGCGTTCGGAAACGACTCGATCACCATTCGGTACAGCTCGGGGTCGGTCTCCACGTCCACCGGCGTGCCCTTGTACTGCCCCTTGAGGTCGAGCGAGTCGATCGCGCCGGTGGCCACCAGCTGGTCCACGAGCTCCTGCGTCCAGTTGTTCGTGGGGTCGAGCTTCAGCTTCGTGCCTGGGTAGCGCTCGAGCAGGTTCAGGACTCGGTCGGGCTTCTCGGGCTCCGTCTGCTCGAGGCCGCCGAGCCGCATCGAGACCACGAAGTTGAGCGCCCGCGGCTCGCGCTCGATCACGTCCGCGAGCGAGCGGCCGGCCTGAGCCAGGGCCAGGTCGAGGGCCGCGGACTCGAAGGCCCAGCGGCGGTAGTCGGGCGACGTCTCCCGCACCGGCGGCGCCGGCCAGAGCGGCACCTCGTCCAGATGCTTGGAGAAGGAGTCGAGCGTGTAGGACCCGGCCAGGTCGATCGAGCCCGGGCCGTCGGCCTGGAGGTTCACGTGGTCGATCTCGTCGTAGACCACGTCCTCGCCCACGCCGGTCTCACCGCCGGGACCGCGCAGCTGGATCAGCGTGGTGGCGCGCGTGAACTCCTCGTTGAACTTGAGCTCGAGGCCCTCGAAGGAGAGCGACTCCACCTCCAGGGGGAGCTCGGCGATCCGCTCGTAGCTGCTCACGCGGCGAGCTCTGTCACGGCCGCGCCGAAGACCTCGGTGTGACGGTCCACCTGTTCCTCCGTCGTGGCCGGGCACATCAGCGCCATGTTGTGGAACGGGGTGATCAGCACGCCGCGGTTCATCAGGTAGAGGTGAAGGTACTCCTCGAGCTCCGGGTCGTCGGCCGCTGCGGACTCGGCGCCGGTGCGCGGCGGCTCCGCCGTGAAGCGGTACTCGCAGCGCGCGCCGAGCGACAGGATCGACCACGGCACGCCGTGCTCCGCCAGCACGCCCTCGACTCCCTCCACGAAGCGCTCGCGCAGCGCGATCATGTGCTCGAACGCGGCGTCGGTGAGCACCTCCCCGAGCGTCGCGCGCGCCGCCGCGAGCGAGAGCGCGTTCCCGGCGAGCGTGCCACCCACGCCGCCGGTGTCCTCGTAGTCGGCGTCCTCCTGCGCGGCGAGCCGCTCGGCCAGCTCGGCGCTCACGCCGTAGGTGCCGATCGGGACTCCGCCGCCGATCGACTTGCCGAGCGTCACGGCGTCCGGCTCGAGCCCCCAGGCGGCCGTGCACCCGCCGGGCCCGGCGGAGAGCGTGTGCGTCTCGTCGATGATCAGCAGCGTGCCGTGCGTCGTGCAGAGCTCGCGCACCGCGTCCATGAAGCCCGGCTCCGGCAGCACGATCCCGATGTTCGTGAGCGCCGGCTCCATCAGCAGGCACGCCACGTCCCCGTGCCCGAGGGCGCGCTCCACCGACTCGATGTCGTTGAACTCCGCCACCCGGGTGGTCTCGCTGGGATCGACCGCCGGGCCCACCAGCCCCTCCCGCGCGCGCCCCTGGCCCTGCTCGTCGAGCGTCACGAACGCCTCGTCGACCGAGCCGTGGTAGCACCAGCTGAAGACCGCGATTCGCGGCCGGCCGGTCACGTGGCGGCACATGCGGATCATCCAGCGGTTCGCGTCCGTGGCCGTGAGCGCGAACTGCCAGTACGGCATCCCGAAGCGGCGCGCCAGCTCGGCGCCCACCCACGCGGCATCCTCGGTCGGGAGCATCGTGGTGATGCCCTCGATCCCGGCGATCGCCCTCATCGTCGGCTCGGGCGAGTGCCCGGCCATGGCGCCGGTGTCCCCGAGGCAGAAGTCCGCGTACTCGTGGCCGTCCACGTCCACGATCGTGGCGCCGTGGGCACGGTCGAGATAGAGCGGGAAGCCGCCCACCCACATCGCCATCCACGACATCGGCACGCCGGCCAGCAGGCTGCCGCGGCGCCTGCTCGTGGAGCTCCCGCGAGCGCGGGTGGTCTCGCTCGTACGTCTCGCGCTCGCGGGCGATCAGCGCCGCGAGCTGGGCGCGCTGAGCCGTTGTCACGCGAACGCCCGGTCGGCGACCACGGGGGCGGGCTCATCCGGCCGCACCGCGGCCATCTTCTCGGCGCGGCGCTGCTGCCAGACGGTGATGATCATCATGGCCACCGTGAACAGGAAGATCATCGTGGCGATCACGTAGATCTGCGGCGGGATCGCCACCCGCGCGGCGCCCCAGATGAAGAGCGGGAACGTGATGGTGGAGCCGGAGTTGAAGAACGTAATCACGAAGTCGTCGATCGAGAGGGCGAAGGCGAGCAGCGCCGCAGACACCACGCCCGGCATGATCAGGGGCAGCGTCACGAGCCGGAACGTCTCCCACGGCGTCGCGCCGAGGTCCTGGGCCGCCTCCTCGAGCGAGCGGTCGAAGCCGATCAGCCGCGAGCGCACAGTGATCACGACGAACGACAGGTTGAACATGATGTGGGCGATCAGGATCGTTGCGAACCCGAGCTGCGGCGTGCCCAGGTTCAGGAACTGCGAGAGCAGCGCCGCCCCGAGCACGACCTCGGGGGTCGCAAGCGGGATGAAGATGAAGAAGTTGATCGGCGCGCGGCCCTTGAACTCGTAGCGCACGAGCGCGAGCGCCGTGAGCGTCCCGAGGATCGTCGCGCAGAGCGTCGAGAGCGCGGCGATCTCCAGCGAGTTGCGCAGGGCGTCGCCGATGCCCGGCACCCCGAACGGGTCCTTCCAGGCCTCGAAGCTGAACTCCTGCCAGATGAAGTTGAAGCGCCCGCGCGGGTTGTTGAACGAGAAGACCATGATGATCGCGATCGGGACCAGCAGGTAGATCAGCGCGAGTCCGGCGTACGCGTTCAGCAGCCAGTCGAGCCCGCGGCGCCGGAGGGTCATCTGCGCTCACCTTCGGTGCCGAGCAGCGCCTCGGTGCCGGCGATGCGAGCCCAGATCAGGACGATGATGAGCATGAACGCCATCAGCAGGAACGAGAGCGCCGCCGCCGTCGGGTAGTCGGCCACCTCGAGGTAGCGCGACTGGATCACGTTGCCGATCATGAACTGGCGCGGCGTGCCGAGCAGCTCGGCGTTGATGAAGTCGCCCGCTGCCGGGATGAACGTGAGCAGCGTGCCCGCCACAACGCCGGGCATCGACAGCGGCAGCGTCACACGCAGGAACACGTCGCGGCGGCGGCCATAGAGGTCGTAGCCCGCCTCGAGCATTCGCCCGTCGATCCGCTCGAGGCTCGCGTAGAGCGGCAGGACCATGAACGGCAGGTAGTTGTAGGTGATGCCGGCCACCACCGACACCGTCGTGTCGAGCAGGCGGCCCTCGTTGGACACGATTCCGATCGTCTGGAGCGTGTTCACCACGAGACCGGAGTCGGAGAGGATCGTCTCCCAGGACAGCGTGCGGATCAGGTACGTGACGAAGAACGGCACGATCACGAGCAGCAGCAGGGCGTTGCGGTAGCGGCCGCCACGGAACGCGATCACGTACGCGAGCGGGTAGCCGATCAGCAGCGCGATCAACGTCGCAAGCCCCGCGTACTCGAACGAGCGCACGAACTGCTCGTTGTAGTCGGACAGCGCGTCGGTGTAGTTCGAGAACTCCCAGGTGAGCTGGAAGCCGGTGTCGATCGTGCCCGTCTTGAGCGACTCCAGGAACATGATCACCAGCGGAATCGCGAAGAAGAGCAGCAGCCAGCCCAGCCCCGGAAGGAGCAGCAGATACGGAAGCGCTGCCTTTCTAAGCCGGGCCGACATGCGGATCCTGCGGAACGACCTAGGCGCCGATCACCTGCTGGAAGGCGTCGTCCAGCTCCTGCTCCTCCTCCGGCTTGAGCCCCCGGAAGATGAACGTGTCCTCGAGGAACGCGTCATCCGGGAATATCAGCTGGTTGTCGAAGAACGCCTTGTCGCGCTTGACGAGTATCTCCTTTACGCCCTTAACGGGACAGATGTAGTTCACGTACTCCGCGATGTCGGCCTGGATTTCCGGCTGGTACACGAAGTCGATGAACTTCTCGGCCGTGAAGGCCTCCGGGGCGCCCACGGGAATCTGCATGTTGTCCGTCCAGAGGTGCCCGCCGGTCTCCGGGACCACGAACTGGATGTTCGGATCGTCGGCCTGGAGCTGAACGGCATCGCCGGACCAGCCGATGATCACCCAGGAGTCGCCCTTCGTGATGTCCTTCGTGTACTCGTTGCCGGTGAAGCCTCGGATCTGTCCCGAGTCGGAGCCCTCGCCGATCTTGTCGATCGCCTCCATGAACTGGTCGACGGTGGCCTTCTCCGGGTCGTGGCCCAACGAGGCCGCCACCACGCCGACGGTGTCGCGCATCTCGGTCAGCATCGTGACCTTGCCCTTGTAGTCCGGGTCGAACAGGTCGTCCACCGACTTGGGCTCGCGCTTCACCTTGTCCTTGCGGTAGATGATCCCCGCGATGCCCGACTGCCAGGGCATGGAATAGTCACGCGTGGGGTCGAACGGCGGCGACTTGAGCCGCTCGATGAGGTTCTCGTTCGCGTTCGGCATGGTGGACTTGTCGAACTTCTGGACGTAGCCGAGGCGGATCATGCGCGCGGCCATCCAGTCGGTGACCACGTGGATGTCACGGCCGCCGGAGTTCCCCTGGTCGTACTGCTGGCGGACCTTGCCGAAGAACTCGGTGTTGTCGTTTACCTCCTCGACGTACTTGACCTTCGGCTTGCCGTCGTACGCCTCCTGGAATTCCTTGAGGGTGCCGTGGTCCTCCTCGATGTAGAGCGGCCAGTTGGCGATGTAAAGCGAACTGCCGATCTTCCCCTTGGGGATGACCTCCTCCGACGCGGCCTTGTCGTCGCCGCCCCCCGACTCGTCGGTCCCGCACGCCGCCAGGTACGCGAGCGCAGAGGCGCTCAGGGCACCGGCAGCGCCGCGCTGGAGCATGCGCCGGCGCGTGAGCGGGTTGCGCAGCAGCCGCTCGAAATAGCGGTCCAGGTCGTCGTTCATTGGCGTCACTCCGATGTTCCTTCCCTCACGATGTGGATGTTCTCGTCCGACCAGCTCAACCTGGCCGCATCACCGGCCGCCGGCAGGTCCCGGCGTGCCTCTGCGTCGGCATTGGGCACCAACACGGTCATGCGCGTGCCGTCTCCAAGCTTTACGACCATCTGCGTGGCTGTGCCTAGATACAACGAGCTCTCCACCTGCCCCTCCACGCTGGGGCGGCTGCCTTCGGCCGGGGCTCCGGCCTCCTGAAGCTCGAGCTTCTCCGGGCGCACCACCGCGTGCGCCCGCTCTCCGGTCTTCACGCCGCCCGAGTCCAGCGCCTTCACGGTGGGACCAGCGTCCAGGCGCATCTGCGTGCCGGCGCCGTTGCTCGACACGACCTCGCCGGGCATCAGGTTCGAGACGCCTATGAAGCCGGCGACGAAGGTGGTGCCGGGGCGCTCGTAGACCGTCTCGGGGTCCGCCACCTGCTCGACCACGCCCCTGTTCATGACCGCGATGCGGTCGGACATGGTGAGCGCCTCCTCCTGATCGTGGGTCACGTAGACGAACGTGATGCCCACGTCGCGCTGGATCCGCTTCAGCTCCACCTGGAGCTGCTTGCGGAGCTTCAGGTCGAGCGCGCCGAGTGGCTCGTCGAGCAGCAGTACCTCCGGCCGGTTCACGAGCGCGCGCGCGAGGGCCACGCGCTGCTGCTGGCCGCCGGATAGCTGGGCCGGCCTGCGCTTGGCCTCGGCGGCGAGCCCCACGCGCTCGAGCTCCTCGCCCACGCGGCGCCGGATCTCGTCGCGGTCGACCTTCTGGCGCTCGAGCCCGAAGGCCACGTTCTTCTCGACGCTGCGGTGCGGGAACAGCGCGTAGCTCTGGAAGACGGTGTTGGTGGGCCGCCTGAAGGCCGGCAGGCTCGTCACGTCCTCGCCCGACAGCAGCACGCGGCCCTCGCTCGGGTCCTCGAAGCCGGCGACCATCCGCAGCGTTGTGGTCTTTCCGCAGCCCGACGGGCCCAGCATGGTGAAGAACTCGCCGCGCGGAATGTCGAGGTCCATTTCGCGCACGGCGGTGAAGTCGCCAAAGCGCTTCGTGACACGCTCGAGCCGGACGCTCGGCGTGTCAGCGCCCGTTTGGACCTCATGGCTCATGCTGGTCGGCAACCTATGGCCGAACCGTATCTATGACAAGAGGCGGAATGCCGAAAACACCGTGGCTTAATTGGACGGAATGGAGCATGCGACAATGCCGCGTTTCACTCCCCGCGCCCTTGTGTCGCTCCAAGAACGCGATACCGTTGTCCATTGCGTCTAGACGTCGTCGATTCGAGGAGAAGCAGTGGCCACCACACCCCAGACGGTCTACGAGCCCCATGCCGGGGCTCCGAGCCCGCTCCAGGAGAAGGCACGTCGCCATCTCTGGATGCACTTCACCCGGATGGGCGCGTACGACGACGAGCATGAGATCCCGATCATCGTGCGCGGCGAGGGCTCGTACGTCTACGACGAGCACGACAAGCGCTACCTCGACGGACTCTCCGCGCTCTTCTGCGTGAACGCCGGACACGGCCGCGCCGAGCTCGGCGAGGCCGCCGCCGAGCAGGCCAAGCAGCTCGGCTTCTACACGAACTGGAGCTACGCGCACCCGAAGGCGATCGAGCTGGCCGAGCGGATCGCGAACCTCGCTCCCGGCGACCTCAACCGCGTGTTCTTCACCTCGGGCGGCTCCGAGGCGGTCGAGTCCGCCTGGAAGCTGTCGCGCCAGTACCACAAGCTCACCGGCAACCCCAACAAGACGAAGATCATCGCGCGCGAGACGGCCTACCACGGCACGACCTTCGGCGCGATCTCGATCACGGGCATCACGCCGCTCCGCACACCGTTCGAGCCGCTCGTGCCGGGCGCCTTCCACGTGGCCAACACGAACTCCTACCGTTGGTCCGAGGAGCGCGACCCGCTCTGGGCCGCGGACGAGATCGAGCACGCGATCGAGTTCCAGGGGCCGGAAACCGTGGCGGCCGTGATCCTCGAGCCGGTGCAGAACTCGGGCGGCTGCTTCGTGCCGCAGGACGGCTACTGGCAGCGGGTGCGCGAGATCTGCGACAAGCACAACGTCCTGCTGATCGCCGACGAGGTGATCTGCTCCTGGGGCCGCCTCGGGCACTACTTCGGCGTCGAGCGCTTCAACGTCGTGCCCGACGTGATCACGACGGCGAAGGGGCTGACCTCCTCCTACTCGCCGATGGGCGCCGTGATCGTGTCCGACCGCGTGGCGGACCCGTTCATGGCCGATACGAGGAACTTCACCCACGGGATCACGTTCGGCGGGCACCCGGTATCCGCCGCCGTGGCCCTCGCGAACCTCGACATCTTCGAGCGCGAGGACCTCTGCGGGCACGTGCTCGAGAAGGAGGGCGAGTTCCGCGGCATGCTCGACAAGCTCAGGGAGGACCTGCCGATCGTTGGGGATGTGCGCGGTGCCGGCTACTTCCAGGCGCTCGAGCTCGTCAAGGACAAGGAGACCAAGGAGAGCTTCTCCGACGAGGAGGGCGAGGAGCTCCTGCGCGGCTTCATGTCGGGCGAGCTCTTCAAGAACGGGCTGATCTGCCGCGCGGACGACCGCGGCGACCCCGTGATCCAACTCTCGCCGCCGCTGATCGCGGACAGCGAGGAATTCGAGATCATCGACCGGGTCCTGCGACAGGTGCTCACGGAGGCCTGGGACCGGATCGTGCGCCACTGAGCCATGCTCACCGTACGAGGGCTCGTGTCCGAGATGGGGCTCGAGCTCACGACGGGCGACGCGGGGGCTGACGCACCCGTCCGCTGGGTGCACATCTCCGAGCTGCCCAACCCGACGCCCTGGCTGTCGGGCGGTGAGCTGCTTCTGACCACCGGGATCCAGCTCGACACCGACGAGCGCCAGCGCGAGTTCGCACGCCTGCTGTCGGGGCACCACCTGTCGGGGCTCGGGTTCGGGACGGGTTTCGACCATAAGCAGGTGCCCCCCGCGCTCGTGGAGGAGGCCGGCGAGCTCGGCTTCCCGGTGTTCGAGGTGCCCTACGAGCTGCCGTTCATCGCGCTCACGGAGAAGGCGTTCACCCGGCTGGTGAACGAGCAGTACGAGGTGCTCCAGCGCGGCATCGCTATCCACAAGCGCCTCGAGCGGCTCGTGCTCGAGGAGAGCGGCCTCGACGAGTTGGTGCGCGCCCTGGCGGCCGCCACCGGCGGCGCGGTCTGCGTGCTCTCGGGGCGCGGGGAGACGATCTCCTCCAAGGCGTTCCGGCGCCCGGTGCCGGAGTCGGCCCTCGAGCAGGTCCGCGAGGAGGTCGTCCGGCGCAGCGAGGAGCTCAGCGCCGGCACGGCGCGCGCGTCGGAGAACGCCGAGTTCGCGCCCGACCATCCGGATATCGCGGGCCGTTCGCTCGTGTTGCCAATCTCGCTGCGCGGCCGCGGAGCGCCGCAGGCGTGGCTCGTGGCCGCGCGCGACACCGGCGGCCTCGGCGACTTCGAGCGGCTCATCCTCCAGCAGGCCGTGACCGTCGTGGCACTCGAGCTGATGCGCCAGCGCGCGATGCGCGACACCGAGCGGCGCCTGGCGGGCGACGTGCTCGCGGAGGCGCTCACCGGCCGCCTGTCCGAAGAGGAGCTGGCCATGCGGCTGCGCCCCTTCGGGATCGGCCACAGCGCCGCCGTGCTGGTGTTCTCCGGGCAGGACGGCGCCCCGGCGCCGCAGGCCGAGGGCGAACTCGACCGCTTCCTGGCCGACGCCGGCGTGGGCGCGCTCGTGGCCACGCGTGACCGGCTGCTGTGCGCCGTGGTGGACGCGCGCGACGATCTCGACACGGTCGCGCTGGCATCCCGGGCGCGGGACACGATCGCCGGCGAGGCCGCGGCGCTGCGGGCAGCCGCTTCGCGTGCGGCGCCCGTGGGCTCGCTGCGGCGCACGTTCCACGAGGCCCGCTGCGCCCTGGAGGCGGCGGCGCTCGCCAACGGCTCCTCCCCTGCCGTGGCCTCGTACCGGGACCTGGGCGCCTTCCAGCTCCTGCTCTCGCTCCAGGACGACGACGCGCTGCGCCTCTACTGCGACAGCGTACTCGGGCCGCTGGAGGACGCGAGCGGGGAGTACGGCGACGAGCTGATCCGTTCGCTGGAGGCTTTCATCGAGCAGAACGGCCAGTGGGAGAAGGCGGCGCGCGAGCTGTACTGCCACCGGCATACGCTGCGCTATCGAATCAGGCGGGTCGAGCAGCTCACGGGCCGTGACCTCTCGAATGCCCGCGACCGGATCGAGTTCTGGCTTGCGCTGCGAGCCCGAGAGTTAGTGACTTAGAGCGGAGGACGTGACGGCATGAAGGTCGGGGTTCCGACGGAGATCAAGACGGACGAGTACCGCGTGTCCCTCACGCCCGCGGGGGTGAGGGAGCTCGTCGAGAACGGGCACGAGGTGGTGATCCAGTCCGAGGCGGGCGTGGGCAGCACGATCCCGGACGACGAGTACGTCGCGCAGGGCGCGCGCATCGTCCCGGACGCGCAGTCGGTGTTCGACGAGGC
The DNA here is from genome assembly GCA_963771715.1 of uncultured Thermoleophilaceae bacterium. Taxonomy (GTDB): domain Bacteria; phylum Actinomycetota; class Thermoleophilia; order Solirubrobacterales; family Thermoleophilaceae; genus JACVRW01. Next base: position 369,231 of record CAVYUQ010000003.1, read on the forward strand.
GGAGATGATCCTCGGCGTCAAGGAGCCGCAGCCGCAGGAGGTCGAGATGCTGCGGCCCGACCACCTGCTGTTCACGTACCTGCACCTGGCGCCCGACCCCGAGTTGACGAAGGGTCTTGCGGACTCCGGGGCCACGTGCGTGGCCTACGAGACCGTCGTGGACGAGCAGGGCCGGCTGCCGCTGCTCGCGCCGATGAGCGAGGTGGCCGGCAAGATCGCCACGCAGGCGGGAGCGTTCTTCCTCGAGCGCCCGCTCGGGGGGCGCGGCGTGCTGCTCGGCGGCGTGCCGGGCGTGGCCGCCGCGACGGTGATGATCATCGGCGGCGGCGTGGTCGGCCAGAACGCGGCGTTCATCGCTATCGGCATGGAGGCCGACGTGTTCGTGTACGACCGCAACATCGACCGCCTGCGTGAGCTCGACATCGGCTTCGGCGGGCGCGCGTCCACCGTCTACTCGTCGACGCTCGCCGTGGAGGAGATGCTGCCGCGCGCCGACCTCGTGATCGGCGCGGTGCTGATCCACGGCGCCCGGGCGCCCTACGTGGTCAAGCGCAGCCAGCTCGGCATGATGAAGAAGCGAGCCGTGCTCGTGGACGTGTCGATCGACCAGGGCGGCTGCTTCGAGACCTCCCGCCCGACCACCCACTCGGATCCCGTCTACGAGGTGGACGGGGTGACCCACTACTGCGTCGCGAACATGCCGGGGGCCGTGCCGGTGACCTCCACGTTCGCGCTCACAAACGCGACCCTTCCGTACGTGCTCGCCCTCGCCGACCACGGGCTCCAGGGCGCGATCGAGAAGCTGCCCGGCCTGCGGCCCGGCGTGAACGTGGCCGGCGGCAAGGTCACGCACCCGGCCGTGGCTGAGGGCACAGGCATGCCGTATACACCCGTTGAGGATGTCCTGGGCGTCGCTGCCTAGGCGAGGAGAGAGGACCCGCACATGGCTACTGCCACAAAGACGAAGCTCCAGAACTTCATCGACGGCGAGTCGGTGGATGCCGTAGATGGCGCAACCGAAGAGGTGACGAACCCCGCCAACGGCGAGGTGATCGCCGACATGCCGTTGTCGGGCGAGGAGGACGTGAACCGCGCCGTGGCGGCAGCCAAGGCCGCGTTCGAGGGGTGGTCGACGACGACGCCGAGTGAGCGCGCGACCGCGATGCTGAAGCTCGCCGACATCCTCGACGAGCACGCCGAGGAGCTGTCGGATCTCGAGGCCGCGGACGCCGGCAAGCCGCGCAACGCGTTTTTCGAGGACGAGATGCCGGCGGTAAGCGACACGCTGCGCTTCTTCGCAGGCGCGGGCCGTATGCCCGAGGGCCAGGCTTCGGGCGAGTACGCGGCGGGCCGCACGTCGATCATCCGGCGCGAGCCCGCCGGCGTGGTGGGCCAGATCGCGCCGTGGAACTACCCGCTGATGATGGCCGCCTGGAAGATCGGCCCCGCCCTCGCGGCCGGCTGCACGATCGTGCTGAAGCCCGCCGAGACCACGCCGATCACGACGGTGAAGCTCGCCGAGTACGCGGCCGAGGTGCTGCCGAAGGGCGTGCTGAACGTGATCACCGGCCACGGCCAGCCGGCGGGCTCGTCGCTCGTCACGCACCCCGACATCGACATGGTCTCCCTGACCGGCTCGCCGGAGACCGGCAAGTGGATCGCGAAGGCCGCGTCGGACTCGCTGAAGCGCGTCCACCTCGAGCTCGGCGGCAAGGCGCCGGTGATCGTGTTCGACGACGTGGACATGTCGACCGCGCTCGAGACGATCGCGGGCACGGCCCTCTATAACGCCGGCCAGGACTGCACGGCCGCGACGCGCGTGCTTGCCTCGTCGAAGGTCTACGACCAGGTCGTCAGCGGCCTGGCCGAGGAGGCGAAGGGCTACAAGCTCGGCGACACGTTCGACCCGGACACGACGCTCGGGCCGGTGAACTCGGAGCGGCAGCGCGAGCGCGTGCTCGGATTCCTCGAGCGCCACGGCAAGGCGGAGATCGTGACCGGTGGCGGCAAGCCGGACCTGCCCGGCTCGTATGTCGAGCCGACGGTCGTCGCCGGCCTCGAGCAGACCGACGAGATGATCCAGAACGAGATCTTCGGCCCCGTCATGACCGTCCAGCGGTTCGACGACGAGGCGAAGGCGATCGAGTGGGCCAACGGCACGCGCTACGGGCTCGCGGCGTCGGTGTGGACGCGCGACATCGGGCGCGCGCACCGGGTCGCGAACGCGATCCGCTTCGGCACCGTGTGGATCAACGACCACATCACGATGGCGACGGAGATGCCCCACGGCGGCTTCAAGCAGTCCGGCTACGGCAAGGACATGTCGAAGTACGCGCTCGAGGACTACACCATCGTCAAGCATGTGATGGTGAACCTCGAGACCTAGCTACTCCTTTCTCACGACCTGGCTCCTGGAGATCTCCCGCGAAGCGATCTGGGAGGTCCTCCAGGACGTGGAGCAGTGGCCCGCCTGGTGGCGCGGCGTCGAGCGCACGCGTGCGCTCGGCAACGACCGCTACCGCGTGGCCTGGCGCAGCCGCATCCCATACGAGCTCGAGTTCGACTTCGAGGTGGAGCGGACCGACGCTCCCCTGGAGATGCACGGCCGCGCCACCGGCGCGCTGACCGGCACGGGACACTGGCGCCTGTTCGAGCAGGCCGGCGTGACCGCGGTGCTGTACGACTGGAACGTGCACACGACGAAGCGCTGGATGAACGTGCTCGGGCCGGTAGCCCGCCCGGTCTTCGAGTACAACCACGACATCGTGATGCGCTGGGGCGGCCAGGGCCTCGCCGGGCGGCTCGGTTGCAATTTGTTAGCAGCAGGCTGAGCTTGCGTCCCTAGAGTGCCGGGGCGTGCGTGCCCTTGCGACGGCGATCGTGATGCTCATGCTTGCGCTCTGCGGCTGCTCGATCGACGGCGGCGACGCCGCGGCGCAGAAGCCGAAGCGCCCGTACGCCGTCCTGGTGGTGCTCGACGAGTTCCCCGGCGACACCCTGCTCGGCCCCGACCGGCGCATCGATGCAGGTCGCTTCCCGAACTTCGCCGCGCTGGCCGGCGACTCCACCTGGTTCCCCAACGCCTACACGGCGTACGACTCCACGACCAAGGCGGTGCCGCTGATCCTGGACGGCATCCGGCCGCAGAGGGGCACGTCGCCGACCGCTCGCGACCACCCGCACTCGATCTTCACCGCCCTCGGCAGGAACGGCTACCGGATCGTGACCGCGGAGGAGGCCACGGCGCTGTGCCCGCGCCGCTACTGCCCGGCCGAGCGGACGAGGCGGCCCGCGATCATCCCCAACCTCAAGGGCGGGCGCGCCGAGCGCTTCGCGCGCTTCGTGCGCTCGATCCGCCCGGGCCGCCGGCCCACCTTCTGGATGAAGCACGCGCTGCTGCCGCACGGGCCGTGGGTGTACATGCCGTCGGGCCGCCACTCACGCCCCGAGGGGCCGGAGCTGCTCCCCGGGATGCAGACGGTGCCCGGCTTCTACGACGACTACCTGACCCGCCACAACGAGCAGCGCTACCTGCTCCAGCTCGGGTTCGTGGACCGGCTGCTGGGCCGGCTGGTGGCCCGGCTGAAGAGCCAGGGGATGTACGACGACACGCTGATCGTGCTGACCGCCGACCATGGCTTCGCGTGGCAGGTGGGCGTGCCGACCCGGCGCAGCGTGAACCCGTCGAACGTCCAGGAGCTGGGGCCGGTGCCGCTGTTCGTGAAGGCGCCGCAGCAGACGCGCGGGCGGGTGAGCGATGCGCTCGCACGGACGCTCGACGTGACCCCGACCATCGCCGACGTGCTGAACGTGCCGCTCGGTTACAGGACCGACGGCCGCTCCGCGTTCTCGCGCGCGGTGCGCGCGCGCCGCGAGGTGAGCCTCACCAAGCGTGACTTCAGCTCGGTCGTGCGCATCTCGCCCGCGCGCTGGGAGGCCCGCCGCCGCGCGGTCGTGCGGCGGCGGCTGCGTCATCTGGGCTCGGGCGACTGGGCGAGCCTCTACACGAGCCTCGGGCCGAACCGCGACCTGATCGGCCAGGACGCCGCGGCCACCCGCAGCGCCCAGGGCACGCGCGCAACGATCTCGCTCTCGCGCTCGTTCGCGCGTGTACGGCGCTCGAGCGGGCTGGTCCCGTGTCAGATAGCCGGCCGGATACACGGGTCCGGGGCACCGCGCGAGCGCGACCTCGCGATCGCCGTGAATGGCCGAATCGAGGCGGTTGGGCGAAGCTTCCACCTGAAGGGCGAGAGCGTCGAGAGCTACTCCGTCATGGTTCCGGAGGATGCGCTGCGCGACGGCCGCAACACGGTGGAGGTGCTCGAGGTAACCGATGAAGGGGCGATGGTTCTCCTGGCTCGCAGCTGAGCTGGCCGCGGCCGCGCTGCTCAGCGGCTGCCTCGGGGTCGGCGACGAGGAGCCCGCGCAGTCGGCGGAGCGCCACCCGCCGGTCGTGGTGGTCGTCTTCGACGAGTTCCCGACCGACGACCTGCTCGGCCCGGATGGCCAGATCGACGCCGAGCGCTACCCGAACTTCGCCGAGCTGGCGTCGATGTCCACCTGGTTCCCGAACGGCCACACCGTGTACGACTCGACGTTCAAGGCCGTGCCGTCGATCCTGGACGGCAGGCGACCCAAGCCGAAGGCGGCGGCGGACGTGCGAAGCCACAAGCCGAGCGTCTTCCACCTGATGGACAGGCTCGGCTACGAGGTCTTCAAGGTCGAGTCCTCGTCAGCGGTCTGCCCACCGGATATCTGCCCGGGCGCGCGGACGCGGCGACCGGGCGTGCTCGCCCGCCTCGCCGGCGGCGGGCGCCCCGCGCGCTTCCACCGCTGGGTCGGCGCGATCCGGCGGCGCCCCCAGCCGACCTTCTACTTCCACCACGGCCTGATGCCGCACGAGCCGTGGATCTACCTGCCTTCCGGGCGACAGGTCCGGCCCGCGGGCAACGACCCGATCGAGCTCAACAAGCTGCCCGGCTTCGACCAGACCGAGCTCTCCGTCCACAACCACCTGCGCCACCTGCTCCAGGTGGGCTACACGGATCGCGAGGTGGGCGAGCTGCTCACCCGGCTGCGGCGCACCGGCCTCCTGCGCCGCGCCCTGATCATCGTGACCGCCGACCACGGCTACTCGTTTCAGATCGGCGTGCGCAGCCGCCGGCTGCTGAGCCAGCGCAACATCGAGGAGATCGGGCCGGTGCCGTTTTTCGTAAAGGCGCCGGGGCAGACCGAGGGGCGCGTCGATCAGAGCCTCGTCCGCAACATCGACGTGGTCGCGACGATCGCGGATCTGCTCGGCACCCCGGTGTTCTGGAAGCAGGACGGCCACTCGGCGTTCTCCGCGGCCACTCGCGCACGCAGGGGGTTCGCGATCCGCACGCGCGACTTCGCTCAGGTCGTCCGCATCGGGCTGCCCGAGATGGAGCGCCGTCGCGCCCTCTGGCGACAGCGCTGGGCGCGCCTGTTCGGCACCGGAATCGAGAGCAGCGTCCTCTACGGCGACCCGTGGGCGATGGCTTACCGGATCGGCCCGGCGCCCGAGCTGATCGGCAGGCGCGTGTCCGCGCTTCGGGTCCGGCCGAGCGCACTGCGTGCGGGCCTCGAGAATGCCGAGCTCTTCCGCGACGTGAGCCGGAGCGGGAAGTACTTCCCGACGCTCATAACGGGGGAGCTGCGCGGGGTGCCGTTCGGTGAGCACCGCGAGGTGGCCGTGGCGGTGAACGGGCGCATCCGCGCGGTGGGCGGGAGCTTCGACCTCTGGTGGAAGGGCCGTGAGTTCTACTCCGTGCTCGTCCCGGAGTCCGCGCTGCGCGACGGACGCAACAGGATCCAGGTGTTCGAGATCCTGCCCTCGGGCGCGCTCGCTCGGCTTCAGCGCCTGTAGACCGAGTTCGGCTCGGCGCTCGGATCCACGTCGATGACCGGCGGGTCCTTGCTCGCGTCGATGAGGGTGCAGAAGTAGCGCTTGCGGTCGTCGCGCGCCACGCAGGTGCGGAAGAAGGCGTCGCCGAGCTCGATCGTGTTGGCGGTCTCCAGGTTGCGGATCAGCTCCTCGTCGCCGCGGTCGAGGATGAAGGAGCGGAATGCCTTGGCGTTGCGCTCGCTCTCCCTCGTCTCCGAGACCACGGTCGGCCGGGCCGCCAGGCCGGCTGCCACGACGCCGACGACCGTGGCGAGCAGCAGCCCGGTGCCGAAGCGGTCGATCAGCACCTCGAGCTGCGCGCGTGGCGGTGCGCCCGGGTCCGCCGCGGGGCGGCGCTTCCAGGTCCTGCGCGCGAGCCATGGCGCGAGCACCGCGATGATCGCCAGGTTTCCGAACGTGGAGATCAGAATCGCGGGGATCAGGTCCACCCCGCCGCCCACCGGCGGCAGCCGCCACATGATCAGCCCGTCGAGCAGCGTGATCGCGACGAACGTGGGCCACATCCACGCCCCGCGCAGGCGCCAGCGGACTCTGGCGGGCCAGAAGCGCTCGTCTCGATCCACTGCACCGGAGAGTAGCCTTCGTCCCGTGGCTGAACTCTGGGTGGCGCAGCTCGGCACCGTCCCCTACGAGGACGGCGTGCGGCTGCAGTCGACGCTGCGGGAACGGCGCCAGACCGGCGAGCTCCCGGACCTGCTGCTCGTGCTCGAGCATCCGCCCGTGTACACGAAGGGCAAGCGCACGGAGCCCGGCGACCTGCCCATGGGCGAGGACTGGTACCGCGCCCAGGGCATCGAGGTGTGCGACACGGACCGCGGCGGGCGCGTGACCTACCACGGGCCCGGCCAGCTCGTGGCCTACCCGATCATGGCCGTGGAGCGCGTGGCCGACTTCGTGCGCACGATGGAGGGCGCGATCGTGTCCGCGCTCGCCGACGAGGGCATCGCCGCCGAGGTGCGCGAGACCCCGTTCACGGGCGTGTGGGCGGGCGACGCCAAGATCGCCTCGATCGGCGTGCGGCTCTCGGGTGGAGTCACGACCCACGGGCTCGCGGTGAACGTGGACAACGACCTTCAGCCCTTCCAGTGGATCGTGCCCTGCGGCATCGACCACGTGCGGATGACCTCCGTGGCGCGGGAGACCGGGCGCGAGCGCTCGCTGCCCTGCTTCCGCAAGCGGATGGCCTGGCGCTTCGCGGAGGCGTTCGGGATGCGGCAGCGGCTCGTGTCCGGCAGGCGGCTCCTCGAGCGCGAGGTGGTGGCGGCGTGAGCACGCGCTCGCGCTCCAACCCGGGCGGCGCGCGCGTGCTCGACATGGGCGAGGTGCGTCCGTTCCGTGAGCGCAAGCCGCCCTGGTTCAAGCGCCCGGCCCCCGGCGGACCGGCCTACCGCGAGCTGCGCGGGATGATCGAGGAGCAGGGGCTGCACACCGTCTGCCAGGAGGCGGCCTGCCCGAACATCGGCGAGTGCTGGGAGCGCGGCACGGCCACGTTCATGATCCTCGGCGACACCTGCACGCGCCGCTGCGGCTTCTGCAACGTCAAGACGGGCAAGCCCACCCACAACGACCCGCTCGAGCCGCTGCGCGTGGCGCAGTCGGTGAGGAAGATGGGGCTCCGCCACGCCGTGATCACGAGCGTCGACCGCGACGACCTGCCCGACCTCGGGGCGAGCGCGTTCGTGGGCGTGATCCGCTCGATCCGGCGCATGGCGCCCGGCTGCAAGGTCGAGGTGCTCACGCCCGACTTCCGCGGCGAGGAGATGCCGCTCGCGCGCGTGATCGCCGAGCGCCCCGACGTCTTCAACCACAACGTCGAGACGGTGCCGCGCCTCTACCCGCTGGCACGCCGCGGCTCGCGCTTCCTGCGCTCGTGCCGTGTGCTGCGCAACGCCAAGGAGATGGGCGGAGACGAGGTCGTCACGAAGTCGGGGCTCATGACCGGGCTCGGCGAGTCGAAGGAGGAGATGCTCGAGGCATTCGGGGTGCTGCGCGAGCACGGGGTGCAGGTGCTCACGGTCGGGCAGTACCTGCGGCCGACCCGCGACCACCTGCCGGTGGTGCGCTACTGGCATCCCGACGAGTTCGCCGAGCTCGAGCGCGAGGCCTACGCCATGGGCTTCGAATCGGTGGCCGCCGGGCCGCTCGTGCGCTCGAGCTACCACGCCGAGCAGACCCTGGCCCAGGCCTCCTCCGGCTGATGCACCCCGCGGCGACGTTCGCCGCGGCCCGGGCTAGAACGCGCGGTGCGTGGGCCTAGCAACGATTTGGGCATCATGCGTGGCAGGCTCCTGTGCTCCCGCTGAAGGACGACATCCCCACGCGCCGGTTCCCGATCGTGACCCTGGTGCTGATCGCGATCAACGTGATCGTCTACTTCGTGTTCGAGCAGGGACTCCTGGGGCTGGGTGAGCACGGCAACGAGGTGGTCACCGAGTACGGCGCGATCCCGGTCGAGATCACCGACCCCGGCACGGAGTGCGCGGCCGTGGCGGGCGGCAGCGCGATCCAGTGCGGACCCGACAGCTTCGCGCCGGATCAGGCGCCCGCCTGGATCACCGTCTTCACCTCGATGTTCCTGCACGGGAGCCTGCTCCACCTCGGCGGCAACATGCTGTTCCTGTGGATCTTCGGCAACAACATCGAGGACTCGATGAACCGCCTGGTCTTCGTGGGCTTCTATCTCCTCGGCGGCCTGGCGGCGCTCGGCCTCCAGGTGGCGATGGACACGAGCTCCGTAATCCCGACCGTGGGAGCCTCGGGCGCGATCGCCGCGGTGCTCGGGGCCTACGCGCGGCTGTACCCGCGCGCCCGCGTGGTCACGGTGGTGTTCATCGTCATCTTCTTCACGATCATCACTTTGCCCGCGGTGCTCGTACTGGGGTTGTGGTTCCTGTTGCAGCTGCTCCCAGCGTTCAGCGAGCCGGTCGGCAGCACCGGCGGCGGAGTCGCCTACTTCGCGCACATCGGCGGGTTCCTGTTCGGGCTTCTGGCGATCAAGCTGATCGCGAACAACATCAACGAGGACTACGACCAAGAGCGGCGTATCCCGGTGTACTGATGGGCCGAACGCTCGCCCTCGTCGGCAGCCTGGTGATCATCTGCCTGCTCGCCTTCCTGACCGTCTCCGTCGCCGTGGAGCGGGGGGTGGACGTCCTCGTGGTGCTCTCCGGGATCATCCTGGCGCTGCTCGGCATCGGAGTGCTGGGCGCGCTCACGACGCCGCCGCCGGATGGCTAGGAGCGCTCCGCCACCGCTTCCCCCACGACCCGTGCTCCAGGGCGGCCGGCGCCGCTCGCGGCTCCCGCGCCTGATCGCGATCGTCGCGATCATCGCCGCGCCGAGCGCCGTTGCGGCGGCCGCGTGGGTCTCGCTCGGCGACGAGATCGCGTCGGGCGGCGCCTCGAGCCCGCCGCTGGCGGTCGGCTCTGCGGCGGTCGCCGGCGCACCGGAGGAGCCGCGCGAGCCCGCGCCGCTGATCGAGGCGGAGCCCGTGCCGGAGGTGCCGCTCCGCGGGGTGGACGCGTTCCACGTGCACCTGCGAAAGCCGCCGCGCGCCGGACTCGTCTTCGACGTGGACACGGGCGAGGTGCTGTGGAGGCGCTCGCCGCTGCTGGTGGTGCCGATGGCGAGCCTCACCAAGATCATGACCGCGCTGATCGCGGTCGAGGGCGGCGAGCCGGACGAGCCGGTCCGGATAACCCCAGCCGCCCTGCACTACTCGGGCTCGGGGGTTGGCCTGCTGCCTCGCGGAAAGCGCGTGCGCTTCGAGACGCTGCTCAACGGAATGTTGATCGTGTCCGGGAACGATGCCGCCATCGCGCTCGCGGTGCACCTCGCCGGCAGCGAGCGCCGCTTCGTCGCGCTGATGAACAGGCGCGCCCGCATCTGGGGGCTCGAATGCACGCACTTCGCCTCCTCGCACGGGCTCGAGGACGGCAACCGCTCGTGCGCGCGCGACCTCGCGGTCCTGACCCGCATGGCCATGGCGGAGCCACGCATCCGGCGCATAGTCCGCCGCCGCCAGGTGGACTTCCGCTTCCCGACCAAGGGAGGCCGCCTCTTCCTCTACGGCCACAACCCGCTGATCCGGATGGGCTACCCCGGCGCCATCGGCCTGAAGACCGGCTACACCAACGCCGCCGGCCGCTGCTTCGTCGGCGTGGCCCGCCGCGGCGGCCGCCGCCTGGCGGTCGTCCTGCTCAACTCACGCGACCCGGCAAAGCACGCACCGAAGCTCCTCGACGCAGCGTTCGCGCACTTGTAGCGACCTCGTGACACACGTAGCACCCGTGTTACACGCATCGTCGTAACGTCGCGCCATCGCACCCCTCAAAGCCAAGGGCGACCTCGCGGAAGTCATGATCGCGGCGGATCTGGTTCGTCGCGGCTACAAGATCGCGATCCCCTACGGCGAGGACTGGGACTTCGACCTCATCGTCTGTCGCACCGAGAAGCTCGAGCGCGTGCAATGCAAGTACACGCGATCCAATGGCAAGGTCGTTGTCGTCAGATGCACTTCGCATTCGCTGACGAACGGACGCGTGCGATCGACGAAGCGCTACACGGGAGCCACGATCGACTGGCTCGGGGTCTGGGACGCCACTACGGGCCGCTGTTACTACGTCCCAGCGACCCAACTCGGTGCCGGCATGCGGAAGATGCACCTGCGATTGGCGCCGACTCGCAACAACCAGACGGCGCGCATCCGCATGGCTGCCGACTACCTCGACATCTGAGTGGAGCCAGCCGGATTCGAACCGGCGGCCTCGTCCGTGCAAGGGACGCGCTCTACCAACTGAGCTATGGCCCCGTGCGTTGGAATGGTAGGGCGGTTGGCCGTGTTTCGACGCTTGCCGATTCTGGATACCGGGCAATGCGAGGCGCCATGGGCAAGGAAGCGACCGAGGAGCGAGCGCGCGACGACGACTCGGCCGACGGGCCGGCCGTTCCGCAGGAGGGTGAGGCGGGTCCGCACGCGGGGACTGGGCATGGTGAGCCCGACAAGTCCGCCAAGAAGACGGAGGACGCGCCCGCGCCCAGTCGCGCCGAGGTATCGAACTACGAGATCGTCGAGCACTGGTTCGGGGTCGCGGCCGAGCGGCTAGAGCTGCCCGACGACGTGGCCGCGGTGCTGCGCTCGTCCTACCGCGAGGTCCAGGTACAGGTGCCGGTCAGGCTCGGGGACGGCAAGGTGCACGTCTTCTCCGGCTACCGCGTTCAGCACAACGGTGCGCGCGGCCCCTACAAGGGCGGCATCCGCTTCCACCCGGAGGTCGACCTCGACGAGGTCCGGGCCCTCGCGGAGCTGATGACCTGGAAGACGGCGATCGTGAACCTCCCGTACGGGGGCGCCAAGGGCGGCGTGAACGTGGACCCCAGCAAGCTCGAGGCCAGCGAGGTCCAGGCCGTGGCGCGCTCGTTCATGGACAAGATCGAGAAGGTGCTCGGACCGACGCGCGACATCCCCGCGCCCGACGTGGGAACCAATGCCCAGGTGATGGCCTGGCTGATGGACGAGTACGGGAAGCTCCACGGGCACACGCCCGCGTGCGTGACGGGCAAGCCGATCGCGCTCGAGGGCTCGTACGGGCGCGAGGCCGCCACGGGTCGCGGCGTGGTGCAGGTGTTTCGGGAGGCCGCTCCGCAGATCGAGCTCGACCCGGCCCAAGCCCGCTTCGTGGTTCAGGGCTTCGGCAACGTGGGGTCATGGGCCGCCCGGCTGATGCAGGAGCTCGGAGCGACCATGGTCGGTGTGTCCGACGCGAGCGGCGCGATCGCCAGCGAAGCCGGCATCGACTCCGAGAAGCTCGCCGAGCACGTGCGGGGCGGCGGGAACGTCGGCGACTTCGACGGGAGTGCCGACGAGATCGATCCGGACGATCTTCTGACACTCGAATGCGACGTCTTCATCCCGGCGGCGCTCGGCGGGATGATCCACAAGGGCAACGCCGACCGCATGCGCTGCCGGATGATGGTCGAGGGCGCGAACAGCCCGACCACCCCCGCCGCCGACTCGATTCTCAACGACAAGGGCGTGCTGATCGTGCCGGACGTGCTCGCCAACGCGGGCGGAGTCGTCGTCTCCTACTTCGAGTGGGTCCAGAATCTCCAGCACCTCCGCTGGAGCGAGGACGAGGTGAACGAGCGCCTCGTCGAGATCATGCGTACGGCGTTCCGCGAGGTGGCCGACCGCGCCCGCGAGATCGACGTTCCGATGCGGCCCGCCGCCTACGAGCTCGGCATAGAACGGGTTGTCGAGGCGGCGTCCACCCGCGGCTACATCTAGTACCTCCGTCCAGTTCTACGGACACCTGTCGAGCGACCCAAAATCGCTATCTAGCTCGGGTCTCGCGATGCCGAAGACGAGGTACGACGGCATGGAGGGTTCCGTCGAACTAAGCGGCACGGGACGCCGCTGAGTTGCACCAAGCGGGGGGTCGCCGGGGCGGGCGGCTCCCCGCCGCAACTCTCTCTCGCAGCTAGTCGAAGTCGAAGTCGCGCGGCGGCTTCTGTTCGAACCAGAGCCGGTCGTGCTCCGGCGTCTCCTGGAGGAAGTCCGGGGTGTCCTCGAGCACGTCGGGATCGTCCTCCTCGGCATCCGAGGCCGACAGATCCTCGTCTTCCTCCAGCTCCTCGTCGTCCTCGACCGCGGGGAACCCGTGCGGCTCGGTGTCGCCGAGCGCCGCGTGCGGGTCCGGCTCGGGATCTGGCTCGTCTGCGGCCGGCGGGCCCGCGGCGGGAGCCTCGTCGACCGGAGGCGGCTCCAGCCCGGTGTGGGCCGCGACCGGAGGCTCGGCCGGCTCCGGGGCGTGCTCGACCGCATCGGGGTCCTCCGCCGCGAGCGTGGGCTCGTGCTCGACCGGAGCCGGCTCGGCTGCGGCCGGTTCGGCTGCGGCGGGCGCGTCAGTTACCGGCGCGCCCGGCTCGTGGCCGTCGAAGGGCGTGCCGCCCTCGGGAAGGGTCGCGGCGTCGCCGTCAGGAGCGGTCGGGCCGTCGCCCGCGGTGGCTGCCGCGGTGGCCTCGTCGGACGCGAGTTCGGCATCGTCGGGCTGCTGCGCCACCTCGCGCCGGGCGGGACCGAGCGCCTCCTCCTCCTGGCGCTCGACCTCTTCCTCGGGCACTCCGTGCTTGCGCTTCAGCTCGAGATGCTCCCTGATGGCATCGTCGAGTATGCCCATCGGGCGGAACCTTATCGAGGCCGGGAGGATGGCTCAGGCACGAGCGTCAGAGCGCGTTCCACGCAGTTCTTGCCGCCCCGCTTCGCGCGATAGAGCGCGGCGTCGGCGGCCGCGATCAGGGTCTCGCGATCCAGCGCGTTGTACGGCACCGAGGCCACGCCGAAGCTCGCGGTCACGCCGAGCACGCCGCCGCCGCCCACCCGCGGCACCCGCAGCGCCTCCACCGCCTCGCGTATCCGCTCGGCCAGCATCTCGGCACCATCGACATCGGTCTGGGGGAGCACGACGGCCATCTCCTCGCCTCCGTAGCGGGCCGGGGTGTCGAGATCGCGGGAGAGGTCGCGCAGCACGCCCGCCACCTGGGCGAGCACCTCGTCGCCCTGCTGGTGGCCGTAGGTGTCGTTCACGAGCTTGAAGTCGTCGATGTCCAGCATCACGAGGCCGAGCGGGGCGTCGAACCGGCGGCTGCGCTCGAGCTCGCGGTCGAGGACGGACGTGAAGGCGCGGACGTTCGCGAGGCCCGTGAGCTCGTCCGTGACGGCCTGGCGCTCCACCGTCTCGTGCAGGCTGGCGTTCTCGATCGAGACGACCGCCTGGCCGGCCAGGTATTCGAGCAGCTCCTCCTCCTCGCGCGTGAACGGCTTGCCGCGACGGGCGATGGAGATCGCGCCCAGGTACTCCGGACCGTCGACGAGCGACCGCAGTCCAATCGACAGCGCGTGCGCCGCGTTCGCGTGTGCCGACACGGCTCGCCGCGTCCGCTCCGCACTCTCGTCGCCCTCGAGGGCGCCGAGCAGCTCCGCCCCCACGTCGGGCCTCACCACGAAGACGTGCCGCTCGGCAGCCTCGATCGCCCGCTTGAGCTCCCCGCCGATCGAGCCGACCTCCGAGGGAGCGAAGACTCCGCGCGCCAATGGCAGCGCCCGGCCCACCTCGGCCTCGCACGCGTCCACCGCCTGGCGCACCGCGAGCGCGACCAGGCCGTGGCGGTCGAGGCCGGTGGCGAGCGCGTCGCCGACCCGCCGGATCGTTTCCTCAAGCTCCTGGCGCTTGCGCTCGACCTCCTCGATCTTCGCCGCGAGCTGCTCGGACATGTCGTTGAACTCGCGCCCGAGCTCGGCGAACTCGTCGTTTCCCTCGACCGGAACCTGCTGGCGGAAGTCGCCCCGCGAGAGCCGGCGGGCGGCCGCGAGCAGCGTCGCGATCTGACCCGTGAGCGCCCGGCTCACGAAGGTCGCCGAGGCCACCGCCAGCAGCACGAACAGCGTGAGGAAGCCGGCGATCAGCAGGCGGTTGTCGGCCACGTGGTCCGCGAACGGCGCCGCCGGACGCAGGATCGCGATGTCCTCGGGGGGTCCCGCCAGGTCGAAGCGCACGACGCGACCCCGGTACTCGTGCCCGCCGACCTCGATGTCCTCGGACACGCCAGGCGGCGGCAACTCGAGGGCCGCGGCGCCCGGCAGCGTGGACGCCAGCCGGCGCCTGCCACGGAGAACCGCCACCTCCAGCTCGGTGAGTCGGTTGATGCGCCGGGCCAGCGCGCGCGCGTCGGTCACCGAGACGGTCAGGATCGATGTCGAGCTGCCACCGCGGCTCACGAGCTCCGAGCCGCTGCGGGCGACCGCGGCTTCCGACCCCGCGCGGGCGCGCAGTAGCCCGCGCGCCGACCACAGCTCGATCGACACGACGTCGCCGCGCACCAGCTCGCGCATGCGCTTCCTCGCCGCGCCGATGCGGCCGCCGACGACCGCCGATTGCAGCCGGCGATCCGCCGCGACGCTCCGCAGAGCGGGCCGCGCGGCGTCGACCTGCTCGCGATGGACGACGAGAGCCGTGCGCGCCGCCGTGGCGATGCCCGCATCTGCCTTGCCGGTCTCGGTGCGCGCGGTGAGGGCAAACAGCACGGCTCCGAGCGCAATCATCGGCACGATGACGATGAGCGCGAAGAACATCCTGAGTCGGCCCCTGAAGCTCATCCGTGAGTACCCCCGCCGCACAGGCTAGCGCCGCGGCGGCCCTACTTGGGGCCCTGCAGCGCCGCTACCATGGGACGGCCACGGGGCTATAGCTCAGTTGGGAGAGCGCCTGGATCGCACCCAGGAGGCCGCCGGTTCGAGTCCGGCTAGCTCCATCCGAGCATCGCTAGCCGAGGATCGGGCAACCACGAGCAAGCGCGTAATCCGCGCGAAGCGCGCACCCACTGCGCCGAACCGGCGCACGTGGCCCCGGACTGACCTAGCCTTTCGCGTTCGCCCTCGGGCAAGGGAGAAGAGGAGGCGCGATGCAGGGGAATCGGATAACGCGGCGCGGTCTGATCGGCAGCGCCGCGGCGGGTACCGCGGTCGGCGTGCTGCCGGGCGCTGCGAGCGCGGCTCCGAAGCAGCCCGCGGCGCGCTCTGCGGACGTCGTCGTCATCGGCGCCGGGCTGGCAGGCCTTACGGCGGCTCGACAGGTGGTGGCGAGCGGGCGCTCGGTGCTGGTGCTCGAGGCGCGCGATCGCGTTGGCGGCCGCGTGCTCAGCCACACGCTCTCCGGCGGCTCCTACTCCGAGCTCGGCGGGATGTTCACCGGCCCGACCCAGGACCACATCCAGGCGCTCGCGCGCGACGTGGGGGTCGGTCTCTACCCCAGCCTACAACACCGGCAACAACGTCTTCGTGGGTGGCGACGGCAGGCGTGAGGAGTTCCCGAGCGACACTCCGCTGGGCACCGCGCCCGCCGACCCGGTGGTCGCGCCGGACATCGCGCTCGCCGTAACCCAACTCGACGAGATGGCGAAGGAGATCGACGTCGACGCCCCCTGGAGCGCGCCCCACGCCGAGGAGTGGGACCGCCAGACGCTCGACACCTGGCTGCGCTCGCACACGAGCGGCAACGACGAGTTCATGGCGGTGACCTCGGCGGCCACGGAGGCGATCTTCGGCTGCGAGCCGCGAGAGCTGTCACTCCTCTTCACGGTCTTCTACCTCGCGGCCTCCGGCAACGAGGACAACCAGGGCACGTTCGAGCGCAACTTCAACACCAAGGACGGCGCGCAGGAGCGTCGCTTCGCGGGCGGTACGCACCTGATCCCGCAGCGAGTGGCTGCGCAGCTCGGGAATCGCGTCGTCCTGAACGCGCCGGTGAGGCGGATCGTCCAGACCCCGGCCGGGGTCACGGTGCACTCGGATGCCGGGGTGGTGAACGCCGGGCGCGCGATCGTGGCCATCCCCCCGACGCTCGCGGGCCGCATCTTCTACGAGCCGGCGCTTCCGCCGCTGCGCGATCAGCTCACCCAGCGCATGCCGCAGGGCTCGCTCATGAAGTTCGAGGCGGTCTACCCGACGCCGTTCTGGCGAGACCGCGGGCTGACGGGCCAGGTGGTGAGCGAGAACGGGCCGGTGAAGGTGACCTTCGACGTCTCGCCAGAGGCCGGCACTCCCGGGATCATGATGGGCTTCATCGGCGGCCACGAGGCGCGCGAGTGGGAGCAGCGCTCGGCGGCGAGCCGGCGCGACGCGGTGCTTCGGCAGTTCGCCCACTTCTTCGGCGACCAGGCGCTCTCGCCGCGGGAGGTGGTGGAGTTCAACTGGTCGACCGAGGTGTGGAACCGCGGCTGCCCGGTCGCCGTGCTGGGGCCGGGCACGCTGATCGACTTCGGCACTGAGCTGAGAAAGCCCGTCGATCGCATCCACTGGGCCGGCACCGAGACCTCCACCTACTGGAACGGCTACATGGACGGAGCGGTGCGTTCGGGAAGGCGCGCCGCCGACGAGGTGCTGGCCGCTCTCTGAGCCGCAGCGCATCGCGGACCCGACATGTGTTCTACTTCGCAGACTTTTCCTGGCTCGCTGAGCGGACAAGCGCGGTGAGCATCGACGTACTAGGGGGGCCTACGCTCATGTTTCGACCCGGACGGTTCGCGCTACGGGTTCTCGCGCTCGCGATCGTGTCACTCGCCGTCCTTGCGCCGGCGAGCTTCGCCGCAGGCGGTGAGCCTGGACGGCGAGTCGCTCGAGTCGACGCTCGCCATCCCGGGACAGGAGACGACGTTCGACAACTTCGTCTGCAACAAGACCGGCTCGACCACGGTCGGCTTCACGACCCAGGGGTCTGCGTTCGGGCCCTACTCCGGCACGTTCGTCGAGTCCGGCAGCTTCACGATCGGCCCGCAGACCAACACCAGCATCGACCCGCGCGGCGCCGGACCGATCACGGCGTTCCAGGCCACCTTCACGATCAACAGCCAGTTCCCCGTGGGGACGGTCACGGGGACCAAGCAGCTCGCGCCGACGGCTCCCACCACGCCGAGCCTCGCCGTGTTCGGCCGCTGCGACCCCAACGGCTCCTCGCCGCCCAACGACGTCATCGCCGCGATCAGCGACCCGAACCTGGTCTACAGCGCGCAGATCAACGCCACGACCGGATCGCGCAGCGACGCCGGCACGTCCGGGTTGATAGTGCAGTCGATTCCGACGCCGCCGTCGCTGATCACGTTCCAGGAGGCGTTCAACTCCACCGCCTGTGAGGACGGGAACAACGGGCAGGGGATGGGCCAGGGGCACGGCCCGAAGAAGAACGACAACGACGACGACGAGGTCTGCCCCTAGGGGCGGCTAGGAGGGACCGCGGCTAGGAAGGCGCCGCGGCCTTCGCGCTCTCGAACGCCTCGGCCACGCCCTTGGCGTTCGCGCCCGCCCCGACCTCGAGCACGAACGGCACGCCCCTGACGGTCACGGTGATCGTCTTGCCCGCGGCGAGGCGCTTCACCTCGATCGAGTCGACGTCGCCCAGCGGCGCGGCGCTCACGAGCCCCTCGACCTTGCCGCCCATGCCCATGCCGATCAGGGCGCCGACCTTGAGCGACAGGAGGCGCCGCTGGGTGACGGCGAGGGCCATCGGGCTCGCAAGCTCGAAGCCTGCGTCCTCGGCCGCTTCGACCTGCTTCTGCTGCTTCTTGCCGCCGATGGCGCCGCCGACCATGCCGGCCACGAACCCGCCGCCGGCGGACGCTCCAGCCTGAGTCCAGCCTCGCGGGCGAGCCATCACCGCGGCCAGGACCTCCTCGCCCTGCTCGAGGAAGGGAGCAGCGCCGTCCTTGATCTTCGTTTCGTAGCGAGCCATGCGTGCGATCGTAAGGCCGCGACGTTGCGCGCGCCAGTGCGGGACGTCAGTCCAGCGGCCGCACGGGCCCGGGTGCGCGCGGATGCCGAAGCCTCGACGCCTGCGCCCTCGCCGCCCTCAGGTCCCTGTTCCCGTCGGCCACGCTCTCGCGCAGCCTCGCGAGATGGGCGTCGACGGCGGTCAGGTTCGCGGGGGCGAGCCGGGCCGCGAAGCGATCGCGGATCCACTCCATGGTCGTCACGTCGCCGCGCACCCCGCCGACGTCGCCCGCCGCGGCATCGACGAGCACCTGCTCCGCCCAGAGCTTGAAGCGGCCGAGGTCGACCTGCGAGGGCGGGCGGTAGCGCAGCTCGAGGTCGAGCGTCGACTGCCCGACGTCGATCGCCGCGCTGCCCGCACGCGCCCGAGCGCGCCGGCCGATCGCAGCCCTGAGGGTCCTGAGCGCGCGCTTCATCTCGGCCGCGAGCCTCGGTGGCACGGGTCCGCGCCGGTACGCGGCCCAGGCGCGCGACGCCGTCCTGAGCGCGGCCGAGGCCGAGCCCCAGCGCCCGGATCGGGTCGCGTGGAGGGCGCGGGCAGCGGCGTGGCGAGAGCCGCTTGAGCTCCACCGGAACCGGGCCGCCGAGCGCGTCGGTGGGCACGGCGAGAGCAAGGGCCTCCACCTCGCCCTTGTGGCCGGTGAAGAACTCGCCATAGCCGGGGGCGAACACCTTGTCGCTGTAGCTGCCGTCGTCGTGCAGCTCGCGGGCCACCATCGCGCCCCTGACCCGGCCGGCAGGGCCGTTCACGGTCTTGCCGACGGTCTTGATCTCGACCTCCTCGAAGGCGATCGCGGGGATGTTCTCGGCCCTGTGGACGTCGCCGACCCTGGGGTGGGCCGGCATGATCATCTCGGGTGGGCCCTCCCTGCCGGCGAGCCAGCTGCCGAGGGTGCTGTCGACGAAGCCGTTGCCGTCGTAGTCGTTGACGTCCTCGCCCAGGTACCACACCGAGCCGTCGTCGGCCTGGGCGTAGTAGTCGAGCGCGACCTCCTCGACCCGACCGGCCACGTAGGCGAAGTACTGAGAGACGCGAGCCCTGACCGTCTGACCGGGGCTCCACTCGATCATGCGCGTCTCGGGCAGCAGCGTGGTCTCGGTGTGGAAGGGCTTGCCGTCGACGCGGCCGCTGAAGACCACCGAGCGCAGGCGGCTGATCGGAAACAGCGGGTTGGTGATCGTGGTCGGGTCGGAGAACGTGGGCGCCTCGAGGTCGACGCGCTTGCTCTCGGGAGCGAGTGGAAGCTTTCCGAGACCAGCTGCACGCAGCTGCGCGCGCGTGGGCTGCGGAATCGTGCGCGGCGCGGAGGTTTCCTGGCTCGCTCCCTCGCTGCTGTGGTAGGCGGCGGCGCCGAGCGCTGCGCAGATCGCGAAGAGGACCACTGTCGATCGCATGGGCCGGGCTTCTACCCCTCACTGATGAGAGGAAGCTGAGAGCGCCGCCGGCGCCGGGGCGATGTGTCGCGCTCGCCGGTGCTCGGTCACGCCGCCCGCGGCTCGACTTCCACGATGATCGCCACCTTCGGCCCGTGCCAGAGACACACGATCCCGCCGTCGTCGTGATCGAGGATCTCGTCGGGCTCCGGGAGCTCGTGCTCCCGAAGCAGCCGGCGCATCGCGCGCTCCGCCTCGTCGCGCTCCGCCCGCCCTCCGCTCAGCTGCTCTCCGCTCACACCCTGGAGCCTGAGCCAGCGCTGAGCACACGTGGGTTACCTGTGTAACAAGCTGGGCTCGACTCAGCGGCCGAGCAGCGCGCGCAGGCTTTGGTGCTCGTCGGCGCAGGCCGGGCAGCCGGCGAGGTGCGCCCGCATCCCGGGCACGCTCGCCTCGGCGTCGGCGCCCCGGAGCTCCAGCTCGACGTACTCGTCGAGGCGCTCGAAGCACTCGTCGCACGTGACCTGGGGCCCGGTCGGGCCGAGCAGGGCCTCGAGCTTGTCGTTGCGCTCGCTCATCGCACGTCCTCCTCCAGGTAGCCGGCCGCCGCAAGCTCGCGCCGCAGCTTCGTGCGAGCGTCGTGCAGCGTCTTGTAGAGCGCTCCGCGGGTCGTGTCCAGGCGTTCGGAGAGCACGTCGATCGGCACCTCGTTCAACGCGAGCGCCACGAACACGTCGCGCTGGTGCGGCGTCAGCTCCTCCTGCACCGCGCGCTTGAGCTCGCGCAGGAGGTCGGCGCCCTCGGTCGTGCGCTCCGCACTCGGCTGAGGGTCGGCGAACACCGGCCAGCTCTCGGGCTCGAGCACGACCTCGCGGCCCTGCCACGCTCGCCGCCGCAGCCTCACACCGGCCTCGAGCAGGGCGAACTTGTACGCCCAGGTGGTGAAGCGGCTCGCGCCGCGGTACTCGTCGAGCTTGGCGAGCACGGCCACGAGCGCGTCGTTCGCCGCCTGCAGCGCGAGGTCGTCGAGCTCCTCGCCCGCGGACGAACGACAGTGCCGCGCGGCGCCGGCCGATCTCGAAGCGCGCGGCCCGCAGCAGCAGCTCGTGCAGGTCCGCGATCGCGTCCGTTCGGCGCGGTCCGTCGGCGCGCAGCGCCTCGAGCCACGCCCGTGAGTTGTCCGGCGCGTCGAACGAGCGGTCTGCGAGCGCACGGTCCACTGGCAACCGAGCATAGATCGGCGGGGCGGGCAGGGGCAGCGCGTCGGCAACGCTCATCAAGGGCTTTGCGACCGCCCGCGCCCATTTCTTACGTCGTAAGAACGCGCCCCCTCCCCGCGCTAAGCCGCCGACAAGCCCAACGACTCCTCGAAGGAGGACGGATGAGCACCATCGCAGCCGCCCTGCGGCCGATTCCCGTACCCAAGCCCGAGACGCTGCGCCGCGAGCCGGCGGCACAGGCGTTCATGCTCCTGCGCGTGGCATTCGCCATCGCGCCGATCGCGTTCGGGCTCGACAAGTTCGCCGAGGTGATGATCTCCGACTGGCCGAAGTACCTCGCTCCAGAGTTCAACGACCTGATCCCGGGCAGCGCCCAGGACGCCATGTACATGGTCGGCGCCGTGGAGATAGCGGCCGGCCTCGTGGTGGCGCTCAGCCCGCGCTTCGGCGGCCTGCTGGTGGCGGGCTGGCTTGCGGGCATCATCGTCAGCCTGCTGCTCGTGGGCGGCTACGCGGACATCGCGCTGCGCGACTTCGGGCTCCTGGTCGGCGCCCTCGCCCTGTCCCGCCTGGCCAGCGCTCACAGCCCGGCTATTGGGTCGTCCCACGCCTCCTGATCTGGCCGCGGATCTCGCCACCCGGGTACTTGACCGTGTGAACGTTCGCGTACGTGGCTCCGGCGCGCATGGCGCGGATCAGCTCGCGGAACTCGCCCGGAGCGATGCCCTGGTCCGCCGGACCGATCACGTCCGCAGCATGCACCGTTCGCTGGACCGTGGCCGGCGGGTCGGGGCAGGCGGGCGTGCCGGCCGGCCCGTTGCCGAGATTGGAGCACAGGAACACGACCACGCCGGCGTTCACGCCCGGTTGCCCGAGATGGATGTGCGCCTGCTGTGGCGGGGCCTCCAGACCCGCGTAGCTGAGCCGGTATCGCAGCGCGGTTCCGCTCGAACGGACGCTCGCCCGGAACGTGCCGTGACCGCTGGTGGAGAGCGCCGGCACCTCCTGGTAGCCGGTGAGCCGCGTGCTGAAGTCGCGGGCGCCCTGGCCGAGGGCAACCGTCCCGGCCACGCCGACCGCGGCGAGCGCCCCCACTCCGATCGCCAGCTTTGCACGGGCATTCATCGTGTCGACCTCCCTCTGTGGGTTGACCTGATGGGAGGTACGGCCGAGCCCCACGGACGGTTCGCTAGTGGCACTTCCCGGGGGCGAGCTCGTTTCGCTCGACCCTCGCCGGGAGCTTCCATTTCGACGGGCCGAGCGGACCGGTCTGCCCCTGGGCCGTCTTCGCCGCGCCCCACGCGCCGCCGTAGCCGAACCAGGGCTCGCTTCTGGCCGGGCGCAGCGAGTCGGCGCCCTTCCAGGTGTCCCAGCGGAAGCCCTGGTCGCGGATGTCGTTCGAGGAGCCGAGGTCGCCGCAGACCTTCGTCGTTCCGCCCTCCGAATAGGAGGCGTGTGAGTCGAGCGCGCTGTAGACGACCGGGTGGTCGCCAGTCAGCTCGAGCTGATCCCAGGCACGGCGCGCCGGCGCGCCGTGGCCGTAGAAGTACACGGCCCTCGGCGCCGAGCCGTCGAGCGCGAGCGCCACGTCCACGTTCTCCCAGTCGCCCTCGTGGCTCAGCTTGTCGCCGAGCGCCGTGCTCACAGCGCCGCCCGTGTGGGGTGCGCTGTGCCCATACGAGAACCAGTACGTCACGAGCAGCTCGTCGTCGGCCTTCCGGAACTCGTAGTAGACCGGCACGTCGGGGTCCCTTCGCGACTGCCCGGCGTGAAGCGCGTTGTCCAGGTTCAGCGCGAACCCGTGGCGGGGCTTGACGCCCTCGGGCCGGGGTCCCTTCGCGAACGGACGCGTGAGCTCGCGCGCCTTGAAGCCGCTGAACTCGTAACAGCCTTCCGGCGCCGTTTCGCAGCCGCGTCCGAGCCGCTCGGCGGCCACCTTGCCGCGCGCTGCCACGCGGCTGTCCGAGCGGCGCCTGCGCCACTGGAGCTCCGATCCGCTGATGAACGCAGTCGGGTCGAGCGGGCCGAAGCGCTCCCTGTGATGGAGCCACACGCGCGGCGCGTAGCGGCGGGCGAGCAGCAGCTGGTCCTCGCGCGAGGGCAGCCCCGACGTGTCGTCCACCTCCACGGGCTCCGCCTGGCCCGGACGCGGCGATTGGGCGAGGTCCGCCTTCCAGGCGAAGATCAGGCTTTGCGCCACCGTGCCGAGCACGGCGACGACGAAGGGGAGCGACGCTACGCGGATCCAGCGGCTCTTGCGCTCGTTCGCGACCCGCAGGCTGTCGAGCATCGTCAGGAGCAGCGCCGCCTCGCCCTTGCGGTCGCCGGTGTTCATCTTCTCGATGCGCTCGCGAAGGGCCGGCGCGAAGCCGCGGCGCGGCCAGACCGCCCACACCGAGAGCAGCACGGAGAGCGCGAACGCGACCGCCGTCACCACCAGCAGCGTCTGCATGACGATGTCCCAGACGTCCTGGAACTCCCAATGGCCGTCGTCCAGCCAGGTGGCCGAGAACTGCGCCACGAGCAGGAGCGCGATCGCCGCGCCGCCCGCGAGGAACGCGCCGCGGATGTTGAGGCTCATGCTCCCGGTGAGCTCGCTGGCGAAGGCCCGCTCGAGGCTCGCGATCCGCCGCGACAGCGGCTCGCCCGGCTGGAGCGCGAGCGGCTGCTCGACTCGGGATCTCCGCCACCACGTCACGGCTCGACCGCCACCTGCCCTGCCCCTGCGCCGTGCGCCACGATGCCCACGCGCTTCGAGAACGGGCTGTCGAAGACGCCGCTCGAGTTGAGCTCCGCGTGCGCCTCGAGCCAGCGCGGCAGGTTGTCGTACAGCGAAGCCACAAGCTCATGGCTGCCCGTGAGCGAGTTCACCTGGCCCCAGTGCGGGCGTCCGTCGAGCGCGTAGAGCGCGTTCTCGTAGGCCTCGATCGCCTCCAGCCCGCCGCGCGTCCCCTTGAGCTGGATGAGCTCGATCATCATCGTGTCGCAGCCCTGCATCATCGACATGTGGGCGTCCGAGCTCGCCACGAAGCGCAGGGAGATCGGCGACGTGTGGAAGATCTCCCCGATGCGGCGATGCTCGTCGGCGATCTCGATGATCCGGTCCACGGCGGCCACGTGCCGGCGCTTGTCGACGTGCGTGTGCTCGTCGTCGACCGGCACGCCGATCTCGGCTGACACGGCCGGCAGCTTGTTCGCCGCGCCGATGTTGAGGACCCTGTAGCTCCTGTTCGTGAACTCGTCGTCGCTGAGGCCGTTCAGCGTCATCTCCATGAACCTCGGCGTGAGCCTCGGCAGCGCGGTCGCGACCGCCCGGATGAGCTGCCCCATCCCGGGCGCGCCCGACAGGAGCTCGGCCAGCCAGTTCCGGCGGCGGTCGCTGCTCCACCACGGCGGCAGGGTCTGCGTGAGGCGGTCGCGCGTCGTGATCATGCAGGGGTGCTTGCCGTCCTTCTTCCGCGCGTAGGGGCTGAGGAAGAGCTCGAAATGCCGGTGGCGCTCCGGGTCGAGCAGCGCGCCACGGTGCAGGTCCTCGCGGAGCTCCTCCCAGGTCGACGGCTTTCGCACCTCGGTGAGCAGGTACGCGGGCTCGACCGCGAGCATCACCGCGTAGATCACGCCGAGGCAGCCCATCCCCACGCGCACGGCCGCGAAGCGGTCGTCGTCCTGGACGAGCTCCCAATCCGGCCGCTCGGCCCTCCAGCGCTCCGGGTCCGTCGGCCCCTTCTGTGGCTCGATCCGGTAGCGCTGGCCGCCCGCGGCCACCAGGTCGACCGAGCGGACGAAGTCACTGAGCGGGCCGAAGCTGAGGCCGGAGCCGTGCGTGGAGGTCGAGATCACGCCACCGACGGTCTGGCCGTCGTAGCCGCCCATGTTCGACAGCGCGAGGCCGTGCTCGCGCTCGAGCCAGCGATTCAGGTCGCGAATCCGCATGCCGGCCTCGACCCGGACGAGCCGCTCCGGCGGCTCGCCGCGCGGAGGACGCAGCAGCGGCTCCTCGAGGTCGAGCGGCTCCGCGAGTCCCTCCGGCCTCAGCACGTAGCCCTGCCCCAGGGCCACGTCGGACCAGGAGTGCCGTGAGCCGACCGCCCTCACCGTGACGCCTTCCTCCTCGGCGCGCTGCACGATCGCGACGATCTCGTCGCAGGACTCCGGCCGGATGATCCCGAGCGGATCGACGCTCTGCGTGCGCGCCCGGTTGCGCCAGCGGCGCCTGCGCTCCACCTTCATCTCCGGACCTCCAGCCACGCCAGCCACGCGAGCAGCGCCACGAGCGCGGCGCACAGGAGCCCCCAGGCCCAGCCGGCGCCGGTGAAGTCCTCCTGCACCAGGTAGACGCCGAAGTGGACGAGGTCGTAGACGAGCGCTCCGGCGGTGAACATGAACACGACCCGCGCCCAGTCGCGCCCGTGCCTCAGCCCGTGCCAGGTGGCGAAGCAGAGCGGCGTGACCACGCCCACGTCGCCGATCAGGTAGCCGAGCCGCGCGTGGCTGTCGACGATGTGGTCCCAGCTCACGATCACCGCGACCAGCCAGCCGATCGGGAGCAGGATCGCCGTGGCGAGAAACGCCCACTTCACCCATGCCGGCTGACGGGTCACCTGGACACGTGGGAGTTCGCGGCGTAGTGCGACATCGCCATCACGGTCGCCTGGCAGTTCGCGCGGATGTTGCTGGGGAACACGCTGGCGTCGGCCACGTAGAGGTTCTCGAAGCCGTGGACGCGGAAGTCGTTGCCGATCACGGCCACGCTCGGGTCCTCGCCCATCGGGTTCCCGCCCTGCGGGTGCGCCGAGCCGAGCGAGAGGTCGTCCGCCCGCTTGATCCGGCTCAGGTGGCGCAGGTCGTCCTCGCTCGCGAACTCGAGCAGCCCGTAGCTCGAGGGGAACACGCGGATCGCGCCACCCGCCAGATAGACCCGCGTGATCGTCCCGATGCCGCGCTTCAGCAGCTCGAGCTCGTCGTCGCCGAAGGACATCTCGATCTTGGTGCGGCCCTTGCGGTCGAGTGAGACGCCCCCGCGCTTCGGATCCGTGCGCGACCATCACGCCGCCGTCCACGAAGTGGCGGTAGCGGAGCATCCGGTTGAAGTGCGAGAGGAACCAGCCGCCGAGCCGCAGCGAGAAGACGAGCGGCGGAGCGAAGTAGCTCTCGATCACGTAGTCCTCTGCGTCGTCGGCGATGCAGCAGAGCCCGATGCCGTCGAACCCGTCGATCTCCTGCTCGGTCTCCGCGGTCACGAAGCCGCCGGCGAGCGCGTGGAGCCCCTTCCCGACGCGGCCGCCCTGGTCGATGCCGCTGTGCAGCAGCACCTCGCTCGACCCGATCGCTCCCGCGCACACCACCACGCGGTCGGCTTCGCACGACCTGCTCGCGGCCGTTGCGCACGAAGCGGACGCTCCTTGCGACCCCGCGGTCGGCCTGGATCCGCACGTCGCGACAGCGGTCGTGGAGCTTCGCCCCGCGCGCGAGCGCCCACGGGAGGTAGGTCACGAGCATCGACGTCTTGCGGTCGTAGCGGCAGCCGTAGTTGCACCAGCCGCACCCGATGCAGCGCTCGCGGTTGTGCTGTAGGAACCCGCCCTCCATCCCGAGCGCGCGGCGGCCGTCGTCGAACACGGACGCGCCGCGGTTCGCGATCTCCTCGGGGAGATCCTCGACGTGGAGCGCATCGCGGAGCTCCCGGTACGCGGCCCTGAGGGCGTCCTCCGGCACGTGCGCGCCCCGGGCCGCCCACTCGGGCAGCACGCGGTCGAGGTCGGCCTCGAGCCAGATCGCGTTGTTGATCACCGTTGAGCCACCGACGGTCGCGCCCTGCACGATCAGCATGTGATGGTCCGACGTGGTCTGGAGCCCGCCCGCCTTGTAGGAGCGCACGAACATCTCGACCTCGCTGTGCTGGAACGTCTGCGGGTTCTGGTGGCGGCCGGCCTCGAGCACGGTCACGTCGAGTCCCGCTCGCGTGAGCTCGCAGGCCATCACGGAGCCCGCCGCGCCCGAGCCGATCACCACCGCGTGAGCGCGCTCCGGCGGACCATGCCCGTTGCGGGGGAACGGGTCCGGGTGGGCAAGCGGCGTGGTGTCCACGCCCTCGAACCGCGGACGGTCCTCGAAGCGCACGAAGCCGACCTCCGCGAGCGCCTCCGCGCTGCCGTAGTAGCCGGCGCAGGCCAGGACCTTGAGGCTGCGCGCCACGTCGCGGAACGGGCCCTTCGCGTTGATCACCTTGTCGACCGCGCGGCGGCGCTCGTTCGTGCCGAGCACGCTGAATGGGAACGGCCGCAGGATCATCAGCGGCAGCAGCCACTCGACCAGCACGAGCACGAGCTTGAGGTCCTTCTTAACCGGCGTCTCCACCCGCGCGATCAGGTGGTCGGTGCGCACGGCGACCTCGATCGGGTCGAGCGCCTCGCGGCCGTCGCCGTCGATCATCGCGTCCGCGACCTCGATCAGCGTCGAGAACTGGCGCAGCGAGAAGAAGCGCGGCTTGAAGCGGAGCCGCAGCGCGCGGCGGCGCAGCGCCACGGCTGCCACCAGCACGAGTGCGAGCACGAGGCCCGTGGCGAGCGCCACGGCGCTCGGAGCGACCGCACCGCTCACGATCCAGCCCGTCGCGGCCACCGCCAGCAGTGCGTAGCCGAGCTCGCTCGCCACGCGGTTCTGGCGGATGCCGGACCCGCCGGCGGCGAGCAGGATCCCCGCAGCCGCGGTGCCGGCCACGAGCATGCCGCCGCCGAGGCCGCCGCTGGCGAACGCGTCCTCGAAGACGGCCGCCGCGATGCCGAGCGCCACCAGCAGCGCCCCGACGGCGACGAGCAGGTCGTCGAGGAACTGCTCGACGACGTTGAGGCCGTAGACCCTCATTGGACGGTCCACTCGGCGAGCCTCCTTCCTCCCAGTGGGCGGAGCGGCCCGCGATAGAGCGGCTCCAGCAGGTCGAGCACGACCACGGTGGCCGGGCGGACGTTCTTCCAGCCGTCCCACGGCGTGACGTTGCCGCGCCGCTTGAGATGGACGCGGCCCCAGCGCAGGAGAGCCTCGTGAAGCACCGGGTTGAGGCCGGGGTCGAGCCCCATCTTCTCCCCGGCGACCCAGTCGACCGCGAACGGGTTGGTGCTCGCGAGCAGCTCGTCGGCGTGCGAGGCGTCCATGAGCGCGAAGTCCACGGGCAGGCGATCGGCCACCAGGACGCAGCACTGGTAGAAGGCATGCCGCGGCCCTGCGTAGTGCGAGAGCTTGTCCGGCTCGGGCAGGCAGCCGATCAGGTTGGCGAGGCAGCCGCTGAAGAAGCAGCGCGACTGTGGCTTCGCCTTCGCGAACGTGATCCGGTAGTCCGCCTCCAGCCAGGTGCGGCCGGCGCTGGCCTTGCCGAGGACGCTGCCGTAGTCGAAGGCCACCGGCTCCTCGGACAGGTCCACGACCCGGTATCCCTGGCCGCTGTAGCCGGCCTCGCGCGCCGCGGCGGCCACGGTTCGATCAGGGTCGCGGCTCGTGCGTGACTCCACGAGGGCAAGCTCCGAATATCCGAGCTCGCGGAGCGCCGAGAAGAGCTGCTCGACGAGCTGGGGATCCGTGCCGGGCCGTCCCATCAGGTTCGGCTTCACGGCGATCCGGAACTGCTCGGGGGCCCGGCCGCTCGCCTCCCGTTTCCGATGGAGCGACTCGAGCACCTCGGCCCGCTCCAAGAGCCGCGCGAGCGCCTGCCCGGCGTCGTGACGCCCCTCGATGTGGACGGTCACATCCATGCTGCCTCACGGCTTCGGAGCCCGCGGACCCAGCGTACCGTCAGCGTTCCTGGCGGGTCAACTGCTCAGCGGCATCGTCAGGCTTTGCACCAATCCCGAGGAGCAAAACGGCACGATTACAGCGCGCTGGGCCGCCGTGCAGCGTCCTCGACGAGACCGCGCATCAGGCTCGCTCCCTGGGGCGCGGTGAGGCCGCCGCGCTCCACCAGCGACTCCCAGGTTCGGAAGTCGATCGCGTGGTGGACGGCGGCCATGAGCAGTGCGCGCCGGGCGCCGCGGACCCCCCAGCCGGACGCCAGCACGCTGCACCATCTCGTCGAGCTGGCGCTGTGCTGACGCCATCGCTCGCGGGATCGACGGGACGAGCTCGGCGTCGCGCAGGAGGTTGGCCCACATGCTCGCGGTGACGGCGTAGAAGTCGTACAGCTCGCCGAGCGCCGTCTCGAGGCGCAGCGCAGGATCCGTCTCGCCTCGCCACGCCTCGGTGTCGGGCCACGGGTGCAGCTCGTCGAAGTGCGCGGAGCAGGCGGCGAAGAGGTCGTCGTCGGTGGGGAAGTGGCGATACACCGTGTGGCGCTGCACCCCGGCTCGCTCGGCCACGGCGCTCACTGTGGTGCGGGCCGGCCCGACGCTGCCGTGCAGCTCCATGGCGGCCTGCGTGATCCGCCGGCGCGTGTCGGTCATGGCCTCCGCCCGCTTCTTCAGGCGGTAGGGGCGCTTGGCGTATTTCATCAGTCATAGGTGTGCACTCAATCTTGACAGACGCTCGCAGGCGACTGTAAGGTCGCTTTCATCATACACTGCTGTACTACGAAAGGAGACGTCGAGATGCTTACCGCGAAGACCTCAGAGCTGGAGCTGCTCACGGCCTGGATCGACAGCGACCCGGACGTCGCACGAGTTCACCCCGCCTTCCCGATCAACCACTACACGGGTGCTGCGGACAGCGCAGTCGTGTACTTCCACGTCGAGCCCGGTGAGTACCTCCCGCGCCACACCGACAGCGAGGAGGAGATCCTCTACATCGTGGCCGGCAAGGGCGAGGCCGAGGCCGGCGGCGAGTACGCGGACGTCGAGGCGGGTGACCTCGCCGTGATTCCGGCCATGGTTCCCCACGGCGTGCGCAACACCGGCGACGAGACCCTGAAGGTCGTGGGGTTCTTCTCCGGGTCCAAGATCGTCTCGAACTTCGAGGAGCCGCTTCAGCCGCTCGGCACGGCGGAGATCAAGATGGGAGCGCCGGTGCCGGCCTAGCCGAGCGGAAACGGCGGGGTCAGGCTGCGCTGCGCCTGCTCCCAGAGCCGCGACACGCCTGCGGTCCCGTACTTGCGCACGCGGGTGACGGCGTCGAGGTCAAGCACGTCAGTGAGGACCTCCTCGCCGTCGCCCGCCTGCAGGCGCACCAGCCCCTCGGGATCCACGATCAAGCTGCGCCCGAGCCCGGCCGGCGCACCGGCGTTGAGCGACACGACGTAGATCTGGTTGAAGATCGCGTTCGCGCGCGCCATGACGATCTCCTGGTTGCGGTCGCTCGTGGTCGTGAGGTTCGGCTGGAGCACGACCTCGGCCCCCATCCAGGCGAGCTGCCGGCACGTCTCGGGGAAGCTGCCGTCGTAACAGATCGCCAGGCCGATCCGGCCGACCTCCGGGATGTCGAACGTCACGAAGCTGTCGCCCGGCGAGGAGGTCTCGTGCGGCTGCCACGGGAAGACCTTTCGGTAGCGGGCTGCGAGCTCGCCGTCGGGCGAGAACACGAGGCACGTGTTGTGCACGAGCTCACCCTCGCCGCGCTCGTACACCGACCCGGGCACGAGCCAGACCCCGTGCGTGCGGGCGATGGCGCCAAGCTCCTCGGTCAACGGGCCCGGCACCTCCACGGCGAGCTCGCCCTTGTCGTCGTGGGGCTCGAGCGCCGGCGGCAGGGCCGCCAGGTGCAGCTCCGGGAGCAGCACGAGCTGGACGCTCGGCGCAAGCTCGCGCACGTGGGAGACGCGCTCGCCGAGCCGCCTCAGGGTCGCGGCGGGATCGTGGAAGACCGGCGAGGTCTGGAGCGCGACGATCGATAGCGGTCGCACCTACGACCCGATCGCCTGCTGGAACGCCTCCGTGACCGCCTCTCCGAGGCTCCCGCCGAGCACCGGCTCGAATGTGCAGTTCGCCGTGTACTGCTCGCTCGGGAAGATGAGCTGGTTCCTCGCGAGTGCGGGGTCGCGCTTGCGCAGGATCTCCTTGACCCCGGTCACCGGAGTCACGTAGTTCACCCACTCGGCGATGTCCGCCTGCACCTCCGGGTCGTAGACGAAGTCGATGAACGCCTGCGCGGCCTGCGGGTTCGGCGCGCCCACCGGGATCTCCATGCTCGTGGACCAGAGCATGCAGCCCTCCTTGGGCATGACGAACTTGATGTGCGGGCTCTCCTTCTGGAGCTGCACCGCGTCGCCCGACCAGCCGAGCGCGATCCAGGTGTCTCCCTTCGGAAGGTCCTTGATGTAGTCGTTGCCGGTGAACTTGCGGATCTGGCCCGACTCCGCCGCCTCGGACACCTTCTCGACCGCGCCGAGCCATTCGTCCTGCGACGCCTTGTCGGGGTCGATGCCCATGCTCTTGAGCGTCATCGGGACGGTGTCGCGCAGTTCCGTGAGCATGCTGACCTTGCCCTTGTACTTCGGGTCGAACAGGTCGGCTATCTCGTCGACTCCGGTCGCGAGGTCGGTTCGGACGATCAGGCCCGTCATGCCGCTCTGCCAGGGCACCGTGAACGCCCGCTTCGGATCGGCCGCGGGACCGCGGAGAGCGGGCAGGAGGTTCTGCTTCACGTTCGGGAGCCGTGAGTAGTCGAAGTGCTGGAGGTAGCCGAGCTTGTCCATCCGGGCGGCGAGCCAGTCGCTCACGGTGATCAGGCTGCGGTCACCGCTGCCGCCCTGCTCGAGCAGGGGCCGCAGCTTCCCGAAGAACTCCGCGTTGTCGTTGATCTCCTCGACGTACTTCACGTCGACGCCGGTGGCCTTCTCGAACTCCGCCACGGTGCCGCGCTTGCCGGGGTCGATGTAGAGCGGCCACTGGGCGATCGTGAGCGAGCCCTTGACGGCGCCCTTCGGCACGACCGGGGCCGAGGCCTCGTCGCTTTTCGCGGGTTCCTCGTCCGTGCCGCATCCGGCGGCGGCGAGCAGGGCGGCAACTGCAGCGGCCAGCATCCAGCGCCTCATGGGTTCCCTCCAGCAGTTTCTCGAATCCGATTTCATAAACTAACCGGAATGCGGCCAAGAAACCAGGCTGAGCGACGACGGCAATTGGCGAACGCGGGTCGGCACGTGCTGCTCGAGCGCGGCGCCGTGGGGGTGCGCGTGAAGGACATCGCCGAGCGGGCGGGCATCACGCCGAGCTCGGTCCTCTACTACTACCCGCGCATCGACGAGCTGATGATGGAGGTCTCGCGCGAGGCGATGGAGCGCTACGCCGAGCGCCGCTCGCGGCGGGTGCGCGCGCTGGACGAGCCGATCCAGCAGCTGCGGCTCGCGATCCACCTCGGCGTGCCGACCGGGCCGGACGACGAGGAGAGCCGGCTCCTCTACGAGCTCGACGCCTTCATCGGCTCGAGCTCTGCGTTCCGGGTCCTGAGCTCGTCGTTCTTCGACAGGCAGGTGCTGCTCTACCAGCACGTGCTCGAGTCCGGCGCCGCCCGCGGCGTCTTCCAGCTCGCCACCGATTCCGACTCGCTGGCCCGCGGCCTCGTGGCCATGGAGGACGGGCTGGGGCTCCAGGTGGTCGTAGGGCACCCGAGCCTCGACAGCTCAGAGGCGGAGCGGATCCTGCTGCGCCACGCGGGTGCCGCCACCGGCGTGGAGCTCGAGCAGGTGCCGCTCTAACCGACGGCGCAGACCGCTAGGGAGCCGGCGGCGTCCAGAGCCACGCGTCGTTCAGCAGCTGCCCGTCCGGGTGCGCGCGGTTCCAGCGTGCGCCGCCGAAGACGAGCAGCTTGCGGCGCGTGTTCACGGCCGTCCAGCCGAACGGCGCGCTCCGTCCCCGCCACAGCGGGGGCACGCGGATCCAGTGCTCGGTCGTCATGTCCAGCACGAGCATGCTGGGTATCCCGCCGACGAGCCGGGTTCGGGTCAACACCCCGGTGCCGAACTCGGCGCCGGTCTCCTTCGTCGGCTGCGGGACGTTCGGCAGCTCGGACCAGACGCCGCGCTCCGGGTCGAGGATGCCGCCGTACGGCCGTCCGAAGTCGTAGTCCTCGTTGCCGGTGCCGAGCTGCGGGCTCACGAGCCGTCTGCCTACCCGGACCCAGTAGCCGTGGCCCCAGAGGACGTGGTCGGAATCCGGGAGGCGCCGCCACGCGTTGTCGCCGAACGCGAGCGTCGCCGCGCGCGCCAGCGGCGGGTTCCTGAAGTCGCGCGCCGCCGGGTCGTACCCGATCAGCACCAAGCGGCGGCCGTTCCAGGTGAACGTCCCGCGCATCGGCGGACGCGGCAGCTCCTTCCAGCGCCGTTCGCGAGGCCCGAGCTGGAACAGGCTCAGCGGGACCGGACCCCGTTCCGGGCCGGCGGCGAGCAGGCGGCCGGCGATGCCGTACAACTTGTAGTTCCGGCGCGGCGGGGACGGGATTCGGTCCCAGCGGTCGGCGCGGACGCGGTACGCGACCAGATCCATCCGCGTGTGACGCACGCCTGGGTTTCGCGGCACCGCGATGTAGACGCTGCCGCCCACGACCGTCGCCGGGGAGACCGGCTCGATTCCCACTGGGGCCGGGGCGATTGCGCGCCACGAGCGCGTCCGCGGATTGAACGCGGCGCCGTCGCGCAGCCGTGGCTTCGGCTTCGCCGACGAGCCGGCGCCCGGCGGCGTGGGCCTGGCGTCGCTGCCGCCGACTATCAGCGCCTCACGCCCCGTCCAGATTCCGGTGGCCATTTCTCGGGGGCTGAGCGGCGGGTCGGGCAGCCGCTGCCAGGAGCCCGCCGACTCGATCTCGCCGGACCCCCAGAACCCGCAGCCGGCCACGGTGAGGACCAGCGCACACTGAGCGACCAGCACCGGTGGACGGAGCGTCACAGCATGCATCGTGCCGCCGCCGCGTTAATGGCGCATTACGCCGCCGCGCGGCTGAGCGGTGCGAACGCGAAGGGCGCCGGTCCCGAGGGACACCCAATCCCGCGCCTCCGGCGCGGCAGGGCGCAAGGAGGACCGGCGCCGATCGCGAGGGGCGAGGGGAGGTTGGAGCCCCTCGTCTAGTGGGGCCGCTTGGCGCAA
This sequence comes from uncultured Thermoleophilaceae bacterium, assembly GCA_963771715.1. Classification (GTDB taxonomy): domain Bacteria; phylum Actinomycetota; class Thermoleophilia; order Solirubrobacterales; family Thermoleophilaceae; genus JACVRW01. The sequence goes on from CAVYUQ010000003.1 coordinate 403,065, forward strand.
GCAGCGGGCGTTGCCCGGTGCGCAGCGACGCTTTTACGCCCGAGCGTGCGAGGGCCGCCCGCGGAGCAGCGTGCGCAGCCGGCTCGGCCGCCCGGGAGCGTCCGCGGACTCGATCTGCTTGCGACGCAGCTCGAGCAGCGCGACGAGCTCGGCGGTCGGCTCGAAGGGATCCGCGATCGGGCGCCCGGCGCCAAGCGGGAGCGCCGCGAGCATTCGGGAATCCGCCTCCGCGATCAGCGCCGGCCCCCTCGGCGGGCTCGCGCTGTCGAGTGCGGCCAGGCGGGCCAGCGCGGACTCGTCGCCTGAAGCCGAGCGGCGTACCGTGACGTTCTGCATCTTGGAACCTCCTGGTGTAGTACACAGTTTGTGCGTATGACGTTCTAGTGGTAGTGTACGACTCCGAGGAGGTGGTGCAATGTCGTACAAGATTGACTTGTCTGAGCTAACTCGCGACGGCGCGCTGTCGCTGACCCAGCAGCTGGTCGACCGCTTCACGGCCGCGATCGACGCCGGCGAGCTGGAGCCCGGGGAGAAGCTTCCGCCCACGCGCGAGCTCGCCGAGCTGGTCGGCGTGAACCACCTGACCGCGGCGCGCGTCTACCGCAAGCTCGCCGAGCTGGGCTACGTGACCGCGAGCGTGGGACGCGGCACGTTCGTTCGCTCCCTCGCGCCGGCCCGCAGCGAGGAGCACGGGGACGAGTGGCAGGTCTATGCGCTGCCCGAGCGCGAGCCCAGCTACCCCGAGCAGGTCCTCGCAGAGGTGATGTCCAGCGGCTGGCAGCCCGGCGTGATCTCGCTGGCGGTCGGCTGGCCCTCGCCGCGGCTCTACCCCACCGAGGAGCTGGCCAGCATCACCGCCGACGTGTTCGCCGAGGAGGGCGGCGAGGCGCTCTCCTACCTGCCGGCCGAGGGCCTCTACGCGCTCCGCGAGCAGCTCGCCGCGCGCGGGCGCCGGGCCGGCTTCGCCGAGGATCCGGACGAGATCATCGTGACCTCGGGCGCGAAACAGGGCATCGGCCTCACGGCCAGCGCCACGCTCGAGGCGGGTGACGTGGCCGTGGTCGAGTCGCCCACCTTCGCGGGCATGCTCCACTCGCTGCGGGACACGGGCGCCCGCGTGATCGGCGTGCCCGTGGACGAGAACGGCTTCGACGTGGAAGCGCTCGAGCGGCTGCTCGCGCGCCACGAGGTGAAGCTGGTGGCGCTCCAGACCGCGTGCCAGAACCCGACGGGCCGCGACCTCTCAGACGAGCGCCGGGAGCGGCTCGCCGCGCTCGCCAGGGAGCGCAACTTCTTCGTGCTCGAGGACCGCGTCTACGCCGATGCGAGCTTCGGGCATAAGCCGGTGCGCCCGCTGCGCGAGCTGGCGCCCGCGCACGTGATCTACGTGAACTCGCTGTCGAAGGTCGTGGGCGGCGGTCTGCGTGCCGGCTGGGTGGCCGCGCGCGGCCCGGTGCGCGAACGGATCGCGATGCTGAAGCTGGCGAGCGACTTCCACTCGCCGACGCTGATCCAGCACATCTGCGCCCGCTGGCTCAGCACTGGTGCCTACGACCGTCACCTGGAGCACACCCAGCCCTTCTACCGGGAGCGCCGCGACGCGCTGCTCGCCGCCCTCGAGCGCCACATGGCCGGCGAGTACGAGGCGGACCCGCCGCAGGGCGGGCACCACGTCTGGGTCACGCTCAACCGGGCGCTCGACGAGCGCCTCCTCTACACCGAGGCGGCCCGCCACGGCGTCACGTTCACCCCCGGCGGCGCGGTCACGGCCGAGCGGCGCACCCAGACCTCGTTCCGCCTGTCCTTCTCGCTGCTCGAGCCGCCGGAGCTCGACGAGGGCGTCAGGCGGCTCGCCCGCGCGATCCGCGAGGTGCGGCGCCGGGCGCGGCACGCCGTCGCCGCGCCGATCTCCTAGGCGCCGGCGCCCTCGTCGTCCAGCTTCTGCCAGAGCGAGCCGAGGGCGCGCAGCTCGTCGCGCGAGAAGCGGCTGAGGAAGAGCGCGCGCACGCCCTCGAGGTGCGTGCGGCGAGCCGCATCGAAAAGCCGCCGGCCCTTCGGCGTGATTTCGGCGAAGAACCCACGTGCGTCGCTCTCACATGCCTTGCGCCTGAGAAGACCCTCGCGCTCGAGGCGGTCCACCAGTCGCGTCAGGCCGCTGCGGCTCAGCAGCACCGAGTCCGCCAACTCCGCCATGCGCATGCGCCCGTCGGGGGCGTCGGCGAGGTACAGCAGCACCTCGTAGGAGGACAGCGGAAGCTTGTGCTCGCGCGCGAGCTCGGCATCGAGCTGCCGTCGTGAGCGCGGCGTGCGCGCGCAGCATCCCGCGCCACGCCGCCAGCTCCTCTTCGCTCAGGAGCTCTGCTGTAGAGTAGTTGCCGATACAACAAGATTAGCGCAAGCCATGAGCCTCCAGCACCTCACACGACCAGCAGCCGGCGCGCCCGAGGGCGCGCTCGTGCTCTTCCACGGCCGCGGCGCCGACGAGCACGACCTCTTTCCGCTGCTCGACGTGCTCGACCCGGAGCGGCGGCTGCTCGGCGCCACCGCGCGCGGACCGCTGTCGCTGCCGCCCGGCGGCGCCCACTGGTACGTCGTGCGCAGGGTGGGCTACCCGGATCCAGAGACCTTCCACGCCACCTACCCGCAGGTGGCCGCGTGGCTCGACGGGCTACTGGCCGAGCACGGCATCGCGCCGGAGCGGGCCGTCCTTGGCGGCTTCTCCCAGGGGTCGGTGATGTCGTACGCGCTCGGCCTCGGCGCGGGACGCCCGCGGCCGGCGGGGATCATGGCCCTGAGCGGCTTCATACCCGAGGTGGAGGGCTTCGAGCTCGATCTCGGCAACGCGGCCGGCCTGCCGGTGGCGATCGGGCACGGCACCCACGACCCCGTGATCCCGGTCGAGTTCGGGCGCGACGCGCGCGACCGCCTCACCGCGGCCGGCGCGGACGTGACCTACGTCGAGTCGCCGATGCCGCACACGATCGACCCGGCGTTCCTGCGCGAGCTGCCCGGCTGGGTTCGGCGCGCGCTCGACTCAGCCGCGACGGAACAGCCGGCGCAGCCGGTCGACTAGCGCCCGGAAGAACAGCGAGAAGCCGCCGATCGGCTTGGTGGTCGTGCCCGCCTTCGCCCCTCCCGACGCGGGGGGTGACATCGCCGCGCCCTCAGGGGTTGCCGCGATGATGGCGTCGAGAATGGTCGGCTCCGCTGCCGGCGGCGCCTCGATCCGTTCCTGAAGGCAGTTCGCGAAGTCCTTCATCAGCCGGTTCGAGATGTCCTGGATCATCCCGCCGCGGCCGAAGCGGGCGAGGCGGCCCGTGATCGTGAAGTCGGTCTCCACGTCGACCTTGGTCACGTCGTCCTCGGAGCGCATGGTGCTCACGATCGTCGCTTTCGCGGAGCCCTGGCCGCGCTTGTCCTGCCCGGTGGCGCGCATGGTCACCCGGTGGGCGTCCTCGTCCCGTTCCTCGATCTGCAGCTCGCCACGGTAGGCCGCCGTGGTCGGGCCGAGCCGCACGCTGAAGGTGCCGTGGTAGCTGCCGTCCTCCGCGACCTCGGTGATCTCCGCGCCGGGCAGGCAGGGCGCCACCCGCTCGACGTCGACGAGGGTCTCCCACACCCGCTCGAGCGGGGCGCGCACCTCGAACGACTGCTCGAGCTTCACCGCGCCGGCGCGACCGTGACCGGGCCGCCCGCGCGCAACGCATCGAGCTCGGCCGGCGTGTCCACGTCCTCGCCGCCGCCGAGGTCGTCGCAGGGCACCTCGCGGACCTGGACGCTCAGCAGCAGGTTCCGCGCGCCGTGATCTCCGGTCACGTCGCGGAACGACTCGAAGAGGTCGTGCTCCAGCAGCACCGGGTGCCCCGGCACGCCCCAGTAGGTGGCGCGGACCGCCGCGGCGCCGTCGCCGCGTGCCGCGATCACCCTCCTGATGGCGTCGGGGGACATGCGCGGCTGGTCGCCGAGCGTGACCACCACCGCCTCGCAATCCGCAAGCTCCGCGAGGCCGCAGGCGAGCGAGGCGGCCTGGCCCTCGTCCCAGCGCTCGCAGGTGCAGGGCTCGGCGCCGTGGAGGTCCACCGTCGCGGTGACCTCCTCCACGAGCGCGCCCAGGACCACCACCACCCGGCCGACCGGCGAGGCGGTCATCGCGCGCAGCGCATGCTCGAGCAGCGGCCTGCCGTGCAGCTCGGCGAGCTGCTTGCGGCCGCCGAAGCGCGTGCCGGCGCCCGCCGCGAGCACGAGCCCGCCAATACCCGATCCCACGCCTTCGGCGCGGCAGGGCACATTCATGCGCCGACCTCGTGGATGCGCCCGCCGGACTGCGAGAGGCGCCCGCCGTCGCGCCCGTTCCTCACCGCAACGACCTCGGCCATGATCGACAGCGCGGTCTCCTCCGGGCTCACCGCTCCGAGGTCGAGCCCGATCGGCGCCGCCACGCGCTCGAGCAACTCCTCCTCGACGCCGGCGGCCACCAGCCGTTCGCGCCGCTGCGCCTGCGCGCGCCGGCTGCCCATCGCGCCGACGTACGCCGCCTCGGACTCGAGGGCGATCGCGAGCGCGGCGTCGTCGAGCTTCGGATCGTGCGTGAGCACCGCGATGTACGTGGCGCGATCGATCCCGCCGAGGCGAGCGAACGCATCCTCCGGCCAGGCCACGATGACCTCCTCCGCGTCCGGAAAGCGCGCCGGCGTGGCGAACTGCGAGCGCGGGTCGCACACGTAGGGCCGCCAGCCTGCCGCCCGAGCAAGGCGGCACAGGGCCGCGGCATAGTCGACCGCACCGAAGATGACAAGTCGCGGCGCCGGCGCGACCACGTCGACGAACAGCGACGTCTCGCCCAGCTCGCGCGTCTCCGAGCGCTCGGCCCAGATCAGCTCCTCGGCGGCGGACAGGCCCGCCGCGTCCAGCTCCGCGCTGCCGAGGCTGCCCTCCGTGCTGCCGTCGGCGCGCACCAGGAGCTTTGCGCCCAGCTCGCCGCCCGCGATCACGGTCACGAGCGCCGCGCGGCCATCCGTGGCCGCTATCTCGGCGAACTCAGACTGCAAGCTCACCGCAGGTACTCCTCCACAAAGACATCTATTTCCCCTCCGCACGGAAGTCCAACATCCCACGCCTCGCTATCGGCGATCCCGAAGTGCAGAAGCTTCGGTCCGTCGCCCCGCAGAACCTCGCCCGCGGCCTCCACCACGGCGCCCTCTACGCAGCCGCCCGAGACCGCGCCGGAGACGTCGCCGCTGTCGTTCACCGCCATCTTCGCGCCGGGCGCCCGGGGCGCGGAGCGTTTGACTCCCACGACCGTCGCGATCGCGACCCGGTCTCCGCGGTCCACCCACGCCTGTACGTCTTCGAGCACGTCCTTCATTCGAGTCCACCTTCCATCAGGTCCGCCAACTCTGCCAGCGATGCAAGCGAGTTTCCGGCCAGAAAATGATCCACATGCGGCAGAGCGGCCTGCATCCCAAGGGTAAGGGGCTCGTACCCGGGGTGGGCCTTGAGCGGATTCAGCCACACGAGCTGGTGCGCGCAGCGCTGAAGGCGTGCCATCTCGGCCGCGAGCTGCTCGGGGTCGCCGCGGTCCCACCCGTCGGAGAGCAGGACCACGATCGCCCCGCGGCCAAGCCTGCGCCCGTGCTCGCGGTTGAGCGTGGCGAGCGCCTCGCCGATGCGCGTGCCGCCCGACCAGTCCTCGGCTGCGCCCGCGGCGCGGTCGAGCGCGCGGTCGGGGTCGCGGCCGGCCAGCTCCGCCGTGACGCGGGTTAGGCGGGTACCGAACACGAAGCCCTCCACGCGCCGCCGCGCCGCCACGCAGGCCTGCATGTACTGGAGCAGCATGCGCGCGTAGGGCTCCATCGAGCCGGACACGTCGCAGACGAGCACGAGTGGCCGCGGCCGCTCGGCCGGCTCGCGCCAGTGGCGCTCGAACGGGTCGCCGCCCGTGCGCAGCGACGAGCGGATCGTCCGGCGCAGGTCGGGGCGGGCGGCGTGAGGCGGCGCGCCGCGCCGGCGGGCCCGGCGCGTGCGGCGGCTCGGGCGCCTGGGTCCCACGCCGGCGATCCGGCGGATCAGGTCGCGCGCGAGCCTCCGCTCGGCGTCCGTGTAGTCGGCGAAGTCCTTGTCGCGTAGCAGCTCCGCCTGGGACCACGCGGCCGGCAGGACCTCGACGTCCGCGTCCACCGGCACCCGCGCCTCCTGGCCGGGCAGGGCGAGTCGCGGCAGCACCAGCGACGCAACGTCGTCGAGCAGCTCCGGCGGCTGCGGCGGCGCCTCCAGCGGCGCCGCGAACAGCTCGGCGAAGGCCGCGTCGAATGCGGCGAAGTCGTCACGACGTGAGCACAGCGTGGCCCGCAGGGCAAAGTACGCGGCACCGCGGTCGGCGGGATCGACGGCGGCGAGCGCCCGATGGGCTCCGATCAGCTCGTCGATGCCGACGCGAGCGCCCGCGGCGCGCATGGATGCAGCGAGCAGGGCGAGCCGCCCCGTCACGCGCATGCCGAGGCGCTCACGCACCGTGCAGCACACCCCGCTCGCGCGTCCGTTCGATGTCCTCGCGCACCTTCAGGACGACCCCGAGCGTCTCGTCGAGGTCGGCGTCGTCGAGCGCGAGCAGAGCCTGTGCCCACGCGATCGTCTCGCCCACGCCGGGCAGCTTGTAGAGCTCCTCGCCGCGCAGCCGCGCGACCGCGCGGCACACCCGCTCGGCGATCTCGTCTGGCACGCCCGGCAGGCGCGCCCGCACTATCTCCGCCTCGCGCTCCGGCGTGGGGTAGTCGATCCAGTGGTAGAGGCAGCGGCGCTTGAGGGCGTCGTGCAGCTCGCGCGTGCGGTTGGAGGTCACGACCACGAGCGGGCGGCGCTCCGCCGTGACCGTGCCCAGCTCCGGGATCGAGACCTGGAAATCGGAGAGGAACTCGAGCAGGAACGCCTCGAACTCGTCGTCGGCGCGATCGATCTCGTCGATCAGCAGCACCACCGGCTCGGTGGCCTGGAGGGCCTCGAGCAGCGGACGCCGGAGCAGGAAGCGCTCGCTGTAGAGGGGCTCATCGGCGCCTGCACGCAGGTGCAGCAGCTGGCGCGGGTAGTCCCAGTCGTAGAGCGCGTGGTGGAGGTCGATGCCCTCGTGGCACTGCAACCGGATCAGGCGCGCTCCCACGACACCGGCGAGCGCCTTCGCCACCTCTGTCTTGCCCACACCCGCCTCACCCTCGAGCAGCAGCGGCTGCTCCAGCGTCGCGGCCAGGTAGACGGCAGTGGAGAGGCCCCGGTCGGCGAGGTAGCGCTCGCTGGCCAGAGCCTCCTGGACGGCTGCGGGGCTGTCGAGGCTCAGACGCTGACAGCCTCCTCGAGCGCCCTGCGCGTCAGGACGCGCGCGAGGTGGCGCTTGTATTCCGGCGTGGCGTTCAGGTCACCGGGCGGGTCGGTGCCCTCGGCCGCCTGCTCGGCCGCGGCGGCGAGCGAGCCGTCGTCGAGCCCGCCGCCGCGCAGGGCGTCCTCGGCGGCGGTCGCCCGCAGCGGCGTGGCACCCATGTTCGTGAGGCCGATGCGCACGTCGTCGCAGGTGCCGTCGGGGGCCCGGCTCACGAGCGCGCACACGCCGACCATCGCCCAGTCCTCGGCCCGGCGCGTGAACTTCTGGTAGCCGAAGCCGTAGCCCTCGAGCGCCGGCAGCCGGACGTCGGTGATCACCTCGTCGTGCGCGAGCGCGGTGGTGAGGTAGTCCTGGAACAGGTCCGCCCCCGCGATCGAACGGTCGCCGTTCGAACCGCGCACGTTCACCTCGCCCTCCAGCGCGAGCAGCACCGCGGGCAGGTCCGACGCCGGGTCGCCGTGTGCGAGCGAGCCGCCGATCGTGCCGCGGTTGCGCACCTGCTGGTCGGCGATCAGCGAGGTGGCGCGTGCCACCACGCCGAGCTCCGGCGTGTCCTGGAGGTCGGCATGGCGCGTCATCGGGCCGATGCGCCAGCCGCCGTTCTGCTGCTCGATGCCGTGCAGGCCCGGGATCTTGCGGAGGTCGATCAGCACGGTCGGCGCCGCCAGCCGCAGCTTCATCAGCGGAAGCAGCGAGTGGCCGCCCGCGAGCAGCTTCGCGTCCTCGCCGTTCTCGTGCAGCATGCGGATCGCCTCTTCGAGGCTCTCCGGCGCCTCGTAGTCGAAGGGTGCGGTGATCATGCGGCACCTCCTCCGTTCCCACCGGCTGCTTGGATCGCGTGCCAGACCCTCATCGGGGTCAATGGCATGTCGAGCTCGGTCACCCCGAGCGGCCTGATCGCGTCGAGCACCGCCGCCGCCACAGCGGGCGTTGCGGCGATCGTGCCGGCCTCGCCGATGCCCTTCACCCCCAGCGAGTTCACCGGCGACGGCGTCTCGGTGCGGTCGGTCTCGATCGCGGGAATCTCGGCCGCCGTCGGCAGCGCATAGTCCACGAACGTGCCCGTCACGAGCTGGCCGTCCTCGTCGTAGACCACCTGCTCGTAGAGCGCCTGCCCGATCGCGTGCACGATCCCGCCGTGGATCTGGCCGTCGATCAGCATCGGGTTGATCGCCGGGCCACAATCGTCCACCGCCACGTAGCGCACCACGGTGACCTTGCCGGTCTCCGCGTCCACGTCCACGACGCACGCGTGCGCGCCGAAGGGGAACACGAAGTTCTCCGGGTCGTAGAACGAGCTCTCCTCGAGCCCGGGCTCGATGTCGGCCGGCAGCTCGTTGGGCGGGATGTGCGCCGCGCCCGAGATCTCGGCCATGGTCATCGCCTTGTCCGGCGAGCCGCGCACCTGGTACTTGCCGTCGGTCAGCTCGATGTCGTCCGGCGCCGCCTCCAGCAGCGCGGCGCAGATGCGCTTGGCCTTGTCCTGGACCTTGCGCGCCGCCCGGGCGATCGCCTCACCCCCGACTGCCAGCGAGCGCGAGCCGTAGGTGTCCCAGCCCCACGTGCCCTGGTCGGTGTCGCCATGCAGGATGTCCACGTTCTGCGGGTCGATCCCGAGGATGTCGCCGGCGATCTGGGCGAAGCTCGTGTCGAGCCCCTGGCCGTGCGGCGAGGTGCCGGTGTAGACGATCGCCGAGCCGGTGGGGGTCACGCGCACGTTGGCGGACTCCCAGAACGCCGCCTGGAGGCCCACGCCCTGCGGGCCCACCGCGCGTGAGGGCGCGAGCCCGCACACCTCCACCCAGGTCGAGAAGCCCACGCCGCGGTAGACGCCCTCGTCACGCAGGCTCGCCTGCTCGCTGCGGAACGCATCCACGTCGAAGTGCTCGAGCAGCTTGTCGAGCGTGCCGTGGTAGTCGCCGGAGTCGTAGACGATCCCGAGCGCGGTCTCGAACGGGAACTCCTCCTTGGGGATGAAGTTCTTGCGCCGCAGCTCGAGCCTGTCCATGCCGAGCTCGTCGGCGAGCCGGTCCATCGACAGCTCGATCCAGTAGGTGGCCTCCGGCCTCCCCGCGCCGCGGATCGCGTCAGTGCACATCTTGTTCGTGAACACGCCCGTGAAGTGCAGGTCGATCGCCGGGAAGCGATAGCAGCCGCCCATCACCGGGAAGCCCAGCTCGGGGATGAACGGAGTGAGCAGCTGCTGGTAGGCGCCGAGGTCGGCGACGATCCGCACCTGGCAGGCGGTGACCGTGCCGTCGCGCTTCGCGCCGAGCTTCACGTAGTTGACCTGGTCGCGCCCGTGGTGGCTCGTGGTCATGTGCTCGGAGCGGGTCTCCACCCACTTCACCGGCCGCCCCAGGCGCTTCGCGAGCGCGAGGACCAGCGCCTCCTCGCCGTAGGTCTGCAGCTTCGCGCCGAAGCCGCCGCCCACGTCGGGGGCCACCACCCGCAGCTTGTCCTCGGCTATGCCGAGCATGCCGGAGAAGACGAAGCGGGCGATGTGGGGGACCTGCGTCGTCGACCAGAGCGTCAGGTCGTCGCCGCGGGCCTCGGCGACCGAGCAGCGCGGCTCGATCGGAGCGCCCGACGTGCGGTGGTTCTCGAAGCGGTGCTCGACGATGACATCCGCCTCGGCGAGGCCGGCGTCGATGTCGCCGCCGCCCACGGCCCACTCGTGAGTCTTGTTGGTGCCGAACTGCTCCCAGACGAGCGGCGAGCCGTCCTCGAGCGCGGCCTCGGGATCCACAACGGCCGGCTTCGGGTCGTACTCGACGATCACGTCCTCGGCGGCGTCAACCGCCTCGTGCCGGGTCGTGGCCACCACGACGGCGACCGGGTCGCCCACATGCTTGACCTCGCCGCGCTTCAGCGGCCAGTGCTCCGGTGTCTTGATCTCCACCCCGGGCGGCGCCCACACCATCGGGAGCGGACCGGCGAAGTCGCCCGCCATGTCCTCGCCGGTGAGCACGGCCACGACGCCGGTGCGCTCCTTCGCTGCCGACGCGTCGATCGAGGTGATGGCCGCATGCGCCTCGGGGGAGCGGACCACCACCGCGTGCAGCATGCCGGGCAGGTTGATGTCCTCGGTGTAGTTCCCCCGCCCGGTGATCATCCGGGGGTCCTCCTTGCGCTTCATCGACGTGCCGACGTGCTTGGTCATGCCGACACCCCCGTTCCGGCAGCGGCCTTCACCGCTTCGACGATGTTGTGGTAGCCGGTGCAGCGGCAGAGGTTGCCCTCGAGCCCGTGTCGGATCTCCTCGTCCGACGGGTTGGGGTTGCGCGCGAGGAGGTCGGCGGCGGCCATGATCATTCCGGGGGTACAGAAGCCGCATTGGAGGCCGTGCTTCTCCCAGAACGCGCTCTGCACCGGGTGCAGGCCGTTGCCGCCGGACAGGCCCTCGATCGTGGTGACCTCGGCGCCGTCGGCCTGAGCCGCCAGGACGGTGCAGCTCTTCACCGCCTCCCCGTTGAGGTGGATGGTGCACGCGCCGCAGTTCGTGGTGTCGCAGCCCACGTGGGTGCCGGTCAGGCCGAGCTCGTCGCGCAGCCAGTGCACGAGCAGCAGCCGGGCCTCCACGTCGGCCTCTCGCCGCTCGCCGTTGACGGTGACCTCGACGTGCACGGTCGCACTCATCGGACTTCCTTCCGTCGCGTTCTCTCCTCGGCGACCGATGCTAATGCGCGGCTATTGTTGATCGCAATGCTCACGAAGGATTTCGCGTTCGAGGGACATCGGCTGGTCTATGACGAGTACGGAAGCGGCGACCGCGTGGTGGTCCTGCTGCCCGGACTGCTGTTCTCCCGCAAGATGCACGGGCCGCTCGCGGAGACGCTCGCGGACAGCGGCTACCGGGTGCTGTGCCTAGACCTGCTCGGCCACGGCGAGTCCGATCGCCCGCCCGAGATGTGGAACTACGGGATGACCGCCTTCGGCCGTCAGACGATCGCGCTGCTCGACGCCGCCGGGGTGAAGCAGGCGGTGATCGGCGGCACGTCGCTCGGCGCGAACACCACCCTCGAGGCCGCCGCGGCCGCTCCGGAGCGGGTGAAGGGCCTCCTGATCGAGATGCCGGTGCTCGACAACGCGCTGCTCGGCTGCGCCATCGCGTTCACGCCGCTGCTCGTGGGCCTCACGTTCGGGGCTCCGGTGGCGCGGCTGGCCGGCCGTGGCGCCCGGCTCGTGCCGCGGGGGACCTGGCTGCTCGGCGACATGCTGCTCGACTGGCTGAGCCAGGACCCGAAGCCGTCGGCGTCGGTGCTCCAGGGGCTCTTCTACGGGCGCGTCGCGCCGCCGCGCGAGGAGCGGGCGAAGATGACGCAGCCCACGCTCGTGATCGGCCACTACCGCGACCCGATCCATCCGTTCTCGGACTCGGACATGCTCGTGCGCGAGCTGCCGAGCGCCCGGCTGCTGGAAGCATCGTCGATCCTCGAGCTGCGCCTCACGCCGGAGCGGCTGACGAACGAAATCGTGGAGTTCATCGAGGGCTGCTTCAAGCCAGCGCCGAAGACGGGGGCCCGCCGGCGGACCAGTCCGGGAACGCGGCGCGGCACGTCCACGCGGCGCCGCTCCGCCTGAAATCCGTGCGCGGCATCCGCCCCTAGCTTCACTACCCTTCTCGACCCGGATGTCCCATCGCCGAGAGCAAAAGGAGGCCCTGCGCCGCGAGCGCGAGCTGCGCGAGCAGCAGGCGCGGGCCGCACAGCAGCGCAAGCGGATGGTCGGCTACGGCGGCGCCGGCCTGATTGCCATCGTGGCGGTGGCCGTCCTGATCCTGCTCGCGACCGGTGGCGAGGACGCCGGGAGCGGCCCCGGGAACGCCGGAAACGTCTTCCCCGACGGCGGCAGCTTCCCCGAGCAGAAGGTCTTCGAGGTGGCGCCCGCGGCCAAGGCGGCCGGGTGCCAGCTCACGGAGAAGAGGGCCAACTCCCGGGAGCACACCACGTCGCTGAGCGACCGGGTGGAGTACAACAGCAACCCGCCGACCAGCGGCAAGCACTACGAGATACCCGCCCAGGACGGCATCTACGGAGAGGCGCCCCAGGACGAGACGCTCGTGCACACGATGGAGCACGGACGCGTGATCATCTGGGTGAAGCCGTCGCTGCCGAAGGACCAGCGCGCCGACATCAGGGCGCTAGTCGAGGACGACCCGTACCAGATGGTGCTCGTGCCACGAGCCAACATGCCGTACGCGGTGGCGGCCACCGCCTGGAACGCCGACCCGGCGCCGAACGGCACCGGCCGCCTGATGGGCTGTGAGGCGGTCAACGACAAGACGTTCGACGCGCTCGCGGCCTTCCGCGACGAGAACCGCTCGCAGGGTCCAGAGCCGGTTCCGTAGGCAATTTCGGCTGCAAAACGGCCGTTTGCAGCATTTCTTGCGGGGGCGCAACCGGCCGACTGCGACCGTGTTGGGGTTGTAGTGAAGCTGCTCGCCTCAGCAGCGGCGCTCGCCTGCGTCCTCACCCCCGCCGCGCCCGCGCTTGCCGCCGGTCCCACCGACTTCGAGCGGGTGGCTCCCCCACGGGCGAGCGGCGAGGTATCGGCGCCACGGCCTTTCAACCTGGTGGGCCTGCGCTGGCGTGGCCGAGCGACGCCCGACCTGGAGCTACGCGTTCGCCGCACTCAGGGCTGGAGCCGCTGGCGGCATGTGGGCGTGCACGGGCGCGGCGGCTCGGACCCCGTCTGGGTGGGGCGGGCGCGCACGGTCCAGTACCGGCTCGACGGGCGTGTTCCGGGTCTGCGGCTGCACTTCGTCGCGGTCGGGAAGCGCCGCTCGACGGCGCACGCCGCGCAGGCCACGACCACTCCGTTCCCGTATGTCTCGCGGGAGGACTGGGGCGCGTCCAGCTGCGTGCCGCGCGAGCCGCCGAGCTACGGGAGCGCCAAGGCGGTGCAGGTGCACCACACGGTGTCGCTGAACGACTACACGCCCGAGGAGGCGCCGCAGATCGTGCTCGCCATCTGCCGCTACCACCGCAACTCCAACGGCTGGAACGACATCGGCTACAACGCGCTCGTCGACAAGTACGGGACGATCTACGAGGGCCGCGCCGGCGGGCTCGACCAGGCCGTAATCGGCGCCCACGCGCAGGGCTTCAACGCGCAGACCGCGGGCGTCGCCAACATCGGCGACTACAGCTCGGTCGGCGCAAGCCCGGAGGCGCTCTCGGCCACGGCCACCTACATCCGCTGGAAGCTCGGCGTGCACGGCGAGCCGCTCTCCGGTCCGGTCACGCTCACGAGCGCCGGAGGGTCGGCCAGCCGCTACCCCGCGGGCACGCATGTGACGCTCGAGCGCGTGATCGGCCATCGCGACACCGGCAAGACCTCCTGCCCCGGGGACGCCCTCTACGACCAGCTCGACGAGATCCGGGCGCTCGTCGAGTCCGGTGCCCCGTTCGCCACCACGTCCGCCCGGGTGACCGCTGCGCTGGCGGACCGGAGCGTGGACTACGGCGAGGTCGTGCCCGTGAACGGCACGCTCGCGGGCCCGGACGGAAGCCCGCTCGCCGGGCAGCCCGTGGAGGTCCAGGTGAACAGCGACAACGCCTGGCGCACAGCCCGCCGGGTCACGACCGGCGCCGACGGCGTCTTCGCGACGGACCTCAAGCCCGCGAAGCGCATGTACGTGCGCGTGCGCTACCCAGGCAGCGCCGACGTGCGCGGCTCCGCCTCCCCGAGGCTGCTGCTGCACCTGCGCCCGGTGCTGTCCTTCGTCCGCCCGCCGCGGCGCGGCGTGCGCGGGCGCCGCGTCGAGGTGGCCGGCAGGGTTGCGCCCCGCAAGCGCGTGGTCACGGTGGTGTTCCAGCAGCGGATCGGCAGCCGCTGGCGCAAGGTCGGCACGCGGGCGGCGCGCACGCGGCGCGGCCGCTTCGAGGCCTCGTTCGTGCCGGCGTTCAGGGCGCGCTACCGGTACTACGCGGCCGTCCGGTCCGATCTGGACACAGATCGCGGCGCGTCGGAGATCCGGGCGCTGCGCGTGCGCTAGCGAACGACGGGCACTAAAGGGGGTCCTCCGTCAGTTTTCGGTCTATATGACGGTTAATAGCCGGCACACCCCCTCGGACACCACCCCTTCACCGCTGCTGTAGACGCTTCGGGACGCAGCCGCGCCGGCGGCCGCTACCACCCCTGCTTCAAATCCTCGCTGTAGAGCCCGTGGCCCGTGGCCAGCATGCGCGCGGTTCGGGCGAGGATGCGCAGGTCCAGGCGCATCGAGCGGTGCTCGACGTACCAGACGTCCAGCTCGATGCGCTCGGGCCATGACAGCGACGTGCGGCCGTTGATCTGCGCCCAGCCGGTGATGCCGGGCTTGACCTCGAGGCGGCGTCGCTGGCGGTCCGTGTAGCGGTCCACCTGCTCCTGCACGGTCGGCCGCGGGCCGACGATCGCCATCTCGCCGCGGAGCACGTTCACCAGGTTCGGCAGCTCGTCCAGTGAGAAGCGGCGCAGCAGCCGGCCGGTGCGGGTGATGCGGGGGTCGCCCTCGAGCACGTAGATGCCGGCGCCCATCGACTCGGCGCCCGGGACCATCGTGCGCAGCTTCCAGAGCTCGAACGGCTCGCCGTCGCGGCCCACGCGCAGCTGGCGGTAGAAGACCCGTCCGCGGCTCTCCAGCCGGATGGCCAGCGCGGCCAGGGCGAGCACCGGCGCGGCGACGAGCAGAAGCGCCGCGGCGATCACCACGTCGAGGACGCGGCTCAACGGCGGTTACCGTTCGGCCGCCGAGAGAGAATGGCTGCGCACCGGGCGCCGCCCGGTGCTTGCCCAAAAGCATGCAGATTCTGTACTTGCATCAGTTCTTCATGACCCGTGCGGGAGGGGGCGGCACGCGCTCGTACGAGTTCGCGCGCCGCTTCGTGGAGCGCGGGCACGGGGTGCGCATGGTAACCGCCGGGGATGGCACCCGGACGGTGGACGGCATCGAGGTCGTCGGGGTGCGCGGCGCCTACTCGGACTACATGCAGGCCACCGCCCTCTCGAACGCCCGCCGCATGCTCGCGTTCGCCCGCTTTGCGCTCGGTGCGACGATCGCCGGCCTGCGCGGCCCGCGGCCCGACGTGATCTACGCGACCTCGCCGCCGCTCACGATGGCGCTGCCCGCGCTCGTGGCGGCCGCGCGCTGGCGGGCGCCGCTCGTGTTCGAGGTGCGCGACCTGTGGCCGGAGGCGCCGATCCAGATGGGGGCGCTGCGCAACCGGGTGGCCCAGCGCCTGGCGCGCGCCGTCGAGCGCTTCGTGTACTCGCGGAGCACGCGCCTGATCGCGCTCTCGCCGGGGATCCGAGCGGCGCTGCCGCCCGGCAAGGCGGAGCTGGTGCCCAACTCGGCCGACCTCGACCTCTTCGACCCGAGCGCGCACGACGGGCCCTTCCTCGTCTCCTACTTCGGCGCGATGGGCGAGGCGAACGACCTGACCGCGGCCGTGGAGGCGGCCCGGCTGCTGCCGGACGTGCGCTTCGTGCTCATGGGAGACGGGAAGCGTCGCGCCGCGCTGGAGAGCTCGGCGCCCGCGAACGTGGAGTTCACGCGCGGGACCAAGGCCGACGTCGCGCGGCTCGCCGCCGAGTCCGCGGCCTGCCTCACGCTCTTCAAGGACGTGCCCGTGCTGGCCACCAACTCACCGAACAAGCTCTTCGACACCTTCGCCGCCGGGCGCCCGGCGATCGTGAACATGGACGGCTGGATGCGCGAGCTGGTGGAGCGCAACGACGCCGGCCTCTACGTTCGCGCCGGCGACGAGCGCGACCTGGCCGAGAAGGTGGCGTGGCTGCGCGACAACCCGGAGGAGGCGGCGCGGATGGGCCGCAACGCCCGCGCGCTCGCCGAGCGCGAGTTCAGCCGCGACGAGCTGGCCGCCCATGCGCTCGCGGTGCTCGAGGAGGCGGCGCGCTGATCGAGCTGTCCTACTGCGTGGTGAACACGGGCGGGCGGGACTACCTGCTCGACTGCCTCGCCGCGATCGAGCGCACGCACCCGGACGGGGTGGAGCACGAGGTGCTCGTGCTCGACAACGCGTCGGGCGACGGCTCGGCCGACGCGGTCCGGGAGCTTCACCCTGACGTGCGCCTATTTGCGCTCGATCGCCGCGAGGGCAAGGCCGACAACGACTCGAGGCTGCTCAAGGCGGCGCTCGGGCGCTACTGCCTGCTGCTCAACGAGGACTCGGAGCTGCGCGACGGCGCTGTGGCTGCGCTGCTAGCCGCCCTCGAGAGCGACGCCGGTGCCGCCGCGGCCGGTGCGCAGCTCCTCACCAGCGAGGGCGAGCCGACCGCGTGCGCGTGGCGCCTCCCGGACATCCCCTGGGCGCTCGCCGCCGCCGTCTTCATGCACGAGCGCGTGGCCGTGGAGAGCACGGGGAGCGAGGTGCGCGAGGTGGGCTGGGTGCAGTCGAGCGCCGTGCTGGTGCGCCGCGCGGCCGCCGAGCAGGTCGGCTGGCTCGACGGCGACTTCTTCGTCTACTCCGACGAGACCGACTTCTGCCGCCGGCTGCAGGACGCCGGCTGGCGGATCCTGTTCGTGCCGGGCGCCGAGGCCGTGCACCACGACCAGCTCGGCACGGACTCCGCCGCGATGAGGCGCCGGATCGTGGAGTTCCACCGCAACCGCGACCTCTACTTCCGCAAGCACGGCATGCATCTCACGCGCCTCGTGTGGAAGGTCTGCTGGACCTGGGCCTACCTCGTGCGCGCGGCCGCGGCGGCGGTGCTGCCGGGCCGCGACCCGCGCCGCTACCTGCTGCACGCGAGACAGGAGCTGATGCCGGGACGCGGGGAGGGCATTCGGGAGGCGGCTGAGGCACACAACCGCGGGCTCGCCCAATAACGTCCCGCGCACGCCATGGAGCACGCTGACACCGCCCAACTGGCCGCTGTGGGTGGCGCGCTCGGGTCGGTGCTCGTGCTGCTGGCACGCGGGCGCCTGCCCCTGCTCGCCGGCCTGTTGCTGCTCGCCGCCGCCGAGCTCGGCTTCGCATGGGCGCTCGGGGGCGGCCCGCTCGACCGGCTGAGCGGTGCTTCCGGGGCGGCCGCCGTTGCGCTCGGCCTGACGGCGGTGGGGGGCGCGGCCGCGCTGCTCGCGAAGCGCCCCGCGCTCGTCCCGATCGTCGTGCTCGTGGCCGCGCCGCTGCGACCACCGCTGTCGTTCGACAGCTCGAGCGCGCTGCTCGTCCAGATCGCCGACGACGGCCGGCTTGGCCGGCTGCTGCCGCTCTACTTCGTGCTGGCCGCCGCGGCCTGCGCGCTCGTCTGGCGGGCGCTGCGCGGCGAGGAGCTGCGCCCGCTGCCGAGGCAGGTGGCGCTGCCGGCGGCGGCGTTCTTCGCCTTCGCGTGCTGCTCGCTGCTCTGGGCGGACGACGTGGAGGCGGGCACCAACCTGCTGCTGTTCTTCACGCTGCCCTTCGTGGCTTTGCTCGCCACGGTGGCGCGTGCGGAGCTTCCATCCTGGGCGCCGCGCGCGCTCGCGGCCGCGGCGCTCGCGCTGGCCACCCTGTTCGCGGCCGTCGGCCTCTGGCAGGCGGCCACGCACGAGCTGTTCTTCTACGCCCCCAACCTGGCCGCGTCGAACGCGAACACGGACTACTTCCGGGTCACGTCGCTGTTCGGCGACCCGAGCCTCTACGGCCGCCACCTCGTGCTCGGGATCGGCGTGGCGCTGACGCTGCTCGCGACCCGCCGCTGGCGAGTCTGGCCGCTGATCGGCCTGCTGGCCGTTATGTGGGCCGGGCTGCTGTTCTCGTACTCGCAGTCGAGCATGGTGGCGCTGCTGGTGGTCACGGTCCTGCTCGCCGTCGCGACCGGCGACCGGCGTGTGCGCAGGGCGGTCGCGCTGCTCACGCTCGCGGCCGCACTGGTGGGATGCGGCTACCTCGCCGTGCAGGTGGCTGACGGTGAGTCCTTGAACAGGATCACGAGCGACCGGACCAACCGCGTGGAGGACGCCTTGCGCGTGATCGAGAAGCACCCCTTCGTGGGCGTGGGGATCGGAGGGCAGCCGCGCGCCAGCCGGCGGCTCGTGGGCAGCGAGCGGCCCACGCCGAACTTCGTGTCCCACACCACGCCGCTCACGGTGTTCGCCGAGCTGGGAGTGGTTGGCCTCGTGCTCTACACGTGGCTGCTCGTGGGGGGTGCGTGGCTGATCCTTCAGGTGCGGCGGCGTGACGAGGCGCTCGGCCTTGCGCTCGCGGCGGCCTTCGTTGGCCTGTTCGTGCACGCGCTCTTCTACAGCGGCTTCCTCGAGGACCCGATCACATGGCTCGTGATCGGGATCGCCGCCGCGTACTGCTCGCAGCTGGTCCGGGAGCCACGGCGACGGGTGGCCGCGGCGTGACCCAGCGCGAGGGATGGATCCTGACGGGCGTGCTGTTCGTGCTCGTGGCGATCACGCTGCCCGAGCTCGGATCCGATCCCTGGCACTTCCGCCCGCCGGAGGTCGATCCGCAGGGTCCGCTCGCGCCGCTGGTGCGCGCGGCGGGCGAGGAGTGGGACGTGGGCATCGCGCGCGCGGCCGCGTTCGGCGCGGCGCTCCTCTGCGGGGCCTTCGCGGTGTATCTGCTGGCCCGGCGCCCGCTCGCGCTCCCGCGCTGGACCGGCATTGCACTGGTACTGGCCGTCGGGCTGCTGCTCGCCCTGCCGTCCACCCTGCTCCAGCTCGGGCTGCGCGACTCGACCGCCCCGTGGTTCTTCACCAACGACTCGACCTACCAGGCCGAGCTGGGCGGCGAGCTCGTGCTCGACCTCGACAATCCCTACGGCCACGACTACAGCCACTCCGGGCTGGAGCGCTTCTACACGCGCGACGGGAGCGTGTCGGAGCGCGTTCGCGAGCGCGAGGTGGCCCTGAAGCACTTCGCGTACTTCCCGGGCGCGGTGCTCAGCGCGGCGGCGTGGCGGCTGCTACCCGAGCCGTTCGACGACTACCGGCTGCTCGTGCTGCTCGCCACCCTGGCGCTGCTCCCTGCGGCCCTGATGTTCCGCGGCCCGCTCGGATGGCGGCTGGTACTCGGCGCGGTGCTCGTGTGCAACCCAATCGCCGTGCGCTCGGCGTGGTTCGGGCAGAACGACGCGCCCAGCCTGCTGCTGCTTGTGCTGGCGTTCGCACTGGTCACCCGGCGCCGCTTCGGCTGGGCGGCCGCGGCACTGGCCGGGGCGATCCTGCTGAAGCAGTTCTCGGTCGTCGCGCTGCCGTTCATGGTGCTGATGGTGCCGCGCGAGGAATGGAAGCGGGCGGGGCTCGTGCTCGTCGGCGTGCTCGCGGCGGGCGTCCTGCCGTTCCTCGTGGCCGATCCCGTCGCGTTCTACGACGACACCGTCAAGTACGGCGCCGGCACGTACAAGATCGTGGGCTACGGGCTCTCGGCGATCCTGGTTCGGCTGGGCATCATCGAGGACCGCGACGGGAGCTATCCGTTCGCGCTGCTCGCGCTGCTCACCTGGGTTCCGCTCACCGTCTGGCTGCTGCTCGCGCAGCGCAGGGCGCAGGAGCTGTGGGTGGGCGCGGCCGCGTTCGCGGTCTCGATCCTGTGGCTGATGTTCATCGGCCGCACGTTCAACAACTACTACCTCGTGTGGCCGATGACCGGAGCGCTCATCGCGGCGCTGATGGCAATAGGCTCGGCGCGTGATCCAGCACGAGGGTGATCCCGCCCGCTGCGCTGTGCTGCTGCCCGGCGTGCGCTACTTCAGCCAGGCCCCTCTGCTCTGGTTCTCCCGCGAGGCGGCTCAGGCGCGCGGATGGTCTGCGGTGGAGATCGACGAGCGCGCTCCCGCCGACCAGGAGCCCTTCGAGTGGATGCGCGGCCAGGCGCTGCGCGCGCTCGATGCCACCGACGCGGAGCTGACCGTCGTGGTGGGCAAGTCGCTGGGAAGCGCCGCGGCCCCGCTGGTGAGCGAGCGCGGACTGCCCGCGGTGTGGCTCACCCCGCTTCTGACCCGGCCGGACGTGACGGAGGCGCTGGCGGCCGCGTCGGCTCCCGCGCTCGCCATCGGCAGTCCCGCCGATCCGAGCTGGGGCCAGGGCGAGCTGCCGGACAACCCGGCGCTCGAGGTGCTCGAGCTACCCGGCCTCGACCACTCGCTTCAGGTCGTCGGCGACCCGCTCGCCTCGCTTGACGTGCTGCGCACCGTCACCGAGAGGATCGGCGCTTTTCTCGACTCCATCGCAGGTACTCCTTGACCGCCTTCGAGCCCTTCCGCGCCAGCGCGTACACGCCCGCCCTGCCGGTCACGTAGATGCGGTCCCTGTCCGCGATCACCGGGTTCGCATACTTGCCGGCCGGGAAGCTCCACACCTGCGTGCCGTTGCTCGCCCGGACCGCGTAGGTGGCGTCGGGGCCGCGGGCCACCGCGCGCGACGCCTCGGAGCCGCAGCTGGAGCAGACGGCGTAGTAGACGAGGCCGTCCATCACCGTCGCGGCCGCGTGAACCGCGCCGTGCGCATCGATCTGCCAACGCACGTCGCCGGTGGCCGCGTCGAGCGCGTAGAACTTGCCGTCGTAGGTGCCCACGAACACCTTGCGCTTGTAGACCGCCGCCGCGCCGTAGATGTAGGTGCCGAGCGGGCGCGCCCACAGCAGCCTGCCGGTCTTCGCGCCGTACACGTACATCGTCCCGTCGGTGTTGCCGATGTACACGCGCCCGTAGGCGACCGTCGGAGTGGCGTACCAGAACTCGCGCGAACCGAAGCGCGACTGCGACTGCGCGCTCCAGAGCTGCTTGCCACTCTTGGCGCTCAGCGCGTAGAGCGTGCCGCTGTCGGAGCCGATGAAGATGCGCCCGCGCCAGTACGCCGCCGAGGTGTTCACCTCGTTGTCCGCACCGAAGCGCCAGATGCGGCGGCCCGTCTCCGCGTTGATCGCGTGCACGCCGTGGTCCCAGGCGCCGAAATAGAGCCGCTTGCCGCGCAGCAGCGGCGAGGACTCCACCGGCGCCGTCTTGTAGCGCCAGCGCTCGGCCCCGGTCCTGGCGTCCCACGCCACCAGGAACCCATCCGCGCCGGCCTGCCCCTGCGCGCACACGACCGGGTGCATGTAGGACTGGTAGACGACGCCCTTGCCGACCGTGGGTGAGGAGGCGGCGCAGCGGTCGAGGCTCTTGCGCCACCTCACCTGGCCGGTCTTGGCGTTGAGCGCGAAGAAGAGGCCCTTCTGCTGGGCCACGTAGACGCGTCCGTAGCCGATGCTGGGCGGGAACTCGACGGTGTCGTGCGCGTTGATCGACCAGAGGCGCTTGAAGGGCGGCCGGTGCCTGTACGGCGAGATGTGCTGGCGCGCGTTGTCGTAGCCGTAGGTCGGCCAGGGCCGCGGGTCGTCCTTCTCGGGCGGCGGCTTGGGATCGGGCTCCTCGGTTGTCACGAACTCCTCCGTCGCGGAGCCGCGCTTCTCCAATGGTTCGTTCTGGCTGCGGACGTACAGACCGATCGCGACCGCGAGGACGATCACGACAAGCCCGCCTCCCAGCAGCAGGCGTCGTCGAGTCACGGCGCGCAGGATGGCAGAAGGCTCAGGAGCCGCCGCCCGCGGAGAGCATGCGCCAGATGCGCTTTGTCACTTGCGGAAGCTCGAGGCTCAGCGCCGATTCCTCGAGCTCCTGCGCCCACTGCGGCGTGCCGGCGCGCAGCACGATCCCCCCTCCGAGGCCGAGGGCGAGGAAGGCGGGCTGGCCCGGATCGCGTCCCGCCGCAGTGATTCGGCGACCGCCGCGCGGGAGGCCGCGGGAGGCCTCGAAGGCCGTGAACTCACCCACGAAGCTGGACATCCCCTCGAACAGGCCGAGGCCGTCTTCGAACACGGTCAGCGGCGCGGGGCTGGTGTGCAGCAGTTCCGTCTGCTCGCCGAACGCGTTCACGCGCCGCCGCCTCGACGGGTTGCGCGCGCTGTCGCCGCTCAGCTCGATCGTGCGCTTGAACGAGTCCGCCCCGAACGCGGCCACGCGCCCGCCGTCGGCCACGTAGTCGCGCAGGCGGTCCATCAGCTGCTCCGGCAGCCAGAGCTCGCTACCTGCGAAGGCCACGCCCGGCGCGTTCCCGAGCGCGGGTCCCTCGCGGCGGGCCAGCGCCAGGTCGGTGGTGAGGTCGTAGGGGAGCCCCTCGCGGTCGAGCCAGCGCAGTAGCGGAGACACCTCCGCGTCGAAGCGCGGCGGCAGGCCGCCGCCCGCGAACTGGCGGTCGAGCCGCACCGCGCGCGAGAACGGAAGGCGGTCGTCGAAGCCGTCGGCGTCGTCGTCCACGCGGTTCAGCCCCTGCCACGTGAGCGCGGGCAGCACGACCAGTGGGCGCGCCTCGCCCCGAGCCCGCCTCGGCGGCAGCCCCGCCACGGCGAGCGGCCACCTGGCCCGCTGCCTCCCTGCCCGCACGCGGACGAGGTAGACGCCGGTCCTGGTCTTGCTCGGGATCCGGATGCGGAACCGCCCCGCCACGCGGCCGCCGTGCAGCACCGCCTCGGGATCGCCGAGCCGGGACACGACCCAGTCGAAGCTGCGGTCGACCGGCCCCACCTCCAGATGCGCATAGGCGCCTGCCGTGACCGCGGACAGCGGGCCGCGCAGGGTGAACCTGCGCACCGAGACGCCGGTGCCAGCCCGCGCGGAGGCGGCCGACGGCACCGGCTGCGGAGCCTCGGTCGAGTTGCCCGCGCGATCGCGCACGGCCACCGTGAACGCGTAGTCGCCCTCGGGAGCGGGCTCGGTCCGCTGCGGGCCGCTGCTCACCTGGCCGTCCCAGACCGCCGCCTTGTTGTGGCCGCCCCGGAAGCGGCGCACGATGTGCGGCTTCCCGTCGTCGGTTCGGAAGACGCGAAAGACCGGTGCCCTGTTCTTCGGCCCGCGGTAGCGAATCCGCACCGACGGCGTCTCGCCCGGCAGGCCGGTGGCCACCACCGACGGCGTGGCGGACAGCAGCGTGACCCGAGGGGGTTTGCGGTCGACCGAGATCTCCTTGACGGAGTCGATCACGCGGCTCTCGTCGCGGCGAACGACGCGCATCCGGTAGGTCCCGTCGGCCACGAGCTTGCCGTCGTCGTCGCGCCCGTCCCAGGTGAAGCGGTGCTTGGCGTCGCCGGCCAGCCGGCGGTCGCTGGCGAGGCGGCGCACCTCGTTGCCCTCGGAGTCCACGACCATGAAGCTCACGCTGGCCGGCTCCGAGAGGTCGAATCCGACCCTGGTGGTGTCGCGGTAGGCGTCCCCGTTCGGCGAGAAGTGGGCCGGCTTCGTGGCGAAGCGAATCACGAGCGGGAACTCGCCCTTCAGCTGCTGCGTCGTGAAGAAAGCGGCGACGGTCGCGACCACCAGGACCGCGAACACCGCCCGGACCAGGGGACGGGTCACCTGTGCCCCGAGGAGCGCAAGCTCCGACCCGGGTATCGGAAGCGGAACCGGCTCATCGAGAGCCGGACCCTAGAGAATGCCTGCGTGCGCGTGCACCTGATCGACCCGTCCGGGGACGTGATGCCCTACGACCACGCCCTGGCCGGCGCGCTGGCCCGCCGCGGCATGGAGGTGGAGCTGGTCACGTCCCGCTTCGTCCACGGGCCGTCGCCGGTGCCGGACGGCTACAGCGTGGATGAGTCCTTCTACAGGCTCGCCACGCGCCTGGGCGATCGCGCGCCCCGCCGGCGACGGGCCGTGAAGCTGGCCGAGCACGTGCCCGACATGCTGCGCTACCGCCGCCGCGCGGCCGCCGCGGACGTGCGCCACTTCCAGTGGCTTCCGATCGAGCGGATCGACATCCACCTGCTGCCTGCCGCGCGGCCGCGCGTGCTCACCATGCACAACGTGATCCGGCGCGAGGCCGTGGACCTGCGGCTAGCGAGCAGGATGGACGCCGTGATCGTGCACACGAAGCAGGGCGCCGAGCTGCTCGGCTACCGGGACAACGTGCACGTGATCCCACACGGCGCCTTTGAGCACCTCACGCGGCAGGCGGACGAACGCCCGCTGCCCGCGGAGCTCGCCCAGGTCGAGCGCCCGGTGGTGCTCTATTTCGGCGTGGTCCGGCCCTACAAGGGCGTCGACGTGCTGGTGGAGGCCCTCCAGCAGGTGGAGGACGCCGAGCTGTGGGTGGTGGGCCGGCCGCTGGGCGTGTCGATGGAACGGCTGCGCCGACTCGCCCCACCTGGCAGGGTGCGCTTCGTGGACCGCTACGTGAGCGATGCCGAGCTGCCCGCCTTCTTCAGGCGCGCCGACCTCGTGGTGCTGCCGCACCGCAACGTCGACGTGTCCGGAGTGCTGTTCGCGGGCCTCGCCTTCGGCAAGGCCATGGTGATGAGCGACGTGGGCGGCTTCCGCGAGCTGGTGGCCGAGCACGGCGCGGGAGTGCTCGTGCCGCCGGGCGATCCCGATGCGCTGGCCGCGGCCATCGGCGGGTTGCTGGCCGACCCGGAGGAGCGCCGGCGGCTCGAGCAGGCGGCCGCAGCCGCCGCATCGGGTCCGTACTCGTGGGACCGCATCGCCGGGCAGACCGCCGCCGTCTATGAGCGGGTGCTCGCGTGAGGGCGATCTTCATGGGGAAGTGCAAGCGCTCGGCCGCCCGCGCGCTCGATTGGCTTGTGGAGCAGGGCGTGGACGTGGCGGCGGTGGTGGCGTCGGAGCCGGACCGCTTCACGCGCGAGGAGCAGCGCCTGGACCTGGTGGCCGAGCGCCATGGCCTGCGGCTCGTGGCCGACGACGACCTGTACGCCGAGCCACCCGAGGACGTCGACGTGGTGATCTCGTTCCTGTACTGGAAGCTGATCCGCGAGCCGCTCGTCTCGCTCGGACAGGGTCGGCTGCCTGAACTTCCACCCCGCGCCGCTGCCGGACCTGCGCGGGCTCGGCGGCTACAACGTGGCCGTCCTCGAGGGCATGCGCGAGTGGGGAGTGTCGTGCCATTTCGTGGACGACAGCTTCGACACCGGGGACCTGGTGGAGGTCGAGCGCTTCCCGATCGACCCGGACTCGGCGACCG
This sequence comes from uncultured Thermoleophilaceae bacterium, assembly GCA_963771715.1. Taxonomy (GTDB): domain Bacteria; phylum Actinomycetota; class Thermoleophilia; order Solirubrobacterales; family Thermoleophilaceae; genus JACVRW01. Next base: position 428,381 of record CAVYUQ010000003.1, read on the forward strand.
CCTACTCACTCGACCTGGAGAGCCAGGAGCGGCTGCTCGGCCTGTTCCAGCGGGTGATGGGGAAGGTGGTTGCCGGAGAGGAGCTGCCCCGCACGCCCCAGGCAGGCGGGCGCTACGTCGGCCGCGACGATTTCGAGCGACTGCGCCGGGTGCAGCCGGGCGACGACCTCGATCGCAAGCTGCGCGCCTTCTGGTACCCGCCCCACCCGGGGGCGGTCGTGGAGGTGGACGGCCGCGACCTGACGCTCGTGGACGAAAGACTGCTTGCGGAGCTGGCCGACGTCTACCGCGACTCGGGGCGGGTGCCCTAGGCTCAATCGCATGAATTGCGCAGCCTGCGGTGCGGAGAATCCGGCGGGTGCGCGCTTCTGCATGTCCTGCGGCGCGGCCCTCGAGCGCCGCTGCCCCAGCTGCAACACGCCGGCACCGCCGGAGGCCCGCTTCTGCATGAGCTGCGGCGCCGCGCTGGATACCCAAGTCGGCGGCTTCGCCCCTCGGGGCACAGGCGCAGCGCCGACCGTTCTCCCGGAGGAACGGCGCCAGGTGACCGTCCTGTTCGCGGACCTGTCGGGCTACACCGCGTTCGCCGAGGGCATGGATCCCGAGCAGGTCAAGTCACAGGTCGACCGCGCGCTGTTCCGACTCGGCCATGAGGTGGAGCGCTACGGCGGCACCGTCGACAAGTACATCGGCGACAACGTGATGGCGCTGTTCGGCGCCCCGGTGGCGCACGAGGACGACGCGGAGCGAGCGGTCCGGGCCGGGCTCGGGATGCAGGACGCGATGGACGAGATCAACGCCGGCCTGCCGTCCGGTGCCCACTTCGAGCTGCGCGTGGGCGTGAACACGGGCGAGGTGCTCGCCGGTGCGGTGGGCGAGACGTACACGGTCGTGGGCGACACCGTGAACGTGGCCTCCCGGCTCCAGAGCGCGGCGCGACCCGGAAGCGTGACCGTCGGCGAGCGCACGATGCGCGCCACCGACGCCGCCGTCCGCTACGAGGAGCTCGAGCCGCTGACGTTGAAGGGCAAGGCCGAGCCGGTGCCGGCCTGGGAGGCCGTGGGGCTGATAGCGGAGCACTCGGTGCGGCGCGTGGCGCCCGCGCGGGAGTCGCCGCTTGTCGGGCGCCAGCAGGAGCTGGCCACGCTCGACAGCCTCTACGAGCGCGTCGTCCGCGAGGGAACCTCTCATCTGGTCACGGTCGTCGGCGAGGCGGGCGTGGGCAAGTCGCGGCTGCTGCGCGAGTTCGAGGCACGCCTCGGCCAGCACCCGTCCGACCCGACCGTGCGCACCGGCCGCTGCCTCCCCTACGGGAGCGGCATCGTGTTCTGGGCGCTCGGCGAGGTGCTGCGCGAGGAGTGCGGCATCGTCGAGTCGGATTCCTCCGAGGAGGCGTGGGGCAAGCTGCGCTCCTACGTCGGCGACCTCATGGGCGGGCAGGGAAAGACCTCGGACCGCGAGGCCGCGCTCATCGGCCGGCTGCTCGGCGTGGACGTGCCGCCCGAGCTCGTGCCCGAGGAGGACGACCCCGAGCGCATGCGCGAGTCCTTCCTCGCGGCCCTCCGCGGCGGCATCGAGGCGATCGCGAACAGGCATCCCTTCGTGATCGCCTTCGAGGACATCCACTGGGCCGACGACGGCCTGCTCGACGCCATCGAGCACCTCGCGCAGTGGGTGCGCGCGCCGCTGATGCTGGTCTGCCTTGCGCGTGACGAGCTGCTCGACCGCCGGGCGAGCTGGGGCGGCGGCCGCCGCTCCGCCACGCAGCTGTTCCTCGACCCGCTCAGCGACGAGCACAGCCGGGCGCTGGTACGCGCGCTGCTGCCTCAGGGCCACGAGGTCGTGCCGGCCGTGGCGGAGCGCTCCGGCGGCAACCCGCTGTTCGCAGAGGAGATGGCCCGCCGGATCACGGAGGAGGGCAGCATCGAGGCGGCCGAGCTCCCGGACACCGTGCAGGCGGTGCTGGCCGCGCGGCTCGACTCGCTCGACGCGTTCGAGCGGCGGCTCGTGCAGCAGGCCTCGGTGGTCGGGCGCACGTTCCCGGAGGGAGCGCTCGCGACGCTGGCGCGGTCGGAGGGGCGCGATCTCGGGCGGGCGCTCATGTCGCTTCAGGAGAAGGACATCCTGGCCCCGTCCCCCGCCGGGCCGCTGCTCGGCGAGCGCGAGCTCGCGTTCAAGCACGTGCTGATCCGTGACGTGGCCTACGGCATGCTGCCCAAGGCCGTCCGCTCGCGGAAGCACTTCGAGATCGGCGCCTTCATGGAGGAGCGGGCCGGGGACCGCACGGAGGAGGTGGTTGCGCTGCTCGCCGAGCACTACGGGCGCGCGGCCGCCCTCGGGCGCGAGAGCGGGGTCCCGCCGCAGGAGCTCGAGTCGATGCGCGGGCGTGCGCTGCGCTTCCTCGAGGAGGCGGGCGATGCCGCCGGGAATCTGTACGCGAACCGCGAGGCGGCCGCGCACTACCGCCACGCGCGTTCGATCGCCCCGCAGGACGGCCGCGCCGACGTCGTCCGCATCGGGGAGAAGCTCGGCGACGTCTCGCTGCGCCTGGGGCGCGTGGACGAGGCCATCGGCGTGTGGTCCGACTGTCTCGACTGGCATCGCGGCCAGGAGGACCTCGAGCGGGTGGCCGACCTCCACCGGCGCATCGGCGCCGCGCTCTCACACAAGGGCGAGCGCAAGACGGCGATCGAGCACTACCAGAAGGGCATCAACCTGCTGAAGGACGGGCCGCCGCGGATCGAGCTCGTGCGCCTCTACGAGGAGGCGGCCTGGCTCTATCTCCACACCGGCGACAACATGCTCGCCATCTACGCGTCGGAGAAGGCGCTGCGGCTGGCCGAGCGGCTGGACGAGACGCGCGCCGCGAGCCGCGCCCACGGGATCTTCGGCCGCGTGTTCGGCCGCATCGGCGACACGCAGAAGGCGCGCGAGAACCTCGAGCGCGCGGTGGAGCTGGCGCGCGGCTCGGACGACGGCGAGACGATCCTGGCGCTGTCCGCGCTCGGCCGCCAGCTCGAGATCTCGGAGGCCGACGTGGCGGGCGCCCGCGCCGCTTACGAGGAGGCGCTTGCGCTCGCCGAGCAGGTCGGGATGCTGCCCGCGCAGGTGGAGCTGCACGCCTGGCTCGCCCAGCTCGCCTCGTACACGGCCGATTGGGAGCGAGTGGAGCAGTCCACCGAGGCGAGCGCCGCGCTGGCCGAGCGCGAGGGGCTCGTGGGCAAGCTCTGCCTCCCGTACGCCCTGCGCGGCCTGCTGCGCTGGCGCGAGGGCCGCATCGGCGAGGCCACGGTGCTCTTCCACCGCGCGCACGAGCTCGCCGAGCAGGTGGGATGGTCGGAGATCGCGTTCCAGGCGCTGTTCGGGCTGGCGTTCGCGCTGCGCGACCAGGGCGACCTCGACGGCGCAACCGCGGCCCTCGACCAGGCGATCGAGGTGTGCGAGCGCGCCGGCCTGATCGCGCAGTCGATCCAGGCCACCGGTGCCCGCGCCGTGATCCTCGCCCTCGCACATCGCCCCAAGGCGGCGGCCGAGGCCGCGGCGATGACGGCACAGATGGCCGAGCGGCTGCACTACCCGCTCGGGCGTGCGGCGGCGCTCGAGGCGCGCGGAGTGTCGGACGAGGACCCGGCCGCGGGCGCCGCGCTGCTGGCGGAGGCCGAGGAGGCGTGGCGCGCGCTCGACCGGCCGCTCGAGGCCACCCGCGCCCGGCTGCTGGCCGGCCAGGTGCTGCTGGGTCACGACGACGACCGGGCCTGCGAGCTACTGGCCGAGGCCGCGGCGGAGGGCGAGCGCTTGGGCGTGGCGCACCTGGCGGAGAAGGCACGCTCGGCAGCAGCGACGGCCGAACGGCTGCACTGAGTCGAGTGCTACTGCGCCAGGTCGGCGCCCGCGATCACTACCACGGTCGCGTCGCCCGCCAGCTCCTGGCTGGCAGCGTCGATCGGCTCGCGCTGGCCGATGCCGAGGCGCTTGTTCACGGCCTGCGCCTCGCGCTGGTGGCCGGGCGCATAGAGCACGACGGACTCGGCGCGCTGCTGCTCCTGGTCGGCCGAGTTCGCAACCGTGCCGAGCGTGAAGCCGTGTGACTCGACACGGTCGCCCACCTGCTTGGCGAGGTTCGGCACCGTGGTGCCGTTCAGCACGGCGACCGTGACGTTGGCCGGGACGATCGGTCGCTTCTTCTTGCCGGCCCCGTTGTTGTTGGCCTCGTCGCTTCCGCCGTCTCCGCCGCCGGCCGGGCGCCCGTTCGAGGGCGTCGTGCTGTCGTCGCTCGAGAGCTGGTCGATGGCGAACACGCCGCCGCCGCCGAAGATCAGCAGGCCCGCCACCGCGAGCACCGCATAGCGCGGGCTGGCGAACATGCGGCGATACCACGGGCGCCTCGGCGGCGGGATGATCGCGGTCTGCTGCGGCATCGGGCGCGGCGGGAGCATCGGTCGCACCGGGGCGCGCTGACCGGACGGCGCAGGACGGAACGGGAGGCGCACCGGGCGGACGTCCACCGGCGGGCGTGGCCGGCCCACCGGGACCACCGGGCACGGCGGGAGCACCGGAGGCTTGGTGCCGGGCGCCGGCGAGCCGGGCGCAGCGTCAGGCGTCGTGGGAGCAGCCGGGCCGGCACCGGCCGGAGCGGGCGCGCCAGGCGTCGCGCCGGGGCTGCCGGGCTTGGTGCCCGGTGCCGCGGGAGCCGTGGGGCCGCCCGCCTCAGTGCCGGGTGCCGCGGGGCCATCGGGCTTGGTACCGGGTGCCGCGGGCCCGCCTGGCTTGGTGCCAGGGGCCGCGGCCGCGCCGGGCTTCGTGCCCGGTGCCGCAGGAGCCGCGGAGCCGCCCGCCTCAGTGCCGGGAGCCGCCGGAGCGCCGGGGCCGCCGGGCTTGGCGCCGGGCGCGGCGGGTGTGGCGCCGCCGCCGGGCTTGGCGCCGGGTGTGGCGGGCGCACCGGGAGCGCCCGGGGTGGGAGCCGCGCCGGGGGTCGCCGGGGCGCCTGGCGTTCCGGGGCCGCCTGGCTTCGCGCCCGGCTGCGGGGCCGTTGCAGCGCCCTGGCCCGCCGCCGTTTGCGCGCCCTGGCCTGCCGCCGCCTGCGCGCCTGCGGTCGCCGGGACTCCGGGTGCCGTCCCGCCCGCGTTTCCGCCCGCCGTGGCCGGCTTCGCCTGGGTGGCGGTTGCCGCGCCCGCACCGGCCGCGGCGGCCACCGCTGGGACTCCGGGCCTCGCGCCCGGCTTTGCCGGCTGCCCGGGCTGCGGGACCGCTCCGGGCTTCGGTGGCTGCGGCTGCGCCTGCACGCGGCCCGGCACGACCGTGGGCACGCCGGGTTCTGCGGCGCGCTCCGGCGCCCGGCCCGCCCACTCGCGCAGGCGCTTCACGTCGCGCGCCTGCGAGAAGTAGAGGACCGACAGAACGGCGAGCCCGACCACGGCGGCAAGCCCGGCGTACGAGCCGATTTCTTGGACGATTTCCGGCAAGGGCTGAAACTGTAGAGCGGGGAACGGCGCCCGGCGCACGCTTGGCGCGCGCGGCAGGTGCCTAGTTCGGCGAGTGCCGGACCTTAGCCACCCTGAACCGTGAGCGCCCGCTCGACCGACAGCTCGGCGACCGCGCCGGCCAGCGCCGCGGCGTCACCCGCGTAGACGAGCTCCTCGATGCGGGCGAAGGCGCCCTCCACCCATTCGGGTGCAACCGGCGGCCGCACTGCGCAGACGATCTTCTCGGCGGGAGTGGACTCCGGGCGCTCGCCGGGATTGAAGAGCTCCTCGTGGATCTTCTCGCCGGGACGCCGCCCCACGATCTCGATGCCGATGTCCACCTCCGGCTCGAGGCCGGCCAGGCGGATCATGTTGCCGGCGAGCTCGATGATCTTCACCGGTTCGCCCATCTCGAGCACGAACACCTCGCCGCCGGTGGAGAGCTCCCCCGAGCGGATGATGAGCTGGACGGCCTCGGGGATCGTCATGAAGTAGCGCGTCATCTTCTCGTCGGTGACCGTGACCGGGCCGCCCTGCGCGATCTGGCGCCGGAAGATCGGCACCACGGAGCCGGACGATCCGAGCACGTTGCCGAACCGGACCGACGCGTAGCGCGTGCCCTTCCAGCGGTTCTGCGCAGCCTCAACGGCCCACTCCGCGAGCGCCTTCGAGGCGCCCATCACCGTGGCCGGGCTCACGGCCTTGTCGGTCGAGACCAGCACGAAGCGCTCCGTCCCCGCCTCGCCGGCCGCCGCGGCGACGATGCGCGTGGCCACCGCGTTGTTTCGCACGGCCTCCACCGGGTTCTCCTCCATCAGCGGCACGTGCTTGTAGGCGGCCGCGTGGAAGACGACGGAGGGCTGGTACTCGGTGAAGATCTCGCGCACGCGGGTGGCGTCCTTGCAGTCGGCCAGCACCGGCGCGGAGCGCGCGAAATGGCGCTCCTCCTCGAGCTCGCGCCGCACCTCGAAGAGCGCGTTCTCGGAGTTCTCCACCAGCACGAGCTGCTTCGCGCCCACGCGCGCGATCTGGCGGCAGAGCTCGGCGCCGATCGAGCCGCCTGCACCCGTGACGAGCACCGTGCGGCCGCGCAGGTAGGCCCCCACGCGGTCGATCTCGACCCGCACCGGATCGCGTCCGAGCACGTCCTCCACGCGCACCTCGCGGACCTGCCGCATCAGGTTCACGCCGCCGGAGAGCAGCTCGAAGGTAGTCGGCAGGGTGCGCACGGGGATGCTGCGCTCGCGGCAGGCGGTGACCACCTGCTGGCGGATCGTGCCGGGCGCCGAGGGGATCGCGATGATCACCTCGTCGGGCTGCACCCCGTCGAGGATGCGCGGCAGCTCGGGCGTGCCGCCGAGCACCTTGATGCCGGCGATGCGCATGCCCTGCTTGCGCGGGTCGTCGTCCACGAAGCCCACCGGGGCGCTGCGCAGGCCGGGGTTGCGGCGCAGCTCGAACGCCACCTGCTGGCCACCGTTGCCGGCCCCCACGATCAACACCTCGTTCGCCGCCCGCTCGAGGATCGCGCCGCGCATGGGCCGCTCCACGATCGCCCGCACGGCGAAGCGCGCGCCGCTCACGAAGACGAGCGAGAGCAGGAAGTCGAGGGCGAGGACGCCGCGCGGTGGGTCGTGTCGGCCGATCGAGAAGAGGAACAGCACCACGATCAGCCCGACGGTCGAGACGATCACGGCCTTCAGGATCGACTCGAAGTCCTTCTGGTCGACGAAGCGCCAGAGCTTCGAGTAGAGCCCGAACATCGCGAAGATCACGAGCTTCATCGCGACCGTGAGGGCGATCGTGTCCCACAGCAGCGTGTCGTACCGGTCCGGAATGCCCGAGTCGAAACGCAGGATGTAGGCCAGGTAGTAGGCCAGTCCGAGCAGGCAGGCGTCGACGCCAACCTGTCCCAGGCGTCGGACGTTCACGGATGTGGTCAGCGATCTCATCGATCAGCGGCCGAAAGGAGCAGTCTGACGAGTTCGCGCGGGTCTCGCCGTATACGCAAGCTAGCGTGCTCGGGACGCCGTTCCAGGCTCACGTCGTCCGCATCGGTGAGCCTGCGCAGGCGGCCCTCGCGCAGCAGCGCCTCGTCGACGGCGCCGAGGCGGCCCTCGAACGTCGTGTAGACGGGCGTGCCGAGGGCCACGGCCTCGCGGTTCATCGTCCCTCCCGCCGAGATCACCAGGTCCGCGAACGCGACCAGGCTCTGGGTGTCCACGACCCGGTCAGGCACCACGAACCGATCCAGCTCGCGCAGCTCGTCGCGTTGCGCGGGCGTCCGAGGCAGCACCACCGCCTGGGTGCCGTCCTGCGCGAGGCGGTCCAGCAGGCGGCGAAACAGTGGGTTGTGGAAGCGGTGGTAGAGCGACACCTCGGGCGGGGTCCGCACCACCACCAGCGGCCGGTCTCCCTCGAGGCCGAGCTCGCCCAACACGGCCTTGTCTGGCTCGAAGTCGGCCAGGTAGTACTCCTCCTTCAGGCCCGGGTAGCGGCGCAGCTTGCTCGGCTTGGCCCCGTAGCGCGCGAGCCGCTCCGGCGGGATCAGCTCCGGCACCACGATCACGCGGCAGAGCCGGCAGTTCACGTGGTGCTGCTGCGCGGCGAACTCGTAGTCGAAGGCGGTCGCCGCCGGGATCCGCAGCAGCGCCGCGGCCACGCTCACGTCGTTGGAGCCGTGCCCCATCGCCACGTCGAAGCGCCGGCCACGGGCCCAGCGCACCAGCCCTCCGCTGCGCGACACCAGGCCGAGGCCCTTGGACGTGAGCTGCCCCCCTCGGTGGCGGCCGATCGCCGTGTGGTCGATGCCGAAGCGCTCGCAGAGCTCGAGCGTCTGCGCGAAGTCGCGCGCCGTGACCTCCACCTCGTGCCCGTCCGCCCGCATCGCCTCGATCAGAGGGCGCATCACGAGCACGTGGGGACTGTTCGTCAGGTCGACCCAGACGCGCATGCTTCGATGACCTGGCGAACGTCGTCCTCGCCGAGGTCGGTCCCCATTGGAAGGGCGAAGTTGGTCCGGGCCGCCTCCTCGGTGGCGGGCAGCTCGGTGGCGTCCGCGACCGCCGGCTGCCGGTGCACCGGCGTGCGGTAGTAGCCGCGCCCGATCGGCAGCTCGCGCTCCGAGCGCACCACGTACAGGTGGTACGCGTGCCGCGCGCCCTCGGTCGGCCGCGGCAGCAGCGCGTGCTCGCCCATCCCGAGGCGCTCGTATGCCGACGCCACCGCCCGCCGCCGCTCGGTCCAGCCGTCGAGCTCCGGCAGGAGCACGCGCAGCGCCGCCGCCTGGAGCTCGTCGAGGCGCGAGTTGTAGCCCACGTCGATGAACGTGGTCTTGTCCCGCGAGCCGTGGAAGCGCAGGATGCGCGCGCGGTCCGCGAGCTCGTCGTCGTTCGTGGCGATCGCGCCGCCGTCGCCCAGGCACGGCAGGTTCTTCGAGGGGAAGAAGGAGAACGTGGCCACGTCGCCGAGCGCACCGGTCTTCGTCCCGTCCAGCTCGGCGCCCGCCGCCTGGGCCGCGTCCTCCACCACCGGGATCCCGAGCTCGCGCAGGCCGGGGATCGGCGCCGCGTTGCCGAACAGGTCCACCGGGACGATCGCCTTCGTGCGTGGCGTGAGCGCCGCCCTGACCGTGTCCGGGGTCACGCAGAAGGTGTCGAGGTCGATGTCGCAGAACACCGGCCGCGCGCCGAGCACGAGCGCCGCCTCGGCGGTGGCATAGAACGTGAACGAGGGCATCACCACCTCGTCGTCCTGCCCCACGCCGAGCGCCCGCAGGGCGATCACCAGCGCGTCGGTGCCGTTCGCCACGCCGATGCAGTGGCGCACCCCGAGGTAGGCCGCGAACTCCTCCTCGAAGGCATCGACCTCGGGCCCGAGGATGTAGCGGCCGCTGCGCGCCACACGGTCGATCGCCTCGCTCAGGCGGTCGTGATAGGGGGCCAGACTGCTGGCGAATAGGGGTATCAAGGCTCGCTACCCTACCCCGCTGCTGATTAGCCCCTCGGGGCATCCAGCCCCGAGTCCTGATACCAAACTTCGACATCCAGTCTCAGATTTCGTGATCGCCTCCATCACAGACCCGATCGTCGAGGTGGCCGTGGACGTCGTGGACGCCATGGGCCTCACGGGAGTGTTCGTGCTGATGCTCCTGGAGAGCGCCTGCATCCCGGTGCCGAGCGAGGCCACGATGCTGTTCGCGGGCTTCAACGTCTCCAACGGCGAGTACAGCCTGTTCGCCGCCACGGCCGTCGGTTCGCTGGCGAACCTCGTCGGCTCGTGGCTCGCCTACTGGGTCGGCCGCGCCGGCCGCGTGGACATCCTGGAGAAGCACGGCCGCAAGGTGGGCATCAAGATGTCGCACCTGCGGTGGGCGGACCGCTGGTTCGAGAGGCACGGCGACGCGACGGTCTTCTTCACGCGCATGCTGCCGATCATCCGCACGTTCATCTCGCTCCCCGCGGGGGTCGCGCGCATGCCGTTCTGGCGCTTCAGCGTGCTGACCCTCGCCGGCTGCATCCCCTGGGTGCTGATGCTCACCTATATCGGCAAGCAGGCGGGCGACAACTGGGAGCAGTGGAAGGACAACCTCCACTACGTGGACTACGCCGTGGCGGCCGCAATCGTGATCGGCGTGGTGTGGCTGGTGGTGCGGAGCCGCCGCCGCCGCGGTGGCAACGACGCAGCGGCGGGCACGGCCGAGCCGGAACGCGCGTAGCCGCTGGCGAAACGGTCCGACCGGACCTATGGTGGGAACCGCGGGGGGAATCACGCGATGACTCACCTCGGCACCGTTACAAGCTCCCCAGCTTCGGCATCCCCCGCACCCTGGCGCGAGCGCACGCTCACGCGTCTCGTGGCACATGTTCGCGCCGTTCTGCCCGTGTCGGCGGTCGCATTCGTCACGGCCGAGCCGGACGACCTGACCACCGAGCGCCCCGCCGGCTGGTTCGCGAACGAGGACCTGCGGGCGGCGGTCGAGGCCTCCCTCGGCTGGATGCTGCGCAGCCAATCGCTGCTGTTGCCGCGCGTCGACGCCTGGGAGGCGGCACCCGACCTCATGGAGGCGATCGCTGCCCACGTCGGCGAGGAGGACGCGCAGCGCGTGTGGGAGAGCTTCCGCGCGGCGTCCGTGATCGTCTGCCCCGTGCGCGGCGAGATCGGCCGGCCGCTCGGGGCGCTGGTGGTGGCCTCGCTCGACGAGAGCCGGCCGCTCGGAAGCATGGAGCTGCCGACGGTGGAGGCGCTCGCTGACCTCGCGGCGATGGCGCTGGAGAGGACGAGCCTGCTCGAGACCGAGGGCCGCCGCGCGCGCGACGAGCTGCGGCTGAAGCAGGCGGCCGCTGCGGTGTCGGCCTCGCTCGACCCGTCCGAGGTCTACAAGCGCGTGGTCGAGCACGCGGCCGCCATCACGGGCGGCACGCACGCGCTGCTCACGCGCCTGAACGCGCGCGCGGGCGAGCTGCGCAGCGCCGCGCAGGTCAACTTCTCCGACGAGCTCGCCGAGCAGCTCATCTCGCTGGACAGCGGCAGCTTCCGGGAGGTCGCACGCACCAGGAGGCCGATGCTGCGCACGGGGGCAGACGCCGCCCCCCTCGGATGCCTGATCCACACCCCGATCGAGCTCGGCCCGCGCCTGTACGGCGTGCTGACGGTGGGGCACGAGGACCCCGACCGCTTCGACGCCGACGACCTCGAGCTGCTCGTGAAGCTGGCGCGCTCGTCCGCCGGAGCGATCGCGAACGCGATCGACTACGAGCGCGAGCGGCGCATTGCGCGGGCACTCACGCTCGGCTTCGTGCCCGAGTCGCTCCCCGAGGTGCCCGGCTACGAGACCGGCCTTCTGTACGCGCCCGCCGCGAACGAGCCGACGGGCGGCGACGTGTACGGCGCCTGGCCGATGAACGGCGGAGCCGTGGCCGTGCTCGTGGGCGACGTGGCCGGTAAGGGGGTCGAGACCGCCGCCCTCAGCGCGATGGTGCGCTTCTTCGTCGAGGCGCGCAGCTGGGACACGCCCTCTCCGGCGCAGGTGCTCGAACAGGCGAACTCGATGCTGCTCGGCCGGCTGCCGCGCGACAGCTTCGTCACCGCGTTCCTCGGCGTCCTCTCGCGCGACTCGCTGCGCTACTGCAACGCGGGGCACCTGCCGCCGCTTCACATCCGCGCCGGCAGCGTGTGCCCACTCGACGGCAACGGCCTCCCGCTCGGCGTCCTCGAGCGTCAGGACTACACCGAGAGCGAGCTGCTCCTCGAGCGCGGCGATCTGGTCTTCGCCCACACGGACGGCCTCATCGAGGCGCGTCGCGGCGGCGAGATGTACGGCACCGAGCGCCTCGCCGAGCTGCTGGCCGGCCTCGCTCGCTCGCACCCGCCACAGGAGCTGGTGCGCGCCGTGCACGACGACGTGACCGCGTGGGCGGACGGCCTCTCGGACGACGCGGTGGCGCTCGCACTGCGGCGCGCCAACTGAGTCCACGGCGCCGCCGCGCCTCGATCGCCGCCCGTTCCGCTTGAATGGGGCCCGTGGCCGAAGGGGCATACGCGCGCGCCGGCGTCGACCAGCTGCTGTCCGGAAACGCCGTCGCGGCGCTGGTCGAGGTCCTGTCCGGAATCCGGACCGGGCGCCCCTCGCGCGCGGCGCTGGCCAGCGGCCACTACGCGAACGTCCTGAGGCTCGACGACCGCCGCGGCCTCGCGCTGTCCTGTGACAGCGTCGGCTCCAAGGTCATCGTCTGCGAACAGCTCGGCCGCTACGACACGATCGGGATAGACCTGTTCGGCATGAACGCCAACGACGTGATCTGCGTCGGCGCCGACCCGATCGCGCTGCTCGACTACATCGCGGTGGAGGAGGCCAATCCGGAGGTGCTCGAGCAGATCGGCATCGGCCTGCGTGCGGGGGCCGAGCAGGCCGGCGTCGAGATCCCGGGCGGGGAGCTGGCCGTGCTGCCCGACGTCGTGCGCGGTCATCCGTCGCCGCGCGGCTTCGACCTGGTGGGCTTCTGCGCCGGACTCGTGGACCTCGACGCGATCGTGACCGGAGGGCGCATCGAGCCCGGCGACGCGCTGATCGGCATACCCTCCAGCGGGATCCACTCGAACGGCCTCAGCCTCGCGCGCAGCGTGCTCACCGATCTCGACGAGCAGATCGGCGACCAGACCGTCGGCGACATGCTGCTCGAGCCGACGGTGATCTACGTGCAGGCGATCCGCGAGCTGCTCGACTCGGACGTGGACGTGCGCGGCCTCGCCCACATCACCGGTGACGGGTTCCTGAACCTGCTGCGCCTGGAGGCGCACGCGGGCTACCGGATCGACGCCCCTCTGCCCGTGCCGCCGGTGTTCGTGCACATCGCCGAGCGCGGCAGCGTGGAGGACGCGGAGCTGTACGAGGTCTTCAACATGGGCTGCGGCTTCTGCGTCGTGGTTCCGCGCGACGACGTGGAGCCCGCCCTGGAGCTGCTCGGCCGGCACCACCCCGGCTCCGCACTGATCGGCCAGACCACCACCGCGACCGGGGTGGTCGAGCTCCCGAAGCAGGGCCTGATCGGCCGTCGCGGCGAGGGCTTCACTCCGGCGTCATAGGCGCACGGCGCTGCTCGCGGCCGTGACGGTCGCTGCGTGCTCGCAGGGCGCGGCGGGCGGCTGCCACGATCCCCGGGGACCATCCGGACCCGACGATCCTGCGCGCCGGCAGCGGCTGGTACGCGGCGGCCACGTCCGGCAGCTGGCTGCCCGCCTTCCCGGTGCTGCGCTCGGGCGACACGCGCCACTGGCGGCAGGTCGGGGCGGTGCTGGAGCGGCGGCCGCGCTGGGCCGCGGGCGACTTCTGGGCGCCCGAGCTGGTGCGCCGCGACGGCCGCGTGCTCGCCTATTACGCCGCCCGCGGCGTGAACGGGAGGCGCTGTGTGGCGGTGGCCTCGTCGGCTCGGCTGCGCGGCCCCTACCGCGACGAGGGACCGCTCCTGTGCAGCGGGGTCGGCGAGATCGACCCGCTGCCGGTGACCGACGAGCACGGTGCGAACTGGCTCGTCTGGAAGCAGGACGGGAACAGCCGCGGCCGGCCCACGCCGATCCTCGCCGCGCCGCTCGCACCCGGGGGGCTTGCGCTGGCGGGAGTGCCGCACGAGCTGTTCCGCGCCGATGCCCCGTGGGAGCGAGGGCTGGTGGAGGCCCCGGCGCTGCTGCGCCGCGACGGCATGTTCTATCTCCTCTACTCGGCAGGGCGCTGCTGCGGCCTGCGGTGCAACTACGTGACCGGCGTGGCGCGCTCGCGCTCGCTGCTGGGGCCATGGGAGAAGCGGCGCGGCCCGTTCCTCGCGGACGACGCCTCGCTGCGCTGCCCGGGCCACGTGAGCGTGGCGGGCGCTCCGGGGGGCGGACTGCTGCTGGCCTACCACGCCTACGCGCGCAACGACTCGGCGAACCGGCGGCTCGTGATCGCGCCGCTCGGCTTCGACGCCGAGGGCTGGCCGGTCGTAGGCGCAGGGCACGCGAGCACTCCTGCGACGCCCGTGAGCTTCGACTTCGAGAGCGCGCGGCTCGGACAGGGCTGGCAGTGGCCGGTGGGGCTGCGCCCCGCGGTTCGTGTGGGCGACGGCGCGTTGGAGCTCGGCCGCGGCGTGCTGGCACGTCAGGCCGGCACCGCTACGTTCGGCGCGCGCACGGTCGTGACGAGCAGGCGCCGGGGTGCGCGCCCCGGCCTGGCGCTGATGGCTTCGGCCGAGAACGGCGTCGGAGTGGAGCTGCGCGGGCGCGAAGCGCTCGCCTGGCGCGTGGACGACGGTCGGCGCGCGGAGCTCGGCCGCGTCGCGGTCGGGCGCGGCGAGCGGGTTGAGCTGCGCGCGGACATGGGTTCGAGCATCCGGCTGGCGGTGCGGACCCGCGGCGGCTGGCGCTCGCTCGGCGGCGAGCAGGCGCCGCCGCGCTGGACCAGCGGGCCGCGTGTAGGGCTGCGCGTGAGCGGGCCGCGCGAGCGCGCAGCGCCTCGTTCGGCGCCCTATGGATACGGCCCCGCTAGGCGAGCTCCCAGAGCTCACCGCCGAGCACCGGCACGCGCCGCAGGCGCCATTCGCTCGCCAGCCGCCAGGCCTCCGCGCCCGCGCGCGGGCCGGGCAGGTCGCAGACGGCCTCGAGCTCCACGGTGGCCATGCTGGCGAAGCGCCGCAGAGCGGCGGGCACGTCCGGGTGCGGCTCCGCGCTCGGATCGGCGCCCGCCCCGATCGCCGCCTCGCGCCACTGCTCGTAGGAGTGCTCCCTGCCCACCCAGCGCTCCTCGCCGCCGCCATCCGGGGTGAAGCGGAGCGCGGGGAAGGCCAGCCTCTCTACGCTCGAACCATGATCGCCGTCGGCCGCAAGTCCCGCCTCGCGCGCGGCGTCCGGGATCGTGCGCGTCTCCTCGAGGTCGCTTCCGAAGGCCTCCAGGATGGCGTTCGATTCCAGGTCGATGCGGAATCGCTGCACGTCGAGGCCCGCGCGGCGCGCCTCCGCCACCAGCGCCTCCGGTCCGTCGAGCCGGCGCCGGTGGCACATGAAGCCCTCCCGCAGGACGCGCAGGTAGCGCTCCGCGGCGGCCGGCCCCTGCTCCGCCGCGGCCCTGAACGCGATGCACGCGGGATACGTGGAGCGCACGCCGTCGCCGTTCCAGACGCGCGGGTCGAGCGGCATTCCGGATTCCGCGGCGTCGTCCAGCCACGTGATCACGAGCGGCGAGAGGTCGGCCTCGAACTCGCGGGCGAGACCGCCCATCACGTAGGTGATTTCGAGCTGGTCGCCAAACTCCACCATGAGCCGGCGCAGGCGCGGCTCGGCCGCCCAGGAGGCGGAACAGGCAGGATCGGTGTAGTAGCGAAGGCTTACAGCCACCGGAGAGCGGAAAATAGATGACGGTGATCGGCACGCTGATCAGCGAGCGCTACCGGCTCGAGGAGAAGATCGGGTCGGGAGGGATGTCGAGCGTCTACCGGGCGTTCGATCCCATGCTCGAGCGCTGGGTCGCGATCAAGCTGATGCACCGCGACATCTCGAACGACCCCGACCAGCTCGAGCGCTTTCGCCGCGAGGCACGCGCGGTCGCGCAGCTCAACCACCCGCACGTGGTGACCGTGATCGACGCGGGCGAGGACGACGGCGCTCCGTACATCGTCTTCGAGTACGTGGAGGGCGAGACGCTGAAGGAGCGCATCCGCCGCCTCGGGCGCCTGCCGGTCTCGGAGGCCGTGGCATACGCGATCGAGATCGGCCGCGCGCTCGAGAGCGCGCACGCGAACCGGCTCGTGCACCGCGACGTGAAGCCGCAGAACGTCCTGATCGACCGCGACGGCCGCGCCAAGGTCACCGACTTCGGAATCGCGCGCTCACTCGAGGCGCAGGGCCTCACGGCCACCGGGCGGGTGCTCGGCACCACCGACTACGTCTCGCCCGAGCAGGCCCTCGGGCACGAGGTCACCGGCCAGTCCGACATCTACTCGCTCGGGATCGTGCTCTACGAGATGCTCACCGGCGAGACGCCGTTCAACGCGGACACGCAGGTCGCGGTGGCCATGAAGCACGTGCGCGACCCGCTCCCCGACGTGCAGCGCCGCCGGCCCGAGATCTCCGCGGCGCTCGCGTCCGTGGTGGAGCGCTCGACCGCGAAGGAGACGCAGAACCGCTATCCGTCGGTGAGCCAGATGGTGCACGACCTCGAGGAGGTGCTCGCGATCGAGGCCGCGCGCAGCGGGCAGGCCACGGGCGAGGCCACGACCGTGCTCCAGTCGCTCTCCGGTGACACGGCCGACTTCGCCCCGGCCCGGCTGCGGCGCCCCAAGCGTGCGCTCGCGCTCACGCTGCTCGTGCTCGCGCTGGTGGCCGCCAGCGCCTACTTCCTCGTCGAGCGCACCGAGAAGGGCACCGGTGGCACCGTCGTGAAGAAGCCGGCCGAGCTGAGCGAGCTGAGCGAGGTGCGGCTCGCCGGGGACGCCGCCACCGACTACGACCCGGAGGGCGACAACAAGGAATCGGACGACGCCACCCGCAACGCGATCGACGGCAACCCCACCACGAGCTGGAACACCGAGACCTACCAGGGCGGCTTCGAGGGCAACGACAAGTCGGGCGTCGGCATCTACGTGGACGCCGGCAAGCTGCTCGCCGCCCGCGGCCTCGCGCTCGTGACCTCGACCCCCGGCTTCAAGGCGCGCGTCTACGCGTCCGAGACCGTCCCGGCGAACATCTCCGGCTGGGTGCCGGTGAGCCCGGTTCGCGAGGTGGAGGAGGACCACACGTTCAAGCTGAGGACGCAGGGCCGCAAGTTCCGCAACTACCTGCTCTGGATCAGCGAGCTGCCGGAGGACAACAAGGCCGAGGTCCAGGAGCTGAGCCTCCTGAAGTAGCCGGGCCGGTCAGTGCCGGTAGCGGCGCTCCTCCTCGTGGCGCTCCAGCGCCAGCGCGAGCAGCCGCTCCAGCAGCTCGACGTACGGGATCCCGCTCGCGTCGAAGAGCTTCGCGTACACGCTCGTGGCGGTGAACCCGGGGATCGTGTTGAGCTCGTTCACGAGCACCCGGTCGCCGTCCTCGACGAAGAAGTCCACGCGCGCCATCCCGGAGCAGTCCACGAGCTTGAACACCTCGACCGCCAGCCGGCGCACCTCCTCGCGCACCTCGTCCGGCACGCGCGCGGGCACCACAAGCTCCATGCCACCGGGCTCGTACTTCGCCTCGTAGTCGTACCAGTCACTGTTCGTGAGCACGATCTCCCCGGGCTGCGAAGCGATCGGGTCGCGGTGGCCTAGCACCGAGCACTCCACCTCGAGCCCGTCCGAGAAGCGCTCCACCAGCACCAGCGGGTCGTGCTCGAACGCGCCCGCGAGCGCTCCGTCGAGATCGGATTCGGACCATGCCTTGCCGATCCCCACCGAGGAGCCCAGCCGCGCCGGCTTCACGAACACGGGCGGCGCGAGCGTGACCGCGGCGCCCTCGCGCACCGCCACGTAGTCCACCTGCGGGATCCCGTGCGCCGACATCAGGTCCTTGAAGACGGCCTTGTCCATCGCCACGGCGGAGGCCATCACCCCGGCCCCCACGTACGGAACGTCTAGGAGCTCGAGCAGGCCCTGGACCGTGCCGTCCTCGCCGAACGGGCCGTGCAGGACAGGGAACGCCACGTCCGCATCGAGCAGCCCACCCGACGGCTCGAGCGCGACCGGCTCGCCGTCGTGGGTCCAGCGACCCTCGCGGTCGATGCGCACGTCGAGCGCCTCGTGGCCGCCCTCCACGAGGCCGGCGCGCACCGACTCCGCGGACGCGAGCGAGACGTCGTGCTCGCTGGAGCGCCCGCCGGCGAGCACCGCGACCCTCACGGCACCTCCGGGGTCGTCGTGACCGGCGGCGGCTCCGTGACCTCGAGCACGCCGATCACGATCACGACTTGGCGTCCCTTGTCGACCTGTGTGCCGGGCGCAGGGCGCTGCTCGACCACCACGCCGTCCTGGGCGGGGTCGGTCACCGTGCGCTCCTGGGTCACGGGTTCCAGGCCCGCGGAGCGGAGCCGCGAGCTCGCACTTCGCTCCGTCAGCCCGATCACGTCGGGCACGTCCACCTGCGGGCGCCCGGTGGAGACGGTGATGGTGACGGTCCCGCCGCGAATCAGGTCGGTCCCGGCGCCGGGGCTCTGGGAGATCACGTCGCCCTCGGGCTCGTCGGACTCCTGCTCGACCACTCCCACGCGGAAACCGTCGTCGCGCAGCTGCGCCTCCGCGGACTCGCGCGACAGACCCGTGACGTTCGGCACGGTCACCTGCTCGGGTCCGGCGCTCACGAGCAGCCGCACGCGCGTGCCCTTGGTGACCTCCTTGCCCTCCGACGGGACCGTCCGAACCGCGAAGTCCTTCTTCACCTTGTCGGAGAACTCGGTGTCGACCGTGACCTTGAGCCCGGCGTCCTCGAGCTCGGTGACCGCCTGTCCCTGGCGCAGGTTGGCCACGGGTGGAACCAGCACCGTGCCGGGGCCGTCGGAGACCTCGAGGGTCACGGTGGAGCCCTCCTCGGCCTGCTCGCCGGGGTTGGGGTCCTGGTCCACCACCTGGTCGAAGGGCTGCGAGCTGCGCACGCGCTCGGTCTGGACCTCGAGGCCGGCCCGCTCCATCAACGCCCGCGCCACCACGAGCGGCTTGCCGGTGGCGCGCGGCACGTCGATCTTCTCCGCGGTGAGCGCGCCGCTCAGGATCACGAAGAGCAGCGCGCCGACCAGCGCGAGCGTGAGGATGCCGATCGTGAACAAAGGCCAGCGCCGCTCACGCTCCGCGCGCGGCTCGGTGACCGGCGCGAGCGTCGGCTCGGGGGCGCCCGCGACCTGCGTGGCCGCGGTCTGCTCGTCGGCGGGCATCGGGATCGGCGCGAACGCGGCCGTGTCCTGGCCGCCGTTGTGGCCCGCCTCGATCTGCAGGCGCGCCGCCTCCAGCGCCGCCGCGAGGTCCTCGGCCGACTGCCAGCGGTGAGCGGGGTCCTTCGCGAGGGCGGCCATCACCACCGCCTCGAGGGCCGGATGCACGTCGGGGCGCCACTGCGAGATCGGCGCCGGCGCCTCCGAGAGGTGCTTCAGCGCCACCGCCACCGCGCTGTCGCCCTCGAACGGCAGCCGCCCCGCGAGCATCTCGTAGAGCATCACGCCGATCGAGTAGATGTCCGAGGTGGCCGTGACCGCGTGGCCCTGCGCCTGTTCCGGCGACAGGTACTGCGCGGTGCCCATGATCGAGCCCGTCTCGGTCATCTCGGAGGCGCCCGCGCGCGCGATGCCGAAGTCCGTGACCTTGGCGTGGCCGTGCTCGTCGACGATCACGTTGTGGGGCTTGAAGTCCCTGTGGATCACCCCGTGACGGTGGGCGAAGCCGCCGGCCTCGAGGATCTGCGTGCCGATGTCGATCACGCGCTCCTGGGGGAGCGGCGCCTCCGCGGTCACGATGTCCTTGAGCGTGCGGCCCGTGAGGAACTCCATCGCGATGTAGTAGGTGCCCTCGTGCTCGCCGCGGTCGAAGACGCCGACCACGTTGGGGTGGTTGAGCCCCGCGGCCGACTTCGCCTCGCGGCGGAAGCGCTCCACGAACTCCTGGTCCTGCGCGAAGCGCCGGTGCAGCACCTTGATCGCCACCTGGCGCCCGAGGTGGCTGTCCTCGGCGCAGTACACGTCCGCCATTCCGCCGGAGCCGATGCGGCGCAGGATCCGGTAGCGGCCGTCGATCGTCGTGTTGCCGGCCACCTCCGTCATCCGCCGCCTCCGCCGAGCATGGCCTCGAGCACTGACTTGGCGATCGGCGCCGCCACGGTCCCGCCCTGGCCCGTGGTGCGCTCTACCGTCACGGCGATCGCGATGCGCGGGTTCTCGACCGGCGCGAAGCAGATGAACCACGGCTGGGTGAACTCGCGATTGGCCCCCACCTCGGCGGTTCCGGTCTTGCCGGCCACCCGGACGCCCGACAGCGCGGCGGCGGTGCCGGTGCCCTCCTCGACCACGCGGCTCATCATCTGCGTGAGCTGCTCCGCCGTCTCCGGCTTCATGACCTCCGCCTGGAGGTCCGGCTCGATGCGCTCCTTCACGCGCCCGTCCTTGCGCACGATGCGGTCCGTCAGGCGCGGCTTCATCAGGCGGCCCTTGTTCGCGATGGCCGCGGCCACGAGCGCCATCTGCATCGGAGTGGTGTCGAGGGCGCCCTCCGCACCGCCCTGCCCAATCGCCACGCGCCCGACGTCGAAGCCATCCTCGACGTATTCGACGCCGTTCCTGCGGATTCCGCTCGGGATCATCTGGAAGCCCGGGTAGTCGAGCTGCGGATCCTCGAAGAAACCGAAGCGCTTCATGTACTCCACGAGCGTCTCGGCGCCGACCCGCTCGCCCACCTGCGCGAAGACCGTGTTCACCGAGTTGGTGAGCGCGTCCGTGAACGAGATCGGGCCGAAGTCCTGCCCGCCCGAGTTCTCGAGCGGCGCGCCGCTGATGGTCCTCGGCGAGGAACCGTCGATGACCGTGGCCGGCGTGACCTTGCCGGTGTCGAGCGCGGCTGTGGCGGTGACCACCTTGAACGTCGAGCCCGGCGGATACAGCTCCTGGGTCGTGCGGTTCAAGGTCGGCTTGTTTGGATCGCTGTCCAGTCGCTCGAAGGCCGTCGGCACCAGGTTCGGGTCGTACTCCGGCTCCGACACCATCACCCGCACCTTGCCGGTCTGCGGCTCGAGCGCCACCACCGCGCCCTTGCGGCCGGCGAGGCCGGCCACGGCCGCCTGCGTGCCGGCCACGTCGAGGTTCGTGACCACGTCGTTGCCCTCGCGGTCGCTGCTCTCGAGGCCCGCGAGGATCGAGGCGAACTCGTCCTCCTCGCCCGTCAGGTCGTCGTTGCGGTAGAGCTCGAGCCCGCGCCTGCCGTTCTCGATGAACGAGTAGCCGACCGGATGGGCGAACGTGCCGCGGGTGGGATAGGAGCGGGTATAGGTCCGGTTCTCCCCGCGGCCCTCACCGCGGCTGATGGCGAGCTTGGTGCGGTTGTCGGACGCGAGGATGAGGCCGCGCGGGATCTTCTGCTCCTCGATCAGCGGGCGGCGGTTTGCCGGGTTGTCCTCGAGTCCGCCGGGCGCCTCGAGCGTGCCGAGTCCCGCGAACTCGGCCGCGGGCGCGGCGCTCCAGCGCGTGGTGTACACGAGCAGCAACACAAACAGGAAGACGAAGAGCCCGAAGAGCTGGACGATCTGGCGGTTCACACGAGCCCTCCGCGCCGGCGCGCCTCGGAGCGCGCGTGATCCGACACGATCAGGAGCAGTGCGAGCAGCACCATGTTTGCGACGATCGAGCTGCCGCCGTAGGAGACGAACGGCAGCGTGACGCCGGTGAGCGGGATCACGCGCGTGACGCCGCCCACGATCACGAACACCTGGATCGCGAGCACGCCGGTGAGCCCGGTGGCCAGCAGCTTGGAGAAGCCGTCCGATGCCGAGAGCGCGGCGCGCAGGCCGCGGTACACGAACAGCAGGTAGGCGCCGATCAGGCCGGCCGCTCCGAACAGGCCCGCCTCGTTCACCAGCACGGCATAGATCAGGTCGGTATGCGCGGCCGGCAGGATCGTCCCGCCGCCGGGTAAGTCGAGCAGCGCCTGGCCGAAGCCCTGTCCGAAGAGGCCGCCGTCGGCCTGGGCGAACAGCGACTGTGCGAGCTGATAGCCCTCGTGGTCGACCACGCCGCGCTTGAACGGGTCGAGCCAGGTGTCCACGCGCTCCTCCACGTGCGCGATGTTCTGAGAAAGGACGAAGGCCCCTCCGAAGAACATCGTCGAGCCCACGCCGATCAGGGACAGGCGGCCGGTGGCCACGTAGAGCAGCGCGAGGAAGCCGCCGAAGAACATGAGCGAGCTGCCGAGGTCCCGGATCAGGATCAGCATCAGCATCGCGAGCCCCCAGACGAGCAGCAGCGGGCCGAAGTGCTTCGGCGAGGGCCGGTCGCGCAGCACCGCGGCGAACGACAGCGTGAAGACGGCGAGGAGGACCGAGCCGGCCGGGCCGAGGTCGAAGACCGCGATGCCGAGCAGGGTGAGCAGCACCGGGATCCCGTAGAGCAGGATCTGGCGCTGGTAGGGCAGCGGCCGCAGGCGCGGGCGCACCAGGATGTCGCCCGTCTCGCGCAGGTAGCTCGCGAGGAAGACGATGATGCCGAGCTTCGCGAACTCAGCCGGCTGGAACTGGATCGGGCCGACCTTGATCGCGAGGAAGGCGCCGTTGACCTGCGAGCCGATGCCTGGCAGGCGCGGCAGCAGCAGCAGCCCGATGCTGGCCGCCGCGATCGTGTAGCGGTAGCGCTCGAGCACGTGGTGGTCGCCTATCACGAGGATCGTGATGCAGAAGAACGCGAGTCCCACCACGAACCACTGCGCCTGCTCGCGCGCCAGCTCGGCGTCGATCCGGTAGATCAGCACCAGGCCGATCCCGGCCAGCGCGGCGGCGAGCGGGAACATGTACGGATCCGCGTTCGGGAGGCGTGCCCTGATGAAGAGGTGCGCCACCACGCAGAGGCCGAGGAAGAACGCGCCGTAGGTGAGTGTGGCGTCGGAGACGTTCTCGGTGCGGGTGGCCAGCACGGCGGCGAACCCCGCCGCGACCAAGAGCGACACGGGCAGAAGTCCGAACAGCTCGCGGGTGCGCTCCGACATCAGTTCTGGGCCCCGCCTGTGTCGAGCCGGCCGCGCTCCAGCGCGCGCACCAGGTCCACGGCGTCGTCGCGGCTGCGCCACTCGTGGTCGAGCACGCGCGCGCGGCGGCGGTCCGGGATCGCGCGCGCGGGCATGCCGCTGGCGTACTCCTCCTCGTACAGGTTGATCCCGAGCGGCAGCTCGTAGGGCAGCCCCCTGTAGACCGTGACGAGCCCGGCGTCGTTGGTGCCGATGAAGTACACCTGCCGGCTCAGGGCGTAGAGCCCGGCGAGCACCCCCGCGACGAGCAGCAGCGCCACGGCCGCCCGTGCCGCGCTGCGGCCGCGACGCCGGCGGCGAGGGGCCGGGGCCTCTGCCGGCGCGGCCGCCGTGCGCGCCGCTGGCGGCCGAACCACCGTGGCGTCCGCCGGCACGCCGTGCAACGCGGTGAGCGGCTCGTCGTCGCGAACCGCCGGCTCCTCCGCTTCCGCCTGCACGTCCGCGGCGCTGATCTCCCCGGCGATCGTGTCCTCGTCTCCCGGCACGGGCCGGACGGCCGTGGGGGTGTCGGCCGGCTCTCCCTCCCCGAGGCGGAACAGGATCACCGTGATGTTGTCCTTGCCGCCGCTCTGGTTCGCGGCCCTGACCAGCGCGTCGGCGGCCTCGTCGAGCGACCCGGCCGAGCGCAGGATCGACCCGACCTCGTCGTCCGAGATCATCGACGTGAGTCCATCGGAGCAGATCAGGAACAGGTCCCCCTCGCGCCCGGTGAGCGTGTAGGTGTCCACCTCCACGTCCGGCTCCGGCCCCAGCGCGCGCGTGATGATCGAGCGCTGCGGATGGTGCTCGGCCGCCTCCGGCGTGATCTGACCGCTGCGCTCCAGCTCGGCGACCAACGAGTGGTCGCGCGTGAGCTGCTCGAGCTCGCCCGACCGCATGCGGTAGGCGCGGCTGTCGCCCACGTGCGCGAGGCTGACCTCGTCGCCGTGCAGCTTCGCCAGCGTCAGCGTCGTGCCCATGCCGCGGCGCGACTCGTCGGCCACGGCCAGGTCGTAGATGCGCCGGTTCGCCTCGCGGACGATGCCGGCGAGCTGCGCCTCGGCCGGCTCCCCGGACTCCTTGGCCGCCTCCACGGCCTCGACCGCCAGCGCGGAGGCCACCTCGCCGGCCTTGGCGCCGCCCATCCCGTCGGCGACCGCGAACAGCGGCGGGCGCACCACAAGCGAGTCCTCGTTGGCGCTGCGCTGCCGGCCCACGTCGGTGCGGCCAGTCTGCTCGGTGATCCGAAGGGCCACGGCTACGGCACTACTCCTCGTAGCGATATTCGCTGTCGCCTATGCGGATCGTGTCCGCCATCTTGAGCCGCTGGGCCGTCTTGACCTGACGGCCGTTCAGATAGGTGCCGTTGGTGGAGCCCATGTCCTCGAGGTACATGAACTCGGCGCGCGCAAAGATGCGCGCGTGGGCGGACGACGCGAAGGCGTCGTCCACGCGTATGTCGGCGTTGTCGGAGCGTCCGAAGGTCGCGCCCTCGCCGACGTCGAAGGTCGTGCCGGGCTCGTGGCCCATCGCGGCCACCACGTGGAGCCGCGGACTCACGCCGGCCCGCAGGTCCGGCGTGCTGCGCTCGCGCCGCCTCGGTCCAGGCAGGTCGACCGGCTCGGCCGCCGCCGCGGTGCCCTCGTAGCGCGCGAGGTCGCGCATCGCGCTGCGCACCACCCACAGGAGGAAGAGATAGAGGACTGCGAGGAAGCCGAACTTGAGCGCGACCGCGAGCGGTTCGTCCATCGCTCAGTCGAGCTCGAAGGTCAGGTCCGTCACGCCGATGGTGATCTGGTCCCCGGGCGAAAGCCCGGCCTGATCGACGCGACGGCCGTTCACCTTGATGCCGTTCGTCGACCCGAGGTCCACCACCTGCCAGCCGCTCTCGTCCCGGCGCAGCTCGGCGTGGCGCCTGGACACGTTCGGATCTGCAAGGACTATGTCGGCCTCGCGGCTGCGCCCGACCACCACCCGGTTTCCGCCCAGCACGTTCCGGCGGCCCTCTCCCACGAGCAGCGCCTGACGCCGGTCGAGCGCCGGGTCCAGCCGCCGCGCCTCGCGGTCGGGCGAGTAGACCATCGTGTGCCCGAAGTCGCCGGCCGAGGGGGCGGGCGCGGCGGGCGCGTCCGGCTGCTGCTCGTCCTCCGGCGCAGCCAGCAGCTGGGCCTGGATCCCGAACTCGCCCAGGTCCAGCCGCTCGTCGGTGTGGAATTCCACCTGCGGCCGCGTCGAGAGCGCGAAGGACTCCTGGCGCGCGTGCTCGAGCAGGTAGTCCGAGAGCTCCTTGCGCAGCGCGGGCTCATAGCTCGCGAACTGCTCACGGTCGTTCGGGGACAGGAACACGCGGTAGTGGTTCGGCACATAGATGCGCGAGACGGAGGCCATCTGGTTGTCCTCCATCTCCTTCGCCAGCTTGTGAGCCAGCTCCACAGGCTGCACGCTGCTCCTGAAGGCACGGCCGAACGCGCCCTCCACGAGCCCGCCCAGCTTCGCCTCCAGGTTGCGCAACATGCTCATCTCGCCTCGCAGAGTAGTCCTAAGCCGTGGTTATGCGCGGAGTACGCCAGGGTTCCGCCGGGCGCGCCATATGGCAGGCCAGCACAACCAGCAGGGCTGCCGCGATACCCCCCGCAACAGCGCCGCGCGGCTGGTCCAAGGCCACGTCCGCGGCCAGGGCGTCACCGAGCGCGATGTGGGCCGCTACGAGGCCCACCGCGCACACGGCCGCGCCCATGACATCGACCGCGAGCCAGCGTCCGCGCACCACGAGAGGGAGCACCACTGCCACCGCGGCCCAGACCGCGATCGGCGCCAGTGCGGGCGTCGTGAGCAGCGGCTGGAGGGCGTCGGAGGCGGCGGCGGAGATCGACCCCTCCCAGTGGATGCGCGCGAGCGTGCCGTCGGGCGATCCGAACAGAAGCGCGCGGCCGGTGAGTGCCTCACCGAGCGCGAGCCACCAGAAGCCCGCCGCCGCGAGGCCCGCACGACGCGATGGCGTCGGGGCCAGCGCAGCCACGCCCACGAAGGCGGGGGCGAGGGCGATCGTGCCGAGCAGCGGGGCGAGGATCGGCACCGACCACAGGAGCCCCGCGCGCGGGAGCACGAACGGCACCGGGGCCGCGGCGGCGGCGAGCAGCAGCGCCGTCCCCTGGCGGTCGGCCTCCGGCGAGACGAGCCAGGCGCACAGGCCCATCACCGCGAGCAGCCAGCCGATGCGCGGAAGCACGGCCGTCGCGACCGCCGCGATCGCCGCTGCGCCGAGCGCGGAGAACGACGGTTCGGGGCCGAGGCCCTCGAGGCATGCGAACACGAGGCCGCCGGCGGCGAGCCCGGCCGCCGCGCGCTCGCGCAGCAGCGCGCCGCGCTGCCCCTCGTCCAAGCGGCGCCCCCAGAGCCTGCGCCGACCCGCCACCGTCGGCAGGCCCACGCGCCGCAGCGTCGCCGGCTCCACCAGGCCGCCCTCGTCGCTCAGCTCGGACTCGGCCTTGTGCAGCTCGGCACGGAGCGCGGCGGGCGCGGGACGGCGGGCCGGATCGATGTCGAGCGCCTCGTCGATTGCGTCGCAGAGCTCGAGCGGCAGGTCGCGGCGCAGCGCCGCCAGCGAGGGCAGCGGCCGGCCGAGGCGGCGCGCGGTGGCGGCCGGGCCTCCTGCGCGCACCGGGTTCGTGCCGGTCCAGGCCTCGTAGAGCGTGAGCGCGAGCGAATAGACGTCGCAGGCGGGCGTCACGCGTGCGCCGTCGGCCTGCTCGGGCGCCATGTACGCCAGCGTGCCGACCACGTCGCCCGTGCGCGTGAGCGCATCGCCGCTCGCGACGTGGGCCACGCCGAAGTCGGCCAGTTTCGCGAAGCCGGCGCCGGCTGCGGGCTCGGCGAGCACCATCACGTTCTGAGGCTTGACGTCACGGTGGATCACCCCGCGCGCGTGGGCATGCTCGAGGGCCTCGCAGAGGGCACTCCCGATGCGCGCGACGTCGCGATCCGCGATCGCGCCGGCGTGCACGAGCTCGGCAAGGGTTCGCCCCCGAACCAGCTCGGAGACCAGATACACGTCGTGCTCGTCCGAGGCCAGCTCGTAGATGGCCACGATGCCCGGGTGGTTCAGCCGCGCAGCGGCGCGCGCCTCGCGCTCGACCCGCTCACCGGCCCCGCCCTCGCGCGGAATCGCCTTGACGGCCACCTCGCGCTCGAGCTTCTCGTCCCAGGCCAGCCAGACGACTCCGAACCCACCGGCGCCCAGACGCCGCTCCAGCCGGTAGCGACCCAGGATGGTTCGGCCGTAGGCGTTGCCCTGCAGCCGTTGTGTAGGGTCAGATCCGCCCAAGGGCAGAGTGCGGGGCTCGTCCGTGAAGCCTGTCTCGGAACGTCTCATCCCAGTTTCGTGTTCGGGTTCCGGCGAGCGCGTCCTGCCCCCCGTTCATACTGCCACCGACCGAAGCGCCAGAGGCGCCCCCAGCGCTAGGAGCGATTCTGCTGTCCTTCCTCGACGAACCGGACGAGCCCGTACGCCGCCCGCGCCGCCGGCCACCGGGCGGTCCCTCCACGGACCGCCAGACGCTCATGGTGCGGCGGACGATAGCCATCGGCGGCGGCCTGCTGCTCCTCGTCCTGCTCGTGCTCGGCTTCCGCGGCTGTCTCGACGCGCGCAAGGAGCGCGGCATGGAGGACTACGTGCGCGGGGCGAACGAGCTGCTCAAGCTCTCGCAGGCCGAGAGCAGCCAGCTGTTCGACATCCTCAGCGCGCCCAGCGACACGGATCAGACCGTGAACCGCCAGAACCAGGCGAACGCCCTACGCGTGGACGCGGCCACACTGTCCGACCGCGCTCGCGACCTCGACGTGCCGGACGAGCTGTCCAACGCCAACGACTACTTCGTCGAGGCCCTCGACCTCCGCCGCGACGGCCTCGCCGAGGTGGCCGACCAGCTGCCCGGTGCGCTGGCGCAGGAGGAGCGGCGCAACAGCACCGGCAGGATCGCGCAGATGATGCGGGTCTTCCTCGCCAGCGACGTGCTGCTCACGGCGCGCTTCCGCCCGAGCGCGACGCGGGTACTCGAGGAGGAGCAGATCGACGCGACGATCAACAGGGACTCGCTCACCTTCGTCAATGACATCGACTGGGTGAGCCCGGACTTCGTCGCCGACCAGATCGCCG
Source organism: uncultured Thermoleophilaceae bacterium (assembly GCA_963771715.1). GTDB lineage: Bacteria > Actinomycetota > Thermoleophilia > Solirubrobacterales > Thermoleophilaceae > JACVRW01. The sequence continues at coordinate 456,181 of CAVYUQ010000003.1, forward strand.
GCATCCGCGGGACCGACGGCGGCACCGCCGCACCGGGCCTGCACGGCAACGGCCTGGTCTCGACATCGCTGGGCGGCGTGGCACTCTCGCCGGGCGGATCGGCCACCGTGCCGCTCACGTCTGACATCGCGTTCGACATCCAGGTGGCGAACCAGGGCGACAGCACGGAGACGGACGTGCAGGTCCAGGTGGCCGTCGGGCAGGGTGGAGACGCGATCGATCTCGAGGAGACGATCCCCGAGATCGCCGCCGGCGAGCAGAAGGGCGTGACCATCCCCCTCTCCAAGCAGCCACCGACCGGCCAGAACGTCCCGATCACCGTGAGCGTGAAGGCGGTGCCGGGTGAAGAGGTCACGGACAACAACGAGGCCGAGTACACGGTCATCTTCACCCGCTGACGCGCCTGAGTACCCTGGCGGCGTGGACGACCTGAACTCCACACAAGGCATCGTTGCCCTGGCGGGCGCGGGGGTCGGGGCGATCGCGCTGGTGTGGGTGATCGTGCTCGCGCTGAAGCTGCGCCGGCTGCGCGCCGCACAGCGCACCATCCTCGGCGGCGAGGAGACGGACCTGGCCGCCCACGCCGCCTCGCTCCAGGAGGCGTTCGTCCAGCTGCGCGACTGGGTGGAGGAGGTGGCCTCCGGGCTCGAGGGCCGCGTGGCCGGCGCCGAGCAGCGCATGGACGGGTCGATCGCGCACACGTCGGTGGTGCGCTACGACGCGATGAACGAGCTCTCGGGCCAGCAGTCGAGCACGGTGGCGCTGCTCGACGCGCGCCGCACCGGCGTCGTGATCTCCTCGATCCTGCACCGCGACCAGGCTCGCCTGTACGTGAAACAGGTGCGCGAGGGCAATCCCGAGTACGAGCTCTCACCGGAGGAGCAGCAGGCGGTCGACGAAGCGCTGGCGGGCGCGCCCGCGGGCGCCTGATGCGCGTCGCGTACCTGGGCCCCGCGGGGACGCACAGCGAGGAGGCGCTGCGGGCCTCCGCTCCGGCGGGCAGCGAGGAGATCCCGTACCCGACGATCTACGACGCCGTGATGGCTGTCCACGACGGGACGGTCGACTCGGCGATCGTCCCGATCGAGAACGCGCTCGAGGGCAGCGTCGCCGTGACGCTCGACACCCTCGCGCTCGAGGCGGGGGACGTGCGCATCGCCGCGGAGGTCGTGCATCCGATCCACCACTGCGCGATCGCGGCGGCCGAGGTCTCGCTGTCGCGCGTTGAGCGGGTGGTCTCACACCCGCAGGCCACCGCCCAGTGCGCGCGCTTCCTGCGTGAGCAGCTGCCGCGCGCCGAGCACGTGAGCGCGCCCTCCACCGCTGAGGCCGTGCTGTCGGTCTGCGAGTCGGACGACTCCCGGAGCGTGGCGCTCGGCTCGCGGCTCGCGGCGGAGCTCTACGGGTGCCACGTGGTGGCGGAGAACGTCGAGGACCACCCGGACAACGCCACGCGCTTCGTATGGCTGGCGCGGGCGGAGGCGGTGAGCGAGCCGGTCGGCGACGCGAAGACGTCGATCGTGTTCTGGGGCGGCGGCGACCAGTCGCCCGGCTGGCTCGTGGGCCTGCTCGGCGAGCTCTCGAGCCGCGGAGTGAACCTCACCCGCATCGAGTCGCGGCCACGCAGGACGGGGCTCGGGCACTACATGTTCTTCGCCGATCTCGAGGGGGCGGCCGGCGCGCCGCCGGTCAGCGAGGCGCTCGACGCGCTCGCCGGACACGTCGAGGAGCTCCGGGTACTCGGCTCTTACGGACAGCCCCTCTGGCTAAACTGACCGGACCGTGGCAGTACGGGCGCACGTGTCCTACACGACTGAGCCGGGTGACATCGAACCAGGCCCTGTCCTCGCGCTGCCCAGGGCCGGCCGGCCTGAGCAGCGCAGTTCGTCCCCCGGCCGGGTGCTGGTGCTCAACGCGTCCTACGAGCCGATCAACGTGTGCACGGTCCGCCGTGCGGCGGTCCTGATCCTCAAGAACCGTGCCGAGGTACTCGAGAAGGGCGACTGGGCCCTGCACGCCGAGAACCTGACCCTGCCCAGGCCGGTGGTGATCCGCCTGCTCACGTACGTGCGCATCCCGCGCGACGCCCACCGGCGCAAGATCACCCGCCGCGCGGTGTTCGCGCGAGACCGCTGGACCTGCCAGTACTGCGGGCACGAGCGCGGCAACCTCACTGTCGATCACGTGATCCCGCGTTCCAAGGGCGGCGACTCCACCTGGGAGAACATCGTGACCTGCTGCGCGCCGTGCAACCGGCGCAAGGGCGACCGCCTCCCGCGTCAGGCCAACATGGTGCCGGCCCGCAAGCCGAAGGCGCCCAACCCGACGATCTTCATCCACGTGGCCACGGCGTCGATCCCGGCCGCGTGGGAGCAGTACCTCGTGGTGGCCGCCTGATGCACGAGCCGCCGCCGGGTGGCCCGCGGCCACCGCACCCGGGCGACGCCGCGCCCTACGTCGAGGACGAACGGCCCGCCACGCTCGCCGACATCCGCAGCCTGCGGCGCTGGCTGGCGGTGGCCGCCGTCTGGGCCGTCGCTGCCACCGCGCTGGCGGTGATCGCCCTGCTCGAGGCGAACAACGACGACAGCGGCGACACCACCCGCGCCGCCGGCGAGCTCGGGCGCGTCCAGCGGCAGCTGAACTCGCGCCTGGACGACCTCGAGTCGCGCGTCGACGAGCTCCCCAGCTCGGATGACCTGTCGAAGCTCGACGACCGGCTGAAGAGCGTCGAGGACGCGGCCGACAAGAACGCCGCGGCCACGGAGCGCCTCGGCGGGCGGATCGACGACCTGGACGGACGGGTCGACGACCTCGAGTCGCGCGTCGAGGAGCTCGAGGCCTCCTCCTCCGGCGGCACCGAAACCACCCCCTGACCTAACGACTCCCGCGTCTGCTTCAATAGCCGGACCAGGGAAAGGAGGTGGTCCGAACTTGACTGACAGAATGCTTGGGACCCTGGAGGTGTCCGGCCGCTAGACGACCGGTGCTGGACCCCGTCAAGCGGAGTCCAACCGAGACACCGTCGGCGAATCTGGCCGGGAATGGTCCCTCCGGTCGCAGTAGAGCCGCCGATCTTGTCCAGCTGAAATGAGGAAGGGGCGCCTCCTGCGGGGCGCCCCTTCTGCTTTTCGCGCGCCTACTCGTCGTCGTCCGACGTGGCGTCGTCGGACTCGGCGTCGTCGGAGTCTGTGTCGTCGGACTCGATGTTCTCGGGCGCAACGACCTCGATGTCCGCCGTCCCGAGCTCGTCGAGCTCGTCCTGGACCTCGGCAGACGTGTCCGCGGCGCTCTCCATGACGAGCGCCACGGCGCTCACCACGTCGTCGTCGCGCAGGTTCATCACGCGGACGCCCTGGGCCGGCCGGCCCTGCTTGGAGATGCCCTTGACCGAGGTGCGCTGGACCATCCCGCTCTGCGAGATGAAGACCAGGTCGTGGTGCTCGCGCACGATCAGCGCGCCGGCCACCCCGCCCTTCTTCTCGGTCAGGCCGATCGTCTTGACGCCCATGGCACCGCGCCCCTTGACTGGGTAGTCCTCGATCGGCGTGCGCTTGCCATAGCCGTTCTCAGTGACGACCAGCAGCTCGGTGTCGGGACGCACCACGTCCATCGCAAGGACGCGGTTGTCGCCGCGTGACACGTTCATGCCCTTCACGCCGGCCGTGTCGCGGCCCATCGGCCGGACCTGGTCCTCGTTGAAGCGCGCCGCCTGACCTGAGCGCGACACCATGATGATGTCGTCGTCGCCGCTGGTTCGCCGTACTGCCACCAGCTCGTCGTCGTCGCGGATGTTGATCGCGATGATGCCGTCGGCCTTGATCGGCGTGTTGTAGGCGAGGAACTCCGTCTTCTTGATCTGGCCCTTCTTCGTGGCGAAGACGAGGTACTTGTCCTCCTTGAAGTCGCGCGTGGCCTGCACTGCCTGCACGCGCTCGTCCTCGCGGAGCGGCAGCACGTTCACGAGCGCGCGCCCCTTCGCGGTGCGCGAGGCCTCCGGCAGCTCGTAGACCTTCTGGCGGTAGACCTTGCCGCGGTTCGTGAAGAACAGCAGGTAGTCGTGAGTCGAGCTCACGAAGAGGTGCTCGATGTAGTCGTCGTCCTTCATGTCCATCCCGGTGACCCCGAGACCGCCGCGCTTCTGCTGGCGGTAGGTGGCGAGCGGCAGGGTCTTGATGTAGCCCGAGTTCGTGATCGCGATGACCATCTGCTGGTCCGCGATCAGGTCCTCGATGTCGATTTCGTCCTCGGAGTGCGTGATCTCGGTCCGCCGCTCGTCGCCGTAGCGATCGCGGATCTCGAGCAGCTCCTCCCTGATCAGCGCCATGACCTTCGACTCGTCGCCCAGGATGTCGCGGAGCCAGCTGATGCGCTCCACCACGTCGGCGTGCTCGGTCTTGATCTCGTTCGTCTGGAGCGCGGTCAGTCGCTGGAGGCGGAGGTCAAGGATGGCCTGCGCCTGGATGCGGGTGAGCGCGTAGCGCTCCATCAGGCCGTCGCGCGCGACGTCCGGGTCGCTCGACCCGCGGATCAGCTCGATGACGTCGTCGATGTTCTCGATCGCGACGAGGAGGCCCTCGAGGATGTGCAGCCGGGCCTCCTTCTCGCGCAGCTCGTGCTTCGTGCGCCGCACGATGATGTCGGTCTGGTGATCGACGTAGTTCTTGACGATCGGCAGCAGCCCGAGCGTGCGCGGCACGCCGTCGACTAGCGCGACCATGTTCACGCCGAAGGTCGTCTGGAGCTGCGTGTGCTTGTAGAGCTTGTTGAGGACGACCTTCGGGATCGCGTCGCGCTTGAGCTCGATCACCAGGCGGATGCCCGACTTGTCCGACTCGTCGCGGAGGTCCGAGATCTCCTTGAGCCGGCCGTTCTGCACCTGCTCGACGATCTTCTGCATCAGCCCGCTGCCGTCACCGCGCCCGTCGCCCTTGTAGACCTGGAAGGGCATCTCGGTGACGATGATCGCCTCCTTGCCCCGGCTCAGCGGCTCGATGTGCGCGCGGCCGCGGATGACCACGCGGCCGCGGCCGGTCTCGTACGCGTCGCGGATGCCGCCGTGGCCGACGATCATGCCGCCGGTCGGGAAGTCGGGGCCCTTCAGGTGCTTCATCAGGCCCTTGACGTCGATCTGCGGGTCGTCGATGTAGGCGACGACCGCGTCGATCGCCTCGCGCAGGTTGTGCGGCGGGATGTTGGTGGCCATGCCGACCGCGATCCCGGACGAGCCGTTCACCAGCAGGTTCGGGAAGCGCGACGGCAGGACGTGCGGCTCCTGGCGCGACTCGTCGTAGTTGGGGCCGAACTCGACGGTGTCCGCGTCGATGTCGCGGAGCATCTCCGTGGCGAGCCTCGATAGGCGCGCCTCGGTGTACCGCATGGCGGCCGGCGAGTCGTTGTCGATCGAGCCGAAGTTCCCCTGCGGGTCGATCAGCGGGTAGCGCATCGCGAAGTCCTGGCCGAGCCGGACCAGCGCGTCGTAGATCGCCGAGTCGCCGTGCGGGTGGTAGTTACCCATCACGCCGCCGACGACGTTCGCGCACTTGCGGTGCGGGCGCCCGGGCTGGAGCCCGGAGTCGTACATCGAGTAGAGGATGCGGCGGTGGACCGGCTTGAGCCCGTCGCGCACGTCCGGCAGCGCGCGGCCCACGATCACGCTCATGGCGTAGTCGAGGTACGAGGAGCGCATCTCCTCCTCGAGCCCGCGCGGCTCGATGTTCCCGCCTGTCAACTGATCAATGCTCATCTCTACACGTCCAGGTTGGTGACTTCGCGTGCGTGGTTCTCGATGAACTCACGCCTTGGCTCGACGGCGTCGCCCATCAGCATCGAGAAGATCTGGTCCGCCACGCTCGCGTCGTCGATCGTGACCTGCTGCAGCGTGCGGTTCTCGGGGTCCATGGTGGTGTCGAAGAGCTGGTCGGCGTTCATCTCGCCGAGGCCCTTGAAGCGCTGCAGCGGCACGCCGTCCCGGCAGATCTCGAGCACCCTCGTGCGCAGCTCCTCGAAGGACAGGGCGTCCTTGTCCTTCTTGCCGAGCACCACGTGGAAGGGCGGAGCGCCGGCGAGCTCCTGGAGCTCCTTGTGGATCTTCACGAAGCCCGTGTACTCGGGGGTCTCGAAGAGCGCGCGAGCCAGCCGGTAGGTCTTGGCGGTCCCGGTCTTCTTCTCGATGACCATCGCGACGACCTCGGTGTCGTTCTCGCTCACGAGTGAGGTCTCGTAGGCCTCGCCGGCGTGGTCGGCGGCCTTCAGCAGCGCGATCACCGCCGCCGGGTCCGTGGCGCCCTCATCCAGGAGCGACGACTCCTCGAGGAAGCTGATCGGGTCGTGTCCCCACTCGGCGCGCAGCGCCGCGGCCCAGCCCTCGTACTGCTTGAGCAGCCGGCCGTACTTCTGCCAGCGCGCGTGCGTGAGGCTGAAGGGGCTGCCCTCGCGATCGGTGACCTCGAGCTTCTCGAGCTTGTCGCGCAGCAGGACCTCCTCGAGCTCCGACTCCTTCTCGATGTAGACGTCCTGCTTGCCCGACTTGATCTTGTACAGCGGCGGCTTCGCGATGTAGACGTAGCCCTCTTCGATCAGGTCGCGCATCTCGCGGTAGAGGAAGGTCAGCACGAGCGTCCGGATGTGCGCGCCGTCCACGTCGGCGTCCGTCATCACGACCACCTTGTGGTAGCGGGCGTTCGTGATGTCGAACTCCTCGCGGATCCCGGTGCCGATCGCGGTGATCAGCGCCTGGATCTCCTTGTTCGAGAGCACCTTGTCGATGCGGTTCTTCTCGACGTTGATGATCTTCCCGCGCAGCGGCAGGATGGCCTGGGTGTTGCGGTCGCGGCCCTGCTTGGCCGAGCCGCCGGCCGAGTCGCCCTCGACGATGAAGATCTCCGCCAGCGCGGGGTCGCGCACCGAGCAGTCGGCCAGCTTGCCGGGCAGCGTCGAATTCTCGAGCGCGGACTTGCGACGGGTGAGGTCGCGCGCCTTGCGCGCTGCGTCGCGCGCGCGTGCGGCATCGACGGCCTTGCGGATCGCCTGCCGCGCCTCGGCCGGGTTCTCCTCGAGGAACTCGGCCAGGCCCTTGTTGACGGCGGCCTGGACGAAGCCCTCGACCGGCGGGTTGCCGAGCTTGGTCTTCGTCTGGCCCTCGAACTGAGGGTCGGCGATCTTGACCGAAATGATCGCGGTGAGGCCCTCGCGGACATCCTCGCCCTGAAGGTTCGGGTCCTTCTCCTTCAGCTCGCCGACGGTCCGCGCGTAGCGGTTCATCGTGCCGGTGAGCGCGGAGCGGAAGCCGGACAGGTGCGTGCCGCCCTCGTGCGTGTTGATGTTGTTGGCGAAGGAGAGGAGGTTCTCCTGGTAGGAGTTGTTCCACTGAAGGGCTACCTCGACCTCGCCGATTTCGCTCGAGCCCTCGATGTAGATGACCTTCGGGTGAAGCGCTTCCCGCGTGCCCTGGCTGTGCAGGTACTTGACGAAGTCGATGATGCCGCCGTCGTACTGGAAGGTCGTCTCGAAGCGCTCGGCGCCGCGCTCGTCGCGGAAGCCGATCCTGAGCCCCTTCGTGAGGAAGGCCATCTCGCGGAAGCGCTGCTCGAGCGTCGCGCGGTCGTAGTCGATCGTCTCGAAGATCTCGAGGTCCGGCAGGAACGTGATCTTCGTGCCGCGGCGGTCGGTCGTCGCACCCGTCTCGAGCGGGGCCATGGGGACTCCGCGCTCGTAGGACTGCGTGTGCTCGTGACCGTCGCGCCAGACGGTGAGGTGAAGCCACTCGGCGAGCGCGTTCACGACCGAGACGCCGACCCCGTGCAGCCCGCCGGACACCTTGTAGCCGCCGCCGTCGCCGAACTTGCCGCCGGCGTGGAGGACCGTGAGGACGACCTCGGCGGCGGGGCGCTTCTCCTTCTTCATGATGTCGACCGGGATGCCGCGGCCGTTGTCGGTGACCGTGACGCTGTTGTCCGGATGGATGACGATCTCGACCTCGGTCGCCTCGCCGGCAAGCGCCTCGTCGACCGAGTTGTCCATCACCTCGTAGATCAGGTGGTGGAGCCCCCGCTGGCCCGTGGATCCGATGTACATCCCCGGACGCTTGCGGACCGCCTCGAGGCCCTCGAGGACGGTGATGTCCTGCGCACCGTAGGACCCGTTCCCCTTCGAGGCGTCCTTCTTCTGCGGCTGCTTCGGCAAATCGTTCCTTCCATTGCGCGGCAACTCATGCGGAGGGCCGCTGATACCACGAAAAGCCCCGACTCGGATCCCCTGTCAGGCCGGGTCGGGGCGGCACATAAGACCGCTCTGAATATTAGCAGGCTACCCCCTGCTCCGGACGGTTCCCCGGGTTACAAAATGCCCGCAAATCGCAACAAAATAGTGCTCTATGAGTACCGGTTCGGGGCCGAACCAACGACGAAGCGCAACTTCTTCACCGCGCCGCCCTGCGGGCGCCCCGGCTCGGCGGCCAGCGCATCCCCGAAACGGGTAAGCAGATCGGGGCCGAGCAGCTCCAATTCGTGGGCCCAGACGGCGGACTCGCAGGCCACCGTCACCACCCCGTCGCGCTCGGAAACCGGAGCGGCGGATGCGCACAGGCCGGGCCCGGCCACGTCCGTCCAGACCGCCTGCACGCGTGCCAGCAGGGTGGCTGGCTCTGTGTCGCGGACCACGCCCTCGAGAGCCACGGAGAGGGGACGCGGCGCGAGCCGTCTCACGCGGCCACCGCCCGAGGGCCGCTGCTGACGGCCCCGTCGTGCACGCGGATCTGTCCGCCGCTGTCGAGGGCGCTGCCCGGCACGTGCTCGGGCTCGGTGGTGGTGACCACGGCCTGGCCACCCGAGCGCAGGAGGCCGGCGAGCAGCTCGCGCCGCTCGGCGTCGAGCTCCGACATCACGTCGTCGAGCAGCATCAGCGGCGGGCGAGCGCGGCGCTCCGCCAGCAGCGACCGCTCCGCGAACAGGAGCGCCAGGAGCGCCGCCCGCTGCTGGCCCTGTGAGCCGTAGGCGCGCAGCGAGGCGCCGGCGAGGACCAGCTGGAGCTCGTCCCGGTGCGGGCCGTGGGCGGTGAAGCCGCGCTCGAGGTCAGCCTGGCGTCGCTCGGCCAACTCGGCCGCGAGGCCCTCGGCGTCGGTGGCCGCGGAGCGCGGCCGGTAGCGCAGCTCGGCGTCGCCCGGCAGGCCGAGGCTCGCTGCGAGCTCGGTGAAAAGTGGGCGCAGGCCGTCGACCGCCTCGGTGCGGTCCTGCATCAGCCGGATGCCGTGGCGGACGAGCTCGGCGTCCCAGGCGTCGAGCGCGTCCGGGCCGGCGGCCCCCGCGCGGACGCGCCCCACGAGCGCGTTGCGCTGGGCGAGCGCGCGCGAGTAGGCGCTGCGCGTCTCCGCGCGGCTCGGCCACAGCGCGGCCACGACCTGGTCGAGATGCGCACGCCGTGCGGCCGGGGCGCCCTTCACGAGCTCGAGCCGCTCGGGGAGGAAGACGTTCACCAGCGGCCGCACGGCGACCGTCGAGAGGGTGTCGACGGCGCTGCCGTCCACGCGCAGGTGCTTGGCCTCCCCCGGCTCGAAGCCGACCTCGATGCGGTGCTCGCCGTCCTCGGCTTCGAGGTCGAGGACCACGCGGGCCACTCCCCCGCCGCCGCGGCGGACGAGCTCGCGCTCGTTGGACGTGCGCGGCGAGCGCGCCGTGCAGCCGAAGTAGAGCGCCTCGAGCAGGTTGGTCTTGCCCGCACCGTTCGCACCCGCGACCACGGTGAGCCCCTCGCCGAGCTCGACCTCCGCGCTCTCGTAGTTCCGGAAGTCGCGCAGCTCGATGCGCGTGACGCCAAGGGGGCGTTGCCCCCTTACGCCCGGCTTCGCCGGACTAACCCCCATATACCTAGACGTTCAGCCGAATCGGCATGACGAGATACCGGAAGCCGGCACCCTCGTCACCGGACTGGATCAGGCCCGGCCGCAGCGGGCTGATCAGCTTCAGCAGCAGCTCCTCCGACTCGGCGCTCTCCAGCCCCTCGCGGAAGAACTCGGGGTTGAAGCCGATCTCGAGCGTCTCGCCGGCGAACGGCACGGGCAGCGACTCGCTGGCCTCGCCCACGTCCGGCGTCTGGGCCGAGACGTCGAGCGCGCCCTCGGAGAAGCGCAGGCGCAGCGGGGCGTTCTTCTGAGCCAGCAGGCCTACGCGGCGCACGACCTCGAGGAGCTCGTCGCGGCTCACCCGCAGCTCGTGCTCGTACGCCTCGGGCAGCAGCTGCTGGTAGTTGGGGAAGCGGCCCTCGACGAGCCGCGACGACAGCACGATGTCGTCGACGGTGAAGACGACCTGGTTCTCGAGTGCCGCCACGGCGATCGTCTCCGCGCCGCCCGCCGAGGCGATGCGGCCCAGCTCCTGGAGCGTGCGGGCCGGAACGTTCGCCTCGAGCGATCCGCTCAGCTCGGAGTCGAGCCTGGTCTCCTTGACTCCGAGCCGGTACGAGTCGGTGGCGACCATCCGCAGCTCGTTGCCGCTGGCCGTGACGAGCACGCCGGTGAGGTGGGGTCGCGTCTCGTCCCTCGACGCGGCTCGCGCCACGCGGGCGATCGTGTCGACGAACGCGGCGGCCGGCACCGTGATGCTGCCCTCGGCAGGCGCCTCGGGCAGCTTCGGGAAGTCCTCGGTTGGAAGCGTGCGCAGGTGGAACTTCGCCGGGCCCGACACGACCTCGACGTCCTGCTCCGCGCTCCGGTACTCGAGCGTCAGGTCGTCCTTCGGCAGGGACCGAACCACGTCCAGGAGCAGGCGGCCGGGAACGACGGCCTGGCCCGGAGAGGAGTCCGTCGTGTCCAATGCGACGCGGACACCCAGCTCCATGTCAGTGGCCTGAAGCTCAGCGGAGCCGTCGTCCACCCGCAGCAGCACGCCGGCAAGCGAGGGGACAGGAGCGCGCGTGGACGCACCGCGCACGGCGACGCCGAGACGAGCGAGGAACGTTTCACGGGAAACGGTGAGCTTCAAAAGAGACTGCCTATCTAGGTAAGGGTGATTGGGGGCTGTTCGGAAGTCGATATCCGGGGCGATACTGCTCGTGGAGCGCGATCGCTCTTGTGCGGAAGCTGTTGATTCTTCCATTCACACCGGTCAGGACGAGGGTCGACCGAGCCGACGGCGCAGGTTATGCACCGCGCTGCGTACCGAGTCGTCGCTGTGCATGGCGGCGCTCACGCGGTTCACGGCGTGGAGGACGGTGGTGTGATTGCGCCCGCCAACGCCGCGGCCGATCTCGGGAAGGCTGTGCTCGGTGAGCTCCCTGGCGAGGAACATCGCGACCTGGCGAGCGGTGGAGACCGTCGGCCGCCGGTCGCGGGCCAGGAGCGCGTCCCGTTCGACACCGAACTCCTGCGCCGCCGCGTCGAGGATCTCCCCGATGGCGCACGCATCGCTGGCCGTGTCCTCGCCGAGCCTGTTGAGGACGTGGCGCGCGAGGGCGGGCGTGGCGGGCTCGTCCTTCATCGACGCATACGCCACCACGCGGATCAGGGCGCCCTCGAGCGCACGAACGCTGGTGGTCACGCGGCTCGCTATCTCCTCGACCACCTCGGGGCCCACGTCGACGCCGTCCAGCCGCACTCGCTTGGCGAGGATCGCCTCGCGCACCTCGACCGCCGGCGCGTCCAGCTCGACGACGAGCCCCGAGCGGAAGCGCTCCGTCAGCCGCTCCTCGAGGCCCGGGATGTCCTCGGGGGCGCAATCCGAGGTCATCACCAGCTGCCGGCCGGCACCGACCAGGGCGTTGAACGTGTGGAAGAACTCCTCGCGCGTGCGTGTACGGCCGGCGAGAAACTGGACGTCGTCGATCAGGACGACGTCCGCGCTGCGGAAGCGCTGCTTGAACTCAGCCGTGCTGTTCGCGCGGACGGCTTCGACGAACTCGCTCGTGAACTCGTCGACGGTCGCGTAGCGCACCGCGAGCCCCGCTCCGAAGCGCTCGACGTAGTTGCCGATCGCGTGCAGCAGGTGCGTCTTGCCGATCCCGGGCGAGCCGTACAGGAACAGCGGGTTGTAGGAGTGGCCGGGGAGCTCGGCGGCGGCGAGCGCTGCTGCATGCGCGAAGCGGTTGCCCCCGCCGATCACGAACTGGTCGAAGCTGTACTTGGGGTTCAGGGCGGCGCGCTCAGGGACGGCGCCCGATCCGTCCGCGCCCGCCGCCTCGCCGGTGGGCGGCTCCCAGCCGTCGCCCACGACCTCCACCACCGCGTGCTCGTCGAAGCGCGCGGCGGCGGCGCGGCGCAGCAGCGGCAGGTAGCGCTCGGCGACCGAGGTGCGTATGTGCTCCGGCGCGCGTACGTAGACGGTGCTTCCGCGCACGGCCGCGAGCTGGAGCGGCTCGAGCCAGATGTGGAACTTGAAGTCGGGAGTCTCCCTGCGGAGCTCGTCGCGAATGTCGTCCCAGATCTCGTCAGGCTGTGCGGGCACGTGCGGTCGTGACCCTCCTCAAGGGTCCAGGTGGCGTGACTGTTCAAAGGGAAGGGCCGGGCGGAAAAATGGGCCCCCCGCCGCCCTCGGCGACGCGAGTGTACACCGGCCCCAAACGCTCCGAGCCGGCCGCCGGGAGGCGGCTCCGCAAAACGCGAGAAAAGCGTGGCGGTCCCGATCCGGCGGGTTGTCGACAGGAACTGCACAGGCGGACGAGCGTCGATCTTGTACCCTGGCTCGCCAACCATGAAGCGCACCTACCAGCCCAAGAAGCGCAAGCGCGCACGCACCCACGGCTTCCGTGCGCGCATGAGCACGCGCGCCGGCCGCGCCCTCCTGAAGCGCCGTCGCGACAAGGGCCGGAAGCGGCTCACCCCCTAGCCGATGGCCGACCGTGCGCGTCGAAAGCGCCGCCGGCTATCCCGCAGCGGTGAGTTCGAGCGCGTGTACCGCGAGGGAAGCTCGCACGCGAGCCGCCACCTCGTCGTCTATGCGTTCCCGCGCTCGGCCGACGACGACACCGAGCCCCGCCTGGGCGTCTCGGTGGGCCGCAAGCTGGGCGGAGCCGTCGAGCGCAATCGGATGAAGCGCCTGCTCCGGGAGGCCTTCTGGTCGAACTCGGAGCGACTGCGCGAGGGCCACGACTTCGTGATCGTGGCCCGCCCCGCCGCGGGCGAGCTGGCGCGCGACGGCGGCGAGGCCGCGATCGAGGAGGCGCTGCGCACCGTGTTGTCCGAGGCGGGGCTGGCCAGCGGGGAGGAGCCCGCGCCGTGAACGCGGTCCGGACGATCGCCACGGCGCCGCTGCGCTTCTACCAGCGCGCGATCTCGCCCGCGATGCCGGCGCGCTGCAAGTACCATCCGAGCTGCTCCGAGTACGCCGTCCAGGCGGTGCGCCGCTACGGTGTGCTCAGAGGTGTCGTGCTGGCCGCCTGGCGGTTGCTCCGCTGCAACCCCTGGAGTCACGGCGGCGTCGACTTCGTGGAGGACCAGAAGCTGTTCCGTCCACGCCCCTCTCGCCCCCACTAGTCCATGTACATCGCCAACGTCCTTCAGCCGCTCATCGATGTCTGCCAGTGGATCCTGGAGTTCTGGCACGACCTGATCGACGAAGGCGACACGCTGGACGGCAGCTGGGGCATCGCGATCATCCTGATGACCTTCACCGTCCGGCTCGCGATCCTGCCGCTCACCTTCAAGGGCGTGAAGTCGATGCAGCGCCTCCAGACGCTGCAGCCGGCGATCAAGCAGATCCAGGAGCGCTACAAGGACGACAAGCAGCGGATGAACCAGGAGGTCATGGCCTTCTACCAGCGCGAGAAGGTCAACCCGCTGGGCTCGTGCTTCCCGCTGCTGCTCCAGATCCCGTTCTTCATCGCGCTCTTCTACCTGCTGCGCTCGGACGCGTTCCAGAGCGACATCGCCGACAACCAGGGCTTCCTTGCGATCGACAACCTGGCCGAGAAGGTCACCGATCCGGTCCTGCTCGGCGTCCTGATCGTCCTCTACATCGGAACCCAGCTCGCCGCGAGCGCGGTCACGGCGCTCAGCGCCGACCCGATGCAGCGCCGGATCATGTTCGCGCTCCCCTTCGTCTTCGTGATCTTCATCATCAACTTCGAGGCGGGCCTGATCCTGTACTGGATTACCACGAACGTCTGGACGATCGGGCAGCAGCTGCTCGTCAAGAAGCTCTATCCGAAGCCGGAGCCGCTCGACCCGCGGGACGCGGTGCCCGAACAGAAGCCCGCGCGCGGGAAACCCGCCGCGGCGGCGGCGCTCAACGACGGCGCCGAGGCGAAGCCGGCCGCCAAGCAGAAGGCCAAGGCGCAGTCCTCGGGCGACGGGAACGGCGCCAGGGCGAAGCCGCCACCGGGCTCGCCGCGCAAGAAGAAGAAGCGCTCGGGGCGCCGGCGCTGAGGCGCGGACCACGATGTCTGTAAGCGAGGAGCCGAGGCCGGAGGAGCTTGTGGCCGAGGCGGAGGGCGACAGCCTGGGCGAGGCGAAGTGGGCCGCGATGAAGACCCTCGAGGGCCGGTTCCCGGGCCTGACCGCCGACTGCGTTCGCTTCGACGTGGCCGAGGACCCCGGCGCGGACAGCCCCGCACGCGTGCGCGCGGAGGTGGACGTGGAGGCCTGGCGCGCGGTGGCGGAGGAGATCCCCGAGGAGCCCGCGGAGCGGGTGCGCGCGATCGTCGGCCGCGTGGTGCACGCGCTCGGCCTGCACGCGACGGTCGACATCGACGAGAGCGACGAGGAGATCCGCGCGACCGTGAACGGCGACGACCTCGGCCTGCTGATCGGCAAGCACGGATCCACCATCGACGCGCTCCAACACCTCGTCTTCCGGGCCGCGTTCCGCGGTTCCGAGGACCGCAAGCAGGTCACGGTCGACGCGGCCGGCTACCGAGAGCGCCGCGCGGCCGCGCTGCACCGGATGGCGGACCGCGCCGCCGCCGAGGCGCTGCGCTACGACCGGGCAGTGGAGCTGGAGCCCATGCGGGCCACCGAGCGCAAGGTCGTGCACACGTACCTGAGCGAGCGCAGCGACGTGGAGACGCACAGCGAGGGCGACGAGCCCGACCGGCGGCTGGTCGTGAGCCCGGTTGAGCGTTTCTCGTGAAACGCTCGATGCTCTCGTAGCCCGTTACCGGCTCGGAACGGCCGCGGCGGGCCAGATCGAGCGGATTCTCGAGGCTCTGAAGGCCGAGTCGGATCCGCACACGACGGTGAGTGAGCCTCAGGCGGCGCTCGAGGTTCATGTGGCGGATGCGCTGAGTGGCCTGGAGGTCCCTGAGCTCGCGAGCGCGCGGCGGATCGCGGACATCGGCGCAGGTGCAGGCTTTCCTGGGCTGGCTCTGGCCGTGGCTTTGCCTCAGGCGCAGGTTGACCTCGTCGAGTCTGCGGGGCGGAAGACAGCGGTGGTGGACAGGTTGATCCAGGCGGGGGATGTGTCCAATGCGCGCTCCATAACCACGCGCGTGGAGGAGTTCGGGGGTGTTGCCGCCGCGGTGGGCGGGGGCCGCGAGGCCTACGACGCGGTTACCGCTCGTGCCCTGGGGCCGCTGGCGCTGCTGGTCGAGTACGCGGCGCCGCTGCTGCGCTCGGACGGTGTGCTGGTTGCGTGGAAGGGTGCTCGGGACGCGGATGAGGAGGAAGCGGGCGCCGAGGCGGCCCGCCAGCTGGGCATGGCCCCGGAGAACGTGCTGCCGGTGCAGCCGTTCGCCGCCTCCGAGAACCGGCATCTGCACGTGTTTCGCAAGCTTTCGCCCACGCCGGCGGGGTTTCCGCGCCGGCCGGGGATGGCGCGCAAGCGGCCGCTCGGCTGAAACCGCCGCCGCGTGGAGCCTCTCGCCGGCGTCGGCGCAGCGCGGCGTTGGCTGAACGGCGGGCAGTGAGGGGGTAGTGCCGTCGCTTTCCGGTCTATATGGGCGGAAATCGACGACACCCCTGGACCTATCTGGGTTCTCCGCGTATATCGCGGCTAAGTCCGATAGCACCCGCCCGGCGGCGCGCGTGGCGCACAAAGGAGTCACACGTTCGCCCCCGAACGCAGTTCCGACCGGACCTGACCGTAATTTCAGCTCCGATGGGGAACGTTCTCGCAGTCGCAAATCAGAAGGGCGGGGTGGGCAAGACCACCACCGCGGTCAACCTCGGCGCCAGCATCGCGGACGCCGGCTATCCCACGCTGCTGGTCGATCTCGACCCGCAGTGCAACGCAACGGTTGCACTCGGTCTGCCCAAGGACGGGGCGCCGAACGTCTACGACTGCCTGTCGGGCGATCTCAACCTCACCGCGGCTGCGATTCCCAGCGGCATCGACGGGCTCGACATCGTGCCGTCCACGCCGGAGCTGGCGGGCGCGAATGTGGAGCTGCCGCGCATCGAGGGCTCGGAGACCACGCTGCGGGACCGGCTCGGCAGCGTGCGCGAGCGCTACCTCTTCACGCTGCTCGACTGCCCGCCTTCGCTGGGCCCGCTCACCGTCAATGCCCTCGTGGCGGCCGACCGCGTGATCGTGCCCGTGCAGACGGAGTACTTCGCGCTCGAGGGGCTCGCTCAGCTGCTCGACACGCTGTCGCTGATCCAGCGTGAGCTGAACCCGCGCCTCACCGTCCTCGGGATGATCCTGACGATGCACGACGGGCGCACGCGGCTCGCGCGCGACGTCGAGCGTGAGGTCCGCGAGCACTTCCCCTCACTCGTGTTCGACACGGTGGTCCCGCGCAACGTCCGGCTCGGCGAGGCGCCGAGCTTCGGGCTTCCGGTCCTGCGGCACGCGCCGCAGAGTGCCGGCAGCGCGGCCTACCTGAAGCTGGCCAAGGAGGTGGCCGCACGTGGCTGATGCGCAGCAGCGCGGAATGGGGCGGGGGCTCGAGGCGATCCTGCCCCGCTCGGG
The DNA here is from genome assembly GCA_963771715.1 of uncultured Thermoleophilaceae bacterium. Classification (GTDB taxonomy): domain Bacteria; phylum Actinomycetota; class Thermoleophilia; order Solirubrobacterales; family Thermoleophilaceae; genus JACVRW01. The sequence goes on from CAVYUQ010000003.1 coordinate 473,016, forward strand.
CAAGGTCGAGGACGGCCTGCGTGAGGTCCCGCTGGAGCTGATCCAGCCGAACGCGCGCCAGCCGCGGCGCACGTTCGACCAGGCACGGCTCGCCGAGCTGGCGGAGTCGATCCGTGCGCGCGGCGTGCTGCAGCCGATCGTCGTGCGGCCGCTCGCGGGCGGGAGCTTCGAGCTCGTGGCGGGCGAGCGCCGCCTGCGCGCCGCGCAGATGGTCGAGCTCGAGACCATCCCTGCGCTGGTGCGCGACACGGACGACTGGGAGCGGCTCGACGTCGCGCTCGCCGAGAATATGGCGCGCGTCGACCTCAACCCGGTCGAGGAGGCGCGCGCGTGCGCGATGCTCGTGGAGGACCTCGGCCTGACCAAGCAGGAGGTCGGCCGGCGCGTGGGGCGCAGCCGCGTGGCGATCTCGAACCTGGTGCGGCTGCTCGAGCTCCCGGAGGACGCTCTGGAGCTCATCGAGACCGGCGCGCTGAGCGAGGGTCACGGCCGCGCAATCCTGCTCTGCAAGGACCACGCGACCAGGCGGCGGCTCGCGCTCGACGCCCGCGACGGCGGCTGGTCGGTGCGCGACACGGAGCGGAAGGCCCGTGAAGCTGAGGGTCACCCTGAGCCTGAGCCGAAGCGCTTCAACCGTGAGGTGCATCCGGATCTCGCCGAGGCGCTCGCCGCGGCGGAGGACACGCTCGCCGCGGCCTTCGGCCGGCCCGTGAGGGTGCGCGCACGGGGCGACGGATGCCGCGTGGAGCTCCAGTTCGACACGCCCGGCGAGGCCGTCGAGCTCGCGGAGCGGATCCTCAGCCGGGCTCATCTGCGCGCCGTCTGAGCGCCGCTACAATCGCACGTCGCGGGCGATTAGCTCAGCCGGTTAGAGCGCGTCTCTGATAAGGACGAGGTCCCTGGTTCGAGTCCAGGATCGCCCACTACGATTGTCGTAACAGGCGAGTGCCGGAGCCCCTGAAGTTCGGGGGCTCCAGTCATTTCAGGACGCGGCCGACGCCCCTTCCCTCCGGCTCTAGACTGTCCACAGCGATGCAGGAGATGGTCATCTACGGCGTCAGCTTCGACATGGTCGGCAAGCAGCCGATCGTGCTTCTGAAGACCCGCGACGGCAACAAGTTCCTCCCGATCTGGATCGGTCACCCCGAGGCGGCCGCGATCCTGATGAAGCTCCAGGGGGCCAACACGCCGCGCCCGATGACGCATGACCTGATCAGCGAGATGCTCTCGGAGCTCGAGGTGAGCTGCACACGCGTGGCCGTGACCGAGCTGCGCGAGAACACCTTCTACGCGGAGGTCACCCTCCAGCTGAACGGCCGCGAGATCCCGATCGACTCGCGCCCCTCCGACGCGCTCGCCCTCGCGGTGCGCACCGGCGCGCCGATCTTCGCCGCCGAGGACGTGATCACCGAGTCCGCCATCGAGTTCGAGCACGAGGTGGAGGACACGGAGGAGGTCGTCGAGAAGTTCAAGGACTTCCTCGACAACGTCACGCCTGAGGACTTCGCCGCCGGAGAGGACGGCGAGGAAGAGGAAGAAGAGCAGGCCTAGGCCGGCGCGCGCTCCAGCGCGAGCTCCACGATCCGCCCCACCAGCTCGTCGAACGAGATCCCCGCGGCCTCGGCTGCCTGCGGCAGCAGGCTCGTCTCGGTGAGGCCGGGGATCGGGTTGGCCTCCAGCACCGTGAGCTCGCCGTCGGCGCCGAGCATCAGGTCGACGCGCCCGAAGGCGGAGCCGCCGAGCAGCCGGTACGTGCGCAGCGCGAGCTCGTGCGCCTGCTCGGTCACGCCGTCAGGCAGCTCGGCCGGGCAGACGAACTCCGTGCGGCCGATCTCGTAGCGCGCCTCGAAGTCGTAGAACTCCTCGCCCAGCGGCACGGCCTCCACCACCGGCAGCGGCTCGCCGTCGAGGATCGAGACCGCCAGGTCGCGCCCGTCGACGTGCCGCTCGAGCAGCACCCGCGAGTCGTACGAGAAGGCCGCCACCAGCGCCGCCGGCACCTCGGCCGCGCTGCGGGCGAACTTGATCCCGAGCGCCGATCCCTGGCTCGAGGGCTTCACCACGATCGGGAAGTCGAGCCGCTCCTCGATCGCCGGCAGGGCGTCGGCGGCGCCGAGCTCGCGGAAGGCGGTCTCGCTGAAGGCGAAGAACTCCGGGGTCGGGATCCCGGCCTCGATCATCAGGTGCTTGGCGAGCACCTTGTCGGTGGCGCGCACGCAGGCGAGCACACCGGACCCGGTGTAGGGGATGTCGAGGATCTCGAGGAGCTCCTGCACGGTCCCGTCCTCGCCATCGCGTCCGTGCATCGCGATGAACGCGACGTCCGGGGAGATGTCGCGCAGTCGCTCGATCAGGTCGTGGCCAACGTCGAGCGCGACGACCTCGTGCCCGAGCCGCTCGAGCGCGTCCTCCACGCGGGCGCCGGAGCGCAGGGACACCTGCCGCTCGAGCGAGCGGCCGCCCTTCAGCACCGCGACCCTGCTCACGAGCCCTCCGCTCGTCGCGAGTCGGCGGAGCGCTTGGGAAGCCGCAGGACGTTGTCGCCGGCCGCGTCCTCCACCGCCGGCGGCTCCTCGACGCGGACCGCGGGGTGCTCCCCGGTGAGCGTGCCGTACAGCTCCATCTGCTCGGTCACCACCTCGCCGATGCGGCGGATGCCCTCGCGGATCGCGTCCTCGTCGGACCCCGAGAAGTTGAGTCGCATGGCGTTGCGGCCGCGGCCGTCGAGGAACGCGGCCTCGCCGGGAACGAACGCGACGTTGTCGCGCAGGGCGCGCGCGAGCAGGTCGGTCGTGTCGATGAAGTCCGGCAGCGTGACCCAGATGAACAGCCCGCCCGCGGGTCGCGTCCACTCGGCCTGGCGCGGGAAGTGGTCCGCAAGCGCGTCGAGCATCGTGTCGCGCCGCGCCCGGTAGATCTCGGTGAGCGACTCGACGTAGTCGCGCCAGCGGCTCTCCTCGAAGTACGCCTGCACCATCAGCTGGGAGAGCGTCGACGTGCAGAGGTCCGCCGCCTGCTTGCCGAGGTTGATCTTCTCGAGTACCGGCGGCGGCGCGACCACCCAGCCGAGCCGGATGCCGGGCGAGAGGATCTTCGAGAACGTGCCGAGGTACATCACGTAGACGCCCCCGTCGAGCGACAGCAGCGGCGGCGGGGGGTCGCCCTCGTAGCGCAGCAGCCCGTACGGGTTGTCCTCCAGCACGAGCAGCTCACGCGCGTGGGCCACCTCCACGAGCCGCCTGCGCCGTGGCTGCGACATCGTCACGCCCGCCGGGTTCTGGAAGCTCGGGACCGTGTAGATGAACTTGGGCCGGCGCCCGTCGCGCTCCAGCCGGTCGAGCGTCTCCTCGAGCAGGTCGACTCGCATGCCGTCGGCATCCATGTCCACCTGTACGACCTCCGCCTGGTACGACGAGAACACCGGCACGGCGCCCGGGTAGGTGGGCCCCTCGGCGATCACGACGTCGCCGGGGTCGATCAGCGTTTTGGTGACGAGGTCGATCACCTGCTGGCCGCCGGTGGTCACGATCATGTCCTCGGGGGCGACGCGCATGCCCTCGGCAGCCATCACCTGGGCGATGCAGGCCTTCGTCTCGACCAGTCCCTCGGTGGGTCCGTACTGGAGCGCCTTCGCGCACGACTCGGCGGCGATCCGCTGAGCGACGGCGGCGAAGGTGTCCGGCGGGAACGTGCTCGTGTCGGGCAGCCCGCCCGCGAGCGAGATCACCTCGGGCCGGGCGGTCACCGCCATCAGGTCACGCATGGCCGAGGACTTCATGACCTTCGTGCGCGATGCGAACAGGCCGGCGTAGCGCTCGATGTCGCGGGATGTGGTCATGCCCGCCTCGGCGTTAACCTCACGCGGCGCAGGGTACCGACCCTTCGAGCCGCCCATGAGCCTCTTCCTCGACATCGGAACCGGTGCCGGCCTGGCATCGTCCACCGGCATTCGGCCCTACCTGCCGCCCCTGCTGGCTGGCGGGCTCGCGCGCGGGGACATCGGGATCGACTTCGACGGCACCGATCTTCGCTTCCTGGAGTCCACCGCCTTCCTGGCAGGGGTCGTCGCGCTGGGCGTGGCGGCATTCCTCCTCGAACGTTCGGCGGCGAACCGCGCCGGGCGCGGCCCGGCCGAGATCCTGGCGGGGCTGATCGGGATCGCGCTCGGCACGCTGCTGTTCGCCGGGGCGCTGCTCGACAACGGGCAGGAGGCCTGGATCGGCCTGGTGTTCGGCCCCTTCTGCGCGGCGCTCGCGTGGCTCGCCGTCGGCGGGCTCGTGGAGCGCGTGCGGACTCGGCTCGAACCGGACCAGGCCGCGCTCGTCAGCGCGTACGCCGACGCCGCGGCTCTGATCCTGGCCGCCATCGCGATCTTCCTGCCGCCGCTCGCGTTCCTAGCGATCCCGGGCTTCGTCGTGCTGCTCCTGGGCGGCAGGCGCCGCGAGGGCGAGAAGTACGCCGGCCTGAGGATCCTCCGGTAGTGCCCGCGCGCAAGAAGCTCGTCCTCGCGGTCATCGACTCGCTGAAGCCCGACATGCTCGACCAGGCGGTCGCCGAGGGCCATGCGCCCGCGCTCGCGGCGCTCCTCGATTGCGGGACCTATGTGCGCGACTGCATCTCGACGTTCCCGTCCGTAACGCCCGTGGCGTCGGCGGCGATAGCCACCGGCTGCGGGCCCGGCGAGCACCACATCCCGTCCATGAACTGGTTCCACCGTGGTGAGGAGCGCTATGTCGAGTACGGCTCGTCACTGGCCGCCACGCGCGCGTTCGGGATCGTGCGCTCGCTCTACGACACGGTCTACAACATGAACCTCGCGCACCTGAGCCGGGCGCACAAGACGGTCTTCGAGCACCTCGACGACGCCGGCTTCCGGACGGCGTGCACGACCTACCTGATCTACCGCGGCCGCACGCGCCACGACCCGTCCGGCGGCAGCGTCTACCGGCGGATCGCGGAGGCCGCCCAGTTCCGGCACCCGGTCTACGGGGCGCGCGAGCTCTTCTACGCCGACCTGTTCGACTCGCGCGACACCGGCTGCACGTCGGCGCTCGGGCTGCCGGGCCAGCGCGACCGCCACACCGGCTGCGTGGGCGCCTACCTCGTGGAGCACGACCTGTTCGACTTCCTGCTGTTCTCGCTGCCCGACAACGACACCTACTCGCACAAGGTCGGCCCCGACGGCCAGGTGCGCTCGATCGCCGAGGCGGATCGCGCGCTGGAGCGGATCATGCACGTCGCGGGCGGCGTCGAGGCCTTCCTCGAGGAGCACGCCGTGATCGTGATGTCGGACCACTCGCAGACCGCGGTGGAGCACCCGATCAACCTCGCCGAGGTGTTCACGGATTCCCGCGTGCTCACGCCGGGCGACGTGGCGCCGACCGAGGCGGAGCTCGCCGCGTGCCCGTCCGCGCGCTCGGCGATGGTCTACGCGCTCGACGACGCGCGCCGCCACCAGCTGGTGCGCGGCGCCATCGGCACGCTCACCGACGTGGACGGCATCGACCTCGTGGTCTCCCTCGAGGAGGCCGAGGCCGTGGTGCGCTCGGGGCGCGGTGAGCTGCGCTTCCAGCCGGGGGACGACATGGCCGACGCCCGCGGCGGCCGCTGGAGCATGCGCGGGGACGAGGCGGCGCTGGAGCTGCGCGCCGAGGACGGCGAGGTCGAGAGCCACACCTACCCGGACGCACTCGGGCGGCTCTGGTCGGCGCTGCGCTGCCCGCACTCGGGCGACGTGCTGGTCTCGGCGGAGCTGGGCTACGAGTTCGTCGACTGGGGTGGAGCCGACCACGTGGGAGGTGGCAGCCACGGCTCGCTTCACAGGGACGACTCCGAGGGCGTGCTGCTTCTGTGCGGGCTCGACACACCGGAGCGGGTGCATTGGTCGCTCGAGGACGTGACCCCGCTGGTTCTCGAACACTTCGGTGTACCGTTGGCCGCGTGACCGACGAGGCGAGGACCGCCGTCGCCGACCGCCCACATGCCGCGCACCTGCGTGTGCGCGCGGGACTGCGCAGGCCCCACAACTGGCTCCAGCTGATCAAGTTCTGCACGGTCGGGGCGTCCGGCTACGTGGTGAACCTGTGCGTCTTCGCGGCGTTCGTAGAACTGCTCGACGCCCACCACCTGGTGGCGGCCACGGCCGCGTTCGTCGTCGCCGTGCTCAACAACTTCTGGTGGAACCGGCACTGGACGTTCCGGGCCCGGGGTGGCCGCGCCGGCTTCCAGGCCGCGCGCTTCTTCACCGTGAGCGTCGGGGCGTTCCTGTTCGCCGCGGCCGTTCTGGAGCTGCTCGTGAGCGTCGTCGGGGTGCGCGAGCTGCCGGCCCAGGCGATCTCGATCATCGCCGCGACCCCGCTCAACTTCATCGGGAACAAGATGTGGAGCTTCCGCATCGAGCTCTCGCGCGACTGAGCCTCGCGGCGCTCCTCGCCGGTGCGGCGCTGCTCGCCGCCGTGGCGCTCCCGGCCAGCGCGGCCGCGGCCGATCTGCGGCGCCCCGCGTCGGAGACCAAGCCCCCGCAGTTCTTCGAGCGCAGCGCGCGCGACGCCGAGCGGATCGCGGCGCGGGCCGACAAGGTGCGCGACGCCCGGCGCGACGGATCGCTCGACCCGACCGCCTACACCAAGGGCGTGGGCCGCTGGCAGGTGAGCTTCTTCCGCGACGGTCGCGAGGTCGTGCAGGTGCAGGTGGACGACCGCAGCGGGGCGGTGATCGAGCAGTGGTCGGGAGACCAGGTGGCCTGGACGATGGCGCGCGGCTATCCCGGTGCGTTCGGGCGCAAGCTCAACGCGCCCTACGTCTGGATTCCGCTCTGCGTGCTGTTCCTGGCGCCTTTCGTCGACGTGCGCCGCCCGCTGCGGCTCCTGCACCTGGATCTGCTCGTGCTGCTGGCGTTCGGCGTGTCGCACGTGTTCTTCAACCGCGCGGAGATCGGCGTATCGGCGCCGCTCGTCTATCCCGTGCTGCTGTACCTGCTCGCGCGCGTGCTGCTCGCGGGCTTCCGCCCCCGGCGCTCCGCGGGTCCGCTGGTGCCGCACGCGCCGCTGACGCTGCTGGTGGTCGGGCTGATGTTCCTCACGGCGTTCCGGATCGGGCTCAACGTGGCCGACTCGAACGTGATCGACGTGGGCTACGCCGGCGTGGTGGGAGCGGACCGCATCGTGGACGGCGACTCGCTCTACGGCGAGGGCTTCTCGGACGACGTCGAGCGCGGCGACACCTACGGCCCCGTGAACTACCTGCTCTACGTGCCGTTCGAGCAGACGATGCGATGGAGCGGGCGCTGGGACGACCTGCCCGCGGCTCACGGCGCCGCCATCTTCTTCGACCTGCTCGTGCTGGGCGGGCTGCTCTTGCTCGGGCGGCGGCTGCGTCCGGGCCGGGAGGGCCTCGCGCTCGGCGTGGCGCTCGGCTACGCATGGGTGGCCTACCCGTACACGGCCTTCGTCCTCGAGTCGAACTCCAACGACTCGCTGGTCGCGCTGGGGTGCGTGGGGGCGCTGCTTGCCGCCAGCCTGGCCCGCGACTACGCGGCGGGCCTCTGGACCGGGGTCGCCATGGGACTCTCAGCCGCGGCGAAGTTCGTGACGCTCGCGCTGGCGCCTCTGTTCGCACGCCGTTCGCCGCTCGTGTTCGGCGCCGCGCTGCTGCTGACGCTGGTGGCAACGGTGGCCCCCTTCGTGCCCGACGGCGGCCTTCGCGAGCTGTACGACCGCACGATCGGCTACCAGGCGAGCCGCCCCTCGCCGTTCAGCATCTGGGGCCAGGTGGACTCGCTCGACTGGCTCCAGACCGTGCTGAAGGTTGGGGTCGCGGCGCTCGCGCTGCTCGTGGCGTTCGTCCCGCGCCGGCCCGACCTGCGGCAGACGGCCGCGCTCGGCGCCGCCGTGCTGATCGCGATCCAGCTCGTGGCGACGCACTGGTTCTACCTCTACGTCGTTTGGTTCGTGCCGTTCGTCTTCGTGGCGCTGTTCGCGGCGCATGCGCGCACGCTGCGTGAGCCGTCCGTGGGCACCCCGGCGGAGCGCGAGCCCGTCTACGCATGACGACGAAGGGCGCACTCGCCGCACTGGCACTGCTCGCCGCCGGGTGGGCGCTCACGCTCTGGGTGGCGCCGTGGTCGGACGAGAGCGTGAACGACCTGTTCGTCTACCGCAGCTTCGCCGAGCCGGTGCTGGACGGCGGCCTGCCCTACCGCGACGTCGCATTCGAGTACCCGCCGCTGGCCGCGCCCGCGATCGCGCTTCCCGGCGTCCTCGGCACCGGCGAGGAGAGCTTCCGATGGGCGTTCGCGCTCTGGACGCTCGCCGCCGGAGTGGCCGTGGTGCTCCTGTGCGGGGCCCTCGCTCGGGCCACCGGCGGCAACCCTCGCCGGGCGATGCTCGCGGTTGCCCTCATGCCGGTCCTCTGCGGCGCCCTCGTGCGCACCCACTTCGATCTCCTCCCGGTCGCGCTTCTCCTCGGCGGCCTTCTCCTGCTCTGCCGGGACCGCCCGCGCGCGGGCCTGATCGTGCTCGGCCTGGGCGCGATGACCAAGCTGTTCCCGCTCGTCGCGGTCCCGGTGGCACTCGCCTGGCTCGTGGCCAGGGGCCGTCGCCGCGAGGCGTGGCAGGGCGCTCTGGCGTGCGCGGTCACGATCGCGGTCGTGGCGGTCGCCGCGCTGGCGGTCTCAGCGGACGGCGCAGCCGACGCCGTCCGCTACCACCTCGACCGCCCGGTGCAGATCGAGAGCTCGCCGGCGATGGTGCTGCTCGGCCTCGACGCGGCGGGCGTGGGAGACGCGGTGAGCGTCTCGAGCCACCGCTCGGACGGCCTGCTGCACGACGCGAGCGGCGCGGTGGCGGCGCTGCTCGCGGGCGTGATGGTCGGGCTGGTGGTCCTGCTGGCGAGCCGGGTGGGCCGCACCCCGCGCGAGCTCGTGCTCGCGAGCCTCGCCGCGGTGGTCGCGTTCGCGCTCTTCGGCAAGGTGCTCTCGCCGCAGTTCGTGATCTGGGCGCTGCCGCTCGGCGCGCTCGCACTCGCCTGGCGCCGCCATGCGCTCGCGGCGGCCGTGGCTCTCGCCGCGATCCTCACGCAGGTGGAGTTCCCCGCGCACTACTTCGACGTGGTGGCGCGTGAGCCGCTCGCGCTGGTGCTCGTGGCGGTCCGCAACGCGGCGCTGCTGGCGGCGCTCGCGCTCGCGATCCGCGAGCTACAGCCGCGCCGGCAGGAGCAGCTGCTCGATGGCCGTCGCGCGGCCCTCGCCGTCCGCCTCGATTAGCACCGCGTTCAGCCACGGATCCTCGTCCGCGGTCTCGAAGCGCACGTTCGTGAGCTTGATGAAGCGCTCCAGCGCCTGCTCGCGCTTCACGCCGATCACCCCGCCGATCGGGCCGGTCATCCCGACGTCCGTGATGTAGGCCGTTCCGCCGGGGAGCACGCGAGCGTCAGCGGTCGGCACGTGGGTGTGGGTGCCCACGCACGCGGTCACGCGACCGGCGAGGTGCCAGCCCATCGCGACCTTCTCGCTGGTGGCCTCGGCGTGCATGTCCACCAGGATCGCGTCGGTGCGGTCGCGCAGCTCGGCGAGCGCGGAGTCGGCCTCCGCGAAGGGCGAGCGAACGGCCTGGAGGAACACGAGCCCCGACAGGTTGAGCACGCCGAGCCGCATCCCGTCGCGCTCGACGACCGTGTGCCCGCGGCCCGGGCTGCCCTTCGGATAGTTGGCCGGCCGCACGATCCGCTCCTCACGGTCGAGGTACTCGTAGACCTCCCTGTGGCGGTAGGCGTGGTTGCCGAGCGTGATCGCGTCGGCGCCGGTCTCGAGCAGCTCGCGCGCGGTCTTCTCGGTGACCCCGACGCCGCCGGCCGAGTTCTCGCCGTTCACGATCACGAAGTCGGGCTGATGGGCGTCGCGGATTCCCGGCAGCAGCCCGGCGAGCGTTCGCCGGCCGATGCCGCCCACCACGTCGCCGACGAAGAGGAGCTTCACCGGGAGCGATTCTGCCAATCTGCCCGCGGTGGAGACAATGACCGTCACCCTCGCGGCCGAGGGCCTGGTCAAGCGCTACGGCGATCGGGTCGCGCTGCGGGGCGTCTCGCTGGCGGCCAGACCGGGCGAGCTGGTGGCGATCATCGGCCCGAACGGCGCCGGCAAGACGACGCTGCTCTCCATTCTCGCCGGCATCCAGCGCGCCGACGAGGGCTCCATCACCGTGGCTCCTTCGGGGATCGGCTGGGTCCCGCAGCAGCCGGCCGTCTACAACAAGCTCACGGTCGAGGAGAACCTCTCGCTGTTCGCGCGGCTCGAGCGCTGTGCCGACCCGCGCGCGACGGTGGAGCGCATGCTCGCCCTGAGCGACCTGCGCGACCGCGCGGCCGACCAGGTCGGGACGCTCTCCGGCGGCAACAAGCAGCGGGTGAACATCGCCATCGGCCTGCTCGCCGAGCCCGAAGTGCTGCTGCTCGACGAGCCGAGTGCCGCCCTCGACCCGCGCCAGCGGGCGCGCCTCTGGGAGTTCATCCTGCGCCTCGCGGGAGAGGGAACGGCGGTGGTCTACGCCACGCACAACATCCAGGAGGCCGACCGCTACGCGAACCAGCTGATCGTGCTCGCGGACGGGGAGCTGCTGTTCGACGGGCCGCCGCAGGCGCTCGAGCGCGAGGTCGGCACCACCGGCCTCGACTTCGAGGAGGCGTTCGTCGAGTTCCTCCACGGGCGCGGCCACTGATGCGCTGGCTGCTCCTCAAGGACCTTCGCATCCTGCGCCGCTCGCCGCTGTTGGTCGCCCTCCTGGTGCTGTATCCGATCGTGATCGCGGTCCTAATCGGCTTCGCGCTCTCGCGCGGGCCGGACAAGCCTGAGGTGGCCTTCTACAACGGCCTCGAGGGCAAGTCGGCCGTGGTCGAGCTCGGCGGTGACCGGATCGATCTCGCGGCCGAGGGACGGCGCCTGTTCGACGCCATCGACCCGGTGACCGTCGACAGCAGGAAGGAGGCGATCCAGAAGGTCGAGGACGGCGACGTTCTCGGCGCGCTGATCATCCCCGGGGACCTCGCGACGAACATCCAGTCGTCGCTCGAGCCGGGGACCGTCGAGGTCTACTACAACGCCGAGGACCCGGCCAAGCGCCAGTTCGTGGAGAACACGATCAAGGCGCAGGTGCAGTCGGCCAACGCGGCGCTGACCAAGCGGGTCGCCAAGGAGGCGCTCCAGCTGCTGGACCTGATCAGCACCGGCGGCCAGTACAGCTTCCTCGGCCAGAGCTTCGACGTGCTCGGGCTTCAGCGCGCCGAGCGGATCCTGACGCAGGCGCGCGCCGAGCTGCCGGAGAACTCGCCCGAGCGCGCGGAGCTCGACCGCGTGATCGCGTTCGGCAAGCTCGCCCGCGAGAACCTGTCGTTTTCCGACGACGTCCTCGCGGTCGTGGGCGAGCCGATCCGCGTGAAGGCCACCGCCCTCGACGGCGGCACCACCTCGCTCAGCTCGTTCGCGGTCGCGGTGGCGGTCGCGGTCTCGCTGATGTTCATCACGCTGCTGCTCGCGGCCGGCACGCTCGCGCTGGAGCGCGAGGAGAACGCCTTCTCGCGCCTGGTGCGAGGGCTGGTGTCGCGGACAGGCCTGCTCGCGGAGAAGGCCGGCCTCTCGGCCGCGTGCTCGGTGGCGGTCTGCCTGCTGATGATGGCCGGGCTCGGGTTGTTCGTGGACCTGGACTGGGGCCGTTTCCCGCTCTGGCTCGCGGCCCTGGCGGTGGGCGCGCTCGCCTTCGCCGCGCTCGGCCTGGCGATCGGCGCGCTCACCCGCGACGTGCGAGCGGCGTCCCTGCTCGCGTTCATGCTCTGCCTGCCGCTCGCGTTCCTGGCGCTCGTGCCCTCGGGCGCGGTGGCGCCCGCGCTCTACGACGTGATCCGCGCGGTGTCGGCGGCGTTCCCGTTCAAGCCCGCGCTCGATGCGCTCGACGCGGCCCTCAACGACGCTGGGGATCTCGGCGGGCCGTTGCTGCACCTGGCGGGCCTGACGCTCGCCTTCGGTGCACTCGGGAGGCTCGCCCTGCAACGCTTCGCCTGATGGCAAGCGAGAACGAGGCCCTCGTGCGGAGGGTCTACGCCGCCGCGAACGCGCGCGATATGGACGGCATTCTCGCCGGCACGCACGAAGACTGCGAGGTCCATCCGGTGTTGGGCGCGAACCTGGCGGCGGCCGACGTCTACCGCGGGCACGAGGGCGTCCGGCAATGGACGCGCGACCTGTGGGGCGAGTGGGAGAGCTTCGAGACGAGCGTCGGCGAAATTGTGGAGCGCGGCGACCGGCTCCTGTACGCGGTCGGGCTGCGCGGCCGGGGACGCGCCAGCGGCGCGCCGTTCGAAGCGGAGATCTTCCATCTCACCACCGTGCGCGACGGTCTTTTGTTCCGCATCGAGGGCTTCAGCGACCGCGATTCCGCCCAACGCGCGCTCGAGGCCACCTAGACTGGTTGGCCGATGGCCTTCCCGGCGACACGACTGCGGCGCCTGCGCAAGACCGGCGTGCTGCGCGACCTGGTGCGCGAGACGCGCCTGTCGCCCGCGGACCTCGTCTACCCGATGTTCGTGCAGCTCGGCGAGGGACGCACGCCGATCGAGGCGATGCCCGGGATCGAGCGGATGTCGATCTCGCACGCCGTCGAGGAGGCCGGCGAGGTGCACGCGCTCGGCATCCCGGCGGTGCTCCTGTTCGGGATTCCGGCGGAGAAGGACGAGCAGGGCTCGGGCGCCTACGACGACGAGGGCGTCGTGCAGCTGGCGGTGCGCGCGCTCAAGGAGGCGCATCCGGAGCTCGTGGTGATCACCGACGTGTGCCTGTGCGCCTACACCTCGCACGGCCACTGCGGCGTGGTGCTCGAGGACGGCAGCGTGGACAACGACCTGAGCCTCGAGCTGCTCGCCAAGACGGCGATCTCGCACGCGCGCGCCGGCGCGGACGCGGTGGCGCCGAGCGACATGATGGACGGCCGCGTTGGCGCGCTGCGCTCGCAGCTCGACGCCGAGGGCCACAAGGACCTGCCGATCGTGGCCTACTCCGCGAAGTTCGCCTCCGCCTTCTACGGGCCCTTCCGCGAGGCGGCCGGCTCGGCGCCGTCCTTCGGCGACCGCCGCAGCTACCAGATGGATCCGGCCAACGCTGACGAGGCCGTGCGCGAGGCGCTGCTCGACGTGGAGGAGGGCGCCGACGTGGTGATGGTCAAGCCGGCGCTGCCGTACCTGGACGTGATCCGGCGCGTGAAGGACGCCACGCGCGTGCCGGTGGCCGCCTACAACGTGAGCGGCGAGTACGCGATGGTGAAGGCGGCCGCTGCCGCCGGCTACCTGGACGAGCAGGCGACCGTGCTGGAGGCGCTCACCGCGATCCGGCGAGCGGGCGCCGACGTGGTGATCACCTACCACGCGAAGGACGTGGCCCGATGGCTCAGCCCGTAGCGAAGGTTCGGAGCCGAAGGGACGGGTCCGCCGTCCCGCTCGACGACCTCGATCGCAAGCTTCTCAACCTGCTTCAGGGCAGCTTCCCGATCGCCGCGCGGCCGTACGCGCGCGTGGCGGAGCTGGCGGGGGTGCCGGAGGAGGAGGTTCTGGCCCGAACCAAGCGGCTGCTGGACGAGCGCATCATCCGCGAGATCACGCCGATCTTCGACACGCGCGTGCTCGGCTACAGCTCGATGCTCGTCGCGGCGAGGGTGGATTCGGAGAACCCCTGGCGGGCGGCGAAGATCATCAACTCGCACCCGGGCGTCTCACACAACTACCTGCGCGACCACGACTTCAACCTCTGGTTCACGATCGCGACCGAGCCGGACTCGCCGCTCGGGCTTGACGGGACGCTCGAGGTGCTCGAGCGCCTCACCGGCGCCGAGTCCGTGCGGCAGCTGCCGACGCTGCGGCTGTTCAAGATCCGCATGGACCTCGAGATGGAGAAGGGCACCGAGACGCTCGCCGCGGCTGCGGCCGAGGCGGTGGACTACAGGGAGCCCGAGGCGATCGAGCTGTCGGAGCTCGACTACGCCGTCATCCGCGCCACCCAGGGCCCGATGGAGGTGACCCCCGAGCCGTTCGCGGCGCCCGCGGATGAGCTCGGCGTCTCCCAGGAGCGGCTGTTCGAGCACCTGGAGTCGATGTGCGAGCGGCGCGCCCTGCGCCGTGTTGCGGCGATCCTCTTCCACCGCCGCGCCGGCTTCTCGGCGAACGGCATGGGCGTGTGGCGGGTGCCGGAGGAGCGCATCCTCGAGCTCGGCCCGCGGATGGCCTCGTTCCGCGGCATCTCCCACTGCTACCAGCGGCCCACCTACGCCGACTGGCCCTACTCGGTCTTCACGATGGCGCACGGGCGCTCCAAGGAGGAGTGCGACGCGATCCTCGACTCGATCGCCGAGGACACCGGCATCGAGGAGCGCCGCACGCTCTACTCCTCGACGGAGTTCAAGAAGGTCCGCCTGCGCTACTTCACGGACGAGCACAAGCGGTGGGAAGCGGAGCACGCGTAGCGGCCCAGCGCTCCGCTGAGGCCTACGCGCGAGCCGTCCAGCTCCTGCCCGGCGGGGTGAACTCTCCCGTGCGGGCGATGCGCTCGATCGGGCGCGATCCCATCTTCGTCGCTCGCGGCGAGGGCGCCGAGCTGATCGACGTGGACGGCAACCGCTACGTGGACTGGGTCATGTCGTGGGGGCCGCTGATCGCCGGCCACGCGCACCCGGAGGTGGTGGAGGCGGTGAGCGCGGCGGCCGCCGCGGGCACGAGCTTCGGCGCACCGACCGAGGCGGAGGTGGAGCTGGCGGCCGAGGTGGTCGAGCGCGTGCCCTCCGCGCAGATGGTGCGAATGACCTCCTCCGGCACGGAGGCCTCGATGAGTGTGATCCGGCTGGCGCGAGCGGCCACCGGTCGGGACAAGATCGTGAAGTTCGCGGGCGCCTACCACGGTCACGTGGACGGGCTGCTCGCCGATGCGGGCTCTGGCCTCGCGACCCAGGCGATCCCGGCGAGCCCGGGCGTCACGGCCGCGCAGGCCGCCGACACCGTGGTCGTGCCGTGGAACGGAGACCTCCCGGAGCTCTCGCCCGCCGCCGTCATCGCCGAGCCGTACCCGGCAAACATGGGCCTGGTGCCGCCCGCAGACGGCTATCTCCAGCGGCTGCGTGACTACGCGGACGCATCGGGCGCGCTGCTGATCTTCGACGAGGTGATCACGGGCTTCCGGGTGGGGCCGGGCGGCGTGCAGGAGCGTGAGGACGTGACACCCGATCTGACCGTGCTCGGCAAGGTGATCGGCGGCGGCCTCCCCGCGGCGGCCTACGCGGGCCGGCGAGATCTGATGGAGCGGGTCGCGCCCGCGGGCGACGTGTACCAGGCCGGAACGCTGTCGGGGAACCCGCTTGCCACGGCGGCGGGACTGGCGACGCTGCGCCTGCTGGACGCGGCGGCCTACGCCGAGCTCGACCGCCTCACGCGGGCACTGGCGGAGGGCATCGAGGAAGCGGCGCGGGAGGCCGGCGTGGCCGCGAGCGCGACCGCGACGACCGGGCTCCTCACCCTCTTCTTCGCCGAGCGGCCTCCGCGCAACTACGACGAAGCCCGCGCCTGCGACCTCGAGGCCTACGCGGCCTTCTGCCGCGGGATGCTGGATCGCGGCGTCTACCTGCCGCCCTCGCAGTTCGAGGCCTGGTTCCCCTCGCTCGCGCACACGGACGAGCACGTGGAGCGCACGCTGGCAGCCGCGCGCGAGGTGCTGGCCGAGCTGTGAGCGGGCTCGCCGAGATCGTCGCCGCGGCCGACCCGGCGCTCGCCCCCTACGCCGTGGCCGAGCCGGGCCCCGCGCGCTTCGGCGGCGTCGACGGCGTGCGCGGCTTCGTGCTCGAGGTGGTCTACGAGGGCTACCTGATGCACTACGGCGAGCCGCGGGCCTTTGCCGGCATGGACGAGGATCTGCGCCTGCTCGCCGGCGATGCCCTCTACGCGCTCGGGCTCTCACGGCTCGCCGAGGCGGGCGATCTGGAGGCGGTGGCGGCGCTCTCGGACCTGATCTCACGCTCGGCCCAGGCGCACGCGGAAGGCCGGCCCGACGAGGCCGAGGCGCTCTGGGAGTCGAGTGCGCAGGCCCTGGCGTCCACGCCGCGATAGGGTCCCCGCGCTCGTGCGCTCCGTAACCATGTTGGCAATACCCTTCGCAGAGCGGAAGAATCCCTAGCTCACCTGTGGCCGACTCACCCAAGAAGTTCGACAAGAAATCCCGCTACACCGACGCTCGCGGGATTCCCGGCGCGTTCGAGGGCGAGACCGTCACGCGCCGCCGCCTCATGGAGGGGACCGCGCTGGCCGCGGGCGGCATTGCGACGATGGCGTTCGCGCTGCCCGGGCTCGGCTTCGCGCTCGGGCCGCTCTTCGAGGACACGATTCCCACGCGCTGGCAG
Organism: uncultured Thermoleophilaceae bacterium; assembly: GCA_963771715.1. GTDB lineage: Bacteria > Actinomycetota > Thermoleophilia > Solirubrobacterales > Thermoleophilaceae > JACVRW01. Next base: position 489,431 of record CAVYUQ010000003.1, read on the forward strand.
GACGTAGGCCCGGAGGGGGACTTCAACGACGAGACCTACACGCCGCGCGTGATGAACATCGATCCCGCGATTGGCGATGCCGGCAAGACGACCATCTACGTCCGCAGGTTCAACCAGGGCCAGGACAAGGTCATCAAGGGCCAGGACCCGCAGCCGTACGTCGTGATCTCGACCCGCTGCGCCCACCTCGGCTGCCCGGTGCGCTACATCCAGGCATCGGAGAAGTTCGTCTGCCCCTGTCACGGCGGCGTCTACGGCTTCCAGGGCCAGGTCGAGGGTGGCCCGCCGGTGCGCCCGCTCGACCGCTTCTACACGCGGGTCACGAACGGGCGGGTCGAGGTGGGCGACCGCTTCTCGCTGAACTCGCAGCTCGAGCGCTTCGCGCCGCGTGACCCGTCGAACCACCTGGACGGGCTCTGGCAGTACCTCTACCCGTCGAGGCCGACCACATGAAGCTGCCCTCCCCGCCATTGCCCAGGGCGCTGCGCCGCAGCCCTCCGCGCCCAGGCCAGGACGAGCGCAACGGCAGGAACGGCCGCAACGGGCCGCCGGCCACGAAGCCGACGCCGAAGGAGCAGGCGGTCGAGGGCGTCGCGGGCGTCGTCGGCTGGCTCGACGAGCGCACCGGCGCCAGCCCGTTCCTGCGCGGCTTCCTCTACCGCAAGGTCCCGAAGGGGACCAACTGGTACTACACGCTCGGCTCGGCCACGATGTTCGCGTTCCTCTCGCAGGCGGTCACGGGCGTCTTCCTCGCCATGTACTACGAGCCGGACCCGACGCGCGCGTACGAGTCCGCTTCGCGTATCACGAACGAGGTCTTCCTCGGCGAGTTCGTCCGCGGCATGCACAAGTGGGGCTCGAGCTTGATGATCATCCTGATCTTCCTCCACATGGGGAGGACGTTCTTCTTCGGCGCGTACAAGTACCCGCGCGAGCTGAACTGGATCATCGGCGTGGTCCTGGTCGTGCTGACGCTGCTGATGGGCCTCACCGGGTACCTGCTGCCGTTCGACCAGCGCTCCTTCTGGGCCACGGTGGTCGCCGTGAACCTGAACGCGTCCGGGCCGATCGTCGGCCCATACCTGGCGGACTTCCTGCGAGTGGGCTCCGAGTTCGGTCCCACCACGATCACGCGCTTCTACGCCCTCCACATGCTGGCCATCCCCGTCCTGATCGCCGCGCTCATCGGCGCGCACCTCTACCTGGTGGCGAAGCTCGGCACGACCGCGCCGCCGTGGCTGAAGGCAGAGAAGAAGGACCTCCTCAAGGAAGAGGTCTAACCGTGGACGCGCGCGAGAAGGAGCAGTACCTCCGCGAGTACTCGATCCTGAAGAACCAGGGCAAGCCGTTCTTCCCGTACGCGGTCGCGAAGGACTCGCTGATGGCCTGCCTCGTCCTGGCCGTGATCATCACGATGTCGATCCTGTTCGGGGCCGAACTGGGCCCGAAGGCGGACCCGACCACCACCACCTACACGCCGCGCCCGGAGTGGTACTTCTTCTTCCTCTTCGAGCTCCTGCGCGTGGTCAAGCCGCCCGAGCTGGTGTTCCTCGCCACGATCGGCATCCCGACGATCTGCCTGGTGCTGCTGCTCGTGCTGCCGTTCATCGACCGCAACCCGGAGCGCAACCCGCTGCGCCGGCCGATCGCCACGGTCGCCGGCATCGCCACCATCGCCGCGATGGCCTACCTGACGATCCTCGGCGCTCTCGCCGGCTCGCCGACGGAGATCGACCAGGCCGCGCCGCCCGGGCTCGAGAAGGGCCAGGAGGTCATGGCCTCGTCGGGCTGCCTCGGCTGCCACAAGGTCGGTGAGAACGGGAACACGCTGGGCCCGAACCTCACCGACGTCGGCGATCGGCTCGGCAAGGACGCCATCGCGCGCACGCTCGTGAACCCGACCCCGCCGATGCCGCCTTACCGGCAGCTGCAACAGAACAACCCCGAGCAGTTCAACCAGCTCGTCCAGTACGTCGCCTCGCTCAGGGACGAGTGACCGGGAGCGCATGACCGGCGGCACGCCCGAGTCGGGCACGCTGCCCGACACCCAGGTACGGGCGATGTTCGACAGGATCGCTCGCGTCTACGACCGCATGAACTCGGTCATGACCGCCGGGATGCATCACCGCTGGCGCGAGCGGGCCGTCGACCTGGCGCAGGTGGGCCCAGGGTCCCATGCGCTCGACGTGGCCACCGGCACGGGCGACCTCGCGCTCGAGCTGGCGCGGCGCGGGGCGGAGGTCACCGGCATGGACTTCGCGCCCGCGATGCTCGAGATCGCGCGTGAGAAGGCGCCGGGCCTGACGTTCGAGGAGGGCGACGCCCTCGCGCTGCGCTACCCGGACGGCGCCTTCGACGCGGTCACGGTCGGCTTCGGCGCCCGCAACTTCGCCGACCTCGACCGCGGCCTGAGCGAGATGGCCCGCGTGGCCAAGCCGGGCGGGCGGGTGGTGGTGCTGGAGATCACCACGCCGCAGAAGCCGCCGCTGTCGTGGTTCTTCAGGGCGTGGTTCGACACCGTGGTGCCGGCGCTCGGCCGGCTGGCGGGCGACCCCGACGCCTACACGTACCTGCCCAGCAGCGTGCGGCGCTTCCCGGACCCCGAGGAGCTGGCCGCGCGGATGGCCGCCGCCGGACTCGAGGACGTTCGCTGGCTGCTCACGGCGGGCGGGATCATCGCGATCCACGCCGGGACGCGGCGGTGAACACCGCGCAGGCACAGCTCGGAGCGGTGCTGTCCGCGGGCGGCGAGGCGCTGGCCCGCCTGCTGGAGCGGACCGAGAGCCGGCTGGCCCTGGTGGCAGAGAGCCACGGGGCCGAGCTGGGAGCGCACGCGAGGGGGACACTGGCGGCGGGCGGCAAGCGCCTGCGGCCCGTGCTCGTGTTCCTCTGCGGTCAGGGTGACGATGAACGCCTCGTGGCAGCGGGGGCGGCCGTCGAGCTGCTCCACATGGCCACGCTCGTGCACGACGACGTGCTCGATGCGGCCGAGCTGCGTCGCGGGCGCCCGACGGTGTTCGCGGCCGCCGGCCGCCCGGCCGCCACCGCGACCGGCGACCTGCTCTTCTCGCGCGCGTTCGCGGAGCTCGCCGCCACCGGCAGCGACGACGCGGTGCGTGCGCTCTCGACCGCCTCGTCGGCGCTCGCGCGCGGCGAGCTGATGCAGCGGGCGGACGCGTGGGACGAGGACGTGACGCCCGAGCGCTACCTCGAGCGCTGCCGCCTGAAGACCGCGAGCCTCTTCGAGGCCTCCTGCCGGCTCGGCGCCCTGTTCGGGGGCCGCCCCGACTTGGCGGGAGCGCTCGGCAGCTTCGGCGAGCAGGTGGGCCTGGCGTTCCAGATGCTCGACGACGTGCTCGACGTCTCCGGCCCGCCGGAGCGAACCGGCAAGCCGCGCGGCGCCGACCTCCTCGACGGCACGGTCACGCTGCCGCTGATCCTCGCGCGCCGAGTGGACCCGACCCTCCCCGGATCCGTGACGACGGTGGAGGAGGCGGCTGCGGCGAGCGACCGCATCAGCGGCGACCGACGCGCTCGAGGAGGCCCGCACGCAGGCGCTCGCCCATGTGGCCGAGGCGAAAGACAGCCTCGGGCGCCTCGACCTCTCGAAGGAGCGCCTGCACGCGCTCAGCCTGGTGGCCGACGGCGTGGTGGAGCGCTACGCGTAGGAGCCGCGCTGGCTGCGCTCCGCTCGCCTGCGCGCTGTTCCCCGCCGCGTGCTCGACGGCGGGCATTGAGGGGAGGGGTTCCGTCAGTTCTCCGCGTATATCGCGGCAAAACGACGGAACATCGGGGACCTATCGCGATTGACCGCGTATATCGCGGCTAACTCCGATAACCCCCTAACGAGGCCGGTCAGCCGCCTCCTCCGCCGCAAACCAAGTTACGCCGCGAGCGCTGCGGCGTAACGAGCGGCGCGCAGCCGACGGCGGGATGCCCGGCAGCGGCCTAGAAGTCTTCGGGCAGGATCGCGTCGACCTGGAGGGCGCCGGCGAAGCGCTCGATCTCGTCGGCCATGTTGGCGCGCATCAGGCGCTTGTAGTCGCGGGCCAGAGCGTCGGCGCCGCGGTCGAGCTCCTCGTCGAAGAGCTCGACGTTGTCCTGCGTGAAGACGCCCTCGCGGAACACGTCGCAGTTCGGGCAGTGGAGCAGCACGCTCCAGTTCTCCGGCCCGGCCTCCTCCCACTGAACGGGGTAGACCAGCTCGGAGTCGCACTCGACGCAGACGTGCAGGTCCTGGACGGTCTCGGCAACGGGGTGAGCGGGCGCCTGGCCCTCGGCGCCCTGGCTCTCCTCCGCGAAATAGACGACCTCGATCGTCTTCCCGCTGGGGAGGGTCACGCGCTTCGTGAAGTGGGTCTGTTCCCCGTGGCTTTCCATCTCTCTCATCCTCTGCTCCCTGTATCGGAAGTGGGGGGATGAACTTGAAAAGAAATTCACGCTGTTTCCGGCTTAACGTTCGACGGGTCCGCCGGGCCGCCTTCGTAGCGGGATTCCGTGGCCTCCACCTGGCCGTGGTAGTGGCTTCCCAGGTCGGGGTGGCCGTAGGGCCGCTCGGCGGGCCGATCCAGCGCCATGAACGAAAGCTGGGCGATCGGCTTCCCGGGCCAGAGCACGATCGGCACGCGCGTGAGGTTGGTGATCTCGAGCGTGAGCGTCCCGCGAAAGCCCGGGTCGACGAAGCCCGCGGTGGCGTGCACGATCAGGCCCAGCCGGCCGAGACTCGACTTGCCTTCGATGCGCGCCACGATGTCGTCCGGCAGCTCGACCCACTCGACCGTTGTGCCCAGCACGAACTCGCCGGGGTGGATCACGAACGACGCGCTGTCCTCGATCTGCACGTGTTCGGTGACCCCCGTGGGCGGCTCGGCCAGGTCGATCGCCGGCAGCCGGTGGTTGTGGAAGACCCGGAACGAGGTGCCGAGCTTGAGGTCCACGCTGGCGGGCTGGACCATCGCTGGATCCCACGGCTCGATCCTGATCCGCTGCTCCTCGACGAGCCGGCGGATCGTGCCGTCTGACAGTACGGAGCTGATCACCGGCGTCATCCTCGCAACTCAACCTGCCGGATGCCCGTTCCCGACCGACCCCAGCTACCATGGGTCGTACCCATGTGGACTCCAGGGCCCCTAGAGATCATCATCATCCTCGTCATCGTGCTGATCGTCTTCGGCCCGAAGCGGCTGCCTGACCTGGGCCGTTCTCTCGGCCGCGGCATGCGCGAGTTCAAGGACTCGGTCACCGGCAAGGACAAGGACGAGCTGCCCGAGGGCTCCCAAGAGAAGCCCGAGCCGACGACGGTCACGCCGGCCAGCGAGCGGAAGCCCGAGGCGACAACCGTCACGCCGGCCAGCGAGCAGAAGTCCTAGCCGCAGGAGCCGCGTAGCACGTGCGGCGGATTCGGCCGATCTCCCACGAGGACCGGCTCTCGGTCGTCGACCATCTCGACGAGCTGCGCAGCCGGCTGATCCTCAGCGCGCTCGCCTTTGTGGTGGCCTGGGCGCTCACGGGCTGGCAGAACCACCTGGTGCTCGAGATCGTGAATGCGCCGCTGCCGGAAGGCCCGCGGGGCAACCAGATCGAGCCGATCACCCTGGGTCCGGCCGAGGCGTTCTACACCACGCTCACGAACTCGGCCTACTTTGCGCTGCTGCTGGCGATGCCGGTGATCCTCTACCAGCTGTACGCGTTCATCCTGCCCGCCTTCAGCCCGTCTGAGCGGCGGGTAGCGACCCCCCTGCTGCTGATGGTGCCGGTGCTGTTCATCACGGGGGTTGTGTTCTGCTACTTCGTTGTGCTGACGCCGGCGATCGACTTCCTCCTCAACTTCAACGCCGACGAGTTCAACACGCAGGTTCGCGCGCGCGACTACTACTCGTTCGTCACGCTCCTGATGCTGGCGATGGGGCTGGGATTCCAGATCCCGGTTGGAGTGCTGGCTGCCTGCAAACTTGGAGTGACAAGCGCAGAGAAGCTACGGCGCAGCCGCCGCTACGCGATCGTGGTGATAGTGGTACTGGCATCGCTGCTGCCCACGCTCGATCCAGTCACGCTCATCCTCGAGTCGATCCCGCTGTACCTGCTCTACGAGCTGAGCATCGTCCTGGCGGCCCGCTTCGGACGCCCGGTGCTCGACGTGAGCGACGAGCCCGCGGCCGAGGGCCTGTAGCTAGCTAGCCTTAGCGCGGCATGCTCTTCGACCTGAGAGGGCGCCGCCGGAGGGCGGTGCAGGCCACCTACCTCATGCTCGCCGTGCTGATGGGCGGCGGGCTTGTGCTGTTCGGAATCGGCGGCGACGTGTCCGGCGGCCTGGTCGACGCCTTCAAGGGCGGGGGTGGCGGCTCGAGCGGCGACAGCGCGCTCGAGGACCGCATCGACCGCCAGGAGGAGCGGCTCGCCAAGAGCCCGCAGAACACGGCAGTGCTCCAGAACCTGATCCGCGACTACTACTCGCTCGCGACGGGCCAGCGCGAGAGCGGCACGGTCGGGTTCCCCGACGACGCCAAGGACGAGCTGCGCAAGTCCGGCGCGTACTGGCAGCGCTACGTCAAGGCGGCGGCCGGCGAGCCGAGCGCCGACGCCGCCCGCTACGCGCTTCAGGTCTACGACGTCGGCGCGCTCAATCGTCCCAAGGAAGCGCAGAGGGCGGCGGCGATCCTCGCCCAGGACTCGAACGACGTGGCGTCGTACCTGCGGCTGGTGTCCTACGCGGCCCTGGCGGGCGACACGCGGACCGCCGACCTGGCCGCCAAGAAGGCCGTGGACCTCGCGCCGAAGGCCCAGCGGAAGCAGGTCGAGAAGCAGGCCGAGGCGCTCCAGAAGCCGCCACCGCAACAGCCAGCGGGCGGCTGACGTACCCTTCTCACCCATGAACTTCCACATCGAAGACGAAGCCGTAGACGACACGACCCACGTGATCGAGCTCGGCGGCGAGGTCGACCTCTACACGGCTCCCGAGTTCAAGGAGCGCATGGTCGAGCTGATCGAGTCGGGCAAGAAGCAGATCGTGGTCGATCTCTCCAAGGCGACGTTTATCGATTCCACGACGCTCGGCGTGCTCGTCGGCGGCGTGAAGCGCCTTCGCCCCGCCGGTGGCTCGCTCGCCCTCGTGTGCACCGACGAGAACATCACGAAGATCTTCGAGATCACCGGGCTCGACCGGGTGTTCCCGATTCACTCCTCGCGCGAAGAGGCGCTGGAAGCAGTCAGCTCGGGCGCCACTGACTAACATCGTCTGCTCGGGCCGTTAGCTCAATTGGCAGAGCAGGAGACTCTTAATCTCAAGGTTGAAGGTTCGATTCCTTCACGGCCCACTGAGCCCGCGCACGAGCACGGCCACGCGCGTCGGGCGAGTCGGCTCGGCTAGGGAGAGGAAGTCGCGCACGGCCGCGGCGTGCTGGCAATACCCGCACGCAATCGAGTCGGCGGGCGCCATGGCTGCGCGTGACGGCAGCACCGGGGCGTCACAGGCAGGGCATGCCAGCGTTCCGGTGGCCATGTGCCTCGAGGCGGCCCGGCGCCGTTCGTAGCGCCCCGCCAGCCGCTCCATCTCAGGCATCGATCGCTTCCAGCGCCTCGCCCATCGTCGAGTAGTTTCGCAGCTCCACGCACTTCCCCTGGCGCAGCTTCCAGACGTTGACGATGCTCTCCTGGACACCGAGTTCGGTGCCTTTCACCCTGCCGCCCTGCTTGATGGGGACGACGACGTACTCCCCGTGGGCAACGAAGTCCTGCGGGTCGTATCTCACCTCGTCGAATGCGTCCCAGTCGGTCTGAGCGAAGCGCATGAAGCCCTCGTGGCCCTCGTAGACGGACGCATCCGGATGAACCGCTCGGTCGTATACCCGCATCTCCGGATCGAGATGGGCGACGAGCGTCTCTCGGTCGTGGTTGGCGAACGCCTCGTACATGCTGCGCACGACCTCGACGTTCTGGTGCGACATCGTGGACGGAGTATCCATCGATGGAGGCCTGCCAAGATAGGCAGCCATGGCAGACGAGCTTGCAGCACCCACGACGACCGCTGAGCTGGCCTGCGTCGACGGCAGCCTCATGCCTGCGCAGGAGGCGACCATTCCCGCCACCGACGAGGGGCTGCTGCGCGGCGACGGCGCCTTCGAGGTCATCCGGGTCTACGACGGTCGGCCGTTCGCGCTCACGGACCACCTGGACCGGCTAGAGCGTTCGGCGGCGAACCTTCGCCTCGACGAGGTGCCGCGAAGCGAGCTGGAGAGTGAGATCCCGGAGCTGCTCGAGGAGCGCGGCGGCTCCGAGTTCGACGGCTGCCTGCGCGTGGTGCTCACCCGCGGAGGCCACCGGCTGCTGCTCACCGAGCCGCTGCCGGCCACACCCGAACGGGTGCGTCTCGGGGTGGTGGAGTACGCGCCCACCCGCGTGCTCGACGGCATCAAGTCGCTCTCCTACGGGGCCAACATGCTCTGCGGGCGGATGGCGCGCGAACGCGGCTTCGACGAGGCCCTGCTCGTGACCCCGCACGGGCGCGTACTGGAGGCGCCCACCTCGTCGATCTTCTGGGTCGACCCGAGCGGCACCCTCAACACGCCGCCGCTGAGCGAGCACATCCTCGCCTCGATAACGCGGCAGCGCGTGATGGACGTGGCCGAGGTGGCCGAGCGGCCCTGCACGATGGACGACCTTCGCGAGGCGAGCGAGGCGTTTCTTGCTTCGACCACGCGCGAGGCGCAGTCGATCGCGGCGATCGAGGACATCGAGCTGCCGGAGGGCGAGCGCACGCGTCAGGTGCGGACGGCCCTGAGCGCACGCATCGAGGAGGAGCTGGCCGCGGGCTGACCGCGGGCGGCGCCGACTGCGCCTCCGAATAGCTTCCCTGCCATGCGGATCGTCACCGTAGTGGGCAACCGCCCGCAGTTCGTGAAGGCTGCGGCCGTGTCCCGGCTGCTGAGGGAGCGGATGGACGAGCTGATCGTCCACACCGGCCAGCACTACGACGACGAGCTCTCGAGGGTCTTCTTCGAGGAGCTGAGCGTCCCGGCGCCGGAGCGCGAGCTCGACGCAGGTGGCGGCACGAACACGGCCCAGACGGCGCGCATCCTCGCGGCCCTCGAGCCGGTGCTGGAGGAGCTGGATCCCTCGCTGGTGCTCGTCTACGGCGACACGAACTCCACGCTCGCGGGCGCGGTCGCGGCGTCCCAGGCCGGAATCGCGACGGGCCACGTCGAGGCGGGCATGCGCTCCTTCGACCGCTCGATGCCGGAGGAGCTGAACCGCGTGCTCACCGACCACACGAGCGACCTTCTGCTCTGCTCCACTGATACCGCGATGCTCAACCTGGAGCGCGAGAGCGTCCGCGGCGAGTCCCATCTGGTCGGGGACGTGATGGCCGACGTGTCGCTCGCGTTCCGGGGCATCGCGGAGGAGCGCTCTCAGATCCTGGACGAGCTCGGGCTCGAGCAGGGCGCGTACCTGGTGGTGACGGCGCATCGTGCCGGCAACGTCGACCGGCCGGAGCGCCTGGAGGCGCTCGTCTCGCTGCTGGAGGCCCTGCCCGCCCCGGTGGTGCTCCCGCTGCATCCGCGCACGCGCGAACGGCTCCAGGCCGCGGGGCTCACGGAGCGGCTCGGCGGCATCAAGGTGGTGCCCCCACTCGGCTACCTCGACTTCCTCAAGCTCGCCCGGCACGCCAGGGCGGTGCTCACCGACTCGGGAGGGGTTCAGAAGGAGGCGTACCTGCTCGGCGTGCCGTGCGTGACGCTGCGCGACACCACGGAATGGGTGGAGACGGTGGAGGCGGGCTGGAACACGCTCGTCGACCTCGATCCCGAGGCGGCGCTCGCGGCACTGGAGCGCACCCCGCCGGGCGATCGGCCCGAGCTGTACGGGGGCGGGCACGCCGCCGAGCGCGTTTGCGACGTCCTCTCGGCCTACACTCAGCGCCTATGAAGATCGGAATAGTTGGGCTCGGCTACGTCGGGCTGCCGCTCGCGATCTCGTTCTGCGAGGCCGGGCACGAAGTGGTGGGCGTGGATACCGACGCGCGCGTGGCCGACGCGCTCGCGTCCGGGCGCTCGCACGTGGAGGACGTGCCGGACGAGGCGCTCGCGGCGATCTCTGACCGCTTCCACCCCAGCTCGCGCTACGCGCAGCTCGCGAAGGTCGACGCGATCATCGTGGCCGTCCCAACCCCGCTCACCCGCAACCGCGAGCCCGACCTCCAGCCGCTGATCGCCGCCGGGACGGCACTCGCGGGCGTGCTCCAGGACGGGCAGCTCGTGGTGCTCGAGTCCACCACCTATCCGGGCACCACGCGCGATCAGTTCGTGCCGCTGCTGGAGGAGTCCGGCCTGGCCGCGGGGCGCGACTTCTTCGCCGCCTTCTCCCCCGAGCGCATCGACCCCGGCCGCACCGACTACACCATGCGCACCACTCCGAAGGTGGTGGGCGGGCTCACGGACGAGTGCCGGCGGCGGGCGGTCGAGCTCTACAGCGAGGTGTGCGACGAGGTCGTGGAGGTCTCGACGCCCGAGGCGGCGGAGCTCACCAAGCTGCTCGAGAACGTTTTCCGCTCGGTGAACATCGCGCTCGTGAACGAGCTGGCGATCCTCTGCGACCGCATGGGCATCGACATCTGGGAGGTCACCGACGCCGCGGCGACCAAGCCCTACGGCTTCATGTCGTTCAAGCCGGGTCCCGGCATGGGCGGCCACTGCCTGCCCGTGGACCCGTTCTACCTGGCCTGGCGGGCGCGCGAGTTCGACATGCAGACCGAGTTCATCGAACTCGCCGGTGAGGTCAACCAGCGCATGCCCTACTTCTGCGTCGAGCGGATCTCGCGGGCTCTCAACGACCACTCGAAGTCGGTGCGCGGCTCGCGCATCGGCATCTTCGGCGTCTCGTACAAGCCGGGAGTGGGCGACCTGCGCGAGTCGCCGGCGCTCCGCATCATCCGGCTGCTGCGCGAGCAGGGCGCGGAGGTTGTGTACCACGACGACTTCGTCCCCGAGCTGCCCGAGCACGGCCTGCGCTCCACCTGGCCCGAGGACGTGGACTGCACGGTGATCGTGACCGCGCACCCCGGGCTGGACCTGGAGCGCGTGGTGCGCGAGTCGCCGCTCGTGGTCGATTTCCGCGGGGTCACGCGCGGCATCGAGGCATCGAACCTCGTGCGCCTGTGACGAGCATCGGGGTCGTGGGCCTCGGCTACTGGGGGCCCAACCTCGCACGCAACTTCGATCGGCTTCAGGACGTGGAGCTGCGCTGGCTGTGCGACTCCTCCGACGAGGCGCTCGAGCGCTGGGGCGGCGCGTTCCGCTCGGCGCGCACCACGAGCTCGCTCGACGATCTGCTCGCCGACGAGTCGCTCGACGCCGTGGCGGTGGCCACGCCCGTGGCCACGCACGCCGAGCTCGCCACCCGGGTGCTGGCGGCGGGCAAGCACTGCTTCGTCGAGAAGCCGCTGGCGAGGTCCGAGCGAGAGGCCGAGGCGGTGGTCGAGGCGGCGCGCGCCGGCGATCGGGTCCTGATGGTCGGCCACCTGCTCGAGTACCACCCGGGGGTCGAGCGGCTCAGCGAGCTGGTGCGGTCCGGCGAGCTCGGCGATCTGCGCTACGTGTACTCCAACCGCCTCAACCTCGGCAAGCACCGCCAGGACGAGAACGCGCTCTGGTCGCTGGGAGCGCACGACGTGTCCGTGATCCTGCGCCTGGCCGGCGAGGAGCCGTTCGAATGCACGGCCGTGGGCGAGAGCTACGTCAAGCGCGGCGTCGAGGACGTGGTCTTCGCGTTCATGCGCTTCCCATCGGGGCTCACCGCGCACATGCACCTGTCCTGGCTCGACCCGCACAAGGAGCGCCGCTTCACGGTGGTCGGCTCGCGCCGGATGGCGACGTTCGACGACATGGAGCTGGAGCGCAAGCTCACGATCTACGACAAGGGCTTCGACGAGGACTACACGACGTACGGCGAGTACATCGCGCGCTCCGGCGACGTCTCCTCGCCGCGGATCTCGAACGAGGAGCCGCTCCGCATCGAGTGCAGGCACTTCATCGACAGGGTCCGCGACGGCGGCGAGCCGCGCTCGGGCGCCGAGTCCGCGCTGCGCGTGGTGCGGGTGCTGGAGCGGCTTCAGCAGACGCTCACGGAGAGCGCGGGTGTCGCGCGCAGCTGAGCTGGCGCCGTCGGACCGTGCGCCGGGCCTGCTGCTCGGGGCGGACGTCGAGCTGCCGGAGAGCGTGAAGGTGGGCGGCAACGTCGTGGTGCACGCGCGCACGCGCGTGGGAGAGGGCGCCCAGCTTCAGGACGGCTGCGTGATCGGCAAGCCCGTGGCCCTCGGGGCGCGCTCGTCGTCGGCCGCCCCGGAGGCCGGCGCCGTCACCTCGATCGGCGCGGGCACGATCGTGGGCGCTACAGCGGTCGTGGTGGCCGGCGCGGATGTCGGCGAGCGCTGCGTGGTCGCGGACCAGGCGCACGTGCGGGAGCGCACGCGGATCGGCGACGAGTCAGTGGTGGGCCGGGCCGCGTCGGTCGAGAACGACGTGCAGGTGGGCAGTCGCGTGCGCATGCAGACCGGCGCGTACGTGACCGCGTGGTCGGTGGTGGAGGACGACGTGTTCATCGCGCCGGGTGTGCTGCTCACCAACGACCCGACGGCGGGCCACCGTCCGGCGGACGTGGAGCTGCGCGGGGCGACCCTCAGGCGCGGCTGCCGTATCGGCGCGGGCGCGGTGCTGCTGCCGGGGGTCGAGGTGGGCGAGGACGCATTCGTGGCGGCTGGGGCGGTGGTCACCCGCGATGTGCCGGCAGGCGCCCTGGTGATGGGCGTGCCGGCGCGGGTCATGTCGTGAGACGCCGCCGCCCGCTATCGCCCGGCCGGGGAACGCTCGCGCTCGGTGCGGTGGCCACGGCCGCGGTCGTCGCGGTGGTCGCTGGCGAGGTTAGGAGGGTGTGGAAGCGCGGCTCGGCGCCGGCATTGAGGGACGCCGACCATCCGATCCTGGCCGCCGAGGAGGCCGTGGCAGAGACGGCGCGCGTCGCGCGCGCCGGCTACCGCAACGTCTCGACGCGCGAGAACTCGATGTTCAACCTGCTCACCTCGTTCGCGACGACGTTCATCCTGGTGCGCTCGGTCACGTACGCGCTCCGCGCGCGCCCGACGGTGGGGCCGTTCCGCAACATGCGGGTGGGGCGCCGTCACATCCACCACTTCGTGCCCGGCATCGTGATCGCGTTCGGCGCCGGGGCCGCGGCGATCCTCACGCGAGACGAACGCCTGGAGCCCAAGCTCGCGGTCCCGTTCGGCGTGGGCATGGGGCTGACGCTGGACGAGTCGGCGCTGCTGCTCGACCTCGAGGACGTCTACTGGAGTCGCGAGGGTCTCCTCAGCGTGCAGATCACGCTGGCCGTGATCGCCCTGCTCGGCGCCGTGGCGCTCGCGCTGCGGTTCCTGTGGCGCGGCGAGCAGGTGGTGCTCGAGCCCGCTGGACCGTGAACCCGTACGCCGTCAAGTACGGCCTCGGCCGTGCGTGGGGCGGCGCCGTGCTGACCTTCGGGATGTGGCTCGTGGTCTGGTTCCACCGGACGCGGAGGCTCCTCGACGGCGAGCTCGGCGGCCGCCGCGACGACGCCGTGCTGCACTCGATCGGGCTGCTGGTGCCGGTGTGGAACATCTTGGTCCTCTACTGGCTCTACAGGGATCTCGACGAGCTCCGGCGCTGGCATGGCCTCCCGGAGATCCCCGTCCCCGCTTACGTCGCCGGTGGAGCGCTCGCTCCCGCAATCATGTACAGCATCGCGCTGGGGAAGGTGAACGAGTTCTGGGACGTTCGCACCCAGGGGCTTGCCGCCGATGCGCCGATCACCCGTGGCGAGAAGGTCCTTTTCGCCGTCGGTGCCACGCTTTGGGTGATCAGCAGCGCCTGGATGGTTCTGTGGGTGCTCGTGCTCGCCGGCAGCGGTCCGCTGGTCGACGTGGTTTGATTGCGGCCATGGAGAGCCCCCACTCACCCGATCAGCCCCAGGACGATCCGCCGGGCGGCGCATCCCCGCCAGCGCCGCCACCGCCCCCCGGACCGCAGGCGCCGAGCGGCCCGCAGGCTCCCGGCGGCCCGCAGGCTCCCGGTGCGCCGCCGCCCCCCGCTTACCCGGCCGCGCCCCAGGCGCCCGGCGTCGGGGCGCCGCCCCCTCCTCCGGGTCCCGAGGGCCCGCCCGCGTACGGCGGCCCCGTCCCGCCGGGCGGGTGGGAGCAGCCGATCCCGCAGCAGCAGGGCTGGCAGGGCCAGCCGCTCGCGGCTTGGGGTACCCGGCTCGGCGCCTATCTCATCGACGGCCTGATCCTGCTCGTCCCGGCCATCGTGCTCACGATCATCGTCGTCGCGATCGCGGCGGGCAGTGACACCGGCGCGGTCGTCACCGGCATCTTCGGCTTCCTCGCCTACCTGGTGGCGCTGTTCCTGTACGCGCCGATACTGATGGCGCGCGACGGTGCGAACAACGGCCAGACCTGGGGCAAGCAGGCGCTCGGCATCCGGGTGGTCCGCGACAACGGCGAGGCGATGAGCTTCGGCTGGGCCGCTCTGCGCGAGATCGCGGTCAAGGGCCTGGCGGTCACGATCGCGTCCTCGATCATCCCGATCATCCCGTGGTTCCTGAACTTCTTCTGGCCGCTGTGGGATGACGAGAACCGCGCGCTTCACGACATGATCTGCTCGACGCACGTGGTCAGGGCGTAGGAGCGCGCCTGGCTGCGTCCTCGGTCGCTCGCGTGCAGTTGCACGCGTCGCTCCCTGCGTCCTTGCCCGGCGCGCTCCTCCGCATCTGACCCCGTGGGTCGCGGGTGCGGGTCCTGGGTTCAGGCCGCCGCTGGCCGCACGTGCTCTGCTGCGCCCGTCCAGATCATCTGCTCGCGGCCGGGGCCTACGCCCACCATCACGATCGGCACTCCGAGGAACTCGGAGATGTATTCGAGATACGACTGGGCGTTCGCCGGCAGCTCGTCGATCGAGCGGCAGCCGCGGATGTCCTCGTGCCAGCCCGGTAGCTCGACGTAGTCGCCCTGCACCTTGTGGACGATCGACTGGTGGTAGGGGAAGTCGTCGAAGCTGGCGCCCTCGGGGCCGAGGTAGCGCACGCCGATGTTGAGCGGGTCGATGCCGGTTAGGACGTCGAGCTTTGTGACCACGAGGCCGGTGAGCCCGTTGATCCGCTTCGCGTAGCGCAGCGCGACCAGGTCGAGCCAGCCGGTGCGGCGCGCGCGCCCCGTGGTGGTGCCGAACTCGCCGCCCGCCTCGCGGAGCTGCTCGCCGAGCGCGTCGTCCAGTTCGGTGGGGAACGGGCCGGCGCCGACGCGCGTCGTGTACGCCTTCGCGATGCCCCAGACGTCGTCAAGCGCGCCGGGGCCCACGCCGGCGCCGGGGCCGGCGGCTCCCGCCACGGTGTTCGAGGAGGTCACGAAGGGATAGGTGCCGTGGTCGATGTCGAGCAGCGCGCCCTGAGCGCCCTCGAACACCACGAGGCCGCCTTCGTCGAGCACGCGCCAAGCGATCGGCGGCGTGTCCGCGATGAACGGCTCGAGCCGGTGGCCGTGCACCCGGTACTCCTCGGTCATGGTGTGCAGGTCGAGCTCCGGGAGCTTCGCGTACGGCCGCAGCATCAGCCG
The DNA here is from genome assembly GCA_963771715.1 of uncultured Thermoleophilaceae bacterium. GTDB lineage: Bacteria > Actinomycetota > Thermoleophilia > Solirubrobacterales > Thermoleophilaceae > JACVRW01. Next base: position 505,062 of record CAVYUQ010000003.1, read on the forward strand.
CTTGGGCTCCATGGCCGCGTAGATCTTCTTGCGCAGGATGTTCTCGTCGAGCAGGTCCTGCATGCGGATCCCGAGCCGCGCCGCCTTGTCCGCGTAGCATGGGCCGATGCCGCGCCGCGTGGTGCCGATCTGGAGCTTGCCGAGCTTCGCCTCGCCCTCCTGGTCCAGCAGCTTGTGGTACGGCATGATCAGATGCGCGTTGGCCGAGACGCGCAGCCCGGTCAGGTCGATGCGCCGCCGCCGCAGCTCGTCGATCTCAGCGCTCAGCACGACCGGGTCCACAACGACGCCGTTGCCGATGGCGCAGAGCTTGCCGGGGTAGAGGATCCCGGAGGGGATCAGGTGGAACTTGAAGGTCTCGCCGTCGCGGACGATCGTGTGCCCGGCGTTGTTCCCGCCCTGGAAGCGAATCACGAGATCGGCCTGCTCGGCGAGCAGGTCGACGACCTTTCCCTTCCCCTCGTCGCCCCACTGGGCGCCGACAATTACCACTCCTGGCATGGCGAGAGCGAGTGTAGGCCGGTACGCCGCTAGACGGCGGCGTCCTGCGGGGGCATGGGCTCGGCGCCGCGGTCCCGATAGAGATTCGCGAACTTCGGATACTTCGGCAGGAACGTCAGCGCCACCTCACCAATCGGCCCGTTGCGGTGCTTGGCAACGATCATGTCCGCCTCACCGAGGCGCTCCGATTCCCGGTTGTAGTACTCGTCGCGGTAGATGAACATCACGACGTCGGCGTCCTGCTCGATGCTGCCCGACTCGCGAAGGTCCGACAAGCATCGGCACGGGTGGGTTGCGCGACTCGACCGCGCGCGAGAGCTGGGAGACAGCGATCACCGGGACGTCGAGCTCACGGGCCAGGATCTTGAGCCCGCGGCTGATCTGGCCGATCTGCTCGACGCGGCTGCTGTCGGGGCGGCCCTCGGGCCGCATCAGCTGGAGGTAGTCCACGACCACCAGGCCCAGGCCGTGGCGCGCCGCCAGGCGGCGGGACTTGGCGCGAAGCTCGAGCACGCTCATGTCGCTGGAGTCGTCGACGAAGATCGGCGCCCGGGCGAGCTTCTCGACCGCCTTCAGCACCTTCGGCCACTTCTCCGCGCGCACCCGGCCCTTGCGCAGGTCGTCGCTCGACACGCGCGCCTGCGACGCCAGAAAGCGGTGCGCCAGCTCGGTCTCGGACATCTCCAGCGAGAACAGGGCCACCGGCACGCCCGCCTCTACGGCCGCGTACTCGGCGATGTTGGTGGCGGCGGCGCTCTTTCCCATCGAGGGGCGTGCGGCGAGCACGATCAGGTTGCCGGGCTGGAAGCCGCCGGTGAGGGAGTCGAGGTCGGTGAACCCGGAGGGTGTGCCGGTGAGCCCGACGTCGGTCTTCGAGAGCTCCTCGAGCTTGTCGATCTCGTCGTGCAGGATCGACTCGAGCGACCGCATCTCCGAGCTGCCGCCGTCGTGCCCGATCTTGAACAGGACGGCCTCGGCGCGCTCGATCAGCTCGCGCGCCTCGCCCCGGTGGGCGGCCACGTCGTCCTGGATCTCGCGGGTGGCCTTGAGCACGCTCCGCAGGAGCGAGTGCTCCTTGACGATGCGGGCATAGTCGAGCACCGCGCCCACCGCCGGCACGATCGTCGGAAGCGAGTGCAGGTAGCTCTCGCCGCCGGCCTTGTCAAGCTCGCTGGAGCGGCGCAGCTCCTCGGCGACCGTGAGGGCGTCGACCGCCTCCGGCGTGGCCTTCTCCTTCAGGCGGATCATCGCCTGGAAGATCGCCGCGTGCCGCGGGCGGTAGAAGTCGTGGGCACGCAGCCCCACCTCGAGTAACACGCCGTCGAGCGCCTGCTCGGTGAGCAGGATCGCGCCGAGGACGGAGGCCTCGGCCTCCTCGTTGTGGGGCGGGACGCCGGCCGCTGCCTGTGGCGGGACGGCTACGGCCACCTGGCGGGGCCTAGGCGGTGGGGGTGACGATCGTCTTGATGTCGGCCGTCACACCGTCGGAGACCTCGACGGAGACCATGTGCGTGCCCGTGGTCCTGATCGGCTCCTCCAGCTGGACGCGGCGCTTGTCGAGCCGCACCCCGCGCGCCTGGCGGATCGCGTCCACGATCTCCTGCGAGGTGACGGAGCCGAACAGCCGCCCGTCGTCACCCGCCTGGTGAGAGATCGTGAGCACGGTCTTGCGCAGCAGCGCCGCCGTCTCCTCGGCCTTGGCCGCCGCTTCGACGACCGCCCGCTCGGCGGCCTCACGGCGCCGCTCGGAGTCCGCAATGGCGGCCGGTGTGGCCGGCTGGGCCAGCTTGCGGGGCACGAGATAGTTGCGCAGGTAGCCCGGCGAGACGTCGATCACGTCGCCGCTCTCTCCGAGCTTGTCCACGTCCTTCAGGAGGATTGCCTGAGCCATGGTGCTTCCGTCGCTTACCTGTCTGCGACGTACGGCAGGAGGCCCACTTCGCGCGCGCGCTTGACCGCGGTTGCGAGCTGGGACTGGTGGCGCCGGCATGCGCCGGTCACCCGGGACGACCGGATCTTTCCCTTGTCGCTGATCGCCCGGCGCAGCGCTGAGAGGTCCTTGTAATCGACGATGTCGATCTTCTCCCGGCAGAACGGGCAGGGCTTGAAGCGCCCGCTACCGGGGCCGCCCTTGCCTCGGGGGCCGCGCTTGCGGTCCCTCGTCGGTGTTCCACCACGCTGCTTCGCCACTTGTGCTCCTGCGTACTCGCTACTCCGGGGTCAGAAGGGAATGTCGTCGTCCGAGCCCCCAGCGGCCACCGGTGCCTGGGCGAAGTCCGCCGTATCCGCGGGAACATCGCTCTGAGGCGTGAAGCGGCCGCCGTTCTCGCCACCCTCACGGGAGCCGAGGAACTGGACGGAATCGGCAATGATATCTATCGACTGCCGATTCTTGCCGGTTTCCTTGTCCTGCCACTCGCGCCACTCGAGTCGGCCATCGATCGCAACCGGGCGTCCCTTGGAGAGGTACTGGGCGCAATTCTCGCCCTGCGCCCCCCACACCGTGACGTCGAAGTAGTTGGGCTTGTCGACCCACTCGCCGGTTGACTGGTCCTTGCGGCGGGTGTTTGACGCCACCCGCAGGCTGCAGACGGCCATCCCGCTCGGAAGATTCCGAAGCTCGGGGTCGCGGGTGAGGTTTCCTGTGAGGCACACCCTGTTGAGATTTGTCGCTGCCATGAAACTGGACTCCTCCTACGCCGTGTGTGGTCGATCGAGAGTACATACGCGCTCGGAGGCGTCGGGCGCTCACATCCAGGAAGTTGCCGAAAAGTGCGGGGTCTTTGACGAAGGGGTTACGCGCGAGCGCGCCTGAGCGCTACTCGGCGTCGTCGGCGGGCGGCGCGTCCGCAGGCGGCGCGTCCGCGGGCGGTGCTTCCACGGCCGGCGGCGCGTCGGCCACGGCCACGTCCCCGACGGGTGCCTCGACCGGGGCCGCTTCGCCCATCGCGTCATCCGCGGCAGGCGCATCGGCGGCCGCGCGGGCGGCCACCTTAGTGTCCTGCGGCTCGCGATCGTCGCGGCGGCGTGGGGCCTGCTGGTCAGGCGGCGGCGGTGTGGGCTGGCCCGGCTTCAGCTTGATGATCCGGAAGCGGAGCACGGCATCCGTGATCCGGAGCCGCTGGTTGAGCCGCTCGAGCAGCGGGTTGTCGCCGTTGAACTGGTAGAGCCGGTACTCGGCCTCCGGTCGGTGGTCGATCTCGTACGCCATCCGGCGGGTGCCCCAGTCATAGCTCCCGACCAGCTCGCCGTCTGAGTTGATCATCGACTCCGTCTCCGAGATCGCGGCGTTGCGCCGGTCCTCCGGAGCGGTGGGATCGAGCATCAGCATCAGGTCGTAGTAGCCGGACATGCGACCGGCCACGATAGCGAAAGCGGGGCGAACCGCCCGTGGCATGCGCCTTCACGGGCATGGGGCGGCGAAGGGTGCGCTGGAGGAACGTGGCCCGGCTGGCGTGCCTGCTCGCGGCCGGAGTGCTGATCGCGACGCATGGCTCGGACGCGCCCGCGCCGCGGCCGGTGGCGCCGCGCATCGGTCGGCCCGAGCTGCGGCTGGACGAGGTCCCGCAGCTCTGGCGGCCGAAGCCGCGCAAACGACGGGCATTGAAGGGGGATCGTCCTGGATTGGGCTTGCCTAGCAAGCCTTACCCAGGACGGTCGAAGCCGCGAGCGGTGGCGCCGCCCCCTTCACCGCTACCGGCGGCGCCTGCACCGCCGCCGACGCAGCAGCGGAGCGCCCCCACCACCGCCGAGTTCACGCCGGACCCGGGGCCCTAGCGTGCCGCTTCGCCTCGATGTCCGCGAGCTGGTCGTCCACCCAGTCGCCCGGGTGGCGCGCCGTGACGATCCGCTTCTGGCCCTGCGCCCGCCAGCTGCGCTCCTCGGCGGACATCGTGAGAGCGCGGTGGATCGCATCGGCCTGCTCCTGGACGTCGAAGGGGTTCACCGACAGCGCGAACTCGGCCAGCTCCTCGTGCGCGCCCGTGTTCTCGCTGAGGAGCGACACGCCGTTGCGCTCGTTCACCAGCGGCCCCTCCTTGGCGATCAGGTTCATGCCGTCGAACATCGCGTTGACCATCAGCAGGTCGTAGTGCTTGTAGGCGGCGATCGCCTCCTCCAGATTCTCGCGCAGCCGCAGCTCGATCGGCATCCAGTCCGTGGTGCCGTGCCGGTGGTTCACCACCGCCACCAGCGCCTCGATCCGCTCCAGGTACTCCGCGTACTCCGGCACGTCCTGGCGCGACGGGATCAGGTGCGCGATGAACGTGACCTGCTCCTTGAACTCGGGGTGCTGCTCCAGAAACAGGTCGAACGCGGTGAACCCGCGCAGCACGTTCTTCGACAGGTCGGCCCGGTCCACGCGCAGGATCAGGTGCTCGCGCCGCCGGCGCAGGATCTCGCGCTCGTACTCGTGCACCGCCGGCCGCTGGGCGGTCCGCTGGAACGTCTCCGCCGAGATCGGCAGCGGGTACGAGCGCACCCACACGTCGCGGCCGTCGAACCTCACGACGCCCGCCTCCTCGTCGACCTCGAGGTCGAACAGCTCGCGGCAGCAGAGCAGGAAGTTGCGCCGGTAGGAGCGCGTGTGGAAGGCGATGATGTCGTTGGAGAGGATGCCCTCGTAGATGTCCTCGCGGATGTCGGCGGGGAGCACCCGCCACGCGTCCGGCTGGGTCCAGGGGATGTGCACGAAGTGGTGGAGGAACAGGTCCGGGCGCTCGCGACGGATGAACTTCGGCGCCACGTAGAGGTGGTAGTCGTGGAGCATCACCACGGCCTCGTCCTCACCCTCGATCTCCTCGAGCACGGCGCGCGCGAGGTCCGCGTTCACGGCGCAGTAGCCGTCCTCGTACGCCTCCACCTCGTGCCGCCGCACGTCCGGGGCGTTGGAGAGGTCCCAGAGGTAGTGCTGGATGAACCACAGCATCGGGTTCGCCACGACGTTGTAGAAGCGGTCGTAGGCCTCGGGGTCGCTCGTGACGAGCCGGATCCGATAGGTGTCGCCGTCCAGCTCGACCGGGAACGAGCGGCCGCCGTGCTGCTCGGCCACCTCGGCGTCCTCGTCGGTCATCGCCGACGCCACCCACACCGCGTCCCTGTGGTGCACGAGCCCCTTGAGCGCGGTCACGAGCCCGCCGCCGCCGCGCTTCGCCTCGCCTCCCTCGAACGTGGCCGGGCCGCGGTTCGAGACGAGGACGAGGGGGGTCTCGGGCTTCATCTGTGGGCCTGGAAGAGCCTCAGCCAGTCGCGCAGCAGGCGCGGTGTCAGGAAGTGCGTCCGCACGTGCTCCTTGCCGGCGCGGCCGAGCCGCTTGCCGAGGTCCGGCTCGCGCAGGATGCGCAGCGTGCGCTCGGCGCACTCCTCGGGCGAGGAGACGAGGTAGCCCGTCTCGCCGTCCTGCACCTGGAGCGGTATTCCGCCCACGTCACCGCCGATGAACGGCCGGCCCTTCCAGAGCGCCTCCGAGACCGTAAGGCCGAATCCCTCGCGAGTCGACTTCTGGATCACCACGTCGGCCTGCGACTGGAAGGCGTTCACCTCGATCGCCCCGACCTGGTTGAGGTTGTTGAGGATGTGGATGTCTGGGTCGCCGTCTGCGTACGCCATCGTGGAGTTGAAGAACTCCCAGCCCTCGGGGTCGTCGGTGGCCATCGAACCCACGAGCGCGAGCTGCACCTCGGGCATTTCCTCGGTGACCTGACGATACGCGTCGATCACGCCCATCGGGTCCTTCCAGGGGTCGAAGCGCGACACCTGGCACATCAGCGGACGGTCGACGTCGATGCCGAACTGGTCGCAGACGAACGCGGCATCCTCGGGCGAGAGCGCCATGTTCTTCGGCGACAGCGGATCGATCGCGGGCGGGAGGATGTGAACGCCACCGCGCGCCCCGTCCATCCCGGCAGGCACGTACTGCTGTAGGTGCCAGACGGAGGCGTCGTAGTCGCGGATGAACGGGACGAGGTGCTCGATCGCGTCGGGGTTGGGCGTCGAGAGGTCGATGTGGCAGCGCCACACCCACGTCGTCGCCTTCTCGGGCACCTGGCCGCGGATCGCCGCGGGCTGCGGGTCGTGGATGATGATCACGTCCCAGCCGCCCTCGATCTCCTTCGCGTTCAGCTCGTTGTAGCGCTCGTAGATCGCCCACTCCTCGTCGGTGAGCGAGTCGGGGTTGCCCTGGAGCGCGTTGTGCAGCCGCTTCGTGGCGTTGTAGAACTCCTCGCGGCCGAGCATCACCTGCCACTCGGCCTCGATGCCGACGTCGTTCATCAGCGGGATCAGCGTGTAGAGGATCTCGGACACGCCGCCGCCGAACGCGGTCGCGGACAGGTGGAGCACGCGCAGGCCCTCGAGGTCCTTCGCGAGCTCGCGAATCTCCTCGATGAGGGGCCTACCGGCCAGATGTGTGTAGTCGGCGAGGCTCTTGTTGCCTACCGAAACCGGCGTCAGCACGCGCGGCAGACTATCCAGTCTCGCTGAGGTACTTCACGAGTCGCGTGCGCCCGTCGCTGAACTCGGCCTGGTCCACCGTCGCCTCGATGATCGCGCGGCTGAGCTCCTGCTCCGAGGAGGCCACCGGGCCGGCGGTTCCGTCGAGATCCATGAGCAGCCGGTCATCGCCGAGATGGAAGGAGAAGTTGAGCCGGCTCTCGTCCTCGAGACCTCGCGTCTCGTCGACGTAATCGTTGGCGGCCTCGGTGATCGCGAGCTTCAGGTCGGCGACCTCCTCGGGCGACAGCGGCGTCAGGCGGCACACCGCCGACAGCGCGAGCCGGGCGAGTACGAGGTAATCGGGCCTCGCAGGGATCGTCAACGAGACGTCGCGGCTGTCACTCGCCCGTGGTACCTCCACCACTTCGGCACACTACCCGGAAATACGGCCGAACCCAGCATCGGCCGGGGACCCCGATGGGACTTAGGGGCGCGAGCCCGCCGGGCGGCGGCCGAGCTCGACGTCGAGCGTCCGCTGCTCGCCGTCGCGCACGATGGTCAACTCCACGTTCTCGCCCGCGCCGCGCGCGCTGATCTCGTCCGCGAGGTCGTGCTCGCGCGTGAGCCGCTTGCCGTCCACCGCGACGATCAGGTCGCCGCCCACCGTGATGCCGCCCTGGCCCTGGAACGTGATGTCCTCGTGGCCGGCCTCGAGGCCGGCGTCCTCGGCCGGGCTGCCGTCCACGACGTCCTGCACGAGCGCGCCGGTGTTCAGGTGGAGGTCGATGCGCTCGGCTAGCTGCGGCCACACCGTCAGCGTCTCGACGCCCAGATAGCCGTAGTCCACCCGCCCCTTCTCGCGCAGCTCGCGGAGCGACCTCCGCACCGCGTCGACCGGGACGGCGAACCCCACGCCCTCGCCGCCGCCCGACTGCGACTTGATCTGGGCGTTGATGCCAATCACCCGGCCCTCGGCGTCGAGCAACGGGCCGCCCGAGTTGCCCGGGTTGATCGCGGCGTCGGTCTGGATGGCGTCGCCGATCTCGAACTGGGTCAGCGAGCGGATCGTGCGGTCGAGCGCCGAGATCACCCCGATCGAGAGCGACTGGCGCTCCCCGAACGGGCTGCCGATCGCCGCCACCGGCTCGCCGACCGAGATCGTGTGCGACTCGCCGAGGTGGAGCGGCGTGAGCGAGAGCCCGTCCGGGTTGACCTTCAGGAGCGCGACGTCGGCGTTCGGGTCGTGGCCGACGATCTCGGCCGGCACGCGGTTGCCGTCGATGAACTCCACGTAGACCTGGTCCGCCGTGTCCGTGCCGTCGGCGTCGTCGATCGTCACGACGTGGGCGTTGGTGGCGATGTAGCCGTTGCCGTCCAGCACGAATCCCGAGCCCTGCCCGCCCTCGCCCCCGCCGTCGAGCAGGCTCGCGCCTCCCTTGAAGATCGACAGGACCGTGACGACGCCCGGCGAGAGCCGGTCGTAGATCTGAGCCGGGTCGAAGCCGCCCTCGCGGCCCAGCCCCTCGACCACCTGGACGCGAGTGGTGGTCACCTCGCTGCGGCCAGCGGACTGGGCACCGCCGCTGCCGTCGTCGTTGGAGTCGCAACCTGCGGCCAGGATGAGCGCCGCGGCGGCGAGCGCCGCCGCTGGCCTCACGGGGTCGTACCGTCCGAGGGCAGCTCGAGTGTGAAGGCGGTGCTGCCGCGCTCCGTCTCGAGCAGCAGGCGCCCGTCCATGCGCTCCGCGAGCTCGCGCGCGATCGCCAGCCCGAGGCCGGCGCCGCGGGTGGCGTCGCCGGTGTAGAAGCGCTCGAACACCTTGGAGCGCGCCCCGGCCGGCAGGCCGGGCCCCGTATCGGCCACCGTGAGCTCGGCGGCGCCGTTGTCGCGGTGTGCCCTCACGGTGACGTCCGTGCCCTCCGGCGTGTGACGGAGGGCGTTGTCGAGCAGGATACGCACGATCTGCGCCACGCGTTCCCGGTCGCAGTACGCGCTTGGGCCCTCCTCCGGCACCTGGAGGAGCAGCTCGGTGCCGTGGTCGGAGAGGCGCGGATGGAACTCGTCCGCGATCGAGCGCGCGAGCTCGGCGAGGTCCACCGGCTCGGTCTGGAGCTCGACCGACCCGGAGTCGAGGCGCGACAGGTCGAGCAGGTTCACCGACAGCTTCTGGAGGCGCTCCACCTGCTCGCTCATGGTGTCGAGGAACTCCCGGCGCGTCTCGTCGTCGAGCTCCTCGTCCTGAAGCAGCTCCACGAAACCGGAGAGCGAGAAGATCGGCGTGCGCAGCTCGTGCGAGGCGGTGGCGATGAACTCCTTGCGCGCCACGTCCACCCTGCCGCAGCTGCTGCTGCATCTCGTTGAAGGTCTCGGTGAGCTGGCCGAGCTCGTCCTGCGCCGTCACGGGGAGCGGCTCCATGAAGCGCCCGCGCGCCACGTGGCGGGCGGCGCGCTCGAGCCGACCCACGCGTCGAGCGAGCCGCGCGGCCACGAGATAGCCGCCGAAGAGCGCGATCAGGAGCGCGGCGCTGGTCGCGATGAGGACGCGGTCGCGTACGAACGCCACGGTCTCGCGCACGTCGGCGAAGTCGCGCGAATAGAAGGCCACGCGCGGCAGCTTGCCCCTGGTGGTGAGGGGCTGGGCCACCATCCCCACCTCCTCGCCGCGGAACGTGCCGTACGCGGCCTGCCTGCGGCGCAGGATCAGAGCGCGCCGGGCGAGGTTCTCATCGAACGGGACCAGCGCCTTGCTGTCGTCCACGGGGTAGAAGCCGGGATTGCGCTCGGGGCTCCAGTCTCGTTGCCAGTCTCTCACCGTCACCTGTGCGTCGGTCGCGGCCGACGCCTGACGGACGCGTGCGGTGAGGTTCTTGCGCGTCAGCTCCCTGCCGTTGACGAGTCGCAGCTGGAGCGCCGGCCTCGCGTCGATGGCCTCCTCCTCCAGGTTCTGGAGCCGCCTCTCCTTGAGGTTGTCCTCGAGCTGAGGAACCACGACGAACCAGATCGCCGAGAACGCCAGCGCCGTGATGACGAAGAAGATGAAGGCGATCTTCTGGCGCAGCGAGCGCAGTCGGCTCATGAGTCTCGGAAGCGGTAGCCCACCCCGCGCACCGTGAGGATCAGCTCAGGCGTCTTCGGCTCCTCCTCCAGCTTCTCGCGCAGGTGCCGGATGTGAACGTCGATCGTGCGCGGGTCGCGGTAGGACGCGTCGCCCCACACCCGCTCCAGCAGCATCGTCCTGCTGAACACGCGACCGGGTGCCCGCGCGAGCGCCGCGATGATCTCGAACTCCACGTAGGTGAGCCGCACGGACTCGCCGCGAACCACGACGGATCGCTTCTCGAAGTCGATCGAGAGGTCGCCAGCGTCGATCGGCTCCTCGAACTGTGTCTCGGGCTGCGCAAGGGCGGCCCGCCGCAGGACGGCCTTCACGCGGCTGCGGAACTCGCGCACCGAGAACGGCTTGGTGATGTAGTCGTCCGCACCCAGCTCCAGGCCGAGGACCTTGTCCGTCTCCTCGGTCTTGGCGGTGAGCATGATGATCGGCACCGTGCTGCGCGAGCGGATCGCGCGGCAGACGTCGAAGCCGTCCATCCGCGGCAGCATCACGTCGAGCACCACGAGGTCGAAGTTGTCGTCACGCAGGCGCTCGAGCGCCTCCCGCCCGTCGAGCGCGGGGATCACGTCGTAGCCCTCTTTGCGCAGCGGATACGCCAGCAGCTTCTGGACCGAGAGCTCGTCGTCCACGAGCAGTATGCGAGGGGCAGAGATGCTCAACCTTCAAAAGTGTAGGTGGCTGCGCGCCGGGCAACGCCCGGCGCTCGCCCGACCGCGTAGGTTGAGGCCGCGTGATTGAACCGCGGGTGTACCGAGCGGCCTTCGTGCCGGCCCTGCTGGCGGTGGTGCTGGCCATGTTCTCGTTCGAGAGCAGGCCGAGGCCGCTGCCGCAGGGGCTGGCGGCCGACGTGCTGTTCGACGGCGCTCAGGCGGCCGAGCTGGCGGCGCGCATCGCCACCGATGCACCCGACCGGCGGGCCGGCACGCGCGGCGATCTCGCCACGGCAGAGCTCGTGGCGGACACGTTTGCGGCGCGCGGGTTCGGCGGCGGCCGCGACGGGCGCCCGCATCTCCAGCGCTTCACGCATGCGGATCATGAGCTCGTGAACGTGATCGGCCTGCGGGCCGGGCGCTCGCGGCGCCAGATCGTGATCGTTGCGGCCCGCGACGCCGCGACGGTACCGGAGGCGCCGGGGAGCGCCGCCGACACCGCCGCGCTGATGCAGCTGGCGCGCGTGTACCAGGGGCGGCCGTCGCAGAAGACGCTGGTGCTGGCGTCGGTGGACGGATCGAACCTGGGGGAGGTCGGGGCGCGGGAGCTGATCAGCGACCTCCCGGCGCCCGAGTTCGTGGACGCCGTGATCGTGGTCTCCGACCTCGGCTCGCACACCCACCGGGGCTCGCTCCTACAGGCGTGGTCGAACGACACGCGCCGCGCCGGCATCGGGCTCCAGCGCACGGCGGCGAACTCGATCCGCGAGGAGTTCGGCAGCTCCGCGGGCGGGAGCGGCGCGTTCGGCCAGTTCGCCCGGCTCTCGTTCCCAATCGGGATCGGCTCGCAGGGCGTGCTGCTGGAGAAGGGCTACGACGCGATCCGGATCTCCGGCAGCGGGGAGCTGCCGCCGGACGGCGACGGCCCGGTCGAGGCGATCGACGAGGACCGGCTCGGCATGCTGGGGCGCGCCACGCTGCGGACGCTCACGGCGGTCGACCAGGGCGGGCGCCCGCAGCACGGGCCCGAGAGCTACGTCCAGGCCGTCAGCCAGGTACTGCCCGGCTGGGTGATCTCGCTGCTGGCCGGGACGCTGCTGCTTCCTGTGCTGGTCGCGTCCGTGGACGCCTTCGCTCGCGCGCGCCGGCGGCAGGTGGACGTGCTGCGCTGGCTGCGCTGGGTCGCCGCCTGGGTTGCCCCGTTCCTCGCGGTACTGGCGCTGGCCCAGTTCCTCGCCCTTGTCGGCGCCACGCCGGCGCCGCCACCCGCGCCCGTGCCGCCTGACGTGGTGCCTCTGGACGGGCCCGCGCTCGGCGTGCTGGGGGGAGTGGCCGTGGCGATGGTGCTGGCGCTCCTCCTCGCCCGCTGGCTGGCTGCGAGGCCCGACCCGGACCTGCGCGAGCCGATCGAGCCGGGGGCGGGCGTGGCGCTCGCACTCGCGATTGCTGCCGGCTCGCTGCTGCTGTGGCTCGTGAACCCGTATGCCGGGCTGCTCGCCGTGCCGGCCGCGCACCTGTGGATGCTCACGGTGCTCACCCGTCCGATGCCGCCACGACGGTGGCGGGCCGTCCTGATCGGCGTGGGCGTGGCGCCCGCCGCCCTGGTGGCGATCTACTACCTGTTCGCCCTGTCGGTCGACCCGCTGCACGGCGCCTGGTACCTGCTCATGCTGCTCACCGGGCAGAGCGTCGGGATCGTGCTGGCGCTGATCGGCTGCCTGATGCTGGCGGCAGTCTGCGCCACCTCCGAGATCGCGTGGCGCAGCCCCGAGGACGAGGACGAGCAGGGACCGGACGGGCCGGCGGTCTACGGCCCCGGCTCGTACGCCGGGCCCGGCTCGCTCGGCGGCACTCAGTCGGCGCTCCGGCGCTGACTGGCCGGATGTCCGGGTTTTGACGAGCGCGCGGCGCGAGAAGCATCGGGCGTGCCGATAACCGGTCCTGTAACAAGGGGAGGTGCGGGGGATGGATCGCAGGGGAGTCGACGACTCGCTCAGGCGCAGCGTCGAGCGGGGTGAGTACGTGGTGGATTCGCGCGCGGTCGCGAGGGCGATCCTGCGTTCAAGGGTGCTCGTAGCCGCGCAGGCCAGAGACGGGGCCTTCCGCCCCGAGAAGAACCAGTCCACCACCGGCTGATACCTCGCCCACCCAGGTGAGCGGGGCGGCCGCCTCGGCGGCCGCCCGGCGCTCCCGCGGCACGGTCACGAGCAGCTCGTAGTCGTCGCCGCCGGTGACCGCTTCCTCCGCGCTCACGCCTGACGCAAGCGGGACCGCGTCCAGGCGCACCGCCAGCGCCACGCCGCTGCGGTCCGCCACGTGGCGGGCGTCGGTGGCGAGTCCGTCGCTCAAGTCGATCATCGCGCTGGCCCCCGCGCGCGCCAGCGCGGCGCCGCTCTCGAGCCGCGGCAGCGGCCGCAGGTGGCGCGCCACGAGCTCCGCCGGCTCGGTCTCTCCGGCGGCGAGCACCCGCCGGCCCGCCTCGGAGCCGCCGAGCTCGCCCGTCACGCCCACGAGGTCGCCCGGCGCGGCGCCGTCGCGACCCACGAGGTCGTCCTCGCGATCGGCCCAGCCCACCACGGTCACGGTCACCACGAGCAGCCCGCCGCGCACCACGTCACCGCCGGCGATCGTGACGCCACAGCTCGCGGCGAGCTCCTCCATGCCCTGGACCAGCTCGAGCGCATCCACGAACCCCTCCGGCAGCACCACCGACACGTACGCCTCGCCCGCCTCGGCGCCCATGGCGGCCAGGTCCGAGAGCGCGGTGGCGAGCGCCTTCCAGCCGATGTCGCGAGCGCCGTGAGTGGCGCGCTCGAAGTGCACGCCGTCGACCAGCGTGTCGATGGACGTCACCGCGAACGGCCGCGTGCGCGTGACGGCCGCGTCGTCGCCGGTCCAGCGCACCAGCCGGCCGCTCCGGTCGCTGAGCGTGGCCTCGATCGCTGCGATCAGGTCGAGCTCGGCCACGGGCGCGGCATCAGCCGGGTGCGGCGGTGCCGCCCGGCTCGCTCTTCTTGCCGTTCCCGTTGCCGTTACCGGGCAGCGGCACCTCGGGTGCCTGCTCAGGCGTCTCGGTCTCGGGCACGTCGAGCGGCGCCTGCTCGTAGAAGCGCGGGTCGTACTTCGGGTCGGGCGTCGTGGTGCTCGGCGCGTAGTACTGGCTGCTGCCCGACCGGCCGGTGCTGGAGTACTTGCCGAAGAAGGGTGAGAACTCGGCGGGCTCCGCCGGCTCCGGGAAGTCGTCGCAGAAATCACCGTGGGCGGGAAGCATGAAAGCGTGCCAGACGGGCGCGGCGTAGGTGCCCCCCTGGGCGCCCGGCATGGCGACGCCGGCGTTCGGATAGCCGACCCAGACGGCAGCCGAGAGCTCCGGGGTATAGCCCACGAACCAAGCGTCCTTCGCCTCGTCGGTCGTGCCGGTCTTCCCAGCTGCCGGGCAGCCGTAGTTGGCGGCGGTCCCCGTGCCCGACTGGACGTTCATCTTGAGGACCTTGGTCACCTCGTACGCCTCTCCGTCCGTGAGCACGCGCTTGCCTTCCGCGCCGGCGAGCTTCTCGCTCTTGCCGTCCGGGAACACGACCCGCTCGATGCCGGTTGGGCGGTGACGGATGCCCCCACTCGCGAGGGTGGCGTACGCGCCAGCCATCTCCAGCGGGGTGACGCCGAGGGTCAGGCCTCCGAGGCCCTCGGCGGGGTAGCAGTCGAGGTGGGTCGTGATTCCGAGCAGCTTGGCGGTCTCGCACACCTTCTTCGGACCCAGGTCGAGGATCAGCTGCGCATACACCGTGTTGTCCGACGACAGGGTGGCGCGGGTGAGGCTGACGGTGCCGATGTACGAGTTCCCGAATGTCTTGACTTCCCAGTGCCCGTAGTCGGGGTCGTTGATGTTCAGCGGCTTCGAGGTGTAGTAGGTGGAGTTCGGGTTCACCCCCTGCCGGATCGCCGTCGTGAGCACGAACGTCTTGAACGCCGAGCCCGGCTGCCGGTGGCCCTGCGCGGCCAGGTTGAACTTGCTGTTCTGATAGGTCCCGCTCGAAGCCATGGCCCTGATCTTCCCGGTCGCCGGGTCGATGGCAACGAGCGCCGAGCTCGGGCCGGCGGGATCGCCGTAGTACGAGTTGATCGCCTCGCGCGCGGAGTCCTGAAGCGCCGGATCGATCGTCGTGTGGATACGCAGGCCGCCGCGCCGCACCACGCCGACGCCGTAGCGGTCGATCAGCTTGTCCTGCACGTAGTCGAAGAAGTAGGGCTCGCGGCGCTGGATGTACCGGGTGCCGGGGCGGAGACCCAGCCCCCGCTGAGACGCCCTGTCCGCCTCGGCCTGGGTGATGTACCCGTTCTTGACCATCTGCCGGAGCACCTCGTTGCGTCGTGCGAGGGCTGCCTCGGGGTTCCGGAAGGGGTTGTACTCGGACGGTGCCTGCGGCAGGCCGGCCAGCAGCGCCGACTGGTACAGCCTGAGACCCCTGGCGTGCTTGTTGAAGAACGTGACCGCTGCGGCCTCCACACCAATTGCCGTGCGGCCGCCGACCGTCCCATAGGGCACGGAGTTGAGGTAGTTGTGCAGGATCCAGGTCTTCGAGTGCTCGTCCTCGAGCTCGGAGGCGAGCTTCGCTTCGCGGATCTTGCGGTTGAAGTCGCGCTTGGGGTCCTTGATGTAGAGCGCGCGGACGAGCTGCTGGGTGATGGTCGAGCCGCCCTGCACGGTCTTGCCGGACTCGAGGTTCTTGATGCCGGCGCGCACGATGGCGTTGAGGTCCACGCCGTCGTGCTTGTAGAAGCGCTCGTCCTCGATCGCGACGGTGGCGCGGCGCAGGTGCACCGGGATGTCTCGCCATGGGACGACGCGGCGGAGCACGTCCGACTGGATGAAACCGAGGCGCGAGCCGTCGGCCGCGTAGATGGCTGAGAGCTGCCCCTTGTCTGCCGGCTTGAGCTCGGAGATATCGGGCGCGGACGCGGCTATAGCGAGCACGTAGCCGACCGCCGAGAGGACGGCGATCACGGAGACGGTGGCGAGGACGCCCAGGCCGAGCAGCACGGAGCTGCGTCCGGTATGGCGCTTTCGCCTCCTCGACTTTCGCTGACGTTGGGTCATTAAAACGTTCGGTGGCGAACCACGCTCAGGCCTCGGTTGAGGATAGTGCGTGCTCCCGCAGCTCACGCAGCCAGCGCAGCCGCAGCTCCGCCGCCCTCTGGCCCCGCTCAGCGGGGCTGGGCGCCCAGGTGGTCGCGCTGAGCCGCACGCCCTCCTTGTCGACCTCGGCCACGGACACGTCGATGCCGGCGTCCTCGTCGCGGATCAGCTCCATCGCCTTGTCGAGGTCCGCGTCGGGCGGTAGCCATACCGACACCTCCACCTGGACGCGCGGGTCGAGAATCGTGTGGTTCAGCACCGAACTCTGCGCCAGACGCTCGTTCGGGACGATCAGGCGACGGCCGTCGTCGAGCCGGATGTAGGTGTAGGTGAGCTTCACGTCCTCGACCTCGCCGGTCTGCTCCTCGAAGGTCACGAGGTCGCCGATGCGGATCGGCTGCGTGATGGCGAGCAGGATCCCGGCGATGGCGTTGGCGAGCGTCTGGCGGGCGGCGAAGCCGACCACGAGGCCGACCACCGCGGACGAGGCGAGGACCCCCTTCGCCACGCCGGAGACCTCGTCGATCTGCGACGCCGCCACCGCCACGCCGATCAGCAGGATGAGCGCATTGGTGAGCCGGCGGACCAGCCTGAGCCGGGTCTGGGTCGCCGGCGAGAGCTCTCCCCTGGACACGAGCTCGCCCACCCGTGCGCCACGCTTGGCGATCGTGCGGTCCACCAGCGCCGCGATCACGAACGCAATCGCGATCGCGGCCCCGGCAACGATCCAGTCGTCGCTCGAGGTTGCGGTGTAGAAATGCGCGTCCGGCATGGCGTATGAGGCTACCCCCACCCGCGCACGGACAATCGCGGCCGTGCGCGACTCCGAGGCGTTTCGCGCCGCATTGCGCGTGGCCGTATCGACCCGCGCCGCGGTGCTCCTCGTGGCGGTCTTCGCCGCCCTCTCCTTCGGTCCTGCGGCGGGCGGGCTGGCGCACAGGAACGCCGAGAAGTTCGACGAGCCGTCGCTCACGCACGCGCTTGGCCGATCCGCTGCTCGCGCCGCTCGCCCGCTGGGACTCCGTCTGGTACCTGCGCATCGCGGACTCCGGGTACGGCGACAGCGCTCCGCGCGCCGCCTTCTTCCCGCTCTACCCGCTGCTGGTGCGGGCCGTCGCGACACCGTTCGGGGCATCCGAGGGCGCGCTGCTCGTGGCGGCGTACGCCGTGTCGCTGGCCGCTTTCCTGGGTGCGCTGTTTCTCCTGTACCGGCTCGCGGAGCTCGAGCTGGGCCGGCGGCTCGCGCGTCCCACGCTGCTGCTGCTCGCGGTCTTCCCGGCCGCGGTGTACTTCGGAGCGCCGTACTCGGAGAGCCTCTTCCTCCTGCTGGCGGTGGGCGCCTTCTACGCGGCGCGCAGCGGGCACTGGGCCTGGGCCGGCAGCTGCGCGGCGCTCGCGTCCGGCACTCGCAGCGCCGGGCTGCTGCTCCTGATCCCGCTCGCCATGCTCTGGTGGGGCTCGCGGCCGCGGCGACCGCGCGACGCCGCGTGGCTGCTGCTCGCCCCGCTCGGGATCGCCGCGTACGCCGCGTGGCTCGGCCTCGTGGAGGGCGACGCGCTGCGCTTCCTCGACGTCCAGGAGGCATGGTCGCGCGAGCTCAGCGTGCCGCTGGCCGGGGCGTGGGACGGCCTCGTGGCGGCCGTGGACGGCGTCCGCCAGCTGGCGTCCGGCTCGCGCACGCCGGTCTACTTCGAGGTCGCAGCCGGAGACCCGTTCCGGATCGCGGCCATCAACGTGATGCTGTTCGTGACGCTGGTGTTCGCGGTGGTGGCGTGTGTGGGCGTCTGGCGGCGGCTGCCGCGCGCCTACGGCGCCTGGGTGGCGGCCTCGCTGCTGCTGCCGCTGACCTTTCCGGTCACGCCGCAGCCGCTGATGTCGCTGCCGCGCTTCGTGGCGGTGCTGTTCCCGCTCTTCATGTGGCTCGCGATCGTCTGCGACGAGCGCCGCAACACGGATCTGGTGGCCGCCGCGTTCGCAATCGGCCTCGGCCTCTTCACTGCCCAGTACGCGAGCTGGCATTGGATCTCGTGAGCGGCGGGGTCAAGGCGGTCCTGCTCGACGCCCTCGGCACCCTGGTGGAGCTCCAGCCCCCGGCGCCTCGTCTCCAGCGGCTGCTGGCCCAGGCGGGCTTCGAGGTGAGCGAGGAGCGGGCCGCCGCCGGGTTCGCGGCGGAGATCGCCTACTACCTCGACCACCATCTGGAGGGGTCCGACCCCGAGCGGCTGGAGCGGCTGCGCGACCGCTGTGCGGAGGAGATGCGAAGGGCCCTGGAGCTCCCGGACCTCGACCACGCGACCGCGCGCCGCGCGATGCTGGAGGCGCTCGAGTTCCGGCCGTATCCGGACGTGCTGCCCGCGCTCGAGGAGCTGCGCGGGCGCGGAGTGACGCTCGTGGTGGCGAGCAACTGGGACTGCTCGCTGCCGGAGTGGCTCGGGCCGACGGGAATCACCGAGCTGGTCGACGGCGTGGTCACCTCGGCGGAGGTCGGCGCACCGAAGCCCGATCCGCGCGTGTTTGAGCGGGCGCTGGCGATTGCGGGCGCGGCGCCCTCCGAGGCGCTCCACGTGGGCGACAAGGTGGACAACGACGTCCAGGGCGCCGCCGCGGCCGGCGTGCGGGCCGTTCTGCTCCAGCGAGAGGGCGACCCGCCGCCGGGCGTGGAGGCCGTGCGCTCACTTCGGGAGCTCGCCGCCCTACTCTGACTTGCCGTGGAGCGCGTTTCGATCGATCCCACGCCGCCGCCGCCCGAGCGCCCGGAGCTGCCCGCGGGCGCCGGCCCGCGCTGGCCGGCGTGGTACGCCGGCGTGGGCTTCCTAGTCGCGCTCATCGCCACGCTCGTGGTCGTGGGCATCGTGGCCGCGGCCACCGGCGCGACATCGGACGACGAGGACGCCACCTTCACCGTGGTGGCCACGTTTCTCCAGAGTGTGATCTTCATCGGGACGGCCGTGCTGTTCGCGTCCTTCGCCGGCAAGCCGCGCCCGGAGCAGTTCGGATTGCGGCGGTCGCGCTTCTGGCCGACGGTGGGCTGGGCTGTGCTGGGGCTGATGTCCTTCTACGCGCTCGCCGCGCTCTACACGGCCATCGTCCAGCCCGACACCGAGCAGACCGTGGCGCAGGACCTCGGTGCCGACCAGGGCACGCTCGGCATGATCGCCGCCGGCTTCATGGTCGTCTGTGTCGCACCCGTGGCCGAGGAGTTCTTCTTCCGCGGCTTCTTCTACCGAGCCCTGCGCAGCCGCTACTCGGTGCTCTTGGCCGCCCTGATCGACGGGATCCTGTTCGGCGTCATCCACTGGGACCTCTCGTCGGCGGACAGCCTCCTGATCATCCCGCCGCTGGCGGGGCTCGGCTTCGTGTTCTGCCTCGTCTACGAGCGCACGGGCTCGCTGTACCCCGTGATCGCCCTCCACGCCTTCAACAACGCGATCGCGTTCGGGGTCACCGTTGACGACGCCAGCGTGTCGCTCGTGTTCGGCTCGCTGATGCTGCTCGCCTGCACGGTTGCGCCGCGAGCACAGCGGACGGCCATGGCATAGTGGGCGCCCTATGAGCATGCGCCCGCTTCTCCCGATGCCGCTCGTCCTGCTGGCCCTGGCGCCCGCGGCCCAGGCGCAGACGCCCACACCCGAGCCCGAGCCGGCCGCTGGGAAGGCGACGCTGTCCGTGAAGGGCGGGCTCGCCACCAAGAAGACGCGCTACTTCGCGCCCTCCCAGGAGGTTGTGGTGCGCGGGGTCGTGAAGCCGGGTCTGCGCGGCGAGGTCCTCACGCTGTACGCCATCCGCCGCGGCAAGGCGAGCAAGCAGGTGCGCCGCTCCGTCCAGCGGCGTGGCCGTTACGAGTTCCGCTTCAAGGTCGGGAATCCCGGGCCGGTGCGGCTCGTGGTGAAGCACAAGGCGAGCGATCGGCAGCGGGCCTTCCGGACTCGCAGCGAGACGATCCAGGTCGTCAACTGGCAGGCGGGCCAGGGTGCCCGCGGTGCGAAGGTCACCCTGCTGCAGCGCGGGTTGCTGAAGCTCGGCTTCGCGACGCCGGTCACCGGCTACTTCGACGGTCTCACCGCGAACGCGGTCAACGCCTTCCGGAAGACGAACGGGATGGGCCGTGACGGTTATGCGGCCACGTCCGTCTACGCGATGGTCCTGCGCCGCGACGGCGCCTTCAAGCTGCGCTACCCGGACTCGGGCACCCGCGGCAAGCACGTCGAATTCGACTGGTCACGGCAGGTGCTCGTGCTGGCGGACCGCGGCAGGCCCTACCGCGTGTACCACACCTCGTCGGGAACGCCGGCCACGCCGACGGTCTTCGGCAGCTACCGCTTCTACCGCAAGCAGCCGGGCACGAACTCGCACGGGATGGTGCACTCGTCGTACTTCATCGGCGGATACGCGATCCACGGCTACGCGTCGGTGCCGAACTACCCCGCGAGCCACGGCTGCCTGCGCGTGCCGATCCCGAACGCCCTCTCGATCTACAACTGGATCGACCTGGGCGACCCGATCTACACGTACCAGTAGCCGGCCCGCGGCGCGCCGGGCTTGGCCGCGAAACGCAGAGACCCCGCCCTTTCGAGCGGGGTCTCCACGGTTCCCCCTTGGCTCCGCCGGCCCACCGGGCCGACGGCACTTCGCGCGGAATCCGCGCTACTGCGTCGCGGCCGTAGCCGCGAGGTCCCCCTGACCCTGCCCCGAAGCGACGCTCGACTCGGCAGCGGTGTCCACTGCGGGCGCGACCGAAGCGGCAGCGTCCGCGGGAGCGGCGACCTGCGCCTCGACGGCGACAGGCTCGGCCGCCACCTCTGCGGGCGCGGCCGTCTCGACGGCGGCCGGCTCGGCAGCCACCGGCTCCAGCGCGACCGGCTCCACCGCGACCTCGGCGGCGACCGGCTCGGCCACGACCTCAGCCGGCACAGCCGCCTCCACGGCGACCTGCTCCGTCGCGACGGGCTCGGCCGCGACCTCAGCGGGCACAGCCGCCTCCACGGCGACCTGCTCGGCCGCGGCCGGCGTGGTCTCCGCCGGCACCGCGGTCGCCGTCACGCTCGACGCGGACGGGGCGAACTCGACGATCTCCGGCGCGGTCGTCGTCGTCGAGCCGGACCCGGTCTGGGTCACCGTGGCCTGGGTCGTGCTCGTGGAGCTGGTCTTCGTGCCGGTGCTGCTCGCACCGGCCACACTCGCCTGCGCGCCGGGGATCGAGCCGCCGGACAGGTAGGTACGCGGATCCTGCGCCTGTCCGTTCACCCGCGTCTCGAAATGCAGGTGCGGCCCGGTGCAGCTGCCGGTGCAGCCCACGTAGCCGATCACCTGACCCTGCTGGACCTCTGCACCGCTCGTGACCCCGAAGCGCGAGAGGTGCGCGTAACAGGTCGAGAACTGGCTGGTGTGCGTGATGCACACGATGTTTCCGTAGCCGCTCTGCTGCCCGGCCAGGCTCACCGTGCCGCACGCGGCCGCGCGGACCGGCGTGCCGGTCGGAGCCGCGATGTCGATGCCGTCGTGGTTGCGTCCGCCACGCGGGCCGAAGTTCGACGTGACCGTGCCGCGCACGGGCGTCGAGATCGTCGAGCCGCATGACCCGCCGGCAGGCGCCTGGGTGGTGGGCGCGGTCGGCGTCGTAGCGTCCACCTGGCCGCCCGCACCGGCGTTGCCCTGCGCCGCCAGGCGTTGGCCGGCCTGCTCCAGCTTCTGCGCGACCTGCTGCTTCACCTCCGGCGGGACGTTCGACCCGCCCATGGCGGCACCGTTCGCACCGGCCTTCGCGAACAGCGATGACCACGTGTTCGGACCCACGATGCCGTCCACGTCGAGACCGGCGGACAGCTGGTACCTGCGCACCGCCGCGTCGGTCTGTGGGCCGAAGATGCCGTCGGACGGGACGCCGAGCTCGGTTTGGACGTGAGCGACGAGCTCGCCTTGGCTCCCAAGCCGCAGCGGCAGCCCGCCCTCGCGTATCTCGATCGCGCGGTTCGCCGGCGATTCCGCAGCAACCGCCGCGCTTGTATCGCCTGAAACTTGCGCGGCCGCCAGGGGCGCGCCCGGTCCGGCGACGACGGCCGTGGCCAGCGCCGCCGAGATGTGCTTCTTGCGGGTGTTCTCGCGCCGCGCCTTCGGCAGTAGCTCCCGCCTGCGGCGCGAGCGCTCGAGCGAGCGGGCCCAGACCTCAGCCGCGGCCAGATCCCGGTGGGCGTTCGTCATCCATGTCCCCTTCCTTTCGGGCCTACGGGGTTAGCTGACGGGCTCGCGCTGGAAGATGCGCTATGCGGAACTCGGTCCGCGATTCGCCCCCGGGCGGCACGGCTGCCGCCCAATTGGTTCCCCCGTTCTGGTCGCCCGGGTGGGACGGCCAGACTCGGCGCTTGACTTGCGGGGCCGCACCCTAGCGAATGCGTGCGACGGGCTTCAGCCAGGCCAGCGGGAGGAGCTCAGGCGGTGCGCCAGTCGGCGGCGTGCTCGCGCTGCTTGGGCAGCATGTTCGCCAACGTCCCGAGGCCGAGGCCGTAGAGCAGCAGCGCCAGAACGGCGGGCACCCCGTGCGTGACCCAGCGGTCGTTGGAGTCGACGACGTTCGTGAACGGGCCAAGCAGGATGTCGTTCGAGTCGTCCACCGCCTCGCGGAACTTGCCGTTCGCGCGCTCGCGCGCTGCCTCCTGGCTCGGCGTGGGCGAGATCGGCGTCGGGTCACCGAGGTCACCGGTGAGCTCCTTGTCGAGCTTGTTCTGCTGCGTGCGCGACCCACGGTCGAGCTCGTCGGTCGCGAAATAGGCGAATCCGAGCAGGACCAGGCCGGAACACAGGATGGCGATGACGCGGACCAGGGAGCCCATCGCGACTACTATCGGCCGCCGGCTGCAGATCCTGACTTTTTGCAACCCGACCTGAACGCATGAATGACACCGCCCGCGAGCGCCTGATCACCGAGCTGCGCGAGCACGCGCTCGTGATCGGCGAGGTCACCCTCACGAGCGGCCGCAAGGCGCAGTACTACGTGGATGCCAAGCGGGCGATCCTGCTTCCGGACGGCTTCCGCGCCCTCGGCGAGCTGGTGGCCGCGGAGGCGGAGCGCGTGGGAGCCACGGCCGTCGGCGGGATGACCATGGGCGCAGATCCGGTGGCATGCGCCGCGCTGGCGGCGGGCGCGCCCGTGAAGGCGTTCTTCGTCCGCAAGGACCGCAAGCAGCACGGCCTCCAGCGCTGGATCGAGGGCCCGGAGCTCGAGCCGGGCGAGCGCTGCCTGGTGGTGGAGGACGTGGTGACCACCGGGGGCTCCACGGTCAGCGCCATCGAGCGCGTCCGCGAGGAGGGCTTCGAGGTGGCGGGTGTGGTGAGCGTCCTCGACCGGTTGGCGGGCGGAGCCGAGGCAATCTCGGCCGCCAGCGACGGCGCTCCTTACGCGGCACTCACCACGATCGACGACGTGTATCCGGACCGCCCGGACCGCTAGGCGCCGGCGAGCCAGGCGTCGATCAGCCGCCGCGCGATCGAGTACGGCGGCGAGAGCGCCACTTCGCCTTCACCGCGGGCGGCTCGTTCCACCTCCTCGCGCTCGAACCAGCGCACCTCGGCGAGCTCCTCGTCGCCCGGCGCGGGCTCGCCGCCCACGGCCAGCGCGCTGAAGCCGAGCATAAGCGAGCTCGGGAAGGGCCAGGGCTGCGAGGCGATGTAGGACACGTCGCCCAGCTCCACGCCCGACTCCTCCGCCACCTCTCGGCGCACCGCCTCCTCGAGCGTCTCGCCGGGCTCGACGTAGCCGGCCAGCAGCGAGAAGCGTCCCTCCGGCCAGCGCGACTGGCGCCCGAGCAGCAGCCGGTCCTGCGAGTCCGTCACGCGGACGATCACCACGGGGTCGGTGCGCGGGAAGTGGTGGGCCTCGCAGGCGGGGCAGTGGCGCTCGTGGCCGGCGTCGCGCATCTCCGTCGACGCCCCGCAGTTGGCGCAGAAGCGATGGCGGCGGTGCCAGGCGAGCAGCGATCCCGCGTAGCCGGCCAGCGCCGCCTCGTCGGCCGGCAGCTCCGTGGCGGCCTCTCGCAGACCGGCCGGCCGCCCCCGCTCCGGCTCGGCACCGGTCACGTCGTCTGCGAAGAGCGGCGTGTCGCCGGTGACGCCAAGGAACACGGCCTCCTCACTGGGAGCCGCAAGCAAGAGTCGCGAGCCGTCGAGCCATATCCCGCGCTCCGACATCAGCACAGCCCGCGCCCGCGGATCCGCGCGCCGCGCCGCAAGCCACTCGGGCCGCCGCCGCTCCGCCGAAGCGCGGTCGAGGGCGGCACCGGCGAACGCGATCACGCGTCCACCGTAATGCGCGTCGCCGCCAAACGCCCCGAGCAGGATTCGAACCTGCGGCCTACTCCTTAGGAGGCCAGCGAGGAGGCGGGATGGAAGGGTAAGCGAGGGTACGGGCGGCCAAGAGATCGCTGCAGACGCGGCCAACCCAAAGGGACCAGCGTGGCTGCGCTGCGCCGCGGTTGGCCGGGCGCGTGTACCCGTTTCGTACCCTGGCGAGGGCCTGACGCTTCTCCCTTGCGCGAGGCGACCGGAGGGGCACCGGGGGCATCCCCTTTCGCCGGCCGCCGTCGAAGGCGCTAGATGGATCGGTCGGATCGTCGGAGCCTGTCTATGCCAGGGGGCGCGAGAGCATCATCGGCGCCCAGGATTCCGATCACGAGTGCGACGGACCGCGATTCGGCCCCGATCGCGCGGACGTTTCCCTGCTGTCGCTGCGAGCCCGCTCGTACCCGCAAGGAGCACCGTCGATGAGCAAGATCGCGTCCGCTTGCCCGGGAGTCCAAAGTCGGAGATTCGCCGAGCGAATGCCATAGCACCTGCGAGCGCATGGCCCTCCCG
The DNA here is from genome assembly GCA_963771715.1 of uncultured Thermoleophilaceae bacterium. Taxonomy (GTDB): domain Bacteria; phylum Actinomycetota; class Thermoleophilia; order Solirubrobacterales; family Thermoleophilaceae; genus JACVRW01. Next base: position 529,741 of record CAVYUQ010000003.1, read on the forward strand.
GAGAGGCACCGTGCCGGGACGTGTGGCCCATGAAGCGCGCAGCCTCGACCAGGCCCCGCACGGTGTCCTCCAGTACCCATCTCCCCCGAGGATTGCATGCGTCTCGCCCCGCGCAGCGAGCACGCTTTGCAAAAGAGGCCCAAACGACGAAGGATCTGCCGTGGGGCTCTCCGCTTCTGGCACAGGACTTTGCAAAACTGTGACCATCAGTGCCAAGGGGGCGGAAGCAGCGACGGATAAACATCGCGCGCGATTGTCAGCAGCGACTCTAAGAAGCCGCGGGTCAGCTGCCGTCACTTCAAACAAGTCATTGCCGCAGTTTCGTCGCAGCGCATTTCCGAGGGAAGTTCCGTCAGCCGCCCGGAACCGGCCGAACTCGGGTCGGAACCTGGGACAGCTCCGCGGCGTCCGTCAGCCGCTGAGGCAGTGATTGACGACAAAGGTCGACTGTGGCAAAAAGCGAGGTGTGCGCTTGGTGGCCTGGGTCATCCCGGGCCTGCCAGAGTTCCGTGGAATCTGCACCACTGATGTAGGCGAGCAGGTCGTAGCCGAAGAACTGAGGGAGATCGACTTGGACTGGTTGGCGCACTGACCGAGCTTGCTATCAGGTCTCGGTCTAAACATTAACGAATCCAAGGCGGTGGCCGTTTCCGTGCGGACGCTGCGGCCGCCAGCCGGGCCTATTGCTCTCCGTGGTTGGGCCCGCGGCGCGGTAGGTCGGCGGGTCGGTCCACAGACTGCTCCTTTCTCATGAATGCGCGAGCGGCGGCGCTACCGCTCCCATGGGCGAGCGGCACTCTGCCTTGTGGTGGAGGACGCTTCTGCACCTCGTCCTATGCGAGCCTCAGCTGGATGGCATTCGCGGCACTCGGATGCCTCGAAAGGCAGCAGTGACGGACGGGGCGCGGATACGGCTCATCTTGTTTGAGGCGGGGGGGATCGGCTTCAGGTGACTACTGCACGAGGGCTCATGGCAAGGGTGATCGCATGCTCGAAGCTCATCTGGGCGCCCCTCGCCTGGGCGTCGTTCCAGCGTCGCTCGCCGTAATCGGCGCGAGCCGGCTCGAAGAAGTGCTCGTTGAGGTGTGCTTCCACATCGTCGTCGGCGATCTGGCCCGCGGCTCTCGCTGCAGCAAGGAGAAGTGCGGCGCGCTCCAGGTCGCCGCGGGCGGCGGCGATCGCTGCCAGGCCGGCCAGCCCCTCGCCGGCGGGCTCCGGCCAGACGTGCTCCCGGCACAGTCGAACTTGTTCCACGAACTCGGTCTGCGCTCGGTCGAGCTGGCCGATGAAGAGCGCGGCCAGACCAACGTTGCCGCACACGTTGACCAACAGGACCGGATCCGCAAGCTCGCGGGCTAGCGGGATCGCACGCTCGAGCAGCCGCTGCGCCCGCGTGGGGGTCCCTGCCTTGATCGCGTTGTATGCCGCGCTGGAGTACAGGTTTATCAACAGGCGCGAACTGCCAATTGCGCTGGCCGCAGCGGAGGCTCGATCGATCTCCTCACCTGCCTGCTCGACTGGCAGCGCTAGTGCCAGGTCCCACAGCGCGAAAGCGACGAGCCTCTCGTCGCCGGCCTCGCGCGCGTGGACAAGGGCTTCCTCGGCGAGCGCGCTCCGACGCCGTTGGGGAAGGCTCTCGGCTAGCTCGAGGTCGGCGAGGACTAAGAGGTTGGCTGCGATCATGCCGGGGTCCTCCGCCTCCTTCGACAGGGCGAGGGCGTCGGCAGCGCAAACCTTTGCCTCTTCGCGAGAGCCACGCCAGTCGTAGGCAGCCCCATGGGAGGTGAGCAGCCGGGCCAGTCCCCCGCGGGCCCGGGCGCGATCGCGAACGGGGGCAGCGTCGCCCGCTGCGTCCAGGGCCGCCTCAAGCCACCGCAGTCCCTCGACATAGTTGCCGCGGACCCGCCAGAACATCACCAATACGCCGGCGAGGCGGAGCGCGAGCGCCGGCTCGTGCCTGAGGCTCCAGTCGAGTGCCGCGCGGAGATTCTCGATCTCGCCGTCGAGCCGAGACAACCACTCCTTCTCGTCCTGAGTGAACAGCTGGGACTCCGCGCGCTCGGCAAAGGCGAGATAGCGGCGGCAATGGCGCCGACCGATGTCCGCGTCACCCTCACTCGATACAAGTCGCTCGTGGGCGTACTCGCGCACCGTCTCGAGCATCAAGAGACGGGTGTCTCCGATGGAGCCGCGCCGGCGGAAGAGCAATTGCTTGTCGACCAGCCCCTCGAGTGTGCTGAGGTCCGCGCCGGTGATGTCTTGGGCAGCCTCGATAGTTGCTCCACCGGCGAAGACGGCGAAGCGGGCAAGGGTCTCGGCCTCGCGGGCGTCTAGTAGGCGGTGGCTCCACTCGATCGTTGCGCGGAGCGTTTGTTGGCGCGCCGGAGCGTCGCGGGGGCCTGCGCCGAGCGCGTCCAGCGCGTGGGTGAGCTGGGCGTTCAGCTCCTTCACGCTGAGCAGCACGGTGCGGGCCGCGGCGAGCTCTATGGCGAGCGGCAGCCCGTCGAGCCGGCGGCACATCTCGGCTATGGCGCCAGCGTTGGCGTCCGTCAGTTCGAAGTCTCGGTCGTGTCGGCGGGCGCGCTCGACGAACAGTGCGCCGGCCGCGGCTTCCGCGACGGCGCCGGGATCGGCCTCTGCTGGGAGTTCGAGTGGCGCGACGGCGTAGCGCTGCTCGGCTTGCAGTCGCAGGGCCTCGCGGCTGGTCGCGATCACGGCCAGCGCCGGAGCGGTGGCCAACAGGTCGCTGATCAGCGGGGCTGCCGGCAGGAGGTGCTCGAAGTTGTCGAGCACCAGCAGCCCGTGCTTCGGGGCGAGGAAACGCTCGACCGCACGCTCGAGGGTCTCTCCCTCGAGTGGCGTGGCGCCCACGGTTTGTGCGATCGCGCTCGCAACGTGCTCGGCGCTCGCGGTCGCGGCGAGCGAAACGAACCAGGCGCCGTCCCGATACTCGCCCTCAAGCCAGCCGCGCCACCTCGAGCGCCAGGCGCGTCTTGCCCACCCCGCCTGGCCCGGTGAGCGTGACCAGGCGGGTCTCGTCGCGGCGCAGAAGCATCGCGATGGCGGAGCGGTCCGCCTCGCGGCCGATGGTGCGTGTGAGCGGGGCGGGCACGCGAGCGGCCGGCGCGCGGGGTGCCCGCCCACCGCATCGGGCGAGCAGTGAGCGCCTGCGTGGCGCGTCGAGCGCCGACTCGCCAGCCAGACCGGGCCGGGGAGCTCGTGCGCAGCTCGAACACGTTCTCCGGGCGCGATAGGCCGCGCAGCTCCTGGCGGCCGAGCTCGACCAGCTCAGTGTCCGGGGGCAGGCGGTCGTGGACGATCTCCGCGGTCGCCTGAGACATCACGGTGACGCCGCCGCGCGCCACGCTTCTCAGCCTGGCGGCGCGGTTCAGCGCGGGGCCGAAGTAGTCGCCCTCGCGCTCATGCGCCTCGCCGGTGTGCAGCGCCACCCGCACGCGCAGGTCGAGCCCGCCGGGCCATTCGGCGCCGTGGAGCGTCCGCTGGAGCTCCACCGCGGAGGCCACGGCGTCGGAGGCGCGCCGGAATACCGTCAGCGTCGCGTCGCCCTCGCCCTTTGCCTTCAGCAGCCGCCCGCCGTGTTCGTTCACGGCTTGCGCGATCAGGTCGTCGTGCAGCTCGAGCGCAGCCGCCATCGCGTCGGCATCCGCCTCCCACAGGCCCGACGAGCCCTCGATGTCGGTCAGCAGGAAGGTGACCACCCCCGTTGGCAGATCGCCGGGGTCGCGTCCGCCCTCTCCGACCCCCGGGTGGAGCAGCCGCCGGCGCCGCGAGCGCCGGGTCCTGCGCCAGTATCGGCTCGCTCCAGTTCCCGCAGACGCTCGCCGGGCTCGATCCCCAGCTCTTCGACCAGGGTCCGTGCGCGCGTCCTGGTAGGCCTGGAGCGCATCGGCCTGGCGCTCGCAGCGGTACAGGGCCAGCATCAACTGGGCACGCAGGCGCTCGCGATAGGGATGCTCGCCGATCAGCGCCTCGAGCCGCCCGACCAGCTCGCTGTGGCGCCCGAGCGCCAGCTTGGCCTCGCCCAGGTCCTCCAGCGCGGCCACCCGCAGATCCTCCAAGCGGGCCGCCTCGCGCTGGGACGAACGGCTCTTTGGCGAGGCCCGCAAGCGGCGCGCCGCGCCACAGCGAGAGCGCCGCCTCGAACGCCGCGGCGGCGCGCTGCGGGTGGCCTGCCGCGAGCTCGCGCCTGCCCTCGGCGACGAGGCGCTCGAAGTGGTGCGCGTCGAGCCGCTCGGGATCGAGCGTCAGCTGGTAGCCGTGCTCGCGGGTGACGATCGCGCCGCCGCGCCGTTGCCGGCGCCGCAGCGCCTTTCGCAGGCGAGAGACGTGTGCCTGCACCGTCCTGGCCGCGGTCGCAGGCGGATACTCGCCCCACAGCTCGTCGATCAGCCGCTCGATCGAGAGCGTCTCGTTGGCGTGCACAAGCAGCAGCGCCAGCAGCGCCCGTCGCTTGCTCCCCGCCAGCGCCACGTCGCGACCCTCATCGAGGGCCTCCAACGGACCGAGGATGCGGAAGTCCATCAAAGCGAGCGACCGGGGCCGGTTGAAGCCAACGTACCGGACACCCGCGCGGGCGCCAAGCCAAGTCGCAGCCCTGTCACAGCGCGCGTCGCCGCGCCGCAACAGAGGCCCGGCACGATCACCCCCACGCCGAACCCCCCACCCAACAGGCGAGCCGCCGAGGCGGCCGCCCAACAACAGGAGGCAGCGATGCCCCAGGCAGTTCCCACACAACACCCCGCGGTCGTGCTCCGCTCCCACTACCGGCAGCTGCGCGCGCTGCTAGCGGTCGCCACGATCGCCGTCGTCGGCCTGAGCGCCGCGGTCGTCATCCTCGCCAACGACCAGGACCAGATCACCGGCAGTAGCGCTGTCCGGCCCGCCGAATCGATCCGCTACGGCGGCTTCAACCCGGCGACGGGCCGACCCGAGTCGGCACCGCTCGCGCGGCGAGAGCATCCGCTGCAGAGCAATCTGGTCACCGGCAGCCGCTACGACAGCGGCCCCAACGAAGGCGCAAGGCGGAAGGACGACAGCAAGAACGCGGCGACCGGCGACTTCGGGGGTGATGCCCCCGAGAGCCTGAATGGGCCTGGCGCACGGACCGACTAGTCCCGCCCACTAGCTCTCGCAGAGAACGACGAAGGGGCGGACCGCCGTCCCCTAGCCGGAGGCTCCCGACAAGCCAGCAGCGCCGCAGTGCGAGCCGAGGGTCCGCCACGAGCGGACCCTCGGCCGTCGCCGCCGGCGAGAGCTCGCGGCACACCGAACCGAGCTGAGTGCGTACAAGAGTCCGCCGGCCAGCAGAGTGTCGCTCGCCCATGAAAGCGGCAGCGAAGGCGGCAGCCTCGATGCGCAAGCTGCGGCCCCGCCGCGATGGCGTGTACCCGTTTCGTACCTCCGGGAGAGCCCCAGCAGTAGGCGTGGAACGCAAAGTCCCTGCAAATCCCCAGCGCCCCGAGCAGGATTCGAACCTGCGGCCTACTCCTTAGGAGGGAGTCGCTCTATCCGGCTGAGCTATCGGGGCTCGCCAGGAGACGATAGCCCTACCGCGAGCGGCTCGGGGCGCGTTTCCTCGAGCCGCGGGTGGTGCAGCTCCGCCGACTCGACGAGCCCGTCCACGATCTCCTCGATGTCCGCCGTGCGCTCGATCTGGCGCAGGTCGTCCGTGTGGCCGCGCGTGACGGCGAGCTTGGAGGAGAAGAGCTGGCAGCAGTCCTCGTCGGGCAGGATCGAGATCTCGTAGGTCCCGAGCTGCTTGGCGATCTCGACGATCTCGGCCTTGTCGCGGTCGATCAGCGGTCGCAGCAGCGGCAGCTCGGCGGCCTCCTCCACCACGGCGAGGTTGGGGAGCGTCTGCGAGGCCACCTGTCCGAGCGAGTCGCCCGTCACGAGCGCCTCGGCGCCCTCGCGGCGGCCGAGCTCCGAGGCCACCTTCACCATCAGCCGCCGCTGCGAGAGCACCTGGAGCCGTCCGGCTCCGGCGGTGGCGAGCCGGCGCTGGGCCGTCCCGAACGAGACCACGAACAGGCGCGAGTCGCCCTGGAAGCGGTCGAGCCGGCCGCCGAGGGCGTACGCCTTGTAGACGGACTCGGGGCCCGTGAACGGCCGCCCGCTGAAGTGAACGAAGTCGCAGCGCAGGCCGCGCTTCATCATCCGGTAGGCGGCCACGGGCGAGTCGAGCCCGCCGGAGAGCAGCACGAGAGCGCGCCCGCTCGAGCCGACCGGCAGCCCGCCCGCCCCGCGCAGCCGCTCGCGGGACACGAGCAGCTCCTTGTGGTCCACCTCCACGAACACCTCGAGGTCCGGGTTCGAGAGGTCCACGTCGAGGCCGAGCCGGACCCGCACCGCCTCGCCGATCACGCGCGACAGCTCGACCGAGCGCAGCGGGAAGCGCTTGTCGCGCCGCCGCGAGCGGATCGCGAACGTGCGTCCGGGACGGCCGCGCAGCAGCGCCACAGCGGCGTCGGCGCCGGCCGCGGCGTCGCGCTCGCAGCGCACCGCCGGCTGGACGACGCTCACGCCCGGCAGCGCGAGGCAGCGCTCGACGAGCGCGTCCTCCGGCACGTCGCCGGTCACGATCAGCACCCCGCCGCGGTGGCGCACCTCGAGCGGTCCGAGGTCGGACGTGAGCCTGCGCAGGTTGCGCTCCAGCGCATTCACGAACAGCGGCCGGTTGCGTCCCTTGAGTGCCAGCTCGCCGAACTTGAGCAGCACGCAGCGCTCTCCGCGAACCTTCTCCATTGCAGGAGAGAAGTTACTCGTCCTCGTACAGGGATTCGCGGGCCAGCTCGGCGCCGCGCGCCCCGAACAGCCTGACCTCGACGTAGTCGCCCGTGTACGCGTCGAGCGAGACGAGCGTGAAGCGGTCCTCGACGAGCGTGCACTGGTCCGTGGTCGTGGGGCCGAGCTCGGTCGTCGCGGCCACTCCGTTCGCCACCAGCGCCACGCCCCACACGAGCGTGATCACGCCGCGGCGCCCCTCGGTGCCGCGCCAGACGCCGATCTCGTGGTCGGAGAGGTCGAGCGTCCAGTCCGGGTTCTCGCCGGCGGTCTCCTCGGTGAAGTCCGCCGCCGCGCGGAAGTCTGTGGCCTGCGCGCCCTCGTGCTCGCGCGTGTAGGAGACGAAGCCGAACACCTCGCCGCCGCCCTCGGCCGGCGCGGTGGCCGGCACGTAGGTCCGCCCGGCCCAGGTGCGGTCCGGGAACCAGCTGATCTCGCCGATCGAGGTCTCCGCCGCGCCCTCGAAGTGCTCGCCGAGCGCCTCCGCCCAGCGGCCGTAGGGCAGGGGCTCCTGCGGCGGCTCGGCGGCGAACATCGGGACCTGTCTCGGAACTGGGGGCACGGCGCGCGGGGAAGCTACACGTTCGCGTCGCGCAGCCGCTGAGCCGCGTCCTCGGGGGCGAGCACGTTCAGGTGCACGCCCGTGCCGATCTCGAGGCCCGCGAGCTGCGCGAGCCGAGGCATGATCTCGATGCGCCAGCAGAAGCTCACCGCGTCGCGCGGCGCGGTGCGTACCCACAGGTTGAGCGGGGGCAGCGCGCCGAGCGTGGCCCGCAGCCGGTTCAGCACCTCGTGGACCAGGTGGCCGCCCAGCGGCCCGTCATCGGAGAAGCGAGCGACCGGGGCGCGCGGCACCACCTGGAGGTGGAAGGGCACGCGCGCGGCGAACGGCGCGATCGCCACGGCCTCGTCGTCGATCGCCACGATGCGCTCGCGCCGGCGCACCTCCTCCTGCACCAGGTCCTCGAGCAGGTTGCGGCCCTGGGTGCGGTCCGAGTACGCGGTGAAGCGCTCGCGCTCGCGCGCCACGGCGGCGGGCACGAACGGCAGCGCATACAGCTGGGCGTGCGTGTGCGGCAGCGAGGCGCCGGCCTCCTTGCCCTCGTTCACGATCACGTGGACGTACGCGGCGTCGTCGTGGGCGCGCATGCGCTCGCGCCAGACCGACATCGCGGTATCGACCTGCGCCGGGTCGAGCTCAGCCAGCGAGGTCACGGGATCGGGCGCGTTGATGATCACCTCGTGCGCCCCGCGGGCGGGTCGGCTGGCGAACAGGTCGGGCTCGCCGCGGCCGGAGGCGAGCGGGTCCGTGCCCGGGTCGCCCTCGCCCTCCGAGAGCGCCGGGTACAGGTTCGGCACCACGCGGACCTTCCAGTCGCCGTTCTCCCGCAGCGCGTACACCTCCGGCGGCGTGCGGTCCTCGTGGCCGGCCGCGAACGGGTCGCTCTCCGGGTCGATCGGCTCGCGCGGGTTCACGTCGAGGAACGCGCCCGGGCGCGCGCCCCGCTCGCCGGCCACGATCACGCGCAGGCCGGTGATGGGGTCGATGCGGCAGCTCAGGCAAGGCGCTTCTCCATGGCCACGTGCTCGATGCCCTCCTCTACGAAGGTGGGACCGTACTGCTCGTACCCGGCGCGCTCGTAGAGGGCCTGCGCGTAGGTCTGTGCGTGCAGCGCGATCGAGTCGGAGCCCGCCTCGCTCGCGATCCTGTCGGCCTCGCGCAGGATCTCGGCGGCCACGTTCTCACCGCGGCGCTCCTGCTCCACGGCGAGGCGGCCGAGGCGCGCCACCGGGCCCCTGAACAGGAGCCGGCAGGTGCCGATCACGACGCCGTCGTCCACCGCCACGATGTGCGTGGCCTCCGGGTCGCGGCCGTCCTGGTCGGCCTCGAAGGAGACGCCCTGCTCCTCGCAGAACACACGCCCGCGCAGCTCGAGTGCTGCTGCGAGCTCGTCCTTCGTGCGTGCTTCGCGGACCTCCACCGTCAACGGGCGTAGCGCTCGATGTCCTCCGCCAGCTTGTCCTCGCTGGAGTAACCGCCCTGGTGCACGAACGCCAGCTCGCCCTTGGAGTCGTAGAACGCCGTGCTCGGGAACGCCTGCACCGCGTTCATGGCAGCGGCGATCTCGAGCTTCGGGTCCTCGAAGTGCCTGAACGGCACGGGCTGCTCCTTCAGGAACTGCTCCGCCTCCGAGCGGCTGTCGTTCGAGTTCACGCCGATGAACACCACGTCGCCCTTGCGCTTGGTCGCCTGGTCCCTGAAGAACGGGAACTCGAGGCGGCACGGGCCGCACCAGGAGGCCCACTTGTTCACCACGACCGGCGTGCCGCGTTGCTTCTGGATGAGGGCCTCGAAGGAGTCGCGGCCGCCCTTGTAGAAGTCGGCGGTCGGCGGACCGCTCTCCGAGTTGCATCCTGCGAGTGCGATCAGCAGGAGTAACGGAACGAGCCGGCGCACCCGGCGAAGGATGGCAGAGGCGGAGCAGCCCCCATCTGCCCCTCCGTGTGCTTCAATAGGTGTACGCCAAGCGTCCCCCCAAGGACCTGGCCCGTCGCTACTCGCGGGACTCAAGAGAGCGGCGGCGCATCACGGGCGTACCCCGCTGACTCCTGAACGAGCGGCTCGGCGCGCCTCTTTTCCCTTACCGAAACCGCCTTACCGTGGCTGAAAGAAGCTCCGTGGCCGAAGCCTCGCCGGTGTCCGGCGATGAACTGAAGCGCGCCGAGAAATTCGCGCGTGAACCGTTTGTCCTCGATGGGGAGGACATCAACACCGCCCTTGCGGAGGACGGCGCGCGCCGTGCCGCACTCGACGCCGCCCTCGGGGAGATGGAAGCGGGGCGCAGCGAGCCGTCGGTCGAGTGGCGGCGGCAGTTCTCGCTGGTGCTGGGCCTCGAGCGACTGCTGTCGGAGGAGGAGCCGCACCTGGCCGACGGCACCACGCTCTCGGCTCATCAGGTCGACGCCCTCTCCGGCACGCTGATCGCGCTCGAGGCCGAGCTGCTGATCAGCCGCAACGGCAGCGGCAACGGCAAAGCCGCCTCGGAGGAGCTGCATTCCGGCGAGCTCGAGCTCGAGGGCGACGAGCTGCCCGACGAGGAGCCGCTCGACTGGGACCCGGCGGAGGAGGCCGAGGAGGAGGCCGCCGCGGACGCCGTGGCGGAGGATCCCGGCGCCGCTCGCCGCTTCTGGTTCGAGCACGCCACCGGCGCCGGCAAGACGGTCGCGGCGCTCGGCTTCGTCGAGGCCTCGCGAACCGGCGGGATCCTGATCCTCACGCACCGCCGCAACCTCGTGGACCAGTTCCTCGGGGAGCTGCGCGACCGCGGCTACAAGAAGCGCATCTCGCCAGCGCTGCTGAAGAACGGCGCGGGCGAGCCACCGGCCGGCGGGCCGGTCACGGTGGAGACCTACCAGTGGTTCGTGCGCAACGCCGGCAAGGTCTCCGACGCCTACACGATCGTCATCTGCGACGAGGCCCACACCGCGCTCGGCGAGAAGACGAGCGGCTCGATCCGCCAGTGGATCGGCCCGGTGTTCGTGGGAATGACGGCCACGGGCGCGCTGATCGCGCGCCACGTGACGGACCTGTTCCCCACGCAGACCTCGCGCTTCGACCTCGCCCAGGCGGCCCGGCGCGGCGTGATCGCGCCTCTGCGCTCCGTGCGGATCCCGCCGGGAGTCGGCGTGCGCTCGATCGCGAACGTGCCGCTGAGGCGGGGCGAGGTCGACCAGGACTTCGACCAGGAAGAGCTGGCCAAGCTGCTCGACCAGACGCCCTTCAACCTGGCGGTGGCGGACCTCTACAAGACCCGCTTCAAGGACGTCCCGGGCGTCGTCTACTCCGCCGGCGTCAAGCACGCCCACAATGTGGCGAAGGCGTTCCAGGAGGCAGGTATGAAGGCGAAGGCCGTCTCCGGCGAGACGCCGAAGCGCGAGCTCACCCGCGTCCTCGCGGCCTACGAGCGCGGCGAGATCGACGTGCTCGTGAACGCGCAGCTGCTCGCCGAGGGCTGGAACTCGCCGCGAGCGACGGTCTGCATGCACCTCGCGCCCACGGCCTCGAAGCGCATCTACCAGCAGCGCGTGGGGCGCGTCACGCGCCGGACGCCCGGCAAGGAGTCCGGGATCGTCGTGGACTTCGTCCACCCCGCGACCCCGAACGACGACCCGGTCGTGACCCTGCACTCGCTGCTCGACCGCGACGTGTACCGCGGCGGCGCGATCGTGGTCGGCCCCGTGCGGCGCGGCCGCGGCCGCCGGCTGCGGGTGGAGCGCCGCGTGGTGCCCGTGACGGCGGACCAGGACCGCCGCGCCCAGGTATTCGAGCGCGAGCTCTGGCGGATCGCTGTCGAGCACCTGAGCTGGGGCGAGCAGCAGGCCTGGGCGATGCTCGCCGGCGCGCGTGTGGCCTCGAACAACTGGCGCCGGGCCAAGGCGATGCTCCACTTCGACCAGACCGGCGAGCTGCGCCGCATCTTCCTGATCACCTGCCTGCGCCGGAACCGCAACACGCAGCTGCGCCTGCGCGCGCTCGGCGAGGTGGGCAACCTACGCGACCCGGAGGCGTTCGACGACGCCGTGGAGATCGTCGGCGGCTGGTCGCGGGACGAGCGCCGCGAAGGCGTGAAGGTCCTGCTCCAGGCGCTCACCGAGCGCCAGATCGGCCGCCGCGACCAGGCCGCCCGCTGGCTCTGGCACCTCGCCGAGTACTCCCGCGAGGTGCACGAGGAGTACGCGGTGCAGCGCTGGCCGGAGACGAAGCGGCTGCTCGGCCTGCTCGTGAACTCGGCGGGTGCGGCGCACGCGCGCAACGCGCGCCGGCTGGTGCAGGCGGCGCGCAAGCAGGACAGGCGGCTCTCGGCGGCTCTGCTGGCCGCCGCCCTGGCGCACACGCCGGAGGCACAGCAGGTGCTCGACGGCGCCCGCATGCGGATGGCCCGCAAGCCGAGCGCGCTGGCGCGCGAGCTGCTGCGCAACTTCCCGAAGGGCAAGCGCCGCCGCGGCGGCCGCCGGCGCAAGAAGAAGGGCGCGGGCGAGGCGGAGGGCACGACCGACGTGGCCGTGACGCAGAACGAGGCGTTGGACACGGACACCGAGCCCGGGACCGACGCCGACAACGGCGGTGAGGAGGCTGCTCCCAAGCCGCGCCGCAAGCGCTCACGGCGCCGCCGGCCGAGCGGCGGGGGTGCCAACGGGGGAGGCGCGGACGCCGCGCCCGAGGCGGACGAGAGCGACAGCACCGACAGCGAGGACGCCACCGAGCGCCCTGAGCGCCCGGACGAGCGCGACGCCGCCTAGCTAGCGGAGCAGGTGGACCTCGCCGGCGTCGAGGGTCACGAGGCCGGCCTGGGTCTTGACGCGCAGGGCGCCCGAGTCGTCGATGCCGTCCGCCACTCCCTCGCCATCGGCCCACCGCACCTGCTCGCCCTTCAGCGCATCCAGCGAGCGCCACGCCTCCAGCACCCGCGCGGGCGGAGCGCCGAGCCAGCGCGAAAGCGAAGCGAGGACGTCAGCAAGCACGCGCGCGGGGGTCGTCTCGACGCCGGCCAAGCGCAGCGACGTAGCGGTCTCGGCCAGCTCGTCGGGGAAGCTCTCCGCGAGGACGTTCAGCCCGATCCCCAGCACCGCCCAGCCCTCCTGCGGCCGCCCCTCCACCAGGATCCCGGCGACCTTGCGCCCCTGGATCCACACGTCGTTCGGCCACTTGATCGCCGCCTCCACCGGCAGCGCGTCGGCGATCGCCACGGCCGCAGTCAGCGGCAGCCGCTCGTCCAGCTCGCGCAGCACCACCGACATCAGCACGGCCGATCCGGGCGCCGCCGTCCAGGCGCGGCCCTGACGGCCGTGGCCTGCGGTCTGCTCGTACGCGGTTACAAGCGTGCCGTGGAGCGCGCCCGCCGCCGCGAGCTCCTTCGCGCGCTCGTTGGTCGAGTCGGTGAGCCGGTGGTGTACGCGCGGGGAGCCGATCATCGCGGCCGCAGCCGCACCTCGTCGTCCGGCTTCAGCTCGAGCGTGCCGGCGGCGTCGCCGCGGTTGATCGCGATGGCGAGCGTGCGGTACGCGTCCTCGTACACGAGCAGCTCGCCCGGGCTCACGTCGGCGAAGGTCTGGGCGTAGGTGGCCACGTAGCGCTCGCCGTGCGCGTCCACCTCGACCCGTCCGCCCAGCGTGATGCCGGTGCCGGCAAGCCGCTCGTGATCCACGTTCAGCCCGACGTTCCCGAAGTGGTCGATCACCAGCGCGTGAGCCACCACCGCGCCGTCCTCCTCGAGCGGCTCGGGCAGCTCGACTCGCTCGAGCATGTCCGGGTCGAGCGGGTCACCGGCGTCGGCGAGCTCCGCGCCGCGGGCGAGCCAGGCCGCCACCGGCGCGAAGATGTCACGGCCGTGGAAGGTGGCCGACACCGGCTCGAGCCGGTGCGGCGAGCGCGTGATGTCCACCACCTGGTCCACGCCCTCGCAGCGCTCCCAGGCCAGGCTGAGAAGGCCGTTGTCCGGTCCCACGAGGATGCGCCCGTCGCCGCTCCGCAGCGCGACCGCACGCCGCTCGGTGCCCACCTGCGGGTCCACCACCGCCACGTGCACGCCCACCGGCATGTACGGCAGCGTGTTGCGCAGAACGAGTGCCCCCTGGCGCACGGCGTAGCGCTCGATCCCGTGCGTGATGTCCACGATCTCGGCCTCCGGGTGGATCGACCTGATCACGCCGTGGCAGACCCCGACGAAGTCGTCGTCACGGCCGTAGTCGGTCAGCAGGGTCACGATCACGCGGGCACCCGCCGCTGCGCCGCGTCGGCAATCAGGGCGTCCACCAGCCCGTCCACGTCGTGGCGCTCGGCCTCCACGTGCACCGTCACGACCGTGCTCCTGGGCGGTCGCGCTCGTCACGGGACCGATCGACACCACGCGCGCGCCCTCCGGCGGCCGCACCCCCGACTCGAGCAGGAAGCGCACGGTGGAGCTCGAGGTGAAGGTCACGTAGGTGGCGCGCTCGAGCGCCGCGCGCTCCGCATCGCCGAGCGGCTCCGCCACGGTCTCGTAGAGAGCCACCTCGTCCACCTCGGCGCCGCGGTCGCGCAGGGCGTCCGGCAGCACGCTGCGCGCCTCGGCGGCGCGCGCCACCAGCACGCGCCGGCCCTCGACCTCGATCGGCTCGAGCGCCTCCACGAGTGCCTCGGCCACAAACCGCTCGGGCAGCACGTCGGCGCGCACGCCACGGCGCTCGAGCTCCGCGGCCGTGCCCGGTCCGATGGCGGCGACGGTTGCACCGGCCAGAGCGCGGGCGTCCTGCCCCGTCTCGGCCAGAGCGTCGAACAGCAGGCGCACCCCGTTGGGGCTCGTGAGGCAGACCAGCGCGTACTCGCGGATGCCGCGCACCGCGGCCAGCAGCTCGCCGTCCAGCGGGCGCGGCTCGATCCTGATCGCCGGCGTCTCGACCACCTCGGCGCCGAGCTCGCGCAGCTTCGCCGCGAGCCCGCTCGCCTGCGCACGGGCACGCGTGACCGCCACGACCTCGCCGTGAAGCGGGCGCCGCTCCAGCCACGCGATCGTGTCGCGCATTCCCGCCACCGGCCCAACCACCGTGATCGCCGGGGCGCGCACGCCCTCCGCCTCAACGCGAGCGGCGATCCCGGCCAGCGTGTCGACGCACGGTTCGCTGCCCTGGGTGCGTCCCGCGCTCCACCACGGCCACCGGCTCCTCCGGGTCGCGGCCCGCCGCGGTGAGCCGCTCGGCGATCAGCGGCAGGTTCCGGACGCCCATGTAGAGCACGAGCGTGCCGGGGAAGCGCGCGAGCGCGTCCCAGTCGAGAGCGGACTCCGGCTTGTCCGGGTCCTCGTGGCCGGTCACGAAGGCCACGGCGGAGGCGGCGTCACGGTGCGTGACCGGGATGCCCGCGTACGCCGGAGCCGCGACGCCGGCCGTGACGCCCGGCACCACCTCGAACGGCACGCCCGCGGCCGCGAGCGCCTCGGCCTCCTCGCCGCCGCGCCCGAACACGAACGGGTCGCCGCCCTTGAGGCGCACCACGCGCTTCCCCTCCCGGCCGAGCTCCACCAGAAGCTGGTTGGTCTCCTCCTGCGAGAGCGCCGCTGCGCCGGGCTCCTTGCCGACATAGCGCAGCTCCGCCTCCGGCGGCGCCCCGTCGAGGGCGCCGGGCGGGATCAGGCGGTCGTAGAGGATCACGTCGGCGCTCGCGATCAGATCGAGCGAGCGGCGCGTCATCAGGCCGGGATCGCCCGGCCCCGCGCCCACGAGGTAGACCATGCCGCTCACGCGGGGAACGCTATCCGGCGGCCACCAGCCGCTCCGCCTCCGCGAGCAGCTCGTCCGCGCCCGCCGCGCGCAAGCGCTCGGCCACGTTCAGCCCGATGAGGCTCGTGGCATGGAGGAACGGCAGCTCGAGCTCGTCGCGAATCCAGCGTGAGCCGTCGGGCAGCCCCACGAAGGCGGTGAGCCTCATCGTGTCGTCGCCGGTCTTGACTGCATGCACGCCGATCGGCGTGTGGCAGGTGGCGCCCAGGCT
Organism: uncultured Thermoleophilaceae bacterium; assembly: GCA_963771715.1. GTDB lineage: Bacteria > Actinomycetota > Thermoleophilia > Solirubrobacterales > Thermoleophilaceae > JACVRW01. The sequence continues at coordinate 545,072 of CAVYUQ010000003.1, forward strand.
CCGCACGACGTTGCGCTCCTCCAGAAGGCAGGCCTCCGTGGTGAAGTCCGTGAGGCCGAACGTCGCCGGGTTGGCGGGCTCGTCGGCATCGCGGACCTCCACGGCGAGGCAGCCCTGCCCGGCAGCGGGCACGAAGACGGCGGGGTCGAGGGGCTGACCCTCGCTCCCGCGGCCCAGCCGGTCGAGGCCAGCCTTGGCGAGCACCAGGGCGTCGAAGTCCCCGTCGGCCAGGCGCCTGAGACGGGTGTCGACGTTGCCGCGCACGTCGCGCACGTCGAGGTCCGGCCTGAGCGCGAGCAGCTCGGCGCGCCGGCGGAGGCTCGCCGTGCCCACCACGGCGCCCTCCCGGAGCGCGTCGAGGGATTCGGCCCCGCAGATGGCATCGCGAGGATCGGCGCGCTCCAGGACCGCACGCAGCAGCAGGCCTCGGGGAAACTCGGTCGGGACGTCCTTTGCCGAGTGCAGCGCGACGTCGATCTCGCCGGCGAGGAGGGCCTCCTCGATCTCCTTGACGAAGCGTGACTTGTCGGCGAGCTCCGGCACGGCGCCTGGGCGCTGGTCCCCAGAGGTCGTGATCGCCACGATCTGCACATCGCCGGGCAGCCGCTCGGCCACCAGGCGGGCCTGGGCGAGCGCCAGCGCGCTTCCGCGCGTGCCTAGCCGGATCACCGGCCGCGGCGCTGGCGGCGGGCGTCGAGGCGGGCGACCTCGGCGGGCGCCTCCTCGTGCGGGGCCAGTGCGGCCTCGAGCCCGAACAGCTCGTGCACCGCGTGCACGTAGCGGTACGAGGTGCCCTCGCCGGCGGCGCCGCGCAGGCGGCGGGTGGGCTCGTGCAGCAGCCGGCTCACCACGGCGCTGGCCATCGTGGCGAGCCGCTCGCGGTCGGCCTCGGAGAGCGACTCCCAGCGCGACTCGTTCTCGCGCAGCACCTGCTCCACGATCTCGTCACCGCGGCGCCGCAGCGCGGAGATGGTGGGCACCACGTCGAGGCTCTCGAGCCACTCCCCGAAGCGAGCCACCTCCTCGCGCACGATCAGCAGCGCCTCTTCGGCCTCCGCCTGGCGCCCGCTCATGTTGCGCGCCACCTCGGTCTGGAGGTCGTCCATGTCGTACAGGGCGATGCCCGGGCAGTCGCGCACGCTCGGCTCGATGTCGCGCGGCACGGCCAGGTCGATCATCACGAGCGGCCGGCCCATCCGCGAGGCGGCCACGAACTCGAGCTCCTCGCGCCCCACGATCTGGTGCGGCGCGCCGGTGGAGCTGACCACGATGTCGGCGTGCTCGAGCTCACCCGGGAGGGCGTCGAACGCGATCGCCCGGCCGCCATAGCGCTGGGCCAGGCCGAGCGCGCGGTCGTAGCGCCGGTTGGCCACGAACAGCGCCTCGACGCCCCGGTCGCGCAGCGCGCGGGCCGTGAGCTCGGCGTTCTCGCCGGCACCGATCACAAGCACCCGCCGCTCGGAGAGGTCGCCGAGGAAATCCGCGGCGAGCTTCACCGCCACCGACGACACGGACACGCTCGAGCGAGACACCTCGGTCTCGCTCCGCACACGCTTGCCAGTGGCGAGCGCGTCGCGGAAGAGCCGGTTGGTCACCGGCCCGGTCACGCCCTCGACGAGCGCGCGCTCGTAGGAGCGCTTGACCTGGCCCTGCACCTCGGCCTCGCCGACGATCATCGAGTCGAGCCCGCCCGTGACCGCGAACAGGTGCTCGACGGCCGCGCTCCCGCGCAGCGAGTAGATGGCGCCCAGCAGCTCGGTGGGCCGCAGCCCGGCCTGCCGGGAGAGGACCCCGAGCGCGGCGTTCTCGGCCTCGACCGGATCGGCCGTGACGAGGTAGAGCTCTGTGCGGTTGCAGGTGGAGATCGCCACCGCCTCGTGCACGGCCTCGTGCTCCACCAGCTCGGCCAGCACGCGCGCCGCGCGCCCGTCCGGCAGCGCCAGACGTTCGCGCAGCGGCAGGGGCGCCGTCTTGTGGTTGGCGCCGATGGCCAGCAGCTCGCCGGTCACTCGTCGTCCTCCACAAGCTCACTGATCTGGCGCTCGATGCGAGCGATCTTCGCACCAATGATCGCCACATAGATCAGGATCAGCGCCACGAACACCACGTAGGCCCCGGCGACGTACTTCCCAGCTTCGTCAAGCGGCAACGCGGGCACGGTTCCTCAATTTCTTCAGCTGCATCGACGCGTGCTTGGCGGTCAGCTCGAGCTTCCAGAGCGTCACGAACAGCAGCGCAACTCCGGCGAGCGCCACGAGAAACGTGAGCCGCATCTCGCCCGGCATGCTCCCGCCGGTCTGCGAGAGCACGCGCGGGTGCGTGTACTTCTCGGCGAGCCGGACCGCGATGAAGTTCAGCGGCACGAACGCACCCGCCGTGATCGCGAACACCGACGAGTAGCGCGCCTGACGGTCCGGGTCCTCGATCGAGAAGCGCAGCGGGTAGTAGACGCAGTACAGGAGGAAGACCACCAGGAACGAGACCAGCACGGGCTCGTCCCACAGCCACCAGTGGCCCCACGACGCCTTCGCCCAGATCGCCCCCGTGATCAGCACTGCCAGGCCGAGGATGATCGACATGTGGATCGCCACGTAGGAGCGCATGTCCCACGAGCGGTCGCCGCTGCGCAGGTGGCGGATCGCGAACCACCCGCCCGCCACGAACCCGCAGAGGGCCACGATCGCCATCGGCACGTGGATGTAGAAGATCTTCTGGACGAAGCCCTGGTCGGCGTCGAGCGGCGCGTAGAAGAACACGAGCGCCAGCGCGGTCGTGATCGTCACGACGGATGCGACTGCGAGTGGGACCAGGCCCTTGGAATACATCAGTCCTCGAGCAGAAAGTCGAAGACGGCGACGGAGAGAAGCACGAACACCACATCGTAAAGACTGAGGAGCCCAAGCCAGCGGCCGAGGTCCTCCGGACCCGCGTCCTGGCGCATCAGCGGCTCGGTGGCCTGGGCGCACGCGATCAGGAGCGGAACCAGCAGCGGCAGCAGCAGGAGCGGCACGATCAGCTCGCGGGCGCGCGTCTCCGCGGCGAGCGCGGCCACGAGTGCGCCCACAGCGGCGACGCCCACATTGGCCAGCGCGAGGATCAGGAGCAGCTCCGGCAGCGCGCCGCCGAGCCCGGGCCCGAGCAGGAGGAGAGCGAACGCCGGCACCGCCACCAGCTCGACCGCGGTGAGGAACAGGAACAGCGCGGCGGCCTTGGCCACGAACAGCGAGGTGCGGTCCACCGGCGCCAGCAGCAGGCCGTCGATGCCCCCCTGCTCGCGCTCGGCGGCGAACAGGCGCGAGACGCCGATCACCGCAGCGAGCAGCAGCGTGACCCAGAGCACCCCCGAGGCCAGCTCGCCGTCCAGCGAGTCGCGGTCGAGCCCGAAGTGGAAGAGCACGTAGACCGTGACGGAGAACAGCACCATCGCGGGCACCGACTCCTTCGTGCGCAGCTCGATCAGCAGGTCCTTGCGCAGGATCGCGCGGGCGCCGCCCATCATCGGTAGAGCCCCGAGTCGACCGGAGCGGGATGCCCGCCCTTGAGCCCGAGCGCGACATCCGATTCCTCGAGCGCTCCCTGGAGGTCGTGGCTCACGAGCACCCGGGTGCGCCCCGAGGAGCGCCCGATCAGGGGCTCCACCAGCTCGGCTGCGGCCGGGTCGAGGTTCGCGCGCGGCTCGTCCAGGAGCAACAGGGGCGGGTCGTGCAGCACGGCGCGCGCGATGGCGAGGCGCTGGACGAGGCCCTTCGAGAGGTCGCGGACGGGCTCGTCGGCACGGTCCGCGAGGCCGACCCGGCCGAGCAGGTCGTCGAGCCGGGAGCGCGGCACGCCGTGAAGGTCGGCGTGGTAGCGCAGGTTCTCGCGCCCGCTCAGCTCGCGGTAGAGCAGCGGCTCGTGGCCGAGGTAGCCCACGCGCGCGGGGAGCTTCCAGCGCTCCGCCGGAAGCGCGGCTCCGAGCACGCGCGCCGTGCCGCCATGTGGACGCAGCAGTCCCGCCAGCACGCGCAGCAGGGTCGTCTTACCGGCGCCGTTGCCGCCCAGGACCGCGAGCGTCTGCCCCTCCTCCACGCGCACGCTCACCTCGGCGAGCGCGACCCGCTCGCCGTAGTGCCGCTGGAGGTTGTCGAGCTCGATCGCCGCTTCCACCACGGCGGAAGCCTATGGCGGCCCGAGCGGCCCTCAGCGACTGAGAGCGGCGACCGCCGCCGCGGCAGCCTGCCCGAATGCGTAGTACGCGGGCTTGGGGTTGCCGTTCAAATCGAGCAGGCCCGTGTGAAGCCCCCACATGTCGTTGTACTTCGGCGGATATGGCTGGTGGTCGCGCCAGGAGTAGTAGACGACCCCACGCAGGCGCAGCTTCCGCCCAAGCTTCCCGAATAGCCTGAACGAGTTCGCGATGCGCGCGGCCTGACCGGCCGAGCCGACGTTGTAGCGATGCGGCGGGCCGCCATCGCCCCAGCCGATCTCAGTGATCCAGATCCCGGCCCGGCTGTCGCGCTTCCGGTTCATGTGGCGGCGGATGCGATGGAGCAACTCGGAGAGCTTGGCAGTGTTCGTCGCGTAGCCGTTGATCGCGAGCGTGTCGAAATACCGCTTTCCGCGCGCCTTGTAGAGACGCGAGATGAATCTGTCGAGCGGCATCGCCGATTTGAGCTTGCTGTCAGGCAGTCCGGCGGTGACTATTTTGGCGCCCGAATCCTCGCTCTTGATGGCCTTGCCGACGACGCGCAGCATGCTCGCGTACTCACGCGCGTTGGGCCGGTTGCACCAGTAGATCCCCAGGTTGGGCTCGTTCCAGATCTGCCAGGAGCGGATCGGCAGGCTGGGCGCCCCGGGGTTCTCCCTCCACACCGAGCCGTTCGGCCCGTAGCGCCGCACGGCCGCGCGCGCGAACTCGGCCATCGTCGATAGCTGTCGCGGCGGGCACCAGGGGCGCTGGCTGCTGCCCCGCCAGTAGAACGGCGGCGGGTTGTGAAGGACCGGCAGCACGGCGATCCCCCTTGCGGCGGCATCGCGGACGAAGGTGTCATAGAGGTCGAAGTCGTAGTGGCCCGGCGACTTCTCGATCCCGGACCAGTCGAACACCTGGCGGATGAGACGCACGCCGACGGAGTGCTGCTGGTTCATCGTGGTGGAGCGGTCCTGCCCTGTGGCGTAAAGGAGGTCCTCCGACGTCATCCCGACGAAGTCGGGCGGTGCTTGGGCGTGGGCCGCGGGCGCCAGGGCAAGGGCGATCGCAAACGGCATCAACAGAGTGAGCCGGTACCGGCTAAACAACGAGGGTTCCCCCTACTTACGGGACTTGTACGGCACTGCATCGGCGGCGCCTCGGCCGCGCTTGAGTGGAGTGTCCCCGCTTGCGCGAGAACTAAGCCTTCAACTTGTTCAACTCCGTCCGTAAGCTCAGCACATGGCCCGGATGGTCGGCATCAACCACGTGGCGCTCTGCGTCGGCGACGTGGACGAGGCGGTCGAGTTCTACGGCCGCATCTTCGACCTCGAACTGCGCGGCAGACTGCCGGGCATGGCGTTCCTCGACATGGGCGATCAGTTCCTCGCCCTCTCCCACAGCGAGCCCGGCACTCCCGACGCGGCTCGCCATTTCGGGCTCGTGGTGGACGATCGCGGCCGGGTGCGGCAGGCGCTTCAGGACGCCGGGGTGGAGATCGAGCCGGGGCGCGGCCTCCACTTCAGCGATCCCTGGGGCAACCGCATCGAGGTCGTCCAGTACTCGGAGATCCAGTTCACCAAGGCGCCGGAGGTGCTTGCCGGGATGGGTCTCGGAGAGCTGGGGAAGTCGGAGTCGGCGCAGAAGGAGCTGCGCGACAAGGGCCTCGGGCCCTAGCTGCCCCGCTCCAGCAGAGCGGCCGCGTGCTCGAGCGTCGGCTCGATGATCGGCCAGGACTGCTCGATCGCCTTCGGGTTCCCCGGCAGGTTCACGATCAGGGTGCGTCCGCGCACACCGGACACGCCGCGGGTGAGGAGGCCCAGTGGGGTGTGCTCGCGCGAGTCGGCGCGGATCGCCTCGGCGTAGCCGGGCGCGTCGCGCTCGATCACGGCGCGCGTGGCCTCGGGCGTCACGTCGTCGACGGTGAGTCCCGTGCCGCCGGTGGTGAACACGAAGCGCACACCATCGCGGTCGGCGAGCCGCTTCAGGGCGGCCACGATCGACTCGCGGTCGTCCGAGACCAGCTCGTGCTGGACCTCGAGCCCCGCCGCCTCGCAGAGCCGCACGAGCGCGGGCCCGGACAGGTCCTCGCCCTCGCCACGGGCCAGCGAGCTCGAGACCGTGACCACCGCGGCGCGGCTGCTCACGGCTCGCGGCGCCAGTCGTGGCGCCCGCCCGACTTCTCGAGCAGGACGACCTCCGCGATCTCGACGCCGCGCTCGATGCCCTTGACCATGTCGTAGACGGTCAGCGCCGCGACGGAGGCCGCCGTGAGCGCCTCCATCTCCACGCCGGTCTGCCCGCTGGTGCGCGCCTCGGTCTGGATCTCGACCCGATCGTCGCGCACGTCTATGCGCACGTCGACGAACGAGAGCGGCAGCGGGTGGCAGAGCGGGATCAGCTCGGCCGTCCGCTTCGCGGCCTGGATGCCCGCGATCCGCGCGGTGGAGACCACGTCGCCCTTCGGCGCGTCGCCGCGAGCCACCGCGGCGGCCGTCTCGGGCGACATTCGCACCACGGCGCGCGCCACCGCACGGCGATCGGTCACCTGCTTGTCGCCCACGTCCACCATCCGGGCGCTCCCGGCATCGTCGAGGTGTGTGAGCTCGTCAGGCAGGCTGATGGGTTTGCTGCGCCGCCGCGATGAGGTCGCGCACGGCGTGCTCGTCGCCGCGCCGGAGCAGCTCGATCGGATCGGGCTCGCCGTTCACGATCGACTCGAAGAAGACCTTGCGGTCCTGATAGGTGGGAAGCGTGCCCTTGGCCCAGCCGCGAACCTCGTTCAGCAGGATCGCCAGGCGGGCGTAGGGCTCGCCGTACTCGGCCGCGATCTCGTCGCGGATGCGCTTGGCGAGCGCCGGCGAGGCGCCGGCGGTCGAGATAGCGATCGCCAGCGGGCCGGTGCGGATGATGGCCGGGAGGATGAAGTTGCAGAGCGGGGGCACGTCGACCACGTTCACCAGCATCGCGCGCCGCTCGGCGTCGTCGAAGACCTGGATGTTCACGTCGGTGTCGTTGGTGGCGGCGATCACCATGAACACGCCCTCGAGGTCATCCGCACCGGCGTACTCGCGCTGCTCCCAGCGGATCGAGCCCTCGGCGGCGAGCTCGCGCAGCGGCCCCACGGCATCGGGCGCGATCAGCGTCACATCGCCCTCGCAGGCGAGCAGGCCCTCGACCTTCTCGAGGCCCACGTCGCCGCCGCCGATCACCACGCAGCGCCGCCCGCTCAGCTTGAGGCAGGCGATGTAGAAGGGGATGTCGAGCATCCCCTGCACGCAGCTCTGGTCGCAGATCCCCTTCTTGAGCTGGCAGACGCATTCCTTGCCGGCGTAGGCCTGTGCAGGCATGCGGAAGAGTCTAGAAGCGGTCCGGCGGCCGCCGGCTCGAGGATGACCAGCGGGATCTCGCGCTCGGTACGTTCTTGGTAGTCCCGGTAGCCGCCGTAGAGCTCGACCACCCTCGGCCACAGGCGCGTGCGCTCCGCGTCGGTCGCCACGCGAGCGCGCACGGCTCTCCGCTGGGACCCGACCTGAACCGTGGTGTCGGGGTTCGCGCGTAGGTTGTGGTACCAGGAGGGGTTCCGTGGGTATCCGCCCTTCGACGCGACGAGGACGAGGTCTGCGCCGTCGCGCATGTAGGTGAGGGGAGTTGTGCGTGTCTTGCCGCTCTTGGCGCCCACATGGTCCAGCAGCAGGGTCGGCGGCGCACCGGGGAAGCGGTGGCCGACGAGGCCATGCGTCGCGCGGTAGACGACGGTGTGTCCCTTCATCACCTGCCGGAGGACCGGCCACAGCCGGTCGCCGACCTGCCTGTAGTCAAACCCCGTCCTCACGACTGTCACAGCATTTCAGAGACGGCTTCGCCCGACTCCTCGTCGGCGGGATACTGGACGGGCGATGTCGCAGCCAAACCTGGAGCTCGCGAGGAACGCGGTCGCCGCCTTCAACCGCCGGGACGTGCCCGCCCTGGTCGAGATGACCACGGACGACTTCCGATGGGTGACCTGGACCGGGACGGTGGAGTCCACGGTCTACGACGGGGCCGAGGGGCTCGCGGCCTACTTCCAGGATGCCGACGTCTGGGAGGTCCTCGACCTCGATGCCCAGGAGTTCCGCGACCTCGGCGACAAGGTGCTCGTGGTCGGAATGTTCCATGCACGAGGCGGAGGGAGCGGCGCCGAGGTCCGGGCTCCGTATTACTCCGCGTTCTTCGTAAGTGAGGGAAAGCTGGCGCGGGTCCTCAGCTTCCGAACCGAGGACGAGGCCCTCGCCGCTGTGGGCCTGCTGGAGTAGCCGGTGTCGCAGGCGACCGGGAAGCTGCGTGCGATGGCTGAAGCCGTGTACAGCGCACTCAACTCGGGAGATCTGGACGGCTTCTTGGCGCTGCTCGCCGAGGACGTCGAGTTCACCTCGCTGGTCGCGGAGGCGGAAGGAACCACCTTCCGCGGACATGCGGATGCGCGTGCCTGGTGGGGGACGGTCCGCGGCGCGTTTCGGGAGCCGCGATGGGCGTTGCTCGACGTCCAGGGGTCCGGCGAGCGCGCGGTCGTGAAGTTCCACCTGACAGGCGCGCTGGCCGGCGTCCCGGTCGCGCAGACGATGTGGCAGGCCGCCAAGCTGCGAGACGGCAAGCTCGCGTGGTGGGCGTTCTTCCGAACGGAAAGCGAAGCCCTCGAAGCCGTTGGGCTGCGGGGGCAGGCGATGGTGCAGGAGAACGTCGAACTCTTTCACCAAGCCCATGACGCGGTGAACCGACGCGATCTTGACGCCCTCCTGAGGTTGATGGACGCCGACGTGGAGGCCGTTCCGATCCTCGCTGGGATGGAGGGCGACTATCACGGCCACGCTGGGATCCGCCGCTGGTGGGAGAATCTGCTTGACGTTTTCCCTGACTTCGTCGCCAAGGTTGTCGAGGTGCGGGACCTTGGAGACCTGACGCTCGCAACCTTGCGTGTCCACGGCCGCGGCGCGGATAGCGACGCGCCGGTTGACGCGCCGGTCTGGTTGGCGGCGCGGTGGCGGCGCGGGAAGTGCGTTCGGTGGGGTGCCTACCGAACCGAGGTCGAGGCCCAGGAGGCCGTGGGGCTGTGGGAGTAGCGCCCGCGGCCTCGATCTCATCCGCTGACCACGAAGTGCACCGCCTGCGATTTGGAGCGGCGGCCACCGCAGTCACGGGCGCTGATTCGGGCGCGGTAGTGGCCCGGACGAAGGCCGCCAGTGCGGCGGAAAGTCACCTGGTTGGCACCGGCAGGCATCGACCTGACGCGCGATGTCACAGGCCGGAATCGGCCCCCGCTGCGGCGCTCGACCGATATTCGCACCTCTGCACCCTCGGACAGCACGAAGTGGAACCGGGGTCGTAGGGCCGCACCCAGCCGCACGGAGAGGCGGCTGATCCCCGGCGACCTGCGGTCGGCGGGCCCCATTGCCACCATGAGACGGCTCGGGCGGTCCGGGCGTCCCGAGCGTCCCGGACCGCGCCAGACGGCCACCGCATCGCCGCGCCGGTTGGCGGCAACATCCCCACCGGACTGCGCCGCCCGCCGGGAGATCGGCTGCCGACAGTAGCCCCCCTGCCGGTGAACCGCCGCGAACACCTTTCCGTTGCCGGTCCAGGCGGCGATCGCCCGCCCACCGCCCGAGGCGATGCCAAGAGCGTCGCCCCCGCGTTCGAGCCGGCGGCCCCGGTGAAAGGCGCGGTGGGGCGGAGCGTCGGCACCGAAGATCCTCGGATTGTCACCGACATAGTCACGCTCAGTGTTCGCATCCCCCCAGAGGGCGAAAGCTCTGTCGTCGGCGTCGAGCGCCAGCCACGGGCCAGAACCACCCAGGTGTCCGAGCGTCCGGGCGCTCCCGAAGCGCTGGCCCGGCGGCCGCCGCGCCGCCTTCACATCTGCGCCGTAGCAGTAGAAACAGCGGTCCCACTGGGTCCAGAGCGCGACGACCGTCCCGTCCGAGGCGATCTGCACTTGGCCGGCCGTCAGCCCTTTCGACGGGAATCCGGATTGGTCCGGGACGGCGACCAGCTCTGGTGCTCCAAAGCCGCCGCCGGGGGGTCGCATGGCGGCCTGCAACTCATGGTCGCAGGGGAAAGGTGGGCAGACTTCGGAGCTCCACAGCACAACCGTTTCCCCGCTCGGGCCGCCGGCGACCCTGGGCTGATACGCCCTGCCGTCCGGCGGGGATAACCGCGCCGGCGGGCCGAACCCGCCGCCCGGAAGACGGTCGGCCGCTTCGATCACCGCCCCGGAGAAACCCTCCGGCGACCTCGTGTCCGACGACCAGACGACCGTCAGCCCCCCGCCTCCGCCGGCCGCTACCGCTGGGGTGAGCGTGGTCCCAACCTCGTGGATCGGCTCTGACACCGCCACCGGGTTCGAGAACAGGCCACCAGGCCCCCGGGTCGACGCCCAGACCCTCCTGTCCGCGGGACTGTGGCAGCACTCGGCGTCCCCCCACACCACGACGAGCGCCCCGCGCGAGTCCGCGACCAGATCGAGAGACTCTGGAGACTCGACCCAGCGCCCGCTGAGCGAAAGCCGCTGCGGCGAGCCGAAGCGCCCACCGGCCGGGCGCACGGCAACGCTGACCCCCTGCTCCTCGTCCCGCCAAGCAACCGCCACGTCGCCGGCGCTCGTAATCGCCACCCGCGCATCGCTGCCAACCGCCTGCGGAAGCGGGCGCTCCCCGTGCCAGCTCGGGACGGCCGCGGTGGCGACCGGCGGAAAGCCCGCGCATACCAGCCACACCGCGAACAGGCGAGCCCACACGAACCGAGTGTACGAGCAGATTCAGTCATCTGACGTACGCGATGGGCAGGGGTCCCGACGTACGTTTTGCATGTCCGGAACCACCAAGAGAAAGGAAGGACATGAGCGAGCAAGACACCCCCACCGTTGTTCTGGTCCATGGGGGCTTCGCCGACGCGTCGTTCTGGGCCCCGGTGATCAAGGACCTGCAGGCGCACGACCTGCCGGTGCTGGCGCCGGCGAACCCACTGCCCGGTGCTCCTCGTCGGCCACTCCTACGGAGGGGCCGTCATAGCCCTTAGCGCTTGAACACGTCGCGCAGCGTCTTGCGGCCCACCCGGGCCAGCGGCAGCGCGCCGCGCCGCAGCGCTCCGGGCTTGTCGGCGTCGCGGCCGTAGAGCAGCCGCGCCGAGGCCTGCATCGCCTTGCCGAGTGCCTCGTCGTACGGATGCCACCAGAAGTCGCGCGTGCGCGAGGGCTCCCAGGTCACCAGCTTCACGTTCACGCACTCGTAGAGGCCGAACTTCGAGTGCGAGCGCCCCACCCCGGAGCTCTTCACGCCGCCCCAGGAGCACGAGCACGCCCCGTGGCTGAACATGTGGTCGTTCACCCAGACCATCCCGGACTCGAGCCGCCCGGCGATGCGCTCGCCCTTGGCGCGGTTCATCGTCCAGACCGACGCGCCGAGGCCGAACTCGGAGTCGTTCGCGAGCGCGATCGCCTCGTCCTCGTCCTCCACGGTCACGATCGGCACCACCGGACCGAAGATCTCCTCGCGCATGATGCGCATCTCGTGCGTCACGCCGGTGAGGACGGCGGGCCGGAAGAAGGGCGGCTCGGCGCCCCCGCAGTGAAGGGTTGCGCCATTCGCCACAGCGTCGTCGACCAGCTCCTTCACGGTGTCGAGCTGCTCCGACGAGATCATCGGCCCGACCTCGGTCTCCCACTCCATCGGGTCGCCCACTCGCAGGCCCTTCGCGCCCTCGACCACGCCCTCGATGAAGCGCTCGGCCACGTCATTGACCACGTAGACGCGCTCGATGCCCGAGCAGGTCTGCCCGGCGTTGGCGAAGCCGCCCCAGAGGCAGCCGGAGATCGCGTTCGGCAGGTTCGCGTCCGCGCAGACGATCATCGGGTCTTTGCCGCCCAGCTCGAGCACGGAGCCCTTCATCCGCTGCGCGCACTCGACCCCGACGCCGCGGCCGACCTCCACCGAGCCGGTGAAGAAGATCTTCGCCGCGCTCGACTCCACCAGCGCCTGGCCGACCGCCCCGCCGCCGTGCACGGTGCGCACCAGTCCCTCGGGCACGCCCGCGCGCTCGAAGACCTCCTGGATGCGCTGGCCGATCAGCGGCGTGAGCGACGCCGGCTTGAGCACCACGCCGTTGCCCGCCATCAGCGCGATCGCCACCTCGCCGAATGGGATCGACCAGGGGTAGTTCCAGGGCGCGATCACGCCGACCACCCCGAGCGGCTCGTAGGTGAAGCGCGCGCGCTTCTGCTTGATGAAGATCGGCAGCGGGATGCGCTCGTCCTCGAGGATCCCCGGGCCGGCCTCGGCCAGCCAGCGGAGCGAGTCGATCGTGGGGAGCAGCTCCATCACGTACGACTCGTTGCGCGCCTTGCCCTGCTCGCGCGTGAGCAGCTCGGCGAGCTCGTCGAGCTGGTCGATGATCGCCTGCGCCGCGCGGCGCATGTAGCGCGCGCGGTCGTGCAGCGGGAGCTGCGCCCAGAACGGCTGCACGCTCGCCACGTCGTCCACCACGGACTGCACCTGGCCGGGCGTGATCGTCGGGACGGCGCCGAGGCGGCGTCCGTCGAGCGGACTGAAGGACTCGAGCTCGGTGGCCTCAGCCGGCCGCAGGGCAGCTTCCATGGCGAGAGATTCTGTCAGTCGAGGCCGCGGGCGCGGCGGATTCGCGCAAGTCGCTCGCGCAGCTCCGCCTCCTCGCCGTGCTCGGACAGCTCGAGGAAGCGCTCGCCGATCGCCTCCGTGGGCATCAGCTCCTGCTCCGCGACCCCCTCCGCGTGCGAGTGCGGATAGTCGTAGTCGAGACCCCTGCCGAGCTTCTTGGCACCGGGGTACGCCGCGCTCCGCAGGGCCGCCGGAGGCTCCGGTGTGCCGTGCTCTCGCACCCACGCGCGGGCGCGCTTGATCGCCTCGTAGGACGCGTTCGACTTCGGCGCGAGCGACAGGTAGACCGCCGCCTGGGCGAGGTTCAGCGCGCACTCGGGCATGCCGACGTGCTCGACCGCGTGAGCGGCGCTCACGGCCACCTCGAGCGCGCGCGGATCGGCGTTGCCGATGTCCTCGCTGGCGAGCACCACCATCCGCCGGGCGATGAAGCGCGGGTCCTCGCCGCCCTCGATCATCGCCGCCAGGTACAGAAGCGACGCGTCTGGGTCGGAGCCGCGGGTGGACTTGATCCACGCCGAGATCAGGTCGTAGTGGAGATCGCCGCCCTTGTCGTAGAGGATCGCGCTGCGCTGGAGGGCGTCCTCGGCCACGCGCAGGGTCACCGCGCCGCTGTCGCCGACCGTCTCCGCGGCGAGCTCCAGGGCCGAGAGTGCGGTGCGCGCGTCGCCGGCCGAGCGAGCCGCGAGGAACTCGAGCGCGTCGTCCTCCACGCGTGGAGCGCCCTCGATGCCGCGGTCGTCGCCGAGCGCCCGCCGCAGCAGAGCCAGCACGTGCTCGTCCTCGAGCGAGCGCAGCTCGTAGATCTGGCAGCGCGAGAGCAGCGCCGAGTTGACCTCGAAGTAGGGGTTCTCGGTGGTGGCGCCCACCAGGACGACGGTGGCGTCCTCGACGGCCGGCAGGAGCGTGTCCTGCTGCGCCTTGTTGAAGCGGTGGATCTCGTCCAGGAAGAAGATCGTGCGCTCGCCGCTCGTGCCGATCCGGTGGCGCGCCCGCTCGAGCACCGCCCGCACCTCGGCGCGGCCGGCGTTCACGGCCGAGGCCTCCTCGAACGCGGCGCGAGCGTTCACCGCGAGCAGTCGGGCGAGCGTCGTCTTGCCGGTGCCGGGCGGCCCGTAGAGGATCATCGAGTGCGGCCGCCCCTCCTCGAGCGCCGTGCGCAGGGCCGACCCGCGGCCGAGCAGGTGCTCCTGGCCGACGAACTCGCCCAGCGACGCGGGCCGCATCCGCGCGGCGAGCGGCTGGCCTGCGAGGTCCGTGGAGTCGGGCCGGGTGGGCGAGTCCTCCGTCTCGAAGAGCTGCTCTTCCATCTAGCCGATTCTCGCAGCGCTAGCCGTCGATGACGCGGGCCATCAGCGCGGCGGCGTCGGCGTCAGACAAGCCCTCAGCGGAGAGTCGCCGCCAGGTCCAGAAGTCGAGCGAGAGCGCCACCAGCGGGCCGCCACCGAGCGCCTCGGCAAGGGCCGACATCCGAGCGTCGGCGGTGTCGCGCATCAGGGCGTCGAGCGCCGGGACGCTGCCGCGGTCGCGCCGCACGTTCTCCGCCATGCGGCCGGTTTCGCGGTACCAGCCATACAGCGCTCGCAGCACGGCCTCGACGCCCTCGGAGGGGTCGAGCGCCGGCAGCGGGTGCAGCTCCATCCAGTGTCCCTGGCACGCGGCGAGCAGCTCGCGCTCCTCGGGGAAGTTGTTGTAGACGGTCAGCCGCGTGACGCCCGCCCGCCGGGCCACCTCGGCGACGGTCGTCTTCGCCGGGCCGACCTCCTGGTGCAGCTCGACGGTCGCACCCGTGATCCGGCGACGCGTCTCGGCCTGCTTCTCCGCCCGTGCCTTCAACTCGTACTTGCGTTTCACTGAACAGAGTGTACAGTCATCGCATGACGACCTCGATGCTCGCCACACCACAGACCCTGCTCGACGGCCCCCTTGGAGCCGTGCTGCTCGAAGCAAGCCCTGCCTTCTCGCTCGTCGAGCACCCGATCGCCCCGCGAACGCTGGCCGCGCCGGCGCACGTCCACGAGAACGAGGACGAGTACTCATACGTCCTCGAGGGCGAGGTCGGCTTCGAAATCGGGGATGAGGTGCTCAGCGCCGGCCCCGACCAGCTCGTCAGGAAGCCGCGCGGCATCTGGCACGCCTTCTGGAACGCGACCGACGAGCCGGCACGCGTGCTCGAGGTGATCGCGCCCGGCGGCTTCGAGCGGTACTTCGCCGAGCTGGCGCCTCTTCTTCACCCCAAGCGGGACTTCGAGGGCCTGGCACGCCTCCAAGAGAAGTACGGGCTCCAGATGGATTTCAGCTCGATCGAGCGGCTCAGCCGCGAACACGGGCTAGGAAGCCGGTAAGCGCCGCGGCGCACTCGGCCGGCGCGTCCTCCCAGACGAAGTGGCGCGCGCCGTCCACCACCACGAGCTCGGTGGCCGGCAGCTCGCGCTGGAAGCGGTGGGCACCGGCCACGGGCGCGAACTCGTCGTCCTCGCCCCAGAGCAGCAGCGTGGGCACGCCGAGAGCGGCGAGGTCGTAGCCCTCGATCTTCGAGAAGTCGCCGGAGCGGTACAGCTCGAGCTGGCCGCGGCGGCGCGTCTCGTCCGCGTAGCCCTTCCAGTACTCGGCGATCGCCTCGTCGCTCATCCCCGAGCTCGCCCCGCGCATCATCGCCCCGAAGCCGTCGCGGTCGATCGCGTCCATCAGCTGCTCGCCGGTGTCCGGCTCGCGCAGCGCCTTGGCCATGCCGTGCCACTTGCCGTCCGGGAAGAAGCCCGTGGAGCTGATCACGAGTGCCCGCACCGCGTCCGGGTGCTCGCATGCCCAGCGCAGTCCGACGAGGCCGCCCCAGTCGTGCACCACCAGCACGCAGCTCTCGATGCCGAGCTCGCGGCGGAAGCGCTCCACCGACTCCACGTGTCGCTCCCAGGTGGCGGGCGGGTCCGGCTCGGAGTCGCCGTAGCCCGCGAAATCGGGGGCGAGCGCCCGCCAGCCGGCGTCCGCCACGGACGGCATCACCCCGTTCCACATGAACGACGACTCGGGGAAACCGTGCAGCAGCAGGACCACCGGCGCGTCGGCCGAACCCGCCTCGCGGTATGAGAGTCCGGCGGCCAGCATCTACCCTGAGCTTATGACCGCGCCTGTTCCCGAGGACAAGCTGCGCCTTGGTGGCATGGCGCTTCGCAACGGACTGCTGGTGCACGGCCCGACGCACTGGGCCGCCGCGGTGCGTACCGACGCCGGCGAGCTGAAGGTGGCGTCCGGCCGCAAGCCCGACCTCGGAGGCAGGGCCTCCGAGCGGCTGCCCGGCATCCGCGGCGTGGTGAAGCTGGCGGAGGCCATGGCCGTGATTCCGCTCGTGAAGCGGGCGCTGCCCGAGGCGCGGCTGCCGATGCAGGACCTCAGAACGCTCGGTTCGATGGGCGCGGCCGCACTCGCCGGACAGGCGATCCGCAGGTCCCCCGGTGCCGGCCGCGAGGCGGCCGTGGCCCTGGTGAGCCTCGCACCGGCGCTGCTCGCCCTCCGCAGCGGTGACCTCGCGGCGTACCACGGCGTCGAGCACAAGGCGATCGCCGGATACGAGGACGGCGCGGACGCCGCCGACGCCGACAAGGAGCACGACCGCTGCGGCTCCCACCTGGTCGCGCCGATGCTCACGGCGGCGGCGGTGGGCAACGTGGCGATGCGCCGCGCCGGGCTGCGCGGCCCGGCCGCGGAGGCGGCCGTCGGACTGGGCAGCGCGGCTGTTGCGGTCGAGGTGTTCGCCTGGGGCGAGCGCCACCCGAACTCCGCCCTCACGCGCATGCTGCGCCGCCCCGGCTTCGAGATCCAGCGTGTGATCGGCACGCGCGAGCCCACCGCGGAGCAGCTCGAGGTCGGCAAGGCGGCGCTCGCCGAGATCCTGCGGGTCGAGGGTGGCGAGTAGCGCCCCCACCCGCTCGCGCCTCGATCCCGAGGTGTTCCGCCTGCCGGTCGAGAAAATCCGCGAGGGCTACTACACCGACGCCTACTTCAACTTCACGCGGCAGCTGCTCGTGGACCTGGGCCACCGCCCGCCGGTGACCGTCCAGGTGTTCCAGAAGGAGTTCTCGGTGCTCGGCGGCATCGACGAGGCGATCGCGGTGCTGAAGCTATGCTCGGACGACTGGAGCGCGCTCGAGGTGTACGCGCTGCACGAGGGCGACGCGATCGAGCCGTGGGAGCCGGTGCTCCAGATCGACGGCGACTACGCGCTGTTCGCGCACCTCGAGACCGTCTACCTGGGCACGCTCGCGCGCCGGACCCGGATCATGCGCAACGTGCACCAGGTGGTCGAGGCGGCCAACGGCAAGCCGATCCTGTTCTTCCCCGCCCGCCACGACCACTGGCTCGTGCAGACCGGCGACGGCTGGGCGGCGCACGTGGCCGGCGCGATCGGCGTCTCCACCGACGCCCAGGCCTCGTGGTGGGGCGGCCGCGGGGTCGGCACCGTCCCGCATGGGCTGATCGCCGCGTTCCACGGAGACACGGTCGCGGCCGCGCGCGCGTGGGCGGACCGCTACGCCGACGAGATGAACGTGACCGTGCTGGTGGACTTCGAGAACGACTCGGTCCGCACCGCGCTGGAGGTGGCGGACGCGCTCGGCGATCGCCTCTGGGGGGTGCGGCTCGACACTTCGGAGCTGATGGTGGATCGCGCCCTGTGGCACGAGATGGGCGCCTTCAAGCCGACCGGTGTGAACCCGGTGCTCGTCGAGAAGGTGCGCGAGGCGCTCGACGCCGGCGGCCACAAGGCCGTGCGCATCGTCGTCTCAGGCGGGTTCGACGCGGCGAAGATCCGCCACTTCGAGAGCGTGGGCGCGCCGGTGGACGCGTACGGCGTCGGATCCTCTCTCGTGCAGGGATCGAACGACTTCACGGCCGACGTGGTCAGGGTCGAGGGACGCGACTGCGCAAAGGCGGGGAGGCGTTTCCGGCCCAATCCCCGGCTAGAGAGAGTGTTGTAGGGCTTATGTCGAGGCCAGGGATGGCCGATTGGGGTACTGGATGAGGAGGACCCTCCGAACGCTGCCTCTGCTCGCCGCCCTGGTCGCGCTGGCCGTGTCCGCCCCCCCGGCGGCCGCCGACGGCGGCTCGGCCGCGTGCACGGTGCCGTTCGAGGTCGCGCGCACCCAGCAGCTGTCCGGCTTGGCGCTCCAGCCGGGGACGTACAAGATCACGGTGCTCGACACCTCCGAGATCACCTGCGACGAGGCGAGCGACCAGATGCGCGCCGTGCTGCGCGAGCCCGGCGCCGCGATCCCGGACGGCTGGAAGCTCGACACGGCCACGCGCACGCTCTCGCGCTCCGACGGGACGGACGCGTTCCGGCTCGAGGCCGACCTGCAGCTCGACGGGGAGGCCGGCACCTCGCTGTGGGACGACATGCAGGCCTGGATGCTCACCTGGCTGCCGATCATCTTCATGGGCCTGATCGCCGTGGCGATCGTCTGGATGATCCGCTACATGCCGCGGACCAAGCCGCAGGAGATCTCGCCGCAGTCGTCGAGCTCCGTGCGCTGGCAGGACGTGGAGGGGGTCGAGGAGGCGAAGGACGAGCTGCGCGAGGTCGTGGAGTTCATGCGCGATCCGAAGCGCTTCAAGCGGCTCGGCGCCAAGGTGCCCAAGGGCATCCTGCTGCACGGCCCGCCCGGCACCGGTAAGACGCTGCTCGCCAAGGCGGTGGCGAACGAGTCGAACGCGCGCTTCTTCGCGCAGTCCGCCTCGTCGTTCGTCGAGATGTTCGCCGGCCTCGGCGCCGCCCGCATCCGGCGGCTGTTCCGCCAGGCGCGCAAGGCCGCGCCCGCGATCGTTTTCATCGACGAGCTCGACGCCGTGGGGTCGACCCGCGGCAACGACATCTCGGGTGAGAAGGACCAGACGCTGAACCAGCTGCTCGTGGAGCTCGACGGCTTCGGCGACAGCGAGAACGTCGTGGTGATCGCCGCCTCCAACCTGCTCGAGAAGCTCGACCCCGCGCTGCTGCGCCCGGGTCGCTTCGACCGCCAGATCCTCGTCACGCCGCCCGACCTGAAGGGCCGCCGCAACATCCTGCTCGTCCACACCCGCGGCAAGCCGCTGGCGGACGACGTGGACCTCGAGGTGGTGGCGCGCCAGACGAGCGGCATGACCGGTGCCGACCTCGCCAACATCTGCAACGAGGCCGCGATCTTCGCCGGACGCGACCACCGCGACCACCTGCTCACGCGCGACTTCGAGGCGGCGCTCGAGCGGGTGGTGGCCGGAATGCAGTCACGCCGCGTGATCACCGATCACGAGAAGAAGGTCGTGGCCTACCACGAGGCCGGGCACGCGCTCACCTCGGAGATGCTGCCGTCGGTGCAGAAGGTGCACCGGATCTCGATCATCCCGCGCGGCCGCGCGCTCGGGTACACGCTCAACCTCCCCGAGGAGGACCGCTACCTGAAGTCGAGGGAGGAGCTGCTCGACTACATGGTCGTGCTGCTCGCCGGCCGCGTGACCGAGCACATCATCTTCGGCCAGATCACCACGGGCGCTTCCGACGACCTCCACAAGGTCCACGAGATCAGCCGCTCGATGGTCACGCAGTACGGCATGGGCACCGAGCTGGCCTCCAAGCAGCTGCCCGCCGACGACTACTCGATGTCGGATCACACCCGCCGCATGATCGACGAGGAGCAGCAGTACCTGACGGATCTCGCCCACAGGCGCGCCATGAAGATCGTGGGCGAGAACCGCGAGCTGCTCGAGGCGCTCGCGCAGACGCTGCTCGAGAACGAGGTCCTGGAGCGGGAGGACATCACGCGACTCGTGGCCGAGCACCGCGGCACCCCCGCGCTGGCCGGCAAGGAGCGCTTCGCCCCGCTGCTGGAGCCCGGCGCGGCCACCGTGGCCGCCTCCAAGCCGCTCGATGGTCAGCCGGGCGACGACTCGCCCTCGTAGTACCCGTCCGGCTCGTCGCAGGCGCTGAACGCCATGTGCGTATTCTCAACGCCGCTGTGTTCGGACGCATCGACCACATAGGAGTGGCCGTCGAGGATCTCGACGAGGCCATCGCGCTCTACGGCGAGCGGCTCGGCATGCCGCTCGAGCATCGAGAGACCATGGAGGGGCAGGGCGTCGAGGCCGTGCTGATGGGCGTGGGCGACGGCCACGTCGAGTTGCTGCGGCCGCTCGGCCCGGACACGGCGGTCGGGAAGTTCCTCACGAGGAGCGGGCCCGGCCTTCACCACGTGGCGTACGGGACGGACGACATCGAGTCGGCCATCGAGTCCGTGCGAGCCGCGGGCCTGGAGCTGATCGACGAGCAGCCCCGCCTCGGCATCCGAGGCAGCCGCGTGGCGTTTCTGCACCCGAAGTCGACCGGCGGGGTGCTCACCGAGCTGGTCGAGCCCCCGGAGGGGCACTGATGGCGGATACCCCCCGACGTATCGAGGTCGGCTTCCAGGGCGGGCAGTCGCTGCCCGTCCGGGTGGCGCAGGATGTCTACGACGCCCTTCGCAAGGCGCTCGCCGACTCTGGCTCGGACCGCTGGTTCGAACTCACCACCGAGGACTCGGACGTCTACGTGGATCTCTCGCAGGTCGTCTACGTCAGGCTCGACACCGAAGACCACCGGGTCGGCTTCTAGGTTGCGCCCGCTCGCCGCGCTGGACCTCAGGCTGCTGCGCCTGCTGCGAACGCGCGGCCACACGCCGGCGGTTGAGGCGGCCGTGCTGCGGCTCGCGCAGTCCGGTGAGAACGGGCTGCTCTGGTACGTCATCGCGCTTGCTGGAGCTGCGCTCGGAGGTCGCCGGCGGCGTGAGGCGTACTTCCGAGCGGTGAAGATCGTGCTCGCCACGCTTGTGGCCAACACGGTGGTCAAGCAGACGGTCCGGCGGGCGCGGCCGGTGCTCGAGGAGGAGCTGCCCGCCTTGACCCCGGTGCTCTCCGGGCGCTCCTATCCCTCGGCGCATTCGTCGACGTCCTTTGCCGGCGCCCGCGCGCTTTCGGCGGCGGGCATGCCGGCCGCGCCGCTCTACGCCGTGGCGGTGGCGATGGCGCTGTCCCGCCCGTACCTCGGCGTGCACTACCCCTCCGACATCGCGGCCGGCGCGCTCCTGGGCGACGCCATGGGGCGCCTGATGACCCCATGAAGATCGGCATCGTCGGCATGCCGAACGCGGGCAAGTCGTCGCTCTTCAACGCGCTCACTCGGGCGGGCGCCCAGGCGGCCAATTACCCCTTCACGACCGTCGAGCCGAACGTGGCCGTGGTCGGCGTGCCCGACGATCGGCTCGAACGGGTGGCGGCGACCATCCGCGCGCGGCCGATCGTCCACGAGACGATCCAGTTCCACGACATCGCCGGCCTCGTCCGCGGCGCGCACCAGGGCGAGGGGCTCGGCAACAAGTTCCTCGCGAACATCCGCGAGACCGACGCGATCCTGCACGTGGTCCGCGTGCACGACGACGCCCAGGTGGTGCACCCCGAGGGGCGCGTGGACCCGCTCGCGGATGCCGAGGCGATCGAGACGGAGCTGCTGTTCGCTGACCTGGAGCAGGCCGAGCGGCGGCTGGAGCGGGTGTCGAAGCAGGCGAAGTCGCTCGACAAGGTGGCGGTGGCCGAGGAGCGCTGGCTGCGCCGGGTGGTGGAGGCGCTGCAAGCGGGTCAAGCAGTGAGGACGGTGCCCGAGCCGGCCGAGGCACCTGGAGCCGCCACGCGCCTCGCTGCACTTACTTCAAAGCCGGTCCTTTACGTGGCCAACGTCGCCGAGGGCGAGCCGCTCGAGCCTCCGCCCGCGCTGGCGGCGCACGCGGAGGAGCGCGGCGCGCGCGCGACGGCGGTGAGCGCCCGCCTCGACGCGGAGCTCACAGAGCTCGACGACGAGGAGGCCGCCGCGATGCGCGACGAGCTCGGCGTGACCGAGTCCGGCCTCGAGACCGTGATCCGCGAGGCCTTCGCCCTGCTCCACCTGATCCAGTTCTTCACCGCCGGCCAGGACAAGGAGGCCCGCGCCTGGGCGATTCCGCGCGGCACGCGCGCCCGCGCCGCTGCCGGTTCGATCCACACCGACATGGAACGCGGCTTCGTGGCGGCGGAGGTCACACCCTGGGAGGCGCTGGTGGACGCCGGCGGCTACACGGCTGCCCGCGAGCGGGCTCTGACACGCGTCGAGGGCCGCGACTACGTGATGCAGGACGGCGACGTGGCCACGTTCCGCTTCACGCCGTCGTAGCGCTTCCGGCGGGGTCCACACTGGCAGAAATTGTCCGGTATGTGGCCTTGCTGCCAACTGCTGCGGCGGCGATCATTGGCGCATGAGACGTGTGGTCATCGTGGCGTTTCCGGGCGTCCAGACGCTTGACGTGACCGGACCCGCCGAGGTTCTGCGCGCGGCGACCAAGATCCATCCGCCCGGCTACGAGGTGACCGTGGTGGCGCCGGAGGAGGGACCGCTGCGGACCTCGACGGTCACGATCGCGCCCGATCTACCCCTCAGTGCCTGTCGGTTCCCGATCGACACCCTCATCGTCGCCGGCGGAACGGGTGCGCGACGTGCCGAGGAGGATGAGGCGCTGATCGCCTGGCTGCGCAAGGCGGCCGGGCGCGCGCGGCGAGTGACCTCCGTCTGCACCGGTGCCTTCCTGCTCGCCAGGGCCGGTCTGCTCGACGGGCGTCGCGCCACCACGCACTGGGCGTCATGCGCCGATCTGGCCGCGCGCTATCCGGGCGTGAGCGTCGAGGCGGACCCGATCTTCGTGCGCGACGGCAACGTCGCCACCTCCGCCGGCGTGACCGCGGGCATGGACCTCGCCCTCGCGCTAGTGGAGGAGGACCTCGGCCGCGACGTGGCCCTGGAGGCGGCGCGCTGGCTCGTGCTGTTCCTGAAGCGCCCGGGCGGCCAGGCGCAGTTCAGCGCCCAGCTCGCGGCCCAAACCGCCGAGCGGCCCTCGCTTAGCGATCTCCAGGCCTGGATTCCCGACCACCTGGATCAGGACCTCTCCGTGCCCGCGCTGGCCCGCCGGAGCGCGATGAGCGAGCGCAACTTCGCCCGCGCCTTCCGGCGCGAGACCGGGATGACCCCTGCCGCGTACGTCGAGGCCGCGCGTGTGGAGAGCGCCAGGATCGCCCTCGAGACCGGCGACCTGCCCGTGGAGAACGTGGCCCGCCAGTCCGGCTTCGGCACCGTCGAGACGATGCGGCGGGCGTTCAGGCGGCGAGTCGGGGTCAGCCCGGCCAACTACAGAACCCGATTCAGGAGGCAGGCAGCATGAGGATCGCCATCCCGCTCTACGACCGCTTCACCGCCCTGGACGCGGTGGGCCCATACGAGGTGCTCTCGCGCCTGCCCGGCGCGAGCGTGACCTGGCTCGCTCATGAGCCGGGCGTCGTGCGCACGGACAACACGATGCTCGGCATCGAGGCCGACGCCGCCTTCGAGGACCTGCCCGACCCCGAGATCGTGATGGTGCCCGGCGGCACCGGCACGGACGCCGTGCTCGACGACGAGCGCCTGGTGGGCTGGATCCGGCGCGCGCATGAGACCTCCGAGTGGACCACGTCCGTCTGCACCGGCTCGCTGCTGCTCGGCGCGGCCGGCGTGCTCGACGGGCTCGAGGCCACCAGCCACTGGCTCGACCTCGCCGACCTCGAGCGCTTCGGCGCCCGCCCGACGGGCCGCCGGGTGGTCGAGCAGGGCAAGGTGATCACGGCCGCGGGTGTGTCGTCGGGCATCGACATGGGCCTGGTTCTGGCGGCCAAGATCGCGGGCCCGGAGATCGCCCAGGCGATCCAGCTCGGAATCGAGTACGACCCAGAGCCGCCGTTCGACGCGGGCTCCGTCGAGAAGGCGCCCGCGGAGATCGTCGAGCTGGTGCGCGGCGTCGCGGCGGCGCGGTCGGCGTAGCGCCGCCCGCCCGCGCGGGGCGCTCGCGCCTAGCGCACGCGGACGGCCGGCCCCGCGACGGTGCGGTAGCGCACCCGGTACACGCCCGCCCGCGAGAGCGCTACGCGATAGCGACCGGATCGTGTCGTGCGGGCTCGCGCGACCGCGCGGAAGCGCCCGTCGACGCGCCGCTCGACACGCAACACCCGCCTGCGCGGCGCAGGCTGGAACTCTCCCTCGAGCACGCGGCTGGTCGGCCTCGGGCCCCAGCTGGCGGGGCGGGCCGAGCGGGCCCGGCTCGCCGAGCTCTCGACCCGATAGTGCGTGAACCACGTGTCGCGGAGGCCGAGCGCGGACCGCACCTGCGGGCCCGGTGACCGTGCGCGAGCCGGCGCTGCCGATCACGCGCGCCCTCACCACACGCGGTGAGACGCCGCGCTGGAGCACCTTCAGCCGCCGGAAGGCGCCCGGCGCCCCCAGCGCCCGATCGAGCCGGGCGGCGGACAGCGTGAGCTGCCAGCGGTGGTAGGGCGAGCGGGTGTCATACGGGTCGGGCACGCCCACCAGCCACGGCTTCGACAGCGATCCCACGAACGAGAACTCCACGTTCTCGGTGTGGCCGCCTGAGGTGGAGAAGTAGTACGTCACCGCCGGCACGCCGCCGTAGGTGACGATGCGCCCGGACGTGTCGCTCACCGCGGCGTCGCTGCGGACGCTCTCGCCGGTCACGCCGCGGTAGACCTGCGAGCGGGTGTCCGGGTACTGGTCGAAGGCGCCGGCGGTCTTGCGGGTGGCGAGCGCGTAGGTGCGCGCGGCAACGGCCTGGACCTTCAGCGCCTCGAGCGGCCACGTGCTGGGCATCTCGCCGGCCACCACTCCGCGCAGGTAGCTGTCCATGTCGAGCTCGTTGATCGCCGTCACGCCGCTGCCGTCCACCCGCACCTCGATGTCGCCGCGGTAGAGGCCGCTGGTCACGAAGTTGAGAGCCGGCCCCATCAGGCGCATCGGGTCGGAGCTCTTGAAACGCACCACCGATCCGAGCCGCGCCACTCGCGTGCCCGTCGCCGTCGTGACGACGATCCCGCCGGGACGGCGCTTGGCCACGTAGATCCGGCTCGGCCTGAGCGACCTGCCCGCCACGGAGGTGGCACCGCGCACGCGGATGTACGGATCCACGGGCTGGAGCAGCACCCGCACCGGCTGGTCGGGAGCGGTCGAGAGGCGGGTGCCCTTGTAGTAGTGGGCGAGGATCCCCGGATACTTGGCGTCCTCGAGCGCGTAGCCGTAGGCGCCGTACTGGCTCATCCCGATGCCGTGGCCGAATCCGGCACCGCGGATCACGTGGCGCACGGCGGCGTCGGCCGTGGCGGGAAGGGCGAGGAAGACGCCGAGGGCTGTGAGTAGGGCGGTGCGGCGCATGGGGTGGAGAACTCCCGAAGGAGGTCAAGGTAGCGGTCGGACGCTCGCCCTCCCTTCTTTAGCCCACGGCGTACAGGCGCCATTCGCCCGGCACGCCGCGCAGCTCGCGTTCGCCACGATCCTCGAAGCCGATTCCCGACCCGACCACGAGATCCTTCACCGTGCCGGACACGAGCACCTCGTTCGGCCCGGCGGACTGCATCACCCGCGAGGCGATGTGCACCGCGAGACCGCCCACGTCGCCGTCCATCACCTCGAGCTCGCCCGTGTGGAGGCCGGCGCGCACCTCCAGCCCGAGACTGCCCATCGCCTCGGCCACCGAGGCGGCGCAGCGGATCGCCCGCGCCGGCCCGTCGAAGGTGGCGAGGAAGCCGTCGCCTGTGCGCTTCACCTCCTTGCCGCGGTGGCGCCCCAGCGCCTGCCGGAACAGCGCGTCGTGGCGCTCCAGCAGGAAGCGCCAGCCGCGGTCGCCCATCTCGGCCGCGCGCCGGGTCGAGTCCACGATGTCGGTGAACAGCACGGTCGCGAGCATGCGGTCGGGCTCGCGCTCGTGCCGCGTGCCCGTGAGGAACTCCTCGATCTCCCCAAGCAGGCCCTCGGAGTCGCCGATCGAGAACATGTTGTCGCCGCCCTCGAGCTCCACGTAGCGCGCGCCCGGGATCTTCGAGGCGATGTAGCGCGAGTGCTCGACCTTGAGGAAGCTGTCCTCGGTCCGGTGCATCACGAGCGTCGGGACGCGGATCGACGGCAGCACGTCGCGCACGTCGATCTCGCCGATCAGCTTGAAGATGCGGCGGATCGTCGCCGGGCTCGCGGCCAGGCGCTCGAGCCGGCCCGCCCACTCCATGAAGTTCGGGTCGCTCTGCTGGCTCGGCGCGACCGAGCCGGCCACCCAGCCCTCGCCCCAGTGCGCCAGCAGCTCCTCCGTGTGCTCGTCGCGCATCTCCGCGGACCAGGCCCACTCGTAGTCGGGCGCCCACGTCGCTCGCGCGAACGTCGCGTAGAGGACGAGCGCGGTGGTGCGCTCCGGGAAGGTCGCTCCGAACAGCGAGCGCCATCGGCCCGCCCTCGAGCGTGCCGCAGATCGCCGCCTCCTTGGACCCCGCGGCGTCCATCACGGCGAGCACGTCGTCCATCTGGTCCTCGAGCGTCGGCGCGCCGAAGAGCGGGTCGGAGAGGCCCGAGCCGCGGCGGTCGAACGTGATCACGCGCGCGAACTGCGTCAGCCGCGCCATCACCCGCTCCAGCGAGGACTCGGACCACAGGTACTCGACCTGAGAGATCCAGGGCGGGATCCAGACCAGATCGGTGGGCCCGTCACCCTGGACGGTGTAGGCGATATGCACGTCGCCGCTCTTCGCGTAGCGCGCCACGGGAGCCACGACCGTGACGTTACAGTCAGCAGCCTGTGTCCAAGCGCAAGGCCAGCGACGTCTTCGTGGAATGCCTCGAGGCCGAGGGCGTCAAGCACGTGTTCGGGATCCCGGGCGAGGAGACGCTCGACCTGAACGAGTCGCTGTCGCGCTCGTCGATCGAGTTCATCCCGGTCCGGCACGAGCAGGGCGGCGCCTACATGGCCGATGCGTGGGGCCGCCTCACCGGCCGCGCCGGGGTCTGCCTCGGCACGCTGGGACCGGGAGCCCTCAACCTCGTGACCGCGGTCGCGGACGCGTACCTCGATCGCGCGCCGCTTGTGGCGCTCACCGGGCAGGGCGACCTCGAGCGCATGCACAAGGAGTCACATCAGTACATCGACCTGCCGCGGGTGATGCGGCCGATCACCAAGTGGAACGCCCGCGTGCAGGACGCGGAGATCATCCCCGAGGTCGTGCGCAAGGCATTCAAGGTGGCCGAGGGCGAGAAGCCCGGCGCGACGCACATCGAACTGCCCGAGGACGTGATGGCCGCCGAGATGGAGGGTGAGCCGCTGCCGCGCAAGCGCGCGGTGCTCCCGGAGCCGGCGGCCCGGGAGCTGCTGAGAGCGGCGGACCTGATTCGCGGGGCCGTGCACCCGGTGGCTCTGGCGGGCAACGGCGTGATCCGCGCCAAGGCGGCGCCGGCGCTCAGCGAGTTCGTACGCGCCACGGGGATCCCGGTGGCCGAGACCTTCATGGGGAAGGGGCTGCTGCCGGCGGACAACGACAAGGCGCTCGGCTCGGTCGGCCTACAGTCCGGCGACTACGAGATGGCCGGCTTCGGCGAGGCCGACGTGGTGCTGGCGATCGGCTACGACCTGGTCGAGCACTCCCCCGAGCACTGGAACCCGAAGCGCGACAAGCAGATCATCTGCATCGACTCCGTGCCGGCGGAGACGGACGCCAACTTCATCCCCGAGGTCGAGCTCGTGGGCGACATCTACAACGTGCTCACCCGGCTCGGCGAGGAGTGCCGGCACGTGCCCCATCAGGGCGGGTCGACCAAGCTGCGCGACGTGGTGCTCGGCCGCTTCGAGCAGGCGAAGGAGGACGACTCCTTCCCGGTCCAGCCGCCGCGCGCGCTCTGGGAGATCCGCCAGGCGCTCGGCCGGCATGACATCCTGATCTCGGACGTCGGCCTACACAAGCTCTGGATCGGCCGGATGTTCCCCGCCTACGAGCCGAACACCGTGCTGATCGCGAACGGGCTTGCGGGGATGGGCTTCGCGGTGCCGGCTGCGGTGGCCGCCAAGCTCGTGCATCCGGACCGCAAGGTGGTCACCGTGAACGGCGACGGCGGCTTCCTCATGAACTGCCAGGAGCTCGAGACCGCCGTCCGGATCGGCACGCCGTTCGTGAACGTGATCTGGGAGAACAGCCAGTACGGGTCGATCGTCTGGAAGCAGGACAAGAAGTTCGGGCGCCACTTCGGCACCGACTTCACCAATCCGGACTTCGTGAAGCTGGCCGAGAGCTTCGGGATGCCGGCCTGGCGCTGCGACTCGGCGGACGACTTCGGGGAGCGCCTGCGCCATGCTTTGGAGCTCGACCTGCCATCACTGATCGTTTTGCCGATCGACTACTCGATCGACGTGGCTATTTCAGAGGAACTTGGAACGGAGACTGTTGCGACATGAGCATCGCCACCGAGGAACGAAGCGTCGTAGAGAAGGTCCAGAACAAGCTGTACATCGGGGGTGAGTGGCGCGACGCCACGGGCGGCGGCACGCTCGAGGTGCTCGACCCCGCCACCGAGGAACCGATCTGCGAGGTCGCGGACGCGACCCCCGAGGACGCCATGGCGGCGCTCGACGCCGCGGTGGAAGCCCAGCCGGAATGGGGCAGCCTCAGCGGCGAACGACCGCGCCGGGATCCTCTGGAAGGCGTTCGAGCTGCTCATGGAGCGCGCCGACGAGCTCGGGACGCTCATGACCCTCGAGATGGGCAAGCCGGTCGCGGAGTCGAAGGCCGAGATCGTGTACGCGGCCGACTTCTTCCGCTGGTATTCCGGCGAGGCACTGCGGATGGACGGCAACTGGAAGCAGTTCGCCAACGCCACCAGCCGCGTGATGGTGATGAAGCAGCCGGTGGGCCCGACGCTCATGATCACGCCCTGGAACTTCCCGATGGCGATGGGCACCCGCAAGCTCGGCCCGGCGATCGCCGCCGGGTGCACGAGCGTGGTCAAGCCGGCCTCGCAGACCCCGCTGTGCATGCTCGCGCTCGGCCAGATCCTCGAGGAGGCCGGCCTGCCGAGCGGCGTGGTCAACATCTTCACGACCTCGTCGTCGGGCAAGACGACCGGCCCGCTGATCGAGGACCCGCGCCTGCGCAAGCTGTCCTTCACGGGCTCCACGGAGGTGGGGCGCTCGCTGATCGAGGCGTCGGCGAAGAACGTGCTGAACGTGTCGATGGAGCTGGGCGGGAACGCGCCCTTCCTCGTGTTCGACGACGCCGACCTGGACGAGGCGGTCGAGGGCGCGCTGCTGGCGAAAATGCGCAACATCGGTGAGGCCTGCACGGCGGCGAACCGCTTCCACGTGGCGGAGTCCGTGCGCGAGGAGTTCACCAGCCGGCTGGCGGAGAAGATGGGCTCGCTGAAGCTAGGCCGCGGGACGGAGGAGGACGTGAAGGTCGGGCCGCTGATCGACGAGCCGTCGCGCGAGAAGGTCAAGGAGCTGGTGGACGACGCGGTCCAGCGCGGCGGCAAGCTCCTCGTGGGCGGCGAGGCGCCCGACGGACGCGGCTACTTCTTCCCGCCGACCGTGCTGGACGACGTGCCGATCGACGCCCGCGTCTTCCACGAGGAGATCTTCGGACCCGTGGCCCCGATCGCCGGCTTCAACTCCGAAGAGGAGGCGATCGAGCGCGCGAACGACACCGAGTACGGCCTGGTGGCCTACGTGTTCACGCGCGACATCAAGCGAGCGATCCGCGTCTGCGAGGGCCTCGAGACCGGGATGGTCGGCCTGAACCAGGGAATGGTCTCGAACGCCGGAGCGCCGTTCGGAGGCGTGAAGCAGTCCGGAATCGGCCGCGAGGGAGGCCACGAGGGCCTCGAGGAGTTCCTCGAGACGAAGTACGTCGCAGTGAACCTTTAGACAGGTTCCCGGGAGTTATCTCGCAGGATCCTTTTCATCGGTTGCGGCCTCGGGATCACATCCCGAGAGTGAAGGTGTGCCCTCCATCCGGATCATTTCCGGTGGGATCGCACTGGCGCTTGGATGTGTGCTCGTCTTTTCCGCCCCAGCAACTGCCGGACCTAAGGTCGCGGCGGTTCAAGTTGCGCTGAAGCGAGTCGGGCTCTACACCGCGACCGTGGATGGGGTTCGCGGCCCGCTCACGAAGGCCGCGATCGTGCGCTTTCAGCGCCGCCACGGACTGGCGGTGGACGGCGTCGTGGGCCCGCAGACGCGCCGCGCGTTCGGCAAGCGCGGTCGCCCGGCCTTCGGAAGTCGCACGATGAAGCTGGGCGACCGCGGCTGGGACGTGGCCGCCATGCAGTACATCCTCGCCCGCCGCGGCTATCCGCCCGGGGCGATCGACGCGGTCTTCGGCCCGATGACGGACACCGCATTGAGGAACTTCCAGCGGGCGCTCGGCCTGCCGGCGGACGGGCTGGCCGGACCCGCCACGATCGCCGGGCTGCGGCGCGGATCGGCGTCGAGCGGGCACGACGCCGGTGGCGAACGGCCCCGTGCGCCTGCTGCGGCCGGTGGGCGGCAAGATCGGTGACCGCTTCGGCGCGCCGCGCGCGGGCAAGCGCACGCACACCGGCATCGACTTCCCCGTGGCGGCGGGCACGCGCGTGGGCGCCGCCGGCGTGGGCGTGACCGAGTTCGCCGGGTGGAACTCGGGCGGCTACGGCAACCTCGTCGTGATCCGCCACCGGCTCGGCTACACCACCTGGTACGCCCACCTCTCCACGATCACGACCTGGGTCGGCGAGGAGGTAACGGGAGGCACGCGCATCGGTTACGTCGGCTCGACGGGAAACTCCACGGGCCCGCACCTGCACTTCGAGCTGCGCAAGAACGCGGTGCCGATCGACCCGATGCCGTATCTGCTGGCGGCGGTGGCCACGCGGGCGAGCTCGACCGGCGGCGGCGCGACGCCCAACAGCAGCACCGAAGGCGGGACCAGCGGCGGCGTGGCTGCCCGCGCTTGCCCAATCCGAGCGCCGCTCGTCAGGTACCGCCGCGCGCCGCTCGACGCCTGCCGGGCGAAGAACCTGACCCGCGCGCGCTAGCGCCCCCGCCCCGCGCGGGCTACTTCGCCGGCTTCGACCCGCGTGCCATCGCGTGGAGGTCGAGCGCCTTGTCGAGCGTCTCCTCGTCCACGCCCTTCTCGAGCGCCACCTCGCGGATCGTGCGGGCGGAGCTGACGGCCTCGTTGACGATCTCGGTTCCGAGGTCGTAGCCGATGAACGGGTTGAGCGCGGTGGCGATGGCCGGGGTGGACTCGGCGTGGCGGCGCAGGTTCTCCTCGTTGGGGACGAGCCCGTCCACGCACTTCTCCGCGAGCAGGCGGCTGGCCGAGGTGAGCAGGTGGATCGAGTCGAACACGTTGCGCGCCATCATCGGCACGCGCACGTTCAGCTCGAAGTTGCCCTGCGTGCCGGCCACGCTCACCGCGGTGTCGTTGCCGATCACCTGCGCGGACACCTGGAGCACCACCTCGGGGATCACCGGGTTGACCTTGCCCGGCATGATCGACGAGCCCTTCTGAAGCTCCGGCAGCCGAAGCTCCGCGAAGCCGGTGCGCGGCCCGGAGCCCATGAGCACCAGATCCTGAGCGATCTTCGTGAGCGAGACGGCGACCCCCTTCAGAGCGCCGTGCAATTCGACAAGCCCGTCGCGATTGGCCTGTGCCTCGAAGGCGTCGAGGGGAGCCTGCCCGAGCCCCAGCCGCTCGCGGACCTTCGATGCAAAATCGGGATGCGTGTTCAACCCGGTTCCCGTGGCCGTGCCGCCGAGGGGGATCTGTGAAGCGCGCTCGAGCGCGTCCCGGACGCGATCGTGGCCGAGCTGAATCTGAGCCGCGTACCCGCCGAACTCCTGCCCGAGCGTCACGGGCACGGCATCCATCATGTGAGTGCGACCGGCCTTGACCAAATCGGCGAACTCGTCGCTCTTTCGTGCGAGAGAGGTGGCGAGTTGTTGCAGCGCCGGAAGAAGCTGAGATTGGGTGGAGTCCACCGCGGCGAGATGGACGGCCGAGGGGAACACGTCGTTCGACGACTGCCCCATGTTCACGTGGTCGTTCGGATGGACGCCCTCGCCCGCCAGGTTGGCGATCACCTCGTTGGCGTTCATGTTCGACGAGGTGCCCGACCCCGTCTGGAAGACGTCGATCGGGAACTGATCGTCGTGCTGCCCGGCGGCCACCTCGTCGCCCGCGCGGGCGACGCGCTCGGCGATGTCGTCGTCGAGCAGTCCGAGCTCGGCGTTGACCCGCGCGGCCTCCGCCTTGATGCGTCCCAGCCAGCGCACCACGGGCGCCGGAACGCGCTCGCCCGACACCGGAAAGTTCTCGATCGCCTTCGTCGTCTCCGACCCCCAGAGCTCCTGCTGAACGGCCATCCGACTCCTTCGTAGCTTGCACCGCAAGGGTACCTGCGCGCATTTCGCACTAGGTTCGGCCCCGAACCAGTGCATTCACCGTGCGCATCGGGCGGCTCGGGCGCTTACGTGTTGCAATCGCCCAGCGTGACGGCTCTGATTCGGATCGACCGGTCGTGGACTCCGACCGGGGGCGGGCGGCCCAAGCCGATCCGTTTCTGCTCGCGTTGCGGGCACCCGGCCGAGGATCCGCCGGGCCGCCCCGAGCTGCGCAAGCGTGTCTGCGCGCGCTGCGGCATGGGCCTGATCCTCACCTGCCCGCGCGACGCGCTGCCGGGCGAGTCCGCCGCGTTCCTGATCCTCGACTACGAGCTTCGGGTCAGCGCGGTCAGCGAGGCCGGCGAGCGCTACTTCGGCAAGGAGAAGTCGCTGATCGGCTCGAGCCTGCTGGATCTGGTCACGAGCCCGCTTGGCGACGACCAGCTCGTTCGCAAGGCGAGCGTGGCCGCCCAGCGCCCCTGCGACCCGGTCGTGATGCCCCTGCGCCTGCTCGCGCCGACCACCGAAAGCGTCGGCATGATGGCGGCGCGCATCGCCACCTGCGGCCCGCCGCGCGCGGCGCTGCTCACGGTCGAGCCAAGCGAATTCGGCCGCCGCTGACGTCCCCTTTTCGGGCGGCGCCGTACGCCAAGCACGCGGCTCGGCCGCGTGCGCAGGCCCGGTTTTCTTGTGCAAGAACGACTGCACGAGTTGCGCAACATCTCGATCAGAGGCAGAAACTTCCCTCAAGTTGCTTGCGCAGATACCGAAAAGTTGTGCAAGGCCGCACGAGCGCCCCAAGAGGTGGCCCTGAAGTGGAAAGTAATGGCGGAACACTTCTGCGATTCACCCGAGACGGAGGCGACGTGAGCGGTATCCGTACCAACGCAGCAGCTGAGCTCTTGGGGGTGAGCCCCAACACGCTGCGTTCCTGGGAGCGCCGCTTCGGCTACCCGAAGCCGCGCCGCACCCAGGGCGGGCACCGCCAGTACGACCTGGCCGAGCTCGAGTCGCTGCGCCGCGCTCTGCTCGAGACGCACAACATCTCCTCCGCCATCGAGCTGGCCCGCCAGCGCGGCGAGGGGCCGAGCTCGCCGAGCCGCCTGCTCGACGCCTTCGACCACTTCGACGAGCCGCTCGCGGACCGGATCATGGAGGAGAGCCTCGCCGTCCGCTCGGTGGAGCGCACGGTCGAGGAGGTTCTTCTGCCGGCGCTGGAGCAGGCCGACGAGCGCGAGAGCCGCGAGGCCGAGCGCGAGCTCGCCATGCGCTGGGCCACCGGCTGGCTGCACGCCTCCCGGCGCGTGGTCGCGCCGGCGAGCCGCCCGCAGGGCGTCCTGCTGTTCGACTCGAGCCCGCGGCTCGACCTCGAGTCCCTGCACGTGCAGGCGCTCGAGCTGGGGCTGCGGCGCGCCGGCTTCCGCACGCTCCTGCTGGCGTTCGACCTCCCGCCGGAGCGCGTGGTGCGGGCGATCCGCGCCCTGGACCCGACCGCATTCGTGTTCTGCGGCGGCGACGCGACGCTCGAGGTGGTCGGACGCCTCGTGTACACCGTGCGCCAGGTCGGCTCGGCCGCCCCGGTGTTCGAGTACCGCGAGGCGATGCCGGTCACCGGTGACCACGGCATCCCGTCGCTGGGCTCCCAGCCCGTCGAGGCCGCCGAGCGCCTGAAGGCCTACGTGGACAGCGGCCGCATCGAGCAGGTGGTCGTGGTGCCGGAGCCGGAGGCCGCGCAGAGCGCGCGCATCAGCCTCGCGGCGCGCACGTCCGCTTAAGGCGAGCCGCCTAGGCGGCGAGCTTCCGGCAGAGCTCTGAAAAGGTGCGCTTCTCGCCCTCGTCGAGGACGTCGAAGGCCGCCTCTACCCGCTGCGAATGCGCCGGAAAGAGACGCTCGACCAGCGAGCGCCCCGTGGGTGCGAGGTCGATGACGACTACGCGCCGGTCATCCGGTGCCCGCCGCCGCAACACGAACCCGCGCCCGGCGAGCGTGCCGGTGACCTCGGTGGCGTTGGCCTTGCTCCACCCGAGCCGGCGCCGGAGCGTCTTCAGCTCGAGCGAGCCGCCCGCTGTGGTGAGCACCACCAGTACCGAGAAGCCGGCCGCTGTGACTCCCTCGCGCTCGAGCTCCAGGGCGAGCCGCTTGCGCACGGCCGCCTCCGCACGCAGCAGTGCCTGGAGCGCACGGTGTGCGAGCGGATCGCCTAGCTCGAGAGACGACATTCGCGAGCGATCGTAGGCGGCGCCCCGGACGGCGCGCCGCCGCTCGTAGAATCGACTGCTCGTGGCTCGCTACCGCCCTGTGGACACCGCCCAGTCGTTCCCCGAGCTCGAGCAGCGCGTGCTCGAGCGCTGGCGCGAGCGCGACGTCTTCCACGAGTCGATCCGCCGCCGCGAGGGCGCGCCGCCGTTCATCTTCTACGAGGGCCCGCCGACCGCGAACGGGCGTCCCGGCTCGCACCACGTGCTGAGCCGCGTCTTCAAGGACGTCTTCCCGCGCTACAAGACCATGCAGGGCCATTTCGTCCCGCGAAAGGCCGGCTGGGACTGCCACGGGCTGCCGGTCGAGCTCGAGATCGAGAAGGAGCTCGGGTTCCACAACAAGCACGACATCGAGCGCTTCGGGATCGCCGAGTTCAACGCGCGCTGCCGCGAGTCGGTGCTGCGCTACATCGACGAGTGGAACGAGCTGACCGAGCGGATCGGCTTCTGGATCGACAGGGACGACGCGTACTTCACGCTCGACCCCAACTACATCGAGTCGGTCTGGTGGTCGCTCAAGCAGGTGTGGGAGAAGGGGCTGCTTGTCGAGGGGAACAGGGTCGTGCCGTACTGCACCCGCTGCGGCACCGCGCTCTCGTCGCACGAGCTCGCGATGGGCTACAAGGACGTGGTCGACCCCTCGGTCTTCGTGAAGTTCCCGCTGCTGGACGAGCCCGACGTCTCGCTCCTCGCCTGGACGACCATGCCCTGGACGCTGGTGCCGCACGCCGCGATGGCCGTCGACCCCGAGGTGAGCTATGTCCGCGCGCGCCACGACGGCGACCGGCTGATCCTCGCCGAGTCGCTCGTCGAGCGCGTGCTCGGCGAGGACGCGGAGATCGAGGAGCGCATGCCGGGCTCGGCCCTGCTCGGCCTGCGCTACGAGCCGCCCTTTCCCTACATCACGGACTACGGCGAGCGCGGCCACACCGTCCTGGCCGGCGACTTCGTCTCGACCGAGGACGGCACCGGCGTGGTCCACACCGGAGCCGCCTTCGGCGAGGACGACTTCCGGCTCGCCACCGAGAACGGGCTGACGATCCACAACCCGGTGCTCCCCGACGGGAGCTTCGACGAGCGCACGGGCCCCTTCGCCGGGATGCACGTGCGCGAGGCGGACGCCCACATCGTCGAGGCGCTGCGCGAGTCCGGCCGGCTGTTCCGCGCCGGCGAGTACGAGCACTCCTACCCGCACTGCTGGCGTTGCGACACGC
This sequence comes from uncultured Thermoleophilaceae bacterium, assembly GCA_963771715.1. Taxonomy (GTDB): domain Bacteria; phylum Actinomycetota; class Thermoleophilia; order Solirubrobacterales; family Thermoleophilaceae; genus JACVRW01. Next base: position 580,668 of record CAVYUQ010000003.1, read on the forward strand.
CGCTCATCTACTACGCGAAGTCGAACTGGTACGTGCGCACGACCGCGATGAAGGACGAGCTGCTCGCCGCCAACGAGACGATCAACTGGTACCCCGAGCACATCAAGCACGGGCGCTTCGGCAACTGGCTCGAGAACAACGTGGACTGGGCGCTCTCGCGCGAGCGCTACTGGGGCACGCCGCTGCCGGTCTGGCGCTGCGAGCAGGGGCACGACCTGTGCGTGGGGTCGCTGGCCGAGATCGAGGAGCGCGGCGGCGAGCCACCCGAGGACGTGCACCGGCCGTTCATCGACGAGGTCGTGCTCACCTGCGAGCAGTGCGGGGGCGAGATGCGCCGCGTGCCGGACCTGATCGACGTCTGGTGGGACTCCGGCTGCATGCCGTTCGCACAGCGGCACGCCCCGTTCGAGAACGAGGAGCTGTTCCGCGAGCGCTTCCCCGCGGACTACATCTGCGAGGGCCTCGACCAGACGCGCGGCTGGTTCTACTCGCTGCTCACGGTTGGGGTGCTGCTGTCCGGCCAGGCGTCGTACAGGACCTGCCTCTGCCTCGGGCTGATCCTGGATCCGGACGGCCAGAAGATGTCGAAGTCGAAGGGCAACGTGGTGGTGCCCTGGGACGTCCTGGACGCCCACGGAGCGGACGCCTTTCGCTGGTACTACTTCACCTCGAAGCAGCCCTGGGACGGCTACCGCTTCTCGGTCGAGACCGTCGGCGAGTCGGTGCGCCAGTTCCTGAAGCCGCTCTGGAACACCTACGCGTTCTACGTGCTGTACGCCAACGTGAACGAGCCGAGCGGCAGCTCGGAGGAGACCGAGCTCGACCGCTGGATCCGCTCGCGGCTCGCGGCCACCACCCAGCGGGTGATCGAGCGCATGGACGACTACGACACCACCTTCGCCGGCAGGAGCATCGCCGAGTTCGTGGACGACCTCTCGAACTGGTACGTCCGGCTCTCGCGGCGCCGCTTCTGGGACGGCGACCCCGCCGCCTTCGACACCCTGCGCGACTGTCTGCTGGGCGCCTCGAAGCTGCTGGCGCCGCTCACGCCGTTCGTGACCGACGAGATCTACGACAACCTCGACGGCAGCGAGCCTTCGATCCACCTCTGCGACTTCCCGGACGCCGGTCGAGCGGGACGAGGAGCTCGAGTGGGACATGCAGGTGGTGCGCGACGCCGTGGAGCTCGGCCGCGCGGCTCGCGCCCACGCGAAGTTGAAGATCCGCCAGCCGCTGCGCGAGGCCGTTGTGGTGGCGGCGGACCGCGAGCGCAGCGCGATCGAGCGCCTGGAGGCGCTGCTCACGGAGGAGCTCAACGTGAAGTCGGTCCGGTACGTATCGGAGGCCGATGAGCTGGGCCGCTTCGAGCTGAAGCCGAACTACCGCACGCTCGGGCCGCGCTTCGGCAAGCAGATGCCGCAGGTGGCGGCCGCGATCGCGGCGCTCGACCCGGCGAAGCTGCGCGCCGGCGAGCGTGTGGGCCTGAGCCTGAACGGCCAGGACCACGAGATCGGGCCCGAGGACGTGACGCTCGTGCTCCAGCCGCTCGAGGGCTACCAGGTGGAGCGCTCCGGCACGCACGCCGTGGCGCTCAACCTCGAGCTCGACGACGAGCTGCGGCGCGAGGGCCTCGCGCGCGAGGTGGTGCACGCGGTGCAGTCGGCGCGCAAGAACGCCGGGCTGGACGTGGAGGACCGCATCACGCTGAGCCTGACCGGCGACGAGGAGCTGCTCGCCGCCGCCCGCGAGCACCAGGACTACGTGGCCGGCGAGACGCTCGCGACCTCGCTCGAATTCGACGGCGCGCAGGGCGACGAGCGGGCCGAGATCGACGGCAGGGCGCTCCTGATCTCGGTTAGGCTGGCGCCCGCATGAAGCTGCCCCCGCCGTTCTTCGAGCGCCCGTTCTGGCTGCAGGTGCTGGGCGGGATCGTGGTGCCGGCGGTGTTCGGGATGCTCACGGGCTTCGCCCTCGGCTGGAACGAGATCCTCTACTACGCGATGAGCGCGCCGATCGCGATCCTCGGCGGCTTCCTGGCCGGCGTCGAGCACCGCGGTATCGACGAGGGGTTCGTGCGCGGCGTGATCGGCGGCCTGATCTTCGGCAGCTTCATCCTGATCGGGCACGAGATCATGAACAACGAGGCCAAGGCGCACCTCCCCGAGCCGCAGAGCGGGCTCGTGTTCGCGACCACGCTCGGCGGCGGGATCCTCGGCGCCCTCGGCGCCCACTGGCGCAAGCGCCAGGAGCGGCGGCTCGAGGCCGCCTCGGTGCGCTAGGAGCGCCTCGGGCGCCGGCTCGAGCGCCGGCTCCAGCTCCTGCACGAGCCGGTTCTTCGGCAGCGCGCCGATGATCTGGTGCGCGACCTGTCCGTGCTTGAAGAGCAGCAGCATCGGAATCGACATCACGTTGAACTGCGCCGCGGTCTGCGGGTTGTCGTCCACGTTCAGCTTCACGACCCGCAGGTCCTCGCGCTCGGCGGACAGCTCCTCGAGATGCGGGGCGATGATCCGGCAGGGGCCGCACCAGGGGGCCCAGAAGTCGACGAGAACCGGCTTGTCGGCCTCGAGCACCTCGGCCTGGAAGTTGTTGTCGGTGACCTCGTCGAGATTGCCTGCCACGGTTGCTCCTTGTAGCGGTTACGTTCGGCCGCGGAAGCGGTCGCTTCAGAAAATATAGCGACGGACCCGGCTGCCGGGCGTCAGCGCCTGAGTCTAAGCGCGGGCACCTTCCAGACCGCCTCGAGAGCGATCCTCGCCGTCATCTTCGAGCGCCCCAGGCGCCGCTCGCGGAACGTGATCGGCACCTCGGCGACCGTGAAGCCCGCCTGGACCGCGCGGTAGGTGAGCTCGATCTGGAATCCGTAGCCGTCGGCGTGCACGCCCTCCAGGTCGATGGTCTCGAGCACGCGCCGGTGGAAGCACTTGAAGCCTCCGGTCAGGTCCCGCACGGGCACGCCGAGCAGGAGCCGGGCGTAGGCCGAGCCGCCGCGCGAGAGCGCGCGCCGCACGATGCCCCAGTCCTCAACCCCGCCGCCCGGCACGTAGCGCGAGCCGAGCACGAGGTCGGCCGCGCCGGTGGCGGCGAGCAGCCGCGGCACGTCGGCGGGGTCGTGCGAGAAGTCCGAGTCCATCTCGAGCACCAGCTCGGCGCCCTCCGCAAGCGCCACGCGCGAACCCGGCGAGGTAGGCGCGCCCGAGCCCCTGCTTCTGCGGCCGGTGCAGCACACGCACCTGTGGCAGCTCCTCGGCGAGCCGGTCCGCGATCGCGCCGGTGCCGTCGGGCGAGCTGTCGTCGACCACGAGGACCGTGTGGTCGAGCCCGGTGCCCGCGAGCTGCGGCAGCACGGCGCGCACGAGCGGCTCGATGTTCTCGGCCTCGTTGTAGGTCGGGAGGATGAGCCAGGCTCCGGGCAAGGCGGCGCGTAGGCTAGCCATGGATGCGCAACGGTGAGATAGCCGAGGCCTTCGAGGAGCTGGCCAGCCTCTACGAGCTCGACGGCGCCGTCGTGTACCGCGTCGTGGCCTACCGCAACGCGGCGAAGGCGATCCGCGAGGCGGGCGTGTCGGTGGCGGAGCTGGCGAAGCAGGGCCGTGCGGTGGAGCTCGCGGGCGTGGGCAAGACGATCGCCGAGAAGATCGACGCCCTGCTCGAGACGGGGAGCATCCCCTCGGCCGACAAGCTGAAGCAGCGCATCCCGTCGGGGCTCGTGGAGGTCACGCGCATCCCGGGCCTCGGCCCCAAGCGGGCGAAGCTGCTGCACGACCAGATCGGCGTGACCTCGATCGACGATCTCCGCAGGGCCGCGGAGAGCGGCCAGCTGAAGGACGTGAAGGGCTTCGGCACGAAGGCCGAGGAGAACGTGCTCGCCGCGCTCGCCGCCGGCGCCGACGGCCGCCCCAAGGCCCGCATGCTGCTCTCGAAGGCCCTCGCGGCCGGCGAGGAGCTCGTGGCCAGCCTGCGCGACCACCCGTCCGCCCTGCGCGTGGAGCTGGCCGGCAGCGCGCGCCGGCGGGCGGACACGGTCAAGGACCTCGACATCGTCGTGGCGTCGAGCGATCCCGCCGCGCTCGTGGAGGCGTTCGCCGGGCTGGGCGGGATCGACAGCGTCTCGACCTCCGGCGAGGCGGGCGCCAGGGCCGTCACGCACTCGGGCCTGCCCGTGGACCTGAGGATCGTGCCGGAGGAGGCCTTCGGCAACCTGCTCCAGCACTTCACGGGCTCGGGCAGGCACAACGAGGCGCTACGCACCGAGGCGGTCCGGCGCGGCCTGCACGTGAGCGAGTACGGCATCGCCGACGACGAGAGCGGCGGCTCGCAGGCGTTCGCCACCGAGGAGGAGGTCTACGACCGGCTCGGCATGCAGTACATCCCACCCGAGCTGCGCGAGAACCGCGGCGAGCTCGAGGCCGCGCGCGAGGGCCGCCTGCCGAAGCTGATCGAGCTGGACGACATCCGCGGCGACCTGCACATGCACACCACCCTCTCCGACGGCCACGCGAGCGTCGAGGAGATGGCGAGCGCCGCGCGCGAGCTCGGCTACGACTACGTGGCGATCACCGACCACTCCGCCTCGCACGGGTTCGGCAACGACGTGCAGGCGAAGGAGCTCCTCGCACGCCTCGAGGAGATCCGCTCGTTGCCGGATCTAGGGATCACCGTGCTCGGGGGCACTGAGAGCAACGTGCTCCCCGACGGCTCGCTCGACTATTCCGACGACGTGCTCGAGCAGCTCGACTGGGTGATCGCCAGCCTCCACACCTCGTTCCGGCTCTCCGAGAAGGAGCAGACCGAGCGCATGCTGAGCGCGATGGAGCATCCGCTCGTGGACGCGATCGGCCATCCCACGGGCCGGCTGATCGAGCGCCGCGAGGCGTACGCGCTCGACCTCGACCGCGTGATCGCGAAGGCCGCGGAGACCGGCACGTTCCTCGAGATCAACGCCAACCCGGACCGGCGCGACCTGAACGACGTCTACGCGCGCGCCGCCGCAGAGGCCGGCGTGACGCTCGTGATCGACAGCGACGCCCACTGGCCCCGCACGCTCCAGAACATGCGCTACGGCGTGGCCACGGCCCGCCGCGCCTGGCTCACCGCGGAGCAGGTGGCGAACACGCGCCCGTGGGAGGAGCTGGCGAAGCTGCGGAAGCGCGGCGCTGAGTCGACCTCGGCTAGGCCGGCTCGGCCGGCTCGGTGGGCTCGATCCGGCGCAGCCCGGGTAGCCGGAGCAGCTTCGGCGGCCCGAACGGCGAGCTCTGGTCGAACCAGAACTCCACGCCGTCGCGGCCCTCGATCGCGGCCACCGCGCTCGACTCGCGCCGCAGCAGGAGGGCCACGAACAGGCAGAAGCCCGTGGCGATCACCGGCACCTGCGGCACGAAGAAGCCCACGACGCCCGCCAGGACCGTGATCACCGCGAGCGGCCAGAGCCGGTTGAACATCACGGCGCCGGGCTCCTGCTCGGGCAGCGTGTTGGTGCGGCGCGCCTCGGCCAGCAGGCCGGCGATCCCGGCGCTCGCCTCGGGCGTGCGCCCGAGCCAGAGCCCCGCGAGGGCCGCGACGCACCACCAGACCGCGGCCACGTAGACCAGCGTGTTGGTGTCGGAGTCAGCGGCGCCGACCACCGAGATCACCGCGAGCGCGGTCGCCGGAAGCCGCCGAACAGCAGCACCGACACGCGCAGGAAGTCCCTGAACCTCACGCGGCGTCCAGCTCGGCCAGCACCTGCTGAAAGCCCTCGATTCCGTCCACCACGAGGTCGGCCTGCTCGAGGATCTCGGGCGGGCCCTCGTCGGAGCGCACCCCCACGCGCACCGCCTGCTCGAGGACGCCCTCCTCCACCAGCGTCGCGAGCGCCGAGAAGCCGTCGAGGTCGGTCACGTCGTCGCCGCCGAAGAGCGCCGTGCGCGCGCCCGAGCTCAGCACCAGGTCGCGGACGGCCTGGCCCTTGTCCACCGGCACGGGCGGCCTGATCTCGAGCACCTTGCGGCCCCAGTGGATCGCCAGTCCGGCGGTCTCCGCCTCCTGAGCCACTCCCTCCAGGTGGGTGCGCGCTCCTGTCCTCGTCCGGGGCGCCGCGCCAGTGGAAGGTCATGATCGGCCCCTTGTCCTCGATCCGGATCCGCATCGCCCGCAGCTCCGGCGTGTCGCGCTCGGCCACGAAGCTCTTCACCTGCCTCTCCCAGCTCTGGAACGCCTGCAGCACGCGCGGCGTGGTCGACCCGGGCTCGAGCAGCTCGGCGCCGTGCGACCCCGCGTACGCGACCCCGCCCACGCCCACGAGCCGCCGCACGTCGGCCACCGAGCGGCCGGAGACGCACGCCACGCAGCCGTAGCGGCGCGCCAAGCCGGCCGAGCAGCCGCGACGACTCCTCGGGCACGTGGGCGTCCTCCGGGCGGCTCACGATCGGAGCGAGCGTGCCGTCCACGTCGCAGAAGATCGCCGCGCGCTCGGGGTCGGCCGTCAGGGGACGAAGAGCCTCGAGCACGCGCCGTAGTATGCCCCGGTGCGCCTGGCCGCCATCGCCACCGCCGCGGGAGCGTTCTCGGGCCTGTTCGGAGTCGGCGGCGGGGCGATCATCGTGCCGCTGCTCGTGCTCTGGCTCGGCTACGAGCAGAAAGAGGCCACGGGCACCTCGCTCGCCGCGATCGTCCTGATCGCTGCCATGGCCGCGGCCGCCCACGCCGCGAGCGGCAACGTCGACCTCCCGAACGGACTGCTCATCGCCGCTCCCGCCATCGCGGGCGTGCTCGCCGGCACGGCGATCCAGCAGCGGATCTCCGAGCGTGCGTGGCCGGTGCGTTCGTCGTCCTGCTGGTGGCGTCGGCCGCGGCGTTGGTCTTCTGATGGATCTCGTCGGGCTGCTCGCGCTCGGGTTCGCCGCCGGCGTGGCTGGCGGACTGCTCGGGGTGGGAGGAGGCGTGCTGTTCGTGCCCGCACTCGTGATCTTCGCCCACGAGTCCCAGCTCGAGGCCGTGGCCACCTCGCTGGTGGCGGTCGTGCTGATGGCCCTCGTCGGCGCCTGGAGGCAGCGCGAATACGGCAATCTGCGCCTCCGCGACGGCCTCCTGATCGGTGTGCTCTCTCCCCTTGGGCGTACTCGTCGGCGTGCTGCTGGCGAACGCCGTGCCGGAGCGCGCGCTCGAGCTGTCCTTCGCCGCGGTCCAGCTCGGCTTCGCCTGGCAACTCGCGGGAAAGGCGGGACTGCGCTAGGTTGCAGCCCGGTGGAGATCCTCGACGTAGAGACCGAGGACCGCAACGGACTCGTGCACGTGGCCCTGAAGGGAGAGCTGGACCTCTCCACGGTGGCCAAGGTCCAGGACGAGCTGCGGAGGGTGGAGGCCGACGAGCCACCGGTAGTGGTGCTCGACCTCTCGCGCCTCACCTTCCTCGACTCCACCGGCCTGCGCTGCCTCGTGACCGCCGACGAGCGCGCGCGAGACGCCGGGCGGCGGGTCGTGATCGTCCGCGGCCCGGAGCCGGTGCAGCGCGTTTTCACCATCACGCGCCTCGAGGAGAGGCTCGAGATGGTGGACGACGCTTCTGCGGTTAGCTGACCCGTCTGGGTTAGTTGACCCAGCGGGTTTCACAATTGCCCGAAAGGGTGATATGTGACACGTGACACCAGCCGTCCTGTTGGGGGAGCCGGCGGCTGAGTCTCCTGAGGCACGGAGGCTCGAGGATGACCGGCTCCTATCGAGCTACCACAGGGAGGGGAACCTCGAGGCTCGCGATGAGCTCGTGGTCCGCTTCATGCCCCTGGCGCGGCAGCTCGCTGCCCGCTATCGCCACGCGGGCGAGCCGCTGGAGGACCTCGTGCAGGTGGCCTGCGTGGGCCTCATCAAGGCGGTCGATCGCTACGACCCCGATCGCGGCAACGGCTTCACCCGCTACGCCGTCCCGACGATGCTGGGTGAGATCAAGCGCCACTTCCGGGACAAGGGCTGGTCCGTGCACGTCCCGCGCGCGACCCAGGAGCTCGTGCTGAAGGTGGGCGAGGCGCTCGGCACCCTGCCGGCGAAGATCGGCCGCTCGCCAACCCCCCGCGACGTGGCAGAGGCCGTCGGAGCGCCGGTGGAGGACGTGCTCGAGGCGATGGAGGCGGCGACCGCGTACGAGGCGGTCTCCCTGGATGCCCCGCGGCCGGGCAGCGGCGAGGAGGACACCTGGACGCTCGGCGAGTCGCTCGCCGACGAGGAGCCTGGGCTACGAGCGCGTGGAGATCGGCGAGACGCTGCGCGGAACGCTCGAGGCGCTGCCGGCCCGCGAGCGGCTGATTCTCCGCCTGCGCTTCGAGGAGGATCTGACCCAGGCCGAGATCTCCGAGCATGTGGGCGTCTCGCAGATGCACGTGTCGAGACTGCTGCGACGGTCTCTGGACCGGCTCTCGGCAGCAGGCGCGGCGGCGGCGTAGCATGAGCCAGGTGGCGCAGGAGCTCACCTCTCGCCCCGAGGTGGCCGCACTGCTCGCCCGCGGCGAGGAGCGCGGCTGCGTAAACCTTTCGGAGTTCGACGAGCTGGTGCAGGCGCTCGAGCTGATGGACGACGACGTGGATGCGCTCGAGGCTTATCTGGACGCTCACGGCATCGACATCGGAGACGACTGCGGGCGCGCGAACGTCGAGCCCACGACGTTCCGCAACGGCGAGCTCGCGGCCGCGACCACCGACGCGCTCCAGCTCTTCCTGAACGAGATCCGGCGCTACCCGCTCCTCACCGCGGACCAGGAGGTCGACCTCTCCAAGCGCATCGAGCAGGGCGATCTCGGCGCGAAGGAGCGCATGATCAACTCGAACCTGCGGCTCGTGGTGTCGATCGCGAAGAAGTACCAGGGGCAGGAGCTGTCGCTCCTCGACCTGATCCAGGAGGGCATCTTCGGGCTGATCCGCGCGGCCGAGAAGTTCGACTGGCGCAAGGGCTACAAGTTCTCGACCTACGCGACCTTCTGGATCCGCCAGGCGATCCAGCGCGGGCTCGCTAACAAGGCCCGCACGATCCGGATCCCGGTGCACATCGGGCAGCGGGAGCGCAAGATCGTCCGCGCGGAGCGCGAGCTGTCGGCGAAGCTCGGCCGCGAGCCGACCGACGAGGAGATCGCCACGGCCGCCGAATTGCCGCTCGACCAGGTGGACGAGGTGCGCGACGCCGCCCGCACGGTCACGAGCCTCGACCGGCCGATCGGCGAGGAGGGCGATACCGCTTTGGGGGACGTGCTGGAAGCAGGTGCTCCGCCCGTGGACCTGGAGGTGGAGGTCAGCCTCAGCGAGGAGCTCCTGAGGCGCACGATCGAGGAGCTCCCCGAGACCGAGCGCGACGTGATCAGACTGCGCTTCGGGTTCGACGACGACGAGCCGCAGCCGCTGCGGGAGACCGGGCGCCGGCTCGGCCTGTCGGCGGAGCGGGTCCGTCAGATCGAGTCGCGCGCGCTGAAACGGCTGGCGATGCGCCGCGAGCTTGAAGCGCTGCGCGAGGTGGCCTAGGTAACTAAGGGGTAAGGGCCAACCGTCTCCGTGCAGCGTCCCCACAGGTCCGCGACTCGGCTCCGGATGGCCCTTTCCTGACCGCTACCCGGCAGCGCGCACCCGAAACTCGGGCACGGGCACGTCTGGCGTTCGCACGATGCCGAGCGCCCCGACTGCGAAGTGGAGCCCGGGCGCGAAGCGCGCGGGCCTGCCGTCGCCCTCCGGCGAATAGCGCTCTCGCTCGTCAAGTAGCTGGAGGACCCAGCGGCAGATCGGTGCCTGGGGAGCGTCGTCACCTACGTCGCAGGCGAGCCGGACCAGCGCCAGTGTCTCCGTCGGCTCGACTCCGTGGAACATCTGCCCCAGGGCGCTCATGAGGAACGAGTAGACGCGGTCGAGCAGCGGATCGTGCGGGAGGTGACCCGCGCCCGGCGCCGGTCCGAGGTCCAGGGGGTCGTCGCCGTTCACGAGCCGCAGCGCCTGGCCGCCCAGCACCGCGCGCGTCTGCTCGGCGTCGAGCCCGGCCTGAAGCGCGTTGCGGGCGGCCATGACCGTGGCCCACGTAGGCGAGCCGTAGGGCGCGTCGCTCGCCATCAGGATCTGGCCGGGCGCCACGAGCGCGAACAGCGCCTGCACGTCGCTCGGCGCCCACCAGGAGGTGTCGAAGAACAGGTTCGGGTGGTCGCCCGACACGCGCCAGATCCAGGCCAGGTCCGAGATGCCGGCGTGCGCGAGGATCAGCCGCATGCCCGGATGGCGAGTGCAGGCCTCGACGGCATTCCGCCCGAGCGCTGGGATGCCGCGGCCGGCGTGGACCATCACCGGCAGGCGCCGCTCGCCGGCGAGCGCGAACACGGGCTCCAGGGCCGGGTGGTCGAGCGTGAACTGCTCGGCGCGCGGATGCAGCTTGATCCCGCGGGCGCCGCGCTCCAACGCGCGCTCGAGCTCGGAGAGCGGGTCGTCGTTCGGGTCGAGCCGCGCGAACGGGAACAGCCGGCCGTCGCTCCGCTCGGCCTCCTCGATCACCATCTCGTTCGCAGCCGAGTAGCCGTCGAGCTCGTGCATCGGGAAGACGAACGCGCGGGCGCCGATCTGCTCGAGCGCCCCGGTCAGCTGCTTGCTGCTGCACGTGTAGCCGTCGGGGTCGTTGAACCCGATGTGGGTGTGCGCGTCGAGCGGCTCGATGTCCGGCACCGCCTCGCGCACGGGGTCGAGCCAGGGCAGCATGCCCGAATCCGGGATCACGCCGGTTGAGACTACTCAGCTCGTTTGGAGCAGGAAGTGGTCCGGCTCGCCGCCCTCGCGCACGAGCGACAGCGTGCCGACGATCGGTATCAGGAGGCCCTGAGCGTGGACGTAGCCGGTGTTGATCTCGAACGACTCGGCGCGGCCCTCGAGCATGTCCTTCAGCTGCTGCCGGTGCTTGTCGAGGTTCGCCCGGTCCATCACGGGGGGCCAGACGGCCTGCTGGAACTCCGCCTCGGTGTAGCCCACGAGGTCCGAGAACGCGGGGTTCAGCGCCTGGAAGCGTCCGTCGAGGGCGATCGTCGCCATCGGCTGCTTCACGTCGTCGAACCCGGGCTGCTCCTCGCGCGTCGGCCCGGTCTCGCGGCTCGCGAACAGCGGCCGGCGCGGGTCGGCTCCCGCAGGGGCCGCGGCCGGGGCCGCCGCAGGGGCCGCGCCGTGGCCGTTCTCCTGAGCGGCGGGTGCGGCGGCCTGGTGCAGCGGCGGCGCCTCAGCGCCGGCCTGCGGCTCGTAGCGGCTGATCACGCGCCGCTCCTCGGGATGGCCATGACGTGACGCCTCGGCCTCGTCGGCCGCCTGGCGCGCCGCGCCCGCGGCGCTCTCGGCCTGCGCGGCGGCGTCGCGGGCGCGCTCGGCCTCGCGCTCGGCTGCTGCGGCGGCCTCGGTGAGCCTGCGAGCCGTCTCCTCGACGGAACCCGCCTGCTCCCCGGCGCGCGAGGCATGACGGTCGGCGTCGGCGGCCGCCTCGCCTGCCCTTGCCACGTGACGCTCGGCGGCCGTGACGGCCGCCACCGCACGGTCGGCGTGCTGCTCCACCGCGCCGGCGCGATTCTCGGCGCGCGCGACCTTTGCCTCGACCTCCGCGGCCACCTCGGCGCTGCGCTGGACTGCGGCCTGTACGTCGCTCGCGCTGGCCTCCACCCGCTCGGCGTTGCGCTCCGTCGCCCCCGCGGTCTCCTCCGCGCGCTCGATGTTGCGCTCCACCGCGGCGGCGGCCTCGTCGGCGCGCGCGATGTCCTGCTCGATCCGGCTGGCGATCTCGTCGCCGCGCGCGATGGCCTCCTGGGCCCGCTCGGCGGCCTGCTCGGCGCGCTCGGCGCCCGCCCGCTGCTCCGCCGAGGCCTGGACGACACGGTCGACGTCGCCGCGGACGCCGGACGCGGCCTGCTCGGCGACGGAGGCGTGCGCCTCGACGGCGCTCACCGCGGTCTGGGCGCGGTTCGCGTGCGCCTCTGCCGCGGACACGGCTTCGCCGGCGCGGCTCGCGTGGGCCTCCACCGCTCCCACGATCTCCTTCGCGCGGTTGCTGTGGCTCTCGACCGAGGCCAGCGCCTGCTCGGCCTGCGCGGCGCGGGCGTTCATCGCCTCCGCGGTCTGACGGGCGCTGCTCAGCTCGCCCTCGATGCCGCCGAGCGCCTCCTCGGCGCGAGCGGCTCGCTGCTCGACATCGGTGATGGTCTCGGCGGCGCGCACCGCCTGAGCCTCGGCCGCGCTGGCGGCCTCCTCGGCGCGGGTGGCGCGTGCCTCCGCCTCGCTGGAGGCATCCGAGGCCCGCGTGGAGTGGCTGCGCGCGGCGTCGGCGGCCTGCTCGGCGAGGGCTGTGAGCCGCTCGACCGCCGAAACGGCGTCGGGGGAGAGCGCGCCGCCGCCGGCCTGCCCGGTAACCGCCGCCGTGGCGCCGCCGGCCCGCAGCTGTGCCAGCTCGTGACGCAGCTCACCGACCAGCGTGCGCGCCTCGTCGGCGCGCTCGTGCTCGTCCGCGACGGCGCGCTGGAGCGCCTCGAGCTTCGCGTGCGTGTCAGCGAGATCGCCGGAGCGGACGCGCTGCTCCTCGATGCGCTCGCCCGCGAGCGACTCGACCTTCGCGCGCACGGAGTCGAGCTCCGCACGGAGCTCTTGCTGGCGCTCGGCCTGCGCGCGCGCCTCGGCCAGTTCGGCCGCAAGGCGGTCGTCGCGCTGTGAGACCTCGCGCAGCTTCTCGTCGCGCTCGGCCGCGGCGTCGGCAAGCGCGCCCGCGAGCTCGTCGATGCGTGCCTGTGTCTGTTCGAGCACGCCGCTGAGGTCCGGCGCGCCGCTGGCCGTGGCCAGTGCCTGCTCGAGTCCCTCGAGTCTGGTCTGGGTCGCCTGCAGCTGCTCTCGCAGCTGCGCGGGCGGCTCGCCGGCCTCGGCGCCCTCGAGCGCCACCACGCGCTCGCGCATCTCCTCCAGCTCGCCCTGGAGCCCGGAGTCGGCGCCGCGCGCCAGATCGCGTGCGAGCGCCTCGACGCGCTCGCGCATATCCGTGAGGGCCGTTCGGAGGCCGGCGTCGTCGTCGGCGCGGGTGCTGGCGTCGCCGAGGGTGGTCTCCAGCTGCTCCACGCGCGTCCGGGTGTCGCGCAGCTCGGATTCGAGCCGGCGCCGCTCGTCGCCCGCCCCGCGCTCCTTGCGCAGGTCGGCCTCGAGTGCCTCGACCTTCTCGCGTGTCGCGCGCAGCTCGGTGACCGTCGCGCGCGTCTCCTCCAGCTCGGCGCGGAGGCGCTCCTGGGCCTGCGGCGTGCCGGCCAGCTCGCGCTCCAGGCGCTCCACCAGCTCGCGCGTCTCCTCGAGCGCGGCGCGCGAGCGCTCGCGCTCCTCGCGCGCTTCGTCGGCCTGCGCCCGCAGCTCGTCGAGGACGCGCCGCGTGTCGGCCAGGCCGGTGCCGAGCTCGACGATGCGCTCCGACGCCTCGGTCAGCCGGCCGCGGGCGGCCTCAGCCTGCTCGCGGGCGTCCTCGAGCTCGGCGGTTGTCCCCTCCAGGGCGCGCTCGAGGTCCTCAGAGCGCCCGAGCGCCGCCTCCACCGCGTCCGCGATCTGACCGGCTGCGGCAGCGGTGGCCGCACGGTTCGCGTCGTCCTCTTCGTCCTCCGGGGCCGCCACCGGTTCCGGCGGCTCGATCAGCGGGCGGAAGGCCACGATCGTCCCGGCGGCCAGGTCCTCGTCCTCGAGGCGCGCGTCGCCGCGCATGGCGCCGTTGATCCAGTCCACCACCGTGCGGTGGCTGCGCTGGAGCTGGCGCAGCGCGTTGCCGCGCGGCGCGGCGATCTCGAGCGCCTCGAGGAAGCCGTTGAACTCGAGGCTCTGGCTCATCCCCACTGGGATGAACGTGAGCGTCAGCTCGAGTTCGGTTCCGTCCTTGCGCCTCGCGACCGTCTGGACCACCCCGCCGTACTGGGGAAGGTCGCCGGCCACGGCGAGCGTCTCGACGAGCGGGCGGCCGAGCATGCGCGCGGCCGGCCAGCCGAAGAGCTCCTCGGCGGGGCGGCTCCAGCGCGTGACGGCGCCGTCTCGGTCCGTGAGCACGAAGCGGGCATCGACGAGCTGGCGCAGCAGCTCCTCAACGGCCTCCGCCTGGGCGGTCGCGGGACTCGACTCGGTTTCGGACACCTCCCAGTCCCTGTCGGCGCGTGCGCGGGCCGACCCAAGGCCTGAATGGAGACCTGTGGGCTATTCGTCCAGGCCGATTCCGTGCTCGAGAGCGCCCTTTACGCCTGCATCGAGGGCGTTCAGGCGGTACAGCGCCAGCGCCTCCGCCGAGCGGAAGCGCCGCCCCGGCAGGGCGTCGGCCCCGTGGTGCGCGAGGAGGCAGTGCGAGAGCGCGTGCAGCTTCGACTCCGGGAAGTCCTCGAGGCGCCGCGCGCGCTCGGACACGAGCTGCTGGCCGAGCGTCAGATGGCCCAGCAGGGCTCCGGCCTCGCTGACCGCTATTTCGGCCCCGAGGTCGAACTCGAGCGTCTTGCCGACGTCGTGCAGGAGCGCGGCGGAGAGGAGCAGGTCGGAGTTGAGCCGCGGGTGCAGCGCGCAGGTCTCGAATGCCAGCGTCCCCACCGCAACGGTGTGCTCGATCAGCCCGCCGAGGTAGGCGTGGTGGCCCGAGCGGGTGCAGGGTGCGCGCCGGAACTCGGCCCGGAACGCGTCGTCTCCGACGAAGGCGTCCAGCAGGCGGCGGTAGTCGGCGTCGTAGACCTCGCGCGAGAGGTGCTCGAGGAAGCCGTCGAGCTCCTCCATGTCGCGGTACGCCACCGGCAGGAACTCGGCGGGGTCGCTCGCATCCGCCTGCGCGCGCCTGATCGTCTTCAGCTCCACCTGGAGCTCGTCGCGGAAGCGCTCGACCCGCCCGCTGACGCTCACCAAATCGCCGCGCTCGAACTGCGCCGCGAGAAAGTCGGCGTCGCGGAAGGCGCGGCCAGGGATGGCGCCGGTGCGGTCGCGCAGCTCGACCGCGAGGTACGGCGATCCGTTCCGGGCCGTGAGGCGATCCTTGCGCGTGCAGGCGAACACGCCCTCGACCTCGCCGCCGGCTCTGAGCTCAGCGATGGTCACGGCTTCAATCGTGATCGCAGGATCGGACGTCGGGTACCGTGAGGTTGATGAGCGATGTGATCTGGCGGGAGCGTCCCGAGCTGCGTGCACCGGTGATGGTGTGCGCCTTCAGGGGCTGGAACGACGCGGGCGAGGCGGCCACCGCGGCGCTCTCGTACATCCGTGGCTCCTTCGAGGCGCGCGAGGTCGCCGAGATCGACCCCGAGGACTTCTACGACTTCACGGCGGTGCGCCCGAGCGTCAAGCTCACCGAGGGCAGCATGCGCGAGATCGAGTGGCCCGAGAACTCGTTCTCGGTGGCGCCCGTGCCCGGCGCGGAGGGCGACCTCGTGATGCTCCAGGGCGTGGAGCCGTCGCTCCGCTGGCGGCGCTTCACAGAGGACGTCGTCACGACCGCGCGCGACCTCGGCGTGCGCATGGTGATCACACTCGGCGCGCTGCTCGCGGACGTGCCGCACAGCCGGCCGGTGGCGATCACCGGCATCACGTCGGACCAGACGCTCGTCGAACGGCTCGGCTTCGAGCCGCCCAGCTACGAGGGTCCCACCGGGATCGTCGGCGTGCTCCAGAAGGTGTGCGCCGAGGCGGGGCTGCCCGCCGTGAGCCTGTGGGCGTCGGTGCCCCACTACGTGGCGGCCTCGCCGAACCCGAAGGTCGCGCTGGCGCTCGTGCGCGCCTTCGAGGGCACCGCGGGGCTCGCCGTGGACGGCGGCGAGCTGGAGAGCGCTGCCGAGGACTACGAGCGCCAGGTCACCGCCGCGGTCGCGAGCGACCCCGAGGTGAAGGCGTTCGTGGAGCGGCTCGAGAACGCGATGGACGACGCGGTGGCCGAAAACCCGCCCGACGAGGGCCAATTGCCCTCTGCAGACACGATTGCAAGCGATTTCCAGCGGTTTCTGCGCCAGCGCGGGCCTGAGGGACCTGGACGAGGGTCGTAGTTTGCCACCCCGCTGCGGCGGGCACAAAGCTCTCCATGACCATTGGAGCTTCGATATTCCTGATCGCGCTTGGCGCGATCCTGAAGTACGCAGTCGACGTCACGGTCTCCGGGATCGAGATCCAGACCATCGGTCTGATTCTCATGATCGCCGGGGTGGTCGGGCTCGTTATCGGGCTCTTCCTGATGACGCAGACGCGCAACCGCCCGGTCGCGTACGACGACCGCGTGGTCGACGACCGTCCGGTCGTCCGCTAGCTACTTCTCGGCTGCCGGGCAGATGATCCGGTAGTCGCAGAAGCGGCAGATCTCCGGCGAGGGGGTCGGTTCGAAGCGCTGCTTGAGGATGCCGTCGCCGATCTCGGCGACGGTCGCCCGCACGCGTTCGAGCTCCTCGTCGGAGTGTTCCACCGGGACCCGCTCGCCGGTCAGGACGTAGAGGTAGCTCTGCGCCGAGGTCTCGAGCCCCCAGGACTCGCGGGCGCCCATCTGGTAGACGGACAGCTGAACGTCCTCGCGCAGCTCGTCCTCGGTCTTGGCGCGACCGGTCTTGTAGTCGATCAGCTCGTATGAGCCGTCGGGGTGGCGGTCCACCCGGTCGACACGGCCGCGCAGCAGGTGCGGCCCGATCCGGAAGGCGAACGAGCGCTCGAACCAGACCGCCTCGGAATCCGACTCCCGGTCGCGCTGCCAGTAGCTCTCCAGTGCCGCCACGGCGCGCTCGCGGAACTGCTGCTCGTCGTCGGTGTCGCCGAAGCCGGAGCGGCGCCAGGACGCTTCGAACAGCTCCATCAGCGTGCCGAGCGAGCCGCCGCCCTGGGCGTGGAAGCGCTCCAGCACCTGGTGCACCACGATGCCGAAGCGCTGGTGGATTGTCGGCTCCTGCGGGATCCGGAACACGCGCGCGAACTTGTACTTCAGCGGGCAGATCCGGTAGGTGTCGATGTCCGAGGCCGACAGCATGAGGCCGCGCCCGCGCCGCGGGATGAACGGGTCGAGTGAGGGCTCGGCGCCGTTGTGGGCGCTGGCGGGCCGCTCGGCGGGGTCGCGCTCGGTGTCGCGCAGCCAGCTGTCGAGTGCCGACTGCTCGAGGATCTCGCGCTGCTCTGGCGTGGCGCACTGGAGCAGGATCTCGTTCACCGCCGGGAGCGCCGCGTCGAGGGTCTGCCCCTCCTTCGCCCGCTCGATCAGCGCGGCCACCTTGATCAGCTCCAGGTAGCGAGACACCGCCTGGTCCACGTCCAGGTACGTGTCGAGCCGCATCTCGCCGAGGCGCCCGCCCATCCGCGCCACCGTGTCGAGCAGCTCGTCGCGCATGATCCTGAAGGTCGAGTGAAGCCCCTCGGCGGGTCCGAACAGCTCCTCCTCGAGGACCTCCTCCTCCACGTCAACGGCCGCCCGCGCCTCCTCGTAGAAGGGCGAGGGGCGCGGGGTCGACCCCGGCGCGGCGCTCTCGGCCCACGCGAGCACGAGTCCCTTGCGGGCACGCGTCATGGCGAGGTGAAGCAGCCGCCGCATCTCGGCCTCGTACGCCTCGCGACTGTCGCGCGGTGCGCGGCGCCCCTTCAGGAGCTCCGGCGGCACGACGTCGGCCTCGGGCCGGAACGGCCCCGGCATGCGCGCCGCGGACAGGCCCAGCACGAACACGTGGTCGAACTCGAGCCCCCTCGCGGAGCTCATGCTCATCACCTGGACGGCGGGCGCGCTCGGCGTGCCGGCGGCCTCCTCCTCGCGCAGGCCCGACTCGGCCACGGCGGCGAGGTAGCGGGTGAAGTCGCGCGCGGTGGCCTGCGGCTCCCGGCGCATGTAGGCGGTGGCCAGCTCGGACAGCTTCGCGATGTTGCGCAGCCGCTCGACCGTGTCGGCGTGCGTGGCGAATACCTGCTGGCGCCGCAGCCCGATGCGCTCAATCAGGCGCAGGACGAAGGCGTCGGGGCGGCGGTCCTCGAACGCGTTCGACGCGGAGCGGTACAGGCGCAGGAAGACGCGCGCGCGGTCGCGGCCCTCCTCGGAGAGCTGCGGCCCCTCGAGTGCGGCGGCCACCGCCGAGGGCATGTCGAGCTTGCGCCGGCGCGCGAGCTGGGTCAGGCGGGCCACGTCCACCGAGCGCAGCTCGACGGGCGGCCTGCTCAGCGCCCTCACGACCGCCCCGGAGTCGTTCGGGTCTGCGAGCGCGCGCAGCCACGCCAGCACGTCGCGGACCTCGGCGCGCTGGAAGTACGCGGCCGAGCCGCAGATGCGGGCGGGCACGGCGCGCTCCTCGAGGGCGGACGCGATCACCGCGCCCTCGCTCTTCACCGAGCGCACGAGCACGCAGATCTCCTCGGGCGGCACGCCGGAGGCGATCAGCTGCTCGGCGTCCGCGGCCACCGCCTGGGCCTGGGCGCGCTCCGAGCGGCAGCGCCAGAAGCGCACGCGCCCGCCGCTCACGCCGGTGAGCTTCCTGCCGGGTGCCACCGCAGCGGCCGCGTCGAGGATGCGGCGGCCCGAGCGGCAGCTGCGCTCGAGGCGGACCACCTTCGCCTCCGGCAGCTCTTCGCTGAAGCGGTCGTCCGCGCCCACGAGCGTCACCTGGCGGTGCTCATCGATCAGCAGGCGCAGGAGCATGCCCTGCGCGAAGTTGGTGTCGTCGTACTCGTCCACCAGCACGTGCTGGAAGCGGCTCGCGACCCGCTCGCGGACGTCCGGGTGCTCGTGGAGCAGCTGGAAGGCGCGCAGGACGAGGTCGCCGAAGTCGAGCGCGCCGCGGTCGGCCAGCAGGCGGTCGTGGTCCGCGTAGAGGCGGGCGAACTCGAGCTCTCGGGCGGCGCTGGCGCGCGCCGCGTCGCCGTCCGCCTTCTCCAGCATCTGCTCGGCGTGCGCGCGGTAGTCCTCGGCCGAGACCATCTCGTCCTTCAGGCGGTCGATGCGCGCGACGAAGCTGGCGAGCAGCGGCGCGGGGTTGCCGCGGATCTCGTGCTCGCGCAGCGACAGCTCGTCGAGGCGCTCGAGCAGCAGCGCGAGGCGGTCCGCCGGGGTCACCGGCGACAGGAAGGGATCCACGCAGGCCTCGAGCGCCTCGTCCTGGAGCAGTCGCAGGCAGAAGGAGCGGAAGGTCTCCACGTGCAGCTCCTCGTAGGGACCCTCGAGCTCCGCCTCCAGCCGCTCGCGCATCTCCGCCGCCGCGGGCGCGGAGAAGGTGAGCGTGAGGATCCGCTCGGCCGGGACGCCCTGGTCCACGAGCCACACGAACCGGCTCACGACGGTGTGCGTCTTACCGGTGCCGGCGCCAGCCGCGACGACCAGCGGGCCGTCGGAATGGGTGACGGCCGCCTCCTGCGCGCGGTTCAGGCCGTCGAGGGCTACGGGCATCGCGGCCTAGGATACGCCGCA
This sequence comes from uncultured Thermoleophilaceae bacterium, assembly GCA_963771715.1. GTDB lineage: Bacteria > Actinomycetota > Thermoleophilia > Solirubrobacterales > Thermoleophilaceae > JACVRW01. The sequence continues at coordinate 600,022 of CAVYUQ010000003.1, forward strand.
GCGTGCCGCTCCCCGACAGCACCGACTGGCTTGCCTTCTGCCGCCGCGCCGCGGGAGCCGCGCGGGACGCCGTCCAGGCGTATGCGAACACAGCGGAGCGGGGCGTCGAAACCGGCCGCGGCGAGGGCGGCGACACCGCCTACGTGATCGACCGCGCCGCCGAGGACGCGATCTTCGCCGAGATCGACCGCCTCGGCGTGCCGCTCACGGCCGTGTCGGAGGAGCGCGGCGAGCTCGACATCGCCGGTGGCAGCGAGCTGCGCATCGTGGTCGATCCGGTCGACGGCTCCCTCAACGCGAAGCGCGGCCTGCCATTCGCCTGCGTCTCGATCGCGGTCGCGTCCGGGCCGCGCATGGGAGACGTCGAGGTGGGCTGGGTAGCGGAGCTCGACCCGCGCATCTCGGTCGGCGACGAGCCCCGCCCCGGGCGCGACTGGTGGGCGGTGAGGGGGGAAGGCGCCTTCCGAGACGGCGAGCCGCTCCCGACCCTCCAGCCTGGGCCGCTCGAGGTGCTCGGGCTCGAGACCGCTCGGCCCGAGCTGGTCGCAGCGGCAGCGCCCGCGATCGAGCGCGTGGAGGCGCGCCGCATACGCGCCCTCGGCTCGGTGGCGATGACCCTGTGCCTGGTGGCCGCGGGACAGCTCGACGGGATGCTGAGCCTGCGCCCGATCCGCTCGGTGGATGCCGCGGCGGCCCAGCTGCTCGTGAAGGAGGCCGGCGGAGCGGTGGCCTTCCCGGCCGCGGACGACCTCTCCCTGGAGATGCGCTCGCCCGTCCTGGCGGCCCGCGACGAGGCGCTCCTGGAGCACCTGCGCGCGACGTTCGCGTAGGGCCTCGCGCCCCTGAAGGGTTGGGCGCTTTCCGTTTCCATTTCGCAATGGAAAGCGCCCACCCCTCAGGCAGCGGCTTCGAATGCCGCGAACCGCACCTCCAGACGCTCGGGGTCCGGATGCTCGGCAAGGAGGCGCGGCTTCCGGATAGCGGCGCCGTGGAATCCCTGCAACCCTTCGCGCAACATCGGTCCGTCGCGTTCTTCGCGAAGCCGGCGCGTGATGTGGACGCCGCCAGCCGGGTCGATGCCTAGAAGGTTGCGGTCATAGGCGAGATGGTGAATCGCGCATAGGGCTAATCCGTTGACAACGGCGGCGATGCCCTCCGGAGATGGGTCGGACACGATGTGCGCGGCCTGAACGAGCTCGTGCCCCTTCAAGGCGCAGATGGTGCAGCGCTGCCGGTAGGCGCGCAGCACTTCCTGCCGGAAGCGCTGCTGATGCAAGCGAACCCGGACCTCGCGCAGCGCATATCTGCGCATGTCGGGGGTTGACACTGGGCCGCCGGGCTGTGTGTCGATGCCCAGGAGTCCCTTGTCGAGCAAGACCGTTCGTGACGCCGGGTCATTGACCCGCACGAATACGGGTGCGATCACGATGTACTGACCCGGCGCGAAGCCCTTGAAATAGATCAGAGGGCACTGGAGCTCGTACGCAGCCTCGAGTGCGCGATTGTCGGGTTGGTCCACGGCTCCGACCCGGTAGTGGTAGAGGATTGCATCGCCATGGAGGTCAATCTCGTCGTCATATGGCCGCGCCTTGCCCGGCTTTTCCGCTGCGGTCATGAGCGTGAGGGCAGCGGGACCTTGCATCTCCTTCGGCCTGTGAATTCCTTTGTAGAACGACCCGTAGCTGACGCGCCGTCCACGAAATTCGAATCCGGTGCGGAGTGCCGCCAATGGCACTAGACCGTCGTAAGCCTCGCTCAGGTCCTGGGCTCGTGTAATTGCCGCCTGACGGAGAGCGAGATCCGGGTCCACCGGCATCGATGAAGAATCGCCCACGGTGGGCCCACGGCGCAAGCACGATTGCCGGGGCCGCGTCGTGGGCATTGAGTTCTCTCCATGGCCCGCCTCAGGAAAGTCGACTGCTCCGGCCCCGGCATCCGCCGCCGGCGGCGCGGCAAGGGGTTCGAGTACCTGGACGACGACGGTCGCCGGGTGACCGAGCCGAGCGTGATCGAGCGGATCCGTGAGCTCGCGATCCCGCCCGCGTGGGAGGACGTCTGGATCTCCCCGTATCCGATGGGCCACATCCAGGCCACGGGCACCGACGCCGCCGGGCGCAAGCAGTACCGCTACCACGACCTCTGGCGCGAGCGGCGCGACGCGGAGAAGTTCGAGGAGATGATCGACTTCGCGCGGGCGCTGCCGCGGCTGCGAGAGCGGGTCGGGAAGGACCTCCGGCGCAACGGCATGCCGCGCGAGAAGGTGCTCGCCTGCGCGATGCGGCTGCTCGACCGCGGCTTCTTCCGGATCGGCTCTGAGAACTACGCCGAGGAGAACGACACCTACGGCATCGCCACGATGCGCAAGGACCACGTGGAGGTGTCGGAGGACGAGGTCACGTTCGACTACGAGGCGAAGGGCGGGCAGCGCCGCGTGCAGGTGATCGGCGATCCGAAGGTGGCCGAGGTCGCCCGGGCGATGAAGCGCCGGCGCGGCGGCGGCGAGGAGCTGCTCGCGTACAAGGACGGACATCGCTGGGCGGACGTGAAGTCCGCCGACATCAACGCGTACCTCAAGGAAGCCACCGGCGGCGACTACAGCGCGAAGGACTTCCGCACCTGGAGCGGCACGGTGCTCGCCGCGGTGGCCCTGGCGGTGGCGGGCATGGCGTCGACCTCGAAGGCGGCGCGCACGCGTGCGAAGAGCCGCGCCGTGAAGGAGGTCGCGCGCTACCTGGGCAACACCCCGGCCGTCTGCCGGGCCTCGTACATCGACCCGCGGGTCTTCGACCGCTTCGACGGCGGCCTCACCATCGGCGGCGCGCTCCCGGAGCTGGCGGACGACACCGCGGCCTGGCCCGACGTGCAGCGAGCCGTCGAGGAGGCCGTGCTCGACCTGATCGCCAACGACCGCGACTCCGACCTCGTGGAGGAGGGCGTAGAGCTCGCGGCCGTCGCGTGACTACGAGCGCTGGCCGAAGTCCGTCGTGTAGGTGCCGCCGCGCGCGCCCACCGGGGTGCCGAAGGCGAGGCCGATCCCGATCTCGCGGAACGAGCGACTGAGGATGTTGGCCCGGTGGGGCGGGCTCTTCATCCAGGCGATGCCGATCGCGCGCGGGCTCGAGCGGTCGCCCGAGCCGTAGGCGATGTTCTCGCCCACCGACCAGCTCTGGACTCCCGCCAGATAACCGGTGGCGCGGATGCGGTCGACGAAGCTCGCGCCGCTGAGCGAGTCGTGCGAGAAGAACCTCCGCCGCACCATCGCGGTCGAGTGGCGGCGCGCGGCTGCCGAGAGCTTGGTGTTCAGCCGCAGCGGGCGCAGGTCGCGGCGCGCCCGCTCCCTGTTCAGCACGCAGAGGGTGGCCCGGACCAGGGCGTCTCTGCTGGCGTCTGAGGCCAAGGCGCCGGCAGCGGGGCACGCAGATGCCGCGGACGCGCTCGGCACGGTCACGAGAAGTACGGCGAGCGCAGCCACGATTGCGGCTGTGGGCTTGGAGAACCTCATGCACTGTGTGCGTCGGTATCTCGCGTGAGAGCTTTAGGCCCGGGTAGGAAGCGTCGATGCCGCCCGCCGCGATCCTCGACGTCGACGGCACCCTCGTCGACACGAACTACCACCACGCGATCGCGTGGTACCGGGCGTTCCGCCAGAACGAGGTCGTGCTGCCCATCTGGCGCATCCACCGGCACATCGGCATGGGCGGCGACCAGCTCGTGAAGGCGCTCGGAGGCGAGCAGCTCGAGAGCGAGAGCGGCGACGACATCCGGGCGGCGGAGGCCGTGCTGTACCGCGAGCTGATGGGCGAGGTCGAGCCGCTCGAGGGCGCGCACGAGCTGATCGAGGACCTGAAGCGGAGCGGCCACGCCGTGGTGCTCGCGAGCTCGGCGAAGGCGCCCGAGGTCGAGCACTACCTCGACCTTCTCGACGCCCGCGAGCTGATCGACGACTGGACCACCTCGGCGGACGTGGAGGCGACCAAGCCGGAGCCGGACCTCGTGGTGGCCGCGGTGGAGAAGGCCGGCGGCGGCGACGCCGTGATGGTCGGCGACTCGACCTGGGACTGCGAGGCCGCCAAGCGCGCCGGGCTCGACACGATCGCCGTCCTCACCGGCGGCTTCTCCAAGGCGGAGCTGCGCGAGGCCGGCGCGCTGGCCGTCTACTCGTCGATCGCGGAGCTGCGCGAGTCGCTCGACGAGACCCCGCTTGCGGCAAGCTAGGGGGCATGGCCGACAGGCTCGGCACGTACAAGAAGAAGCGCGACTTCGAGAAGACCCCTGAGCCGAAGGGGCGGCAGCGCGACAAGCTGAGCGGGGGGCGCTTCGTCGTCCAGGAGCACCATGCCCGCCGGCTGCATTGGGACCTGCGCCTCGAGCACGGCGGAACGCTGGCCTCCTGGGCGCTCCCGCGCGGCGTGCCCGAACACCCGGACGAGAACCGCCTGGCGGTGCGCACCGAGGACCACCCGCTCGAGTACCTGGAGTTCGAGGGCGAGATCCCCAAGGGCGAGTACGGCGCCGGCACGATGAGGGTCTGGGACCGCGGGACCTACGAGGCGGAGAAGTTCCGCGACGACGAGGTGATCGCCACCTTCCACGGCGAGCGGCTGCGCGGCCGCCACGCCCTGTTCAGGACGCGCGAGAGCGACTGGATGATCCACCGCATGGATCCGCCGGAGGACCCGGCGTACGAGCCCATGCCGGACCGCATCAAGCCGATGCTGGCGCGTAGCGGGGAGCTCCCACCGCGTGAGGAGCAGTTCGGCTTCGAGGTCAAGTGGGACGGGATCCGCACCGTGGCGTTCGTCGACCACGGCCACATCGAGCTCCAGGGCCGCAACTTCACGGACTTCACGCCGCGCTACCCCGAGGTCCGCGACCTTGGGCGCGCGCTGGGGGCGCGGCGCGTCGTGCTCGACGGCGAGATCGTGGCCTTCGACGACGAGGGCCGGCCCAGCTTCGAGCGCCTTCAGGCGCGCATGCACCTGGGCTCGGAGTCAGCCGTCCGGCGCCGCATGCGCGACATACCCGCGACCTACGTGATCTTCGACCTGCTCTACCTCGACGGCCACTCCACGATCGCGCTGTCGTACGAGGAGCGGCGCAGGCTGCTGGAGCAGCTGGAGCTGGAGGGGCCGGCGTGGCGCACGCCCGCCTACCACCACGGGGAGGGGAGCGCGCTGCTCGCAGCCACCAGGCAGCACGGCATCGAGGGAGTGATGGCGAAGAAGCTCGACTGCCCGTACCAGCCGGGCGCGCGCGCGTCGCACTGGATCAAGGTGAAGAACGTGCTCACGCAGGACGTGGTGATCGGCGGCTGGACGCCGGGCGAGGGCGGACGCAGCTCGAGCATCGGCGCGCTGGCGGCGGGTGTGTACGAGGACGAGCGACTCGTCTACGCGGGCAAGGTCGGCAGCGGGTTCAGCGAGCAGACGCTCCTGCTGCTGCGCCGTGAGCTGGAGCCGCGACGGCGCGACACCAGCCCGTTCGACGGCCGCCAGCCGCCGAAGGGCACGATCTTCGTGGAGCCGCAGCTGGTAGCGCACGTCGAGTTCCGCGAGTGGACCAAGAGCGGGACGCTGCGGGCGCCCTCCTTTAAGGGGCTGCGGCCGGACCTCTCACCGCAGGAATGCGTGCGCGAAGAAGGTCAAGCAGCGGCTGACGGGTAAATTTGAGGCATGCCACGCGCAATTTGGAGCGGTTCGATCAGTTTCGGGCTGGTCAACATTCCGGTGAAGCTCTACAGCGCGGTCTCGCGCAAGACCGTCAGGTTCCACCAGATCGATGCCGAGTCGGGCCAGCGCATCCGCCAGCAGCGGGTCAACCCCGGCTCCGGCGAGGAGGTCCCCTACGAGCAGATCGTCAAGGGCTACGAGATCAGCCCGGAGCGCTACGTGACGATCACGCCCGAGGAGCTCGAGGCGCTCGAGCCGCAGAAGACGCGCACCATCGACATCGAGCAGTTCGTGGACCTGGAGCAGATCGACCCGATCTACTACGACCACCCCTACTACCTCGCGCCTGACAAGGGCGCCGCGAAGCCGTACAAGCTGCTGCTCGACGCGATGGAGGAGGCCGACAAGGTGGCCATCGCGCGCGTGGTGATCCGCTCGAAGGAGAACCTCGTGGCGCTGCGCTCCTACGGAGGCGCGATCACGATGGAGACGATGCTGTTCCCGGACGAGGTGACCCAGCCGGAATCGATCGAGGAGCTGGCCGTGGTCGACGGCGACGTGAAGACCACCAAGCGCGAGCTCGACATGGCGAAGCAGCTGATCGAGTCGCTCTCAGGGGACTTCAACGCGGACGAGTACACGGACCAGTACCGCGAGCGCGTGCTCGACCTGATCGAGCGAAAGGCCGCCGGCGAGACCATCACGATCGAGGAGCCCGTCGAGGAGAAGAAGGAGGTGCCCGACCTGATGGCCGCTCTCGAGGCCTCGATCGCCGCCTCCAAGAGCCCGCCGAAGAAGAGGGCGAGCTCGGGCAACGGCGCCTCGAAGTCGAAGCCCAAGAAGAAGGCAGCGGCGAAGAAGTAGGTGGCCTCGCGCGTCGAGGTCGAGGTAGAGGGCCGGCGGCTCTCGCTCTCCAACCTGGACAAGGTGATGTACCCGGAGACGGGTTTCACGAAGGGCCAGGTGATCGACTACTACACGCGCGTCGCGCCCGTGCTCCTGCCGCACCTCCGCGACCGTCCTCTGACCCTCAAGCGCTATCCGAACGGCGTGGAGGGCGAGTACTTCTACGAGAAGCAGTGCCCCTCGCACCGGCCGGACTGGGTGCGCAGCGAGCCGGTGGGGCTGCGCAGCAAGACCATCAACTTCTGCGTATGCGACGACCTGCCGACGCTGGTCTGGCTCGCGAACCTGGCCGACCTCGAGCTGCACCCGTCTCTGTCGAAGGTCCCGGAGGTCGAGCGGCCGACGCTGATGGCCTTCGACCTCGACCCGGGCGCGCCCGCGGGCATCGCCGAGTGCTGCGAGGTGGCGCTGATCCTGCGCGAGGCACTCGGCCGCATCGGCCTCGAGTGCTTCGCCAAGACATCAGGCTCCAAGGGCATCCAGGTGTACGTGCCGCTGAACCTGGATGACGTGGACTACGACCAAGGCACGAAGCCGCTCTCGCAGGCGCTCGCCCGGCACCTCGAGGCCGAGCATCCGAAGCTGATCGTGTCGACCCAGAAGAAGGAGCGCCGCAAGGGCAAGGTGCTGATCGACTGGAGCCAGAACGACGAGCACAAGACCACCGTGTCGGTCTATTCGCTGCGTGCCCGCGAGCGGCCGACGGTCTCCACGCCGCTCGACTGGGACGAGGTGGCCGCGGGCGATCCGGACGCGCTCGTGTTCGAGGCGGCCGACGTGCTTGAGCGGGTGGAGGAGCGCGGCGACCTGTTCGCGCCCGTGGCCGAGCTGGAGCAGCGGTTGCCGGAGCTCTGAGCGGCTACCGTTCGGGGCCGAATGATCGATTGGGGGCTAGCCCGTCAGATCGCCGGCCTGGCGGCGGGACGAGGCACCGAGGAAGGCGCCCCTTTCGACGCCGTCGTTCTCTCGACCGAGATGGAGCCGGCGGTGGCGAGCTACACACAGCTCGCGCTTGGCTCGCCGACGCCCGCAGCCGAGGTAGTGACCCGCGCCGAGTGGGCGGCCGTGAACCTCGACACGCTGTCGCACATCCTGGACCCGGTCGCAGCCCGGCTAGACGACCGGCTCGCCTTCGCGGGACCCCTCGCGGGTGCCCTGCGGGTGGCTGCGGGGGCCACGCTCGCCGCCGAGGCGGGCCTGGTGATGGGCTACCTCTCCACGCGGGTGCTCGGCCAGTACGACGTGTCGCTGCTCGGGGCCGAGACCGATCCGCGCCTCCTGTTCGTGGGCTCGAACCTGGAGGGCGCGGTGCGCGACCTCGACGTGGACGCCGACTCCTTCGGCCGCTGGATCTGCGCGCACGAGCTCACGCACGTCTTCCAGTTCCAGGGCGTGCCGTGGCTGCGCGAGCACATGAGCGGCCTGCTCCGGCAGTACGTGGCGACGCTCGAGGTGCGCATCGAGAGCGGCTCGGCCGGCGGGTTGCCGTCGCTGCCCGATCCCGCGCGGCTTGTGGAGATGTTCCGTGAGGGCGGGCTCGCCGCGCTGGTGCAGTCGCCTGAACAGCGGGCACTGATGGATGAGATTCAGGCGGCCATGTCTGTCATCGAGGGCTATTCCGAGCACGTGATGGATGCGATCGCCGCGGAGGTGATCCCCGGGCACGAGAAGCTGCGCGAGGCAATGGACCGCCGCCGGCGCAGCCGCTCGGCGCCGCAGCGGATCATCGAGCGGCTGCTCGGCTTCGACGTGAAGCTGCGCCAGTACGAGCTGGGGAAGAAGTTCGCCGACGCCGTGGTGGCCGCGGGCGGCATGGAGGCGCTCAACCGGGTGTGGGCGTCCCCGGAAGCGCTCCCGACGACCGACGAACTGCAGCACCCAAAGGGCTGGCTCAAGCGCACCGAGCCCGCCGCCAGCGCCGCCTGACGGTCCCCGCGCCAGACGTGTGCTCGATTTCTGTCGCGGAGCGACAGATTTTCAGCGCACACCCCGTCGACCCCCTTTATTGCTGCCGTGAGGCGCTTGTGCCGTCTGCAACGTGTAACGAACGCCGCAGAGAGGTTTACGTACATGTGTTCGTAGGTATACTCCTATGGAAGTTAAATCTAATAAGGTCCTAGTTCCCCCGAGGAAGCCGTCCAGATCGAGGACGGGAAGGAGAGTCACCCCAATGGCTACCCAGACGCAGACTCAGCGCAAGGCCACAGCTCAGAAGGCTGCTGCCACGCGCCGTCGTAACGCCGCGAAGCGCAGCCAGTCGGCGAAGAAGGCCGCTCAGACTCGCGCCCAGGCCGAGCTGAACACCCTTCAGGTCGTCCAGCTGCAGGCCGAGCGTGCCGCGCTCGTGCCGGTCGGTGCCGCGCTCACCGCGCGTGACGCCGTGCTCGAGGCTGTCAAGCCCTACATCGCTGGTCGCGAGAGCGCCGAGAAGGAGCTCGAGAAGGTCGGCAAGCGCGTGCAGGTGAGCCTCAAGAAGTTCGAGCGCCGTGGCTCGACCGCCCGCAACCGCGCGCTGCGCGAGATCAAGCGCACCCGCACCCGCGTGGAGCGCGAGCTGCGCCAGCGCCGCAACTCGGCCGTGCGCACGGTGAAGCAGAACCGTCGCGAGGCCGAGCGCCAGGTGAAGTCGACCCGCCGCCAGTTCGAGCGTCAGGTCAAGGTCGCGCGCCGCGAGGTGCAGGGCCAGGCCGACAGCATCGTGTCGCGCGTGTCGTCCATCGCCTAGTTCCCGGCGGCTGACTTACCCCCGGCCGGCCGGAGAGAGCGGCCGGGGAGAGACTGCCGGCCTCATATTCGCCGGCAGTGTGCAGTATCTCTCCTCCCTCACTGACGCCGTCCCTTCGGGGGCGGCGTTGGTTTTTTCGGAGCGGCCTTTGCTTTACTGGGCACGGATGCCTACGCGTGAACAGATCGAGGACGCACTCCGGGGAGTAATCGACCCCGAGCTGCGCAAGGACATCGTGACCCTGGGAATGGTGCGCTCGATCGAACAGCCGGACGAGGCCACCGTGAACGTGGTCGTCTCGCTGACCACCGCGGGCTGCCCGATTCGCAACCACTTCCAGACCGCCGTGGCCGAGAAGGTCCAGGCGCTCGGAGTCCCGCAGGTGAACGTGGGCTTCGACGTGCTCTCCGACCAGGAGAAGCAGACGCTCGCTCAGCGCCTCGGCCGCAACAGCGGCCTGCCGCAGGGCGCGCTCGCAGCGGTGAAGAACATCATCTGCGTCGGCTCGGGCAAGGGCGGCGTGGGCAAGTCCACGGTGACCACCAACCTCGCCGTGGCCCTCCAGGCGGAGGGCAAGACCGCCGCCGCCCTCGACGCGGACGTGTGGGGATACTCGATCCCGCGCATGCTTGGCGTGCACGGCCGGCCGAAGGTCTCGGCCGAGCGCAAGATCCTCCCGCTCGACGGGCCCGCGGGCGTGAAGGCCATCTCGATCGAGTTCTTCCTCAACGAGCGCGACCAGGCGATCACCTGGCGCGGGCCGATGCTGCACAAGGCGATCCGCCAGTTCCTCGAGGACGTGGACTGGGGCGAGCTCGACTACCTGCTGATCGACCTGCCGCCCGGCACCGGCGACGTCTCGATGACGCTCGCCCAGCTGCTCCCGCAGGCGAAGTTCGTGATCGTGACGACCCCGCAGCCGGCCGCCCAGAAGGTGGCCGCTCGCGCGGCGGAGACCGCGCTTCGCTTCGACCTCGAGATCGCCGGCGTGATCGAGAACATGTCCGGCTTCACGACGCCCAGCGGCGAGCGCTTCACGATCTTCGGAGAGGGCGGCGGCCAGCTGCTGGCCGACGAGCTCGACGTGCCGCTGCTCGGCAAGATCCCGCTCCAGGAGGAGCTGAGGGTGTGCGCCGACGAGGGACGTCCGCTGGTGCTGGAGGATCCGAACGCTCCCGCTGCGCAGGCGCTCTACCACGCGGCACGCGGCATCATCGCCGCCACGCCACAGGAGCTCGCCGTGCTTCAGCCGGCCTCAGGGCCGCCCATGCCGGAGATCACCGGCACGGCGCTGCCGATGGCCTAGCCGGACTGCTTGAAGTAGTCGGAGTTGATCTGGATGTACGGCTGCCATTCGTCCGGCAGCTGGTCCTCGGCGAAGCACGCGTCCACGGGGCAGGCCTCGACGCAGGCGTCGCAGTCGATGCACTCCTCCGGATCGATGTAGAGCTGCTTGACCTCGTCGTAGTCGGGCTCGTCGGGGGTGGGATGGATGCAGTCGACGGGACAGACCTCCACACAGGAGTTGTCCTTGGTGTCGATGCAGGGCTCGGCGATGACGTAGGCCATGGTCTCCTTAACTCGTGTCCAAAAGGCGCCTGGGCGCGAGGGACGCGCATTGTACCGTCGGCCTTTGGCGGGCCGGTGCACCGGTGCGTCCCTCAAGACCAAAGCGGGGTGCTGCCGATGGAGATGGGGTGATGGAGCGGATCAGCACCTGGCTGTGCCCCACCGAGCAGCACCGCATGCGCGCACGCGAGGCGGGCGCGAGGGTCCGCACGGCACGCTCGGTGGCGGCAGCGGCGTGCGGAATCGCGCTGTTCGCGATCGTCCCGTTCCGGGGCTTTTGGGTCCTCCTACTGCTCGCCGCCACAGCCGTGACCCTCGGCACCGTGGAGGCGCGGCTGCGGCGGAGCGAGCGCCCCGAGCTGGTGGCCGTTCAGGGCATGCTGGTGATCTCGGCGCTGTTGGCCGTGGGCGTGGCGCTCAGCGGCGGCGAGGACAGCCCGGCGCTGCCGTGGCTGGTCTTTCCCGTTGCCATCGCGGCAGCTCGCTTCAGGCCGCAGGTGCTCGTGGTGGGTGCGGCGATAACCGCGGCCGTGATGCTCGGCGTGAGCGTGGCTGTGGACGCCCAGGCCGTCGTGGACGATCCCACCCGCCTGATCGCGGCTCTGACCCTGCTGGTCGGGATCACCGCCATAACGAGCGCGCTCACGGAGGGTGAGCTCGAGCACCGCGACCGAGCGGTCCTCGACTCCCTCACCGGCCTGCTCAACCGCTCGTCGCTGGAGTCGCGCGCGGTCGAGATCGAGGAGCAAGCCCGCCTGAGCGGCGGGCCGGTGTCCCTCGTCCTCCTCGACCTCGACCGATTCAAGCTCGTGAACGACACGCACGGCCATGAACGCGGCGACGCGGTGTTGCGGGACGTGGCCTACGAGATCCGCAAGTCCCTTCGCAGCTTCGAGCTCGTCTATCGGATCGGGGGCGAGGAGTTCCTGGTGCTGCTGCCGGGCGTGCCCCTGCATTTCGCCGTGGACGTGGCCGAGCGGGTGCGCCAGGCGGTTACGGAAGCGCGCCCAGGCGATCTCGACATCTCTATCTCCGCTGGGGTCGCCGCGGCCGCGGGCGAGGAGGTCCGCTATGAACGGCTCTTCCGCGCCGCCGACCACGCTCTGCTCGAGGCCAAGCGAGCGGGCCGCGATCGGGTCGAGGTGGACGGCGACCGAAGCCTCGCCAGGACGTAGTCTCCGGCTCGTGCCGGAGCCGCGCCAGCCAGATCCGTTCCTGGACAGCTTCACCGGACTGGTGGCTGCCCGCGCCCTGATGAGCGCCACGATGCTCGGCGTGTTCGACGCGCTCCACGACGCGCCCGCGTCCGCAGGCGAGCTCGCGGACCGGCTTGGGCTCGACGAGCTGGGAGCGGACACCCTGCTCACCACTCTCTCGACACTCGGCTACGTCCAGGCCGATGGCGGGCGCTTCCGGAACATGGAGGTGAGCGAGCGCCTGCTCGTGCGGGACTCGCCTGAGTCGATAGCCACCTTCGTGGGCGACCAGGGCGACCTGCACTGGCAGGTGCTCGACCTACTTCCGGACGCCCTGCGCACCGGCCGGCCGTACGCGATGCACGAGGAGCGCCGCGACGACCGCGAGCGCTGGGAGGCGTACATCCGCGGGCTGTTCGAGATCTCGCGACAGGAGCACGAGGCCAACGCGGCGCTCGTGCCGGTGAAGCAGCCCCGCCAGCAGGTGGACGTGGCGGGCGGCCACGGGGCGTTCTCCATGGCGATGTGCGACCGCCACCCGGAGCTGCACGCCACGGTGCTCGACCTGCCGCCGAGCGCGGCTGTCGGCCGCCGGATCGTGGAGGAGCAGGGCTACGCGCACCGCATCTCGTTCCGCGAGGGCGACGTGTTCGAGCTCGGCCTCGGCGACGCGGACAGCCTCGACGTGGTGTCCGTTTTCAATCTCGCCCACCACCTGCCCGAGGAGCGCAACCGCGAGCTCTGCCGGATGGCCCGGACGGCGCTCCAGCCGGGCGGCTGCATGGTGATCGGCGACTCGGCGCGCCCGGAGCCCGGGGAGCCGGTGTCCGAACACGGGGCAATCTCGAGCCTGCTCTTCTACGCCTGGAGCCACAGCCGCAACTTCACGCCGTCCGAGATCCGCGGCTGGATGGAGGCGGCCGGCTTCCAGGAGGTCGAGGCGCATCGCAACGAGCGCTCACCATGGCGCGTGGTGGTGGTGGGGCAGTGATCCTGCTCACCGGAGCCACCGGCACGGTCGGCTCTGCACTGCTGCGCCGCCTCACGGCGGACGGCCGCCCGGTGCGCGCGCTGGTGCGCGATCCGCGCCGGCTGGGCGACCAGCGCGTGCGCGTGCAGATAGCGCTCGGCGACCTCGCGGACCCGCCCTCGTTCCGCAACGCCCTGCGCGGCGTCCACACGGTGGTGCACATGGCGGCGTCGATCCGCGACCAGCCGCGCGCCTCAATCGAGGAGCTGAACGCGCTCGCCACGCTGCGCCTGGTGCGCGCGGCCGAGCGAGCGGGCGCGCAGCGCTTCCTGTTCTTCTCGGCGATGAGCGCCAGCCACCACTCGCGCACCCGCTTCTTCCGGGCGAAGGCGCTCGCGCAGGAGGCCGTGGAGGAGTCGTCGCTCGAGACGACGATCTTCGCGCCGTCGATCGTCTACACCCCCGGCGACCCGTGGCTCACCCTGCTCGACCGGCTCTCGCGCCTGCCGGCGGTGCCGGTGTCCGGTTCCGGGCAGGCGGTCTACGAGCCGATCTGGGCCGAGGATGTGGCCGATGCGGTGATCGCCGCGCTCTCCAACGGCGCGGCCGGGAGCTACGACCTGGCGGGCCCGGAGATCCTCTCCTACGACGACATCGTCAGGACGACGCTGCGGGCGAGTGGGCGCCGGCGGCGCCTGCTGCACGTGCCGCTCCCGGTCGTGCGAGGCACGCTCCGCGCCGCGCGACTCGTGGCCGGCCCAAAGGTCTTCGCCACATGGGAGGAGGCGGAGCTGATGGAGGAGCCGATGGTCTCAGAGCGCGGCACGGCGGACGCGGAAGCGCTGGGAGTGAAGCCGCTGCGGATGGCGGCGGTGCTTGGGAGAGACTGAAAAAGGGGGCGGAGGCGCTTGCGCGGTGCCCTTAGCGTTGGTCCGGCGATGCCCCTGACAGTCGCGGACTATCGCGCCCTCCCCGTCGAGGACGACCGCCGCACGCAGCTGATCGGCGGTGAGGTCGTCATGGATGAGAGGAGGCCGCTCCACGGCGTGCTTCAGCTCAGGATTGCGTCGGCGCTCCAGGTCTGGGTCGAGGAGGCTGACGGCCGTGGCCTGGTGATCCTGTCAACGGACGTAGTCATGACGGAGCAGGACGTCTATGGACCCGACATTTCCTGGGTGGCATCACGCGGCCTGCTGGACCGCCTGCCCGGCCTGTGCGTCGAGGTCCGTTCCCCGAGCCCTGGCGGTACGACATCGGGCGCAAGAAGTCGGTCTACGAGGCCAGTGGTTTGCCGGAGCTTTGGCTCGTCGACTATGACGCTGTGCTCGTCTTCCGGCGCTCGGGGCCGGCGGAACCTTCGTTCGACGTCGCTCTCGAGCTCAACCGCGAAGACCGGCTTGCGTCGCCGCAGCTGCCCGGCTTCGGGCTCGACCTCGCGCGCCTGTTCAGGGCCTAGAACGACAGAGGGCCCGGCCGAAGCCGGGCCCTCCGAAGTTCCGCGGTGCGGAGACCTACATCATTCCGTCCATGCCGCCCATGCCGCCCGGCATGCCGCCGCCGCCGTTCTGCTCCGGCATCTCGGCGATGATCGCCTCGGTGGTGAGGATGTTCTTGCCGATCGACGCCGCGTTCTGCAGCGCGGAGCGGGTGACCATCGCGGGGTCGATCACGCCGGCCTTGACGAGATCGACGATCTCGCCGGTGTCGACGTTGAGACCCTGGTTGGCACCCTTGGCGTTGCGCACCTCGTTGACCACGACCGAGCCCTCGAGCCCGGCGTTGTCGGCGAGCTGACGCAGCGGCTCCTCGAGCGCGCGGTGCACGATCTGTGCGCCCGTCCGCTCGTCGCCCTCGAACGCGTCGAGCTTGATGGCGTCCTGAGCCCGCAGGAGCGCCACGCCGCCGCCCGGCACGATGCCCTCCTCGAGGGCCGCGCGGGTTGCCTGCAGCGCGTCCTCGACGCGGTGCTTCTTCTCCTTCATCTCGGTCTCGGTGGCAGCGCCGACCTTGACCACCGCGACGCCGCCGGCCAGCTTCGCCAGCCGCTCCTGCAGCTTCTCGCGGTCGAAGTCCGAGTCGGTGTTCTCGATCTCGGCCTTGATCTGGTTGATGCGGCCCTTGATGCCCTCCGCGTCACCGGCGCCGTCCACGATCGTGGTCGTGTCCTTCGTGACCACGACGCGGCGGGCGTGGCCCAGCTGCGAGAGCTGGGTGTTCTCGAGCTTGAGGCCCATCTCCTCGGTGATCACCTCGGCGCCCGAGAGGATCGCGATGTCCTCGAGCATGCGCTTGCGGCGATCGCCGAAGCCGGGAGCCTTGACCGCGACGCCCGTGAAGGTGCCGCGGAGCTTGTTGACCACGAGGGTGGCGAGCGTCTCGCCCTCCACGTCCTCGGCGATGATCAGGATCGGCTTGCCGGCCTGAATCACCTGCTCGAGGATCGGCAGGATGTCGCGAACCGAGCCGACCTTCTGGTTGGCGATGAGGATGTGCGGATCCTCCAGCACGGCCTCCATGCGCTCCTGGTCGGTGACCATGTAGGGCGAGATGTAGCCCTTGTCGAACTGCATGCCCTCGGTGAACTCGAGGTCCATGCCGAACGTCTGGCCCTCCTCGACGTTTACAACGCCGTCCTTGCCGACCTTGTCGATCGCGTCGGCGATCACGTCGCCGATCTCGTCGTCCGCCGCAGAGATGGCGGCCACACGAGCGATCTGCTCCTTGCCGGCGATCTCGGTCGAGACCTCCTTGATCCGCTCGACCACCTGGTCGACGGCCTTCTCGACGCCGCGCTTAAGCCCGAGCGGGTTCGCGCCGGCGGCCACGTTCTTGAGGCCCTCGCGCACGATCGTCTGAGCGAGCACGGTGGCGGTGGTGGTGCCGTCGCCCGCCACGTCGTTGGTGGCGGTGGCCACCTCGCGTACGAGCTGGGCGCCCTGGTTTGCGAACGGGTCCTCGATCTCGATCTCACGAGCGATCGAAACACCGTCGTTGGTGATCGTCGGAGCGCCGAACTTCTTGTCGATCACGACGTAGCGGCCCTTGGGGCCGAGCGTGACCTTCACGGCGTTCGCGACGGCGTTCACGCCGTCCTCGAGCGCCTTGCGCGCGTCGACGTCGTACTTCAGTTCCTTGTGAGCCATGTGTCTGCTTCCTTCCCTAGCCCGCGACCTTGGCGAGCACGTCCGACTCACGAAGCACGAGGAGATCCTCTCCCTCGACCTCGACCTCGGTGCCGCCGTACTTTGAGTACAGGACCTCGTCGCCCTCGGCGACGTCGAGCGGGATGCGCTTGTCGCCATCCTCGTCCCACTTCCCCTCACCGACCGCGAGGACCTTGCCGCGCTGCGGCTTCTCCTTGGCAGTGTCGGGGAGGACGATGCCGCTAGCGGTGGTCTCTTCCTCTTCGATCGCCTTCACGATGAGGCGATCTCCCAGAGGCTTGAGATTCATGCGTTCTACCTCCTAGAAAGTTCTGTTGAATTGGCACTCTGAGCAAGCGAGTGCCAGCTGGCACTCTAGCAACGAGAGTGCCAATAGGCCAGGGCAGATTCCTGTCCAGGAGCGGAGTTAGTTCTGGGCCGGCGCGTCCCGGCGCATGCGCTCCTGGATCTCCGACGGGCGGTCGGAGATCTGCGAGAAGCGCACGACGGTGACAGTGTCGTCCATCTCGACCTTGCGGCCGTAGATCTGCTCCAGGAAGTGGACCATCTCGTCGAGGCGGCGGAACTCGGGATTGTCGTGCTCGATGTCCCGCGGCGAGAGGTCCTGCACCTGCTTCACCTCGACGCTGTCGATCACCGCGTCGAAGATCTTCTGGCGCGGGGAGTGCTGGAAGCCCACCGTGATCATCACGACCTCGCCCTTGGCGTACTTCTTGCCCTTGTCGCCCAGGCGGATGGTCGCCGTCTTGCGCCCGCGCTTCAGCTGGTCCACGAAGACGGGCGAGTAGAAGTTGAGGACGAACACGCCGGGCAGCCTAGCTTCCTTTCGCCAGTCGCGATAGCGCGGTCTCCGCGATCTCCTTCTCGCTCCGGTAGGCCAGCCTCGCGGGTGCCTCCTCGAGCGGGATCCAGAGCGCCTCCTCGACCTCGTGGTCGTGGTCCTCTAGGCGTCCGGAGCGGTAGCGGAGCAGGAAGAAGCTGACGATCTTGAGCACGCGGTCGCCGTCGCGGGCGTACCAGTAGCGGATGTCCCCGAGCTTCTCGACGGGCGTGGCCTCGAGGCCGGTCTCCTCGCGCACCTCGCGCAGGGCAGCCTCCTGCGCCGACTCGCCCTTCTCGGGATGTCCCTTGGGGAGCGCGAGGATCTCGTCGCGCACGCGCACCACGGCCACGAACGGGCGGCCGCGGAGGTTGCGGATCACGAGCCCGCCGGCGGAGAACTCGCGGATCACGGCTCTCCGGTCACGAGCGGCACGAAGCGCACGCCGGTGACCACCTCCTCCTGGCCGTCGCGGAAGCGCATGAGGTGCTCGCGCCCGCCGCGCTCCACGGGGCAGACCAGAGCCGCGCCTGGAGCGAGCTGCTCGACCAGCGCGGCCGGCGGCTCGTCACGCGCGGTCGCCGTGACCGAGATGCCGCCGAACGGGGCGCGCTCGGGAGCGCCGAGCGAGCCGTCGCCCACTCCGACCACCACGTTGTCGTAGCCGAGCTCGTGCAGCGCCTGCTCCGCCTCCACGGCGAGCTTCTCGTAGCGCTCGATCGTCACGACCTCGCGGCACAGCCTCGACAGAACCGCGGCCGCGTAGCCGGATCCCGTGCCCACCTCGAGCACGGTCTCCGACCCGTCGAGCTCGAGCAGCTGCGCCATGCACGCCACGATCCAGGGCTGCGACATCGTCTGCCCCTCCGCGATCCGCACCGCGCCGTCGCGGTAGGCGCGCCCGCGCTGGTCCTGCGGCAGGAACAGCTCGCGCGGGACGGTGGCCATGGCCTCGAGCACCCGCTCGTCCTCGATTCCGCGCCGCCGAAGCTGGCGCTCCACCATGCGCAGCCGCTCTCGCTCGCGGTCAGTGGATGTAGTTCCGGAGTCGTCCCGGGTCATGCACGGTGACCTTCCCACGGCCGAGGCTGACGATCCCGGCCCGCTCGAGGGTGGCCAGGAAGCGGCTCGCGCTCTCGCGCGAGGTCCCGGCCAGATGAGCGATCTCCGCCTGCGTGGATCGGATCAGCACGTCGTCCTGCGGGGCGCCGTCGGCCTGTCGCGCGACCGTCTGCGCCAGCAGGGCGCTCGCCACGCGGCCGGCCACGGTCTGGAAGGACTGCTGGAGCAGCCGCTCGTTCGTGCGGCTCACGCGCTCGGCCAGGCTGGCGAGCAGCTTCAGCGCGAGGTCGGGATTGCGGCGGATCAGCCTCTGGACGTCGCTCGCCAGGAGCGCCACGGCGCTGGCGGGCTCGATCGCCTCGGCGGTGGCGGAGCGCGTCTCGCCACGGAACATCGCGAGCTCGCCGAAGAGCATCCCGGTGCGCAGCTCCGCGAGCGCGACCATGCGGCCATCCTGGTGCTCGCGCGTGAGCACGACGGCGCCGGTTCGCAGCAGGTAGCAGGTGTCGCCCACGTCGCCCTCGCGGAAGATCACCTCGCCCTTCTCCCAGTGGCGCGGCACGGCCACCTGGGCCACCTCCTGGAGCTCGCGCTCCTCGAGATCGCCGAAGACCTCGGTGTGAGCGAGGAGCCGAGCGGTGTCCTGCCCGTTGGACATGAGGCTCATAATCCCACCTGGAGTGGCCGTTGCCCCTGAAGAAGCCGTCACGTACGCCGACGTTGAGGACGCGGCGCGCGCTCTCGCGGGCCGGGTGCGCGAGACGCCGCTGCTCTCGTCGGGTGAGCTGTCGCGGCGCGTGGGTGCCCGCACGCTGCTGAAGGCCGAGAACCTCCAGCTCACGGGGTCGTTCAAGGCGCGCGGGGCGACCCACATGATCCGCGGCCTCCCGCGCGCCGCGCTCGACGCCGGCGTGGTGGCCGCCAGCGCGGGCAACCACGCCCAGGCGGTGGCGTTCGCGGCGCGCGACGCAGGAGCGCACGCGGTGCTGGTGATGCCCGAGCAGGCCCCGCTCGCGAAGGTGGCGGCGGTGCGTCAGTACGGCGGCGAGGTCCGATTCGTGGAGGGCGGCTACGACGAGGCGGGCGCCGAGGCGAACCGGCTCGCCGAGTCGGAGGGCCTCACGCTCGTGCACGCGTTCGACCAGGCCAAGGTGGTGGCGGGCCAGGGCACGATCGGGCTCGAGCTCGCGCGCCAGGCCCCCGAGCTGAAGCTCGTGGTGATCCCGCTGGGCGGCGGCGGGCTCGCCAGTGGAATCGGCCTCGCGGTGGCCAGCGCGTTCGAGGGCGTCCGCGTGGTCGGAGTGCAGGCGGAGGCGTGCGCGCCCTACATCGACTCGCTGGCAGCGCACCGGCCGGTCGGGGCGCGCTCGGCCAACACGATCTGCGACGGCATCGCTGTCAAGCGCCCGGGTGATTTCACGCTGCCGCTCGTTCAGCGCTACGTGGACGAGGTCGTGACCGTGTCCGACGACGAGGTGGCGCAGGCGATGGTCCTGCTGCTGGAGCGCTCGAAGCTGGTGGTCGAGGGCGCCGGCGCCGTGGCGGTGGCCGCGCTGATGCACGGCCGCGTCGAGGCGCCCGAGTCGGGGGAGGTCTGCGCGGTGCTCTCGGGCGGGAACGTGGACGCCTCGCTCCTGTCCGAGGCGATCCGCCTGGGCGAGACCGCGGCCGGGCGGCGGATGGTGCTCTCGACGGTGGTCCCGGACAGGCCCGGCGCGCTCGCCGGGCTGCTGCGCGTGGTGGCCGACCACGGGGGCAACGTCGTAGACGTGGAGCACCTGCGCGACGGGATCGAGATCCACGTGCGCGAGACGGCGATCAAGCTGGTCCTCCAGACGCGCGGCCCGGACAACAGTCAGGAGATCCTCGACGCGGCGCGCGACGAGGGCTTCTCCGTGCGCGTCGAGACGGACGCGTAGCTCGATGAAGATCGCCGTGGAGGTTGCCGAGGCGCTGGCGGCCGGCCAGCCGGTGGTCGCCCTCGAGAGCACGATCATCACCCACGGGCTGCCGCGTCCGCGCAACCTCGAGGTGGCGCGCCAGATCGAGGCGGCCGTGCGCGAGGGCGGCGCGCTGCCTGCCACGATCGCGATGGTGGCCGGCGAGGCACGGGTCGGGCTCGACGAGGGTGAGCTGGCCGCGGTGGCGGAGCGGGACGACGTCCTGAAGTGCGGCGTCCGCGATCTCGCGCCGCTCGCTGCGCGGTCGGGCTGGGGCGGCACAACGGTCGCGGCCACCGCGCACCTGGCGGCGCGGGCGGGCATACACCTGTTCGCCACCGGTGGCCTCGGCGGAGTGCACCGCGATGCACGTGACACGTGGGACGAGTCGGCCGACCTCACGACGCTCGCGCGGACGAACATCGTGGTGGTCTGCGCAGGCGTGAAGTCGATCCTCGACGTGGGCGCCACGCTGGAGCGACTCGAGACGCTCAACGTGACCGTGCTCGGCTACGGCACCGACCGCTTCCCCGGCTTCTACCTCTCGGACTCGGGCCATCCGGTGAGCTGGCGGGTCGACTCCACGCCCGAGGTTGCGGCGGTGGTTCGGGCGCGGGTGGAGCTCGGCATTGAAGATCGGGCGATCGTCGTGGCCAACCCGCTGCCGCCCGACGAGCAGCTCGACCCGGAGCTGCACGACCGGGTGGTCCTGGATGGGCTCGCGGCGGCCGAGAGCGCCGGCGTGGCCGGCAAGGACGTGACGCCGTTCCTGCTCGACTTCCTCGCGCGCGAGACCGGCGGGGAGAGCCTCGAGGCGAACGTCCGGCTCGTGGTCCGCAACGCCGGCCTGGCGGCGCGGATCGCCGTCGAGCTGTCCTCGTGAGCCGCATAGTCGTCCTCGGCGACGTGATGGTCGACGTGGTCACGCGGCTGTCCGAGCCGCTGGCGCCCGGGAGCGACGCGCCGGCAGTGATCCGCTTTCACGGCGGCGGCTCGGCCGCCAACACGGCGGCATGGCTGGCCGAGGCGGGGGCGGATCCGGTGCTGGTTGGGCGGGTGGGCGATGACGAGCGCGGCCGCGGCGCGCGCGACGAACTGCGCGCGGCGGGCGTGGACGCTCGCCTGGTCGCCGATCCCGAGCTGCCGACCGGCACGTGCGTCGTGCTGGTCGGGCCCGATGGCGAGCGCACGATGGCGCCGGATGCCGGAGCGAACGACGCACTCACGGACGCCGACCTCGCGGATGAGCTGCTCGCCTCCGCCGAGCACCTGCACGTGGCGGGCTACGCGCTGCTGCGGCCGGGTTCGCGGCCGGCGGCGCGAGCGGCGATCTCGCGCGCGCTGTCTCGCGGGATGACCGTTTCCGTGGACCCGTCCTCGGCGGCCCTGCTGTCCCCGGAGTTCCTCGACCACGCCGAGGGCGCCGGCCTGCTGCTGCCGAACGTCGAGGAGGCCCGGATGCTGAGCGGCGAGGCCGACCCCGAGCGCGCCGCACGAGCGCTTGCCGCCCGCTTCGACGAGGTGGTGGTCACGCTCGGCGCCGACGGCGCGCTGTGGACCGACGGTCGCGAGACCGTGCGCGCCGACGCGGTCCCCGTGGAGGCCGCGGTGGACAGCACCGGCGCTGGGGACGCCTTCGCCGCGGGCCTGCTGGCCGCGCGCCTGGACGGCGCGGCACCGGCGGAGGCGCTGGCCGCAGGCGCGCGGCTGGCGGCGGAGGCGGTGAGGCGCCCGGGTGGCCGACCGTAGTTCAGACGACCGTCCTGTTTTGGGCTTGCTAGACAAGCCCTAGGCAGGACAGTCGACTTCCTCAGTGCTGTAGTTGCGACCCCACGCGCACCCCGCGCCACACCGCGTCGCTGCCCCGCCGGCCTCGCGGCTCACCGCTCCGCTCTCGGCCAGCTCCGCCAGCCTCGCCGCCGTGCCCTCGAGATCCGCGTCGACCAAATCGCTCGCGCGCATCACGCTCGCCAGCTCGGCCGTCGTCAGGCCGTCGGGGAACTCGAGCAGCGCTTCGAGGACGTCGACCGGCGCCGCGCGACGGTCCAGCCCGACGGCGAGGTTGGCGAGCGCGGTGTCGTACGCCTCGAAAGGCTGAAAGCCGCCGACCTCGAAGCGGGCGCCGTCCTCGTCCTCGAAGATCACGGACGGCGCGGTGTAGCGAATAGGCCCGTCGCTGGTCGAGAAGCGGTCCTGCGCATGCGTCGGTGAGCCCTCGGCGGAGCGTGCGAACTCGCGGTCGGCCTGGTACGCGGCCACGACGTCCGGGTCGTCGATGCGCCCGACGAGCGCGTCCGCGTCCAGGCCGGGAACCGTGGCGAGGGCCGCGCGCAGGTCGTCGTCCTCGTCGAGAAGACGCGGCGTCGTGAAATGCAGCAGCTGGAGGGCGCGCAGCGCGGCTTCCCCGAGCGCCGGATCGAGCTCGCGCGCCGCGACGATCGCGCGGCAGGCGCGCGCGGTCGCGGCCATGCGCGGCTTGCGCTCGAAGCTGTACGGCATGCCGAAGCGCCCGCTGAACAGGTGCTGGGTGCGGAGCAGGCGCTCCGGCGTGTACCCACGCGCCTCGTAGGCCTCGGCCGACTCGCTCAGCCCGATCAGGACGAGCCGCCACTCGATCTGGTCACCGAAGCGCCAGCGCAGCCGAGCGTGAGCCGGCCGGGCCGGAGTAGGCCCAGGGGCAGGCGGGATCCGTGAAGTGGATGGCGGTGATTGCGGCCACAGGGCGAGGATACGCGCGCGGCCGCGCGCCTACGCCAGCGCGGACTCGCGCTGCCGGCGCCGCACCGCGCGGCCCGCCAGCCAGCCCAGCAGAGCGATCAGGCCCGAGCGGCAGCCCGACGGCCAGCGCCCGCACGATCACGCCGGCCACGCCGACGAGCAGGTCGCCCGCGTCGCCGAGCGCGTCGTCGAACGAGCCGCCCGCGCCGCCGCCCTGGTCTCCGTCCTTCGGCAGCAGGCTCACCGTGACCACGGCGTAGTCGGTCCGCAGCCGCAGGCCGCGCAGCTGCGAGCGCAGGCCGTTGATCTCGCCCGCCACGATGTCGAGCTGGCGGCGGATCGCCTCGGCCTCCTCGTCTGTGGTGGCCAGCTCGAGGCGGCGCAACAGGCTGCGGCGCTCGGCGCGCGCGGCCTGGAGGCGATCCTTCGCGGTCACGTGCTCGCGCGTGACGTCGCGGCCGGACTGGGTCTGCGTGCGCACGTCGGCGAGTGCCGCGAGGTCGCGCAGCGCAGGACGCAGCCGGGCGGACGGGATGCGCAGCTCGAAGTCGCCGCCGGCCGAATCCTCGCCGGTTGAGACCGACGAGCTCAGCACGAAGCCGCCGTGCCGGTTCGTCACGGTCGTGACCTGCTCGGCCACGCGTGCCATCTGGTCCACCGGCATCTCCAGCTCGAGGCCGATCGAGCGCTCGATCTTGCGGTTGCGCTGACCGGGCGCGAAGCCGCCGTCGGGCGGGAGCGGCACGGCGGCCGAGCTGCCGTCAGAAGCGCGGCCTGCCGAGGGCTGCGCGCCGGCGGGAGCCAGTGCGGGGTTGGGCGCCTCGAGAGCCGGCTCGGGGCCCGCGGCCCCGCGCCCGCCGCCCCCCGATCCGCCGTCGTCTCCGCCTGCGACCTCGGCCGCCACCGACCCGCCGCCTCCGTCGCCGGCCGCATCGCCCTGGTCCGACGTATCGGAGCCGGCCGCGAGGATCACGATCAGCACGAGCGGCAAAGCCACGACGCCGGAGGCCACGGCCGGGGTCCCAATGCGGCGCCAGAGCGGGCGCCGCGAGGAGGCCGGCTTCGGGAACCCGCGCTCGACACGGGCGCGGAGCGTGCGCTGGAAGTCGGGGTCGGCCTCCGGCGCGTCGGCCTGCAGCGCCAGCGCCAGCTCCTGAAGCTCGCGCGTCAGCGGATCGTGGTGGTCAGCGGCGCCAGTTTCGAGCGCGTCGTCGATTGCGGCGAGCTGGTCACTCATGGCAGGCCTCTCTCAGCTTGGTGATGGTTCTGTGCAGGCGGGTGCCGGCGTTCGACTCGGACATGCCGAGCACGCGGGCGATCTCGGCGTTCGACAGGCCGCCGGCGAATTTGAGAGCGATCAGGTCGCGCTCCTGGCCGTCCAACGACGCGAGCGCCGCCCGCACCGTCTCGCGCCTGATCGCGAACTCAGCTTGGTCCTCGGGCGCCGGCGACATCGTGTCCTCCGGGTCGCTCTCGAGCACCGCCCGGCGCTTGCGCTTGCGCAGCTCGTCGAGCGCGGCGTTGCGGGCGATGCCGAACAGCCAGGCGTCCATCGACCCGCGCGCCGGCCGGTAGCTGCGCCGCTTGCGGTAGGCCCGCTCGAAGGCCTGCGAGGTCACGTCCTCGGCGGCAGCCCTGTCTCGCAGCAGCGACGCCACGTATGCGTACACGCGCGGGAACGTGCGCTCATACAGCTCGGCGAACCCCTCGGTGTGGGTGGAAGTCACCAGCGGCACGGATTCCACGAGCGCCTGGTTCACGCCATAAGTACGCGCGGGCCTCGTATCCATCACGAATTTCAGTGTCCCACGCTCAAGTGCATCCCAATATGGCCCGATGTACGAGCCGTAGTGCGAAGACTTGCCGCCCCCACGGTTCTGCTCGCCTGCGCCGCATCCCTAGTCGCGGCGGGCCCCGCCAATGCCAAGCTGCGCCTCCCCCGGGTGCGGACAGGGCCCCTGAGCTTCCGCCCGGTGTGGTCGTGGCCGAGCTTCCGCCCGTGAACTCCGCGCAGGGGCAGCGCTCTGGCGGACCGGTCCTGAGCAGCGCGCGCGCCTCAACGAGGCGAGCCGTGATCGAGGACGCCCGCCGCCCGCTCTGGGCCACGGTGAACATCTGCGACACGGCCGGCTCCCCGAACGCGCTCGGCGTCCGGGCGAGCGTGCCCGGAAACGGCTCCGACGAGCGCATCTGGACGCGCTACACCGCCCAGTGGTGGAGTGGCGCCGCCCAGGAGTGGAAGACGGTCGGCGGCAGCGGAGTGACCAACTGGAGCTACGTCGGCCCGGCCAACATGTCGGCGCGGCAGGCCGGCTGGACGTTCCGCTTCGTGCAGCCGCCCAGCGGCACCACATACGTGATGCGCGGGGTGGTCGAGGTCCAGTGGCGCGACGCCCCGGCCAGGGCACGCAACGCGCGCAGGCCGGGGACGCTGCGCAGGCGGCACCGCAGGCCGCGGGCGCGGCGAGCATCGGTGGTCCGGACGCGGACGCTGCTCACCGAGACCGGCATGCAGGGCGTGCAGGGCGGGGATCCCGCGGGCACGTCCAAGGCCATGTGCCTCATCTGGTAGCGGTTCTGGCTCGCCGCCGGCGGAGCTTCACGCTAGGCTGCCGGTAATGCCCCGCAAGTCGAGGTTGGCAGTCCTTGCCGCAGCCCTGCTGGCAACCACCGCTCCGTCGGCCCATGCCGCCGCGACGGAGCAGCTGACCTCCTCGTGGGCGAACGTGAACATCTGCAACGCGCAGCAGCTCGGCGCGCGTGCGCAGCTGGCCGGTGACGGCTCCAAGGATGTCCTGAAGGTCCGCTTCACCGCCGAGTGGCTGAGCCCCGAGGGCTGGGTGCCGCTCGCCGGCGAGGCCACCTCGCCGTGGCAGGATGCCGGCTCGGCCGAATTCACCTGGGCGCAGGCCGGCTGGACCTTCAACCTCGCCGTGCCGCCGGGCGCTACCTACCAGCTGCGGGCGGTTGCCGAGATGGACCTCGGCTCGGGCGAGACCGCCACGCAGACGACCGGCGCCTGCGCCGTCGTCGGCGGCTAGTCGAACAGCCGCGGGTCGTTCGTGATCACGCCGTCCACGCCGAGCGCCTCCAGCGCCCGGATCTTCGGCGCGTCGTCCACGGTCCAGACGTAGAGCTGGCCGCCGGCGGCGTGGACCGCGCGCACGAGGCGACCGCTCACCAGGATCTGGTGGCACATGATCGCCTCGCAGCCGCCGGCCCGGATGCGCGCTGCCGCCTGCCCGGGCATGCGGGCACGCATGTAGAGAGCGATCACGTACACGGGCAAGCGCACGTAGAGCGGCGCGCTCAGGTAGTTGCGCCGCACGCGCGGGACCGACCAGCCGCGCCGCAGGCCGGGCTGGAGCTCGCCGAGCAGGTCGAGGCTCTCCGGGTACATCGTCGACACCAGCGAGCGTTCGAGCAGGCCGTGCCTGGCAAGCCCCTCCGCCACCTCGCGCTCGTAGCCGGGCAGCTTCATGTCCACGTCGAGCTCCACGCCCGCGTACGCCTCGCCGGCGAAGTGCGCGAGGCCGTCCTCGAGCGTCACGCAGTCGCGGGTCTCCGCGTCCTTGTAGTCGTGCGCCAGGACGAGCCGTCCGTCGCGCGTGCGCAGCACGTCGAACTCGATCATGTCCACGCCGTGCTCGAGCGCCGCCTCGAAGCTCTCGATGGTGTTGCCGGGCGCCACGTGGTCGGCGCCCTTGTGTCCCACCCGGATCAGGCCTGGCACTCGGGACACCAGTAGGTAAGGCGGTTGTCGTCACCCTGGCCGCGGGCGCGGATCCTGGTGCCGCAGCGCCGGCAGGGCCGGCCGGTGCGCTCGAACACCATGCGTTCGCGCACGTGCCCGCCACCCTGGGCGGAGCGCAGCATCAGCGGGCGCACGGCCCGCGCCGCGGCGAGCGCCTCGTCGTCGCTCAGCTCGGCTCAGCGGCTTCCACGGGTCGAGCCCGGCGAGGAAGCAGGCCTCGGCCTTCCAGAGGTTGCCGATGCCGCACAGGTTGCGCTGGTCGAGCAGCGCGTCGCCGATGCCGCGCGTGGGGTCGTCCTCGCGCAGCCGCTCGAGGAAGCGCTGCTCGTCGAACTCGTCGGCCAGGATGTCCGGGCCGAGCTGGGCGATGCGGCGGTCGATCCGCGAGCGCGAGTCGGTCATCAGCTCGAGCACGGGCCCGCCGAACTGCACGACATCGTGGTCGGCCGTGCGTATCACGAGCCAGGCGCGACCTGGAGACTTGGCCCAGCGCCGCCCGCGCGGATAGACGCCCCACCAGCCGTTCATGCGCAGGTGCGAGTGCAGCGTCAGGTCGCCGTCGAAGCGGATGAAGAGGTGCTTGCCCTTCGAGTCCACGGCGCGAACCGCGCGCCCGCCGAGCCGCTCGGGCCAGCGGTCACGCGCAAAGCGCTCATGCGTCTCGATCGAGGCGATCTCCTTGCCGACCAGCGCGGAGCGGATCCGCCGCGCGGCGCCGTAGATGGTGTCGCCCTCAGGCATGCTCCGAGGGTAGGGATGACCGAAGCCGGGCGAGCTCGGCGCGCGAGTGCACGCCGAGCTTTGCGTAGATGTTGGTGAGATGGCCCTCAACCGTCTTGGAGGAGACGAACAGCGCCGCCGCCACCTGTTTCGTCTGGAGGCCCTCGGCCACCAGCTCGGCCACGCGGAGTTCCGTCGGGGTGAGTTCGCCCGTCGACGGCGCGCGCCCGCCGACGCGCGCGAGCTCCGCACGGGCTCGCTCGACCCACGCCCGAGCGCCCATCCCGTCGAAGACGGCCTCGGCCGCCTCCAGCGACTCGCGCGCGGCGCGCTTGTGCTTCGCGCGCCTGTGCACCGCGCCCCGCGCCAGTAGCGCCCGGCCGTGCTCGGAGGGGATCGGGGCCCCGCTGCTGAGCTCGCACTGCGCTCGTCGAGGAGCTCGAGCGCGCCGTCGAGGTCGCCGTGCTCTGCCCGCAGCAGGCCCCGGCAACGGGCGGCCGCCGCGAGCGCGGAGGGCCGCTGAAGCTGCTCGGCGTTCTCCGAGTACCAGTCGAGCAGCTCGGACGCGGCGTCCAGCTCCCCGAGCGCGATCAGGGCCTCCACCTGGTTCGGCACGACGCGCGCGGTGCCGGGCTCCCGTATCTGCTCGCGGCGCAGGAACGCCACCAGCGGCGCGAGGGCCTGAGACGCCTCGGCTGCCCTCCCGACCGACAGCTCGGCCTCTCCGAGCGCTGCCAGCGCGAAGTGCTCGGCGGGCCGCCCGCTGGTCCTGTCGGCCAGCTCGAGTGCTCGCCCGGCCCGCTCGCGCGCGGCCTCCGGCTCACCGGCCACCGCGTGGGCGAGGGCCCGAAGCGCCAGGAGGTACGCGCGCACCGTCTCCTGACCGATCTGCACCGCTATCTCGTACCCCTCGTCGGCGTGCGCGGCCGCAAGCGCGTGGTCGCCGCGTACGCACTCAACCTGGGCGGCCAGCACCATGGTGTAGGGCAGCGAGCCCTCGTCGCCCATCTCACGTGCGCGCACGATCAGCCGCTCGAAGGCCTCCTTTGCCCGATCCAGCTCGTCCCACCAGAGCCAGACGACGCCAATCTGAAACAGCGGTTGCGCCATCACGCGCCGGCCCTCGCAGTCGGGCTGCAGCGCGAGCGCCGCTTCCAGCGTGGCGGCTGCCTGCGTGTTCCAACCCAGGGCCGCCTCGGCCATGAGGCGCACGCTGAGCGACTCCGCCAGCCAGCCGCTGCTGCCGGCCGCGGTAGCCACCGCAGCGGCCGCCGAGGCATGCTCGACCGCCTCCTCGAGCCGCTCCCGCAGACGGAACAGGATCGAGGCGAGGTTCTCGCCTGCAGCGGCCAGGAGTTCGTTATCGCCGCCGGCTTCGTCGATTGCCTGCCGAAAGAGCGGTTCGGCTGCGCGGATGTCGTCGTCGACCCCCCGCACGAGCGCGAGGTTGATCAGGGCCCGCGCTCGATCCGGTCCCGGCTCGAGCTCCGACACCACCTCGTCCAGCATCACGCGCGCTCGCGGGCCGTCGCCGCTCTGGAAGATCGAAAAAGCCGCGAGCATCAGTGCGGCGAAGCACGTCGCTACGAGCGTCCGGTGGCGTCAGCCGCACGGCGCGCTCGTACAGCTCCGCGGCCGCGGGCGGGGCACCGCGGGCATCCGCTCTCGCTGCCGCCGCTTCCAGGGCGCTCGCCACGCCCTCGTCGGGTCCGGTGGCGGCCAGTGCCATGTGCCGGGCTCGCTCCTCCGGGTTGGCCACCTCGATGCCGGCTCGAGCGTGGAGGTCACGTCGCACCGATGCGTCGATCGCGGCGTAGGCACCGGATGCGAGGAGCGGATGGGCGAAGCGGACGCGCCCGTCCCGCACGAGCACGATGTGCGCACGCTCGGCCTCGTCCAGCGCACCCCCGCCGTCCCCGGCAACGGCTTCGACGAGCGCGACCGTCGGCTGTGCCATCGCCGCTGCCGCCGCGAGCGCGCGGCGGGCTTCGGGCGACAGCGCTTCCAGCCGGGCGCCCACGAGCTCGTCGAGCGCCACCGGCAGCCGCTCACCCGCCTCGAGCTGGATCGTGCCCTCCTGGAACGCCCGCGCCAGCTCGAGGGCGAAGAACGGATTGCCGCCGGAGAGCTCGTGCAGGCGCCGGAGGGCAGGACGTGGGGGCAGGAACCCGAGCCGCTGTTGAATGAGGTGCTGCACGGCGCCCAGGCTCAGTGGCGTTAGCGGCAGACGCTCCAGGCGCTCTGCCGCCGGGGCGCGGTCCAGCTCCAGCGGAACCGGCGCGCCCGGCTCCGTGCGCCACGCCGTGAGCAATCCCACGGGACCGTCGTCCAGCCGCCGCACGACGTAGCGCAGCACGAGCGCCGAAGCGGCGTCGAGCCACTGCACGTCGTCTATCGCGACGACGAGCGGCTGGCGCTCTGCGAGCTGCCGGAACGCGGCCAGCATGCCGAGCGCGACGCTCTGCTGGTCGGGCGCGTCATCGCCCTCGTCCTCCAGCAGGAGCGCAACCTCGAGCGCGCGTCTCTGGCGCGAGGGCAGCTCGGCCAGCGCATCCACGTTGGCGCGCAGCAGATCGCCCAGGGCGGCGTAGGCGAAGCTCGTCTCCGCCTCGGCGGGCCGCGCCGCGAGCGTGAGGCTGCCCGCTCGCTGCGCGCTCGCGAGCCCCGCCTCCCAGACCGAGGTCTTCCCCGCTCCGGCCTCGCCCTCGATCAACAGCGCCCGCGGGCGGTGTCTGGCGGATTCGAGGAAGAGCTCCACACGCTGGAGCTCCTCCTCTCTTCCCACGAGCTCGGTGCTCATCAGTCCTCACGGCCGAGGCTACCTCAGAGTTGCGACTCTGAACTCGCCGCTCCGGACGCCCGCGATGGCGTCCTCCGCGGGCTGGTAGGAGCCGGGCTTGCGACTTGCACAGCTCCGTGATCGCGTAGTAGATGCTCTGCGACGCCTGGAGCCGGTTGAGGCCGCGGATCTTGGCGTCGTCCGCGAGCGCGTACTGCACGATGCGGGTCATTCGCGCGGACGCGACCTTGTCGCGGATGTCGGCGCATCTCAGGTCGTACGGGTTCTTCTCGAGCTGCGCGGAGCGCACGGCGATGTCCACCGGCTTCGCTTCGCGCTTGCTGCTTCGGGCTCGAGTCGTCATCGCCGCATCCGGCCGCGATCGCCCCGCACGCCATGAGTCCGATCAGTGTTTGACGTCTGCTCATGCTGCTCCCTCCTCCTCGGGTCGTCATTGCACGGACACCGCCTCGACGATGCGCTCCGGCGCCATGCCCGCTCGTCTGCTGGCCTCGCCGGCCGCCTCGGCGGACTCCGCCTCGATCAGGTGCAGGAAGAGCTCGTCGGCCGGGAGGAAGTTGGAGCGCACGTGGCGCACCGCGGTCCCCTCGGCCGTCAGCTCCTCTGCCGCCGCGCGCAGGCGGCCGATCAGCTCGGCCAGCTCGCCTGAGCGGGAGCGGGGTAGATATCCGTCGACGAGGTAGCTCGGCATTGCGCGATCGACGCTACGCCGGGCCCTTCGGAGAAGAAACGGGGAAAACCCCCGGACTTTGCAGGGGGCCTCAGGCGCTAAGCGTGAGCCGGCGCGGGCTCTGGCGGAAGCCCAGCTCGATCAGCAGCGCGCCGGCCTCGGAGCCCACCACCGGCTCGCCGTCGAAGCGCTCCACGCCCAGGCGCGGCACGCGTCCGCGGCGGACCTCGCCGGCGAGCGCCTCGAGCGCCGGGCGCAGCCAGGCCTCGTCCGGCTCCCTCAGCGCCAGCAGTCCCTTGCCGCCGCGCTCGACGTAGAGCACCGGCTCCGAGTCGAGCGTGACCACATACGCGCCCGGCACCCGCGACGGGCGGCGGCCGGAGTCGTCGTCCTCCCTCTTGGGCCACGGCAGCGTGGCGCCGTAGGGGTTCGCGGGGTCGGTGGCGGCCAGCACCAGCGGCCCGGCGGGCTCGTCCGAGCGCAGGCCGCGCAGCCGCTCGATCGCCGCCGGCAGCGCGAACTGGGCGCCGCCGAGCCCCTCGACGAAGTAGCCGCGCCGCGCCGTTCCGAGCGTCTCCAGGTTGGCCAGCTCGGAGTAGAGCCCGGCGAAGCCGCCCGGCACGCCCTCGGCCAGCACCGCCTCGCGGGTCACGATTCCGTGGCGCTCGAGCAGCAGCTCGGAGATCGCGCGCATGCGCGGGCCGTGCGCGGGAGCGCCCGCGAACAGCGGCGCGGTGAGCGACCAGCGGCCCTGCACCTGCGGCGCGCCCGGCCGGCGGCGGCGGGCGAAGCGGCGGCCGGCCTGGCGGTCGCCCTTGGCCACGGAGAGACGCGCCGCACGCAGCGGCGCGAAGGCGTCGTTCGTGGCCTCGCCGGCCCAGGCGAGGTCCCAGAGCGCCTCCTGGAGCTCCACGGGCTCGGCGTCGGAAAGGTCGGCGAGCAGGTCGGTCCAGAACGCCGCGCCTGCCTCGAGCCGCTCGCGGATCGCGTCGTGGAGCGGACCGTCCGGCCGCTCACCCTTGAAGGGCGGCGGGCCGAGCCAGCGGGCGTCCTCGCGGAAGAGCAGCGCCACGCGGCCGGAGTTGCGGCCCACGGCCCCGGCGCCCACCCACACGAGCTCGCCGCTCGCGCAGAGCTGGTCCATCCAGCCGGGCGAGTAGGCGCCCACGCGGCGCGGGAGCACGTCGCGCTCCCAGACCTCGGGCGCGAGCGCGAGCCCCTGGAGCGGCACGAGCATCTCGCGCAGGCGGTCCACCCCGGCGCCTCCCGGAGGCGCACCGTCCACTCCCTGCCAGGCGGGCAGGAAGCGCGCCAGCGCGCGCTGCTCGGCGGGCTCGACCTCCTTGCGGAGGCTCGCCAGCGACGCGCGCCGCAGGCGGCGCAGCACCTCGGAGTCGCACCACTCGCGCTCGCTGCCGCCGGGGCGCAGCTCGCCGCGCACGAGGTTGCCCGCGCGCTCGAGCTCGCGCAGCACGGCGCCGAAGTCCACGACCATAGCGGTCCGAGAGCTCGCGAGTGGTGAACGGACCGTGCGTGCGCGCGTAGCGGCGCGTGAGCCGCGGCAGCGGCTCGTCGACCTCCTCGAGGAACACCTCGGGCAGTCCTCCCGGCGGCACGGCGCCGAGCGCGTCGCGGTAGAGGCCCGCATCCTCGGACGCGATCCAGCGCTCCTCGCCGCCGATCCTCATCCGCACGGCGCGGCGGTCCTTCTCGAGCTCGCCGAGTATTCGAGCGGCGCCGACCGCGGGCAGGCAGCGCGCCTGGGCCTCGTCGGCAGTGAGGTCGCCCACCGCGCGCAGCACGTCGTGCAGTCCATCCGAGTTGGCGGCGCGCGTGCGCTCGCTGGTGCGCTGAAGGTCGGCCTCGACCTCCTCCAGGGCGCCGGGGTCGATCAGCTCGCGCAGCTCCTCCTGGCCGAGCAGCTCGCGCAGCAGGTCGCGGTCGAGCGAGAGGGCGGCGGCGCGCCGCTCGGCGTTGGGCGTGTCGCCCTCGTACATGTAGGTGGCCACGTAGTCGAAGAGCAGCGACGACGCGAACGGAGAGGCGCGCTGGGTCTCCACCTCCACGAGCGACAGCTCCCGCGTGTGCAGCCCGCGCAGCAGCTGCTCGAGGCCGGGAAGGTCGAGCACATCCTGAAGGCACTCGCGGTAGGTCTCGAGCACGATCGGGAACTGGCCGTAGCGCTTCGCCACCTCGAGCAGCGACTGCGCCTTCAGCCGCTGCTGCCAGAGCGGCGTGCGCTTGCCGGGGTATGCCCGCGGCAGCAGCAGCGCCCGCGCCGCGTTCTCACGGAAGCGCGCACCGAAGAGCGCCGAGCCGGACAGCTCGCGCACCACCATGTCCTCGATCGCGTCGGGCTCGACCATGATCAGCTCGGCGGAGGGCGGCTCGTCTGCGTCAGGGAGGTGGACGATGATGCCGTCGTCCGACCAGATGGCGTCTGACTCGAGCCCGAACTCGTCGCGGATGCGCGCGGACAGCGCCAGTGCCCAGGCCGAGTGCACGCGCCCGCCGAAGGGCGACAGCACGCACAGGCGCCAGTCGCCGATCTCGTCGCGGAAGCGCTCCACCACGACGGTGCGGTCGCTCGGCACCACGCGCGTCGCGTCGCGCTGCTCGCGCAGGAAGGCGGACAGGTTGCGAGCGGCGCGCTCGTCGAGGTCGTACTCGGCGGCCAGGTCCTCGGGCTCGCGGTCCACGGCCTCGCGCGCGAAGGCGCCGATCGCGAGGCCGAGCTCCTTCGGGCGGCCCACGCTGTCGCCCCGCCAGAACGGGACGGCTCCGGGCGCTCCCGGCGCGGGGGTCACGATCACGCGGTCGCGGGTGATCTCCTCGATCCGCCAGGTGGAGGCGCCCGAGCAGGAAGGTCTGGCCGGGTCGCGCCTCGTAGACCATCTCCTCGTCGAGCTCGCCGACCCTGCGGCCGTCGGGCAGGTGCACTCCGTACAGGCCGCGGTCGGGGATCGTGCCGGCGTTGGTGACCGCGAGCTGGAGGGCGCCGCGGCGGGCGCGGATCGTGTCCTCCACGCGATCCCAGACGATGCGCGGTCGCAGCTCGGAGAACTCCTCGGAGGGGTAGCGGCCGTCGAGCATGTCGAGCACGCTGTCGAGCAGCTCGCGCGACAGCTCGGCGAACGGATAGGCCCGCCGCACGGTCTCGTGTAGCTCGGGCACCCTCAGCTCGTCGCTGCTCGCGGTCATGGCCACGATCTGCTGGGCGAGCACGTCGAGCGGGTTGCGCGGCACGACGGTCGGCTCGATGTCGCCGTCGCGCATGCGCTTGGCCACCACCGTGCACTCGAGCAGGTCGGCGCGGAACTTCGGGAAGATGCGCCCGCGCGACACCTCGCCCACGCCGTGGCCGGCGCGGCCGATGCGCTGGAGCCCCGCCGTCACCGACTTGGGCGACTCCACCTGGATCACCAGGTCCACGGCGCCCATGTCGATGCCGAGCTCGAGCGACGAGGTGGCCACCAGGCAGGGCAGCTCGCCCGACTTCAGCAGGTCCTCCACGACCAGCCGCTCCTCGCGGGCGAGCGAGCCGTGGTGGGCGCGGGCGATGTACTGCGGCTCGTCTCCGTCTGACTGCTCGGCCGCGAGGTCGTTGAGCCTCACCGCAAGCCGCTCGGCTCCACGGCGGCTGTTCACGAACACGATCGTGGAGTGGTGCTCGCGGATCAGGCGCAGGAGCTCGGGATAGATCGCGGGCCAGATCGAGCGCGACGTGGCGGCGTCGGGCGCGGTCCGCCCAAGGCCATCGCCCACGAGATCGCCTCCGCCCGCCGCCGTCCCCATGCCGCCCAGCGCCGGGTCGGTCACGTCGTGGGCGTCGGGCTCGCGCATGCTCTCCACCGGCACGTGGATCTTGAGGTCGAGCGGCTTGCGCATGCCGGCGTCGATCACCGTGCACTCGCGCCCCGCGCCCACGAGAAAGCGGCCCACCTCCTCGAGCGGCCGCTGCGTGGCCGAGAGCCCGATGCGCTGGAGCGGCCGTCCGGCGAGCTGCTCCAGGCGCTCGAGCGTGAGGGCCAGGTGAGCACCGCGCTTGGTGCGCGCGACCGCGTGGATCTCGTCCACGATCACGGCCTCCGCGTCCACGAGGAACTCGCGCGCCCTGCGAGGTGAGCATCAGGTAGAGCGACTCCGGCGTGGTGATCAGCACGTCCGGCGGGGTGCGGAGCATCGCCTGGCGCTCCTTCTGCGGCGTGTCGCCGGTGCGGATGGCCACCGACACGTCGCCGCCGATGCCCCTGAGCGGCGCGCGCAGGTTCTTCTCGACGTCGTACGAGAGCGCCTTCAGCGGCGAGACGTAGACCAGCCGCGTCTTGCGCTCACCCTCGGGAAGCGGATTCGCGGCGAGCCGGTCGAGTCCCCAGAGGAAGGCGGCCAGCGTCTTGCCCGAGCCGGTCGGCGCGGAGACCAGCACGTTCTCACCGCGCGCAATCGCAGGCCAGGCCTGGGCCTGCGCCTCCGTGGGACGCTCGAACGAGCGCGTGAACCAGTTACGTACCTGCGGGGTGAACGATCCGAGCGGGTCCAAAGACATGCGACCCACGAGCGTACCGCGTGGATAGGCTCAGCCCGTGCCCGATCCGCGCAAATTCACCGTTCTTCTGACACTCGCGGCACTCGCCGCCCCGGTGGCGGCGTGCGGCGAGGACGACGCCCGCGACCAGGTCGACCAGGCGCGCAAGGACATCCGGGAGCAGGCGCGGGAGATCGGGGGCAAGCTCGACGACCTCTCCAGGGACGATCTGCGCGAGGCGCTCCGCGACGCCGAGGACGCGGCCAAGAACGGGAGCGCGGACACCAAGCGCGAGGCGCGCCGGCTGGAGCGCAAGATCGAGCGCGAGCTGAGGGAGCGCGGCGGCTAGCTGGCCCGCGGCGGCGGCGAGGTCTCGGCCACCACCCGGTGCAGGTGCACGCCCGGCGGCCAGGCCCACTGCGGCGAGCAGGGCCAAGCCGGCGAACTCGGCGCCCCCAAGGAGCGCGCACGGGATCACGGCCAGGACGACCGGGATCACCGCCCGGCGGCGGCCCGCGGCCAGACCGGCAAAGGCTGACAACAGGAGCAAGAGCAGTACGGCTACTGCCATGGGTTCCCTCCTAGAGTCCGTCGGGGTGGCGCCCGCGGTAGCCACTGGCAGAGCGCATGCGCTCGGTCCAGCGGTTACCAAACTGCCTCAGGGCGCTCGTGTCGAAGCGCAGGCCGGCGACGATCAGATAGGCGTGATCCGGGTTCGTCCGCACCGTGACCCAGGTGCCGCGGCCCGGCTCGCCCCAGCTCATGAAGCCGGTCGAGTCGCGCGCCCGGCCCAGCAGCCCGGCGGCGTGGAGCACGTAGCTCACGGAGCCCGAGCAGTCGTAGCCGGAGTCGTTCCAGCGGCTGTGGCCGCCGCCGTACTTGTACGGCTTGGTCGCGATCGCGTTGCCGGCCGCGATGATCGCCTTGACCTCGTCGGGCGCGGAGGCCGGGGCCACGGCGAGCCCGGCGCTGTTGATGTAGCCCTTGTCGGTGGGCGCCACGGAGGGCGCCTCTTCGCTGCCCGAGCTCGTCGCGCGGGCGCGCACGATGCGCTGCTCCGTGCGCGAGGCCCTGCCGTTCAAGCGCCGCTGCTCCGCCGACTCGAAGGCCATGACGCTGCGCCGGGTTGCCGGGCCGAACTGGCCGTCGGCTGTGGTGTTGTAGCCCGCGGTGTCCAGGTAGCGCTGGAGCGCGCGAACGTCGCGGCCGCTCGACCCCTGCGCCAGGGTGCGGGTCGCGTAGCCAGCGCCGACGGCTTCGGCGGTGACGGTCAGGCTGAGCACGGCGACAACCAGCGCCGCCAGCTTGCGAGGCATTCGGGTCCCTTCTCTTCTTGTGCCTACGGGGTTAGCTGTCGGGCTCGCGCCAGAAGAGCGGCGCTACGCGAGAAGGCCTCGCGATTCGCCCCGGACTGCCTGTGGGTCCCCCGTTCCCCGACCGACTTGCGATGCGGGGACTCGGCTATTGGGTTCTACTCTGCCCTACTGGCGGCGGCACCATAACACTCATCTCGGCGATTTTTCGCGCTTCCGCGAAGACCGCGTCCAGCATCGGCTCGGTGAGCTTGCCCGTGAAGGTGTTCTGCTGGCTCGGGTGATAGGAGCCGAGCAGCACCGGGCCGCCCTCGGTCCGGTGCTCGGCGAGGTGGCCGAATCGCGGCCGCGGGCGCACGCCGAGCAGCCTGCACGCGGCGTCCCAGGCGAACTTGCCGAGGCACACGATCACGGCGGGCTGGATCAGTCGCAGCTCCTCGGCCGCATAGGGCAGGCAGTTGTCGCGCTCCTGCGGCAACGGCTTGTTGGCGGGAGGCGCGCAGCGCACCGCGGCGGCGATCCACGCGTCCCGGAGCGTCAGTCCGTCGCCGGCGTGGCGGGACTCCGGCTGGTTGGCGAAGCCGGTGCGGTACAGCGACGCGAACAGCCAGTCTCCCGAGCGGTCGCCCGTGAACACCCGGCCCGTGCGGTTGCCGCCGTGCGCCGCGGGCGCCAGGCCGAGCACGAACACGCGCGCATCCGGATCGCCGAATCCGGGCACGGGCCGGCCCCAGTAGTCCTCATCGGCGAACGCGGCGCGCTTCTCGCGGGCCACGCGCTCGCGCCACTCCACGAGGCGCGGGCAGCGCCGGCAGCGGACTATCCGCTGCTCTAGCTCTTCAAGCGCTTGCCGGTGCTGAACAGGTGCTGAGCCCACGCGTAGGCAGGTATCGCGAGCGCGGCGATCACCCCGAGCGAGAGCCAGACGGATACGTCGCTCTCGCCGAGGAAGCCGAAGCGGACCGCGTTCACCAGGTAGAAGATGGGGTTGAAGTGCGAGAGCTCCTCCCACGGGGAGGGCAGCACGTGGACCGAGTAGAAGACGCCGCCCACGAACGTGAGCGGCAGGATCACGATGTTCTGGATGAAGCTCGTGTGGTCCCAGGTCTCGGCGTAGATGCCGACCACGAGCCCGAGCGACGCGAACAGCACGAGCCCGAGCGCGATCGCCAGCGTGAGCTCGAACGGATGCTCGATCGGCACGTTCACGAGCACCACCGCCAGCACGAGCAGCGATATCCCGATCAGGAGCGCCCGCACGATCCCGCCGATCGTGTAGCCGAACGTCATCTGCCACGGCTTCATCGGGGCCGACAGGACGTCGTTGATGTAGCGGTCGAAGCGCGCCTGGAAGATCGTCGACGCGTTGTTCGCGAACGCCGCCTGGACCATCCCCATGGTGATCAGGCCGGGCACGATGAAGACCTCGTAGTCCACGTCGCCCACCTGCTTGATGCGCCCGCCGAGCGACAGCCCGAACACGAGGATGAAGAGCATCGAGGAGACGACCGGCGCGAGCACGGTCTGGGTCCAGAGCTTCGAGACCCGCAGCGTCTCGCGCTTGCAGAGCCAGACGAGGCCGGTCACGACGCCATCGCCTTCACGTACACGTCCTCGAGCCGCTTCACGCCGAAGTGCTCGCGCAGGCCCTCGGCGGAGTCGCGCGCGATCAGGCGGCCGCCGCGGATCAGCGCGATCTCCTCGCAGAGCAGCTCGGCCTCGTCGAGGTAATGGGTGGTGAGGAGGATCGTGGTGCCCTCGGCGTGCAGGCGGCGGATGTAGTCCCACAGCTCTTGGCGCAGCTCGAAGTCCACCCCCGCGGTCGGCTCGTCGAGGATCACGAGGCGCGGCCGGTGCATCAGCGCGCGGGCGAGCAGCAGGCGGCGGCGCTGGCCGCCGGAGAGCTTCGGCGCCCGCACGTCGCGCTTCGAGGTGAGCCCGAACGCCTGGATCATCTCCTCGGCGCGCTCCTCGATCTCGTCCTTGTGCATGCCGAAGTAGCCGCCGTGGTACTCGAGCGTCTCGCGCACCGTGAGGAAGCGGTCGAGGTTGATGTCCTGCTCGGCTAGGCCGACCCAGGAGCGCGCCTCCAGGGTGTCGTGCGGCCGGCCGAACACGAGCACCTCGCCCTCCGTGACCCGCAGCAGGTTGCAGACGGCGCTGATCAGCGTGGTCTTGCCGGCGCCGTTGGGCCCGAGCAGGCCGAAGAAGGCGCCCGAGTGGATCTGGAGGTTGAAGTCCTCGAGCGCGAGCGTGCCGTCGTCGTAGCGCTTGGTCAGGCCGCGCAGCTCGAGGGCTGGGGTGTCGTCGCGGAACACCCAGTCGAGACTAACGACGGGCTACTCAAGTCCAGCCGGAACCCAGTCGAACTAGAACCCGATGAGCGAAAACCCGGCTGCGCCGCCCTTCAGTGCCCCGGCGGGCTGGTACCCGGACCCTCAGGCCCATGGCCAGCGTTACTGGGACGGCCGCGCCTGGACCCACAACTTCGCCCCGTTCGCGAATCCGCCGCGGCTCGCAGGCGAGGACCGGTGACTGGATCGGCGGTGTGCTGCTCTCCTTGCTGGTGCCGCTGATCGGCCTGATCGCCGGCGCCGTCTACATCGGCAAGGGCGGGACCAAGAAGCAGGTCGGTGTGATGTGCGTCTGCCTCTCCGGCGCGATGTTCCTGATCTGGTTCGTGAAGCTCACCGCCGAGGGCTCCGCGGGCTACTAGCCGAGCGCGCGGCCGTAGTGCTTCTCGTAGTACTCGCGGTACTCGCCTGAGCGGATCGGGCTCCACCAGTCCTCGTTGTCGCGGTACCAGTCGACCGTCCGGGGGAGTCCCTCGTCGAAGCGGACGCCAGCCTCCCAGCCGAGCTCGTCGCGCAGCTTCTGCGAGCTGAGCGAGTAGCGGCGGTCGTGACCCGGCCGGTCTGTCACGTGATCGATCAGCGACTCGTCGCGCCCGGTCAGCTCGAGGACCCGGCGCACCACGTCGAGGTTCTCGCACTCGTCGGGCCCGCCGACGTTGTACGCCTCGCCGGGCCTGCCGCGCTCGAGCACCGTGTGGATGCCGCGGCAGAAGTCCTCCACGAACAGCCAGTTGCGCACCTGCCGGCCGTCGCCGTACACGGGCAGCGGGTCGCCGTGCATGGCGTTCAGGATCATCAGCGGGATCAACTTCTCCGGGTACTGGCGCGGCCCGTAGTTGTTGGAGCCGCGGCAGATCACGGCGTCGATCCCGTGGGTGTGGTGGTGGGCCGAGGTGAGCAGGTCGCCGGCCGCCTTGGTGGCGGAGTAGGGGGAGGAGGGGTCGAGCGGCGAGCTCTCGGTGAAGGAGCCCTCGGCGATCGAGCCGTAGACCTCGTCGGTGGAGACCTGGAGGTAGCGCGGCACCCTCAGCTCGCGGACGGCGTCGAGCAGCACGCCCGTGCCGATCACGTGCGTGCGCGCGAACACGTCCTGGTCGGCGATCGAGCGGTCCACATGCGACTCGGCCGCGAAGTTCACGACGGCGTCGACG
This sequence comes from uncultured Thermoleophilaceae bacterium, assembly GCA_963771715.1. Classification (GTDB taxonomy): domain Bacteria; phylum Actinomycetota; class Thermoleophilia; order Solirubrobacterales; family Thermoleophilaceae; genus JACVRW01. Next base: position 640,048 of record CAVYUQ010000003.1, read on the forward strand.
CCGCTCGCCACCTGCAGCACCAGGTCGCGGTCCTCGATGCCGCCCTCCACGAGCTCCACGCCGTCCGGGACGTTCTCGCGGCGGCCCGCGTACGTGAGCTTGTCGAGCACGACCACGTCGTGCTCGCCCGCGAACAGCCGCACGTAGGTCGAGCCGATGAAGCCGGCGCCGCCGGTCACGAGCAGCTTCACGCGCGGACCCCGAGGTAGGCGTCGAGGCCGTCCTGCCAGGCGGGCAGCGAGGGGCCGTGGCGCTCGCTCGTGATGACGGAGTAGGCGGGCCGCCGTGCCGGGCGCGGGAACTCCTCGGTCGCACACGGCCGCACCGTGCACTCGACGCCGGCGCGGTCGAAAATCTCTCGCGCGAACTCGAACCAGGAGCAGGAGCCCGTGCCGGCCGCGTGCAGCACGCCGCGTCTCGCCGCTGGACGCGAGCGCCACGAGCGCCTCGGCGAGGTGCCCGGTGAAGGTGGGGCAGCCCACCTGGTCGTCCACCACGCGCAGCTCGTCGCGCTCGCTCGCCAGGCCGAGCATCGTCTCGACGAAGTTCTTCCCTCCGGCGCCGAACAGCCACGAGGAGCGCACGACGAGATGGTTCGGGTTGGCCTCGGCGGTGGCGCGCTCGCCGGCCAGCTTGGAGCGGCCGTACTCCTGGAGCGGCGCGGTGGGGTCGGACTCCACGTACGGCTCGCCCTTCGTGCCGTCGAAGACGTAGTCCGTGGAGACGTACAGCACGCGCTCGGCCGCCTCGGCCACGTTGCGCGCGCCCTGCTCGTTCACGGCATGGGCGCCCGCCGGGTCGCCCTCGGCCCCGTCGACGTCGGTGTAGGCGGCGCAGTTGATCACCGTCGCGCCCGCCAGCGCCTCGTTCACCGCGGCGGCGTCGGTCACATCGAGGTCCGCGCGCGTAAGCGCGACGGCCGCGCCGCCCGCAGCCCGCACGGTGTCCTGTCCGAGCATGCCGCCCGCTCCCACCACATGGATCGCCACGCGGCGCACTCTAGCCGGGGGGTGCCGTCGATTCGCGTATCAGCAGCTCGGCGGGCAGGACGATCCGCTTGCGCGTCCGCCTGCCCGACATGCGCGCCTCGAGCAGCTCGAACGAGGTCGCTCCGAGCAGCTCAGCGTCGAGCGCCACCGTGGTCAGGGGCGGCTCGAGCACGCGAGCGAAGTCCATGTCGTCGAAGCCGACCACGGACAGGTCGTCCGGTATGCGGACGCCGCGCTCGCGCGCCGCCAGGTACATCCCGGCGGCGATCACGTCGTCGTCGCAGAACACGGCGGTGGGCTGCTCGTCGAGGAGAACCAGTCCGTTCTGGCGAGCGTCCTCGATCGAGATCGGCGTGAGCACCCGCGGCTGGGTGTCCGGGTCGAGACCGGCCTCGCTGAGAACCCGAACGCGGCTCTCCTCGCGGTGCTGGAAGGTGAGCGCGCGGAAGGCCGCGGCCAGATGGCCGATGCGGCGATGGCCGAGCTGCACGAGGTGCTCGAAGGCGGCGGCCGAACCGCCGCCGCCATCGAAGCGCACCGATGGCCGCCGCGGCTCCTCGGTCTCCATCATCACGACGTTCTCGTCCGGCCCGAGCGCGTCCGGGGCCGTTACCTCGAACAGGAGGTAGCCGTCGACCGGCCCGGCCTGGAGCGCCTCGAACGACTGCGACTCCCAGTGCCGGTCGTTCTGGGTGTCCACGAGGATCACGATGTAGCCCGCGGCGGCGGCGGCGCGCTGCGCGCCACGAAGCACGCGGCTGAAGAACGGGTTGGTCATGTCGGGCACCAGCAGGGCCACGGCGCGCGAGGCGCCGAGCCGCAACGCCTGCGCGGCCACGTTCGGCCGGTAGCCGAGCTCGCGCGCGCAGCGGCGGACGCGCTCCTGGGTGGCCTCCGAGACCCGGCCCTCGGCCTTGCCGGAGAGCACGAGCGAGACCGTGGACTGCGAGACGCCCGCGCAGCGCGCGACATCGATGCTCGTACAGCGCTGTCGCTCGGGGCGTGCGATGGAGGAACTCAACCACGCGCCGCGGATCGGCTCGGCGTGCCGTCGATCGGCCTTGACGGATCTCATAGTCATACGTAGTATGCTCATACGTATGACGGGATTGACGACAACCATTGGAACGGCACTCGCAGCCGGCGCGCTGGCCCTCGGGAGCGCGCTGGGCGTGGACGGCGACGGCGGCTCGAGCGACGTGGGCGAGCGCGGAGCCTCGGCCGACGTGGGCCAGCGCGGAACCTCGGCCGACGTGGGCCAGCGCGCGGCCTCGCTCGACGGCCAGGGCGCTCAGCACTCGCGGACCGCCCTCGTGATCGACGCGTCCCGCGCCCGCGACGGGCGTGAGCTCGTCGACCCGCGCCTGCGCGACCTGGACGCCGAGGTACGGCTGCCGCGCACGTCGGAGGAGGCGCGCACGAACGTCCGCTACTTCGACTCGCTCGGCTACCGCGTGGTCGTGGCCGGCCCGGCGGCGGGCGCGGCCGCCACGGCGGCGGGCGTGGACGCGGTGCGGGTGGGGGGTGTGGCGCAGGCGGCCCGCTCGCTGCGCCCGGCCGACGTTGCGCCCGCCGACGGCGGGCATTGAGCAGGTACCGCCGTCGCTTTCCGGTCCATATGGAGGGAAATCGACGACACCCGGTCCGTTAGGTCCCTGTCGGCGGTCGTCAGGGGGCCGTGAACGCGCGCCGTTCACGTTCCCGTAGCGGTCGCGTGCTCCGCCGGCGCGCGATGCTCACGGGGGTGCCGGGCGGCGCGTCCACCGTGAAGACGGTGCCGCGGCGGCGGCGCACCACGACCGTGCGGTCGCCCACCTGGAAGCGCACGACTCCGCCGCTCGCGCTGGGCGGGCGGTGGCGGAGGTCGCGGTCGCGGACGGCGGCCGGGTAGTCGAGCGCCACCGCCACTTGGCCCGCGGGGGCACCGACTCCCCGCACCGTCAGCGTCCTCGCGCGCCGCACTCGGAAGCTCCGCGACGTCAGGCGGTAGCGCTTGGCCCGGACCTGTAGGCGGTAGCGGCCCGTGGCGGCCGTTCGGGGCACCTCCCAGAGCGCGCGGTAGGCACCCTCGCCGTCGACCGTCCACAGCATCCCGAGGCCGAGGTCGCTGTCGACCTTGCGCCAGCGCCCGTCGCTTCTGCGCTGCACGACCACGAAGGCGCGTCCCAGCGGCCGGTCGAGCCCGTACGGCCCGCCGCGCCAGCCGAAGGCCGCCTGCTCGAAGCGCCGGACCACGCCGGCCGGCTGCTCGGCGATCGTGCCGCCTGCGGCGCCCGGGTCGTAGGGCGGCCCGTCAGGCGAGACGCCGTTGGTCGGGTCGAGCGGGTAGGCGGCCTGCGCGGGCTCGCCGGCCACCAGCCGGCGGGAAAGCTCGGCCAGCTCCTGGCGCAGCAGGTTGGATGAGAGCGGGCCGTAGAGCGTCGAGCCGCCCTCGTAATGCTGGCGGTCGTACTCCTCGGGCGTCGTGAGGTACTGGATGAACTCGCCCGCCAGCCCGGACACCACGATCCGGTCGAGCCCGGTGGCGTCGCGCACCGCCGCGCGTACGCGCGCGCCCACCTCGGCGGTCGGCTCGCCCGGCAGCGTCACGATCACCCCGTCGCCCACGCGCAGCGCCGTGAGTGGCACCGCCTTCGGCACCGTCGAGGCGTCCAGCGGGATGCCGACCTTGTGCCCCTGGCCGGGCACCGGCAGGGGGTTCCGCGTGCCCTCGAGCGGCACGCGCGTCAGGTCGAACAGCGGGCCTCGCTCCTCCTCCGACCCGGTGAGGAACGGGAAGCCGATCATGGCGTAGTCCGCCACGTTGCCGCCCTCGGTGGCCTGCCCGCAGAAGCAGGTGCGCGTCCAGCGCAGGTCCAGCTCCGGCTCCCTACTGAGCGCGGCACGCGCCTGCCGCCAGGCGCTCAGCATCGCGGCGGCCTCGACCCGTCCCACGTAGTCGGAGGCGGCGGGCCCGTCGCGCACCAGCCCCGCCGACTGGTCGCCCTCGTTCGAGTTGCCGTAGACGTTCAGGACCGGCTGGCGGCGCGGCACCCGCCCCGCCCTGCGCACGCCGCGCTCGAACACCTGGAGCGCCGAGGCGTGGTGGTCCTGGTTGTAGTACGGGAAGCTCGACTTCGTGACCGTGCCGTGGTCCGCGAAGGTGGACCAGCCGCCGATCGGCACCCGCCGCCCGCGCACGAGCTTGTCCACGCGCAGGACGTTCACCTGCGGGTCGATCGTGTGGTCCACGCCCTGAGGGTCGTCCGAGGCCGAGCCCTGTCCGCGCTCGCGCTCGATCCCGTGGTCGGCGAGGTGCGCCTCGATGCTGCGGTTCATCGTGAGGCCATGGATCTCCGCCCGGCCCCAGCCGGCCTCCGCGCGCGAGCGGTCGTCGTCCGCGCGGCGGACGGCAGCGGTGACCTGCCGCACCAGGAACGAGTAGAGCTGCGGATCCGCGGGCGGAGCGTCGAGGAGCCGGTAGAAGCTCATCGGGTCGGTGACGGTGGCCAGCCCGGGGGCCGCGGTGTTGAACGTCTTGAAGTTCGCGTAGCCGCCGGGCCCCGAGTGCGTGTGCGAGGCCGAGACGAGCAGGTTCGACTCGGAGAAGCCGCGCGAAGCAAGGGCGTCGCCCACGTGCTTCACGAGACCGCCCGGGACCATGAACAGGTCCACGGCCACGAGCGCGACCTTGCGGTCGCCTCGCTGGAGCACGAGCGCGCGTGACCATAGGCGGGTGTGCTGGCCCTGCGCGACGCGGTCCTGGCGAGTCCAGCCACCGAGGTAGTAGCCGGTGCGCGGAGTGATGTCGGCCTTGCCGACGCCCGCGCGCAGCGGAGCCGCCTCCGCGGCCGGGGCGGCCGCGAGAGCGGCCACAAGCAACAGGAGCAATGCCCCAGGGCGCCTCACGACGGGCGAATTTACCGTTGAGTGCCGAGCCTCGCGCCGGTTGCGCCGCTAGCGTCCCGTGCGTGCTGGAGATCCGCGACCTGACGAAGCGCTACGGGCCGAATGTCGCGGTCGACCGGCTCACGTTCAAGGCCAGCCCCGGACGCGTGCTCGGCTTTCTCGGCCCCAACGGCGCCGGCAAGACCACCACCCTGCGCACGCTGCTCGGACTCACGCTGCCGACATCGGGGTCGGCCATGGTGGACAGCCGGCCCTACCGCGAGCTGGAGGACCCGGTGAAGGTTGTGGGCGCCGTGCTCGAGGGCCCGCAGTTCCACCCGGGGCGGACCGGTCGCAACCACCTGCGCGTGATGGCCGCCGCGGCCGGGCTTCCCAGCACCCGAGTGGACGAGATGCTCCGGCTCGTGGAGCTGAACGGCGCCGGGAACCGGCGCGTGAAGGGCTACTCGCTCGGCATGCGCCAGCGCCTCAGCCTGGCCGGAGCCCTCCTCGGCGATCCGAAGGCGCTCGTGCTCGACGAGCCGGCCAACGGGCTCGACCCCCAGGGCATCCGCTGGCTGCGCGACTTCCTGCGCGCCCAGGCCCGCGACGGCCGCACGGTGCTCGTGTCGAGCCACGTGCTGGCAGAGATGGCGCAGACGGTGGACGAGGTCGTGGTGATCAGCCGCGGCCGGCTCGTCGCCCAGGGGTCGCTCGACGAGCTGACCCACGGCGTCGAGGCGCCCGTCTGGGTTCGCAGCCCCGAGCCCGATCGCCTGCGGGCGGCGCTCACGTCGAAGGACAACGTCAGCGCCGAGGCCGGGGAGGCCGGGGCCGGCTGGCTCGCGGTGCGCGGAGCGTCGCTCGAGGACGTCGGCACGACCGCGGCCGAGAACGGCATTCCCGTGTACGAGCTGTACCGGCCGCGCCAGTCGCTCGAGAGCGTCTTCCTGGAGCTCACCGGCGGCACGGAGGCGGGCCGGTGACGCGGCTGGTGGGCGCCGAGCTCCTGAAGCTGCGCACCACGCGCACATTCTGGGCGCTGTCCGGCTCGGCACTCGGCCTCGTGCTCCTGATCGTGGTGCTGAACGTGGCGATCGAGGACGCGTTCGGCGCCGAGCACGACGTAGTCGAACTGCTCTCGACCGTGGGGATCTGCGGCCTGCTCACGCTCGTGCTCGGAGCGGTGATCGGCGCGGGCGAGTACCGCCACGGCACGATCGCATGGACGCTGCTCGTGACCCCGCAACGGCTCCGCGCCGTCGGTGCGCAGGTGCTGGCGTGCGCGCTCGGCGGGCTCGCCATCGGTCTCGGCATCGGCGCGATCACGGCCGCGATAGCGATCCCTTGGCTCGCGGCCAAGGACGCCGCGATGCCGCCGGCAGGCGACCTTCTCCAGGTGTTCGTGGGCGGCGGGGTCTACGCGGGGCTGGCCGCCGCCTTTGGCGTCGGGCTCGGCGCGCTGCTTCGCAACCAGGTTTCCGCCGTGGTGATCGTGCTCGTCCTGATCTTCGTGATCGAGCCGGCGCTCGCGGCGCTCATCGAGGGCTTCGGCGCCTTCACGCTCACCGGACTCGGCGCGGCGATGCTCGGCGTGGACGACGGATCGGAGCTGCTCGCCCCAGGTATCGCCGCGGTCGTCTGGACGCTCTACGCCACCGTGCTCGCCGTGCTCGCCGCGATCAGCACCGCCCGGCGCGACATCTAGAGAATCTGAACGTCGGCGCTGTCGCCGAGCACGAAGCGATACGCCTTCGGCAGCGGCGGCCCGCGGCCGATCGTCACGTTCTTCCCGATCAGGCTGGCCTCGATTCGGTAGTCGAGCTGCGAGATCCGCGATCCCGACATCACGATCGAGTGCTCCAGCTCCGCGTGCTCGATCGTCACCTCGTCGCCGATCGCCGTGTAGGGGCCGATGTACGCGTCGGTGATCTGCGAGCCCACGCCGATCACGGCGGGCCCGCGGACCGTGGTCCGCTCCAACCGGGCGCCCTTCTCGATCACCACGCGGCCCTCCACGCGGCAGTCCACCAGCTCGCCCTCGATCCGCTCATCCATGTCATCGAGGATCAGCCGGTTCGCCTCGAGCATGTCCTGCACCTGGCCCGTGTCCTTCCACCAGCCGTCCACGATGTGGGGGTCCACGCGCAGGCCGCGGTCCACGAGCGTCTGGATCGCGTCGGTGATCTCGAGCTCGTCGCGCCAGGAAGGCTCGATCGAGCGCGCGGCGTCGAAGATCGCCGGCGTGAACATGTACACGCCGACGAGCGCGAGGTCGGTCTTCGGCTCCTTCGGCTTCTCCACCAGCCGCGCGACGCGGTTGCCGCCGTCGAGCTCCGCCACGCCGTAGTTCTCGGGGTCCGGCACGTGCGTGAGCAGGATCAGCGCGTCGGGCTCCTCGCTCGTGAACGTCTCCACCAGCCGGACGATGCCGTCGCGCAGCAGGTTGTCGCCGAGGTACATCACGAACGGCGAGTCGCCGAGGAACTCCTCCGCCGTCAGCACGGCGTGCGCCAGCCCGCGCGGCGCGTCCTGCTCGATGTAGCTGAGCTGCACGCCGAACTGCGACCCGTCGCCGGCGGCCTCGCGGACCTCGGCGCCGGTCTCCGGCGCGATGATGATGCCCACCTCGGTGATGCCCGCCTCGGCCATCGCCTCGATGCCGTAGAACAGCACGGGCTTGTTCGCCACGGGGACGAGCTGCTTCGCGCTCGTGTGCGTGAGCGGCCGAAGGCGCGTGCCCTTGCCGCCGGAGAGAATCAGTCCCTTCATCAGTAGACGCCGCCGAGCTTACGGTGGTCCCAGCTCACGGTGCGTGTAGGAACAAAGGTTAGGCCCACGCGCTTCGGCGCCTGCGCGGCGACCATCGCGCGGATGTCGTCGTTCACCTCGCCGGCATAGCGCTCGAACAGCTCGAGTCCGAAGCGCTCCACGTCCTCCGGATCGCGCAAGAGCCGGACGTCGCACTCGAACATCACCCCGCGCAGCTCGTGGTACTGCACGCCGTCCTCGAGGCCGAGGGTCGCGCGCGGATCGCGCTCCAGGTTGCGCGCCTTCTGCGACTTGGCGTACGTCCATCCGCGCAGCTCGCTCGCATCGCCCACGAACCAGAGCGGAACCATGTGCGCGAGGCCGCGCGGGCCGATCGTGGCGCACTGCATGACCATCTTCTCGGCGAGGAAGTCGCGGACCTCCTCGCCGGACATATCGATCTGGCTACGCCGTGACGGCAAGCTGCTCCGCAGCCTCCAATACGGCCCGCCGTGCCTCCTCCGGCTCAAGCACGACGGCGTCGCCCGCCTCCTTGAGCATCTCGCGGGCGAGCCACTCGTACGACGCGTACGTGCGCTCGAAGATCACGGAGCCGTCTGACAGCTCCGTGGCGCTCGGGTGGTCCTCGCGCACCCAGCGCGCGCGCTCGGGCGAGACCCATATGCGAGCCGTGCTGCCGGACTCGACCTCGCCGGTCGCGAGCCAGCCGTGCACGTCGGGTTCCACGCCCGGTCGCGGCTCGAAGCTCTCGTCGAGCACATCGACGCTGCGCACGCGATCGAGCCGGTACGAGCGCGGCTTGTCCTTGTCGAGGTCCCAGCAGTGGATGTACCAGCCCTCCTGGCCATTCACGAGCTTGTACGGCTCGATCGTGCGCTCGGTGAACTCGTCCTCGTTCTCCTTGTAGTACTCGATCTTCACGAGCCGGCGCCCGACGATCGCGCCGGACACCACGCGGGCAACCTCGGAGTCGTCGCCCTTCGCCGTGGTGATCTGAAGGCCGTCCTCGGCCGGATCCTGGCCGAGCGCGTCCACGATCTTCTTGCGCGCGGAGGCGAGCGAGCCCTCCGGCAGGTGCTCGCCGATCAGGTCGATCGCCGCGACCAGCGCCTTCGCCTCGAGCGGCAGCAGGCGAGCCGGCCGCGCGAAGTTGTCGCCGTACGGCTCGGGGTCCACCTCGATCTGGTCGCCCTGGACCTCGGCGTAGAGCACGTACGAGCCGCCGCCGAAGTTCACGACGTTCAGCACGTCGATGTCCTGGCGCAGCTCCTGGTCGGTCAACTGGAGCGACTCGCAGAGCGGCGCGACGTCGAGCTTGCGGCCCTCGCGCGCGGCGTCGATCAGGATGCCGGCGAGCGTAACGAGCCGGGCGAAGCGCTCCGGGCGGATCGGCGACTCGCGCCCGTCCTCGTCTTCCTCGGGCTCGGCCTGCTTGCGGCGGCGCGCGGGCTTGGCGAGCTCGGGCGGCTTGGCGTGGCGCTCGGTGACCAGGTCGAGCCGCTCGCGCGCCTCCGCGGCGAGCTCGTCCGGTCCCTCGATGCGTGCCTGCTCGCCCAGGCCGAGCACCCACGACACCATCTGCCGCGAGTTCGCGTAGTCGGTCTCGAAGATCACGCCGCCGTCCGCGTCCGAGACCTCGCCGGCGTGGCCGAAGTGCCGCAGCGCGAGCCAGTCGATCCGGTCGGAGAGCCAGATGCGCGCACGCCCGACGGGGTCGCCGAGCTGCCAGTCGGTGCGCGTGGCGTAGATGCGCGGGTCGAAGTCCTCCGGGCGGCTGAAGTCGTGCTCGGCCTTCGACGAGTAGCCGACCTTGCCGCGGATGCGCGAGACGCGGAACACGCGCACGTCGTCGCGCTCGTGGGAGTAGCCGATCAGGTAGAACTGCCCGCCGCGGTAGAGCAGGTGGTACGGGTCCACCTTGCGCTTCTCCTCCGCGTCGCGCCCGATCGTGTAGTACTCGAAGACGATCGTCTTGCGGCGGAAGATCGCCGTCTCGACCTTCGAGAGCCGCTGCGAGAGCTCGCGCCCGCCGGCCCCCGCGGTGACCGCGAGCGCCACGCTGCGCTGCTCCGGAGCGTCGAGCGGAGACGGCTTGCCCCAGGAGAGCTGCTGAAGCGCGAGCCGAAGCGGCTCCGCGTACGCGAACTCGCCGTCCAGCAGCGACAGCGACGTGCGCAGCGCCCCGAGCTCCTTGTCGGTGAACTCGATCGCCGGCAGGTAGAAGTTCTCCGGCGGCAGCGAGTAGTTCTCCGCCTCGTAGTAGCCCTCGGCCGGCTTGTCGACCTTCAGGTGGATGCCGAGCGACTCGAGCTCCGCGCGGTCGGCGTAGAAGCGCCGGGCGAAGGCCTCGTCGTTCATCTGCGAGTAGCCCTCGACGTCCTGCTTGATCTCGAGCGCCGAGACCGGCCGTCGCTCCGCCATCAGGAACGAGATCAGTGACAACTGCCGGATTAGCTTCTCGGTGTCCTTCGCCATCGCTCGGCACGAGGATAAGCAGGAAACTCCTGTCTTCGCTCCCCGAGTAGCAGGATCGGCCGCGCTATTTGCGGCCTTGCCTGGAGCGGCGGGCCATCTCCACTGGCACCTCGGCGGCGATGTTGACCGTGCGGCAGCGGCCGCATTTGATCCGGACCCGCTTGCCCATGTGCTCTGGATTCATGCCCGTGGCGAGCACGTTGCCGCACTCGGCGCAGACGTAGTCGTTCTCGCCGTTGCCGCGGAAGACCGGCCTATCAGGGTCGTCCTGGACAGCCGTCCCGCCGTCGATCGGGACCTCGCCTTCGCGTACAGGGCGCATCGTCTTGGTGGCCATCAGATGTTGGCGAGCTTCCCCGCGAAGTCCTTGATCAGCGCGTCCAGGACGCTGACCACGACGCCCTCGCCCATCGACGCCGCCTTGCCGGTGATCTGGGCCGCGGTGTGAATCGTGCCGCCTCCGTCCGAGACCGCGAAGGTCACGTCCGCGTTGGCATGGCCCTGCCCGCCGGCCTCCCTCGACTTCACCTGCATCACGGCACGATGCTCGGCGGCGTCCTGTTCGATCACCTCGACGGTTCCCGTGAACGTCATGGACATCGCGCCCATCTTGACCTTGATCTCCGCCCTGACGGCGTCCGGGCCGGTCCGCTCGAGCACGGTTCCCCCCTCTACGCACGGAACCAGGCGCTCGAGATCGAGGATTGCCTCCCAGGTCTCCTCGATCGGCTTTCCGCTCGTGAAGGAATGGTCCAGCTCAACCACGTGGGTCTCCTTGTCTTAGGGTGCGTCCATGTCGCGTGTGTTCGGGCCCGACAACGCCACTCTGACTGTGAGCACGAAGCGAACCGGCGCGGCGTCCAAGGCAGGGCACGACCTGCTGATTGAAGTGACCTCGTGGTCGGCCACGCTCGACCCGGACGCTGACCCGGCGCTCACCCTGACAGCCGACTCGCGCTCGCTCCGTGTACTCGAGGGGACCGGCGGCATCCAGGCGCTCGACGACGAGGCCAAGGCGGGCATCGCGCAGACGATCGACGAGGAGGTTCTCGAAGGGGCGCCGATCGAGTTCCGGTCGACCTCCGTCGAGGGCGGCAGGGTCGAGGGGGAGCTCGAGCTCGCGGGGGAACGCCATCCGATCAGCTTCGAGCTCGTGGCCGGTGAGGACGGACGGTTCGCGGGCCGCGCAACTGTCAAGCAGAGCGACTGGGGGATGAAGCCGTACACGGCGCTGTTCGGGACGCTCAAGGTCGCGGACGAGGTCGAGGTCGCGTTCGAGACGCGCTAGTCGCGGTACACGGTCTGAGCGTCGAGCCCGCCCTCCACTCCGGGCGGCAGGGCGCCCGAACCGTGGGCGTACAGGGCGAGGTCGGCGATCGTCTGTGGCTGTGAGCCATCGCCCGTGGCCGCGAAGGCGCCGTCCTGCCACGTGAGGCTGTCAGCCGGCGCGTCGAGCGCGGCGCCCGCGAGCAGCTGCGCCTTGTCGCGAATCTTGCCGGTGGCGCTCGTGATCGCGGTCTCGGTCCCTGCCGACGGGCTCGTGTTGAAGCCGTGACCCTCCCCGAAGCGGTCGGTGTCGGCCGGCACGACCTTCACGTCGAGGGCTGGAACGCCGAGCTCCCGCGCCACGAGCTCCGCGTACCGACCCTCGTTGCCGTCGGACTCAGTGGTGAGGCTCAGCACCATCTTTCCGGTCGGATGCACGCGCAGGAAGACCGCCCGGTATGCCTCGTCAGCCATCAGATGAACCCTCTCGCTCCAGGCGCTGGCGCTCCTGGTGGGCTGTCAGCGCGTTGTGCTCCTCCAGTTCGCAGAAGCTCGGCTGCGGCCCGCCGAGCGGATGCGGTGGCACCGCCGGGCGCTCACAGCCCGGGTAGATGCACGTCTTCACCTGCGTCTCAGTCTCCTCCATCGGCCCCCCAGCCGGGCGTCGTCTTCCCTCTGCTCGGCCCGTAGCCGCTCGGCATCGCGACGGAGCTGCCCTGGACCGGGGTCGCGCTCGCCCAGGGCTCCTCCTCCGGCTCCGGCGCGGGGATGGGGACAGGCTTAAGCCTGTCCCCATTCTGCTGCCCGCGCTCGGCTGCGATCGCCTCCACCACCTCGTCCAGAGCTTCGAGGCTGTGGCCGCTCACCAGCGCGTCGCAATGCGGCAGTGCCGCCGCCATGCCGCCCGCCCGTGGCGAGAACCCGCCTGCCCCCACGCGCGGGTTTACCCACACGATCCTGTACGCCAGGCGCGAGAGCCGCTCCATCTCGCGTGCCACGAGCGCGGGATCGCCGCGCTCCCAGCCGTCGGAGAGGATCACGACCAGGGCGCCGCGCGCCATCCCCCGCCGGCCGTGGCGGTCGTTGAACGCCTTGAGGGCGTCGCCGATCCGGGTCCCGCTCGACCAGTCTGGAGCGGCGGCCGCGGCGCGCTGGATCGCGCGTTCCGGACTCCGTGAGCGCAGTGCGCGTGTCAGGCGAGTCAGGCGAGTGGCGAAGACGAATGCCTCGGTGTTCGGCGAGCTGCCCGCCGCGCAGGTGAGGAACTGGAGGTAGGCGCGCGCGTAGGGCTCCATCGAGCCCGATATGTCGCAGAGCATGACGACCCGGCGGGGAACGACACGCCTGCGCCGCCGCGCCAGGCGAATCGGGTCGCCGCCGGTCCGCATGCTCCCGCGAAGCGTCCGGCGCATGTCCAGGCGCTCGCCACGGCGATCCCGCTTGGAGCGGCGCGTGCGCCGCCTCGGTGTGGCGACCTCGAGGCGGGCCATCAGTCCGTAGAGCTGCGCGAGCTCGCCCGGGGCGAGAGCGTCGAAGCGCTTGCTGCGCAGCACTTCCTCATCGCTGGCCGCCATCGGCACGGCCACATCTCGCAGCTCCTCGTCCTCGCCGGAGCCTGGGGGACCGGCCGAGAGCGCGCCCGTGGCCACGCCCGCCTCTCCCTGGCTCCGCGAGGCGGCGCTCGGCTCGGTCGCCGGGGGCGTGTCGACGTCCTCGGGCTCGAACTCGGCTGCCGGCTCGCGAGTGCCGAACACCGACGCGAAGACCGCATCGAACGCCTTCACCTGCGCCGAATCCGAAACCAGCACCGCCCGGGCGGTCCAGTAGAGCCGCCGACGCGAGACGGGCCTCACCAGTGCGAGCGCCTGCGCGAAGCGCGCGCCGCGCTCGGCGGTGATGGGAACGCCGGCCTCGCGCAGCCGACGGCTGAAGGCGCCGGCGAGCGCCGGAAGGTCCAGATGAATCGTCTCTACGGTGAACGGGGGAGAGGTCATCGCGCCACGAGCTGCTCCAACCCGGCAGCGCGGACCACCTCCTGGTCCTCGCTGTACTTCAGCACCGAGCCCAGCGTCCGATCGACGGCCGCTTCGTCGAGCTGCTCGACACCGAGCAGCTCGAGTGCCGCGACCCAGTCGATCGCCTCGGCCACCCCGGGCGGCTTCTGAACGTCGCTGTCGCGAATGCGAGCCACCGCGTCCGCCACCTGGACCGCCAGCAGCTCCGACGCGCCCTTGACCCGGCGCCGCACGATCTCGACCTCGCGCTCCGGGGTCGGATAGTCGATCCAGTGGTAGAGGCAGCGGCGCTTCACCGCGTCGTGGAGGTCACGCGTCCGGTTCGACGTCAGCACGATCACCGGCGGGTGCGTGGCCCGGACGGTGCCGATCTCGGGAATCGTGACCGCGGCGTCGGCGAGCAGCTCGAGCAGGAACGCCTCGAAGTCGTCGTCGGCGCGGTCGATCTCGTCGATCAGCAGGACCGCCGGCCGCGGACCGGGGTGCTCGAGCGCGCGGAGCAGCGGGCGGCGAATCAGGTAGTCGGGACCGAAGAGGTCCTCCTCCGAGAGCTTCGTGCCGCTCGCGTCGGCGAGCCGGATGCTCAGCAGCTGGCGTGGGTAGTTCCACTCGTACAGCGCTTCGGCCGCGTCGATGCCGTCGTAGCACTGGAGTCGGATCAGGGGCGTGTCGAGAACGGCCGCCAGGGACTTGCCGGCCTCGGTCTTCCCAACGCCCGCCTCCCCCTCGAGCAGCAACGGCTGAGGCAGTCGGAGGCTCAGGTACATCGACGTGGCGAGACCCTCGTCGACGAGGTAGTCGACGGTCGCGAGCCGCTGGGCAAGTGTCTCTACATCCGGGACGAGGTGGCGGATCTCGCCCGCAGCGTCACCCGTCACAGCATCCCGTCTCCCCGGCCGCCGCCTCCGGCGTGGTGCTACCGCGCGACCAGCCACGGCGGACCTCGATGATGCGAGCGAGGATCGAGAGCGCGACCTCGGCAGGTGTGCGAGCGCCGATGTCGAGTCCCGCGGGGGTCTCGAGCGTCTCGAGCAGGTCCTCCGAGACGCCCTCGGCTCGGAGCTCGTCGATCACGGCCGCGCCGCGCTTCTTGCTGGCCACGAGGCCGACGTAGCGGACGCCCGCCTCGAGGCCGGCGCGCAGCGTCGCGACCTCGTCGTTCCCGTGTGCCGCCACGACGAGGGCGAGGTCGCCGGCGGTGGGGGTGAGCACATCGTCCTTGATGTCGTGCGCCGCCACCATTTCCAGTCCTACCTCGTCGCCGAGCCGGCGCAGTGCGGCCACGATCGGCGAGTCGCCGGCCACGAGCACACGGGGCGCGGGCAGGACCGGCTCGAGGAAGATCTCGATCGCGCCTCCGGAGAGGCAGGAATTGGGCACGGTGACCGCGCCCTCCTCCCTGACGGGTTCGCCGTCCGCGACGACACGCAATAGGAGCGGCTGTTCGGCCTCCATCGCCTCCAGCGCGTAGAGCCGCACGGTGTGCTGCGCGCAGACGCCGCCGATGAAGCCCTCAATCGTCCCGTCCGAGTGCACGAGCCCGACGCTCCCCGGCTGCACGCTGGCCGGTCGCTGCACCCGCACGACGGTGGCCACCACGAATGGCGCACGCTCCGAGGCGAGCTCCTGCGCCCTCCGGCTGAGCGCGTCTCCGATCACTGCGGCGGCTCCGGACGCCCCTGCATCGCGGCCCAGACCCGCGCCGGCGTGCAGGGCATGTCGATGTGAGTGACCCCGTGCGACTCATGGAGCGCGTCGATCACCGCATTGACGATAGCCGGGGGAGAGCCCACGTTCGGGGACTCGCCGACGCCCTTCGCGCCGAGCGG
Organism: uncultured Thermoleophilaceae bacterium; assembly: GCA_963771715.1. GTDB lineage: Bacteria > Actinomycetota > Thermoleophilia > Solirubrobacterales > Thermoleophilaceae > JACVRW01. Next base: position 655,261 of record CAVYUQ010000003.1, read on the forward strand.
ATGATGCGGACAGGGCGTGACCGTCTCGCCGAGCTCGAAGTCCGGGCACTCGAGCGCGGTCGGGATCAGGTAGTCCATGAACGAGCCGTTCAGGCAGTTGCCCTCCTCGTCGAAGCTGATCAGCTCCATCAGCGCGATGCCGATGCCCTCGGCGAGGCCGCCGTGGATTTGACCATCGACGACCATCGGGTTGATGCGCACCCCGCAGTCGTCGACCGCGATGAACCGTCTCACCTTCACCTCGGCGGTCTCGGGGTCGATGTCCACGACCGCGATGTATGCCCCGTACGGATACGTGAGGTTGGGCGGGTCGTAGATCACCTGCGCGTCGAGGCCGCCCTCCATCCCCTCGGGCAGGGGCTCGCCGCTGTACGCGCGCACCGCGATGTCCTCGATCAGCGCGCCCTGCTCGGGGTCGCCCTTCACGTGCCAGCGGCCCTTCTCCCAGGCGAGGTCCTCAGGCCTCGTCTCGAGCATCGTCGCCGCGATCAGGCGCGCCTTGTCGCGCACCTTGCGGGCCACGACCGCCACCGCCGCGCCCGAGACGGGCGTCGATCGGCTGCCGTAGGTGCCGAGTCCGTAGGGGGACCTGTCCGTGTCGCCGTGTCGCACCTGCACGTTCTCCGGGGGAATCCCGAGCTCCTCCCCGACGATCTGCGCGAACGTCGTCTCGTGGCCCTGCCCCTGGGTCTGCGCGCTGATGCTCACCATCGCCTTGCCGGACGGGTGCACGCGCAGGTCGGCGCCGTCGTTCATCGCCAGCCCGAGGATGTCCATGTGCTTGCGCGGTCCTGCGCCGACGCCCTCCGTGAAGAAGGAGACGCCGATTCCCATCAGCTCGCCGCGGGCCCGCTTCTCCGCCTGCTCACGCCGCAGGTCCTCGTAGCCGGCAATGTCCATCGCCACACGCATGGTCTGCGCGTAATCGCCGGAGTCGTAGGTCCAGCCGGTGGTCGTCTCGTAGGGGAACTGCTCGGGCGCGATGAAGCTCTGCATCCGCAGCTCGATCGGGTCGGCGCCCATCTCGAGCGCGAGCGCGTCCACCATGCGCTCTACGAGGTACACGGCCTCGGTGATGCGGAACGAGCAGCGGTACGCCACGCCGCCCGGCGCCTTGTTCGTGTAGACGGCCTTCACCTTCACATGCGAGGCCTGGAGGTCGTAGGAGCCGCACACGATGTGGAAGAAGCCGGCGGGGAACTTCGTCGGCTGCGCCGTGCTGTCGAACGCGCCGTGGTCGGCGATGGCGTCCACGCGCAGGCCGGTGATCTTGCCGTCCTTCGAGCACATCTCCGCGTGCATGACGTAGTCGCGTGCGAAGCCGGTCGACATCAGGTTCTCCGAGCGGTCCTCGATCCACTTGACCGGCACGCCCGCCACGATCGACCCGGCGATGGCGCACACGTAGCCGGGATACACGGGGACCTTGTTGCCGAAGCCGCCGCCGATGTCGCCGGTCCTGATCCGGATCATGTGCTCGGCGAGGCCGGCCACCTGCGCGTACACGGTCCGGTGCGCGTGCGGCGCCTGGTTGCCGTTGTAGATGTCGAGCTGGCCCGTCTCCGGGTTGAAGTCGGCGATCATCCCGCACGTCTCGAGCGGCGCGGGATGGCAGCGCGGGTAGATGATGTCCCGCGTCACGATCGTGTCGGCCTCGGCGAACGCGCGGTCGGTCGCGTCCTCGTCCCCGGCCTCCCAGGTGGGGCTGGCGAGGTTGTCGGTCTGGCCGACCTTGTCGTCCCGGATGAGGGGAGCGTCGGGATCGAGCGCCTTGCGCGCGTTGACGATCGCCGGCAGCGGCTCGTACTCCACCTCGATCAGCGGGAGCGCGTCGCGCGCGGTGTATTCGTCGGTCGCGATCACGAACGCGACCTCCTGGCCCTGGAAGCGGACCTTGTCGCCCGCGAGCACCGCCTGGGTGTCGTAGGAGATCGTCGGCATCCACGCCAGGCCTAGCGTCTCGAGGTCCTTGGCCGTGACAACCGCGGCCACGCCCGGGAGGGCGAGCGCCCTGCTGGTGTCGATCGAGACGATGCGCGCGTGCGCGTAGGGGCTCCGCAGCACGGCCCCGTGGACCATCCCCGGCAGCCTGATGTCGTCCAGGTAGTTGCCCTTGCCGCGGATGAACCGTTCGTCCTCCTTGCGCTTGAGGCGCCCGAAGCCGATCGGCCGTTCCTGGACCGCGCTGGGCAGGTTCTCGACGGTCGCCATGGTTAGACCTCCTGCCTCGTAGCGGCCTCGTGTTGCGCCGCCCACTGAACGGCGGCGACGATGTTCTTGTAGCCCGTGCAGCGGCAGATGCCGCCGGAGATAGCCGTCCGTATCTCGTCCTCGGTCGGATTCGGGTTCTCATCCAGCAACGCGCGGCTCGTCATCAGCATCCCCGGGGTGCAGAACCCACACTGGAGGGCGTGCGTCTCGTGGAAGCCCTGCTGGACGGGGTCGAGCGTGCCGTTCACCTCGAGCGACTCGACGGTCCGGATCTCGTGGCCCTCGCACATCACCGCCAGGGTCGTGCACGACTTGATCGGCTGCCCGTCCATCAACACGACGCAGGCGCCGCAGTTGGAGGTGTCGCAGCCCCAGTGGGTGCCGGTGAGTCCCGGCGTGTCTCGGATGAAGTGGACGAGCAGCTGACGAGGCTCGATGTCGCGCGAGACCGCCTCTCCGTTGATCGAAACGGTGACTTGCATGGGTCAGGCCTCCTGGTGCTGAGCGCGAGCCGCCGCGCGGCGCAGTGCGCGTTTCGTGAGCACGCCCGCTAGGTGGCGCTTGTAGTCGACCGGTCCGCGGCCGTCCGGGAAGGGTGTGCAGTCCTCGGAGGCAATTGCGCCCGCCTCGGCGAACAGCTCATCCGATGGCGCCTTGCCGCGCAGGAGCTCCTCCGCGCGCGTGACGTGCACCGTGGTCGGTCCCACCGCGCTCAGCGCCACGCCGGCTTCCGCGATCGTGCCGTTCTCGATCCAGAGCGCCGCGGACGCCGCGGCGATCGCCCAGTCGCCGGCGCGGCGTTCGACCTTCTCGTGGGCGCTGCCGCCCCCGGCGCGCAGCGGTAGCCGTACCTCCGTCAGGAGCTCGCCCTCGCCGACCGCGGTCATGTAGGGGCCGATGTGGAACTCGTCGAGGCCCACGACGCGCTCGCCCCCGGCGCCCCGGATCACCACGCTCGCCTTCAGGGCCGAGCAGACGGCCGAGAGGTCCTCCGCGGCATCGGCCTGGCAGAGCGACCCGCCGATCGTGCCGCGGTTGCGAACGACCGGGTCGGCGATCACCTGCTCGGCATCGCGGAAGGCGGGGAAGCGCAGCGCGAGGAGGTCCGACTTCAAGAGCTCCACGTGACGCGTGAGGGCACCGATCCGGACCTCGTGGCCTTCCTCGCGGACGAACGACAGCTCGTCGAGGTCGTTGATGTCGATCAGGTGCTCCGGGTTCGCGAGGCGGAGCTTCATCATCGGCAGCAGGCTGTGTCCGCCGGCGATGATCCTGGCCTCCGAGCCGCGCCGCTGGAGCGCATCGATCGCGCCCTCGACGCTGGTGGCGCGTTCGTACTCGAATGAGGCGGGGGTCTGCACGGAGCTCTCTCCTGTCGTCTACGAGTCCAGGTCCACCTGGCGCGGACCCCCGTCGGAGGTCGCGTCGGCCTCGTCGCCGGCATCCGGGTCGATGCCGGTCTCGGTCGCGGGCTCCTCGGATCCGGTCGTCTCTCCGAGGACGGGGCTGCCGAGCTCCGGGTCCTCCGCCAGCATCTCGCGCGGCGCGTCGGACCCTCCGAGCTCGGCCGGGACGATGCCCTCGGCGGCCGTTTCGGCCCACGGGCCCTTCTCGCGGATCTCGGCCTCGTCCGGCGTGGTGCCACCGCGCTGCTCGCTCGGCGGGTACTGCACGGGCGCGTTTGTGCCGATGATCGGCGACCTCGCCAGCTTCTCGGGGCGCGTCTGGCGCGTCTCGGGGTAGAGCGAGCGCGCGTCTAGGCTGCCGCCCTCCACGTTTCGAAGCACGGGGCCGTTGGGACTGGCGGCGGCGATCGGGGCCTCGCGCCCGAGCCGGGCCAGCGTGAGCGTTCCCTTCGTGTAAACCTCGGAGATCCGCGGCGGCTTGACGGTCCCGCTGTCGGGGAACTGCCGCAGGCCCTCCGCGGCGGCACCGGGATAGAGCCCTTCCACCAGGCCCATCGCGTCCCCCAGCCCCGCCTTTTTCACGAGCAGGCCCTCGAGCAGGTCCACGCCCGCGTCGAGGTTCCGGTTGATGTCGCTCACGACGTCAGCCACCGGAGCGCTCTTCTCGATGATCCCGCCGACGCCCGCGATCGCCTCGTCGAGCCCGGCCGTGATCTGCCTGAGCGCGACGATCGTCGAGACCAGGTAATAGACGAGTGCGAGCACGATCAGGACCACTGCGACGATCAGGACCACGCCTGCTGCGGGCATCGCTACTCCTCAGCTCTCATCGTCGACGATCGTGTCGAGCGAGCCGCCGTAGTTCGCGACCACCTCGACCGTTTGCTTGACCTGCGCCTGCGTCGTGAGGAGCAGCGGGACGGCGTCGAGGTCCTTCGAGCCCGCGTTTGCCGCGGCCGCGATCCGCTGGACGCTCGGCACGATGCTGCGGGCGGCATCGAGCACGCCCTTCAGCAGATACACGACGACCGGCAGGATCACGACAAGTAGGAGTACGTTCCCGATCCACCAGAGGGTCATCTCGGCCTCCTCTCGGCGACGGTGGCGGCCTTGGCTGCGATCCCCGGCATCGCGCCGAGGATGACCTCGAACTGAGCATTGATCGCCTGGACCGCCGGCTCGAGTGGGCGCAGGTGCTCGGACTCGACGCTTTCGAGGGCCCCCGCCAGCGTGGCCAGGTTCTTCGACGTCGACTCGAGCCGGCTGCGAATGCGGATCAGCGCCAGGGCGAGCACTGCCACCACCACGACGGCGAGCAGGACGCTTAGGAGCACGAGCAGGTCGGTGTCGCTCATGAGTCGCCGTACCCGTCGGTCAGCGCGTTCATATAGCGGTCCTGGACCACGGCTTCCTCCACGATCAGGCCGAGCACCGGCGCGGTGGCCTCGAGCTGCGGGATGTGGGCCGTGTTGCCCGCAACCTTCCCGGCCACCTCCAGGAGGCCGCCCACGGACCTGTCGATGTCGTCGACGCTCCTCACGAGAACGATCAGAAGGAACGCGACCACCAGCGCGGCGACGAGGCCGATCCCGAGTGAGATCGCCCAGAGGCCGTTATTCGACACCGCAAGCGTCGTCATTTGCCGACCGCCACCTTTCGAAGCGCGCGCGCCGAATGCAGGATCCTCACCCCGGAGTCGTTGATGCGCGCGATCCCCGCGAGCTCGTCGGTCTGCGCGCGGACGACCTCGACGCCCTCGACCGCGCCCCGTGCCTGAGCCGCGATCCGTCTCGCCAGCATCACGATCGCGATCACGATCACCGCCGCCACCGCTATGACGACGATGCCGAGCACGAGCCCAATCCACCACCCAGTGGACGCGGCTGTCACGGCGGGCATGTCAGCGCGCCGCCATCGCGCCCTGCAGCTCCTCCGTGAACGCGCCGGAGCTCATCACCTCGGAGAACATCGGGTAGTCGAACTTGATCGCGTTCTCGTGCTCCTCCGCCGAGGTCGCGGCGACGCAGTCCGACAGCGTGATCACCTTGTAGCCCTTCTCGTAACCGCTTCGCATCGTGGACTCGACGCAGCAGTTCGTCAGGAAGCCGCCCAGGGCGATGGTGTCGATGCCGCGCGCGCGGAGGATGAAGTCGAGGTTCGTGGTGGCGAACGTGTCGAGGCCGCGCTTGCCTTCCACCACCACGTCGCCCTCCTGCGGCGCAAGCGAGTCCACGATCTCCGCGCCCCACTCGCCCTTCACGAAGGCGGTGGAGTCGACCACGCCCTTGAGGATCCCGTAGGGGTGCTGCGACAGCTCGCCGTACCCCTGGACGAACGTGATCGGCGCGTGCACGACGGTGGCCCCGGCGGCCCGCGCGGCCTCCACGAGGCGGCGCGTGTTGTCGAGCATGCCGGTGCTCTCCATCACGCCCTGGACGGCGTCGTGGAGAACACCGCCCTCCGAGGTGAAGTCGTTCTGGTACTCGATCAGAACGACGGCTGTGCGCTTCGGATCGAACGGCATGGAGGGCCTCCTTGCAACTCGGCTGGGAGGCCCACTCTAACCGGACGTAAGTGCGCTGGCGAGTGCTCAGCGCGCCATGTGTCAGCGCCCGCTTTCAGCCGCCTCGGGGGGCGTAGCCGCTGCTTGGTCTTGCCCGCGGATGACGCCGCTAGGCGGCCTCTTCGCGCCGCGCCTGCTCGCGCGTGGCGAAGAACGCCGATGTCGAGATGCCGCGGTCGAAGTCGGACCAGCTGGCGCCGTCCGCGAGCGAGCGCTCGATGCGGTCGAAGCTGCCGAGGTTGCCGCCGAGGTTGTCCACGAAGTGCACGAGCGTGGCCTCGCGCGTGCAGGGCACGACCGGGCTGCCGTGCTCGAGCTTGCCGTGGTGGCTCAGGATGATGTGCAGCAGGCCCTCCGCCTCCGCGGGCGGAAAGCCGTCGATCCGCTCGATCTCGCGCCGCACCATGTAGTAGCCGAGCGGGATCTCCCCCAGCAGCTTGCCGCTGTCGGTGAGCTCGATCGCGCCGTTCACCGATGCGTACACCTGCGTCTTGCCGATGTCGTGCAGCAGCGCGCCGGTCACGGCCAGCTCGCGGTCGATGCCGCCGCGGAACGGGCCCGCCGCCAGCGCGCTCACCCCCTGCGCCACCGAGAGGCAGTGCTCGACGAGCCCGTGCCGGTATGCCTGGTGGTAGTACTTGGCCGCCGGCGCCGAGTGGTAGGCCGCACCCGTCTCCGTGGATGGGTCGATCAGGCGCGCGAGCAGCGTGCGCAGGTGCGGCCGCTGGATCGTCTCCACCAGCGCCTCGAGGTCGGCCGCCATCTCCTCGTAGGGCCGGGCGGGCGCCTCGGTGAGGTCGGCGAGCTCGTACTCGTCCTCCGCGGCCGCCCGCATCCGCTTGACAGTCAGGCCGGCGCCGTAGCGCTCGTCGACTGAATAGCGGGCGAGCACGCGTACGACGGAGCCGGTCGGGCAGATCGCGGCCAGCGCGTCCACCTCGTCCCAGATAACTGCCTCGACGGCGCCGGTGGTGTCGCCGAGCTGGAGCTTCAGGAACGTCTCGCCGTTGCGCTTCTGGCGGCGGCTGTGGGCGCGCACGAGGAAGACCTCGTTGACCTCCTGGCCGTCGGAGAGGTCGCGTACGAAGCACCTCGAGGGGGTCAGCGTGGTCTGCTCCATGGGGATTGCCAAGGTAAGGCCGGACTCGGACGGTTTAGCCTCCCGTGGCATGGGTGTGCTCATCGCCGGTGGGACCGGCGCGCTCGGGAGCGCGGTGGTGCGCGAGCTGCTCGACTCGGGCTACGAGTGCACGGTCACCTGGATCGTGGACGAGGAGCGCGAGCGCGCCGAGGCGGAGTTCGGCGAGCGCGCCGCGTTCGTGCGCGCCGACCTGATCGACCCGGAGGGCGGCGCCGCTGATGCCGTGGCCGCGGTGGACGATCTGGAGGCCGTCGTCAACCTCGTCGGGGGCTTCTTCTCGGGGCCGCTCACGCACGAGACGGCGTGGGAGGACTTCGACCGCCTGCTGCGCCTCAACGTCGCACCGGCCTTCAACCTCGCGCGCGCGGCGATGCCGCGGATGCTGGAGCGCGGCGGCGGCTCGTTCGTGGCGGTGTCGGCTCGCCCCGCGCTGAAGCCGTTCGCGGGCGCCTCGGCCTACGTGACCGCGAAGGCGGCCGTGCTCGCTTTCGTCCAGGCCCTCGACGCCGACTACCGCACCAAGGGCATTCGTTCCAACGCGATCCTCCCGAGCGTCATCGACACGCCCGCGAACCGGGCGGCGGAGCCCGACGCCGACCACTCGAAGTGGGTTCAGCCGGCCGAGATCGCGCGGGTCGTGCGCTTCCTGGTCTCCGACGACTCCGCGGTCACGAGCGGCGCCGCCATCCCCGTCTACGGCCGGGCGTAGTACTTCAGCGCCTGCTCGCCGAGCTGCTTGGTGGCGCTGCCGTTTTGGATCGCTCCGATCGGGGCGCCGATAAACGGGATCAGCCGCCCGGCGTAGCGGCGGGCCATCCGCTTGGCGATGTACTTCGCGAGGCGGAGATGAAGGGCGTCGGACTTCCGGTTGCTGAGCGCACGCTCCACCATCGCCTGCGCCATCCGCTTGCCGACGCCGTCCAGAGCCCTGCGCGCCTCCGCGGGCGTGTCGTACAGGCCCTGTAGCGCGAGATACTCGGCCGGCCGCATCGGGTGCTGCGGGTCGTACCCGTAGGCGGCGGCGATGTAGAAGACCATCCGGCTCTGGATCCAGAGCAGCGCCACGAGGTCGGGCGCCGCGGTGATCACGCCGCCCACGCCGAGCGCTCCACCCTCGAGCCGGGCGAGGCGCACGTGCTTCTTGAATGCCACGCGAGCGAGCTCGTCCGGCGTGTGCCCGGCGCCCGCGTTCCGCGCCCACTCGGCGGCCTGCGGTCCGAAGCGCTCCGCCGCCGAGAGCGCGATGTACTCGGGCGCGCGGTCGGGCTCCGCGAGGAGACGGTCCCAGAGCCGCTTCGGGGGGCGCTCGAGGTGGTCGATCTGGGTTGCAGCCTCCACGCCGCCGGAGGCTAGCCTGTGGGCGATGGGAATTCTCGACGATGACATGAAGGACGACCGCGAGCAGCTGATCGAGCTCCTGACCAAGGCCTACTGGATGGAGATCGAGACGGTGATGAGCTACATCTCGAACTCGATCAACCCGGACGGCGTGCGGGCGCAGGAGATCATCGAGTCGCTTCAGCAGGACATCCAGGAGGAGCTCGGGCACGCCACCCAGTACGGCGCGCGCATCAAGGAGCTCTACGGCGTGGTGCCGGGCTCACTCGACTTCAAGGCCGAGCAGTCCTACCTCCAGCCGCCCGACGAGCAGACCGACATCGTCCACGTGATCAAGGGCGTGATCGAGGCGGAGTCCGGCGCGATCGAGCACTACAACAAGATCATCGAGTTCTGCGAGGGACGCGACCCGGTCACGCAGGACATGGTCATCACCATCCTGCGCGACGAGGAGGGACACCGCCGCCTGTTCGAGGGCTTCCTGCGCGAGTACAAGGCGGAGGGCCTGGCCTAGTTGGGAGAGGGACTGTCCTGCTTAGGTGTTGCTCTGCACGCCTAGAACAGGACGGTTGCCGAAAAGACCACCCTTCACCGCTGCCGTACGCGAAGGCCCCGCCGGCCAACCGCGATTAAATCCCTTCTAGCCGAGCGTGTCCGCCACCAGCACGACGGTCCCGAACAGCCCCGCGGCGAGTGCGATCACGCCGACCACGCGCGGCGACGGCCCGCCGTGGATCCCCGTCTCGTGCACGGCGGCGTGGCCCTTGCCGCGCTGGAGCAGCCAGCGGTTCACCGGGTAGGCGAAGAAGCCGGCCACGAACAGCGCGAAGGACAGCGAACCCCAGAACAGCACGTCGCCGAGCCCCGCGTCCATGGCGCCCGGGATCACCAGGATGATCGCGTTGTCCACTATCTCCATGACCGCGATCGACAGCGTGTCCGACGCCAGCGCGATCGGAACGACCGTGGCAAGCGCCAACCCCGCGCGCAGCAGCGGAAGGCTCGTCAGCGAGTAGCCGAACAGGAACGCGAGCACGATCGCGAGCGCGATCGTGGCCCCGTCCGACCACCCGAGGGCCGTGCCGATGACGACGCCCAGCACCTCGCCGATCGCACAGCCCGTGAGGCAGTGAAGCGTGGCGCTGAGCGCCATCCGCTCGACGCTCTCGTCGTGCCCATGCGTATGAACATGTGCATCCATCTCGGCCCCCAACGGTAGATACCATCGTCTGGCTGTTGCAAGGCGAGGTAGCTCAGTTGGTAGAGCACACGACTGAAAATCGTGGTGTCGCCAGTTCGATTCTGGCCCTCGCCATCTCCCGGCTGCGGCGCATCGCCGGGCGCCGTCCCTCGTGAGATGGCGAGGGGCTTCGCCCTCGCCAGTTACCCCCGGCCTGGGGCCGCCGGCTGAGGCGCTGCTGCGGTTCTCAGGTTCTCGAGCGAGCTCTCCAGCCATGAGTGCATGAAGCGCCGGCCCGTCACCGCACCGACGACCTTCATGCCGATGCTGTTCGGCTCGATCGTGAAGCAGCCCTCCACGAACGTGCCGCCCTGAGCCTCGGTTAGGACGAAGCGCGTGGTCACGCCGGTGCCGTCGCAGAAGATCGAGACCTCCCGGCAGTCCTCGAAGCGATCGACGACCAGGTCATGCGCCGCTGAACCGAATGGGCCTTTGACGACACCGCGGTAGCGGCAGCCCTCTTTCAGGTCCGCGCACTCGATCTCGAGCATCTCCGGCCACCACTCCGGATGGCGGTTCGGGTCGCCCACCAGCTCCCAGACGCGCTCCACCGGCGCGTCGATGAACGTCTGCTGGGTGCTCGACCGCTGCACGCTCGTTCGCTTCCTACTCGGGGTGGCGCGCGAGCAGTGAGACGCTCGTGACGCCGTATTTGCGCACCGCGTTGTCGGCGCGCTCGGACACGAAGCGGTACTCGGGGTTCTCGCGCCACTCGACGATCTGGAGGCCGGCGCGTTCGATCGCCTCGCGGTAGCGGTCGCGCTGCATCGCTCCGCCGATGCACGCCGCCCAGAGCGAGGCGTCGCAGGTGACGCCCTCCGGCAGCTGCTCGGTCGAGACGATGTCGGCCAGTGCCAGCCTTCCGCCGGGCCGCAGCACGTTCGCGACGGCGGCGAAGACCGCGGCCTTGTCCGGCGAGAGGTTGATCACTCCGTTCGAGATGACGCAGTCGACGCTGTCAGCCTCTACGGGCGGCTCCTCGATGTAGCCGGTGCGGAATTCGGCGTTCTCAATGCCGGCCTCGGCCGCGAGGCGTGTTGCCTTGGCGAGCTGCTCGTCGGTCATGTCGACGCCGATCACACGACCGTCGGGACCGGCTGCGAGCGACGCGAGGAAACTGTCCATGCCGGAGCCGCTGCCGAGGTCGAGCACCGTGTCGCCCGGGGCGACGTCCGCCAGGTCAAGGAAGTGGCCGACGCCCGCGAACGAGTCGATCGCGGCCGCCGGGATCCGGTCGAGATCCGCAGGCGGGTAGCCGAGCCGCTCGGCCAGGGCGCGGCCCGTCTCGAAGTGGAATTCGCGCTCAGGCTCGAGCGCAACCTCCTGGTACATGTGCTTGACGCGTTGCTCTAGCTCCTGTGTGTCGAGCGTTCGTGCGGGGGTGGTGCTCATGGCGATTCTCTTTCCGTTGGGATCAAGTCAGTGCATGCTCCGCGAGCTGCCATTCGGGCCAGCCGCCTTCGAGCCGTCGTGCGGAGCGTCCCTCGGCGCGTAGCGTGCGGACGGCCTCGTGGGCATATGCGCAGAACGCGCCGCGGCAGTAGGCGACGATCTCGCTGCCGGCCGGCAGTTCGGCGAGACGCTCGTCGAGCTCATCGAGCGGGATCGACAGAGCGCCGTCGATGTGGCCGGCGTCGAACTCCTCCGACGGGCGCACGTCGACCAGCACGACGTCGTTACTACGAAGCCGCTTGAGCAGCTCGTCGCGGCTGATCGCCTCCACCTCGTCGCCGAGGTAGTTGCGCGCGGCGCGCTCGACCTCCGCGACGCGGGTTGCGGATGCGTCGCGCAGCTCGAGCCACAGCTGCAGCATGTCCTGGCCGGCGAGGGAGTAGTTGACGCGTGTGCCGTCGCGCTCGCGAGTCACGACGCCCGCGGCGTGCAGCGCCTGTAGGTGCTGGGAGGCGTTCGCGGTCGACTGGCCGCTCGCGCGCGCCAGCTCGTCGACGCTGCGCGGTCCCTGGGCGAGCAGGTCGATCAGCTCGAGCCGGCGCGGGCTCGCAAAGGCCTTGCCCATCACCGCGATCGCCTCGAAGAGCGCGTCCTTGGATCTAGGGGAACTCATCCTTTGCTATTCAAGCGAACTCTTGATAATTTCGCAAGCATGTTCTTCCGACAGCTTCTGAACGACAGCTCCGCGTGCGCGTCGTATCTGTTCGGCTGCAAGACGAAGGCGCGCTTCGCGGTCGTCGACCCGCACGCCGACTTGGTGGACGAGTACATCCGCCTAGCCGAGGCGCAGGGGGTGCCGATCGTCGCGGTGCTGGAGACGCATCTGCAGGCGGACCATGTCTCCGGGCTGCCGGAGCTCGTCGAGCGGACGGGCGCGGCCGCCTATATGCCGGAGGGCGCCGGCGTCGACTTCGAGCACGTTCGCGCTCGCCGACGGCGACACGGTCGAGCTCGGCAACACCGCGCTGCGGGCGATCGCCACGCCAGGACACGCGATCGCCCACCACGCGTACCTGGTCACCGACAATACGCGCGGCGAGGAGCCCTGGTTCGTCCTCACCGGCGACGCGCTGCTGGTCGGCGACGCGGGCCGGCCGGACCTGCACGCCCATGGCGACCAGACCGTGGAGACGATGGCGCGCACGCTGTACCGCTCGCTCACCGAGCGGCTGCTGACCCTGCCGGATGATCTGCTGCTCTACCCGGCGCACTACTCCGGCTCCGTCTGCGGCCGCGGCCTGTCGGCCAATCCCGCGTCGACGATCGGGTTCGAGCGCCGCCACAACAAGGCGCTCCAGTTCGACTCCGAGGATGCGTTCGCCGACGCACTCGTGAAGGACATCCCACCGACGCCGCCGCAGCAGGCCGAGATACTCGCGGCCAACCGCGCCGGCCGCTCGCCCGCAGAGCACGTGTGAGCGTGGCGCCCGTCCGGCTCGGGCTGCGCGAGAACCTCGCACAGTTCAGCCTGCTCGTCGCGGTCAATGCGTTCGTCGGTGCGATGGTCGGCCTCGAGCGCTCGACCCTGCCGCTGATCGGAGAGCAGGACTTCGGGCTGGGATCGAGCGCCTCCGTGCTTTCGTTCATCGTCGCGTTCGGTCTGGCGAAGGCGTTCACCAACCTCGGCGCCGGCGCGTTCGCCCAGCGGCTCGGCCGCCGTCGGCTGCTCGTCCTCGGCTGGGCGCTTGCGCTCTGCCGGTGCCGCTGCTGATCGCCGTAGCGCCGAACTGGGGCTGGGTGGTCGCGGCCAACGCGCTGCTCGGCGTGAACCAGGGTCTTGCCTGGTCGATGACGGTCGTCATGAAGATCGACCTCGTCGGGCCGAAGCGGCGTGGGCTCGCGCTGGGGCTGAACGAGTCGGCCGGCTACGGCGGCGTCGCCCTCGCGGCCGTTGTGAGCGGCTGGCTCGCGTCCGAGTACGCGGCGCGCGACGTGCTGGTCGCCGGCGGCGCCGTCGTCGCCCTCGTCGCGCTCCTCCTGTCGGTTCTGTTCGTGCGCGACACGGCCGAGCACGTCGCGCTCGAGCAGGCGAGCGCGGCGCACCCCGAGGACGGCCCGCCGCCGCTTCGCCGCGCGTTTGCCGAGGCGACGTTTCGTGACCCCGCGCTCAGGTCGTGCTCGCAGGCGGGCTTCACTAACAACCTGAACGACGCGCTCGCCTGGGGCATCGTGCCGCTCTTCCTCGCGGCCCATGGGGCGTCCGCCTCCGAGGTCGGGCTGGTCGCCGGTCTCTACCCGGCCGTCTGGGGAGCGGCTCAGATCTGGACGGGCCACTGGTCCGACCGCGTCGGCCGCAAGCCGCTGATCGCCGCCGGAATGCTGGTGCAGGCGGCCGCGCTCGCACTGCTCGCCGCCTCCGGTGGCGCGGTGTCGACCGCGGCCTTGGCCGCGGTCGCGCTCGGCATCGGCACGGCGCTCGTCTACCCGACGCTCATCGCCGCGATCTCCGATGCCGTCACCCCGGTCGCACGCCCGCCGGCGGTCGGCATCTACCGCTTCTGGCGCGACATGGGCTACGTCGCGGGCGGCCTGATCGCCGGTGTCGCCGCCGACGCGATCGACTACAGCGGCGCGATCGCGCTGGTCGCCGCGCTCACGGCGGCATCGGGTCTGTGGGTGATGCTCGACATGCCGCGCGGCGGTCAGCCGCGCGAGCTTCGCAGCCAGGCGAGGCCCAGCAGCAGAATGCGCCACGGACCGAGCTGGCGGATCAGGTCCAAGTTGTCCGAGGCGGCCCAATCCTCGACGATCTCGCCGTCCTCGATGTGGCTGATCACGATCCCCCAGATCCTGATCGCCCGGCCGCGGTTGTGGCCCTCGGCGACCCAGCGCGAAGCGACGCGCTCGCCCTCGCTCACCTGGTCCTCGACGCGGATACGTAGGTCGCCGTCGCTGAAGACGAGCTGGTAGAGCCCGAGCGAGCGCCGGATGCCGTCGTACCCGCGGTACTCGCGCGCGTTGACGTGATCGTGAAAGTCGGGGCTGTAGACGCCGACGGCGGCGGACGCGTCGCTGCCCGAGCAAACCTGCTCGAGGGCGTGACGGGCCAAGTCGGTCGGTCCGCTAGTCGCCATCGTCCAGGACCGCCTCGGGCTCAGGGACCGCTTCCCAGCGAACGGCCTTGCCGTCAGCGACGGTCCAGACGTGCGCGAGGCGTGTCTCGACCTGCACGCCGCTGGACCGCCCCGTCCCAGTCTGTCGTACGACCGCCACCAGCTGGTCTCCGCGCTGGACGACCCGTTCGGGCTCGACCCGGAATCCCTCAAAGCTCTCGAGCCAGCTGCGGAAGAAGCGCTCGAAACTGTCGCGTCCGCGGTGCGTGCCCGCCTCGGGGCTCGGACCCGGCTCGTGCCACTCGATGTCAGGATCGAGCAAGTCGAGCACGAGTGAGAGGTCACCGCTGTTCAGAGCGGCATAGCCGCGCTCGAGTGCCTCGACGTCCGCCTCGCCCACGCGAGTCAGTACATCAGGTTGGCCGCGGGCGCACCTGCTGCTCGATGATGTCGCCCTCAGGTGGACGACCTCGAATTTGTGACAGCCGAATTGCCACCCGCTCCCGCGCGGGTGCTCGACGTCGGGTGCGGCCATGGCTGGCTCGCCCGAGCGCTGGACGATCTGGGCTACCGGGTCGTCGCGATCGATCCGGCCGCGCCCGAGGGGGCGATCTTTCAGGCCGTCTCGCTCGAGGAATTTGCCGACCCCGCGCGCTTCGACGCGATCGTCGCGAGTCGGTCGCTGCATCACATTCCCGACCTCGCGGGCGGGCTCTCCAAGCTGCAGCGCCTGCTCGTGTCGGGGGGCCGGCTGATCCTCATCGAGCACGCCTTCGACCGACTCGACGAGCCCACGGCCCGCTGGTATCTCGAGAAACGCCGGGCGACCCACGCGGGCGCGCGGGGCACCCTACAGGCCTGCCTGGCCGAGTGGGAAGCAGACCACGCCGACCTGCATGGCTCCACGGCGATGCGGCGAGAACTCGACCGGCGCTTCACCGAGCGCTGGTTTGCCTGGACGCCTTCCCTCTACCTCGAGCTCGGACACGCGCTGGAGCAAGAGGAGCTGACGCTGATCGAGGACGGCGCGATCCAGGCCACCGGCTTCCAATACGTCGGCGAGCGCAGCGGTTGACAGGCGAAGGCGTCCGGGCGGCGCGCGCTTGAGCTGCGGCTTTAGGGCAGGGCAGAGAATCCAGCGGCCGTCAATCGCAGCAGCCGTCGCCGCAGGCTGGCGGGGCCGCGGCACCTGCAAGCGGGCGCGCTGCGCCTGGGTGCCGTAGCCGCAAGCGCGACGGCGACGGCCTTCGAGCCAGCGGCCCCCTACAGCGATCAGTCCGGGTACTCGTCCTTGCGCCAGGCGCGGGGTTCCTCGGGCTCAGCCTTCGGCGTTCGCTTAAGCAGGAACGAGTTGTACGGCGCAACGAACGGATCGGGTGCCGTCACGGTGTAGGTGTGGTAGATGCTCCCGTTTTCGCGCGCGAACGCGATGAAGCCCGGGGCCTCGCGCAGGCCGTCCTCGAGCTTGGCTCCGACCTGCCGCCCCCAGTCCTCGAGCCACTCGGGTGGGTTGTCGATTATCTCCTTGACCTCGGGGATCTCCTGCGCCTGCTCGGTCGTGAGGGCGAGCCCGAAGTCGAACGGAAACTCCGTCGCATAGGTGGAGACGTAGGGGAACTGCCATCCCATCCGCTCCTTGTATGAGATGAGCCGATCGATCGGCGCGCGCGAAAAGCAGATCAGCGTCACGTCGCGGTGGTTCAGATGCACGCGCGTGGCGTCGAGCTCATCCCCCAGGTTCGAACACCCGGGACAGGCGCCGAGCTCGTAATCGGGCCCGAACATGATGTTGTAGGCGAGGAGCTGCGAGCGCCCGTCGAAGAGCTCGGCGAGCGTCTTCTTCCCGTCCTCGGTGTCGAAGTGGTACTCCTCCTCCACAGGAACCCAGGGGAGCTGACGCCTCTGCTCGGTCACCCTCTGACCGAGTTCGGCGTGCTCGGCCTCGAGCTTCGCAAGTTCATCGCGAGCCGCCTGCCAGTCCTCGCGGGTTCCAATCTTGTGGTCGGGCATGGTTCACGTCCTTTGGCCGTTCGTCCCATCAGCGTGGGCGGCAGTCGTGGAACGCTGGTCGCCGCCCGTTGAGGCTCGTACGTTAAGACCGGCGCGCCACGCCGAACTCATCGCCGCGTTACGCGGCCGAATCGGTTGATCCAGGACATCCTGCTCTCCTTCTGGCGCAAGGCGAGTGCGGCGGCTGCTGCAGCGCGCTACCGCGTCGGGACGAGCGGCGACAGTCTTCCTGGGGCGGGGCCATGCTTTCGCTTCCATGGGGGAGCAACACTCTGGCTTCGTCGACTCGACGCCGCCGCATTCCGCGCAACGCGGAATGCGAGTGGGAGTAGCCCATTCGGTTGGAGCCATCGCTCACGTGTCGGGGAATCGGGTCAACAGCTGGAGGCTGAGAAGGTCTCTGACGAAGAGCTCAAGCTGCGCTGCACGGCCGTCGACGTCCTGCCGTGTGGGGCGAGGGTAGGCGCCATGCACCAGGCGACTGCGAAGCTCGTAGCTGTTCGTGAAGAATTCGGACGGCTTCTCTCCCATGTAAATGCGATCTCCAAGCTGGGCCGCGATACGCCGCCCGGCTTGACCTATCGACTCGGTGCGAAGCCACTTCAAGCTGCCCGTGATGGACGCGCGCTCGCGCGCCGGCAGATCGGCTGCCTCGGTCGCGGCTATGAGGTGGTCGACGTGCGCGATGACTGCTCGAATCGCGAGGCTCTGGCTCGATGATTGTCTCGAGCGCCATCATCAGGAGCGCAAAGCGCGCATCGGGCGAGTCGGTTGAGAACGATGCGCTGTAGAGGTCATACGCAAGGCTCTCGCGCTCCGACATCGCGATGCCGCCGCCTACTGTGGCTCGAAGAACTTCGAGTAGCCGGTCGGCGGGTCTCCCTACGACCCCTTTGGCCTCGACGCGCACGAAACGCGGCCATGGGTCGCACTCAAAGACCATGACGCCGTGGACGTCGTTAAGGACCCGGCTGCCAACTTGCGCCGCAAATGCTGATAAGCCGTATTGTGTCGCGGATCCTGTCGCCGCACGATCCCCGAAATCCGCGCCGATGTTCAGCCGCGCGAAGGCCTTTTCGAGGATCCCGCGCCAACGCGTCCCCGCTTCGAGGGCTTCCGCTTCCGTTGCGTAAGGTTGCACGAAGAGCGCCAGCTGCTCCGCCTCTCGGATGCTGGCGCCGGCGGGCGACGGTTGAAGCACGATACGCCGACCCTCCTCCAGGTCAAGGGCGAGCTCGGGCTCGGCCGTCTCAATCCGAACTCGCTCGCCGAGGCGAAAGCGGATGCGCACGCAGTAGGTGCTCAAGACATGGAAACGGTAGCCCTCCGGTTGGCTTTCACCTGAGCGAGGGCCGCTCTTGCATTCCATCGGGGTGCGGCACTCGCGGTAGCCGAGTGCGGCCCGGCGCTCGGGCGGTCGCACTGAGCGTCGGTCATGAAGCGAAGTCCCGCTTTGGTTCGTTCGCGTTGCGGGCGCGAAGAACGACGAGCGCCTCGAAGCGGTCCAGATCGGAGACCAGAAACGCGCCCTCTGGAATCCCGGCCGAGTGCGGCTCGCCATCGACTGTCGAACAGACGCGCGTCACCTGCCGCAGGTTGGCTATCTCCGGACCCTGACCGACACCGAGGAATGCGTGCTCGAACGGGCGGTCATGCTCAGATGCTCGGCTCACGCTGAGTTCGACAAGTTCACCGCCGCTTGGGTTGATCGCGGTCTCATCGGCCGAAAACGGCGCAGGATCGTTCGTCACCACGATTCCGAGCCGCGGCGAGAGACCATCAATGAGCATCCGCCAGGCTCCGGCAAACCACCCGCTACCCGGCGGGCGGAGGTGGATGACCTTTTCTGCCAGGGCGAGATAGAAGTACGCCGCTCGTCTGGTGGTCGCTTCGACGGCGCGCCGTTCAGGGCTGCTGTGCGGCAGTAGATATGCGCGAGTGGACTTGGCATGAAAGACGAGGTTTCGCGTCGAGAGGTAAAGCTCGTCGTACAGGGCTTCGATGGGATCGGGCGCACCCTTGGGAGCGTGCCCAGCCAAGTTGACGATCTTGCCCGCCTCAGTGAGAGCGCGACGGAACCACTCACCCTCTCGCTCCAAGGGTCGGCCAGTGCGCTGCGGGGCAAGGTGGTCGAGGATCGACTCCAACGCGAGGTAGACGTTGCGGAACGAGTCGAACAGGTCGTCGGTGAGCTGGGACAGTCGAAAGTATCTGGCGCTTTCCTGCCACTCCGGCGCAGGCGGGACGACTGGCGTCCCTCCCGTCACCGTGACGTTCCCGACATGGAGCGTAAGAGTGGGAATGCTCAGCAGGCGAATGACTGACTGGGAGTCCTCCGACCACCAGACGATGTGTTCTGTTCCGGGATGACGGATCGCCATCGGCGTAGCGCCACGCAGGCACAGGAAGTCCAGGCCCTTGTTGGCCGCAGCTAGTGCGTGGTCACGCGCCTCCTCGTACGTTGCGCCGCCCTCGCCGCGCGCAACCACGATCTCGCTTCCCGCTCGCACTTCGATCGTCCAGTCACCGATGATTTCGGTTGAGTTCTCGGCTGCGGCTTCGGATAGCCGGAATGCGCCGCCGGCGCTCGCACCGTCGAAGAACGCCATACCGTCGATACTGGCCTCAGCCATGCCTTCATTGTTGCGCCGCCCTCCAGGCGGGCTGGATGACGATGGCACTACGGGTCAGGCTGCGGCGTCGGACATCCGTCGTCTGGCCTACCGGCAACGGCTAGGTCAGCGGTGATCGGTGGGCGCGGGAACGTCTGGTTTTTCAGTCGTGTCCGCGGCAGCCTCGTCGGCGCTCGCCTCGTGCCAGATCAGAAACGGCCGCAGGAGCGCAACGTCGCCAGCCATCTTCGTGAACGTTCCCAGGATGCCGAACCGCGTTTCGTCCCAACAGTGGCGGACCTCGCCGTACTGGACGTCCTCGAGGCTTGCGATGGACGCCAGGAGCGACAATCCCCGGAAGACCCACACGACCGTGTGCGTATCCGGCTTGGTGTCGCGCTCCTCATCCGGCTCTCGATCAGGCTCACTGAGCCCTTCCACAATCTGCTTGTTCTTTTCGCGAGCCTCGTCGATTGCCTGCACGTCTTCCGGGCTCATCCCCAACTCGGAGTCGAGTAGGTCCGTGGCTGTGTGTCCAGGCATCAAGATGCGTCCGGCTCCCACGAAATACAGCAGAGATCCTGTTTTCGGGTCGTCGTTCGAGAGATCGACTAGCTCTCCGCGTTGACGCACCGCGTCTTCCAGAATTAGTGCTCGAAGCAGCGGCGTGACTGGGATCGTCTCAGCAGTGGATTGGGTCCCCGATCCTGTGACAGAACCGAAGCCCGGGATGCCGCCGGATCCCTCGACGCTCAGCCCAGCTTGCGCCTGAATCTCCGTGACGTTGACATCCCGCTGGTCTAACTGATTGCCGATCCGCGCCTCGTTCAGATACAGCGGGTCGCGGACGCTGCCGACACGACGCAACCTGTCGCGAACGGCATCGAGGCGCGTGTCCGGAGCTGTAACGCCCTTACGTCGACCCAACCGTCTCATTTCCACTCCTTCGACATCCATGGCGCGACGTATCGGGTCTGGCGCCGCTCGCATGGGGGACGCGTGTACTCACACTAACCCTCTTCCACGCGCCTGTCAGATAGCGGTCTCACTGCTAGTCGTTCGGCGGCGGCGGCGCGCGGTTGCCGCCCCTAGCGCCCACCACGGCTGAGTACGGGGTCCCAGGCTCCCGGCCCCTACGGACCTGGGGCTAGAGGGCTTCGAGCTGATCGGGTATCGGGTTCTGCCGACCCACCTCACCCACTCCACGCCAGCTCGAAGACCTTGTAAAAGGCAGTGTCGCTTTCCCATGAGGCTGTCGCACAAAGCCGTCTCGGAAAAGCCGCAGCACGCTCGCGGAAGTACACGCCAGAGCCGCCCTACGCGTCGACCTCGCGACCGGCCGCCGGCGCGCGACGGACGAGATGGCCGTTTTCGGAGCCCACCCTTAGACGCGATCCAGCGGGCTCGCCGGGGGTTTGTGCGACAGCCTCCCATGGATGCGAAAGCAAGCTCCGAGCCTGGGAGGACTGTTGAGTTTCGTCCAAGGCGGTCGTCCATCCACGCGCGCGAGGACGATCGCTCATGGCTCGTTGCGGGAGTCTGGCGAGGCTGATTGATACGCGCGGTGCGGGGTGGGATAAGGTCGGCGCGTGGAGCCTGACCGTTACCGCGCAGGGAGTGGCCAGCCGCTTGTTCTGCTTCACGGCATTTGGGAGAGCTGGCATAGCTGGTCGGCGGTGCTCGAGCGGCTGTCTGCGGAGCGCGACGTGCTGGCGCTTACGCTCCGTGGCCACCTGGGATCCGAGCCTTTCACGGCTGGGGAGGCGCCCACGATCGAGGCCTGGGCCGATGCTGTCGAGGCGCAGTTGGACGCCGCGGGGTTCGAGCAGCCCGACATTGCCGGAAACTCGCTCGGGGGCTGGCTCGCACTGGAGCTGGCGAAGCGGGGAAGGGCGCGCTCCGTCGTGGGAGTGGCTCCGGCAGGGTTGTTCACGCGCGACGAAGGGCGCGCCTTCGCCAAAAAGTTCCGGCGCGATCACCGGACAGTGCGAATCCTCCTGCCGTTGGCGCGTCGCGTCGTCCGCACACGCCGGGGAAGACGGCTGCTGCTCGCGGACGCCTGCGTAGATCCCGGGCGCATTCCCGCCGAGGAGGCTGAACGGCTCGTCGTCGAGTTCGCGTACTGCGACGCGCCCGCACACCTGGCCGCTAACACGCTCCCGGATGGGACGTTCGCGCGGCTTGAGGGGTTGGAACGTGTGAGCTGTCCTGTCCTGATTCTGTATCCCGCGGGCGATCGCGTGCTCTCGCGGGAGCATGCCGAGCGCTTCCTCGCGGAACTGCCGCACGCGGAGCTCCGCGAGTTGCCGGACTGCGGCCACACCGCCATGTTCGACGACCCGGAGCTGGTGGCCTCGCAGATCCTGACCTTTACTGCCGCAGATTCGACGGCGCCCGGTTCTCCCGCCGGCGAGCCTGCTCCTCGTGGCAGTGCCACAAGCCCGTAGTCGTTGAAGCCGCGTCTACGGTTGGGCGAGCGAGGCCGCCGGCTCGAAACCGGCTCGCTGGCGTTTCGCGCGCAAGAGCAGGCGCGTCAGACGTCACACCGCACACGACCGCTGCGGACGACGACCAGGAGCCTCGCCCGACGGCGAGCAGAGTGCTCCTCTCCATGGATGCGACACTCTCGCCCGGTCCGGAGCCCAGGAGCTGAGAGTTACCGGTCTGAGGCGTCGCGGCGAGCCTGGTCCCGGCTCACCGGGCGCGCGCGACGCCGCGGGGGTGTAGCGCTGCGCCTCACGGTGATGGCGAGGGCGTCGCCCTCGCCTGCGGTCCCTCAGGCGTCGGCCGGCTGGAAGAGCTCGATCGGGTTGCCGGACGGGTCCTCGAGCAGGATCTGCTGGCCGCCGGGCCCGCTGATGATGTCGTTGCGGAACGTCAGGCCGGCGGAGCGCAGCCGCTCGACCTCGGCCGCGACGTCTTCGACGATGAAGTGGATGCGGTTCCAGCCTCCGGGCTGCGGGATGCGGCCGTCGGGCATCGGCCGCCCGGCCGAGCTCTTCGGGCCGCTGAGCAGCAGCCGTAGGTTGCCGCGCACGACGTCGGCGAACGCGGGGGCGAAGTTGGAGCGCACGGTGAAGCCGAAGTGGGTGGTGTAGAAGTCGACGGCCTCTTCGACGTCGTCGACCATGTAGCGGACGTTCACGAGCTCGTCAGGCATGTTCAGTTACCTCCTACCCCGCCAGGAGCCGGTCAGCGCAGGCGCCTGTAGGTGATGTCGAAGTCGTGCTGCAGCGGCGCGCCGGGCGATTCGCCCCGCTCGAAGCGGCCCGTGATCGTGTTGCCGTCGTCGCTCAACTCGCCGACGAACCGCTGCGGCCAGTCGGGTCCCTCGCGCCAGAGCGTCCAGACGCCGTCCTCGAGCGTCATCTCGTAGAGGCGGTGGACGCCGCGCGAGTCGAAGTAGTGCTGCTGAAGTGCCCCGTCCGGCCCGGTGGCGCCGATGACCATGATCCCGTTCGGGAACTCCGGCCGGTCGACCGTCGCGCGCTGGATCAGGAACCCACCGCCCTCGAGCCACTCGAACGTGGTGCGGGCCTCGACCGTGAAGCCGGGCACCTCGGCCGACCACTCGCCCACCAGCACTTCCAGGTTGCTCAGGTCAGTCATGTCGGCTCAGCTCTCCTTCCCAGGCGCGGCGCTTGACCGGCCCCCATTTGCGGGTGGATACTCGCGAGAGAGGTACGAAGCTGAGGGGCCGTCGCGTGGTTGGCGCGCGTTCGGGCGCCTCACGGCAAAGGAGGCTCGCATGTTCGGCAAGCGACTTGTCCTCGGCGTGCTCCTCACCGGCCTCGGGGTTGCGGCCTTCGGCGGCTTCAGCAACTCGTCGGGGCAGTCGTCCCAGACGGGGGAGCCGGGCGTGACCTACGGCGGCGTGAGGAACATCGAGTCGGTCTGGGTGCGGCTGGACGATTCGCGGCATGTGATCCTGGCCATCGAGGTCCCGTGGGACGCGAGCGGCCGGCGCTGCTCGGACAAGCGGGGTTACTCGAGCAGGCTCTTCACCGGCGCCGAGTACTCGCAGGCGGTCGTCATTCGCTCGGACGGGACCTTCGGGAGGACGGTCGTCGATCGCTACCGAGACCTGGGGACCCGCTACGTGGAGACGCAGATCCTGAAGGGGACCCTCACGGACGCCAAGATCACCGGGACGATCGCGGGCAACGTCAAGCGCACCAAGCCCAACGGACGGGTCGTGCGCTGCACCTTCGGCCCCCTCAACTGGAACGCGGTCGACTGATGCAGCGGCCGGCTTGAGCTGGCGGAGCTAGATGATCGCCCGGACCTGGAGGGGCGTCGTCCGACGCGACGATGCCGAGCAGTACGCGCAGTACATCCACGAGACCGGATTCGCCGAATACGGCGAGACCGCCGGCAACCGCGGCGCGTGGATGCTCCGGCGCGACGACGGCGACCGGACCGAGTTCGTCACGCTTTCGCTGTGGGACTCGAAGGATGCGATCCGCGCCTTCGCCGGGGACGACATCGAGGCCGCCGTGCTCTATCCGGAGGACGAGCGCTACCTGATCGGCGCCTCGACCGTCGCCCACTACGAGGTGGTCGACGAGGTGGCGTGACGCCTGCGCGCGACCGCGACCGCAAGCGTGCCCAAGCCGGCCACCAGTGACAGCGGGAGCCATGGCAGGCCGGCTTCGTCCGGGGCCGGCGCCACGGCCTGGCGAGACGCGGCGCGCTCGCTGAGCGCCCCGGTGCGCGCGTCGACGGTCGACACGACACTGCCGCCGCTGAGCACCCGGACTCGGCGCTCGTCTGCGCTCAGGTCCAGCCGGTAGCGGGAAAGGTCGCTGTCGGGCGGAATCTCGGCGAGGTCGATGCAGGCCGCGGTCCGCCCGACCGTGTCCAGCGCATGGATGAAGGTCTCCTCGCCACCGCTGTAGAGCGTGTAGGCGAAGCGGCCGTCACGGCTCATGACCCGCGCGACCGGAAGGCCGCCCATCTGCTCGTCGGGCTCGCGCGGATCGACGACGTCACGCGCCGAAAGGCGGCCGGTCCGGGTGTCGAGCGTACGCACGCGGTAGTCGAGCACGTCCTGGCCGGAGTACTGGATCAGGTACAGCGAGCGCCCGTCCGGCGAGATCGCGTCGACCGTGAAGAAGCCGGGCAGCGAGATGCGGCGAGTCACGAGCAGCCGCTTCGCGTCGAGGACGGCGAGAGCCGTGCTCGTGGGCGGGAAGTAGCGCTCCGGCCGGGCGAGCACGAGCACGCGGCCATCGGCCGACAGGCCCGTGGTCGCGCCGCCGAGCGTCACGGCGGGAATGCTCCAGCGCCCCTCGATCCGCCGCGATCGCAGGACGCCGCGGTCCCCACGACGCACGGCGCTCACCACGGTGTCCTCGCCCGCTCGCCGGGTGAGGAGCCGCTCGCTGCCACCGGGCGCCACGGCACCCGCCCTGCCGGTCACCGACGACGGCAGCGGCAGCTTCGCTGCGCCAAGGGCCGTCGCGGGTGTGCAGGCGGCGCAGAGCACAGCTATGACGAGGAGCCGGTGGCGACGAGCGCTCATGCCACGGTTACACCTCGCGGTGATGCGAGGTTCCGTGAGCTGGGCCTAGGCGGCGATCGGCAGCGGCCGCTCGAGGGCGGCGAAGCGGGCCGCGAACACCGCAGGCGCGGGAATCGGCTCCAGCTCCGCGAGGCGAGCGTCCAGGCAGTCGTCGCACAGCATCAGGTGCATCGCGTCCTCGACCCGGTGCCCGCAGCTGCGGCAGCTGGTGCTGATCAGGGTCGTCGTCATGGGGACAGGATCCAACGAAGCGGCTCGGCTGTCGTCGGCCTGTGGGGCGATCTTGATGTCCTCCGGAAGTAGGAGGCGGCTGCGCGGATCAGGCCGGGGCGGGCGCCACCTCACCGCGGCGTGCGGCCTCGGCCATCTCGCGGCTGTCGCGGGAGCTGATCAGCACCGCCGCCAGGACGGCGCCCAGCACGGCGAGCCCGGCGCCCGCCAGGAAGGCGTCCTGGAAGCCCTCGGTGAGCGCCACGGCACGGCTGTGCTCGCCCGCCGCGACCACGTCGTCAGTGCGGCCGGTGGAGACCGTGGCGAGGAGCGCCAGGCCGAGCGCCCCGCCCACCTGCTGCGAGGTGTTGATCAGCCCGGACGCCAGCCCGGCCTCCGAGGGCTTCGTGCCGGTGACCGACGCGATCGTGACCGGCACGAACGCCAGGCCGAGGCCCACGGCCGCGAGCAGCGACGGGAAGAGGACATCGCCCACGTACGAGCCACCGGGGCTGACCTGGCTGAACCAGACGAGGCCGACGGCCAGCAGGACCATTCCGGTGACCAGAACGGGCTTGAACCCGAAGCGGTTCACGAGCTGGGAGGCTCCCCCGGCCGACACGATGATGCCCGCCGACAGCGGCAGGTACGCGAGGCCCGCCTCGAGCGGCTCGAAGCCGAGCACCTGCTGCATGTAGAGCGTGATGAAGAAGAACATCGCGAACAGCGACATGCCCAGCAGCAGCCCGATCACGTTCGCGCCGCGCAGCGTGCGCAGGCGGAAGATCGAGAACGGGACGAGCGGGTGCCTGCGCCGCGACTCGATCGCCACGAACGCGGCGAGCAGCGCGACCGCCAGGGCGCCGAGCCCGAGCGTCTGGGTCGAGCCCCAGCCCGCGTCGTTGGCGTCGACCAGGGTGTAGACGAGCAGGGCGAGCCCGGCGGTCACGGAGAACGCGCCGGCGATGTCGAACGACGGGCTCGACTCGTCGCGGCTCTCCTGGAGCAGCCGCGGCGCCAGCATGGCCGCCGCGATGCCGATCGGCACGTTCACGAACAGCACCCACTCCCAGCCGGCCCACTCGGTGAGGATCCCGCCGAGCAGCACGCCGACCGCGCCGCCGGAGCCCGCCACGGCGCCCCAGACGCCCAGCGCCCGGTTGCGCTCCGACCCCTCGGCGAACGTGGTGGTGACGATCGACAGCGCGGCCGGGGAGATCAGCGCGGCGCCAAGGCCCTGCACCGCGCGGGCGGCGATCAGCATCACGTCGCTCTGCGCCAGCCCGCCGACGAGCGACGCCGCGGCGAAGAGCCACATTCCGTAGATGAACATGCGCCGGCGACCGAGGAGGTCGGCCAGGCGCCCGCCGAGCAGCAGGAAGCCGCCGAACACGAGCGTGTACGCGTTGAGGACCCAGGACAGGTTCTGCTGGGCGAAGTCGAGGTCGCGGCCGATCGAGGGCAGCGCGACGTTCACGATCGAGGCGTCGAGCACCACCACGAACTGGGCGGTGGCGAGCAGCGCGAGGGCTAGATTCTTTGCGCGGGGGGTGGCTGAAGGGCTCACGTGCGGTTCCTCACTAAGCGGAATATCGGTTCCGGTTCGCATGGAAATATACGGAACCACGGTTCCGCTTGTCAAGTAATCGCGGTACGATCTTCTCGATGGCCACGACCATGCGCTCCGATGCGCTCCGCAACCGGCAGTTGATCCTCGACGCCGCGCGCGCGGCGTTCACGGAGCACGGCGAGGACGCGCAGATGGACGACATCGCGCGGCGAGCCGGGGTCGGGGTCGGCACGCTCTACCGCCACTTCACGACGAAGGAGATGCTCGTGGGCGAGCTGATCCACGTGAAGCTCTCCGATTTCGCCGAGGCCGTGAGGCGCAAGTTCGAGGAGGAGAGCGATCCGTGGGCGGCCTTCGAGGGCGGCCTGCGCGAGCAGACCGACGTCATGGCGCGTGACGCTGCCCACCAGAGGATGCCCTTCGCCGCCACGCCGGAGGCGATGCAGCGCGCTGAGCCGGCGGTGCGCGAGCTCCGGGAGGCGTGGGGCAAGGTGATCGCGCGCGCGAAGGAGGCCGGCGTTCTGCGCGAGGACTTCGAGGTGGACGACATCCGTACCCTGATGTGTGGGCTCGGCAGCATGATGGCCGCGGACGCGCAGGGGACGATGCCCTACGACTGGCGTCGCCAGCTCGACCTGTTCCTCGACGGAGTGCGCGCCACGCGCCACTAGACTCCGGCGCCGCGATGCGACGCCTCGTAGCCACCTCTCTGGCGCTGTTCGCCATCCTGAGCGCCGGCTGCGGGGGTGGCGGCGACTCCGGCAGCGCCCTGGACTCGGCGCTCTCCTACCTGCCGAAGGACGCGCCCTTCGCGGTTGCGATCGACACCGACGTTGACGGCGACCAGTACAAGGCGCTTCAGGCGCTGATCCGGAAGTTCCCGTTCGGGGAGCAGGTTCAGGAGAGCCTGCGCCAGCAGCTCGAGCAGTCGGCGGGCGACGTGAACTTTGAGGACGACGTAAAGCCGGCGCTCGGCAACCCGTTCGTCGTGGGCGCCACCGACGCGGCATCGTTGAGCGGCGAGTCGAGCGCGGGCAACGTCGTGGCCGCGCTCAAGGTCAAGGACAGGGACCGCTTCGACGAGATCATCGACAAGACGAAGGTCAGGAAGATCGGCGAGGAGTCGGGCGCGACGCTCTACGAGGGCGATGGGAGCGTCCTCGCGGTTGAGGACGACATGGTCGTGGTCGCCAGCGACAGGCAACAGCTCACCGCCGCGCTGAAGCGCGCCGACGGTGACGACCACCTCGACGAGGAGACCTTCAACGAGGGCCTCGACGGGCTGCCGGAGAGCGCGCTCGCGCGCGTGTACGTGGACCTCGAGGCGGCGCTCAAGGGCAATCCGGGCTCCGCGGACGCGCGCAGGATCAAGTGGATCGACGCCCTGCGGACGCTCGGCCTGACCGTGGTCGCGAAGGACGAGGGCATCGACGTCGACTTCCGCCTGCGCACCGAGGGCGACCTCAGCGACGCGGACCTGCCGATCGCGCCGGGCGACGAGTCTCCCGACGTGATCAAGCGCAAGGGTGAGGTGGGTCTCGGCGTCCGCGACCTAGCTCACATCATCACGTTCGCGGAGAACGCCGGCCAGGCCGTGGACCCGGCGGGCTTCGGCGACTACGCGCAGGCCAAGAAGACGATCGACAGGCAGCTCGGCGTGAGCCTCGACGAGGACCTGATCGGGCAGCTCACCGGCGACGTGTCCGCGAGCGTCTCGATCGACGGCAAGTACGCCGTGCGGGCCGAGCTCAAGGATCCGCGGGCGTTCGAGCGCACCCTCGCGAAGGTCGCCGACGTCCTGCCGAGCTTCGCGGAGGGCGCGGGCTTCGGCACCGTGGGCCTCTCGAAGCCGAAGGGGAGCGACGACTTCTACGCGCTCGCGCAGCCGGATGGCGACGCCGTGGTGTTCGGGGTGATCGACGACGTGCTCGTGGTGGCCAACGATCCCGCGCAGGCGAGCAAGCTCGCCGGCGAGGAGCCGGTTGCCGTCCCGGGCGCCAAGGGCTCGGTCGTGTTGAGTGCCGACGCCCAGGAGCTCGTGAACACCCTGCTCGGTCAGTTCGGACCCGCGCTCGGGTTGGGCGAGCTCGGCGGCCTCGGCGGCGCGCTGTTCACGCGCCCGCTCGGTGATCTCAACGGCTTCGTGTCCGCCAGCACCGACGAGCTGCGCGGGAAGCTGACGCTGGGGATCGACTAGAGGCACGCCACGTTCGACCCGGATGCCTTCAACGCCTTCGAGGCCGGCGCCTGGGACGCGAGGGCGGGGGGCTACGACCGCTTCTTCGGCGCGATCACCGGTCAGCTGGTCGAGCCGCTCCTCGACGCCGCGGACGTGCGCCAGGGCACCCGAATGCTCGACCTCGCGACCGGCCCCGGCTACGTGGCGGCCCACGGCGCCGCGAGAGGGGCGCACGTCGTCGGGATCGACGTGGCCGAGGCCATGGTCCTGCTCGCCCGGCGCCTGCATCCCGGAATCGACTTCCGGAGGGCGGACGCGCACGAGCTGCCGTTCCCGGACGAGTCGTTCGACGCCGTCGTCGGCAACTTCCTGGTCCTGCACCTCGGGCGGCCGGAGCAGGCCACGGCCGGCTTCGTGCGCGTGCTGCGTCCGGGCGGATGGCTGGCGCTGACCGCCTGGGACCTGCCCCAACACGCGCGCTTCCTGGGGGTCGTCCTGGACGCGGTGGCCCAGGCGGGGGCCGCGCCGCCTGCCGACCTGCCCACCGGACCGGACTTCTTCCGCTTCTCCGTCGATGAGGAGTTCGACGCGCTGCTGGGCGACCACGGCCTCGAGGACCGGGCGGTGGCCACCATCGAGTTCACGCACCGCGTCCGGAGCGCCGACGCGCTCTGGGAGGGCATGCTCGAAGGGACCGTCCGGACCTCCGCCCTCATCCTGCGCCAGCCGGAGCCGGTGCAGCGGCGCATCCGCGACGCCCTCGACCGGCTGCTGGCCCCCTATCGCCGCGGAGAAGCCCTCGAGCTGCCGGTGTCGGCGAAGCTCGCCTCGGGCCGCAAGCCCTAGCTGCCCGCCATCCGGCCGAGCAGCTCGATCGCGCCGCGCTCAGCTGATCGGCGCTGCCGCTTGGGCTCAGTTGAGCGCGCCGGCGGGCAACACGTAGCGAGCCGGCGGGCGCGGCTCGGATCCGATCGGCTCGCTGAGCCGCGGACTGTGGAGGCCGCCTTTGGACGACGCGCCGGGGGCCACTTCGGGCTCGCCCGCGTGATCGAGGATCCAGGCCACCACTTCTGCCGAGTCGGCCCCCTCCGCAACGATCGCGACGCGCTCGATGACCGTGCCGCCCGAGGGGTGACGTCGCGCCAAGCGGCTCAGCAGGGCTCGGATCTCGTCGTCAGTGCGCATCGCAAGACCAACCATAGCCGCGGCTGCACTAGGCAAACCGCGCTCGCACTCGACGGTTGCCTCGCGCGCGTCATCAACACTGGCCTGAGGAACGAATCCCGCAGCAGCTCCTCGGTGTCGTCGTCCACTCGAGCGAGCGCCATCTAAGACGCCGCCATCCGGCTCAGCAGCTCGATCGCTCCGCGCTTGTTCAGCGGCTCGTTGAGGTTGCCGCACTTCGGCGACTGGACGCACGAGGGGCAGCCGCTCTCGCAGCGGCACTCCGAGATCAGTCTGAGGGCGTCGCCGACAAGCGCCTCGAAGCGCTCGAAGCCGGCGCGCGTGATGCCCACGCCGCCGGGGTGGCCGTCGTAGATGAAGATCGTCGGCCGGCCGGTCTGGTGGTGGTAGGCGGTCGAGAGGCCGCCGATGTCCCAGCGGTCGCACATCGCGATCAGCGGGAGCACCGCGATCTGGCCGTGCTCGGCCGCGTGCAGCGAGCCCTGGAGGACCTCGAGCGGGAACTCGTCGCGCACCAGCGAGTCCGGCAGCTCGTACCAGAGCGCCTGGGTCACGAACTCCTGCTCCGGCATGTCGAGCGCCAGCAGGTCGAGCACGGAGTGGTCCGTCACGTGCTTCTTCTGGTAGGCCACCACCTGCTCGGTCACCGACACGATCCCGAACGAGAGCGCCACGCCGCAGCTCTCGCGCTGGTCGCGCACCTGCTCGATCCAGGTCTCGGACTCCTTCTTCGGTTGCGTGTACCAGTCGCCGTTGAAGGGCCGCACGATCGCGCGCCGCTGCTCGAGGTCGAGCTCCTCCACCTCGAACGCGGCGCCCATGTGCAGGTAGACGGCGCCCGGGTGGACTGCGGAATGCGCCCGCGCGGTCTCGACGGTGCCGATCACCTCGCCGCCGTCGGCCTCAACGATCGAGACGGAGTCCGGCGACGCCGAGCGCAGGGCGATCCGCGCGGCCGGGTAGCCGGGGCCGCGAGGCAGGTAGCGCCCGCCGCGCTCGCGCAGCGCGCCCTGCTGCACGAGGCGCCGGGCGTGGTCCTCCCAGCGCGGGCCGAACACCTCGGTGTCCTCCGGCGTGAGCGGCAGCTCGTAGGCCGCCGCGGCGAGGTGCGCCTCGTGGATCTGCTCGGACTCGTGGTCGAGGATCGCCTGCTCGACCGGCCGCTCGAGGAACTCGGTCGGGTGGCGGCAGAAGAACTGGTCGAGTGCGTCCTCGCCGGCCACGTACATCGCGAGGCCGGCGTTGCGGCGCCCCGCGCGCCCCCACATCTGGCGCAGGCTCGCGACGGTGCCGGGAAAGGTCACGCAGAGCGCGGCGTCGAGGTCGCCGATGTCGATGCCGAGCTCGAGGGCGTTCGTGGCCACGACCGCGAGCAGGTCTCCCTCAGAGAGCCGCTGCTCGATCTCGCGCCGCTGGGCGGGCGTGTAGCCGGCGCGGTAGGGAGCGATGCGCTCGGCCAGGTCGGGCCGGCCCGCGTCCTCCAGACGCTGGCGCGTGAAGCGCTGGATCAGCTCCACGCCGCGCCGCGACTTCAGGAAGCAGATCGTGCGGATCTCGCGCTCGACCAGCTCGGCGAGCAGGTTGGCCGCCTCCGAGAGCGCGGAGGCGCGCCGGCCGAGCCGCTCGTCCACGAGCGGCGGGTTCCACATCGCGATCTGGCGCTCGGCCCGAGGGGCGCCGTCGCGGTCCACGAGCTCCACCTCGACGCCGGTGAGCCGCTCGGCCAGCTCGCTCGGGTTGGCGATCGTCGCGCTGGTGAGCAGGAAGCGCGGCTCGCTGCCATATGCGCGGGCGAGCCGCCGCAGGCGCCGCAGCACGTTCGCCACGTGCGACCCGAACACGCCCCGGTACACGTGTGCCTCGTCGACCACCACCCAGGCGAGGTTCGCGAGCACGTCGCCCCACGAGCGGTGGTTGGGCAGCACGCCCACGTGCAGCATGTCCGGGTTGGTGAGGATCAGGTTCGAGCGCTGCCGGATCGCGCGGCGCTCCTCGCGCGGGGTGTCGCCGTCGTAGATCGCGTGTCGCAGGTACTTGCCGCCCAGGCGGGCGAGCCCGCGCGCCTGGTCCTGCGCGAGCGCCTTCGTCGGATAGAGGTAGAAGGCGCGCGCGCCCACGTCGCTCGCCAGCGTGTCGAGCACCGGCAGGTTGAAGGCGAGCGACTTGCCGCTGGCCGTGCCGGTCGTGACGATCGCGTGGCCGCGCCGGGCCGCTTCCAGCGTGTCGGCCTGATGGGCCCAGAGCGACTCGATCCCGGCGGCCGCGAGCCCCTCGAGCAGCGCGGGGTGCAGGTCGTCCGGGATCGGCTCCGCCAGCCCCGCCTGCTCGCGCTCGCGGGAGCTCGCCACCAGCTCCTCGTCGCGCCCTGGCTCCAGCACGGCTTCCCAGGGGTAGGTGGTCGGAGCGCGGCTCACGGACTGCGATAGTACGCAGGAGTTGATCCGGTCCTTCCACCACTCCCAGTACGCGCTCGCGCGGCTGCTCGAAGGGAAGCGGGAGACCATCACGGTCGTGCTTCCGACCCGCGAGGTGGCCGACACGATCGGCGTGATCGTGGAGCGGCTGCAGGGGCTCGCGCCGCTGATCGACCAGATCCTGGTGGTGGACGCCGCCTCCGGCGACGGCACCGCGGAGCTGGCTGCCGCCGAAGGTGCCGAGGTGCACCAGGAGTCGGAGCTGCTCCCGGACTTCGGGCCTGTGCTGGGCAAGGGCGACGCCATGTGGCGGGCGCTCGCGGTCGCGCGCGGCGAGCTGGTGGTCTACCTCGACTCGGACACGCCGGACTTCTCGCCCCACTTCGCCACCGGGCTCCTCGGTCCGCTCGTCTGCGAGCGGGACATCCGCTTCGTGAAGGCACACTTCCGGCGCCCGTTCACCGCGCCGGACGGCCGCGAGTACCCGAGCGACGGCGGCCGCGTGACCGAGCTCACCGCCAAGCCGCTCCTGTCCGCGTTCTTCCCCGACCTGGCGGGCTTCGCCCAGCCGCTTGCGGGCGAGGTGGCCGCGCCGCGCGAGCTCCTCGAGCGGCTCCCGTTCGCCACCGGCTACGCGGTCGAGACGGCGATGCTCCTTCACGCGCGCGACGCCCTCGGCGGCACCGAGGGCATGGCGCAGGTGGACCTCGATGTGCGGCGCAACCGCCACCAGCCGCTGTCGGCCCTCGCCCCGATGGCGCGCGAGGTGCTCGGCACGGTGCTGGAGCGGCTGGCCGGCGAGGGCCGCCTTCTCGACCACGGTCACGAGCCGCCCGTCGAGCGCCCGCCATATGCGACGCTCCGCGCGCACGCGTAGTGGGCATCAGGTGCGTTTACACGGACCTGGACGGGACGCTCCTGGGAAGCGGAGCGTCGCTCTTCCGCACGGCTGAGGGGGAGTTCACGCTGCTGGCGGCGCGCGCACTGGAGGCGTGCCACCGAGCCGGGGCCGAGGTGGTGATCAAGTCGGGGCGCAGGCGCGCGCAGGTGATGGAGGACGCTCGCCTGCTCGGCCAGAGCTCGTACATCTTCGAGGTCGGCTCCGGCCTCGTGATCGACGGCGAGACCACGTTCCTGACGGACGAGCTCCAGCCCCGCGACGGCGAGACGGTGCACGCCCAGATCGCGGCGAGCGGCGCGCCCGACCTGCTGCTCGGCCACTACGCCGGCCGCCTCGAGTCGCACGCGCCCTTCCACCAGGACCGCGAGGTCTCGCACCTGTTCCGAGGCTCGGTGGACGCCGACGAGGCGAACGCCCTGCTGGCCGCGGAGGGACACGCCGGCCTGCGCCTCGTGGACAACGGCGAGATCGCGCCCGGCACGCACACCTTCCACCTGATCCCGGCCGGGGTCTCCAAGGCCCGGGCGGTGGCGGCGCACATGCGCGCGCGCGGCTACGCGCGCGAGGACTGCATCGCGGTCGGCGACTCGCAGGAGGATCTGGAGGTGGCCGAGGTGGTGGGCCGGTTGTTCCTGGTCGCGAACGCGGTGGTCGGGCGACACGGCCGCGTTCGGCAACGTCGAGCGCACGGAGGCGGCAATGAGTGAGGGTTTCTACGAGGCCGTGATCCGGGCGCTGGCCGAGGCCCGCTGAGGCCCCGATCCCGGCGCCCGCTGGCGGCCTCTGCAAGCCGCCCACCAGCTCGTAACCAACGTTACAATCGAGGGTATTCCGGACAGTCGGGATCGCTTCGGATCCCACCGGATTCAGGAGGATGTAGATGCACCTCTCTGATGCACATCATTCCCGCAAGATGCTCGCGGGAGCGTGCATGGTCCTAGCGCCGGTTTTCCTGCTCGTCGCGACGGTGATCCACCCCGCGAGCGACATGGACGAGGCGACTCAGGTGGCCACGATCGCCGAGAACCTCGACGCGTGGTACGCGGCTCACCTGATCGCGCTGGTGTCCATCGTGCTGGTGGTTCCGGCGGTGCTCGGGCTGATGCACATGCTGCGTGAGCGTCAGGTGACGCTCGGGCACGTGGGCGGCGGCCTGGCGATGATCGGGCTGCTCGCGTTCGTGGGGATCGTCGCGATGGAGCTCGTGATGTGGGAGCTGGTCAGCGAGGGCGACCGCGCCGCGGCGGTCACGCTGCTCCAGGGGCTGAACGAGAGCGCCGGGATCCTGATCCCGTTCGCCTTCGTGTCGTTCGGATTCTCGATCGGCATGGCCCTGCTGTCCGTTGGGCTGTACAGGGCCCGCGCCGTGCAGTCGTGGATGGCGGTATGCGTGGGCGTCGGGGCGATTCTGTTCGGCTTCGGGATCGCGACCGCCATGAACTGGCTCACGATCGTGGCCGCGGCGTTCCTCGTCGTGGGCCTCGGGTCGATCGGCCGGATGGTCCTCCGCGAGACCGACGAAGCCTGGGAGCACACTCCCGAGTACGAGGGCTTCCGCCCCGTGCCAGGGATGCGCTAGTCCCAGTACGCGACGGCCGGAAGGCCGTCGCACGGGTGAGGCAGCACGGGCGCCCCAAGTGGGCGCCCGTGGCTTTCCCGGGGCCGGTTAATGTCTGCCCATGGACGAGCTCGCCGAACAGGTTGTCGACGCGATCAACGACATCTCGGGGCGGCACGAGGGCCACCGCGCCGCGCATGCGAAGGGCACGCTGCTCACCGGCACGTTCACACCGGCCGCCTCGGGGCTGACCACGGCCGCCCACATGCAGGACGAGCCGGTGCGCGTGACCGCGCGCTTCTCGAACGGCGCCGGTGACCCGGGCAGCCCGGACTACGCCAAGGCGGAGGGCCGCGGCCTGGCCGTGAAGTTCTACCTGCCCGACGGCTCGCGCACCGACGTCGTCGCGCTCAGCTTGCCCTGCTTCTTCGCGCGCACGCCGGAGGACTTCCTCGAGTTCGCACGGCTTCGCAAGCCGGACCCGGAGACCGGGCAGCCCGACTTCGGGAAGATCGGCGCCTGGCTCGAGGCGCATCCCGAGGCGGGCCAGGCGATCCAGGCGGCCGTGACGGGCGACCCGCCCGAGAGCTACGCAACGGTCACCTACAACTCGATCCACTCGTTCCGCTGGACCGCGCCCGACGGAACCGAGCGCTACGTGCGCTACCGGTTCGAGCCGGAGGCGGGCGAGAGCACGCTCTCCGAGGAGGACGCGAAGGCCCGCGGGCGCGACTACCTCCAGGAGGACATCGCCGCCCGCGACTCCACGGCGTTCCGGATGGTGGCCGTGATCGCCGAGGAGGGGGACGCCGTGGACGACCCCACCGTCGCCTGGCCGGAGGAGCGCGAGAAGGTCGAGCTCGGCCGGCTCGAGCTGACCGGCCTGGACACCGAGCGCGAGCGCGAAGGCGACATCCTCGTCTTCGACCCCACGCGCGTGACCGACGGCATCGACCTGAGCGACGACGAGATCCTGCGCTTCCGCCCGCGCGCGTACTCGGCATCGGTGACGCGCCGCAGCGGCGCGCCTGCGCCGGCGTAGGGCGCGCCGGCGGGCGGCGCCGCCGTTCGCGGCTCAGACCAGGGCTCGGCCGGCGGCCTCGAGCTCGGCGAGCGTTGACGCTTCCGTCACGGAGGCGAGGTCGATGATGCGCTCGCCGAAGGGGTCGAGTCGGTCGCGGCCCACGATGGCGTGGCAGGTGACGCCGGCCTGGCGGCAGCGGGTGGCCACCTCGCCGACGATCTTGCCCTGGAGCGTCTGCTCGTCGAGGCTGCCCTCGCCGGTGACCACGAACGCTGAGCCGCGCATCAGGTGGTCGAAGCCGATCGCGTCGAGCACGTAGGGGGCCCCGGGCACCAGCCGCGCGCCGCAGCCCGCCCAGAGGCCGCCGGAGAGGCCGCCGGCCGCGCCGGTCATCGGCTCGCCGCGGGGGTCGCGGGGCAGCCGCTCGGCCAGCTCGTCGAGGCGACGCTCGAGACGCTTGACCATCGCCGGGTCCGCGCCCTTCTGGGGCGCGAAGATGCGCGGAGCGTCCTCGAATGGCACTCGGACGTCGCATAGGACGTCCATCGCCGGCACGGTCACGCCGGCCTCGTCGAGCGCCTCGAGCGCTCCGGCACCCCCGTCCGTGGTGGCGGAGCCGCCGACGGTCACGATCACCCTCTCGGCGCCGGCCTCCACGGCGGCCACGATCAGCTCGCCGGTGCCGCGGGTGGTGGCCGCCCAGGCGTCGCGCTCGGCCTCGGCGACCAGGCCGAGGCCGCTCGCCTGTGCCGTCTCCACGACCGCCGAGCCGTCGGGCAGCAGCGCGAAGCCGGCCTCGATCGGCCGGCCGAGCGGGTCCGAGGCGCTGACGGTGCGAACCTCCCCGCCGAGGGCGCTCACGAGCACCTCCATGGTGCCCTCGCCGCCGTCGGCCACCGGCAGCTCGCGGGCCTCGCGCTCCGCGGAGCGCAGCCCGTCCGCGATCGCGGCGGCCACCTCGCGTGCCGAGAAGGTGCCCTTGAACGAGTCCGGCGCCACCAGCGCGGGGAGCGGACCCTCGCGGCCGGGTCGGGAAGCGCTCAAAGCGCCTCGCGGAAGGCGCGCTCCGCGTCCTCGCCGTGCACGGCGAAGATGATCCGCTCGAGGCCGCCCGTGTGGTCGCGCGCCGCGCCCACCATGATTCGCGCCGCCTCCTCGAGCGGGAAGCCGCCCACCCCGGTGCCGAACGCCACCAGCGCGAGCGAGCGCGCTCCCAGCTCATCGGCCTTGGCGAGCGTCGAGCGCGTGGCCCGCTCGATGATGTCGGCCGACGTTGGCCCGCCGAGCTCCATGGTCGCCGCGTGAATCACCCAGCGGGCGGGCATGTCGCCGGCGGTGGTCTCCACCGCCTCACCCAGCGCGATGGGCGCCCGCTCGTCCGACTCGCGCTGCACATCCGGGCCCCCTGCCCGCGAGATGGCTCCGGCCACGCCGCCGCCGTGTATCAGCTGCGTGTTGGCGGCGTTGGCGATGGCGTCCACCTCGAGCGCCGTCACGTCGCCAGCGATCACCTCGAGCTCGGCCACCGCCCATATGTTGACGATGTCGATCTCGACCGCTCCCGTTCGTGGTTAGGGTGAACGTGACGATTGGCGTCGCGCTACGAGAGGAGTTCCCGTGAAGTACCTCTGCAGCATCTACGGCGACGAGAGCCAGTGGGGCAGCGCCACCCCGGAGCAGATCAGCCAGGTGATGGAGGCGTACGGAGCGTTCGGCGAGGAGGCCGGCCAGGCCGGTGTGATCCTCGCCGGCGAGGGCCTCGAGCCCACCTCGGCCGCCACCACGGTCCGCGTCCGCGACGGCGAGCGCATGCTCACCGACGGCCCCTTCGCCGAGACGAAGGAGCAGCTCGGCGGCTTCTACCTGCTCGAGTGCAACAGCCTCGACGAGGCGATCGAATGGGCATCCAAGATTCCCGGCGCGGCGAGCGGCTCGGTCGAGGTGCGCCCCGTCATGAACTACGAGGGCGCGGGCGCCGAGGGCGCGCAGCAATCGGCGGCCGCTCAGAGCTAGCGACGCCCGGCGCGGTCGTCGACCGCCTGTTCCGGCGCGAGTCGGGGCGGGCGGTGGCGACCCTGATCCGGATCCTGGGCGACTTCGACCGCGCGGAGGAGGCGGTTCAGGAGGCCTTCGCCACCGCCGTCGAGCGCTGGCCGCGCGACGGAGTGCCCGCCAACCCCGGCGGCTGGATCGTGCTCACGGCGCGCAACAGCGCGATCGACCGCCTGCGCCGCGAGCGTCGCTACGCGGAGAAGCTGCGCGAGCTGGAGGCGCTGGGCGGCGGCGAGGAATCGGAGGACGCCATGGGCTCGATCCCGGATGACCGGCTGCTGCTGTTCTTCACGTGCTGCCATCCGGCGCTCGCCGCCGAGGCGCGCGTGGCGCTCACGCTGCGCACGCTCGGCGGGCTCTCCACGCGAGAGGTGGCGCGCGCCTTCCTCACCGGCGAGACGGCGATGCAGCAGCGGCTCGTGCGGGCCAAGCGCAAGATCAGGGCGGCCGGCATCCCCTACGAGCTGCCCGAGGAGCACCACCTGCCGGAGCGACTGCGGTCGGTGCTGGCGTCGCTCTACCTGATCTTCAACGAGGGCTACCTCGCCACGAGCGCCGACGTGCTCGTGCGCCGCGAGCTCTGCGACGAGGCGATCCGGCTCGCGCGCGTGCTCCGGGGGCTCATGCCCGACGACCCCGAGGTGCGCGGGCTGCTCGCGCTGATGCTCCTGAGCCACTCTCGTCGCGACGCGCGCGTGGACAAGCACGGCGACATGGTGCTGCTCGAGGACCAGGACCGCTCGCTCTGGCGGCGTGACGAGCTCGAGCAGGGCCTGGCACTGCTGGCGCAGGCCGGCCAGCACGGGGAGTACGGGCTCCAGGCGGCGATCGCGGCCGAGCACGCCCGCGCGAAGCGGGCCGACGACACCGACTGGGCGCGCATCGCGCTCCTGTACGAGCGGCTGGCGGCGATCAAGCGCTCGGCGGTCGTGGAGCTGAACCGCGCGGTGGCCGTGGCGATGGCCGAGGGACCGCAGAGCGGCCTGCCCCTGCTCGACGAGCTCGAGGCGGGCGGCGAGCTCCACGACTACCACCTGCTGCACTCGGCGCGGGCCGGGCTGCTGGGCCGGCTGGGACGGGACGCGGAGGCCGCGGCGGCATACGCGCGCGCCCTCGAGCTGGCGACCAACCCGGTCGAGCGGCGCTTCCTCGAGGCTCGCCTAGCGGCGCACGCGAAGAGAGCGGCGGACCAGCGCTGAGCGGTTGCCGGCCGCGTCGCGAGCCCGAAGCCGGACCTGCACGCGGGGACGCCGTCCGTTCGCGAGGGCGCGCCGCAGGATGAGCACCGCGCGCCTCCGCAGGCGCACCTTCAGGCGCGTGCGCGGCGAAGGCTGCCCACTGCCGACGGCGCGTCGCAGCAGCAGCCGACGGCTGCCGATCCGCAGCGTGCCGCCCGCCGCGAGCGTGCACGCCTCGCTGCAGCGCACATACGCGACGGCGCCGCGCAGGCGCAGCACGCGCTGGCGGCGCGGGACGCGCACCCTCATGACGGGAGCCGCCGTGTCGGGAGGCGGGTCGCCCCCGGCGCCCGGAGCCGGGATGCCCACGTCGATCCGCAGGATCTTCCCGAGCAGCGAGCTCGGGTTCTGCGCGTCGCCCTCCGGATCGCCCTGCGGCCCGCCGTCGCCCGTCGACAGGTAGAGCGCGTTGTCGGGACCGAACAGCAGCTGCCCGCCGTTGTGGTTGCTGCCCTGGTCGTGCTGGATCGTCAGCACGGGTGTGCGGACGCCGCCGCGCAGCTGCTCGATCTGCAGGTCGCCGGCGTTGTCCGTATAGAAGACGAAGATGCGACCGCTCGTGGCGTAGTCGGGTGCCACCGCCACCGACAGCAGTCCCTGCTCGCCCGCGTCGTCGACCTCGCCGCGGATGTCGAGGACGATCGTCGCGCCGGACGGGGTCCATCGCGCGACGATCCCCGGCTTCAGGGCGAGGAAGAGCTCGTTCGTGACCCCCGGCGCCGCCGCGACCGCGACCGGCTGGTTGAACGTGCCGATGGGTCGACTTGGTGAGCACTCCCGCCGCTCTCGCCCAGCTCGTAGACCGGCCCCGCCAGCGAGGTCGCGTACAGGTGCCCGGCGCCGTCCTCCCCGAAGCCGGAGACGTTCGCGATGTTGAGGCCCGTGTCCACGGCGGGC
This sequence comes from uncultured Thermoleophilaceae bacterium, assembly GCA_963771715.1. Classification (GTDB taxonomy): domain Bacteria; phylum Actinomycetota; class Thermoleophilia; order Solirubrobacterales; family Thermoleophilaceae; genus JACVRW01. The sequence continues at coordinate 695,039 of CAVYUQ010000003.1, forward strand.
GGCGCGGCCCCCGGCCCCAGCTTCATGATGATCCCGGTGTCGAAGCGGCCAAACAGGTACTGGCCCGCGAACGACGGCAGCGCGGGGTCGCGCACCAGGTAGCCGCCGATCACCACGTCGGGGCTGCTGGGGTACTCATAGGACGGCGGGAAGTAGTTCGTCGGCGTGCAGCTGGACTGGACCGCCGTGCCGGAGAAGCAGTTCCAGCCCAGGTTGGCGCCGTGGGCCTGGGCCGCGGGCAGGTATGTGACCTCTTCGTTGATCCCGCCCACGTCCCCGACGTAGATGTCGCCTGTCTGGCGATCGAACGACCAGCGGTACGGGTTGCGCATCCCCGACGCGTACACCTCCGCCTGTGCCTGAGCGGCGGCGGGAGCGGCGGGGACGAGGAGGAGCAGGGTCAGGAACGCAACTGCGAGATATGGCACTCGCTCGGATCCTTGTCGTCGCGCCAGCGCACGAACTTCGCGCCGTGGCGTATGCGGTTGCCGGTGATGTGGTCGAAGCCGATCTCCACCACGAGCTCGGGGCGGAGGCCCTCCCAGACCAGCTCCTCCTCGGACTTCCAGCGGCTCGGCTCGCCCGCGCCGCGCTCGCCGGTGCGGTACGGCTCGAGCAGGCCGAGCAGCTCGCGCTTCTGCTTGGCGCGGAATCCCGACGTGTGGCCCACGATGTGGAGCCCGCCGTCGTCGTCGTACATCCCGAGGATCAGGGAGCCGACCGTGCCCTCCTCCTTGCCGAAGCGGAACGCGGCCACCACTGCGTCGGCCGTGCGGAGCCGCTTGATCTTCACCATGCCGGTGCGCTCGCCGGGCCGGTACGGCGCGTCGCCCTGCTTGGCCACCACGCCCTCCGAGATGCCGGTGAGCCACTCGCCCGCGGCGTCTCGGTCCGGGGTCATCGGCGTGAGCTCCACCGGGTCCGCCACGACGGCGCGGAGCCGCTCGCGGCGCTCGTCGTACGGGAGCGAGAGCAGCGTCTCGTCGTCCTCCGCCAGCAGGTCGAAGGCCACCAGCGACGCCGGCGTCTCCTCCCGCAGCCGCTCGACGCGGGACGCGGCGGGGTGGATGCGCTGCGAGAGCAGGTCGAACTCCTGGACGCCGTCGACTACGACCATCATCTCGCCGTCGAGCACCAGCCGCTCGTGCGGGAGCTCGAGCACCAGCTCGACGATGTCCGGGAAATAGCGGTTCATAGGCCTGCCGTTGCGGCTCTGGAGCTGCACGTCGTCGCCGTCGCGGAAGACGATCGTCCGGAAGCCGTCGAACTTGGGCTCGTAGCGCCATCCCTCGCCCTCGGGCAGCTCCTTCGCGGAGCGCGCGAGCTGAGGCTGGACCGGCGGCTTCAGCGGAAGGCTCACCGCGGCGCCACGCTCCTGCCGAGCATCCGGCGCAGCACGAGATCTCCCAGCCGTGGCGAGATGCCGTTCACCACCCGCAGCATGCGCACGACCGGCGGATAGAACAGCTCGCGGCGGTCGCTCTCCACGGCCTCGACCACCCGCTCCCCGAGCGGCCCAGCAGGCGCACGGCGATCCATCCGGTACCACTCGGGCATGTGGTCGAGCTCGTGGTCGTGGAGCGAGGTCTCGACCTCACCCGGGTAGACCGTGGTCACCGAGACGCCGCTGCCGTGAAGCTCCTGGCGCAACGCCTCCGCGAAGCCGCGCTGCGCCGCCTTCGTGCCGTTGTAGACCGCGGCCGACGGGAAGCCGCGCACGCCACCGCCCGACGACACGACCACGATGTGGCCGCGCCGGCGCTCGAGCATGCGCGGGAGCGCCGCCCAGACGGTGTGGATCGTCCCGAGCCAGTTCACGTCGTTCATCTGACGCGCCTCGTCGAGCGGCAGCTGCGCGAACGGCCCGTAGTGGGTGATCCCGGCGTTGGCCACCAGCACGTCCACGTCGCCGAACTCCTCGACCGCGCCCACGATCGAGGCCGGATCCGACACGTCGCCCGGCAGGACCGCATGCCCGCTGCCGGGCAGTTCCGCGGCGAGCTCCTCCAGCGGTGCGCTCCGCCGCGCCACCAGCCCGAGCGTGCAGCCGCGCGCGGCAAAGGCGCGGGCGATCGCCTCGCCGATTCCGCGTGAGGCGCCAGTCACGAGCACACGAGTCCCCGGGCCGATCTCCACGGCGGCCATGGTATGCCAGGCTCGCGCAGCGGGCCGAGCCCGCTGCTTGGCGAACGGCCCCCGGCTAGGATGCTTCCCATGTCTCAGGAGCAGGCCACCGTCGCCGAGGAGGAGTACCTCCAGATCATCTACTGGCTCCAGGAGGCCGGGCTTCCGATCACCGGAGCGAACATCGCCCGCGCGATGCAGGTCTCGGCCCCGACCGTGCACGAGATGATCGGGCGCCTCGAGGCGGACGGCTACGTGACGCGAGCGGCGGACAAGTCGCTCGAGTTCACGGATTCGGGCAAGGAGCACGCGGCCGGGATCGTGCGCCGCCACCGGCTGATCGAGCGCTTCCTGACCGACGTCTTCGAGATCCCGTGGGACCAGGTCCACGAGGAGGCCGAGCGGCTCGAGCACTGGATGTCGCCGATGGTGGAGGAGCGCATGCTGCGCGCGATCGGCGACGCCAAGACCTGCCCCCACGGACACCCGATCTTCGAGGGCGAGCGCGAGCTGGGCGTGCCGCTCGCGGACGTGGAGGAGGGCGCCCGGGTCCGGGTGCTGCGCTTCGAGAACGAGGCCGAGGACCTGCTCCACTACCTCAAGGACACCGGCCTGACCCCGGGCCTCGAGGGCGTGCTCGCCCGCGCGGGCGACGACGAGGTCGTGCTCGAGGCCGCCGGCGACCGTCACTCGGTCACCCGCAGCGTGGCCGAGACCGTCTCGGTCGTGGCCGACCCCTCGCCGCCGCCGCGCACCGCCCTGCCGGATCAGCTCGTGCTCGGCCGCGAGCGCTACGGCCGCTGACGGCAGTCGCCTAGCGGCGCAGCAGGCGCGCGATCAGGCTTCCGGCGATCGCGTAGAGCACCGCGGCGAGGCCCCAGTTCACGCCCACGCGCGCCTTCCTGCCGTCGAGCTGGAAGATGTTGTCGAAGGGCTCGGCGAGGAACTGCCCCGCGCCGACGAGCCAGTCGACGATGGCGTTGTCCCGGTTGGCCTCGAGCAGGACGAGCACGATCCCGACCACGATCAGGCCCACGACCACGCTGGTGATCAGGGTCACGATCCGGGCGACACCCCCGAGGCCGCGGCGCGCGGCAAGCCCGGCGCGGGGTCGGATGCGTCCTGAGCGGCGTGCGATCGTAGCCATGCTCTGTCCCCTACCCGGGCGCTGCAGTCTCCACTCGCCCGGGTTAGGGTGGGCCGCATGTCACAGGAACAGCTCGACCCCTCCCACATCATGCAGGTCGGGATGGGCTTCTGGCCGTCGAAGACGGTGCTGTCGGCGGTGGAGCTCGAGCTCTTCACGCAGCTCGCAGACGAGCCGATGAGCGGCGCCGAGATCGGCGAACGGCTCGGCCTCCACCCGCGCGGCATCTACGACTTTCTCGACACGCTCGTGGCGCTGCGGATCCTCGAGCGTGACGGTGACGGGCCCGATGGCCGCTATCGCAACACCGATGAGAGCGCGGCGTTCCTGGACAAGCGCAGCCCCACGTACATCGGCGGAATCCTCGAGATGGCGGGCGCGCGGCTGTATCCCTTCTGGGGCGACCTCACCGAGGCTCTCAGGACCGGCGAGCCCCAGAACGAGGTCAAGCACACCGGGAAGCCGATGTTCGACGAGCTCTACAGCGACCCGGCCAGGCTCGAGCAGTTCATGGGAGCGATGGCGGGCATCTCGCTCGGCAACTTCCAGGCGCTGGCCGAGAAGTTCGATTTCTCCAAGTACGAGACGGTCTGCGATGTGGGCGGTGCCACCGGCCAGCTCTGCATGATCCTGGCCCGCCGCCACCCGCACCTGCGCTGCATCAGCTACGACCTTCCGGTGGTCGCGCCGATCGCGGACAGGACCGTGGCGGCTGCCGGGCTGGCCGACCGCGTGACCACCGCCTCGGGCGACTTCTTCGCGGATCCGCTTCCGCAGGCGGACGTGATCACGATGGGCCTGATCCTCCACGACTGGAACCTCGACCGGAAGATGCACCTGATCAGGTCCGCGTACGATGCGCTGCCGGAGGGCGGCGCCTTCATCGTGATCGAGAACCTCATCGACGACGCCCGCCGGGAGAACGCCTTCGGGCTGATGATGTCGCTGAACATGCTGATCGAGTTCGGCGACGCCTTCGACTTCACCGGCAGCGACTTCGCCGGATGGTGCCGCGAGGTGGGCTTCCGGGAGGTCGAGATCGTGCCGCTGACCGGCCCGGCGAGCGCCGGCATCGCCTACAAGTAGCGCGCCTGGGGCGCTAGGCCGCCGCCCGGTGCAGAGCGCGCCGAAGCGGGGCGGCCACGAGCACGCCCGTCAGAGCCAGCACCGCGCCGGCCACCGCCCAGGCCGTCGCGGTGCCCTCGGCGGCGGCCAGCGCGCCGACGGTCAGGTTCGCCACGAGCGCGCCGCCCTGCGCGGCCAGCGACTCGCCCGAGATCAGAGTCGCGCGCGCATCCGACCCGACCGCGTCGTTCAGCAGCTCCGCGTGCATCGGCTCGACGAGCCCGTAGCTCAGGTAGGTGAGGAGATACAGCGCGGCGAACAGGGCGACCGCGTCGGGCTCGCCCAGCAGCGCGGTGCACACCGCGACCAGTCCCAGGGCCGAGAGGTACCCCACCCGGACACCGAGACGCCGGCGCAGCCTCGGGCTCACCCAGGCTCCCAGCGCCACCGCGAGCATCGACCCCGCCGCCAGCGCGCCGAACTCGAAGCCGTGGTGCCGCTCGCTTCCCGCGAGGTCTGCGAGGTGCGGCTGCCAGAGCAGCTCGACGGCGCTCATCGCGAATCCGAAGGCAGCGGCGGTGGCGAAGATCACGCGCACGGTCACAGATGCCGCCGCCTCCGCACGGGCGGTCGCGAAGACCGCGCGCACGCGCTGCGCGATGCCGTGCCCCGCGTCGTGCAGCGCGTGTGCGCGGGGCGGCTCGTGCACGAGCAGCGCCACGGCGGCGAGGTACACAAGTGCGGCTCCGGCACCCGCGAGCGCGGCCAGGCCGTAGCCGGCGAACGCCCCGCTGGCCACGTCCGACGGGTCGGCGATCGAGACCAGACCGCCGCCGGCCAGGGCGCCGAACGCCATCGCGACGCCCTCGGCCGCCGTGCCGCGCGATAGCCCACGGGCGAGCGGCGCCACCGGGTCCAGCGCTCGCAGTGAGTCCACGTACCACGCCTCGAGCGCCCCCGAGATGAGCGCCCGTCCCGCCGCCAGCGCCGCCACGGACGCCATGAACGCGAGCACGCTCTGCGCGACCGCAAAGGCCCCCAGGCTCGCCGCCGTGAGCGCCGCCCCCACGAGCAGCACTCGCCTGCGCCCCACGGCGTCCGCGAGCGCGCCGCTCGGGACCTCGAACGCGATCAGCACGGCACTGTGGACCGCGAAGACCGCGCCCACCGCGTCGAGCTCCAGGCCCCGGGCCACCGGGGTGAGCACCAGGAAGGGAAGGACGAGGCCGACCGGCAGCCAGCGCAGCGCCCGGAGAAGGATGAAGTTCCGGGTCAGCCGCTCGCTGTTCACGGCCCCTCAGTGCGCCGACGTGCGCCGGGCGAGCAGGTCGTAGTACAGGAACGTCGAGTAGAGCGCCACGAACGGCGTGGTCACCGATGTGGCGAGGATCGTGCCCACCAGCGCCCATACCGCCTGGTCGCTGCTCGCGGCGATCGCCGTGAACGGGGACAGCAGGAGGAAGCCTGGGATCGCGACGGCGATGTTCGCGAGCAGCACGAGTCCGAACGTGCGCCACCAGAAGCCCTGGACGACGTGGCTCGAGCGCGTGAGGGCGGCCGGTCCGCGGGCGCCCTCGATCACGACCGTCTGCGGCACGAAGTACCAGCGCACGGCCAGGTAGACGCCCGGGACGATCAGCGCGAGGAAGCCGAGCGCGATGCCGAGCGCCGCCAGCACGACGGCGCCGAAGAGCGGCGTGAACGCCTCGAAGCCGGCCACGAACACCTCGCCGGGAGAGGGGCGCTCGCCCTTCGCGATCGAGTGCAGGGCGTAGATGCAGATCGCGGTGATGATCGGGGTCATCACGAGGAAGCCCACCGCCGTGGGTACCGCGGCCTCGGCGATCGAGGGTGACTCGTCGTAGGAGCTCGTGAGCATCTCGAGCCCGATGCCCTCCACCGCCACCTCGACGGGGATCACCACGGCGGCCGACAGCAGGATGAACAGCCAGGCGTGGCGCACGAAGACGCGCAGCGAGTCGCGATACAGCGCGCCGACGTCCCGGGCCTGCTGGAGTCGCAGCTCGCTGCCGGCCCCGAGTTCGCTCACGCGGGGGCGCCCGCCAGCTCGCGGTAGGCATCGGCCACGCGCGCGATGCCCTCCTCGATCTGGTCGGGGGGGACTGCGGAGTAGGCGATCCGGAGTGAGCTCTCGCCGCCCTTGATGAGGAAGTCGCTGCCCTTCACGAAGATCACGCCGCGCTCGCGCGCGGCCGCCTCGAGCTGCGCCACGTCGCTGCCCTCGGGCAGGTCCACCCACAGGAAGTAGCCGCCCTGCGGCATCACGAAGCGGGCATCCGGCAGGTGGCGCTCGAGCGCGCCCGCGGTGGCGTCGCGGCGCTCGCGCAGGGCCGCCTTCACGGTCTCGATCGAGCGCTCGATCGCCCCGGAGTGGCAGAACTCGGCGACGATCGACTGGGCCACCATGTTCGGGGAGATGTAGGTGTTCGTCGCGAGCTTGCGGATGCGGGCGATCAGGTCCTCCGGCCCGACCAGGTAGCCGACGCGGATGCCGGGGCAGACCGTCTTCGAGAAGGAGGACGCGTAGACCACGGTCTCGGCGCCGCCCAGCGAGAGCATCGTCGGCAGCGGCTCGCCCTCGAAGCGCAGCTCAACATACGGGTCGTCCTCGAAGATCACGAAGCCGTACTCGGCCGCGAGCTCGAGCAGCCGGCTGCGCTTCTCGAGCGAGAGCGTGCAGCCGGCGGGGTTCTGGAAGTTGGGGATGATGTGCGCGAGCTTCGGGCGCGCGCCCTCGCCGAGCGCCACCTCGAGGGCCTTCACGTCGATGCCGTCGGGCTCGAGCGGAATCGCGAGGATCTCGGCGCCGAGCTGCTGGAGCGAGAGCAGCGTGCGGTCGTAGGTGGGTGCCTCCACCACCACGAGGTCACCCGGCTGGACCAGCGTCTGGAACAGGAACGCATCCGCCTGCATCGAGCCGTTGGTGGCGAGGAGGCGACCCGGCTCGACGCCGTGCTTGGCGGCGATCCACTCGAGCAGGTGCGGGTAGCCCGCCGACGTCCCGTAGGCGAACGTACCGGCGGGATCGCGCTCGAACGCGCTCTGCGCGGCGGCCTTGAGGTCGTCGACGGCGATGATGTCGAGCGACGGAGCGCCGCGGGCGAGCGAGATGTTTGTCAGCTCGGCCACGAGCCGCCACGATACCGGGGACGTCGCAGTTAGGGTCCGTCTGGATGAAGCGCAGCCAGCTGCTCATTGCCGTGGTCGCGATAGTCGCGGTCGCGCTCGTGGCGTCGCTGTCGGCCGGGGACGGAGACGATGGCGGCGGAAGCGGGGACGGGGACGGGGGCGGGTCCGGCCCGGCGGCGCCCGCGGGATCGGTGCGGGTCTCGTTCGCCTACTCGCCCGAGAAGGAGAAGCTGCTGAAGCCGCTGATCCGGCGCTTCAACTCGCAGCGCACGGAGGTGAACGGCAGGCCGGTGTTCGTGGAGGGCGAGGTGCTGTCGAGCGGCCAGGCCGAGTCGGAGCTGGCCTCCGGCGACCTCGAGCTCACCGCATGGTCACCGGCGTCCTCGCTCTGGGGGCGGCTGCTCAACTTCGAGGCCGACCGCAGCCTCGCCGCGGACGAGAACCCGTCGATCGTGCGCACCCCGCTCGTGATCGCCATGTGGGAGCCCTTCGCCCGGGCGCTCGGCTGGCCGCGCAAGCAGCTCGGCTTCAAGGAGATCATCCAGCTCGCCCGCTCGAACCAGGGCTTCGCGTCGTTCGGCCATCCGGAGTTCGGGAGCTTCAAGCTCGTGCACACCAACCCGGACTTCTCGACCTCCGGCCTCGAGGCGGTCGTCGCCGAGTACTACGCGGCCACCGGCAAGGAGGAGGGCCTCACGGAGGCGGACGTGGCCGGCTCGGACGCCCGGACGGTGGTGCGCGACATCGAGCGCTCGATCGTCCACTACGGCGACACCACGCTGTTCATCGCCGACCAGATGCGGCGCGAGGGACCCGGCTACGCGTCCGCGGTGGCGATGGAGGAGGTCACGCTGCTCGAGTTCAACCGCGACCGCGGCTCTCAGCCGAAGCTCGTGGCGCTCTATCCCCCCGAGGGCACCTTCTACTCGGACAACCCGTTCATCGTGCTGAACGGATCCTGGGTGCGGCCCAACCAGCGCCAGGGCGCGGAGCGCTTCCAGCAGTTCCTCGAGGACGAGATCACCCCGGAGCTGGCGGCGCGGTCCGGCTTCCGGCCGGCGAGCCTCGACGCCAAGCCGGTGCCACCGGTGTCCAAGGAGAACGGCGTCGACCCGGCGCAGCCGAAGCGGGTGCTCGGCCTGCCGGAGCCGCGCGTGCTCGACGCGGTGCGGCGCGCGTGGCGCCAGGACCGCAAGCCGGCGAGCGTGCTGCTCGTGGTGGACACCTCCGGCTCGATGGCCCAGGAGAACCGCCTCGAGCGCGCGAAGGCCGGGCTCGGGAGCTTCTTCCGGAACGTCGGCCGCCAGGACAGCGTGGGCCTCACGATCTTCTCGGACCAGATCACCCCGCTGATCCCGGTCGGCCCCTACCGAGCCAACGCGCCGAAGCTCCGGCAGACCGTCCAGAACCTGATCGCGGACGGCGGCACCGCGGTCTACGACGCGACGATCGAGGGCTTCCGGGCCGTGCGCCGAGGTGCGTCGCCCGACCGCATCAACGCCGTCGTCGTGCTCACCGACGGCGAGGACACGGACTCCGGCGCCAGCGCCGAGGAGGTGGTCGACGCCGTGCGCGCGCAGGGCGACTCCGACAACCAGGTGCGCGTGTTCACGATCGCCTACAGCCCGGGCGCGGTCGGGGCCGCGGACGCGCTCGAGGAGATCTCCAAGGCCTCCGGCGGCCAGGCCTACACGGGCGACACGGAGGACATCGAGGCCGTCTACCGGAGCATCTCGAGCTTCTTCTGATGCCGGACGAGCTGCGTCCCTACAGCCGATCCGAATACAACCGCGCGCTGGTGCTGAACGCGCTCCTCCAGCCGTTCAACGTGGTGCTCCTGGCGTCGGTGGTGATCGCCGGGCTGCTGCTCGACCTGTTCCTGCCGGTGCTCGCAGTCGGGCTCGTGGTCTACGGGATCGCCGCCGCGCGCACCTACTTCGACGACGACGAGGCCCAGGAGGTGCTCACGCGCGAGCGCGCGAAGCGGCGCGGGGCGCTCGAGGCCGGCAGGCTCGACCCGCGCGACCTGGCGCCGCCGATCGCGGACCTCCTGCGCGCCGGCCACCAACGCGAGCAGCGCATCCGCGATGCCGTGGACCGGGCGCAGCTGCCCTACGACGAGGTCTCGCGAGAGGTGGACCGCTTCATCCGGGCGATCGAGGACGGCGCGGGCCGGGCCCAGCTGCTCTACGAGGCGCTGGCGGAGACCCAGCCGGCGTGGGTGGAGCAGCGCCTGGCGGAGGTTCGCGACGACCCCACGAAGGCCGAGCTCACGGCCGCGCTCGAGGATCAGCTGGCGGTGCTGCGCCGCATGGAGCGCCAGCTCCAGCGCTTCTACGACGAGATGGAGCGCGTGCTGGTGGAGCTCGACACCGTGCGCGGCAACCTCGTCTCGGTCTCGGCGTCCAGCGAGGCCGAGAACCAGGACCGGCTGGCCGCCGAGGTGCGCGCCCTGCGCGACGAGGTCGGCGCCGTGGCGGCCGGGATGAGCGAGGCGTACGAGTCAGGCCGCTAGACGCGCGCGCCGGACGGCCGAACGACAGCATTGAGGAGAGGGACCATCCTGCCTAAGGCTTGGATAGCAAGCCTAAAGCAGGACGGTCGGCGGAAGGCCACCCCTTCACCGCTGCCGTAGACGCCGGGGCCAGGAGCTGGCCCGCGGAGAACGCGAGCGCTAGACGCGCGCGCCGAGGATCTCGACCGCGATCTCGGACACCTGGGTGGGGTTGCGGCCCACGCGCACGCCCTTCGCCTCGAGCGCCTCCGCCTTGGCGGCCGCGGTGCCCTTCGAGCCCGAGACGATCGCGCCGGCGTGGCCCATCGTCTTGCCCGGCGGCGCGGTGAAGCCGGCGATGTAGGCGAGCACCGGCTTCGACACGTTCTCGGCGATGTAGTCCGCGGCCTCCTCCTCGGCGCTGCCGCCGATCTCGCCGCACATCACGATCAGCTCGGTCTCGGGGTCGGCCTCGAACAGCTCGATCATGTCGATGAAGCTCGAGCCCGGCACCGGGTCGCCGCCGATGCCGACGATCGAGGAGTTGCCGAAGCCGCGCTGGGCCAGCTCGTTGCCGATCTGGTAGGTGAGCGTGCCGGAGCGCGACACGAGCCCGACGTTGCCCTCCTTGAAGAACTGAGCCGGGATGATCCCCACGTTCGCCTTGCCGGGCGACAGGATGCCCGGGCAGTTCGGGCCCACCAGCCGCGAGCCGCCGCGCTTCAGGTGGTTGTACACGCGCAGCTCGTCGTGCGCGGGGATGCCCTCGGTGATCGTGATGATCAGCGGGATGCCGGCGTCCTCGGCCTCCAGGATCGAGTCGGCCGCGAAGCGCGGCGGCACGAACACCATCGCGGTGTTGGCGCCGCTCTGCTCCACCGCGTCGTGGAACGTGTTGAAGACGGGGATGCCGTCCACGTCCTGACCGCCCTTGCCGGGCGTGACGCCGGCCACGACATTGGTGCCGTACTCGCGGTTGCGCAGGCTGTGGAACGTGCCCTCGCGGCCGGTGATCCCGGACACCACGAGGCGCGTGTCGCGGTCGACGAGGATCGCCATCAGCCGGCCGCCTTCGCCAGCTCGACGACCTTCTCGGCGGCGCCGAGCATGGTGGCCTCGGTGTGCACGTTCGGCAGGTTGGCCTCGGCGAGCAGCGCGCGGCCCTCCTTGTCGTTCGTGCCGTCGAGCCGGACCACGAACGGCACGTCCGGCTTGATCTGCTCGAACGCCTCGATCAGGCCCTTGGCCACCTCGTCGCAGCGGGTGATCCCGCCGAAGATGTTGAACAGCACGGCGCGCACCTTGTCGTCGGAGAGGATCACCTCGACCGCGCTCGTGATCGCCTCGGCCTTGGAGCCGCCGCCGGCGTCCAGGAAGTTGGCCGGGCTGCCGCCCGCCTGCGCCACCACGTCGAGCGTGGACATCACGAGGCCGGCGCCGTTGCCGAGGATGCCCACGTTGCCGTCGAGCTTCACGTAGGTGAGACCGCGCTCCTTGGCCATGCGCTCCTGCGGGTCCTCGGCCGAGAGGTCGCGCAGCTCGGCCACGTCCGGGTGGCGGTAGAGGGCGTTGTCGTCGACCGTGACCTTGGCGTCGAGCGCCACCACCTCGCGGCTCTTCGTGATCAGCAGCGGGTTCACCTCCACGAGCGTCGCGTCCTCGCGCACGAACACGTCGTAGAGCTTGGCGAGCATCGCCCCGACCGGCCGGATCACGTCCTCGGCGATGCCGGAATCGAAGGCGAGCCGGCGGCCGTGGAAGTCCTGGAGGCCGAGCAGCGGGTCCACGTGCAACATCCGCATGGCCTCGGGGTCCGTCTCCGCGACCACCTCAACGTCCATGCCGCCCATGCGCGAGAGCATCACCATCGGCTTCTTCGCGGAGCGGTCGAAGACGATCGCGGCGTAGTACTCCTCGTCGATCTCCGAGGCCTTCTCCACGTACAGCTCGTGCACCGTGTAGCCGCGGATGTCCATGCCGAGAATCGCGGCCGCGTGCTCCTCGGCCTCCTGGCGGTCGTTGGCCAGCTTTATGCCTCCGGCCTTGCCGCGGCCGCCGATCTGGACCTGCGCCTTGATCACCACGGGGTAGCCGAGATCCTCGGCGGCCTCTACCGCCTCGGGCACGGTCGTGGCCGGCCTGCCGTCGGGCACGGGCACGCCGTGCTTCGAGAACAGCTGCTTGCCCTGGTATTCGAGGAGATCCATCGGGTAGGTACTATCCCCCGCCGCCGCGCTCGGCTATCTGGCAGGGGCGCAGGACCCTATAGCAACCACCTCCGCGCGGGCCAAGCCCGCGCGTCGGTCAAGGCGAAAGACCCCATGGCTCTTCCAAAAGACGTCAAGTTCGTGACCTTCGACTGCTACGGCTCTCTCATCGACTGGGAGACCGGGGTATACGAGGCATTCCAGAGGGAGGCGGACCGCGACGGCTTCACCGTCGACCGCGACACGCTGATCCCCCGCTTCATCGAGATCCAGCGCGATATCCAGCGCGGCTCCTATGAGCTCTACGCGGAGGTGCTGCGCCGCACCGCGGTGCGCGTAGCGTTGGAGCTCGGCTGGGAGCTCGAGCCCTCGCGCTCCAACTTCCTGCCGAACAGCGTGCCCGCCTGGGCGCCCTTTCGGGAGACGAATCCCCAGCTAGAGCGATTTTCGAAGAAGTTCGAGCTAGGCATCCTCTCGAACATCGACGACAAGCTCCTCGGCTCCACGCGGCGCCACTTCCGGGTGGACTTCGACCTCGTGGTCACCGCGCAGCAGGTGCGCAGCTACAAGCCCGATCCGGCTCACTTCAAGGAGTGCGCGCGGCGGATCGAGAAGCTGAAGCGGCACTGGGTCCACATCGCCGCGGGCTATCCGACCGACGTGGAGCCCTGCCTCAAGTCGAAGATCCCGGTGATCTGGGTGAACCGCCACGGCGAGGATCTCGAGGGGCGCAAGAAGCCGGACGCCGAGGTCAAGACGTTCCGCGACGCCGGCAAGCTCCTGAAGGCCGCTTGAGGGCCGTCTCGGTCCACCCGGACGTTCTCGTCATCACAAGCCGGATGTGGCAGACCAACGCGGTCGCGCTGCGCGCCGGCGGCGAGGCGATGCTCGTGGACTCGCCCTACTTCCCGGACGAGCTCGAGGCGCTGCCGGGACTGCTGGCGGGCGCCGGATTCGAGCCGGACGCCCTGCTCGCCACCCACGGCGACTTCGACCACGTGCTGGGGCGTCTCGCGTTTCCGGGTCTCGCGCTCGGCTTGGGCGAGCCGACCGTGGAGCGTTTCCACCGCGAGCCCGGCGCGGCGCAGCGCGAGCTGCGCGACCACGACGAGCGGTTCTACGTGGAGCGACCGTCGCCGCTGGCGCTCGGTCAGGTGCAGGGGCTGCCGGTGCCGGGCAGCGTGGAGCTCGGGTCCGAGGAGCTCGAGCTTCATCCGGCGGACGGCCACACCTCCGACGGCCTGGCCGTGATGGCGCGCTGGTGCGGCGTGCTGTGCGCGGGCGACTACCTCTCGCGTGTGGAGATCCCGATGATCCACCCGGGCGGCTCGCTCGCCGACTACCGCGCCACGCTGGCCCGGCTGGCGCCGCTCGTGGAGGCCGCGGAGACGATCGTGCCAGGCCACGGCGCCCCGAACGACCGCGAGACCTCGCTGCGTCTCCTCGATGAGGACGTGGACTACCTCGACGCCCTCGAGCGCGGCGACGAGAAGCCGGCGCTCCCGAAGGGGCGCGACGACGGCGAGCAGCGCGACATCCACACCCGCAACCTGAGGGTGCTCGGTTGAAGGAGCAGGTGCTCGCCGCCTTCGACGCCCTGTTCGGCGCGCTCCTGAAGCGTGGCGACGCGGACGAGGCCATGAGCCTGTTCGCGGACGACGACGTGGTGTTCTGGGGCTCCGGCAGTGAGGAACAGGCGCTCGACCGCGCCGCGCTCGCGCAGCTCTTCGGCGCCATCACGCGGATCGGCGACGCGCTCAGCTTCCACTGGAGCGTGCTCCGGGTGACCGTGGAGGGCGATGCCGCGTGGGTGAGCGCGGTGGGGGACTACAGGTACGCGCCGCCAGGCGAGGCAGCGACCGGCGGCACGTACCTCCTGACCGCGGTGTTCGTCCGCCGCGAGGGCTAGGCCTCGCGGCGCGCGTTCCAAGCTCAGCTGAAGCTCATGCCTTCCCTGACCTGCGTCAGCCGGATGGCGTTGCCGGACGGGTCGCGGAACCCGGAGTCGATCCCGTACGGGCGCTCCTCCGGGGCCTCGGTGAACTCCACGCCGCGGTCCTTCAGCTCCTCGTACGAGGCGCGTACGTCGTCGGTCGTCAGGAAGATCGTCCCGGCGAAGCCCTTCGACATCAGGTTGCGGACCTCGCCGGCGGTGGTCTCATCCATCACGGGCGGACCCGGGATGGCCATCAGCACGATCGATACGTCCTCCTGGCCGGGCGGCCCGACGGCGAGCCAGCGGAAGTTGCCCATCTCCGGCAGCGTCACGTCGGAGCGGACCTCCATGCCGACCTTGTCAGTCCAGAAGGCGAGTGCCTCGTCCTGGTCATGAACCCATAGCTGTGCATTTGAGAGTCTCATCATGCAAAGCAAGCTAGTCAGCGGCCGACCCGCTGTCTTCTCCAAATGTGCTGTGTTGCGGACGGCCGTAGAAGCGCACCACGCAGGCCGGCACGAGCGCGCTGTCGGCCGGCGAGGGGAAGGACGCGCGATAGGCCGTCGGGGACACCCCGTAGGTGCGCTTGAAGCTGGTGGTGAACGAGCCGATGCTCTGGAGACCGACGGAGAGGCAGACGTCGGCGATGGAGCGATCGGTGGTGCGGAGGAGCGCGGCGGCGCGCTCCATCCGGCGCGTGAGCAGGTAGCTGTGCGGCGACTCGCCGAAGGCGGCGCGGAACTCGCGGCTGAAGTGGGCGCGCGAGAGGCCGGCGGCGCCGGCGAGATCGTCCACCCCGAGTGGCTCGAAGTAGCGCGCGTCGGCGAGGTCCTTGGCTCTGAGGAGGTGGCGGGCGGGCGGTACGAACGTCGTCACTTGATGACGGCGATGGTATCCCCCGTAGCGATCGAGCCTCCCTCGGACACGCCCAGCTCCTCGACGGTGCCCGCGCTCGGGGACGTGATCTCGTTCTCCATCTTCATGGCCTCGATCACGCAGATGAGCGCGCCCTCGTCCACCTGAGCGCCCTTCTCGACCGCCACCTTCAGCACGGTGCCCTGAAGCGGTGACACCAGCTCGCCCGGTGCTCCGCCACCACCGCTGCTCTTGCGCCCGCGCCGCGGAGCCTTCTTGGCGGCGGCCGGCGCCGCGCCGTTCGCTGTCATCGCCTCACCGATCACGGTCACGTCGAAGCGGCGCCCCGAGACCTCGACCGCGTACTCACGGGCGACCTTCTCGGCCTCGTCCTCGTCGGCCGCCTGATCGGGGGCCGCGAAGGCGAGCTGCTTCAGCCACTGCTTGTCCTCCACGAGGTCGCGGCAGGTCTCGCCATTCGCCCACTGCTCGGTTGCGAGCAGCGCGCGGTGGAACGGGATGAGCGTCTTCAGGCCGCCGATCTCGTATTCGCGGAGCGCGCGCAGCATGCGCTGCGTGGATGCCTCGCGATCCACGTCCCACACGATCAGCTTCGCGATCATCGGGTCGTACAGCGGCAGCACCTCGTAGCCCTCCTCGGCCCCGGAGTCCACGCGCACGAACGGGCCGGCGGGCTCGCGGTAGTCGCCGATGCGGCCTGGCGCGGGCGCGAAGTTCTTCGAGGCGTCCTCGGCGTTGATGCGGCACTCGATCGCGTGGCCGCGCACCACCACGTCCTCCTGCGAGTAGGCGAGCGGCTCGCCCGCGGCGATCTTGATCTGCTCGCGGACGATGTCGATGCCCGTGACCATCTCGGTCACGCAGTGCTCCACCTGCACGCGCGTGTTCATCTCGAGGAAGAAGTACTCGCCGTCCTGGAGCAGCCCCTCGATCGTGCCGGCGGACTGGTAGCCGACCGCGCGCGCGGCGTCCGTGCCGATCTTGCCGATCTTCTCGCGCAGCTCCGGGTCCACCGCGGGCGCGGGCGACTCCTCGATCAGCTTCTGGTGGCGCCGCTGGACCGAGCAGTCGCGCTCGAAGAGGTGGATCACGTTGCCCTCGCCGTCGGCGAGCACCTGCACCTCCACGTGGCGCGGGTCGGGCAGATAGCGCTCCACGTACACGGTCGCGTCGGAGAAGAACTTCTCACCCTCGCGCGACGCGCCCTCGAACGCCTTCTCGAGCTCGTCCTCGGACTCGGCCACGCGGAAGCCCTTGCCGCCGCCTCCGCCCGCCGCCTTGATGGCCACCGGATAGCCGACCGAGTCCGCGATCACCTTGCGGGCGTCCTCGACGCTCTCGACGGGGTCCGTGGTCCCGGGCACGATCGGCACGCCGGCCTCGGACATGATCTCGCGCGCGCGGGTCTTGGATCCCATCGCGTCGATGGCGCTCGGCGGCGGTCCGATGAAGACGATGCCCGCCTCCTCGCAGGCGCGCGCGAACGCGGCGTTCTCCGCGAGGAACCCGTAGCCGGGGTGGATCGCCTCGGCGCCGGACTGCTTGGCCACCTCGATGATCTTCTCGACGACGAGGTAGCTCTCGGTGGCCGGACCGGGCCCGAGCAGGTACGCCTCGTCGGCGCGCCTGACGTGCGGCGCGTCGCGATCTGGCTCGGAGTAGACGGCCACGCTGGCGATGCCGAGCTCCTCGAGCGTCCGCATCACGCGAATGGCGATCTCGCCGCGGTTTGCGACCAGGACCTTGTCGAACATTGGGGGCGGGGAGGTTATCGGCCCTTGATTCCGCCGGAGTGGCGCCGATAATTGCTCAGTGACTCGTGGCCGTACTGCGTTGTTGCTCACGGCCATCGGGCTTGGTCTAGCCATTCCAGCGAGCGCCGACGCCAAGCTGCGCTTCCGCAACTGCGAGGAGGGCAGCTGCGCGCGGCTCTCGGTGCCGCTCGACCACAGCGGAGGCGTGTCCGGCCGGCTGTCGTTGCGGGTGGAGCTCCACGAGACCTTCGACAGGCCCAAGCTCGGGGTCACCCTGCTGCTGGCGGGTCCGCCTGGCCAGGCGGCCACACAGGTGAGCGAGTACGGCTGGGAGGTTCCGGGTCGCGACCTGATCGTGTTCGACCAGCGCGGGACCGGCGCGGGCGCCCTGCGCTGTCGTGACCTCGAGGCCGCCACGGAGACCGATGCGGGACGCGAGGCGGCGGCCTGCGCGACCCTGCTCGGAGACCGGCGCGCCTTCTTCCGGACGACCGACACGGTGGAGGACATCGAGCTGTTGCGCACCGAGCTGGGCCTCGAGCGGCTCGCCATCGTCGGTACGGACTACGGGGCGTACGTCGCACAGCGCTATGCGTTGCGCTACCCGGATCGCGTGGAGCGGCTGCTGCTCGAGTCTCCGGTGGACGCCGCGGGGCTCGATCCTCTTTACCTCGACTCGGTCGCGGCCCTGCGCCGGGTGCTTCCGGCTCTCTGCCGGTCCACCTGCGGCAGCTTCACGAAAGATGTGGTCGCGGACACGGCGCGGCTCGTCGAGCGGCTGGCCGCGGCAGCCGCTCCGGGGCAGGATCGTGGATCGGAGAGGGCACGGGCGCAGCGCCTCGCTCACGCGCCAGGCGCTGCTCTACGCGCTGATCGCCGGGGACGACGGCTTGGTGAGCCTGCCGACGTACCCCGCGGCAATGGCGTCTGCGCTGCGCGGCGATACGGCGCCGATCCTCCGGCTGAAGCGGCGCGCCACGGCACGCCCGGCGTTCCTCGGCCCCAGGATCGCGAGCGCCGCGACGCGCGCGGCGACCATCTGCGAGGAGGTCCGCTTCCCCTGGTCATGGAACGCCACACCGGCGGAGCGCGACGAGGCGGCCTACCGCACCGAGACGGCGATGGACCCCTCGCTCGCCGCGCCCTTCGACCCGGGCACGCTCGTCCGCAGCGACCTCATGAGGCTCTGCCGCCGCTGGCCCACGGCGTCCTCAGCCCCTCCGCCGGAGCCCGGCGCGATGCCGGACGTGCCAGCGCTGGTGATCGCCGCACCGGAGGCCGCGCGTGCTTCCCTCGAGAGCGCGCGCCGCACCGCGGCGCGGTTCCCGAGGGGGAAGCTGCTCGAGGCTTCGCGGGCGGTTGAGATCTTCGGCCCCGCGAGCGGTACATGTGCCGACAGAGCCGTGGAGCGCTTCCTTCGCGGACGGCGGGTGCAGGACCGCTGCCCGCGCCAAAGCGTGCTGCGGCCCGCGTCGCCGTCCCCGCGCGCGCTGAGCCAGTTGGCGCCCGTGGCCGGAGTCCCGGGGCGGCGCGGGAGGCTGCTCAGCGCCCTGGGCGCAACGTTCGGCGACCTCGTGGACAGCTTCTACCTGGATGGGTTCCTCGGCGCCGGCCTCGACGAGTCCGGGTCCGTGATACGGGGCGGCGGCCTGCGCGGCGGCAGCTTCGCGGTGGGCGAGAACGTGTTCCGTCTCAGCCGCTGGGAGTACGTGCCCGGCGTCCGGCTCTCCGGTCGCTGGAGGACCGAATCGGACGGTCCCGAGCGGCTGCGCATCGACGGCCCGGGTCGGCTCGACGGTGTCGTCCGGTTCAGGGAGATAGAGAACGAGCTCATTTTCCGGGTGCGGGGCCGGATCGCGGGACGGCGGGTCCGCGCCAGGGTCCCCGTCCACAGCTACTTCATCGACGCAATCAATGAGAGCGACTCGGGTGGCGAGGCAGACCGGCTGGCCTCGCGCGGGGCACGGGCCCCTAATGTGCCGGGCGATGCGCCGGGCAGTTGCCGCCTCCCTCTTCTTCGCGACCTGCCTGGCGCTTGCGCCGTCCGCTGAGGCGGCGCTCCGCTTCGAGCGCTGCGGCCCGTACAACTTCACCTGCGCACGGCTGAGCGTGCCGCTCGACCGCAGCGGCGCGGTGCCGGGCCGGGTCTCGCTGCTGGTGAAGCGGGTGCGAGCCAGACGGCGGGGCGGGGCCACCCGCCCGCCGCTGTTCGTGCTCGCGGGCGGGCCCGGGCAGTCGGCGACGGAGGCGTTCGGGCCGGACGCGCTGGGCGTGCTGTTCCCGGCCTACCGCAACCGCGACCTCGTGATCTTCGACCAGCGCGGTACGGGGCGCTCGGGCCTGCTCCGCTGCCGGCGGCTCGAGCGCGCGAACCTCCTGAAGGCCGGAGCGGCCGCCGGCGCCTGCGCCCGGCGGCTCGGTGCGCGGCGGGCCTTCTACACGAGCCGCGACTCGGATGACGACCTCGATGCGATCCGGGAGCAGCTCGGCGCCGAGCGGGTCGCGTTGTACGGGACCTCGTACGGCACGAAGGTCGCGCTCGGGTACGCGCTGCGCTACCCCGCGCGGGTGGAGCGGCTCGTGCTCGACTCCACCGTCGAGGCGAACGGGCCCGACCCGTTCTACCTCGACGCGCTCGAGGCCGTGCCGCGCGCGCTCGGCTCGCTCTGCCGCCGGCGATGCCCGTGGACGAGCGATCCGGTGGCCGACCTCGCCGCGCTCGTGGAGCGCGTGGCGCGCGGGCCGTTGCGCGGCCGGGTCGTCGACAGGCGCGGGCGCGCGCGGGTGCGCCGCCTCACGCGCGTGGACGTGTTCTCGATCCTGCTGGCCGGAGACTTCGACCCGGCTCTGCGCGCCGCCTTCCCCGGCTCCGTGCGCGCGGCGCTGTCCGGCGACGCCACGCCGCTGCTGCGCCTGCGCAGGCGCGCGTTCGCGGTGGATGCCGAGCCGCCGCCGCCACGCCTCCTCAGCTCCGGCGTCTACGCCGCGACCACGTGCGAGGAGACCAGGCTTCCCTGGGCGCGGTCGACGCCGCCCGACCCCGCCGAGCGCCACCGCCAGGCCGCCGCGTACGCCGCCACGATTCCCGACTCCGAGTTCGAGCCGTTCGACCGAGCCACCTCGCTCGCGAGCGACACGCTCAACCTGTGCGACCGCTGGCCGCACTCTCCGGTGGCGCCCGACTTCGGCCCCGGCCCGCTCCCCGACGTGCCCGTCCTGCTGCTGGAGGGCGAGGACGACCTGCGCACGCCCGGTGGAGAACGCGCGCCGCGTGGCGCAGCTGTTCCCGCGCTCGCGCCTGGTCGTGGCGCCGGCCACGGGTCACTCGGCGCTGGGGAGCGACTTCAGCGGCTGCACCGACCGCGCCTTCGCGCGCTTCTTCGAGGAGCGCACCGTGCCGACGCGCTGTCCTCGAGGGCGGCGCCCGTTCCAACCCTCGCCGCCGCCTCCCCGGCGCCTCGCCGACGTGGCGCCGCTCCAGGGCAGCTCCGGCCTGCGCGGCCGCACGCTCGCGGCCGTGAAGCTGACGCTGCGCGACGTGGCCGAGGACTCGGTGACCGAGCTGATCTTCGATCCGGACGACCCGGACATCGCCCGCGGAGGCGGCCTGCGCTCGGGCCACTACCGCATCGACGAGGACAACACGCTCGACCTCGACGGCGTGGCCTTCGTACCGGGCGTGACGCTCAGCGGGCGCCTGGAGCACTTCGGCGAGCGCCGCGAGCGCGGCCTGCTGCGAGTGAGCGGCCGCGCCGCACCCCACGGGCTGCTTCGGCTCAACCGCCAGAGGGCGCGCGGAACGCTCGGCGGGCGCCGGGTGAGAGCGAAGCTGAACGCCCCGAGCGCCGTGGTCGCGATGAGCGCGCTCCGCGAGCGCTGGCCGCGACCCCCGGGCGTCCCCTAGAACGAGGCCTGCAGGACGTCTCCAGGACTCTCGCCCAGCAGGCGGACCGACGCCACCTCGTAGAGCTTCACGGGGATCGCGCCGCCCCAGCTGCCTTGCGCGTCGAGACGGAGTGACCGGAGCGGGATCGTCCGTCCATCCTTGGTCCGCAGCTCCGCCCTCGCGACCGCGTCGCGATGGCTCGGGTCGACGGTCAGAAGCAGCCATGACGGTGAGCCCTCGTAGCCGAATGCCACCCCGCCGTGTGCTCCGGTCCCGTCCGTGAGGGTCTGTGCCTGGAAGGAGCGGCCGTTCGCCTCCGCCAGCGTCGCCCTGTAGCGCTCGGCCGTTTGATGATCGTCGTGATAGACGCCGACCATCGCGACTGCGGTCACCGCGGCCGTCGCAAGGGCCGGGCCCACCCGGAGTGCGAGCCAGCGCAGCCTCAGCCTGCGAGCGCGCGGGCGGCGAGCCGGCCGGCTCCGCGAGCCCGATTGCCTCGACGACGCGCGATTCGAAGCCGGCGGGCGGCTCCTGAACGGGCGCCACCGTCAGCAGCTCGTCGGCCACCTGGGTGAGCTGCTCGACCGCGCGGCGGCAGTCGGTGCACCCGGACAGGTGGCGGAGCGCCTCCGCGCGCTGCTCCCCATCCGCGATACCGAGCGCGAGCTCGGGGGCGAGATCGCGTACCTCGTCACACCTCATTCGTGGCCTCCAGCGAAGCGCGCAGCTTGAGCATTGCGCTCCGGATCCGGGTCTTTGCCGTTCCCAGCGCGACTCCCTCGAGCTCGCCGATCTCCTGGGCGGTCCGGCCGAGGTAGGCGGCGAGGACGAGCGCCCGCCGCTGCTCCGGCGGAAGCTGGGTGATCGCGCCGCGCACCCGCTCGCGCTCGTCGGGCGCGAGCTCCTGGTCAGCGGGGTTCTCCGCCAGGCTCCCCCGCTGCAGCTTCCGGACAACGACGTCGGGGTCGAGCGGCTCCGCTCGCTTCACCCGTATGACGTCTATGGCGAGGTTGCGAGCGATCGTGAGGAGCCAGGTGGCCACTCGGCCGCGGCGCGGATCGTACGTCTGCGCATACCTCCAGGCGCGCACGAAGGTCTCCTGTGCCACGTCCTCCGCGGTCCCCTCGTCGTGCACGATCGTCAGCACCAGCCCGTAGACCCGAGCTTGGAAGCGCCTGGTGAAGGCCGTGGCCGCGTCGGCGTCCCCTGCCGCGAGGCCGGAGAGGAGCGCTTCGTCTGACACGGCTGAGGACACCACACCGAGTAATACGGACTCGGGGCCGAAAAGGGATTGCCAATCCCGTCAGACCCCTCGGCTCGTAGTACAGGGCATGAAACTCTCGATCAAAAAGACAGCGACAGCCGCACTCGCGATCCTCGTAGCCGGCCTCGTTCTCGCCGCCTGTGGCGGCGGCAACGGGAACAGCGGGAACAGCGGGAACATGAGCACCATGAGCGCGGGCTCCGGGCTCGTGTCGGTGCGAACCGTCGACAACACACCCGTGCTGGCAAACCGCCAGGGCCGGACGCTCTACAGCGCCGACGTCGAGCAGGGTGGACGGATCCATTGCACGAGCGGATGCCTCTCCTTCTGGAAGCCCGTCCACGCCTCGTCGAGTCAGGCGAAGACGGTGGCCGCGAATCTGAACCTCGGCCTCGGCGTGGTTAAGCGCCCCGACGGCGTCGACCAGCTGACCTTCGACGGCAAGCCCCTCTACAGCTTCACCCCGGAAGGGCCTGGCCAGATGACGGGCAACGGCGTCGCCGACGCCTTCGGCGGAACCCACTTCAAGTGGATGGCGGCCGCGACCGGCTCCGCCCAGGCTTCCTCGGGCTCGGGCTCCTCGAGCTCGGGCTCGGGCGCGTCGAGCAGCCCTTCGCCGTACTGATCCGCTCAGGCGGCCGAGCGGTGGCCCACCCTCAAGGGGGTCAGACCCCCTTGAGGGTCCTTGAGGGTCCGCCGCTCCACCAGAATCTCGCCTCCGCGCGACGGCGCGAAGACGATCGCTCGCCGGACGCGGCGCTCCGGCTCGCCCCGGGCCGCGCGGATGTCCAGCCGGGCCACCAGCTCGCGCAGGACGACCTTGATCTCGAACTGGGCGAAGCTCGCGCCGAGGCAGCGCCGTACGCCGCCCCCGAACGGGATCCAGGTGTACGTGCCAGGCGGCCGCTCGAGGAAGCGCTCGGGCCGGAAGGCGCGCGGGTCTGGATAGATGTCGGGCCGGCGGTGCAGGAGGTAAATGCAGGGCGCCAGGTTCACGCCCGCGGGCAGCAGCCGCCCGCCGATCTCCATGGGCTCGGTGAGGCGGCGCAGCACCAGTGCGATCACCGGGCGTAGGCGCAGGACCTCGTGCACGACGGCGTCGAGGTAGGTGTCGTCGCCCGCGTCGAGCTCCTCGCTCAGCCTCCGCAGGGCTGCGGGATGCCGGGCAAGCGCCTCGAGCGCCCAGGCGAGCGCGGTGGCGCTCGTCTCGTGGCCCGCCACGAGCAGCGTCATCAGCTCGTCGCGAAGCTCCTGGTCCGTCATCTCGCTGCCGTCGTCGTGGCGTGCCTGGAGCAGCAACGACAGCACGTCGTCGCGCTGGTCGAGGTCCGGTGCGTCGCGGCGGGAGCGGATCTCCTCGATGATCAGCTCGTTGGTCGGCTCGATCACGCGCTTGAAGCGGGCGTGCTCGGCGAGCCGGCGCGGGCCGAGCAGCGCAAGCATTGCCATCCGCCTTGGCTCCGTCGCCCACGACAGACTGCTGCGAAGCGCATCGGCAAGACGCCTCAGCCGTCCCTCGTCCGTCACCCCGAAGACCGATCTGATGATCACCTCGAGCGTGATCGCCTGCATCGAAGGCCAGGCCGAGAGCGGCACGCCGGTGGGCCAGCGCTCGATCTCATTCGCGGCAACCTCCGCCATCGTGTGCTCGTACCCGCGCATGCGCTGGCCGTGGAAGGGCGGCAGCATCAGCTTGCGCTGCGCCATGTGGGCGTCCTCGTCCAGAAGCAGCACCGAGTGGCTGCCGAGCAGAGGCAGCAGAACGACGTTCGCCTCGCCGGCATGCAGCAGGCGCGGATCGCCCGTGAAGATCTGCTTGATCGCGTCGGGATCGTTCACGAACACCCACGTGCCCTCGTTCGTGATCCGGAGCGTGAACATGTCGCCGTAGCGCCGCGCGCAGTCGGACATCATCGCCGCGGGCCGGGCGATCCAGCGAGCGGTCTGGAGCGCGCGCGGCGCACGCGGGCCGGGCGGCAGCGTGGGCGTGCCGTTCACACCGCGCACGCTAGCGCGCGCTAGGCCAGCTCGCGCCCGGCGAGCCGCGCGTGCGCCGCCACGTCCGCGGCGAACGAAGCGAAGTCCGCCGCATAGAGCTGCTGCGGCCCGTCGCAGAGGGCCAGCTCGGGGTCCTCCGCCACCTCGACGATGATCCCGTCGGCCCCCACCGCCGCGGCGGCACGCGACAGCGGTCCCACCAGGCGCCGGTCTCCGGAGGCGTGCGATGGATCGACGATCACCGGAAGGTGGGTGTGCAGCTTGAGCCAGGGCACGGCGCCGAGGTCGAGCGTGAAGCGCATCGCGTTGTCGAACGTGCGGATGCCGCGCTCGCACAGCATCACGCGCTCGTTGCCCTCCTTGAGGACGTAGTCGGCGGCCTGGAGCAGCTCGTCGAGCGTCGACGAGAGGCCGCGCTTCAGCAGCACCGGCTTGCCGAGCTTGCCGACGATCTCGAGCAGGCCGTAGTTCTGCATGTTGCGCGCGCCGACCTGGATCACGTCGACGGCATCGGCGAAGGAGTCGGCCAGGTCGGCGGAGGTCATCTCGCTGACGATCGGCAGCCCGGTCTCTTCGCGAGCAGCACGCAGGATCTCGAGTCCCTCAACGCCCAGTCCCTGAAATGCGAAGGGAGAGGTGCGAGGCTTGAACGCCCCGCCCCGGAGCATCGAGGCGCCGGCCGCCGCGACCGCGCGCGCGACGCCGAGGGTCTGGTCACGGGACTCCACCGTGCAGGGCCCCGCGATCAGGCAAAAGCTGTCAGGTGCGCCGATGTGACGGTCGAGGATGTGGAAGGTCGTCGGCTCGTGGTGCGACAGCTCACTCGACGCAAGCTTGTAGGGGCGAGAGATCGGGACGACCCGGTCCACCCCCGGCAGCCCCTCGAGGCCCATCTCGCGAACGCCCTCGGGATCGCCGATCGCGCCGATCGCGGTGGTCAGCTCGCCGGGCATGACCTTCGCGTGCACGCCGCCGGCCTGGAGCCGCTCCACCACGGCGTCGATCTGCGCCGGAGTGGCCTCCGGCGTCATCACGACCATCATGTGCCCGACCTCGGTGCGCGCCTTTCGCGCGCGCAGCATCGTGACCACGAGCAGCGCCACCACGCCGAGCGGGAACGGGATGAGCACGGCGATCGGGATGTCGAGCCCGGCCTTGATCAGCAGCGCGAGGCCGGCGCCGATCAGCACCACGGCGAGCGTCGTGCGCAGCACGGCGGGCTTCACGCGCACGGACCAGTGGCTTCCGAGCCACACGCCCGGGATCGAGCCGAGCAGGATCGTGCCCGCCAGCCCGAAGTCCACGTTGCCCGCGGTCACGTGCGCCAGCCCGGCCGCCCACAGCAGGATCGCCGCGTGGAACACGTCCGTGCCGACCACCCGCTGCGGTGAGAGCCGGAACAGCAGGATCAGCCCGACCGCGATCAGCGCGCCGCTGCCCGCTGACGTCACGCCGAGCACGAACCCGACGCACAGCCCGAGCACCACGGCGGCGATCTTGTGGCGGCGCTCCATCTCGATCGTGTCGCGCTCGCGCTCGTGCATCCGCTTCAGGAACGCGCGCACCAGCGTCGCGGCACCGGTGAGCAGCAGCGCGCCGGCCAGGATCGCGATCACAGCGTCCTCGAAGTCGCGCCCGAGCCAGTCCTCGAGCAGCGTGAGCACGTACACGCCGCCGATGGCCGCGGGCACCGAGCCGATGGCCATCCAGCTCGACAGCGTGATGTCGACCGTCTTCTGGCGCAGGTGCTTGTAGCCGCCGACCGTCTTCGTGACCGCCGCGTACGCCAGGTCGGTGCCGATCGCGGTGACCGGCGTGACGCCGAACACAAGGATCAGCATCGGCGTCATCAAGGACCCGCCGCCGATGCCGGTCATCCCCACGAGGATGCCGACTCCCAGGCCGAACGCTACGAGGGCGAAGTCCACCCGGGCAGCCTAGAGGAGGGCGAAGTTACGCCCGCGGGCTTGGAGGCGACGATCACGAGCTGCCGCCCCACGTGGCCGTGCGGCTCCGAGAGCACGCGCTCGCGCTGGATCTGGAGCGGGCCGAGCAGCGCCCGCACCTTCTCGATCGTGAAGGCGTGCGGCTCCTCCGCTGTGGCCTCGCCCTCGATGTCCACGTTCAGGATGAGCGTGCCCCCGGGCCGGAGCACGCGAGCCGTCTCGCTCAGCACCGCGGCGGGATCGCGCACGTGGTCGAGCGAGTTGCGGGCCACCACCACGTCCACCGACTCGCTCAGCAGCGGAAGCGCCTCGGCGCCACAGGTGAGGTAGACGGCGTCGCCACCCAGCAGCAGCCCCGCCTCGCGCATGCGCTCGGCGAGCGGCTCCACGGCCAGGGCGACGCTCGCGCCGCACGCCTCCGGGAGCCCCACCGGGCCGGGGCCGATCTCAAGCACCACGCGCCCGCTGAAGAAGTCCGGGTCCTCGATGTCCGCCTCGCGCAGCACGCGCCGCACCTGCGCGCGCGCCTCCTGCCAGCGCCGGCCCTCGTAGGTGTCCGCCACCTCCGTGTCGCCGGTCAGCTCGAGCCCGCCCGGCGAGAAGAGCGCGCCGGCGCGGATGTGCGGCTCCCACTGCTCGAGCCAGAAGCGCAGCTCGGCGTCGGGATCTCCCCCGGCGCGCCTCTGGAGGAAGCGCCGCAGCGGCCCGAGCATGCTGCTCAGAGAACCATGCCCGCACCGACGGTGTCGTTGGTCGACTCGTCGATGAGGATGAAGCTGCCCGTCATGCGGTTGCGGCGGTACTCGTCCACGAACAGCGGCGACGAGAGCCGCAGGCGGAGCTTGCCGATCTCGTTCAGCTGAAGCGATTCGGCCTGCTCCTCGCGGTGGAGCGAGTTCACGTCGATCCGGTAGATCACCTGGTCCACCTTGGCCAGCGCTGTACGGCTCGTGTGCTTGATCCGGTAGCGGCCGGCCGGCGAGAGTGGCCGCTCGGACATCCAGCACACCATCGCGTCGATGTCCTTTGCCTCGACCGGGCGGTTCTGCGGGCGGCAGATCATGTCGCCGCGCGAGACGTCGATGTCGTCCTCGAGCCGCATGGTCACCGACAGCGGCGGGTAGGCCTCGTCGAGCTCGCCGTCGTAGGTGTCGATGCCGGCGATGCGCGTGGTGCGCCCTGACGGCAGCACCACGATCTCGTCGCCCGTGCGGAAGACGCCCGACGCCACCTCGCCCGCGTAGCCGCGGTAGTCGTGCAGCTCGTCCGACATCGGCCGCGTGACCCACTGCACCGGGAAGCGCGCGTCCTGGAGGTTGCGGTCAGACGCCACGTGCACGTGCTCCAGGTGGTAGAGCAGCGACGGGCCCTCGTACCACGCCATACGCTCGGAGCGCTCGGCCACGTTGTCGCCGTGGAGCGCCGAGATCGGGATGAAGGTCATGTCGTGGATGTCGAGCTTCGCGGCCCACCCGGTGAACTCGGAGCGGATGCGCTCGAAGACCTCCTCGTCGAAGTCCACGAGGTCCATCTTGTTCACGCACACCACCAGGTGCGGGATGCGCAGGAGCGAGGCGATGAACGCGTGCCGGCGCGACTGCTCGAGCACGCCCTTGCGCGCGTCGACGAGGATCAGGGCGAGGTCGGCCGTCGAGGCGCCGGTGACCATGTTGCGCGTGTACTGCTCGTGGCCCGGCGTGTCGGCGATGATGAACTTGCGCCGCGGCGTGTGGAAGTAGCGGTACGCCACGTCGATCGTGATGCCCTGCTCGCGCTCGGCGCGCAGCCCGTCGGTGAGCAGGGCGAGGTTCACGTAGCCGTCGCCGCGCCGCTTCGAGGTCTCCTCCACGTGCTCGAGCTGGTCCTCGAAGATCGACTTGGTGTCGAACAGCAGGCGCCCGATCAGGGTCGACTTGCCGTCGTCCACCGAGCCCGCGGTGGCGAAGCGGACGAGCTCGGAGGTGCGGGCAGCTGCGGGCCGCCCGTTGGTGGCCGCTCCTGGCGCCACTAGAAGTAGCCCTCCTTCTTGCGGTCCTCCATGGCCGCCTCCGAGATGCGGTCGTCGGCGCGGGTCTCGCCGCGCTCGGTGATGCGGGTCGCGGCGATCTCGGCCACCACGTCCTTGAGCGACGTCGCCTTCGATGCAACGGCGCCCGTGCAGCTCATGTCGCCGACCGTGCGGAAGCGGACGAACGCCTCGAAGGGCTCCTCGTCCGGCAGCAGCTCCACGAACTCGGAGACCGCGTAGAGCATGCCGTCGCGCTTGAACACCTGGCGCTCGTGCGCGAAGTAGATCGGCGGCAGGTCGATGTCCTCCTCGGCGATGTACTGCCAGACGTCGAGCTCGGTCCAGTTCGAGAGCGGGAACACGCGCACGTGCTCGCCCGGCTTCACGAAGCCGTTGTAGAGGTTCCAGAGCTCGGGACGCTGCCCCTTCGGGTCCCACTGGCCGAAGTCGTCCCGGAACGACATGATGCGCTCCTTCGCGCGGGCGCGCTCCTCGTCCCGGCGTGCGCCACCGAAGGCGGCCCGGAAGCCGTGCTCCTCGATCGCGTCCAGCAGCGTGACCGACTGGAGCCGGTTGCGCGAGGAGCGCGGGCCGTTCTCCTCGACCACGCGTCCGTTGTCGATCGAGTCCTGCACCGAGGCCACGATCAGCCGGGCGCCCAGGTCCTCGACCATGCGGTCCCGGTACTCGATCACCTCGGGGAAGTTGTGGCCGGTGTCCACGTGCATCACGGGGAACGGCAGCGCGCCCGGGTGGAACGCCTTGCGCGCGAGGTGGAGCAGCACGGCGCTGTCCTTGCCGCCCGAGAAGAGCAGCACGGCACGCTCGAGCTCCGCGGCCACCTCACGGATCACGTGAATGGCCTCGGACTCGAGGGCCCGCAGATGTGAAATCTCGTAGGTCACGTCTTCGTCGCGCCGCAGAATAGAAGGCGCGGGGCTAAGGGTCATGTGGGCGGTGTCATACGTGCAGGCCGCACTCGGTCTTGTCCTGTCCCGCCCAACGGCCCTCACGACCGTTGCCGGGCAGGGTGCAGGGGGCGCAACCGATCGACTCATAGCCCCTGTCGTGCAGGGGATGGTACGGAAGATCCTGCTCGTGGACGTAGGTCCAGACGTCGCGGTCGGTCCATTCGGCCAGCGGGTTGAACTTCCAGACCCCGCGGGCCTCGTCCCATTCGACCGCCTGGGCGTCCGCGCGAGTGGGCGACTGCTCGCGCCGGATACCCGTGATCCACGCGTCCGCGCCGGCCAGCGCGCGCTCGAGCGCGTCGACCTTGCGCCTGCCGCAGCAGTTCGAACGCGCTCCACGGCGTGCCGTTCGGCGGCGTGGCGTCCACCACCTCCACCTTCAGGCCGTAGCGGTCCTCGACCTTGCGCCAGACCTCGTAGGTCTCCGGGAACAGCACGCCCGTGTCGATGGTGAAGACGCGCGCCGTCGGCTCGATGCGCATCAGCATGTCGATCAGGACCGACTCCTCCTTCTGGAAGGAGCAGGCCATCACGAGGCTGGGATGGTGGCGCTCGATCGCCAGCCGCAGCGTGTCCTCGGCGGTCGTGTCTACACCGCGCATTCGCCCTCACCCCGGATGACCTGGAAGGGCTCCTTGCGCTGCCAGTCGATGAAGTGCGCCATGTTCTCGAGGCTGAACTCCACCGGCATCGACAGGTCCCGCACCTCGTCCTCGAAGCGGGTCTGCCCGACGCGCTCGGCGAAGTCGTTGAAGACCTCGCCGTCCTGGCGCTCGGCCTCGTACATGCGGATCCAGCGCTCGACGGCGTCCGGCACGCGCTTGGCGGGCAGGCGGACCTTGAGCCGGGTGCCGTAGAGCACCTCACCGCCCTCGTAGTTCCCGCCGATGTGCGCCACGTACGCCGGGATCGTGTGCTCGCCGACCTTGATCGACGCGCCGTAGAAGCCGATGTTCGCGATGTGATGCTGGCTGCATCCGTTCGGGCAGCCGGACATCTTGATGTGGATGCGCCTCGTGAGCTCGTCCTCGATGCCCATCGACTCGACGCGCTCGCGGACCGCGTGGTTCAGGCCCATCGAGCTCGTGATGCCGAGCTTGCAGGAGTCGGTGCCGGGGCAGCTCACCACGTCGTTGATCTCGTCCGCGCCGGCGTCGCCCAGGCCGAGCTCGGTCAGCGCACGCCAGACCTCGAAGGCGGTCTCGTCGCGGACCCAGCGCAGCACCAGGTTCTGGTGCACGGTCGTGCGGCAGTAGCCGCCCGAGTAGTCGCGCATGATCTGGGCGAGACCTCGGAACTGCTCCGGCGTGAGGTCGCCGCGGATCACCTTGATCTGCACCGTCGAGAAGCCGACCTGGCGCTGGGGCACCACGCTCGCGGCGCGCCAGCGCTCGAACTCGCTGCCGTCGCCGTTCGGGCTCGCGTAGGTGGACGGGATGCCGGGCGCGCCGGCCTCCTCGTCGTCGATGAAGAGCAGCGGCCCCGGGTCGAAGTCGCGCTCGGCGACCCAGTCGCCCTCGAGCTCCTCGTCCACCTGGCGCGCCAGCTCCTCGATGCCGTACTTGTCCACGAACACCTTGATGCGCGCGCGGGCGCGGTTCTTGCGCAGCCACTCCTGGCGGTCGAAGATCCGGAACACCGCCTCGGCGACCTTCAGGTACTCCCCGTCGTCCGCCGTGACGAACTCGCGCAGCGTCGGGGCGATGCGCGGCATGATCGACGTGCCGCCGCCCACGCGCATCTCGAAGCCCTTGACCCCGTCGCGGATGCGCGGGATGTAGGCGATGTCGTGGATGCCGGTGATCGCCCGGTCCTCGTCCGTGGCGGTGAAGGCCGTCTTCACCTTGCGCGGCATCAGCTGCGTGGTGGGGTGGCGCACGAAGTAGCGCACGTACGCGCCCACGTACGGCGTGGGGTCGAAGAGCTCGCCCTCGCAGACGCCGGCCCAGGGATCGCCGGTCACGTTGCGCACGGTGTTCCCGCAGCCCTCGCGGCTCGAGAGGCCCGTGTCCGAGAGCTCGCGGATCGCCTTGGCGGCGTCCGTCAGCGGGATGTGGTGGAGCTGGATGTTCTGGCGCGTGGTGATGTGGCCCTTGTTGAGCGGCGCGTACTTCTCCACCACGTCGGCGAAGGCCTCCATCTGCTCCGGCGTGATGCCGCCGAAGGGCAGCTTGACGCGGATCATCTGCACGTCCGCCTGGCGCTGTCCGTAGACGCCCTGCTTCAGGCGGAAGCCGATGAACTGGTCCTCGGGGGTGTCACCCGCGAGGTACTTGGCGGCCTCGTTGTCGAAGTCGTCGAACTCGCGCTCGAGGATCGGGATGATGTGCCCGGGGACGTCCTCGAAGACCTCCGGATTGTCCAGGGACCCCTGCTTGCCCTTGCGCTTGGCGCCAGCCGGCGGCGCGGAAACCGGTTCCATCGTAGGAAAGTACCAAAAGTCGGTCGGGATTCCTCCCTTTTGTCGGCAGAGGTGTCCTAGGAGCTGACCGCGCGCCGGTATCTGTGGACGGAGAGCCCGGCGAACACGACGATCAGGCCGAGGCACCAAGCGAACGCGGCCCACACGTCGTTGCCCGCGGGGGCGTCCACGAAGAGCGCCCTGGTGGCGTCCACGATCGTGCTGACGGGGTTCGCGTTCGCGAACGCCTCGATGGCTGCGGGCATCGACTCAGGCGGCACGAAGGCCGACGACGCGAACGTGAGCGGGAAGATCACCATGAAGCCGAGCGCCTGCGCGCCCTCGGCCGAGCTGGAGCTGAGCGCCACGAACGCGAACACCCACGAGAACGCGTACCCGAACAGCAGCAGGAGCCCGAAGCCGGCGACCACCTCGAGCGGACTGGACGTGAAGTTGAAGCCCACCAGCAGGCCCACGACCACCATCACGACGAGCGACACCGCGTTCGTGGCCACGTCGGCCAGCGTCCGGCCCGCCAGCACGGCCGAGCGGGCCATCGGCAGCGAGCGGAAGCGGTCGATCAAACCCTTGCGGAGATCGTCCGACAGCCCGATCGCCGTGACGAAGCCGCCGAACGACATCGACTGGACGATGATTCCGGGCATCAGGAAGTCGGCGTAGTCGTCGTAGCCGGGCGTCTGGACCGCGCCGCCGAACACATACACGAACAGCAGCACGAACATCAGCGGCTGGATCGTGAACGAGACCCAGAGGTCCGGCTGCCGCGGGATCCGCAGCAGGTTCCGCTTGGCGATGACAGCGGTGTCGGCGATGGTGTAGGCCAGCGCGCTCATGCCGCCGCCTCCTGCTGCTGGTCCACCTTGGCCTCCTCGGCCGCATGGCCGGTCAGCGAGATGAACACGTCGTCGAGGGTCGGGCGCCGTACGGCGATGTCCGCGATGCCCACGTTCCCAGCGTCGAGCCGCCTCACCGCTTCGGCGATGTCCCCGCGCGCCTTGTCGAGCGGCATCACGAGGATCCCGTGGTCGCACTTCGGGCGCTCGTCGGCCAGCGGCGCCAGCGCCTCGATCGCAACGTTCTCCTGCTCGTAGTTCTTGAGCGTCACCTCGAGCCGCTCGCCACCGACGCGGCTCTTCAGCTCGTCGGGCGTCCCCTCGGCGATCACGTTGCCGTGGTCGATCACAGCGATGCGGTCCGCCAGCCGGTCGGCCTCGTCGAGGTACTGAGTGGTGAGGAGCACGGTCGTGCCCGCTGCCACGCGTGCCTCGATCGTCTCCCAGAGCTCGAGCCTGCTGAGTGGGTCAAGTCCCGTGGTGGGCTCGTCCAGGAACAGCACGGGCGGGCGCGCCACGAGCGCGGCGGCCAGGTCGAGCCGGCGCCGCATGCCGCCCGAGTAGGTCTTGGCGAGGCGGTCGGCCGCGTCGGTCAGCGAGAAGCGCTCCAGCAACTCGCGCGCTCGCTCGCGCGATGGTCCCTTCCCCAGGTGGTAGAGGCGCCCGACCATCTCGAGGTTCTCGAAGCCGGTGAGGTTCTCGTCCACCGCCGCGTACTGGCCGGCGAGGCCGATCTGCGCGCGCAGCGCGGCGGCGTCCCGGACCACGTCCAGCCCGGCCACCCGCGCGCTGCCGCCGTCGGGTGGCAGCAGCGTGGTGAGAATCCGCACCGCGGTGGTTTTTCCGGCCCCGTTCGGGCCCAGTAGCCCGAGCACGGTGCCGGTCGGCGTGCGCAGGTCGATCCCGTCGAGCGCGCGCACGTCGCCGAACGACTTACGAAGTCCCTCCGCCTCGATAGCGCACTCGGCCATCCGAGCACTGTACGCATCCACGAAGATGCGGCAATGCGTCGCTTCAACCTCTCCAAACCGAACTTCACCTACGACTCCGACGATCCGGAGGGCTTCCGCGCCGGCCTGTGCAGGATGGGCCCCGACGCCGGGGCCGAGGACACCGGCACGAGCCTGTACGAGCTGCCGCCGGGGCAGGCCCTCTGTCCCTACCACTACGAGCAAGGCGAGGAGGAGTGGATGCTCGTGGTCGAAGGACGGCCGCACCTGCGCACACCCGACGGCACCGAGCAGCTCGACGAGCGCGACGTCGCGTTCTTCCCGACCGGCCCGGAGGGCGCCCACAAGATCTGGAACGAGACCGACGCTCGCGTGCTCGTGCTGATGTGGTCGAACCTCGTGTGGCCAACCGGCACCGCGTACCCGGACAGCGACAAGGTCGGCCTCTGGCTCGCGCCGGGGGACTCCCTCTTGGTCCGGCGCACGAGCGGCGTCGAGTACTACGACGGCGAGACCCACCCGCATTGACAGGGCGCCGCGAGGGCGGTTCACTGGGAGGTGGACTCGACCGAGGAGGGCAAGATGCGCCTCAGACCGCAGTCGTTGGAGCGCCGGCGCGAGCGCCGCCGGTCGCTCAAACAGGCGAAGCGTCGCGACGGGATCCAGCGGCTGGCCGCCCAGCGGACGGCGCTCCGGTCCCGCGACGAGCACACGGGCGGGTATGGCGACCCGCCCTACGAGCCATGAAGCCGCCCTGGTCCCGCAACGAGCGGCCGCCGCGGACGGTCTACGTGGGCAGCCACGAGGACAAGCTCTCGCGCCTCAAGGCCTTCCCCGTGGATCCGGACTCCGACGGCCGCACGCGTGAGGACAGGGAGGCCGAGAAGAAGGAGGGCCGGCCGCCGCCACAGAGCGGCATGGCCGGGATGCTCTAGACGCTTCCCCAGGGCACCGGGTCGCCCCACGGGGACCGCTCGGCCGCGGAGCGCTTCGCGCCCTCGAAGAGCCCGGCGCGCAGCCACGGGCTGATCGTCGGGCCGGGACCGGGCGGCGGCGCGGTGTCGCGCATGAACTGCTCGATGGCCGCGGCGATCGCGGCCGCCTCCTCGGGCGAGGCCGGCTGGCGCACCTCGATGCGGGGACGAGCTGGACTCTGCTTGCCGTTGCGGCCCATCTGGCGGGTAGCGTAAGGCAGGATGGCCGAGATCCTCGTCTTCCCGCAGGAGGCCGTCCTCCACGCGATCCAGCCGGATGAGGCGATCGAGCGCGTACGCGACGGCTTCGTCGAGTACGCCGGCAACGAGTGGCAGATGCCGCCGAAGACGTACCTCGACGCCTCGCCGAACGGTGACTTCCGCGCGATGCCGGCGAAGGGGGCCGGTCTCGCGATTCTCAAGTGGGTCACCTCGTTCCCCGGCAACCCGGAGGCCGGGCTGCCGGTGGTGATGGGCGTGATCTGCGTCTCGTCCGTGTCGGACGGCGAGCCGCTCGCGCTCGTGGACGTGCGCTCGGTCACCGCGCTGCGCACCGGCGCGGTGGCTGCGGTGGCCGCGCAGGAGCTGGCGCGCGAGGACGCCTCGAGCCTGGGGATGATCGGCTGCGGCCTGCACGGAACCTGGGCGGCGCGCTGCCTCGCCGCGGCGGAGTACGGCCCGGGAGTCTGCTTCGACCCAGACCCCGAGGCGGCGGGGCAGCTCGCGGGCGAGCTCGGCTGGGAGGTGGGCAGCCGCGAGGACGCGCTCGCATGCGACATCGTCACCTGCGTCACGCCCGGCAACGAGCCCGTCGTGCGCGCGGGCGAGCTGCGGCCGGGCGTCCACCTGAACATGCTCGGCGCCGACGCGCCGGGCAAGGCGGAGGCCGAGCCCGAGGCGGTCGCGCAGGCGGAGCTGTTCTGCGACGAGTGGGAGCAGGCGAGCCACGGCGGCGAGCTCACCGGCGCCGTCGAGGCCGGGCTCGTCACGCGTGAGCAGGTCACGGAGCTGGGCCAGGTGCTGACCGGTGCCCATCAGGGGCGTTCCGCCCCGGATGGGGTTACGCTGTTCGACTCCACCGGCCTGGCGATCCAGGACCTCGCGCTCTGCCTGGCGCTCCTCGAGGCGCATCGTGCCGGGCGCGTCCGTGCGGACACCGTGCGGCTCTAGCCGCTCCCGACCTCCGAAAGCTGATGCGCAAACTCGCTCTCCTCCTGGCCGCCCTGTCCATCGCAGCGCTGATCGCCGTGGGCTGCGGCAAGGACGAGGCGGCGTCGAGCGCCTCGTCGCTCGCCCCGGCGACCTCGCTCATCTACGGGGAGGTCACGCTCAAGCCGGAGGGCGATCAGAAGGAGGCGGTGGACACGATCGTCTCGAAGTTCCCGGGTGGGGGTAGCGCGGGCGACCGCCTGCACGTCCTGATCGACAAGGCGCTGAAGGAGTCGAGCGGGCCGCCGCTCTCGTACAAGGACGACATCGAGCCGTGGCTCGGCGAGGACGCCGCGTTCTTCGTGAGCGGAGCGAACATGGCGCAGGGCGCTGCGCTGATCGCCGCACACGACGAGGACGCGGCCCGCGAGGCTCTCGAGAAGTCCGCCGAAGGCACCGTCACGAAGAAGACCTAC
Source organism: uncultured Thermoleophilaceae bacterium (assembly GCA_963771715.1). Lineage (GTDB taxonomy): Bacteria > Actinomycetota > Thermoleophilia > Solirubrobacterales > Thermoleophilaceae > JACVRW01. The sequence goes on from CAVYUQ010000003.1 coordinate 730,669, forward strand.
AAAGACGTCGAGTACCTCCTCGACGAGGGCGAGGGCGCCGAGGCCGGGGCGGTGTTCGACGGCTACCTCGTGCTCGGCACCGAGGCCGGCGTGAAGGCCGCCATCGACACGAGCAAGGGCGACTCGCCGCTGGCCGACTCCGACGAGTACACGGGTGCGATCGACGACGTCACCGACGACCGGCTGGGGCTCCTCTACGTCAACTCGCCCCAGCTCCTGAAGGACAACACGGCCGCGGCGGCGGGCGTGCCCGAGACCTTCAAGAGGGTCTTCGAGGAGCCGACGGTCATCACGATCGACGCCGACACGGACGGCGTGGCATTCGAGGGCTCGCTGCCCGAGGGCACGGCCGACGCGGTCCCGTTCCTCGGTCAGGGGAGCGACCTGATCGAGGAGCTGCCGGCCGACTCCTGGCTCGCGATGGCGCAGCCGGACTTCGACAGGATCCTCGACTTCTTCGTCGAGTCCATCGCCGGCTTCGCAGGCGGGCGCGACGTGGTGGAGCAGCAGTTCAAGGCGGCCACCGGCCTCGACCTCCAGAGGGACGTGCTCGATTGGATGGGCGACTTCGCGGTGTTCGTGCGCGGCAGCGGCGAGAGCAACGTGAACGGCGCGCTCATCATCGAGACCAGTGACGAGGCCGCGTCCGGGCGCCTGATCGAGCGCCTGCGCAAGCTCGCCGAGACTCAGGCCGACAACCCGGGCGACCGCGTCGTCCCGCTATCCGTCCCGGGCGGCGGCGACGGCTTCACGCTCGTCACCCGCTCCATCCCCCGGCCGCTCAGCCTCTTCCAGCGCGGCGGGCGCGTGGTCCTCGCCTTCGGCGACGAGGCGGCGGCCGACGCCGTCGAGGCGAGCGAGCCGCTGGGCGACGCCGCTGGTTACAGGGATGCGGCCGAGTCCCTGGGCGACTACGACGTCTCGTTCTACGTGGCCGTCCAGCCGATCCTCGAGCTGGTCGAATCGACCGCCGCGGGCTCCGACGCGGACTGGCAGAAGGCGAAGCCCTACCTGGAGCCGCTCGACGCGCTGGTGGGCGGCACGTCCGGCGACGGCGACGGCCTGAAGTCGGCCTTCAAGCTGATCGTGAAGTAGCGTCAACGTGTGAGCCTCGAGGAGAGGGCCGTCCGGAAGGCCACCCGGCGGCTGATCCCGTTCCTCTTCGTGATCTACGTGGTCGCGTACCTCGACCGCGTGAACGTGAGCTTCGCGCAGCTCCAGCTCGAGGACGACCTCGGCTTCAGCGACACGATCTTCGGGATCGGCGCGGGCATCTTCTCGCTCGGCTACGTGATCTTCGGCGTGCCGAGCAACCTCGCGCTGGAGCGCTTCGGCGCCCGCCGCTGGCTCGCCGGGATCATGATCGTCTGGGGACTGATCTCAGCGTCGATGATGTTCATCGGCGGCGCCACGAGCTTCTACGTGCTGCGCTTCATGCTCGGCGTGGCCGAGGCCGGCTTCTTCCCGGGGATCATCCTCTTCCTCACCTGGTGGTTTCCCGAGCGCGAGCGCACCCGGACCATCGCGCTGTTCCTCACGGCTCTCTCGGCCGCGTACGTGGCGGGCGGCCCGCTGTCCGGCGGCCTGCTCGAGCTGGACGGGTTCGCCGGCCTCGACGGCTGGCAGTGGCTGTTCCTCGTCGAGGGGATTCCGGCCGTCGCGCTCGGCTTCGTGACGCTCCGCTACCTCGACGAGCGACCGGCCGACGCCGATTGGCTCGAGCCGGAGGAGCGCGCGTTCCTCACCGCCGAGGTCGAGCGCGAGCGCGAGCTGAGGGAAGCCCTGGGAGGGCAGCGGCTGCGCGATGCGCTCGGGAGCGGACGCGTCTGGCTGCTCGGGCTCGTCTATTTCCTGCTGGTGTCCGCCGGGCTGGGGCTCACCTTCTTCGTGCCCGACCTGGTGCAGGACCGGACCGGCTACACGGACTTCGAGGTCGGCGTGCTCGCCGCGATCCCGTACGGCTTCGCCACCGTGGCCATGGTCGTCGTGGCGCGCCGCAACGGTGGCCTGGCGCCTCCGCTGCTGGTGGGCGCGGTCGGGACGCTGCTCACCGCCTTCGCGCAGTCGCCGCTGCTGCTCACGCTCGGCATTACCCTCGCGGCCGTGGGCATCCTCTCGGCGCTTCCGCTCTTCTGGGCACTGCCGACCGCCTTCCTCAGCGGCACTGCGGCGGCCGCCGGAATCGCGCTGGTCGCCGCGATCGGCAACCTCGGCGGCTTCGTGGGCCCGGCGTTCATCGGGATCGCCGAGGATCAGACGGGCAGCTTCAAGATGCCGCTGGCCGTGCTCGCGGGCCTGCTGGTGGTGGCCAGCCTGCTGGTGCCGCTGCTGCGCGAGCATGCGGCGCAGCAGGCGGCCGACTACGCCGGCGGCTAGACGCTACAGCGGGATGTTCCCGTGCTTGCGCTTCGGCGTGTCCACGCGCTTGGTCTTCAGCGTCTCGAGCGCGCGGATCAGCTTCGGGCGTGTCTCGTGCGGGATGATCACGTCGTCGATGTAGCCGCGCTCGGCGGCCGAGTAGGGGTTCGCGAAGCGCGCCTTGTAGTCGCCGATCAGCTTCTCGCGGCGCTGCTCCGGCGTCGGTGAGCTCTGGATGTCGCGGCGGTGGATGATGTTCACCGCACCCTCGGGGCCCATCACGGCCACCTCGGCGGTCGGCCATGCGAACACGAAGTCGGCCAGCATGTGCTTCGAGTTCATGACGTCGTAGGCGCCGCCGTAGGCCTTGCGCGTGATCACTGTCAACTTGGGGACGGTGGCCTCGGTGAACGCGTAGAGCAGCTTCGCCCCGTGGCGGATGATGCCGCCCCACTCCTGCTCGGTGCCGGGGAGGAAGCCCGGCACGTCCATCAGCGTGAGGATCGGGATGTTGAAGGCGTCGCAGAAACGCACGAAGCGCGCCGCCTTCTCGGATGCGCCGATGTCGAGCACGCCGGCCAGCTGCGCGGGCTGGTTTCCGACCACGCCGATCGGCTGCCCGTTCAGGCGCGAGAAGCCGACGACGATGTTGCGCGCGAAGTGCTCCTGCACCTCGAAGAATTCGCCGTTGTCGACGAGGAGGTGCACCACGTCGCGCATGTCGTAGGGCTTGTTCGGGTTGTCCGGGACGATGCTGTCGAGCTCGGCGTCCTGGCGGTTCGGGTCGTCGCCGGTGTCCATCTGCGGCGGGATCTCGAGGTTGTTCTGCGGAAGGAAGGACATCAGGTAGCGCACGTCCTCCAGGCAGCTCTCCTCGTCGTCGGCGGCGAAGTGCGCCACGCCGGACTTCGAGTTGTGCGTCATCGCGCCGCCGAGCTCCTCGAACTCCACCTCCTCGCCCGTGACCGTCTTGATCACGTCGGGGCCGGTGATGAACATGTGCGACGTCTCCTTCACCATGAAGATGAAGTCCGTCATGGCCGGGGAGTAGACGGCGCCGCCCGCGCACGGGCCCATGATCACCGAGATCTGCGGGATCACGCCCGAGCATTGGACGTTGCGGACGAACACGTTGCCGTAGGCGCCGAGCGAGACGACCCCCTCCTGGATGCGCGCGCCACCGGAGTCGTTGATGCCGATGACGGGGCAGCCGATCTTGGCCGCCAGGTCCATCACCTTCCCAATCTTCTCGCCCATCACCTCGCCGAGCGAGCCGCCGAAGACGGTGAAGTCCTGGGAGAAGACCGCGACCGGCCTGCCGTCGATCGTGCCATGGCCGGTCACGACGGCGTCGCCCCAGGGGCGGTTGTCGAGCATCCCGAAGTCGCTCGTGCGATGGCGGACGAACGTGTCGAGCTCCTCGAACGAGCCCGGGTCGAGCAGCTTGTCGATCCGCTCGCGGGCGGTCAGCTTGCCGCGCTCGTGCTGCTTCTCCTCCGCCTGCGGGTTCGTGTGGATGGCCTGCTCGCGGAGCTCCTGGAGGTGGGCGAGCTTCTCCTCGTACGTCTCGGGCGACTTCTCACGCATTCGGGCAGCAGGTTACTTGCCGGGCTCACTGGCCCCCGTACCAGGGGAGGCGCCCACCGGCCCGGGCGAGCACCTTCTCGTACAGCGCGCGCACGACGTCGGGGTGGCGCGCAGCGACGTTGTGGAACTGGCCTGGATCTCGACTGAGGTCGAAGAGCTTGAAGTTGCCGGGCTTGTTGTAGCCCCAGAGCATCCAGCGCCGGGAGCGGATGAAGAACGAGTCGGAGTAGCCGCCCCAGGCGTACTCGCGCTCGGGCAGGCGGCGGCCGCGCATGGGGCGCGACAGGTCCACGCCGGTCATGCGTCCCGGGCCGGCGCACGCCGGCCATCGAGAGGATCGTCGGCGCGAGGTCGTGGGTCGAGGCGAACCAGTCACTGTCGGCGCCGGCACGGCGCCGGTCGGGGTGGACCACGATCAGCGGCACGCGTATGAGCGACGGGTAGAGGGCCGTCTGCACCTTCCCGGTCCAGCCGTGCTCGCCGAGCAGGATGCCGTGGTCACCCACCAGCGCGATCACCGTCTCGCGCTCGAGGTCGAGCTCGTGCAGCCGGTCGATCAGCATGCCGAGCCAGTGGTCGCTCATCGTGACCTCGGCGGCGTACAGGTCACGCATCCTGCCGATCACGCGTTGGCGCTGGCCGGGGCGGAGCCAGCTTTCTGCGCTGCCGTACTGGGGCATCGCCGGCTCCGGCCCGCGCCAGCCGCCGTACATGTCGAGGAAGCGCGGCGATGGCGTCCAGGGCTCGTGCGGCTCGTAGGTGTCCACCACCATCGCGAAGGGGCCGCGCCGCGCAGCCGCGCGGTTCAGCTCGTCGATCGCATTGCGAAAGACGCGGCCGGCGAAGGTGTTGTCGGGCCCCTCCCAGGGGCGGCTGTTGGCGAGGTAGAGACCGACGCGGCGGCGGGTGCGGGGGTCGTCGTTGGCGGGGTGGAGCCAGTGGCGCAGGATCTCGCGCGGGACGCTCGAGACCTTGTGGTTGCCGCCGATCTGGCCGCCCGTGCGGACGAATCGGTTGACGCTGCCCCGAAAGCCGCCGTAGGGAGGCGCGTAGCCGAGGAACGGGTTGTCGGTCACGTAGGCGGTCCACCAGCCCGCCCGGCGGAGCACGCTGAGGAAGGAGGCGTCCACGTGGTCGAGCGGCTCCCAGCCGGGCGCCGAGATCAGGCCGCGCCTGTCGTACCAGCCTCGGAAGGGGAACTGGCGGCGGCCGCTGAGGATGGCGTTGCGGGCGGGAACGGTCGGCATCCCCTCCGGGAACACGCTGGTGAAGCGCAATCCCTGCCGCGCGAGCGTGTCCATGGTCGGGGTTCGCACCCAGCTCTCGTAGACCGCGTCGGCGCGCAGCGAGTCCATGATCACGAGCAGGACGTTCGGACCGTCCGGCCGCTGCGCGAAGGCGCCCGGAGCGAGAGCGCTCGGCTCGAGCGCGGCGGTGACAGCGGCAGCGGCGGACGCCTGAACAAAGCGCCGTCGTGTGACAGGACTCCCCATCGACTAACAGAGTGCCCGTCTATGCGACTTCTGTGCGACTAACCGCGCGAAAACGGCCGGTGATGAGCGGCGCCAAGCGTGTCAAGCGCCTCGTCGAGAATCACGCGAGCGCGCTCGGGGTCGAGAGCGGCGGCGCCGTCGGGCTCGGCCGCGGCAGGCGCGGGCTCCGGGTCCGGGAGCTCGGCCTCCGGCGCGGCCGCCTCGGGCTCGGGCTCTGCGGCGACCGGCTCGGGCTGCGGCTCTGAAGGCTCCGGCTCCGGGGCTCGGGCTCCGTCGCGATCGGCTCGAGTGCCGGCGCGATCGGCTCGGGCTCCGGCTCTGAAGGCTCCAATTCCGCCGCGATCGGCTCCGCCTCCGCCGCGATCGCCGTGTGCGCCGCAGAATCAGTGCGCTTCCGGAACAGCCAGCCCCAGAAGCCGCGGCGTGGCTCCGGTTCGGGAATCTCCGCGGAGTCGGCGATCGCCTCGGCCGGCGGCTCCGGCTCAACACGAAAGCGACGTATTTGGTCGTCAACGTGTTGAGCCTCGTCGTCGGGCTCGGTGCTGGCCGCCGGCTCGGGCTCGGGCTCGGGCTCGGGCTCCGGCTCCGGCTCGGGCTCGGGCTCGGGCTCCGGCTCGTCCGGCTCCTCCGCCTCGGGCAGCTCGGCGCGCAGCGTCACCTTCGTCCCCCACCCGGAGGGCTCTATCGACACGGTGCCGCTCGCGCGCTCGCCCTCCCAGGCGACGGTGTGCTCCGGTTCGAGCTTGGTGATGGTGATCTCGCCGAAGGCGCTGAGGTGCTTCGCGAGGCGGTCTACCTCGCTCAGCTCCTCCCACAGCTCCGGTGGCGACTTTACGAGGGTGCGCTTCGCAGTGAGGTCCGGCATTGCACCCGCTTTCGATCAGGGCAGTTGGTCTCCTCCCACCGAATCGGACCTCTCAGGGCCGGCCTGCGAGGCTTCCCGGCCATGCTCGGCGACGACCTCGGCGAACTGCTCGGACGGCGCATTCCCGGCGACCACAGCCGCCAGGTGCTGGCCGACCACTACGCGGCCCGCCTGCGGCCCAAGCGCGTTCTCGACCTGGGCTGCGGGGCCGGCGACTCCGTGGATCTCTTCCGCGCGCTGAACCCGGACGTGCAGTGGGTCGGGGTCGACGTCGAGGAGTCGCCGGAGGTGGCCGAGCGCACGCGAGCTGACGCCGAGTTCGTGACCTTCGACGGCGAGCGCCTCCCCTTCGACGACTCGAGCTTCGAGCTCGTCTACTGCAAGCAGGTGCTGGAGCACGTGGAGCGTCCGCACGAGCTGCTCCGCGAGGTGGCGCGCGTGCTGGCGCCCGGAGGCTCGTTCGCGGGCTCCACCTCTCAGCTCGAGGCGTTCCACTCGCGCAGCATCTTCAACTGGACGCCGTACGGCTTCACGGTCGTCGCCGAGGACGCCGGGCTCGAGGTGGTGGAGCTGCGGCCGGTGATCGACGGCCTCACGCTCGTCGTCTGGCGGGCGCTCGGGTTGCCGGGCTTCTTCCACCGCTGGTGGGCGCGCGAGTCGCCCGGGTACCGCGTGATCGAGCTGGCCGCCCGGGTCGCACGGCTCGACGCCCGCACGCGCAACCAGATCAAGCTGGTGCTCGCCGGGCAGTTCGCCTTCCTGGCCAGGCGGCCATAGGGGGAAGGCGCGCGCCCGTCCGCTCGGACGGGCGCGCGATCCCTCCGTGTCAGGCGGCGACCGGCTCGGGCACCGCGGTTGGCTTGGGCTGGATGGCCGGCTCGACCACCTCGACCTCGCCGCGCTCGATGTCGCGCTCGCGCACGAGCCAGAACGCGCCGACCGCCGCGGCGAGGGCGAGCAGCCCGCCGAGGATCGAGATGGTGTTGAACCCGGCGACGAAGCCCTCGCGTGCGGCGTCGGCCACCTGCTCGCGCGAGCCGGCCGGCACCTGCCTGAGCGCCTGGTCGAGGTTGCCCGACGAGGTCGCCTCGACGAGATCGCGCGAGCGATCCGGGCCGAGGCCGGTCAGGCTCTCCACCTTCGACGACCCGATTCCGAGGAAGACCGCTCCCCAGACCGCGACGCCCAGGGCCACGCCGACCTGGCGGAACGTGTCGTTGATCCCTGAGGCCATGCCGCTCTGCTCCTTCGGCACGACGCTCAGGGCGACGTCGGCGATCGCGGGGTTCAGCAGCCCGATGCCCGCGCCGGCAACGATGAAGCCGCCGAGGATGCCGGTCCAGTCGTCCGCGACGTCCACGCCCGCGATCAGCATGAGGCCGGCCCCCGCACCGACCAGCCCGAGCGAGATCATCACCCGTGCCTGCACCCTCGAGAGCAGGGCGCCGGAGATGGGCGCAACCAGGAACACTGCGACCGTCAACGGCAGATAGCGCACTCCCGCCTCCGTCGGGCTGTGACCGAGGAAGCTCTGCAGGTAGAGGGTCATGTAGAGGAACAGGGCGAACATCGAGGCCGAGATTCCGAAGGCCGCCAGCTGGACGCCGGTGAAGGCCGGCCGCTTGAAGAGGCCGAGCGGGAGCATGGGCTCGGCGGCCCGGCGCTCGATCGCCACGAACGCCGCCAGCAGCAGCGCCGCCGCCGAGAAGAGGCCGACGATGAGCGTGCTCCCCCAACCCGCCTCGTTCCCGCGGATCAGTGCGAGCACGAGCAGGAACAGGGAGCTCGAGAACGTGATCAGGCCGGGCCAGTCCACGCGCGTGGCGTTCGGATCACGCGACTCGCGCACCCGCAGGTACGTGATCGCGATCGCCGCAACGCCGATCGGCACGTTCAGGAAGAAGATCCACTCCCACCCGAGCGAGTCGACGACGACCCCGCCCACGAGCGGACCGAAGGCGACCGCCAGTCCGATAGTCGCGCCGTAGACACCCATCGCCATGCCGCGCTCGCGGCCGGCGGGGAACTCCTGGGCGATCAGGGCGAGAGACACCGCGAACATCACGGCACCGCCGACGCCCTGGGCGCCTCGAGCGATGTTCAGGAAGGTCGGATCAGTCGCGAGTCCCGCGACCAGCGAGGCGACCGAGAAGATCGCCAGCCCGATCGCGAACACGCGCCTGCGCCCGAGCCGGTCCGCGAGCGAGCCGGCGGTCAGCACCACCGCGGCGAGCGTCAGGGTGTAGGCGTCCACGACCCACTGGAGGTCGGTGAAGGACGCGTGGAGGTCCTCCTCGATGGCGGGCAGGGCGGTGTTCACCACCGTGATGTCGAGGAGGAGCATGAACGTGGCAACGGAGACGACGCCGAGCGTCCACCACTTGGTTGTCGTCTGAGAGGTCATGTCAAATCTTGACTCCTGGGCTAGACTTGGTACGGGAACCTGATCAAGTGACCTGACCGTAACAGCCAAGCAACCTGACTGTCAAGGAACCTGACGAAACGTGACCAACATCACAGAGACCAAGACGACCGTTGGGCTCGCGAGCGCCGATCCGGGTGTGTGGGCGCCGCTGCCGGCCCTGCTCGACGACCTGGCCGGGAAAGGCTTCGCTGAGTTCCATGCCCGGCTTAGCGAGGCCGGGCACCCCGCCATCCGGCAGGGTCACGGCTGTGTGTTCCGCTTCATCCACCAGGGCGGCTCGCGCCTGACCGACCTCGCCGAGAGCTCAGGCCTCAGCAAGCAGGCCGTCGGCGAGGTGGTCGACGATCTCGAGAAGCTCGGCTACGTCGAGCGCGCGCAGGACCCGCAGGACGGGCGCGCGAAGGTGATCAAGCTGACCGAGCACGGAGCGGATGCGCATCGCACCGCGCTCGGGATCTTCGCCGACATCGAGCGGGACTGGTCGGAGCGCTACGGCGCCGAGCGCGTTCAGACGATGCGCGAGCTGCTCGAAGAGATCGCGGCCGGCTAGGCCTCGGAGTACTCGCCGAACTCCTCGCGCATGACGCCGCAGACCTCGCCGAGCGAGGCGCGGTCCTTGAGCGCGGCGCGCATCGGCTCGAGCAGGTTGGAGCCGCCGCGGCAGGCCTCGCGCAGCTCCTCGAGCCGCGTCTCGACAGCCGCCTGATCGCGGTCCGCCTTGAACGCCTCTAGGCGCTCCACCTGCTGGCGCTCGGACTCGGGGTCCACGCGCAGGATCTCGACCTCGTCCACCTGCTCGGTCACGTACTCGTTCACGCCCACGACGATGTCCTGCTTCTGCCGGTAGCGCTCCTCGTAGCCCCAGGCGGACTCCTCCACCTCGGCGCGGATGAACGGGATGCAGTTCACCGAGCCGCCCATCTCCTCCACGCGGTCGATCAGCTCCTGCGCCGCCTCCTCGATCTCGTCGGTGAGCGCCTCCACGAAGTAGGAGCCGGCGAACGGGTCGGCGGTGTCGGTGGCGCCGGACTCGTGGGCGAGGATCTGCTGGGTCCGCAGCGCGATGCGCGCGGCCGTCTCGCTCGGCAGCGCGAGGGCCTCGTCGAAGCCGTTCGTGTGCAGCGACTGCGTGCCGCCCGCCACCGCCGCGAAGCCCTGGAGCGCCACCCGCACGATGTTGTTGTGCGGCTGCTGCGCGGCGAGGGTCACCCCGCCCGTCTGCGTGTGGAAGCGCATCTTCAGCGAGCGCTCGTCCTGGGCGCCGAAGCGCTCGCGCATGATGCGCGCCCACATCCGGCGGGCGGCGCGGAACTTCGCCACCTCCTGGAAGACGTTGTTGTGGCCGTTGAAGAAGAACGCGAGCCGCGGGCCGAACTCGTCGACCTCGAGGCCCGCGTCGATGGCCGCCTGCACGTACGCGATCGCGTTGGCGAGCGTGAAGCCCACCTCCTGCACGGCCGAGCAGCCCTTCTCGCGCATGTGGTAGCCGGAGATCGAGATCGTGTTCCACTTCGGGATGCGCTCGCGGCAGTAGGCGAACAGGTCCGTGGTGAGTCGCATCGCCGGACCGGGCGGGTAGATGAAGTTGCCGCGCGCGATGTACTCCTTCAGCACGTCGTTCTGCGTCGTGCCGGTCAGCTTGTTGGCCGCCACGCCCTGCTCCTCGCCGACGAGCTCGTACAGCAGCAGCAGCACGGCCGCGGGCGCGTTGATCGTCATCGAGGTGGAGACCTGGTCGAGCGGGATGCCGTCGAACACGCGCCGCATGTCGTCGATCGTGTCGATGGCGACGCCGGTGCGGCCCACCTCGCCCATGCAGAGCGGGTCGTCCGAGTCGCGGCCGAGCTGCGTGGGCAGGTCGAACGCCATCGACAGCCCGGTCGAGCCGTGGTCGATCAGGTAGTGGAAGCGCTCGTTGGTCTCCTTGGCGCTCGCGTAGCCGGCGTACTGGCGCATCGTCCACTTGCGGCCGCGGTACATGTCCGGGTGGATCCCGCGCGTGAAGGGGTACTCGCCGGGCTCGCCGAGGCGCTCCTCGAGGTTCGGGCGCCACGTCCTCGGGGTCGTAGCGGTGCTTGATCTCGATGCCGGAGTCGGTGAAGCGGCGCTCGTCGTCGGGGCCGACGATCGGCGCGATGCTCGGCTTCTGATCCGGGGCCGTGGCCATGGGCGTCCAAGGATACGGTTCAAATCGGTGAGCGACGCCGCAAAGATCCTGCTGGCGCTGGTGGCGCTGATGTGGGCGGTCGAGGTGGTCGACGTGATCGCCGATCACAGGCTCGACCAGTACGGGATCGAGGCGCGCGAGGTGGACGGGCTCGACGGCATCGTGACCGCGCCCTTCCTTCACGTCGGCTTCGCACACCTGCTCTCGAACACGATCCCGTTCGTGATCATGGGCCTCCTGATCGCGCTCGAGGGGGCGCGCCGGCTGCTGGGGGTGTTCGCGATCGTCGCGCTCGTGAGCGGGCTCGGCACCTGGCTCGTGGCGCCGGAGGGGAGCATCCACGTGGGGGCGAGCGGCGTCGTGTTCGGCTTCTCCACCTACCTGATCGCCCGCGGCTGGTTCAACCGGCGCCCGGGCCAGATCGCGATCGGGCTGGTGGTCGTGGTGCTCTGGGGCGGTGTGCTGCTCGCCGGACTCCAGCCGCGCGAGGGCATCTCGTGGCAGGGCCACCTGTTCGGCGCGATCGGCGGCGTGGTGGCCGCGCGCGTGCTGGCGCGCGGCGATGCCGAGCGGGTGCGCGCCCCGGCGTAGCATCTGGCCGGATGGAGGTAACCGTTCGCCTGTTCGCGATGCTGCGCGAGCGCGCCGGCGCGCCGGAGCTCACGCTCGAGCTGCCGGACGGCGCGCGCGTGCGCGACGCACTCGCCAGCGAGCCGCTCGCCGCGCTGGCCGACGGCATCCCGCTCGTGATGGCGGTGAACCGCGAGTACGCCGACGCCGAGCACGTGCTCGACTCGGGCGACGAGCTGGCTCTGATCCCGCCCGTGAGCGGCGGCTCGACGGCGGCCGCGCCGTGGGTGCGAGTGAGCGCGGAGCCGCTGTCCCTCGACGCGCTCGCGGCGCGCGTGCGCGACCCGCGTGCGGGCGCGGTGGTGACCTTCTCGGGCGTCACGCGCGAGGTGGAGCGGCTCGAGTACGAGGCCTACGCGGAGATGGCCGAGGAGCGCATGGCCGCGATCGCGCGCGAGGCGCTCGAGCGGCACGGCCTGTGCGCCGCTGCGGTGGAGCACCGGGTCGGCGACGTGCCGCTGTCGGAGCCGAGCGTGATCGTGGCGGTGTCCGCGCCCCACCGCGGCGAGGCCTTCGCGGGCGCACGCGAGATCATCGACAGGGTCAAGGCCGAGGCGCCGATCTGGAAGAAGGAGATCGAGGGCGGCGAGGAGCGCTGGGTCAGGGGCTCCACCCCGCCGCGGTAAGCGAGCCGGCGAGCGACCCGAGCAGGAGGTCGCGCAGCTCGGTGCGCGTCATGTCCTTGTGCTCGAGCCAGTCGAGGATGGCGCCGTCCATGAACCAGAGCCAGGCGCGCGCTGCCGCGCGCATCTTCGCCGGCGGCGGGTCGCCTGCGCCGAGGCCGTCGAGGATGCGCGCCGAGGTGGCGTCCCTGATCGTCGTCGATCAGCGCCTTCACCTCCGGCACGCTGCCCACGCTCTCCATCAGCTTGCGGTAGGCGGTCTCGTTCTGCTCGATCCATGCGAGGAACGCGTCGAGGCTGCCCGCGAGCGCCTCGAGCGGCGGCAGGTTCGGATCCGGCTCGGTGAGGCGGGCGATCTCCTGGGCGCCCTGCTGGAGCGTCGCGACGAAGAAGTCCTGCTTGCTCGGGAAGTAGTGGTAGAGGAGCGCCTTCGAGATGCCGGCCTCGCGTGCGATGCGCGCCATCGACAGCTCGCCGAACGAGTGAGTCGCGAACAGCTCGGCGCCGAGCTCGAGCAGCTGCCGGCGGCGCTCGTCGACCTGCATGCGGGTGTAGGCGGGCTCACCCATCGC
>CAVYUQ010000004.1:0-115217 GCA_963771715.1 uncultured Thermoleophilaceae bacterium
CCGACGAGGGGACTCGAACCCCTGACCCCCTCCTTACCATGGAGGTGCTCTACCAGCTGAGCTACGTCGGCGCTGTTGCCGACGCTCAGCCTAGCGCCGCCGCCCTACTTGCGGCCCTTCCCGTTGCCCTTGCCTCCGCCCGAGCCGGAACCGCCGCTGCCGCCGGAATCGCCCGTCGAGCCGGGCAGGCACAGCGGGCTGTTCACGAGCGTCCAGCCGGAGCTGGTGACCGTCGTCACGCGCGTGCCCCAGCCGACCACCGAAGGCTCGAGGCCTGTGATCCCGATGCCGTGGGTGAGGTTCGACACCGCCGGCAGCTGCCCGATGCGCACCGGGCTGCCCGAGTCGCCGCCGTAGAGGTAGCCGGCCCAGACGATGCTGTCGGCGTCCCAGTCCCAGTCGACGCCGCGGATGCGGACGATGTCGTTCAGGTCGTGCTGCTGCTCGTCGGTGAGCTCGAAGCCCATGCCGGCCCGCGGCGTGCCGGGGAAGCCGCCGACGAGGCCGTGGCCGTAGTGGGCCACCGGCTGCGGGTCGCCGCCGGAGTAGATGCCGCAGGGGCCGCCGATCTCGGCGATCGTCGGGAAGACCCAGTCGCGGCGCTCGGGCGGAACCTCGACGAGCGCGTAGTCGCGGCCGATGCCGGCGTTCTGCTTGAGCAGCACCCTGCCGAGCTCCACAAGCACCGGGTTGCCGCCGGTGGGCGCGACCGTGAGCAGCACGACGGGCTCGTTGCCGTCGATGCAGTGGCCCGCGGTGCCGATCGCGACCGTGTCGCCCTTCTGGAAGATGTAGTTCATCGTGCAGATGAAGGGCGAGATCATCATCGAGCCCGGCCGAATCCCGGCCTGACCCGGGAGCGGCGCGTCAACCGGCGCGGCGGCCATGCCGTTCTCGTGGACCCGCTGCTGGAGTTCAGGGGTGAACCAGTCGGGCTGCGGAGCCTTGAGCTCGCGAATGCCCGCGGTCCCGTTCTTCAGCGACGCGATCGCACCATCGACCTCAGCCTGCGACGGAACGTCGCCCGAGGTACCGGGCGCCGGCGCACTGTCCGTGACCGTGCTGCCCGTGACCGCGCTGCCCGGAATCGCCATCGCCTGCGCGCTGCCGGCGAACACCATCGTCGCCGCGATTGCCGCAAGCAAAGCCCGCACTACCCCTGCACTCCTCATTGATGCCTCCCCTGGAACGTCCCCTTGCCCGACGCTCGGAACGTACCCAGGTCAGCGAAAACATGCGCCGGTTCTACCGGCGCGCGATGAGAAGTGGGGGGAGCAGGATTCGAACCTGCGTAGGCGAAGCCACGCGAGTTTACAGTCCGGCTCCTTTAGCCACTCGGACATCCCCCCGAGCGATCAGGAGGCGATTGTAGAGGCGGGCTCTGAGCGCGTGCCTTGCGGGGATCGGATCGCCCGGTTCGACCTCGAACTCGCTGTACTTGGGGCCGCCTAGAAGGATCGCCCTACCGCCTTCCACCCGGTCGGCCGGAATGAACCATTGGCGGCCGTCGGCGACGAGGACGAACAGGTAGTCGAACTGGTCTAGGTCGAGCTTCTTGACCAGGCCGCTCCAGCTTCGATTACCTCCGCGAGTACACAGCGTCACCGCCCAGCGCTCTTTCTGGCGGCATACAGACGTCTTCACCTGCACGCGCCCGAGACGACCATCGAAATCGGCAATCAGGTCGTAGTGAGGACTGTGGCCGAACGGGAATCGAGACGTGCGCACCCTGAGCCACGAGCCAGTAGAGCGCCGCACGTTCACCGAAGTCACCCTGTTCTCGAGGCGGAAGCATCCTGTTAGGAGAAGATCTGCCGCGTGGAAATTCGCCCCCTCGATCGCAGCGAGTACGACGCCGCTGCGCGGATCTTTGCCGACGCCTTCCTCGACGATCCCGGCTGGGTCGCCGTTGGGCCGGATCGGCGCGGGCGGCGTCACTCGACTCTGAGGCGCTTTCATCGCACCGCGCTCGATGTCATCCATCGCTACGGGCGCCCCACCTACGGCGCGTTCGACGACGGCCGGCTGACAGGGGTCGCCGCCACGTTCGCGGCCGGTCTCTATCCGCCGCCCTCCATCAGGACCACGCTCAGATTCCTCCCCGGCTTCCTGCTCGCCGGCCCCGGGCCGATCGTCCGCGGCCTCAGGTTCTCGGCGATTCAGGAGCACGGGCACCCGAAGACGGAGCACGTCTACCTCTGGTTCCTCGCCGTCGACCCGCAGCACCAGCGCGGCGGCGTCGGCCGCGCTCTTCTCGCGCGCGTGTACGAGGAGGCCGAGGCGCCCGTCTACCTCGACACCGCCAACCCGGCGAACGTGCCCTACTACGCCAGCAACGGCTTCGAGGAGATCGGCAAGGCCGACGGTCCCCGCGGCGCGACGATGTGGTTTATGAGGCGTCCCTGAGGCGCTGCGCCTCCGGGAGCCCCTCGAGCTTCTTCAGCGTGTTGTTCTCGATCTGGCGGATCCGCTCGCGCGTGACACCGAACGCGCGGCCGACCTCCTCCAGCGTGCGCGCCTTCTGGCCCTTGAGCCCGTAGCGCATCTCGATCACCTCGCGCTCGCGCGGCGGCAGCGCGTCGAGCGCCCGCCGCACGTTCTCGCGCCGCAGGTTCTCGCTCGCCTGCTCGAACGGCGACTCGGCTGAGTCGTCCTCGACGAAGTCGCCCAGCTCGGAGTCCTCCTCCTCGCCGATCGGCTTCTCAAGCGACACCGGCAGCTGCGCGATCCGCAGGATGTCCTTCACCTCGCGCGCCGTCCACTGGAGCTCGGCGGCGATCTCCTCGGGGGTCGGCTCGCGCCCGAACTCCTGCACGAGCTGCCGCTCCACGTGGACCACCTTGTTGAGCTTCTCCACCATGTGCACCGGGATGCGGATGGTGCGCGCCTTGTCGGCGATCG
The DNA here is from genome assembly GCA_963771715.1 of uncultured Thermoleophilaceae bacterium. Taxonomy (GTDB): domain Bacteria; phylum Actinomycetota; class Thermoleophilia; order Solirubrobacterales; family Thermoleophilaceae; genus JACVRW01. Next base: position 2,902 of record CAVYUQ010000004.1, read on the forward strand.
CGCGCGTCACGGCCTGGCGGATCCACCAGGTGGCGTAGGTCGAGAACTTGTAGCCGCGCCGGTAGTCGAACTTCTCGACCGCGCGGATCAGACCGAGCGAGCCCTCCTGGATCAGGTCGAGGAACGACAGCCCGCGCCCGAGGTAGCCCTTGGCGATCGAGACCACCAGCCGCAGGTTCGCCTCGATCATCTGCTGCTTGGCGGACATGTCGCCGCGCTCGATGCGCCGCGCCAGCGCCACCTCCTGATCAGCCGTCAGAAGGTCCACGCGCCCGATCGAGCGCAGGTAGAGCCGCAGCGAGTCGAGGCTCGGCTCGACCGTGAGATCGATCTCCGGCTTCTTCGCCACGGCCGGACCCTCGGGGCCCGCCGGCGCGTCGTTGAAGCCGCCCGTGGCAGAGCGGCCGTCGGTCGAGACGATCTCCACGCCGGCCTCGACGAGGTGGGCCCTGAAGTCGCTGATCTGCTCCTTCGTGACCTCCACCTCTTCGAGGCAGGCGGCGATCTCCTCGAACGTCAGGAAGCCGCGCTCGCGCCCCTCGACGGCGAGGCCGCGCAGCTCCTCAACGTCCATGAAGCTTGCCTCGGCGGGCTCCTCCAAAAGTCCAACTGCAGCCTCATGCTTCTCCGTCACCCTCGCTCCTTCAACACAACGGCGGGACCCGTCAGGGCGGTCAAGGACTACTGGATTTTGAGCCGCGGTGATAACCGCGAGGGGCTGGCCGTTGGGGGCAAAGTCCAAGGCAAACAGCCGATCGGGCCATAGTACAACGACTTGTGCGATTTGCCTCGCTGTCGCGCCTAGGTATCGTCCAAAGTCCGATGACGGACCCCGTGACACTCCTCGGAAGCGACGTCCAGGCCCGGCGTCCCACCACCCACGTGAGCCTTTCGCGGGTCGGGGTGACCGGTGTGGAGAAGGTCATCCGCATCAGCTCGAACGGAACCGAGCAGCTCTTCTACGCGGAGCTCGAGTGCTTCGTCGACCTCGGGCCCGAGCAGAAGGGCGCGCACATGTCGCGCTTCGAGGAGATCGTGAACGAGGCGATCGACCAGGTGGTGCTGCGCGAGGCGTTCAAGGCCGAGACGCTCGCCTCCCACATCGCCGAGCTCGTGCGCGACCGCCAGGACGGCGCCCGCGCCGAGGTCACGATCGCCGCGCGCTTCCCGGAGACCAAGCCGGCGCCCGCGTCCGGCGCGGTCACGCAGGAGATCTACACGCTGTTCGGGTCGGCGGTGGCGTCGGCGGCCGGCACGCGCCGGATCGTCGGGGTCGAGGCGCAGGGCATGACCGCCTGCCCGTGCGCGCAGGAGATGGTGATGGAGCGCTCGCAGGAGCGCCTGCGCGAGGGCGGCTTCACCGACGACGAGATCACGCGCGTGTTCGAGGCCGTCCCCGTGGCCACGCACAACCAGCGCGGCATCGGCACGCTCCACATCGGCTGCCTCGAGAACTGCGACGAGCCGATCGAGGCCGCGGCGCTGCTCGACATCGTGGAGAGCTCGATGAGCTCCGAGATCTACGAGCTGATGAAGCGCTCGGACGAGGTCGAGGTCGTGGAGAAGGCGCACATGCACCCGCGCTTCGTGGAGGACTGCGTGCGCGAGATGGTGCGCATGGCCACGGAGCGCTTCGGCCACCTCGGAGCCGAGTCGTTCATCTCCGCGCGCCAGGAGAACCTGGAGACGATCCACAAGCACAACGTGGTCGCCGAGCGGCACGGTCTGCTGGGCGAGCTCACGCGCGAGATCCGCGACGGAGAGGTCGCCGCGCACCACGTGACTATGCGCGAGTGGCTCGAATCAGGCTGAACGGAGTCCGTGCAGCCCCTGTCGGGGGTCAAGGGATTTTGATATCCCGCCGATGGAAGTCGTGTACTCGGCAGTACGGAGGCGCTTTGACTGAGGCTCGCCACATCCCACTCTCCCAGGATGCAGCCCTTGTGGTTGCCCTTGTGGGCACGGCCATCCCGTTCGCCCACTCGCAGGAGGACGAGGCGGAGCGCTGGCTGCGGGCGATGCGCCTGCATGGACAGGTGGGCTCAACCTTGCAGGCACTGGGCGTGGGCGAGGCGCCGCTGATGACGGGCGGCGAGCACGATCAGGCGGAGGGTCACGAGACCCCGCCGCTCGGGGCCGGGGTGCTGGACGACGTGACCGACCGCGCCGCCGAGTTCGCCACCGCGCGCGGCGCCGAGAACGTGGGCACCACGGACATCCTGTTCGCGGTGTTCGACGTCTACGGCAAGCTCTTCGACCGCGCGCTCTACCTGCGCGGCACGAGCCGCGACGAGCTGGTCGAGCGGCTCACGGCTGCTGCCGCGCGGCGGTAGCGCGGTCGCGCCCCGCCTCCTCGAGGCGGCGCCTGAAGTTGAGGAAGTAGTCGGCGCCCGAGGCGACCGTGATCGCCACCATCAGGTAGACGAGCGACTGCACCCACGCGTCGGTGTGGTCGTGGGCCGCGATCAGCGCGAGCACCGCCACCACCTGCACGATCGTCTTCAGCTTCCCGAGCCCGCTCGCCGGGATCACCACGCCCTGCTGGCCGGCCGCGATCCGAAGGCCGCTGACCGCGAACTCGCGCGCGATGATCACCATCGCCACCCACGCGGCGAGCCGCTCGAGGCTCACGAGGCTGATCAGCGCCGCGGCGATCATCAGCTTGTCCGCCACCGGGTCCATCACCTTCCCGAAGGTGGTGATCGACTGGCGCGAGCGCGCGATGTAGCCGTCGAGCCCGTCCGTGAGCGCCGCGATGGCGAACACGATCGCCGCGATCGTCGAACCGCCGGGCGTCTCGACGGTCAGCGCCACCACGAGCACGGGCACGAGCAGGATGCGGCCGAGGGTGAGCGCGTTGGGGAGGTTGAGTGGGAACAAGCCGCTGGTCAGGCTACCCGGCGCCGCCGCGCCAGATACTCGAGTCCGGCGGAGCTGCCGATCGGGCCGAGCGGAGAGACGGTCGCGGCGAGCAGCGGCCAGGGGAACGTGCCGCGCTTCGCGCCGTAGGCCACGAGCAGGCAGAGGATGATCCAGCCGAACCCGTGGGTCCAGCCCAGGATCAGCTCGGTGTTCTCGCCCAGGCCGAAGATCGCCGTCACGAGCAGGGCGCTGAAGATGCACACCTCTAGGGCGCTGTAGAGCCGGACGGCCTGGAAGTAGGACACAGGCCGGAGACTAGGTGGGTCTGGCGAAACTCCTGGCGAAGCCGGCCGCGCTGGGGCGTCTAGCGCTTCTCGATGTTGTGAACCTCGAAGACCTCCGGCTCGCCGGAAAACTCGATCCCGATCTCGCTCAGCACCGGCATGAGGCGCTCACCGAACGCCTGGAACTGCTCCCGCGAATCCCAGATCTCGCTGACGCGTAGGTCCCCGTCCGAGCCGAAGCAGACGTGGTAGTCAAGGCCCTCGGGCGGAAAGTCCACCCCGGCTTCCTCAAGCCTGCGAGTGCTTTCGTCGTACTTCTCCGTAGTTAGGTTGGTGGGGTGGAAGCGGACGACGATGCTCATGACGAGGTCCTTAAATGATCGGGTGAAGCGACCCTACCTCTATGTGGAGGGCGCGTATGCCCGAAGCCAGCGCAGCATCGCGTCCGCCGACATCGGCCGCGCGATCGCGAATCCCTGGACGTAGTCGCAGCCCAGGCTCATCAGCCGCTCGCAGACGCGCTCGTCCTCGGCCCCCTCCGCCACGGTCTCGAGGCCGAGGTTGCGGGCCAGCTCGATGATCGAGCGGACGATCGCCTCCGAGTCGGGCTCGTCCAGGAGGTCGGTGATGAACGAGCGGTCGATCTTGAGCGCGTGCACGGGCAGCTCGCGCAGGTAGGAGAGCGACGAGTAGCCGGTGCCGAAGTCGTCGATCGAGGTGCGGATGCCGATCGCCCGCAGCCGCGAGAGCGCCTCGCGCGCCTTCACGTGGTCGCCCATGAGCGTGCTCTCGGTGATCTCGATCTCGATGGCGTCGTCGCTGAGCCCGAAGGCGTGGCGCTGGTCCTCGACGAGCTCGGGGAGGCGCGGATCCACGAGCACCCGAGCCGACACGTTCACCGCCACGGGCACCGCGCAGCCCTGCTCCTGCCAGCGGCGGCAGTCGGCGGCGGCGATCTCGAGGGCGAGCGAGGTGAGCGGCTCTGAGAGCCCGGTGCGCTCGGCGAGCGGGACGAAGGTGCTTGGCCCCACCTGCCCCAGCACCGGGTCGGTCCAGCGGGCGAGCGCCTCCACGCCCACCACCCGGCGGCGCGCGAGCTCGATCTTCGGCTGGTAGTGGAGCTGGATCGACCGCTGGTCGATGGCGCGCTTCAGCGCGGTCACGAGCACGAGCCGGCGCGGGGCCTCCTCCTCGAGCTCGGGTGAGAAGAACTCGAGCCGCGACTGCGCGCGCTTCGCGCGGTACATCGCGGCCTCCGCGCGCTGGAGCAGCTGTTCCGCGATCCTCCCGTGCTGCGGGCCGCAGGCCACGCCGACGGTGGCGTCCACGCTGAGCGTCGCGCCCGCCACGTCGATCTGCCGGCTGAGGTGCTCCACGATCTTCTCGGCGGTGGCGGCGGCGTCGGCCGCGCGCGGCAGGCTGGAGAGCAGCACGCCGAAGCGGTCGCCCTCGACGCGGGCCACCGTGTCGGTCGTGCGGACCGAGCGCCGGAGCCGCGACGCGATCTCCACCAGCACGCCGTCGCCCTGGACGCGTCCGAGGGTGTCGTTTATGTCCTGGAAGCGGTCGAGGCCGAGGACCAGCAGCGCGATCTCCTGCTCTCCCACGGCCGCCTGCCCAAGGGCCTCCTCGGTGCGCTGGAGCAGCAGCGCGCGGTTCGGGAGCGCGGTCAGTCGGTCGTGGAGCGCGAGGTGCTCCATCTCCGACGCCTGCTTCGCCGCCCGGTGCACCGCGGCCACCGGCAGGACCAGCACCGGGACGAGGTAGAGCCAGTTGTCCGCGATCACCGCCACCGGCGGGCCGAGCGCGAACAGGGTGGCGTTCGACCAGCTGCGGAACAGCAGGTCGCCGAGCAGGTGGTCACCGATGCCCTTCTGCTGGAGCAGCGCCTCCGCGGTGCGGACGATCGTCGAGTTCACCACGAAGAAGACGAGCGCGCAGACCGCGATCGCCGGCAGGTCGCTCGCCTGGAGCCCCTCGGCACTGCCGAGGCCGGTCCCGCCCAGGGCCTCGAAGACCACGCCCGCCGCGATCCAGGAGAGCGCGAGCTGGGCGACGTTGAAAAGGATGCGGTCGATCGGCCGACGCCGGATCAGGTCGGCGATCAGCGTCGCCGCGACCTGCACGACCACGGCCTCGGGCACGCCGTAGAGCAGCAGCATCGCGAAGGCGAAGGGCGTCGAGAAGGAGTCCTCCCCGACCTGGCCGTGCACCTGGATCGGGAACAGCTCGCCGACGAGGACGAGCGCGGCGAGCACCCAGAACTCGGCATCGAGCGGGCCGATGTCGCTCCCGTTGGCGAGCGCGAGCACAACGAGCGCGGCCGCGCCCGCGGCCGTTACCAGTCGCAGGTAGAGGGTGGGCTGAAGTTGGCCAGGCACTGGAGCGAGTCGCGGCGAAACGGCAACCGCTCCAGTGCCTGGGCCAAACGGACGCCGCTCTTCCGAGCAGCCCAACGGCGGCAGGGAACCTCTAAAGCTTACGGGGCGCGCCAAGCGCCTCAAGCAAAACGAGCAGCCCTGCAAGGGTCACGGCGGAGCGGTAGGCCTTCGCCTGGAGGGTGAGGGATGTACGGCGGAGCTTCGAGGGCATCATGCCTCCTCGATGAGGGTCGGGGTCGGACCGGCGGGTCCACCGGTCTGGACGGGTAGATCGGCCCGTTGAGCGGTCTGTTTCAGCGACCGGTCCAGGCCTGGACACTTGGTTGAGGAACATTCGTCCAGGGCGGCGTGCCTAGGCAAGCCGCGTGGCCGCTACGTCGTCTTGACCACGTAAACGGAGCAGGGCGCCTTGTGCGTGACGCTGTTGGGCACGCTGCCGAGCACGCGCCTGTGCATGCCGCGATTGCCGATCACGAGCAGGTCCGCGCCGCACTCCTCCGCCAGCCGGGTGAGCACGTCCGCAGGGTCGCCCTCGTCGATCATCGTCGTGCAGTCGATCTCGCGGTCCTTCAGGTCGAGCTCCGTCCTGTGCAGCATCTCCCGCACCCGGGCGTCCGGGTTCGAGGCCCATTGGAGCTCCACAGACGGCCCGTCCTGGGCCACCGGCTGGGCCGACTTCTGGGAGACGCTCAGGAGGACGAGCTTGGCGTCGAAGCGCCTCGCGATCTCGACGGCCGCCTCGACCGCCTTGGATGCCGTGGCCGATCCGTCGGTGCCTACAGCGACTGTTGAGAGCATCGGAGCGCGAGCATTCCAGACTCGCCGCGCCGTGTCCATGGCCGCTATGGGTTAGGCGGGCAGGCCGTCCTCGAGCGCATAGAGATGCCAGGGGTCGGTGACGCCCTTGAGGCTGTGCTCGCCGCGATCCCGGAAGCAAAGGCCCGATCCGACGACTAGATCCTTGACCGTGGAGGAGACGAGGATCTCGCTCGGCCCCGCGAGCGCCCCGACTCGAGCGCCGATGGCCACGGCGAGCCCCGACACGTCATCGCCGTCGGGCTTGATCTCGCCGGTGTGTAGTCCGGCGCGAAGCTCCACTCCAAGCCGGCCGACCGACGTGCATATGGCCTTGGCGCAGCGCACGCCGCGGGCGGGCCCGTCGAAGACCGCGAGGAAGCCATCGCCCAGCGTCTTGACCTCGCGTCCGCGGAAGCGCGCGAGCTGGGCGCGCGTGACCCTGTCGTGCTGCTCGCGGACCTCACGCCAGCGCCGGTCCCCCATCGTCGCCGCCTGGGCGGTCGAATCCACGATGTCGGTGAACAGAATCGTCGCGAGCACTCGATCAAACGCTTCGTCCTCGTCGCTTCGAACGCGCCCCAGGAATCGCTCGACCTCGTCGATGAGGGCTTCCTGCTCGCCGGCCCAGGGGAAATGGTCGCCGCCTGGGAGCTCCACGAACTCCGCGTCGGCTATCTCGCCGGCCAGGAAGCGCCCGGCGCCGACCGGTTCGATGACGTCGTCGGCTCGATGGAGGACGAGCGTCGGCACGCCGATGGCGGGGAGCAGCCGGCGGATGTCCATCTCGCGGTACACCTGCTCCTGGGCGTAGATCGCGTTCGGGCTTGCCGATGAGCGCTGGAACCGCTCCCACCACGCAAGCATGCTCGCGTCGCCGGCGAGCGAGGGGTTGAAGAAGGGAAGTGATTCCTCCGCGTACTCCCGGGTTCCGTATGCGGCCCTGAGCCGGACGAGGTAGTCGTGCCATTCCTGCTCGGACCATTGCCATGGGTAGTCCGGTGCCTGGGTGCCTCGAGCCGCCGACGCATACAGGATCAGGCCCGAGACGGACTCCGGGTGGGTCGCGGCGAACATCGCGCACATTGCTCCAGCATCCGAGAAGCCGAACAGCGAGGCGCGGTCGGTTCCCACCGCGGAGAGCACAGCCGCGAGGTCATCGACGAGGTCCTCGAGCGGTGGAAGGTGTTCGGGCGAGTAGCGGTCGGAGACGCCGGTTCCGCGCCGGTCGACGACAACCGTTCTCGCGAACGAGGAGAGCCTCTCGATGAACCGCGCGTAGAGCGGGTTCTCCCACACGAGATCGAGGTTGTTGAACGGGGGCAGGTAGACGAGATGTTCCGGGCCCTCGCCGACCACGGCGTAGCCGATCGCAACGTCGCCGTTCCGCGCGTACCGGATTTCGGGCTTCACGCGCCAATACTACGGGGGTCGAACATCCGTCCAGTGCCGTGCGCGTCTGCCAAGCGGCGTGCCCCGGATGGCGACGTTGGGGTTAACCCGCCCCGCATGACCCTCGCCCTCGCCTTTTTCTTGCTGCTCCTGACCGTCCCGCTCTTCGGCGGGCGCCTGAGCCGCCTCGAGACCGTCCGGCTGCGCTGGCTGTGGCTCGCGTTTCTCGCGTTCGGGGTGCAGGTGGTGCTCGTCACGGTCGTGCCCGAGGGCGACACCGGTTTGCACCGCGGGCTCCATCTCGCCACCTACGTCTTGGTCGGCGCGTGCGTCGTGCGGAATTTGGATCTGCGCTTCCTGTGGGTGGCCGCGCTCGGCGGGCTTTTGAATTTCGTCGCCATCGTCGCCAATGGGGGCGTGATGCCGGCGTCGCGGGGGGCGCTCTGCGGCCGCCGGGCCTCGATGTCCGGTCGGGTTCGTTCGCGAACTCGGATGCTGTGGACGACGCACGTCTTGCTTTCCTCGGCGACGTCTTCGCCATCCCCGCCGGCTGGCCGGGCGCGAACGTGTTCAGCGTGGGAGACGTGGTGATGGTGCTGGGGGTGTTCCTTGCGCTTCACGCGGCGGCCGGCTCGCGGCTAGCTGGGTCCTCACGAACAGCGCTCCCCCGATCGCAAGGATCACCAGCAGCGCGATAGCCGTCAGGGCTTCCGGCGAGGTGAGATTGCCGAGGCTCCCGCCGAGTGCCGTGTAGGCGAAGACCTTGGGCGCCCCGCCTATGAGCGTGCCGAGCACCATGGCTTTGTAAGTGAGGTGCGTGAGCCCCGCGCTGTAGTTGACGAGGCCCCAGGGCAGCAGCGGGACGATGCGCGACTCCATGACCGCGACCGCGCCGTTCTCGGTGAGGAAGTCCTCGATTCGTTTCGTGCGGCGGGGGAGGAGCTTGCCGCGGTGCTCGCCGGCGAGCCTTCTCGAGACCGCCATCTGCGCGAGCGAAGCCAGCGTGACGCCGGCGAGCGCGAGCGGCGTGCCGGCCGCGGTGCCGAACAGCAGCCCGGCCGCGCCGGCCAGGATCACCCAGGCGATGAGGAAGTTGGCGAGGACGAAGAGCGGCACGAAGAGGAACGGCGCGGCCGGGCCGAGGTCGTTGCCGAAGTCGCGCGCCTCGTCGGAGGACGGGATCGATCCGGTGGCGAGCGCGATGGCGAAGACCACGCCGACAAGCGCCGCGTAAAGCGCGATCCTGGTGATCGCCGGCCGGCGCGAGTCCATGAGTCGAGGGTAGATCGTGCGGCGGGCGGGCTACGATCGATTTCGGTGACGGCGCGAGCGCTGCGAAAGCTGTGCCTCGGGTTCCCGGGCGCGAGCGAGACCTTCCCGTTCGGCCCGGAGACCTCGGTGTTCAAGGTCGAGGGCAAGCTGTTCGCGATCAGCGCTTTGGCTGCCGTCGCCGCTGAAGGTGTCGCTGAAGTGCGAGCCCGACCTGGCGGAGCAGCTGCGCGCGGCTCACTCAGGCGATCGTGCCCGGCTATCACCTCAACAAGCGCCACTGGAACACGGTGACGCTGGACGGCTCCGTATCCGACGCCATGGTGCGCGACATGGTGGAGGACTCCTACGACCTGATCGTGGCGGCGATGCCGCGAGCGGTGCGAGAGCGGCTGGGCTGGACGGTCTCGGCCTGATGTCGGAGGAGAACGTGGAGCTGGCGCGAGCCGCGATCGACGCGTTCAACCGCGGCGATCTGGAGTGGCTACTCGAGCGAATCGACGACGACTTCGAGTTCGACTGGACCCGAAGCCGCGGCCCGCTGGCGGCGATCTACCGCGGCCCGGACGGCCTCACGGAGTTCCTGCGCGAGCAGTGGGAGACGTTCGAGTCATTCGCCATGGAGCCGTCGGAGTTCATCGACCGCGGCCGGCACGTGGTGGTGCCGAACACGGTGCGCGCCCGGGGCCGAAACGGAATCGAGGTCTCAGCGGAGGCGAACCACGTGTTCACGCTCGAGCCCGACGGCCGGGTCGCGCGCGTGGCGATGTACCAGCGGCTGGACGAGGCGCTGGCGGCGACCAGCGTCTGACCATGTCCACAAACGACTCGGATGACATAGCTGAGGCGGATCGCCGGCTGGCTGCTGTTCGCGCGCGGATCGCAGAGGTCAAGTAATTCGCGCGTGGCACTTATGGCAGCTGTCAGGGACGGACGCGGACGCCGTATCCGGCCCATATCCGGCCCACGAGGGGCGCGCCGAGACGGCTGAGCTGAACCGCGGGCCGTCTTCGGAGACGAAGGCGCAGCCGAGCCAGCGGCGATTAGTAGTGGTTCAAGGCAGGCCCGTTCGAGCGCAAGGTTCGATTGCGCCGAGACCGGTGCGCGCCACCCGTCGCGAGCGTGAACCCGCAATCCGGCCCATATCCGGCCCATAGCGAGCGCGCCGAGCTCACGCATCGAGACGCAGGCCGTCTCCGGACGCTTAGCCGCGGCCGAGCCTGTGGCGGCCCACCGCTAGTTCGGGGCGGGCGGTTCAGCTTGTCCCGCCGGAGGTCGCAAGCAACGCCGGCCTCCAGGTCCGCCCGGGGCAGTTGCTGGCGAGGTCGCGCGGGCCGGGCCAGTGGAGTACGAGCCGACGCGGGAGCATCGAGGTGCGGGTAACGGGTGAGCACGGTTCGGGGAGCGGGGGCGAAAGGTCGTGGTCGTGATGCTTATCGGTGGGAGTCATTCAGATCGCATTCATAAAGGACAGATGATTGGACACACGATCAGACATACCTCGTAAACTCGACACCATCACGGTCCTGGACGATCTCGCGCGTGATCTCGGGCTCAGCGAGCGCACGCTGCGCCGCGCCGTGGCCAGCGGCACGATCCGTGCCGAGCGCCCGAGCCCGCGCCGGCTGCGTCTCAGTGACGACGAGCGGGAGTGGGTGCTGCGCCATTGGCCGACTGTGGCGCGGCTGCGAGAGGAGCTGCGCAAGGAGCCGTCCGTCCGCCTCGCGGTGTTGTTCGGCTCGAGCGCGCGCGGGCGCGAGCACCGGCGGAGCGACATCGACCTGCTCGTCGAGCTCGACACCCCCAGCCGGGACCGCCTGGCGGGGCTCGAGGAGCGACTCTCCTCCGCCGCCGGCCGCGAGGTGCAGCTCGTCTCCGCTCGCGACGCCCAGGCCTCGCCCGGGCTGCTCGCCGACGCCCTGCGCGACGGGCGGGTGGTGGTCGACCGCGACGGACTCTGGGCGCACCTTAAACGCCGTGAGTCTTCGATCCGACGCGCCGCCGAGCTCCGCGATCAGGAATTGCTCGAGCGCGCACTGCGGCCGCTTGAAACCGCCCGGTGACCGACGCGCCGCTCGAGGCGAGCGATCCGCAGCGGGCCGCCGTCGTGAAGCGAAAGGTGCTGGAGCGGCTAACGGACGTAGCGCGTCACTACCGCGCGCTCGACGCCGCGATGGCGGTGTTCGGCGAAGGCTTCGTGCGCGATCACTTCGCGCTCGCAGCCGCCTCCGAGCACCCGATGGAGCTAAACAGGGTGAAGGCAATCGAGCGAGGCGTCGACCAGCTCTTCAACTACGTGGCGGAGCTCGGCGCGCTGGGCCTCGAGCTGGCAGAGCTCCGGGCGCCGGACGACGAGTCGAGCGCGCGGGGCGAGCTGAGGACGCTGCGCGAGATCGGAGTGATCGACGAGCAACTCCGCGACCAACTCACACGGGTCGCCAGCGTCCGCAATCGCATGGTGCACGACTATGTCAGGGTCGCCGCAATGGACGTCCATGAAGCTGCGCGCCTCGTTCACGCCGCGCTGCCCCGCTTCGTCACCGCGTACCAGCGGTGGCTGCGAGCCGGGTTCCCACCGACGAGGTAGCAGGCCGGCGCCGCGCGGCCCCCTGGCCCGGATTGGGTCGCCGGGAGGATCGACGTGATCGAGAGGCGACAGCGGCGCGGCCGTGATGGTCGCACCTACTCGGTCTACCGAGTCCGCTGGCACGACGCCGACGGCGCCGAGCGCAACAAGACGCTCCCGCGCGGCTCGACCCGTCGCGACGCCGAGGCCTTCGAGCGTCGCGTCTACATGCTTAAGCGGATCGGCGACCTGGACGTGCTTGACCGCGGCCGGGAGACACTTGCGGAGTTCGCCGAGGAATGGTGGGAGCTGTACGCCCGCGTCAACCTCGCCCGCGCGACTCTGGTGCGCTACACAGAGGTCTGGAACACACATACGCTCCCGCGCCTGGGGCACATCCCTCTCCGCGAGCTCACGCCGGAGGGCATTACCCGCTTCCGGCTCGATCTCGAGCGAGCGGGTGCGGGTCAGGCCACCGTCAGGAAGGCCCTCTCGATGCTCCAGGGCATCCTCTCGCGGGCTGTCGAGTGGCAACGCATCGCCTCGAACCCGGTCGCCGTCGTGCGCAAGCCGTCCGCCAAGCGTCAGCGCGAGGTCGTCGTCCTCGAACCCGAGCGTGTCGAGTCGCTCCGACGTCATCTGATCGACTGCGGTGCGATCGGCGACGCGGTGCTCGTCTCTGTCCTGGCCTATGCCGGACTCAGGCCGTGGAGCGAAGCGGTGACCCTCGCCTGGGCCGATGTGCGGGAGCGCACACTGCGTGTGTATGCATCCAAGACGCGCCGCGAGCGGACGATCGACCTGCTTGCGCCGCTTCGAGCGGACCTCGCGGAGTGGCGGCTGGCGTGCGGCCGACCCGGCGGCCGAGCACTCGTCCTGCCCTACTCTGGCCGCGCTTGGACGGACCACGACGTGCGCAACTGGCGTCGGCGTGTCTGGAAGCCGGCGATCAAGGCCTGCGAGCTCGACCCGGCGATCGTTCCCTACGACCTGCGCCACTCGTTCGCGTCGCTCCTGATCCACGAGAAGCGGCTGTCGATCGTCGAGATCGCCGACCAGATGGGTCACGCGCCGACGATGACCTCGGACACGTATGGCCACGTCATGCGCGAGCTGCGCGAGGCGGAGCCAGTGTCGGCCGAGGATCAGATCCGCCGCGCACGTGAGCGAGTCTTCGCCAAGCGGAAGGCGAGCTGACCCGTGCAGCGGACCCTCTCAGTCCCTTCCGGCCCAGATCCGGCCCACGAGACGGCAATACGAGGAACCGGAACACTCGAATCCCGCTCTACAGGCGAAGCCGACGGTGGGATTCGAACCCACGACCCCCGCTTTACGAGAGCGGTGCTCTGGCCATCTGAGCTACGTCGGCGTCGGTCGCCGAGTGTAGCCCGAGCCTTCCGGTCGGTCGCGGTTAGGGGGCGAGCTCGCCGCGCGCGAGCTTGTCCCGTGAGTGGAGATCATCGTCGCGCGCACCCGCCGCGCGCGCCTGCTCGGCCTTGCCCTGCGGCGCCGCCCGCCGCCGGGCCGCGCCCTGCTCCTGCCGCGCTGCCGCTCGGTCCACACCTTCGGCATGCGCTTCGCGCTCGACCTCGTCTGGCTCGACCGCCGCGGCAACGTGCTGCGCATCGACGAGGGCGTGCCGCCCCGAAGAGATCCGCACCCGTCGAACGGCCGCCGCCGTGATCGAGGCACCTGCCGGCGAGGGCCGCCGAGCGGCGGCTGCCTGGGCCGCATCCCGTCGCTCTGGAATGATTCCGCCCATGGCAGAGGAAGCACCCAACCGCTGGCTCGAGGCCTTCGACCCGCGGGTGCCGCTCTATCGCGACACCTACAACGAGTACCTCGTCTTCATCGTGTCGGCCATCGGCGCGGTCGCGGGCACCCAGGTGCCGCTCTACCTGATCATGGCGCTCACCGACCTGTGGCCGGTCGAGGTCTTCGTGCCGGCCTGCATGGTCTTCGAGCTGGCCGTGATCTTCGGCATCGCCCGCCCTCAGATGAAGCCGAGGGAGCGCGTTGCTGGGCGCTCCTGTGGTCCTTCGCCACGGGCGTGCTCGCCATCTGCTTCTACTACCTCGTCGCCGAGCCGACGCTCTAGCCGCTACCCGGCTCCACGTGGCAGTCCTCCTGGAACTTGTCCCTGAACACCTCCCCGGCCTTGCTGTTCGCCTGGGTGATGCCGTGAAGCGCCTGGTCGGCGGCGGATACGAACACCACCGGTCCGGCTCCCCGGGAACGATGCACACCCAGTTCGTTCTCGCTCCGGCTCCCGCAGGCAACGCTAGGGCCAGCGCTAGGCGACAGCGGCGACCGTTGTCTGGACGAGTCGCCTCATCTGGGCCTCCTACGCTTCGCGTACTCGGATCTCGCCGAAGTCGATGAAGACGCAGGCCTCTCGCCGACCACCTCGGCGTCGTGGCCCGGCGGAATCGCCACGGCCTGGCCAGGGCCGATCTCCGCCGTCGTCGTCCATGTAGACCTTCATCCGGCCCGAGACGCAGTAACCGAGATGGGAGACCTGGCACGAGTCCGTCTGCGCGATCGGCTTGATGTTGTCGACCACTTCCACCGGGCTCGAACATGCCCGCGACCGGCGCCGGCGAGCATCACCACTTCGCTGGCCCTTGCCCTCGAACGGGCGGGTTCGTCGGGTGAGTCGAAGTTCTTGACCTCGACGGCAGGCATGGCGCTCCTCTCTGTTGGACTGCGCCCCCGAGCGAACCTACCGCGCGCCGGCCAGCGCCGCGAGCCTGAAGCCGAGCGCCGACAGCGCCAGGTCCTCGGTCACGTTCAGCTCCAGCGACTGCCGCACTTCCTCGCAGCGCTCGGCCGCCTGGCGCAGCCGGCGCGGGTCGCGGCTTCGGGCCTGCTCGGCGAGCTTCGGGGCTCGGTCGGAGGCGAGCACCGCCTCGGGCGCCTCCTCGGCCAGGCAGATCAGGTCGCGGAACGTCAGGGCCGTCAGCGTCAGCGACAGCTCGAGCGACTCCCTCCGCGCCCGCCGCGCGTCCCGCTTCGCCGCCTCCTCGAACTCCTTCTCGATCGCCTTGCGCTCGCGGCCCTTCGGCTCGAGCTCCAGCCGGCGCTTCGCCTCCTCGGCCACCGCCTCCTCCGCGGCCAGGCCCTGCGCCTCGGCGCGCACGAGCAGCGGTCGCCATGGCTCGCCACCCTCTGCCGAGCCGCCGGAGAGAGCGGCGAGCACGAGCCCTTCGACGTCCGCGCGCAGCTGCTCGCCGTCCGGCGACGCCAGGTAGCGAGCTCGCGCCGCGTTGCCCAGCGCCAGCCGTGCGCAGGCCTCGGCCCGCTCGGCCGGCACGCCCTCCGCCACCAGCTGCGACGCGATCGTCGCCGCCGGCAGCGGCTCGAAGCGCACCAGCTGGCAGCGCGAGACCACCGTCTCCAGCACCCGGCCGAGCTGGTCGGTCATCAGGATCAGGTGCACGTACGACGCCGGCTCCTCGAGCGTCTTCAGCAGCCGGTTGGCCACCTCGTCGTTCATCGTGTCCACGCGCTCGAGCACGAACACCCGGCGGCGCGCCTCGAACGGCGTCCGGGTGGCGGCGTTCACCACCGGTCCCTCCACGTCGTCCACCCGCATCACGTGCGCGCCGCTCGGCCGCACCCAGGTCAGATCCGGATGCGCCCCATGCATCACGCGCGTGCGAACGGCGTCCGGGTCGTCGGAGCCCTCGGCGAGCAGCTCCGCCGCGAACGCGCGCGCCACCGTCCGCTTCCCGGTCCCGGCCGGCCCGTGAAACAGATACGCGTGCGAGGGCTCGCCCGAGGCCAGCGCCGTGGCCAACACCATCCGCGCCTGCGGGTGGTCCTCGGTACCTGAGAGCGTGACCGTCATTCCCGTGCAGCCTCCACCGCGGCCAGGACGTCCGCGTGGACCTCCTCTGGCGAACGGGTCGCGTCGATGCGGCGCCAGCGCTCCGGGTCGGCCCGCACCAGCCGCTCGTACGCGGCGCCGACGGCCGCCTGGAGCTCGGCTCCCTCGTCCTCGAAGCGGTCGCTCTCCCCCGCGCGCGCGGCGGCGTCGGCGGGCGAGAGATCCAACAGGAAGGTCAGGTCGGGCCTCAGGCCCCGGGTGGCGAAGTGGTTCACGCGCTCGACATCCTCGATCCCCAGCCCGCGCGCGCCGCCCTGGTAGGCCAGGGACGAGTCGAGGAAGCGGTCCGACACCACGACCTTCCCGGCCTCCAGCGCCGGCAGCACCACGTTCGCCACGAGCTCCGAGCGAGCGGCCGCGAACAAGAGCGCCTCGGTCTCGGGCGCGAGCGCCACCTCGGGGTCCTTGAGGATGTCGCGCAGCTGCTCGCCGGCCGGAGTTCCGCCCGGCTCGCGCACGCCCAGCGCGTCATCCCCAAGGGCGTCCACCAGCAGCCCCGCCTGCGTTGTCTTGCCGGAGCGATCGATGCCCTCGAAGGTGACGAACAGGCCGCGCATCTCGCGCGGGCGAACCTAGCAGCGGGCCCGCTTTACCGACTCCTAACCGAACCCTGTCCCGCACCTGGCAAGCGCTTGACCGCCCCGGCGCGATCGTGGTGGCCATGCGTAGAACACTCACACTCATACTCGGAGTCGCCCTCTTCGGAATCCTTGCCGCCGTCGTGGTGGCTTCTCAGGGGGCCGACGATCCGGTTGGCACCACCGACACCGTGACCGAGACGGTCGAGCACACGACCACGGTCGAGGACAACCCCAAGCGCGAGCGCGCTGATGACGACGCCCAGACCGGCGTCGACATCTCTGGCCCGTGCGACGAGGCCGAGCACGCCAACGACCCGCGCTGCACCGGCCAGCCGACGACGGCGCCTCAGGGAGACGACAACCCCGGCGCCGACGACAACGGTGGTCGCGTGGACAACTCGGGCCCCGGCAGCGCGAACTCCGGGGCGAGGCGACGTCGACGACGACCACGGTGACGAGGACCACAGCGGTCCCGGCATGGGGACGACGACGACCACAGCGGCCACGGCGGCGGTGGCGACGACGACTGACGAACCTGGCGCGCCGGCCTGCCTACCCTTCAACGCCATGGCAGGCCGGCGCACCATCCTGATGGTGGAGGACGAGGAGTCCATCACCGTTCCACTTGCCGAAGCCCTCCGTCGGGAGGGCTTCGAAACGCAGGTGGCCGGCACCGTCGCGGAGGCGCTCGAAAAAGCCGGGCAGCAGATGCCCGACCTCGTGCTCCTCGACGTCATGCTCCCCGACGGGTCCGGCTACGACGTCTGCCGCACCCTGCGCGAGCGCTCCAAGGTCCCGATCATCATGCTCACGGCTCGCGGCGAGGAGACCGACCGCATCGTCGGCCTCGAGCTCGGTGCCGACGACTACATCGTCAAGCCCTTCAGCGCGCGCGAGGTGGCGGCGCGGATCCGGGCGGTGCTGCGCCGTACGGGCGACGCGCGGTCAGCGGCGGCCGGCAGGGAGGGAGCGATCGAGGTTGGCCCCGTGCGGCTGGACCGCGAGCGGCGGGAGACGAGCGTCGGCGGTGAGGCGATCGACCTCACGCGCAAGGAGTTCGAGCTGCTCGACGTGCTTCTGCGGGCGGCAGGCAGCGTGATCTCCCGCGAGCGGCTGATCGACGAGGTCTGGGACACCAACTGGTTCGGCTCGACGAAGACGCTCGACGTGCACGTGTCGAGCCTGCGTCGCAAGCTCGGCGACGACTCTCAGAACCCGCGCTTCATCCACACCGTCCGCGGCGTGGGCTTCCGGTTCGCCGCCGCCGACGAGCTATGAGCCTTCGCGCGCGGCTCGTCGTCGCGTTCACGTACGTCCTCGTGCTCGTGATCGTGGCGCTCGCGGTGCCGCTGGCGCTGAACCTGTCCAAGAGCGTGGACGCCGAGGTGAAGAACGACGCCCGGAGCCAAGCGCAGCTGGTCGCAGCCGGTGCCTCCGGCCACCTGGACGAGCGCGACCAGCTACAGCGGCTCGTCGAGCGGTCCGCCCAGAGCCTCGGCGGCCGCGTGCTCGTAGTCGACCGCGAGGGGCGAGTGGCGGCCGATTCCGCAGGCCGGAGCTCGCGGGGAGACCGATACGGGAGCCGCCCCGAGATACGCAGCGCGCTCCGCGGCCGCCCGACGCAGGGTGAGCGCCACAGCGACCTGCTCGACGAGGACCTCCTCTTCACGGCCGTCCCCGTGGCGCTGAACGGCCGCGCGGCCGGCGCGGTGCGGGTGACCCAGAGCGTCGACGCCGTGCACAGCGAGCAACGGAACGACGTGCTCGCGCTCGCGGGCGTGGGCGCCGTCGCGCTGCTGCTCGGCCTTGCGGTGGCGTGGGTCATGGCGGGGTCGCTGGCAAAGCCGATGCGGGGCCTGGCCGGAACGGCGCAGGCGTGTGAGCCACGGCGATCTCGACGCCGCGCGCGAGCGTGGAGGGCTCCGCCGAGCAGCGGGAGGTGGCCACCGCCTTCAACGACATGACCGGTCGCATGGCGAGCACGCTGCGCGGGCAGCGCGACTTCGTAGCGAACGCGTCGCACCAGCTGCGCACCCCGCTCACCGGCCTGCGGCTGCGCCTCGAGGCGGCCGCGCTCAAGAGCCGGGACCCCGAGGTCGAGCGCGAGCTCACGGCGGCCGAGCACGAGACCGAGCGGCTCGCGCGGCTCCTGTCCGAGCTGCTCACGCTCGCCGGCGGTGGCGAGCGGCCGGCGGCGCAGCCGCTCGACGTGGCGGAGGTGATCGACGCGGCGCGCGGCCGCTGGGAGGGCCCGGCCGAGCGCTCGGACCACGAGCTGCGCGTGGAGCCCGGCGAGCCCGCGGTGATCGCCGCCTCGGCCGAGGACCTCGCCGCGATCCTCGACAACCTCACCGAGAACGCGCTCAACTACTCGCCCCCGGGCAGCACGGTCACGCTCACCTGGACGAGCGACGGCGCGAACGTGCGGCTCGCGGTCGAAGACGAGGGCCCCGGCCTCGAGCCGGACGAGGGCGAGCGCGTGTTCCAGCGCTTCTACCGAGGCTCGGCCAGCCGCGGCGGCGCGAATGGCACGGGGCTCGGCCTGGCCGTCGTGGAGGCGCTCGCCGCGCGCTGGGGTGGCGAGGTCACGCTCACCAACAGGCCGGAGGGCGGAGCGCGCGCCGAGGTGGCGCTCGCCGCGGTCCGGGCTTTGCCAACAGCTGACCCTGCCCTTGACGAATCCTTGCCGAGGCGGGGCTAGCCTCGAGCGCGATGAGATTCCGACGCTTCGCAACCGGCGCCGCCCTCGCCATCGCCGGCCTCCTGGCCGCGGCTGGCATCGGCCTGCTCGCGAACTCGATCTCGGGGGACAACGTCGGCCTCTCCGCCGAGCCGCTCTCGGCCGGCGAGACGCTCGCGCCCAAGGCCGAGGACCGCAGCAGCGCCCGGGCGAGCAGCGAGCCGCCCTGGCCCGCAAACGGCGCGCGGCCGCCCGCCGCCGCGCCCAGCGCGAGGCCGACCAGCCGGCCGACGCCGTCGAGGTGCCGGCCCCCGGACCGATGCCCACAACCACGACCTTCGACGACCACGGCGGCCTACGCGACGGCTCGGACGACAACAGCGGCAGCGGCAGCAGCAGCTCGGGCTCCGGCTCGCGGCGGTTCCGACGACGACTGAGCTTACCGACTCCTCACCGCAGCGGGGTCTGCAGCAGCTCCACGTCCTTGATCCAGAGCGTTCCCGCGCCCTCGACCGCCACGTTCAGCTTGATTAGGTCCGGACGCTGACCCTTAGCCAGGCGGAACGGAACCTCGTAGCTGCCCCAGTCCCTCGTCCCGGTCACCACATCGTGAAGCCCCTTGGAGAAGAACTCTCCCCGCCCGGGGAAGCGGCACCACATCTCGAGGTACGCCTGCCCCTGCATGTCGGTCGCCTTCAGTCGCGCGCGGTAGGTCAGCAGGCACTTCTCCAGGTCGGGATCGTTGACCTCGAAAAGGCGGACCGTCTGGTTCTCGCGAGACTCCACACGCCACGCTCCCTGATCCACGGTGAGCCCGCTCTCGGCAATCGGCTTGTCGGACGCGCCGAAGGACCGAAGCGTCTGCGGCGGCCCGGCCGGCTTGGGCTGCCCCAGCAGTGATCTGAGCCGCTCGAACACGTGGAGCATGCTCCCACCTCTCGACTGAGCTTGCCCCCCGCCCGCGCGTGTGATCCACTCGCGGCATCTGGGACGTAAGCCCCGAGCAATTCGAGGACTTCGACGCGATCCGCGAGGTCCACGAGCGCGCCTTCGCGCCGAGCCCCGTGGAGGCGCGGCTCGTCGACGCGCTGCGCGACTCGGACGTCCACGTTCCGGAGCTCTGCATGGTGGCGTACCTCGACGGCTCGGTGGTCGGGCACGTGGCGTTCAGTCGCGCGCGCCTGGAGGCCGGTCCTCAGGTGCTGGCACTGGCGCCGATGGCGGTCGTTCCCGGCCACCAGCGGCACGGCGCGGGCTCCGCGCTCCTCACCGAGGCGCTCCGTCGCGCCGCCAAGACGCGCTTCCCGCTCGTCGTGGTGGTGGGCCACGCGGAGTACTACCCGCGCTTCGGCTTCGAGTCCGCCGAGGCGCTCGGCATCAAGGCCCCCTTCGACGTGCCCACCGAGGCGTGGATGGCGTACAAGCTGCCCGCCTACACGCCCGAAGCTCGGGGAACCGTGATCTACCCGGACGCGTTCGCGAGCGTCACCTGACGGGCGCCCTCTAGCATGCGCCGCCGCATGAAGGCACTCGTGACAGGCGGCGCCGGCTTCATCGGCTCGAACCTCGTGGACGCCCTGCTCGCGCGCGGGGACGAGGTGACCGTGGTCGACGACCTCTCCACCGGCAAGCGCGAGAACCTCGAGCACGCGCTCGCGAACGGCGCGGAGCTGGAGGTGCTCGACATTCGCGACGCCGGGTCCGTGAGCCTGCTGATGAGCCGCAGGAAGCCCGACGTGATCTTCCACCTGGCCGCGCAGATCGACGTGCGCAAGTCGGTGGCCGACCCGGCGAACGACGCGCGCGTGAACGTGGAGGGCACCGTGAACGTGCTGAGCGCGGCGCAGGCCCACGGCGTCCCGCGCGTGGTGAACACCTCCACCGGCGGCGCCATCTACGGAGAGGGGCAGCAGCTCCCCGCGCCCGAGGACCATCCGAGTGCGCCGGAGGCGCCGTACGGCCTCTCCAAGTGGTGCGCCGAGCAGTACTGCGAGATCTTCAACCGTCTGCACGGCCTCTCCACCGTGTCGCTCCGCTACGGCAACGTGTACGGCCCGCGCCAGGACCCGCTCGGCGAGGCCGGCGTGATCGCGATCTTCTGCGGGAAGCTGCTCGACGGCGGGGCGGCCACGATCTTCGGCGACGGCGAGCAGACGCGCGACTACGTGTTCGTGGACGACGTGGTGGACGCCAACCTGCGCGCCGCCGAGTCGGACGTGACCGGCCCGATCAACATCGGGCTCGGCCAGCAGAAGAGCGTGCTCGACATCGTCGAGGTGCTGAACGCGCACTCGGACAACGGCTTCCAGCCCGAGCACGCCCCCGAGCGCCCCGGCGAGGTGCAGCACATCGCGCTCGACCCCTCGCGCGCGCGTGAAGAGCTCGGGTGGGAGGCGAAGGTCGAGCTGGACGAGGGCCTGAAGCGCACGCTCGACAGCCTGCGCTGACGGACGTAGGCTGCGCCGCCATGTCGCGCACCGGCCAGACGCTCGTCGATATCCCCGAGGCGACCGTGCGAGTCCTCGCCGACCGCCCGGAGCTCGTCCTCACCTACATGCGCTCGCGCAACGAGGGCGGCCCGGGGCGCCACCTCCACCGCCAGCACGCCGACGGATTCATCGTGCTCGAGGGCGAGTACGCGTTCGAGCTCGGCGAGGAGCGCGCCACGCGCGGCGCCGGCACGGTCGCTCGTCATCCCACAGCGAGTCATCCACCGCTACGAGCACGAGACGACCGAGCAGGGGGCCTTCCTCAACCTCCACGCGCCCTCGTGCGACTTTGCCAACTACCTCTTCGGCGAGACCCCACCCGAGGAGGCGGACAACATCTTCGACCCGCCCGAGGACGAGGGCCGACCGGCGAGCGATGCCATCGTGCTCCCGTTCGCCGAGGACGGCGAGACCGTCACCGACAGGCCCGAGCGAACGATCCGCATCCTCGCCGACCTGCCCGAGCTCTGCCTCACGTGGACGCGCTACGTCGCCGGGCGAGGAGGGCCCCGGCCCGCATATCCACAGGGAGCACGTGGACGCCTTCTTCATCCTCACCGGCGAGCTCGACTTCGGCCTCGGCCCCGAGGTCGAGCGCGTGAAGGCCGGGCCGGGCACGTTCGTCCTCGCGCCGCCGGACGTGGTCCACACCTTCCGCAACGACGGCCCGGATGACGCGACCTGGCTCAACTTTCACGCACCTTCCAAGGGTTTCGCGAGCTTCCTCCGCGATCCCGACTTCGCCTGGGATAGCTTCGACGCGCCGGCCGACGGCGGCCGACCGCTGTCCGAGGCGATCGTCGACCGCGTTCACTCCGCATAGAGCACACAATATGTAGTGCTTCGGGCAGGAATGAAGCACTACAGGTAGTAGAATTACCGGTGTGCTTTGCCCGTACTGCGAATCAGAAGCCACGCACGTGCTGGACACGCGCGATGCGGGCGACGCCGTCCGCCGCCGTCGCGAGTGCGAGGGCTGCGGCAACCGCTTCACCACGTACGAGCGGGCGGAGACGAACGTGACCGTCCTCAAGCGTGACGGCCGCCGCGAGCGATTCGACCGCCAGAAGCTCCTGGGAGGGCTCGAGCGGGCCGCGAACAAGCGGCCCGTGAGCTCGGAGCAGCTGGAGCAGCTGTCGGAGTCGATCGCGGCGGCGGTGAGGCGCTCCGGCCCCGAGGTCGAGGCGGGCCAGATCGGCGACCTCGCCGAGCGCGGGCTCGCCCAGCTCGACCCGGTGTCGGGGATCCTGTTCGCGTCCGTCTACCGCAATCTCGCCGACCTCGACGAGGTGGCCGAGACGGTCCAGCGCTACCGCGATGACCCCCTCCCGGGAGCCGATCAGCTGCCCCTCGAGGACGAGTCGGATCCGTCCGACCCTCGGAGCAGTATCGGTCGTTCCCCCCTGGGGAAGTCCAAGCAAGTCGCCCACACGAGGAGAGGTCATGTCCGACAGCCGTAACGCCACCGTCCCCGCCATCACCGCAGCCGGTGATGGGGTCAGTGTGGGGAGGCGCTTTACGGAGGCCGGCGTGAGCCCGTTCGACGCCGTCGAGTGGGAGATCCGCGATGCCCTGATCGGCGATCCCGAGAGCCCGGCGTTCGAGCAGGAGCGGGTCGAGTTCCCGAAGAGCTGGTCGCAGAACGCCACCAACATCGTGGCCCAGAAGTACTTCCGCGGGCGCATGGACTCGGCCGAGCGCGAGAGCTCGGTCAAGCAGATGATCGGCCGCGTCGCCGGCACGATCGCCGAGTGGGGTCGCGAGGGCGGCTACTTCGCGAGCGAGGACGACGCCCAGGCGTTCAACGACGAGCTCACCCACATCCTTCTTCACCAGATGGCGGCGTTCAACTCGCCGGTCTGGTTCAACGTGGGCTTCGAGGAGAGCCCGCAGTGCTCCGCCTGCTTCATCCTCTCGGTCGAGGACACGATCGAGTCGATCCTCGACTGGAACACCAAGGAGGGCATGATCTTCCGCGGCGGCTCCGGCTCCGGGATCAACCTGTCGAGGATCCGCGGCTCGAAGGAGCACCTCTCGAAGGGCGGGCTCGCGTCGGGCCCGGTGAGCTTCATGCGCGGCGCCGACGCCTGGGCCGGCACGATCAAGTCGGGCGGCAAGACGCGTCGCGCGGCCAAGATGGTCGTGCTGGACGTGGACCACCCGGACGTCCTCGACTTCATCTGGTGCAAGGCGCGCGAGGAGGAGAAGGCGATGGCCCTCCGCGACGCCGGCTTCGACATGCGGCTCGACTCCGAGGCGTTCGCCTCGATCCAGTACCAGAACGCGAACAACTCGGTGCGCGTGACCGACGAGTTCATGGAGCGCGCCGAGCGCGGCGACTCCTGGGAGCTGAAGGCGCGCGTGGACGACGGCGCGAACGAGATCGTCGACGCGAAGGACGTGCTGAACCAGATCGCCGACGCCGCCTGGCGCTGCGCCGATCCGGGCGTGCAGTACGACACGACCATCAACGAGTGGCACACCTGCCCGAACTCGGGCCGGATCAACGCGTCGAACCCGTGCTCGGAGTACATGCACGTGGACGACTCGGCCTGCAACCTGGCGTCGCTCAACCTCATGACGTTCCGGCGCGCGGACGGCACGTTCGACGTCGAGGCGTTCGAGCACGCGGTCGACGTCGTGATCCTCGCGCAGGAGATCGTGGTCGGCCCGTCGAGCTACCCGACCGAGGAGATCGGCAAGAACGCGCGCGCGTTCCGCCAGCTCGGCATGGGCTACGCGAACCTGGGCGCGCTGCTGATGGCGAACGGCCTCGCGTACGACTCCGACGAGGGCCGCGCGATCTGCGCCGCGATCACCGCGCTGATGACCGGCCGCGCCTACCGCACCTCGGCCGAGGTGGCCGGCGCGCTCGGGCCGTACGAGCGCTACGAGGAGAACCGCGACCCGCACAACCACGTGATGCGCAAGCACCGCAGCGCGGCGTACGAGATCGACGACTCGCTGGTGGTCGACTCGGCGCTGCTCGGCGCCGCCCGCCGGGCGTGGGACGAGGCCGTGGAGATCGGCGAGCGCAACGGCTACCGCAACGCGCAGGCCACGGTGCTCGCCCCCACCGGGACGATCTCGTTCCTGATGGACTGCGACACCACCGGCATCGAGCCCGACTTCTCGCTCGTCAAGTTCAAGGAGCTGGTGGGCGGCGGGCAGATGACGATCGTGAACCAGACCGTGCCGCTGGCGCTCGAGACGCTCGGCTACTCAGCTGAGGAGATCGAGGCGATCGAGGCGCACCTGGCGGAGAGCGGGACGATCGTCGGGGCGCCCGGCCTGCGCGACGAGCACCTGCCGGTGTTCGACGTGGCCGTGGGCGAGCGGGCGATCGCGGCGATGGGCCACGTGAAGATGATGGCCGCGGCGCAGCCGTTCCTCTCGGGCGCGATCTCGAAGACGGTGAACCTGCCCGAGTCGGTCACGGTCGAGGACATCGCCGAGGTCTACACCGAGGCCTGGAAGCTCGGCCTGAAGGCGCTCGCGATCTACCGCGACGGCTCGAAGACGGCGCAGGCGCTCAAGACCGACGGCGGCACGAAGACGGCCGAGGAGGCCGAGGCCGCCGCGGCGATCGAGCCGGCGCGGCCGGTGCGCCGCCGGATGCCGACCGAGCGCCAGTCGCTCACGCACAAGTTCTCGATCGGCGGCCACGAGGGCTACATCACGGCCGGCGAGTACGAGGACGGCTCGATCGGCGAGATCTTCCTGACCGACATCGGGAAGGAGGGCTCGACGATCAAGGGCATGATGAACGCGTTCGCCACGGCGATCTCGATCGGGCTCCAGTACGGCGTGCCGCTCGAGACCTTCGTGCGCAAGTTCGCGTACGTGCGCTTCGAGCCGGAGGGGATCACGCGCAACCCGGAGATCCCGTTCGCGAAGTCGATGCCCGACTACATCATGCGCTGGCTGGCCTCCCGCTACGGCGACGCCGACCTTCACGAGGAGCTCGGCATCCTCACCGCCGAGATCCGCGCCCGCAAGGCGGGCGAGGCGGCGGCGATGCGAGGCGACACGGCGGGCCCGCCCGCCTCGGAGGCCGAGCGGCAACGGCGGCAACGGCGGCAACGGCCACTCGACGCGACCGCGAAGCCCGCGGCGGCGGCGATGACCGACGAGCCGCCGACGGTCCCGGCGAAGCTCCAGGGCCTGGAGCTGGGCCCGGCCTGCGCGATGTGCGGAGGCATGATGCAGCGAACCGGCTCGTGCTACACGTGCTCGAGCTGCGGGAACAACACCGGCTGCGGCTGAGCCGAAACTGTCCACGCTCCTGGGGCGACTGCTGCGCGAGCTTCCCGACCCTGAGCATGGGGACGACATCTGCGCGCTCGTGGCACGCCTCAGGCCTGAAGAGGGACCCGACTAGAGCGGGTGGTCGTCGCAGCGGAGGGTGTGGACCTCGATGCCGTCCGCCGGCACGCCGCCGCTCACCTGCGCCACGCGCTCGAGGAAGAACGCCCACATGTCGAGCTGCAGCTCGCGGGCGATGCCGAGCCGGTCGTAGAGGAAGTCGAAGACCCGGTCGCTGCTGCGCGCCCAGGACTCGATCTCGAAGACCAGCCGGTCGCCGTCGTCGCGGGCGCGGAACTCGATCTCGCCGGCCTCCATGTGCCCGCGAAGCGTGGCGAGGCGGAACGAGCGCTCACTCACGTCGATCACGCGCACGGGCCCGTTCCACGGGCCGGGTAGGCGCACGCGCATCTCCTCGCCCACCTCGATCGGCCGCGAGCTCTCCCGTCCGCGCTCGAAGCGGGCGATCTCGAGCGGGCAGGCCACGTTCGGGTCCGCGAGCACGATCGACATGAGCTCGTCCGCATCAGCAGCGGGCGCTCGATGCTCACGCGGTAGCGGCGGCGGAACGCCGCTCCGGACCCGCCGGAGGGCCGCTGGAGGAGCTCGGGTTCGCCCGGGTGCTGGCGATCGTCCTCGGGGAAAGCCTCGATCGGCCAGCCACAGTTGGACTCCTCGTGGCGGATCTCGATCTCCCGCGAGAGCATAGCGCCACGACGCGAAGGGGACGCCGACCACCCAGCCGACGGCCCGCTCGACAGGATTCAGGACCGCCCGCTCACAAGCGCGCTCGTATCCGTGTCCGCGCCGAGCAAAACACAACAGGGTCGAAGCGACGC
Organism: uncultured Thermoleophilaceae bacterium; assembly: GCA_963771715.1. Taxonomy (GTDB): domain Bacteria; phylum Actinomycetota; class Thermoleophilia; order Solirubrobacterales; family Thermoleophilaceae; genus JACVRW01. Next base: position 29,234 of record CAVYUQ010000004.1, read on the forward strand.
GTCCGGGTAGGAGGCCGGCATGTCCGCTCAGCGCACGCATGGGTTGCGCAGCCGGCTCAGCCGGCGCTTCATGCGGCGGCTCGGCTGGCTCGTCGGCGCGCCGCTCGCCATCTTCCGCTTCCTGCGCCGAGAGATCCCGATCGTCGAGATCGATCCCGCCCGGCGCGGCGGCGTCCCGCTTGGCCACCGAGGATCCCGACACCGCGCACGAGCGGAACGGGATGACGGGGTGGGCCCGGTGGTGCATCGGCTGTACAGCGCCACCATCCGCTGCACCGAAGCTGCCGGCCGAGCGGCTCCTCTCGATCATCGCGGCTGATCCAAACGTGATCGCGCCGTCGGAGGTGCTGCGCTTCGAGAAGGTCCGCGGCGAGCCGGGCAGCCTGCGGGAGGCCGACGAGCTTCTCATCCGGATGGCAGGGCCCGTGGAACGGGCCCGTGAAGGTCACCCGCCGCTGGGACGAGGGCTTCCGGCTCACCGCCACACGCGGGCACCCGCAGCTCGGCCAGGTCGAGATACGCTGCGCGACGAGGACGGCGGAATCGCCATGGAGATCCAGACGCGCGAGCGAGCCGCAGGCATGAGCTTCCACGCGCTCCAGCGGATCGGGCTGATCCGGCGGATGCAGACCTACACGTGGGCGGAGATGCTCGAGAACGCGGCACAGCTGGCCGGTGGACGGCCGCCCGACCGGATCACCGTCGCGGTCCTGGTCAGGCGGCACGCCCTGACGGTTCCCGGGCCGCGCCTCGGGTAGCGGCGCCGGACACGAACAAGGAGCGCAGATGACCGCGACAGTCGAGCAGACGATCGAAGTCAAGGTGCCGATCGAGACGGCCTACAACCAGTGGACTCAGTTCGAGGAGTTTCCCACTTCATGGAGGGGGTCGAGGAGGTCAAGCAACTCGACGACCGCCGGCTTCACTGGGTCGCCGAGTTCGGCGGCGCAGCGCCATGAGTGGGACGCGGAGATCGTCGAGCAGCATCCCGAGGAGCGCGTCGCCTGGCGCAACATCGACGGCAAGGACAATGCCGGCGTCGTGACCTTCCACAAGATCGACGACGGCACGACCCGCATCGCCGTGCAGATGGACTTCGTGCCCGAGGGGCTGAAGGAGAAGATCGGCGACGCTCTCGGCGTCCCCGACCGGCGCGTCAAGGGCGACCTCGAGCGGTTCAAGGAGTTCATCGAGTCGCGCGGCCAGGAGACCGGCGCATGGCGCGGCGAGGTCCCCCGCGAGGGCTGAGCGGCGCGCCGGTGTCGATCGGTGAGAACGCGCGCCGCGGACTGACGGGGCCCCGCCGGCTGGCGGTCGACGCCGCCGGATTCGCCATCGGTGGCGTGCTCGCGGGGCTGGCGGCGCTGAGGCGCGGCAAGGCGGTGCATCCGCATGGCGCGGTGTACGCAAGCGGAGCTCGTCGTGCCGAACGCCAACGACGGCGAGCTCGGGCGCACGGAGCTCTTCGGCAGCGCCGCCAGCCGCCCGGCGCTGGTGCGCTTCTCGCGGTCGCTCGGACTCCCGCGCCCGCTGCCGGACCTGCTCGGCATGTCGGTGCGGGTGCTCGACGTGTACGGCGCCGGGCTCCACCAGGACTTTCTGATGGTGACCTCGGTCGACGCTCCGGTCGCTCCATCACCTGTTCGTGCCCGCCGGGCGACGTCCAGCAGCGGCCCTACAGCTCGTCACTTCCCTACCGGACGGGCGACCGGACCTTCCTCGTCGGCGCCCTTCCCCGCGCCGGACTCGCCCCGATTCGAGGACGGAAACGAGCTGGAGAGGCTGGCAGCGGCGGCGGCCACGGGCGAGCTCGTGTTCGATCTCGCGGTGGCCGAGGTGTGGGGACGCTTCCGCCCAGTGGCCGAGCTTCGCGTGGGGGATCCGCTCCCGCCCGAGGCCGACGCTCTCCGGTTCAACCCGTGGAACACCGGCGGCGGCCTGGAGCTGACGGGCTTCCTCAACCGCCTGCGGGACATCGCCTACCCGCTGTCCCAGCGCGCGTGGGGGCGCGAGCGACGGGCCGCTAGACCCGGCTCGGCGAGCACCGCGGCGGGCATGAGCAGGTACTCGACGAAGAACAGGGCCCACACGCGCATGTAGAAGCCGCCGAACGAGGCCGCGTCGCCGGGCTGGACCCGGACGCGCAAGGCGCCAGAGCGGCGGCGAGACAGGCGAGGTGGCCGAGCGACGAGGACCCAGGGCGAGGCCGACTCGAGGGTAAGCGGGCCGAGCAGCGCCATGCCGAGGTAGCCGATCGGTCAGAGCGGCCATGCCGATGCTGAAGCGGCGCTCGGCCCAAGCCGCACGGTGAAGGTCGCGATGCGAAAGCGTCGGTCACCCTCCTCGTCGGGCACGTCCTTCAGAACCGCAATGGCAAACGAGAACGGGAGGACGAAGAGCGTCAGGGCGACGATCGGCCCCGGCAGCGGGCTCAGCTCGCCCCGGCCACCCAGCGAGTCGGCGAAGTGGAGATAGACGCCGACGTTCACCACACAGGCGCGTACGACGGAGATGCTGGCGGCCGCGGCCGCGGGGAAGCGCTTGAGGCGCAAGGGCGGGCGAGGAATAAGCCGTGCCGATGGCGAGCGCCGCGCCCACGGCGGCGATCTCGACCCACCCCTGCGTGACGGCAAGACCGGCGGCCAGCACGCCGCAGCCGATCACGAGCCGCCGAGGCCGCGCGCAGGCTGAGCCGGCCGGCCGGGATCGGCAGCCACGGCTTGTTGATGCGATCGATCTCGACGTCCTCGCACTGGTTGAGGCCGACGATGTAGACGTTGACCGCGGCGCCCGCGAGCACGGCCAGCGCGCAGGTCGGCGAGGCCGTCGCCGAGAGCCACCTCGGGCAGCTCGGCGGCGGCGATCACGTAGATCCCGAGGATGCTGAGGTCGTGCCCACGAGCGTGTGCGGCCGCGAGAAGCGCCACAGCGTACCGGAGCGGCGAGCCACGCCGTGGGAGGCCGACACCGAGCCGTGTGCCCGCGGCGCGCACGCTACTCAGGCCGCCGCTGGCGCCGGGCGCGCAGGTGCAGGAAAAGGCCGACCGGCACGAAGGCGGCACCCAGCGAGCGAACCGGCGGCGAAGCGCAGCAGCCGCCGCGCCGTCCACGGCTCGCTCACGTCCTCGGCGGGCTCCGTGGACGGCGCGGTGGCGGCCCGGCGTCGCCGGCGCGGCCCGCGATGGCGAGGCGCGTACGCCGGCCTCACCGGAGCTGCCTCCCCACGGCGGCGCCAGCCGGAGCTCCTCGATCTCCTCGAAGCCGCGCGGCCTCGAACCAGCCGCGGTACTGGGCCTCCGTGGGAAAGAGCATCCAGGTGTCCGCCACGAGGCGCGCCAGCCGGCGCCGCGGCGGCAGCGGACCGACGACAAGGACCGATCCCGCCGGGCCGCACCACCCGGTGTGCCTCGGCGATCGCGCGAGCCGGGTCGGGCCAGTACTCGATGCTGCCACAGGAGACGTAGCGGTCGAAGGAGTCGTCCGCGAACGGCAGCGCTTCGGCGTCGCCCACCAGCTTGCGGCAGTCGGCCAGCGTCTGGCTTGGCGTTCGCGCGGCGCAGCTGATCCGGGCTCTGGTCGAGCATGGTCACCGCCTTCGGCGTCCACGCTGCTCGACGATTCCGATCGGTGGAGAACCCCGTCCCCGCTCCGACGTCGAGCGTGTCGCAGACCGCGGTTGTCAAGGCGGCGAGCGCGAGCGCGCTGCTGCGCAGCTCCGGGGTCCAGAACAGCGGGTTCACCCAGCGGTCGTAGAGCGGCGAGACGAAGCGGTAGAACCAGTACGCCTCCTTCTTATGCTGGATCAGGCGCATGGCTTGCCTCCTCCCCATGTGCTCGAGGGGGTCGCCGAACTCGAGACCGGCCAGCGGCGAGACGGCGTCGACGAGCATCCGCCGTCCCTCGATCCGGACGTCGCAGGCGCAAAGCTGGCCCGCCAGCACCTGCTGCGAGCGGAAATCCACTCGACGCGCGTTGCCACGTCGGGCACAGGCAGCCGGTGCGGCTCCTCCCCGCCTGTCTCGCCCTCGAGCTCGAGCCGATGGCTGTGGGGCTCGCACCTGGACGCGCCAGCCGTGCGCGCCGACGGCTCACCCGAGCGCGGGCGAGCGGGGGAACGAAGCGCAGCACGCTGCTCGCCCAGCCGAACGTACCACCGCTGTCGGGGCCGGGCTCACACCGAGCACTGGGCAGCCGCCCGCCGGCGAAGGCCACGCCGACGTCAGTGTGCGGGAAGGCGTCGGCCTGGCCCCACCACCACCGCCCGCGAACCCGGGGCCCCAGTTCTTCTCCGCATAGGCGCGGGCGCCCTCGAGCCGCAGCCGCCGGCCGCCGATGCAGGCCTCGCCCTCGACTCGGCCGCGAGCAGCACGGGATGCCAGTACTGCGCGAGCCCGGGAACGACGCTGCCCGAGCCCGAGCGCGCCGAGAGCGCGGCGCGGCCACAGGACCCGAGGGTCGAAACCGGGCCTCGATCCACGCGTCGTCGCCCATTCGCACGCTCAACTCGTCGAGCGATCCTCGGAAGACAGTCGCCGGCCCGAGGCGCCGAAGCCGTCGGAGGTCGCCGGCGGCCGGCTCCAACGTTCGCATGGCGGAGAAAGCCCCGGGGTGAGCGGCCAGGCGACGGTCGCCCACGACCCGCCGCGACCCGCGACAGACGCCGCAGAGCCAGACGATCACCCACCCGGCCTCCGGATGAACGAGGCGCCAGTAGTAGCCCTCCATGGCGCGCGCCATGGTCGCGCGCCGGATCGCCGAAGGGCAGATCGGCGCCCGTCCGGCGGTAGGCCGCCAACAGGCCGCTCACGGCATGACCGTACGGGCCGAGACGATACCGTCGGCGCCATCCGGCGGCTGCGTGCTCAGGCTCGAGCGGCGGAACAGGGCGCGCCTGAGCGGCGGGCGGCTGTGGTCGCGCTGAGCCATCAGCGCGTTGACGATCACGAGGCCGACCCCGGACGCGATGTTCGTCAGGCCGAGGCCGGCCAGGCTGCGTTGCGCCTTCGCGGCGGCGGGCGGCGTCTCCTGGGCGGGCTTCGTGCCGCGCTCGATCGGGACCGCTCCCTCCGGCTCCTGCCGAGCGAGGCGGGCGCCCTGCACGGCGCTCGCGATGCCGGTTCCGAGGGCCACGAGAGTGAGCCCGTCCTTGGCCATGGCCAGGCGACGCTCCTCCTCCGTGAGGCGATCCGGGCGGGTCTCGGTCACGCGCGAGGCGAACCAGCCGAGAGCCACCGAACCCAGCGGAGATCGCGTTGATGAGGTTGTAGCCGTTCCAGGCCGCGTTCACCACCTTGCCGCGTTCCCTCTTATCGTCGATCTTCGCGACGGCGGGGTTAAGGGCGAACTGTCCGTACATGCTGCCCCCCAAGCCAGCTGGCGAGGCCCCAATCGTGCGCCGCCCGGGCGCTTTGTGCGAGTGTGTCGTTGACCATAACGTTCTCCTTTCTCCCGCGCCGCTACCCGGACCGCGCCGGCGGAACCTAAGTCGAGCGGTGCGGCGTCTTTACCTGAGGGCGTCGACGCCGTCGCGTGCTGCCCTCGCCATGCTCGAAGAAGTCCCACGCCTCGACAACGTTGCCTTCCGGATCCTTGAGAGTACAGGGACCGATCGCCGCCGTCGTGCTCGACCGGGCCCTCGTGCGGCACACCGCTCTCGCGTGAGCTCTGCGGACGAGCTCGGTCGAGCTGTCCGGGCCGGACCGAAAGCGCGAAGTGAACGTGGCGACCGCCCTCGTCGCCGAACTCCTTTGGGCCGCTCGACCAGAGACCGAGTCGTGACGCGCTCGCCGCATTCGAGCCAGATTCGATCTGGCTGCCTGGACAGTTCGGTCCAGCCGAAGAGGTCTCGTGTAGAAGCCGGCGAGCTGCGGCTGGATCGCGCGCCTCGAGCGTCAACTCGACAGAACCCGCGAGTGAGGCCGCGCGTCCGTTCGATCGATCCTGGTTCCACAATCGGTGGCCGTTACCCAGTGAGACCGGCGGAAAGCATTCAGGCCGCGTCACTCGGTAGACGCGACGAGCAGCCGGCCCGCCTCGTCGGGAAGCCTCGCGCGGCCAGCTGCTCGCGCAGCCTGAGCAGCGCGAGGTCCTTCGCCTTCGCCTCGAGCATCACGTCGAAGTCGCGGCTCGCCTGCCACGTCGAGCATGAACCGCTCGAAGCCAATCGGGTCGACGAGATCCGCGTGGGCGCGTAGCTGCGGCAGGACGATCTGCTCGCTCGACACGGCGACCGCGGCTGACCTTGCGCGTCTCGATGTCGAGTCGCGGAGACGAGTAATGGATCTTCGGCGTGAGCTCGCTCGGCCAGGTGGCGAGCGCCGCGTCAATCGCTTCCCGATCGCTCATACCAACGGGGTCATGGCAGTGGTGGTGAAGGACGTCCCAGACCATGCGCAGTCCCGAGCGGGCCGCGAGCTGCGCCACGTCGTGAGTGCCAAACGAGCGGTCATCGTTCTCGATCACGAGCCGCCGCCGGGCCGCCTCACTCAGCCGCTCGAAGCCGCTGAGAAAGCGATCGCACGCGGCCTCGACCCCACCGGCAGCTCCGCCCACGTGTAGGACCACGACGGCGTCGGGACCCAGTCCCATCGCGTCGAACAGGGCCGCCTGGACCTCGAGCTCCGCAACCGCCGCCGCCTGGACGGCAGGGTCCGTGGAGTTGAGCACGGTGTACTGCCCGGGATGGGACGAGAGCCTGATGTCCTGCTGGCGGACGACCTTGCCGAGTGCGGCGAGCTCCTCCGCGCACTTGTCCACCTGCCCGTGGAATTGGACGAGCTCCGGGTGACTCGCGTACGGCGCGAGCGCCGTCGCCACGCGGTACATCCGGATGTCGTTCGCCTCCAGGTACTCAAGGATCCGCCGCAGTCGCTCGAGCGAGTGCCGCAGATGGGGTCCGGACTGCCAGCGACGTGTGTCGTGGGACGGCAGGCCGCCGTCGCCGAGAACCTTGACGGCGAACCCAAGTCGGTGCGAGGTGGCTATCGCGCGGAAGCTACCCGCCCGCAGGCGGTGATGGCGAGCCGGCGCCGGGCGCGTCGCCGGCCGCCAGCGCCTCCCTCGCAGCTGCAAGGCGCCTGCGCCCCTCCTCGAGGGAGCGCCGCGCCTCGTAGAGCTCGACCTCGCTGGGGTCGTCCTTCGAGAGAAGCTGGTTGGCACGGTCGTAGAGCTTCAGCGCGCGTTCGTACTCGTCGCGGCCGCGCAGGCTGGCGTTCGGCATCTCGACGTCGAGGTCCAGCGCCTGGATCTCCTCGCCGAGGCCGATCAGCTCGTCGCGCGCGCCACCGCGCTCGAGCTGCTCGCGGTCCTCGGCGGCCTCGCGGCGCCTGCGCCAGGCGAAGAAGAGCCCGATCGCGATGAGGAGGAACGGCAGCGCGACGGCGGCCGCGACGACAAGCACGCCGAGCCGGAAGCTGTCGCCGAGATCGTCGGCCACGTCGTCCGGTTCCGCGCCTCGCGTGGAGGACGGCACGCCGGGGATCGCGGCGTTCGGGTCGGCTTCGGCGCCCGGGTCGACCTCAGCGATGCCCTCGACCGCCGCGAGCAGCTGAGCGTCGACGCCTCCCCGGCGGTTCGACTCGACCGCCGTGCGGAGCGCGGCAACCGTTGGTCCGACGACCGAATGCGAGGTGATCACGTGGAAGGCCGACCCGGTCGTGAGGATCAAGGCCCCGCGCCGTCCCGGCATTGCCTGGTCGACCGCGTTCGCGAGCTCATTCAGTCCGCCGGCCCGCTGAGCGCTCCTCGGCGATACGACCGCGATCTGGATGCGCCCTATGTCGAGGCGCGCGATGCGCAGCCGCACCCGGCCCCGCTGCGGCACCGTGAGTAGCCGGCGCTGCGAGTCGGCGACGTAGACCGGGTCCTTCGGCAGGGCGGCCGCGACCTCGCGTGCCGTCGAGCCGGCAGCGGATGCCGCGTCAGGCAGCAGGCCGAGCGCTACGCAGGCGGCGGCCGCAGCGGCTCGCGAGCGCCTTGAGCCAGCGTGGAGCGTCATCGAGCGCAAGCCTCCCACCCACTCCCGACTCCCGCAACGAGCGCGCTGCTGTCGCGACTACTTCGGCTTTCCGGAGCCGTTGTTCGATCGCGGGCCTGTCGCCTTTGGTTGTTTGGGGCGGTCCGCACGGCCGCGCGCACGGCCCGGCGCGGCTGCGCCGTCGTGGCCGGGCGGCGTTCCGCCGTGCCCGGGCGGGACTCCGCCGTGTCCAGGTGGGCAGCCGCCCGGCCCGTTGCCGTGTCCCGGCCAGCTGCACGCGGTGGGACCGGGCGGCGGCTGCTTCGGCTCGGGCGGCGCCGGGGTCGCCTTCGGTTGCGGTGCGGGCGGCTTTGCCTTCGGCTCGGGCTGGGGCGGCGCTGGTTCGTCGGCCTTCTTGGGCGGCGCCGGAGGCTTCGCCACCGCGGGTGCTGCGCTCGGTGCTCGGGCCGCGAGCAGCAATGGCTCGGCGGCAGCCTGCTTCGCGCGGTCGGGCTTCGCCGGGGTGCTCTTGGCGGGCGCCGCCGGCGTCTCGACAGCCGGCTGGCTCGGCGAGGTCACGTTCGCGACCTTGTCGTCGCCGGTCAGCACAACGAAGGCGATGCCGGCGGCCACGATCACGGCGCCCGCGACGGCCACCACGCCGCCGCTGCCGGACGAGCCTGCCGCCGCCTGCGGAGCCGCGACGCCGCTCCAGTCGGCGCCGACCACGCTGCCGGCGGCCGTGAGCGTGTCCGTGCGCATCGCGGCGAACAGGGCGACGGGCGCCCACATGCGGTACGAGGCGCCCGCCTCCAGCAGCATGCGGTTCGCCGTCTGGCACGAGCCGCACTCATCGAGATGCTCGGAGAGCCACTCGCGATCGTCGTCGTCGACCGCTTCGCCGTCCTGGACCCGGCTGAGCAGCAGCTGCGCGTACTCGCAGTCCTCCGTGGTGGCGACGACCGATGCCACCGCCCCGGCCGTGAGAGCCTCGCGGAGCTTCCCGCGCGCCCGGAAGATGAGCTGGGCCGCCGCGTTTCCGGAGATCCCCATGATCTCCCCGACCTCGTCGTAGGAGCGTCCGGCGACCTCGCGCAGCGCCAGCACCTCGCGGTGGCGCGGCGCCAGCCGGCCGTTCGCTTCCTGGACGGCCTCCTGGGTGTCGCGGAGGAGTGCCGCGCGCTCCGGGTCGGTCTCCACGTCCGGGACCCGTCCGCGCTCCTCGGGCGGACTCTCGGACGGCTGGAGCCGGGAGCGTTGGCGCATCAGCGCATAGGCCTCATGTCGCGCCGAGGCGAACAGATAGGAGGAGAAGTCGAGAACGGGCCGGTCGTCCTCCTGCAGGCGGCGCAGCACGTTCACGAACGCCTCCTGCGTGGCATCGCCCGCGTCGTCCGGCGAGCCCGTCAACCGCAGGCAGTAGTTGTAGACCTGGGTCGCGTAGCGGTCGTACAACTCGCCGTAGGAGACCCCACTGCCCGCAGCAGCTTCCTGGACCAGAACTCCGTCGGGCGTAGTGGCCCCTCCGTGGGCGACCGCAGTCTGGGTCACGAGTCTTCATAACCAAGCTACGCCCCATGTGCCCAACGGTCAATCCGATTTTCAAATAGGGCACAAAATGGCTCCACAACCCCGGGATCAAACTGTGCGCCGGAGGCCTCGCGGAGCTCCTCCAGCGCCCCCTCGATCGTCGCCGAGTAGCAATACGGGCGCGGGTTGGTCATCGCATCGAACGCATCGCAGACCGCGACGATCCGCGACGGGATCGGGATGGCCGAGCCCCTGAGGCGATCCGGATAGCCGTGGCCATCCCAGCGCTCGTGCGTGGCCCGGACCAGCGGGCCGAGGCTCACAAGCGCCGGCTTTCGCTCCAGGATCTTCTGCCCGGTCACGGAGTGCGCCTCCATGAGGGCGCGCTCGGTCTCGGTGAGCGGGCCGGGCTTCTCGAGCACCCAGGGCGGGATGGCGAGCTTTCCGACGTCGTGCACGCGGGCCGTCCGGACCACCAGGTGAAGCAGCGAGCCAGACAGGCCGACCTGGAGCGCGAACACGCGCGCGAGGCGACTCGTGCGCTCCATGTGTGCGGCGACCTCCGGCGCCGCCTCCTCGACCAGTTCCAGCAGGGCCGCGAGGGAGACCTCCTCGTAATCTGGTCTCCAGCGGGCACTGTCTATGGCCTTCCAACGAGGGGCATTGTGAACCACGCGAGTCCTCTCGATCGGGGCGGCCGGCCGCCTCTTGCGGCCGGGATCGGGTTTGTCAACACCCGGAAGAGCGACCTCGGTGAGTTTTCTTACGCGAGCTCCGACAATCCGGCCGCTTCGAGCGCCTGGTCGCGTCTCTGAACTGCTGTAAATAGCCGGCGCCAGCAGCGGGCGCAGCTGGGTTCGAAACCCGCGACCTCTCGCGTGTGAGGGTGACTAGGAGGGTGCTGATCCGGGCATAAATCCGGCTGACAAGCCGGATTCTGGCGACGGCGGCAGGTCGGATCGGGGCCGACCGGGATGGGTTTAGGCACCGGTTCGCAGATGGCCACCGCGCTAGTTTCGGCCCACGCCGTCGTTGGAGGGATATGTACCGCTTCGCTCTCGCCGTCGTCCTGTCAGTTGCCTCCCTGGCCGCAATTCCCGCCGCGGCCGGTGCCGCCGGGGTCGCCTATCCCGATGCTGACTGGTCCGAAGCCTGGATCCCGTCCTCGGATGGCGTCACCCTGCACGCTGACGTCCTGCGTCCCAAGGGGGCGACCGCCGCCGCGAAGACGCCGGTGATCATCTCGATCGGCCCATACTTCAACCACTCGGGCCAGACCGGCCCCGCGGGTCCCGCCGAGGGCACGAACTACGACCCGGTCGGCCCGAACGCCGGCCCGTCGGAGCGCTTCCAGGACTTCGTCGAGGGCTCGGGGCTTCTCAAGAAGGGCTACAGCTTCGTGATGGTCGACCTGCGCGGCTTCGGCGGGTCGAATGGTTGCCTCGACTGGTCCGGGCCGGGCGAGCAGGCCGACGTCGTCAACGCCGCGAAGTGGGCGGCGAGCCAGCCGTGGTCGACCGGGAAGGTCGGGATGTACGGGAAGTCCTACGACGGCCTGACCGGCCTGATCGGGGTCAACAAGCGCCCCGCCGGCCTCGCGGCGGTCGTCTCGCAGGAACCCGTCTACGACGACTACCGCTACCTGTACGGCGACGGCATGCGCCGCGCGAACTCCGTGCTGACGCCCGCGCTCTATGACGGGATCGCGGCGACGCCCGGGCCGCTCAGCGACGATCCGAACTACAACGTCAACTCGCTCAACAACCCGGTCTGCCTGGCGCAGAACTTCGGCGCCCAGGCCGCGAACGACGACCACGGCTCGGAGTTCTGGAAGCTGCGGAACCTCATCCCCGGCGCTGCGGGCTCGAAGGTGCCGCTGTTCCTGACTCAGGGGCTGACGGAGAACAACACGGTGGCCGACGGACTGCAGCAGTACCTCGACAACCACACCGGCTACGAGCGCGCGTGGCTTGGTCCCTGGGAGCACGTTCGCGGCAACGAAACCGACGACGACGGCCGCCTGAAGATGGGCCGCGCCGGATGGTTCGACGAGGTGATGCGCTTCTACGACCTGTACCTGAAGGGCGATCAAGTCGAAGGTCAAGGACCCGATGATCGCGGTGCAGACGAACGACGGCGTGTGGCGCGCTGAAGACAAGTGGCCGCCGGCCGATTCGACCGGCTATACGAGCGGGCTGCGGCCGGGCAGCTACACCGACGAGGCCGACGGGTCCGTCACCGACTCGGACGGGGTGTGGACGATCTCGCCGCCCTTGCCGTACGACGCTCACCTGTCCGGCTCGGGTCACGCCACCGTCAATGTGTCCACGACGCTGCCGAGGGCGAATCTCGTCGTCGACGTATACGACCTCGACCGGAACGGCACCGGGCCGCTGATCACGCGCCAGGCCCACATGATCTACGGCACCGGTCAGAGCAAGATCCCGCTGGACCTGTGGTCGGCAGACTGGAAGATTCCTGCCGGACACCGGATCGGGGTCAAGGTGACCGACAACAACACGGACTTCTGGCTGCTGGCGTCGCCGACGATGCAGACGGTCACGGTCACCGGCGGCGCGGTCACGCTCCCGTTCCTGGGCCGCGAGCGAACGACGACGATCCAGGGCGACCCGGGCACGCAGCTCCAGAGCTATATGTCCAGGACCGTCACGGTGCCGTCGGAGACGATCGAGAGCTCGGAGTCCGACTCCTTCGCGCTGCCGCCGCGGCAGAAGGGCGACACCACGGAGGCCCCCGTTCCCGCCGGTCCGGCACAGTCTCCGGTCGAGGGGTCAGTCATCACGAAGGCGCCGGGCGTCGGCGAGCGCATCCCAGGCGTGACGAGCGAGTACTTCGAGTTCGACGTAGATGCCGTGCACGACAACGCCAGCATGCAGGGTCGCGTGACACCGACCCTGCCCGCGGACATCGACCTGTTCCTCCAGCGTCGGAACGACGACGGGACCTGGTCGGAGTTCGCCACCGGCACGAACGGCGGCGCGCTGGACGGTGAGACGATCGGCACGAACAACCTCACCCCTGGCCACTACCGCCTCGAGGTCCACAACTGGGCAGGCCCGGCCGGCAATCCGGTCGCGATCAAGCTCACGTTCCTGAACTCAGCGGGCGAACCGGGGAGCTGAGCCGAGCGCAGATCGGGCACTACGCGAGCTCCGACAATCCGGCCGCTTCGAGCGCCTCTCGGTGCGACTGGAACCAGCAGAAGCGCACCGCCTGGCCGTCGCGCACCGTCCAGACGTAGCCGTGCTCGCCCTCGAGCTGCACGCCGCTGCCACGGCCCCAGGCCGTGTAGCGGGCGAGGACGACCACGTCGTCGCCCTCGGTGTCGACGATCCGCTCCACCTCGACGTCGAAGTCCCCGTAGGTGTCGCGCACCACCGACAGGCTCTTGCGTCCGCGGCGGGTGCCCGGCTCGACCGCGTAGCTCGGGTTCACGTACTCCATGTCCTCCGCGATCAGGTCCCGCGCCGACTCGCCACGACCCCAGACGTCGTAGATGCGGCGGACCAGTTCGACGTTCTCGTCGGACATCGTCAGACCGATACTTCCACCATCGGCCGTCCGCGCAGGTTGCGCCAGCGGCCGGCGCGGTGGTCGCGGGCGCGGATCTCGATCGCGCCGGGTCGGTGGGTCAGGTAGAGCGAGCAGAGCGGGGCGCGCGGATTGCGCCGCCTCCCGATGCCCAGCAGCGACGACGTGTTGACAGCGACGAGCGAGCGCCCGGGAGCGAGGCGGACGCGCTTGATCAGCGCCCGGCGCGCTCAGCGGCGAGTGGGTGTGCCCGGAGATCCACAGCTTCGCGTTCGGGTGGCGGCGGAGCAGGTCGCGGATCGCCTCGTCGGGCTTCGCGTGGAAGGCGGCCATCGTGGAGGTGAAGTGGAGGCGCGGGTCTCCCATCACCGTGCGGAAGAGCGGCCAGTGGCAGGCGATCCAGCAGTCCGTGTCGGCTTCGGCGAGCTCGCGCTCGAGGAACGACAGCGTTGCGGTGGAGAGGAGGCCGGCGCGACGGCCCGGCTCGGTTCTGCTCGGCCCGATCACCACGACCCGCACGAAGCCGAGGTCGACCGTGAAGTTCTGCGAGGGCTGCCCGTACACACGCGCCCAGTCCGCCACCCGGCGCTTGTTGTGGACGATGTCGTGGTTGCCGAGCGCGGTGACCCAAGGGCCCGGCAGGCGCTCGAAGAAGCCGAGGGCGAGCTCGTCCTGGGCGGGCCTGCCGCCCTCGGTGGCGTCTCCGATCTGGAGGTGAAGGGCCGGCGCGCCGAGCGCCTCGACGTCGCGGCTCACGGCGTTCATCCGCACCCGCGTGATCGCGCCGGCGTGCAGGTCCCCGACGCAGTGCACCGTGCGCCCCCAGTCCATAACGGGGCCGAGCATCGCAACAATGAGGCGCTATGTCCCGTGCAAGAGCCTCGCTTCGCCGCGAAGCCGGCGTGGAGCAGCACGCCACCACGCTCGAGCTGTTCTACGACCTCGTCTTCGTCTTCGCGATCACGCAGGTCTCGCACCTGCTGCTCGACCACCTGACCTGGACCGGCGCGGGACAGGCGGCGCTCGTGCTGCTCGTGGTCTGGTGGTCGTGGAACTACACGACCTGGGTCACGAACGAGCTCGACCCCGGCTCGATCCTCGTGCGGCTGCTCCTGATCGCGCTGATGCTCGGCAGCCTGCTGATGGCGATCGCGATCCCGGACGCGTTCGGCGACAAGGCGCTGCTCTTCGCCGGCTCGTACGTCGCGATCCAGGTGGGGCGCCACCTGTTCCTCACCTTCGTGGCCGCCGAGCCCGGCACCAACGAGCGCGTGCGGGCCGGGCGCATCCTGATCTGGTTCGTCGCCGCGGGTGTGCTGTGGATCGCGGGCGGGCTCGCCGACGGCTCGGCCAGGACGGTGCTTTGGCTGGCGGCGCTGGCGCTCGACTACGCGGCACCGATGGTGACCTTCTGGGTTCCGGGACTACCGCGCGTCACGCCCGACGCGTGGGAGGTCGGGACCGAGCACTTCGCGGAGCGCTTCCAGCTCTTCATCATCATCGCGCTCGGCGAGTCGATCGTGATCACGGGTGCCACAACGGCCGAGCACGAGCTCACCACCGCCGTGATCGTCGCCTTCGGGCTCGCATTCCTGATCACGGCCGCGCTCTGGTGGCTGTACTTCAACCTCCTCGCGGCAATGGCCGAGCGGCGCCTGGCGCAGGCCGTGAACCGCACCGTCGTGGCCCGGGACGCCTACACCTACCTGCATGTGGTGATCGTGGCGGGGATCCTGCTCACCGCGGTCGGCGACGAGATCGTGATCGCCCATCCCACCGACGAGCTGAAGGACGCCGAGCTGGCGGCCGTCGTCTCAGGCCCCGCGCTCTACCTGCTCTCGCACGTGCTGCTGCGACTGCGGATGTCGGGGACGATCGCGTGGAGGCGGCTCGCCGGCGTCCTGGCCTGTCTCGCGGTTGCTGCCGTCGGCATTTTCGCGCCGGCGCTGGTCGTCGCCGGGCTGCTGTTCGCCGTGCTGGTGGCGGTGATAACGAGCGACCAGATCGCCGGCGCCCGCCGGCGGCGACGGGGCGAGCCGTCGCCGCTCGAGCGCTTAGCGGGCGCCGGCGGCTGACGCCGCGCAGGAGGTCGTAGATGTAGCTCGCCATGACGGCCTGGTCCCAGCGCTCGGGACGCTCGGGCGCGGGGGTGTCGTCGACTGTGTGAGGCTCAGACTCGTTCATTCGGTGGTCTCCTCCCCGAATGGCTAGTACGATGGTTGTCGAACCGTATCAAAAGTTCGATGAACACCGTACAAACAGCAACCGAGCAGCCGGCGCGCGAGGACATCGACCTCGGCGCCGTCCTGCACGCGCTGAGCGACCCGATCCGGCTCCAGATCGTCGCGGCGCTCGACTCACGCGCGGAGGAGTGCCCCACCGGCAGCTTCGAGGTGCCGGTGAGCAAGTCCACCTGCACGCATCACTTCAGGGTGCTGCGTGAGGCGGGCGTGGTGCGCCAGCGACCCGAGGGAACGACCCGCCTGAACACGCTCCGCCGCGACGACCTGGACGCGCGCTTCCCAGGTCTCCTCGACGCGATCCTGGACGCGAGCGGCTAGCGAACGCGCTTGTACGCGCGGAACGCCGGCTTGCGGACGCCCTCGTAGGTCATGAGGCCGGTGGTCAGCCCGAGCGGCATCGACGCGGGCTCGTCGCGGAGGTTGAACCAGCCCAGTCCCGCGATGTAGTCATGGCTGGCGGCAATGTCGTAGGCCCTCGTAAGCCAGCGAGCCTGCGCCGAGCGGCTCACGGAGAACCCGAAGGCACGATTCGCCCGATCGGACGAGACCGTGAATTCGAGACAGCCACAGCCGCGGCCCTCGGTGCCTGAAGCGGCGGAAATAGCGACGCAGAGCAGCGGAACCCGAGTTCTCGTAGCGCTTCGCGAACCTCCCGTAGATGCGCTTGAGCTCCCCGTAGAAGGTGTCCACGTCGCTCATGTCCACGAAGTACGGGTATTGGGCGAGCGGCGGGTCCGAAAGCCTGGGGAACCGGGCCGAGAACGGATTGTGGGCGAACCAGTCAAGGCGCGGCGGTCGGCCGTCGACGCGCATCCAGCGGGCGAACAGGACCGGTGGGACGTCGCCGCTGGTGAAGGTGCACCCGCCGATCACGATGTTCCGCCGGCTTTGTCGCTTGAGCGCGACGTATGCCCTGTCCAGCAGCCTGGCGTACGCCCGCGGCCCGGTTCGGCTGGAGCGAGGCATCGGCTTGAAGTTCGTGTGGTACGACGTCTCGCCCCAGATCATCCAGCGGTGGACGGACGGGTAGCGGCGCGTGGCCGCCACCAGGAAGTTCGCGTAGGCGGAGGGCCTCGGCACCCAGTTCTGCGGCCGGCCGCCGTTGGCCCAGGGCGGGCTGCCCTTGACCATCAGCAGGACGCCGATCCCCTGGGCGCCCGCCTCACGCACGGCGCGGTCGACCTCCGCGGGCCAGTGGTAGGCCGGGTCGTCCGGGTCGGTGGGACTCGCCGGCTGCGTCGGCGCCGTGCGGTCCCAGCGCAGCTGGTGCTGGAAGACCTTCACCCCAAGCTCTTGGTAGATCCAGAACGACGAGGCGCCGCTCGGCGTGGTGACCGGCCCCCAGATGGCCTTGTTGGTGTCGGCGGACGCGTTCGCGGCCCCCATGAGGAGCGTGATCGACGCCAGGGCGAGGCCGATCCACACGCGGCGGCTTTGCACCAAGCGCATGTTGGCCGAAACCGACAGCCGAGGCAGAGTTTCGGTTGACGGCCGGAGCTGGGCGACCGCTAGGCTGCGGTCGCGCGACGGCCGCCATGAAAATCTGCATGCTGCTGCACAAGAGCGTCGTTCACGACGCCCGCGTCCGCCGTGAGGCGAAGGCGCTTGCGGCGGCCGGTCACGACGTGGTCGTCGTGCATCTCGCCAGCGCCGACGTGCCGCCGGCGGTCCGCGCGGAGGGCTACCGCGTGGTCCCGGCGCTCGGGCACCGGACGCGGCTGCCGCTGAGCGCTCACCGGCTGCTCATGTTCGCCGGCTTCGTGCTGGCGGTTCGCCGGGAGCGGCCGGGCGTGGTGCATGCTCACGACGCCGCCATGCTGGCGCCCGGGCTCGCGGCCGCCCGCTCCGTGGGCGCCCGGCTGGTGTACGACTCGCACGAGCTCGCCACCGGCGTGCCGTACCGGGAGCGCGCTCTGGGCGCTGTTCGTCCGCGTGCTCGAGCGAGCCGTGATCCGGCGCTGCGACGCGGTCCTGACCGTGTCCGACGGAATCGCGGACCGCTTGGTGGAGCTGCACGGCCTTCGCCGGCGGCCGGCCGTCGTCCGGAACGTGCCCGACGTGACCGGTCCGCCAGCGGGCGGCCGGCTCCGGCGGGTGCTCGGGATCGGCGCTGCGCCGCTCGTCCTGCACCAGGGCGCGCCGGCTCGCCACCGCGGCTGCGAGCAGCTCGTGCGCGCGATGGGGTCCGTGCCGGATGCGCAGCTCGTCTTCCTGGGGGACGAGGGCGATCCCGGCTACGTCGCGGGCCTGACACAGCTGGCGCGCGAATGCGGGCTGGGGGAGCGCGTCCACTTCGTGCCGAGCGTCCCGCTCGAGGAGCTGCTCGGGCAGACGGCGGAGGCGGACGTGGGCGTCTCGCTGCTCGAGGACGTCTGCGAGAACCACAGGCTCGCGCTGCCGAACAAGGTCTTCGAGTACGTGGCTGCCGGGGTACCCGTGGTGGCCAGCCGGCTGCCCGAGGTCACCCAGCTGGTCGAGGGGCGAGGGATCGGATGGACGGCGAATGCGTCCGACCCGGCGGACGTGGCGCGGGCGATCCGCGAAGCGCTCGCCGGGCGGGACGAGCCGGGCTTGGAGGCGAACCTGACGCGAGGCCGCGCGGGAGCTCTCCTGGGCGAGCGAGCAGCAGCGGCTGCTCGGCGTCTACGAGGCGTTCGAGCCCGCGCGCAGGCGGGCGACTGTTCTCGTGCGCAACACCTGCTCCCACGACGCGCGGGTGTTACGGGAGGCGAGAGTGCTGGAGCGGCTCGGCTATGACGTGGGCGTGGTGGCGGTCACATCGACAGCGGAGCAGCGGCGCAGCGCGGTGATCGACGGTGTCAGCGTGCGCCGGCTGAGCCCGGGCTCACCGCCCTGGCGGCGCTCGCCGCGTGTCCCGGCGTCCGGCGCCGCGCCTCACGAGGCGGCGGGACCGCAGCCGAGCGGCGCCCACCGTGCCAGCCGCCTGCGCCGGCTCGCCGTGACCCTCGACTGGTACGCCCGCGCGACCGCCGTGGTCCTGCGCCGGCGCCCGGAGCTCGTGCACTGCAACGACTACAACACCGCCTGGATCGGTGTGACCGCGAAGCTGCTGGTGGGCAGCCGGTTCGTGTACGACGCGCACGAGCTGTGGCCCGACCGCAACCTGAGGCCGGAGCCGCGCGCGTGGCTGCTCGCCTGCGAGTGGCTCTTCACGCGCGTCGCGGATCGCGTGCTCACCACCAGCCCGGGCTATGCCGAGGTGATGGCCCGCCGCTACCGGATCGCGCCGCCGCTCGTGGTCCGCAACATCCCCGAGGCGCGCCCGGCGGACGGAGTCGCGAGCGGGTCGAACGGCGCGGCGAGCCGCTCGAACGGCGCGCCGCTCGCGCTCTACTTCGGCGCGCTCACGCGCAACCGGGGCCTCGAGCAGGCGATCGCGGCCCTGCCCGACGTGCCCGGGCTGAGGCTGCGGCTCGTGGGGCCGGAGGCGTGGGGCTTCAAGGCCGAGCTCAAGCGCCTCGCGGAGCGCCTCGGCGTGGAGGAGCGGGTCGAGCTGTGGGAGCCGGTGGCGGTCGAGGACGGCTGGCGCGTGATCTCGGAGGCGGACGTCGGGCTCGCGCTGATCCAGCCGTCGTGCCTCAGCTACGAGCTCACGCTGCCCAACAAGCTGTTCGAGTACACGGCCGCCGGCGTGCCCGTCCTCGGGAGCCGGCTGCCGATGATCTCCGACTTCATCTCCAGTCACGGGGTGGGCCTGACCGCCGCGCCCGGCGACGTTAGCGACGTGGCCGCGAAGCTGCGCGCCATGCTCGAGCCGGAGGCCAACGAACGCATGCGCGCGGCCTCGCGCACCGCCGCAGCCGAGCTCACCTGGGCCGCTGAGCGCGAGCGGCTGGCGAGCGCCTACGAGGAGCTCGCGGCGTGAGCGCGTCCCCCGGGCGCCTCGCCAGGACGCTGTCCCGCGCGCGCTGGGACGAGTACCGGCGGCTGCTCCGGGCGGCGCAGGCCCACGGCTACCGGCTGCACGCGCTCGAGGACTGGGTCCGGGACGGCTCGGACGAGGACGAGCCCGCGCTGATCCTGCGCCACGACGTGGACCAGCACCCGCGCTCGGCGCTCGTGATGGCGGCGATCGAGACCGAGGTCGGGGCTCGCTCCACATGGTACTTCCGCTGGCGCACCGCCCACCCGGAGGTGGTGCGCCGCCTCCGTGCGCAGGGCTTCGGGGTCGGGCTGCACTACGAGACCCTGTCGCGGCTCGCGCTTCGCGGTGGGAACGGGGGCGACTCGGCTCTCGCGACCGCTCGCGCGGAGCTTCGCCGCGAGATCGCCGCCTTCCAGGCGCTGTTCGGGCCGATCCGCAGCGTGTGCCCGCACGGGGACTCGCGCGCCCCCGGAGTGAGCAACGCCGAGCTGATGCGAGGCTGCGACCCCTCGGAGCTCGACGTCGAGTTCGACGGGAACGAGGCGATGCGCGGTCGCGGCCTCGCGTACTGGCTCACCGACCGCTCGTCGCCGCACGGGGGCTGGAAAGACGGCGTGGACCCTCACCAACTGCTCGCGGACGGTGTCTCCCCGCTGCTCTGCCTCACCCACCCGAACAACTGGGCATCCGGGGCCAGCCTGTGGGCCGACCGGCTGCTGGCGGCGGCGCTCCCAGCGCCGGCGCCCGAGACGGGGAGCCGGCTGATCCGCACCGGCCGCGATGAGCCCAGCCTCTAGCACCGAGACGGCCGGCTTCGCGTCCATCGTCCCCTCGCTTCGGGAGGAGGTCCTCGGCTGGTACGAGCGGCACGGGCAGAGCCTGGAGGGAGCGGCCGGCAGGAACACCCTCGAGACGAACTCGGGCTACGTCGAGCGGCGCGGCGTCCCGTTGCTCGCGATGCTCGGCGAGCGGCTCGGCGGACGCTCGCTCGAGGGCATGTCGCTGCTCGACCTGGGCTGCGGCTTCGGCGCGCTGTCCGCCTTCTTCGCGGCGCACGGAGCTGAGGTCACGGGACTCGATCCCAACGTGTCGCGCTTCGAGGTGGGCAGCGCGGTGGCTCGCCGCCACGGGCTCGCGGTCGGCTTCGTGGCCGGCAGGATGGAGCGCCTCCCCTTCCCGGACGAGGCGTTCGACGTCGCCGTGCAGAACAACTCGCTGTGCTACCTCACCGGCAGAGGTGAGCGGGCGCTGGCGCTCGCGGAGACGCTGCGGGTGCTGCGCCCCGGGGGCGTCGTGCTCGGCCGCAACCCGAACCGCTGGCACCCGCTCGACCAGTTCACGGGCCTGCCGCTCGTGCACCTGCTGCCGCCGGCGCGCGCGGCGGCGCTGACCGCGCGGCTCGGGCGCGAGCGCTCGCTCGCTCTGGCGGTCTCGCCGCTCGGGCTTCGCCGCGAGCTGCGCCGAGCGGGCTTCGAGGACGTCGTGCAGCACGGCTTCGTGGAGTCGAGCCGGCCCGACGCGCTCAAGCTGGTGGCGCGCTATCACCACCTGAGCGCGCGCCGTCCGGTGGTGCCGGACCCGGGAGGGGCCCCCGTCTAGACTGGCGGACCTCTGTGGTGGGAAGTGGCGCGGGCGCGACGCCCATCGTGATGGTTACCGGGATGGCCAAGTCGGGCACGACCTGGCTCAGCGCCATGCTCGACGCTCACCCCGAGGTGCTGTCCCCGGGGGAGGGCCGCTTCTTCGGCCGCGCTCTCGTCACGCCGAAGACTGGCGCCCACTCGCTGGAGACCACGCTCCGCGAGGCCGAGGGGCTTCACGCGTGGCTCAGGACGTCGGTGTGGTCGCGGCAGGCCGACCTCGAAGAGGAGATCCTGGAGGCGACCGCGGCCATCGCGCGGTCCGTTCTCGGGAGGCGGCTGGTCGAGGCCGGCAAACGGGTGGCCGTCGACAAGACCCCGCTGCCGGACGAGCACTACGTGGCGGACCTCCATCGCGTCCTTCCGGAGGCCGGCGTCATCCAGATCGTGCGGGACGGCCGCGACGTCGCGATCTCCTCCCTGTACCACATCTGGAACAACGTCGAGAAGGGCATCGAGGTGCCCGATTACATCGTGGCGGGCAGAGATGCCTGCCGCGCGGACCCAGAGGCATATCTCGAGGCGAACGGGAGCATCTTCCCCTCGCCGGCTTGGCTCGAGGCCTATGCCGAAGCCTGGCGGGAGAAGGTCAGCGCGACCCGCGCCGACGGCCGCAGGCTGCTGGGTGAGCGATACACGGAGGTTCGGTACGAGGACCTCCACGAGCGCCCCGCGCGCGAGCTTTCGCGGTTGGCCGAATTCATCGGAGTCGGCCGCTCTCCGGCTGTGTTGGAGGAGTGCCTCGCGAGCGCCAGCTTCGAGCGGCTCTCGGGCGGCCGTCGCCCGGGGGAGGAAAACTCGACCTCCTTCTTCCGAAAGGGCGTCGCTGGGGATTGGAGGGCGCTGTTCGGGAAGGAGGACCTTCGAGTCTTCGAGCGCGAGGCGGGCGGCCTGCTTGCGGAGCTGGGCTACGAGTCGGGCGTCACGCCCGCGGGCTCTGAGGCGCGGCGGGCACTCTCGTAGTGGGGCGACTGACCCGCTCGATGGCCCCCAGCAGCTGACGGGCGCGGTGGTCGACGGTATGGCGTTCCAACACAAGCTCGCGGCCGCGCCGCGCACGCTCCGCGCGCGCCTCAGGGTGCGCCAGCCAGTGCTCGACCTTCGCGCTTAGCTCTGTCGAGTCGCGGTATGTCTCGACCGCGTCGCCGAGCTCTGCATCGATCCCCTCCACCTCGTCGCACAGCACGAACGCCTCACAGGCGAGCGCGTCGTAGAGGCGGTTCGCGACGAACCCCCGCGCGCGCATGTCGTCCCAATGGTCGGCAAGCAGGATCCCGCACGAGGAGTAGAGCCGCCGCAGCTCATCGAGCGACACTCGCTCGGCTCGCGCGTGCCGAGACGCCAGCCGCGCCCAGCCGCGACCGTAGAGCGCTGGCTCGAGGCCCGCCGAGAGGGCGTCCCACACCACGCGCCGGAACACCCCCCGCCAGTTGCCGACGAACAGCAGCTCATGCGCGACCGACTCGTCCGGCTCGGGGAAGAAGGCCTCGGGGTCAGTGAACTGCGGCATCACCTCCACCGGCGCCTCGAGGACGCGACTCAGGCGCGCGGCCTCGGGACGCGAGGCAACGAGGACGCAGTCGTAGCGGTCGAGCTCGGCCGGGGACACCGCGTCCGGATGGCTGATCCGCCATACGAGATTCAGCTGCCCGGGGAGCGGGTCGGGCAGCTCCCAGCCCTGGATCGCGAGGGCCGCGTCGAGGCAGGCGCCTGCCGGGTCCCCTGCGCTCGAGCGCTGCTCGAGCAGCGCCGTGTGCCCCAGCCCGGCGAGCCGGCGGCAGAGCGAGGCCGCCAGCATCGCGTCGCCTCCGGGGCGAGCCGTCCGCACGCATACCGACGGCCGCTCGATCGTGGCGAGCAGAGCCTCGCGCAGCGCGCCGGGCTCGCGCGTCGCGCGCGCCAGGTCGACTTCGAGCCGCGCGGCGAAGCGCTCGCCGGAACACAGCCAGTCGGCCGCCAGTGAGCCGCCTTCGAGCACGAGGCGGACGTCCGGATCGCCGGCGTGCTCCCATCCGAGCGCCGCGCACTGGTGGGCCAGCGAGGCGAGCTCGGGCGCCAGCGAGACCCGAAGGGCGCGCCGGCCACCGAGCAGCAGCCCACGAAGAGCCCGCCTGCGCAATGCCGGGCCCTGGCGGCGCAGCAGCTCGTGAAGGTCGCCCTCGCCGGCGGCGCTCACGGCCGGCTCGATCCGGATCTCGGTCGACCGCGCCGTCCTCAGCCCCCTCGCCTCGACTTTGAGGCTGAGCTCGGCGCCTCGGAGCGAGCCCCGATAGCCGCGGAAGGCCTCGGCCTCGACCGCGCCATGTCGGATGGCCACGCACGACCCGCCCGGGAAGTCGCCGCCGTCGGGATCCGCGGACAGGCGCGGAACGCCGCTGGTCCAGTCGAGCCGCCAGCCGCCGGGGCCCGCTGCGACCACCCCCACCCCCTGGTCCTCGGAGAGCGGCCCCAAGAGCCGGTCGAGCCAATCGGGCGAGACGGGCGCTGCGTTTGACACGACCACGATCACGTTCCCGCCGGCTCGCCCGACCGCCGCGGCGAGCGATTCGCCGGGCGCGCCGAGGTCGGGGACGAGCCGAAAGCGCCGCCCGCCGCCACGGCTTCGCCGCCAGGTGCGCAGCGCCAGCGGGAGATTGCGCGGCGAGCAGTGGAGCAGCACGTCCACGCGGGCTTCGGGGCGGGCGGGGGGCGGGGTGTGCGGCCGCGGGCGGGTGGGCCGCGCTCGTCGAGCAAGCCGGCCACGCCCCATAAGCCTGCGACTCGCCGAAGCGAGGCGCGCTGCGAGCCCCCGCTCCAGCGCATCCGCGCGCCGCGCGGCGCGGTAATAACCGGCGCGCTCGTGTTCGAGGGCCGTCGCCTCGGGGGTGCGTGCCCGTCGTGGCTGCCGTCTGCCGACGCGTGACAACAGGTCCCATGACCTGCTGCCGGCGATGGCGGCGCTCAAGCGCCGCGCCGCGCCGGCCCCGGCATGGAGCTCGGGCAGCCGACGCTCGAGAGCCAGGCGGCGAGCCCTGAACGTCTCGATTGCCTCCTCCGCGCGGACCCGCTGCTCGATGGACAGCCGCTCGCGCTCGGCCGCCTCCCGCAGCTCGTTCAACGGGTCGTGGCCGGCGAGACCTTGGCAGCGCCCGCCGAGCCGACCCGGCTGTGAATCTCTGCGGCGACCTCGTCGAGCGGACCGGGCCTGTCCGCGGCCTCCTGCTCGAGGGCGGCGTAGAGCTCGCGCACGTCGGGCGGGAGCTCGCTCTCCGCCGACTCGGGCTTCGCGCGGTGGTGCCAGAGCCGCCCGTCGATCTCCCGCTCCACCTTCTCCACCACGTGCTCCCGGCGCGCGTCGTCGGGCAGCCTCAGGAACCGCGCAAGCCGCTCGAGCTCGGTCTGCCACGAGCTGAACCAGCGCTCGTACGACACCACGATCCGTGGGCGTCCGCGCGTGCCCGCGATCGCCGCGGCGCTGTAGCGCAGCCAGAGCGCGAGGGCCTCGTCGCGCTGCATGCCGTCGCGCCGGTTAAGCGAGGCGGCGACGTCGAGCGGGTGGCGGACGCAGATCACGTGCGCGAGGTTCGGGATCAGGAGCTGCCAGAACGGCAGGGTCAGGGAGCTGCGCGGGTCTTTCCAGCCCCACAGCGTCGACCGCCCGAACGAGCTGGAGAGGAGCTCGCTCGCCGTGCGGCGTAGAGGAGCCAGCGCAGCCTCTGACTCCCAGCCCGGCGGTGGCGGGATCGCCTCGCGCCACCCCTCTCCCTCCCGGACGGGTCGTTCGCTTATCGAGGCGAGCAGCTTGTCGTTAAAGCGCACCAGCTCCTCGTGCTCCCAGAAGCCGGCTGGGTTCTGCCCCGGCTGTGCGGGCATCAGCTCGTCCTCCCGGCCCAGGTGGACCCCGAGCAGGTCGAGGACGTTCGTGGTGAGCGAGGTGCCGCTCCTCGGCGCACCGATCACGCAGACGGCTCGCGAGTCGTCCAGATCCGCGCCGCCCGGGACGCTGGGCGCCGGGCGAGAGCGGCGGTGGAGCTCCGCCGCGAACCGCTCGACCGCCGCCTCGAAGTGCGCGTGGAGCTCCGCGTCGATCTCGTTGTGGGCCGCCACCAGCTCACGAGTCTCGGGATCGAGCGGCTCCGGCTCGCGCACGTTGAGACGGTGCACGGCCAGGTTGTCCCAGCCGAAGCTGCTCGCGAAGAGCTGCAGCGACTGCTCGTAGCGCTCCTGCACCCCTACCACGTATTGGCGGGTGAGCAGGTCGAGCGCCCGCTCCTTGAGCCCGACGGCCTCGTCAGGCTGGCCGACCCAGTAGCCCAGGGCGTCTCCCTCGTCCCATGGTTTCAGCACGCTCCGCGTCTGGCCGTTGAAGAACTCCGTGAAGGCGTGCATCGGCGACGACGACGGCCCCCCGCCGCCGAGGTTCAGGTAGATGTCGGCCAGGCTCCAGTTGCGCCGGACCAGCTCGTCGCCCACGTCCCGCTCCCACGCCGGGCGGTCGTCGCGCGTGGCCTGCCACTTGAAGAAGCTGTAGAGCGAGGCCACCCGGTCGACCGGGTCACGGAGGAGAGACACCACCCGAAAGGGGCGATCGACGAAGCGCGTTAGGCAGTTCGCGCTGTGCGAGGCCACCAGCCGCATGCGCTCCCTGCGCTCGGGGTCGAGTGTCCGGTACCACTCGCGGTACTCCGCCGGCACGCGCGGCGGCGGCGCCTCCGTCTGCTCGTTCCCCCTGTAGAGCAGCTCGGCCTCCCCTCGCGCGTAGTTGGCGAGCATGGCCTTTCGCAGCGAGGTCCCCGCCGTCTTCGGCATGTGCTGGAAGATGACGAGCTCCCGCGGCATTGCGCTGATTATCCTCACCAGGATGCGGACGGAGGACCGAGGGGTGCGGGCTCGCCCAGGGGTGCGGGCTCGCCGAGACGAGCTCCTGGATTTCACCCGGCCAGAACTCGACGATGAGACCATCGCCGAGGCGCTGGCGTGCCTGCGCTCAGGATGGGTGGTGTCGGGCCCGAGGGTGCGAGCCTTCGAGGGTCTGCTCGCCGACCGGGTGAGGGCTCCCCACGTGCGCTGCCTGTCGGGCTGCACCGGCGCGCTCCTCCTGGCCCTCAGGCTGCTGGGCATCGGGCGCGGCGACGAGGTGCTCGTGCCCACCCTAACCTTCGCCGCCTGCGCCAACGTGGTGGAGCAGCTCGGGGCCGTTCCGGTGCTCGTGGACAGCGAGCCCGACACCGGCCTGGTGGACCTGGACGATGCCGGGCGGCGGGTCACGCCTCGAACCCGTGCCCTAATCGCGGTGCATCTGGGTGGGCGCCCCATCGACATGGGCCGCCTCAAGTCGATGCGGGAGACGCACGGCCTCGCAATCGTCGAGGACGCCGCCCACGCGATCGGCGCGGAGTGGGGCGGGCGTCCGATCGGGGGCCACGGGAACCTCACGGCGTTCTCGTTCCACGCCACGAAGAACATCACGACGATCGAGGGCGGCGCCCTCGCCCTCGCAGACGAGAGCGACGCCGAGCGAGTGCGCCGGCTCGCGGTGCAGGGACTGGACCGCTCCTCTTGGGACCGGCACGCCTCGCAGGGGCCCGCCGAGTACGAGCTGGACGAGCCGGGCTACAAGCTCGGCATGACGGACGTGAGTGCGGCAATCGGGATCTCCCAACTGGCCCGGCTCGACGAGTGGATCGACCGCCGCGAGGCGCTCGCCGCCCGCTACGACGACGCCCTCGCGGAGCTTCCGCTCGACCTGGAGCCGCCGGTCCCGCCCGGCGTTCGCCACGCGCGCCATCTCTACGCCGTGCGCGTGAGGCCGGATGCGCCGCTATCCCGCGACGAGCTGGCGGCCGAGCTCGCCGACCGGAACATCGGGACGAGCGTCCACTTCAAGCCGCTCCACCGCTTCCGCTACTACGCCTCGCGCTACGGCCTGGCGGACGGCGACTACCCGGTCGCGTCCGACTACGCCGCCCGGACGATCAGCCTGCCGCTGTACCCCGGCATGACCGAGTCCGACCAGGAGGACGTCGTGGCCGAGATGCGGGCAGCCCTGCTGCCGCTCGGGCCGCTGTAGCGCGCGGGATCCTCAGAGCGCGCTCGGGACGTCGCCGGGCACCGCGGCCAACGGCGGCTCGGGGGCCTTCTCGGCCGGCTCGCTCCCCCAGGACGAGGGCGGCTCGAAGCGGAGCCGTTCCATCGTCTGGATGAGAGCCTGGATGTCCGTCGCCGGGATCCCGGCCGCCACCAGGCGGCGCGTCCGCGCCTCGCGCTCGTACGGCGGCTCGTCGCTCGTCAACAGCGCTCCCAGCCACAGGTCGCGCTCCCTGTGACCGCCGCGGAGGCCCACCAGCCCCCGCAGCAGCGCCACCAGCCGGCGGACAACGTCGCCGGCGTCCATGCCGGTCGCCGCCGCGACCTCCGCGGGCGACGCGCCGTCGCGCGCCAGCGACCTCAGCAGCGCTCGATCCTGCTGCGCGAGGCTTTCGAGCTTGCCGGTCATGTCGGTCGCGATCCCGCTCGGGTCCACGGCCCGTCTGGCCACCTCGAAGCCCTGGCGGAACTCCGCCCGTGAAACCACGCCGGTCGCGAGCAGGAGCGCTGGATACGCCGCCAGCGCGACGACGGGGCCGACCGCGGTCCATACGCCCCCGAGGCCCTCGAAGACGAGCGCGGCGACCACGCAGGCGGCTGCGGCGGCGGCAGCCACCAGAATCCGGCGCCACTCGAACGGGGCATAGCCGGCCCGGTGCGCGAGGAGCAGCAAGCCCGCCGAGCCTGCCCCGAAGCCAACGGTCGGAGCCAGGGCCGCGCCATACGCCCCGAACGGTGGGGTGAGCGCGAAAGCCGCCACCAGGAAGGCGACCGCAGACACGATCGCCATGCGCGGATAGGCGCGGCGCCGGCGAGGCATCCGCACGCCGCGATATATGACGATGAACGCGCCAGAGGCGAGAAAGGCGAGACCGAGCAGCGGGATCAGCGGCGCCGCGTCCCGGTACTCCGGACCGGCGAGGCGGATCAGCGCGTCCGCGGCGACGATCAGGGCGAGCAGGGCCCCGAAGGAGAGCAGCGCGAAGTAGGTGGTGGTGAGGCCGGCGAGCCGACTCTGTCCCGCGCTGTCCTCGGCCGCCGCGAACAGCGGCGTCATTCGAAGCGGCGCCCAGGCCATGAGGAAGGCGGACACGAGGTAGGACAGGCCTCCGCCGATTCTCGACGCCGCGCGGTACAGGCCGACGTCCGAATGCGAAGCGAACTGCGAGAGGATCAGAAGGTCGACGTTCTGGATGATCCAGAAGGCCGCGACGATCGGGATGAACATGCCGCCGAGGGCCAGCATGCCCCGAACGTCCTCGCGGCTGAAGGTGAAGGCAAAGCTGCGCCGCGATGCGACCAGCCCGAGCAGCGCGGTCAGCGCCGTTCCGCCCGCGGTTCCCACGAGCACGCCCGACACCCCGTGTCCCTCGATCACCAGGGGCAGCGAGATGCCGAGCACGATCAGCGGACGAGCGGTGTTCAGCGCCGCGAAGGTGAGTGGGCGCAACTCGAGGCGCGGAACGTTGACCACGAAGCGCCAAACCGCGCCGGCGGCGCCGGACGCGGCCACGAGCAGGACGAGCGACGCCTCCCCGGAGTCCCCGAGGAAGACGGATGCGAGCGGGCGGGCGAGCGCCGCGATCAGCGCGGTCGCGACTGCCACGATCGCGAGGGTCAGGATGAGGGCGGTGCCCAGCGCGCGCCGCTTCTCCGACTCCGTGCGGCGCGGAGCTGCCTCGTCGACCTCCCCCTCATCGCTCGCACCGAAGGCCCAGCTCAGCGCCCCCTGCAGCACGCCCAGGTTGTAGAGGACGGTGAGGAGCGCGGCCGCCACGAGGGCAAGGCCGAGCTTCCCGAACTCGCTCGGCGACAGGTACCGCGTCAGGACGCCGAGATTCACGAGCTGAAGCACGATGCCGACGCCGAAGCTGGCGGCGTAGATCGCGGTGTGCCGACCGAGCGCCGCGGCCACCGCCGTCGACAGGTCGACGTGCCGCCTTGAGCTCACGAATACGACCCGAGCTCCGGCAGCAGCGTCCTCTGCATGTAGGCGAAGAACGGCAGCTTCGCCCAGGAGTGGGCGCCGTAATCCTGGATCTCGAGGTGGCAGGTGAGCGTGGGGTGGTCGCGCAGCACGTGCTGGAACCACTCGGCATCGCGGACGACGAGGTCGTCCGGGGACGCGAAGAGGTGGATGTTCGCCTCGTGCGTGGCTCGCTGGGCCGCTCGCCATACCAAGCGGTCGTAGAACAGGGCGGCCTCGGGATCCGCGCCCACGCCGGTCCGCTCGAGCAGCGCGCGGCGCATGCCGGCAGCGTCCGCCGATGGGGCGACGGCGCGTTCGAGCCGGAGAACCCAGCCGGCCGCGCGGATCGGAGGAGCGCCGGCGAAGATCCAGCCGGCCCTCACCTTCAGGCCCACATACAGCGCCGCGAGCGACGCTGCGCTGACCCCGTATGTGATCACGTTCGCGCTCCGCCACTCGGAGGCGCTTTGCCTCGCGCATGACGAGCTCGATCGCCGTTCGGGCGCCCGCGAGGCCGCAGTGGGGCCCAAAATACCCGTCCCGGTCGATGCCGATGAACATCCGGTGTGCGCGAAGCGTCCCGACGCGCTTTCGCATCTCGACCGGTGGCCCGGCCGCCTCCAGAGTCAAACCGGCAAATGTCACGAGCATGTGCGTTGCGCCCTCCACCTCGTCCAGCGTGTAGGGCAGCGTGACCGCGCCCTCGTAGGCGTCGCTGGTCTCGAACGGAACGCTGCCGTTCGCCTTGGGCGCGCTGAGCGGGTCTCCGGAGTAGCTATCACCGAGCTCGGGCGCCCACCACACGCCCGTGGCCGCCAGCTGCGCCAGCCGTTCCTCGTACACCGTCGTGATCCGCTCGGCCTCCGCGGCGGACAGCCCGTCTCGCCATATCCCGATCCCCGCGCGATCAGCGTCCAGCTCGGACTCGAGCCGCTCCCTCATCGCGGGCTCCTCGTCGAGTGCCAGGAAGTCGAGAAGTGCGCTCCAGGTGGCTTCCGGCTTCCGCACCGCGAGATCGTCGATCCGAAGCATCAGTACGCGTCCTTCCGGGAGCCGCGAGATCTGCCTGTCGACCTGTCTCACACGGTTGACCCACCAGGCGAGGGCGCGGTCGAAGTCGAATCCCTCCACCTGGCCGGCCACGTCCGCGGCCACGTCGCGGCCGTCGCGGACGCAGTGGATGAGCCGCATCTCGGGAAACATGCGCAGGAGGGCCCGCCCGCTGATGGCACACGCGGCCGAGGCCTCGACCCAGCTCGGCTTGCGCGCCCGCTCCGCCACCGGGTCAAGGACGGCGCGGACCAGCCCCCTCGCGGCCCGGAGTGGATCCTCGCGCGCCACGCGCTCGAACTGCCCCAGAGCGGCCTCGAGCGTCTCTTCGCTGACAAGGGTGTCGAGTCCCATCTGGCGGCCGGATTCATCCGTCCACCGGAACCACGCCGTGCGCACGCGACCCACGAGCTCAGCCGCGGAGAAGCGTCCCTCCAGGAAGCCCGGCAGGCCGCCGGGAACCGCGTGAAACCGCGCCGGGATGGGCACCTCGGCGTAGCGGGAGTGCGCGCCGACAAGCCGGCCAACGCTGGGAGCGCCGCTGCCGCCCGCGCCCCCCACGAAGACGGGATCCGGGAATGTCACGCGAAGCGATTATCCATCAGCGGCCAGGACGGGCAGGTCGCCCCGGAGGTACGCGCTCCGCATCGTCGATCTCCGCAGCTTGCCGCTCGTGGTCTTCTCGACGCTGCCGGGGGGCAGCACGACCACGCGCCTTGGCGCCACTCCGACCGCGTCGCGGACGGCGTTCCGCACCGTGACGGTGAGCTGGTCGCCGTCGGTCCCGGCGGCCGACTCGACGAGCAGCACCACCTCCTCCCCGTCACCCGACCCGAAGGCGACGCAGCGTCCGGCCCGGACGCCCCCGACGCGGCCCGCCGCCCACTCGAAGTCCTCCGGGTAGTAGTTGTGCCCCATCACGATCATCATGTCCTTGATCCGCCCGGTCACGTAGAGCTCGCCGTCCACGAGGTAGCCCATGTCGCCGGTGCGCAGCCAGCCGTCCTCGAACGGGTCGGGCGCTCCCTCTCCCACGTAACCCTGCATCAGCGAGGGACCGCGTACGCAGATCTCGCCGATCTCCCGGTCGCCCAGCTCGGCGCCGCCCGGCTGCGCGATGCGGACCTCCGTGGTGAGCGCCGGGCGCCCCGCCGGGACCACGCGCCTCACGTGTCCGCCGGTGGCGGGGACCGCACGCCCGGAGAGGGCCATGGCCTCCACGTCGATGCGGTCCGCGTCCAGGTGCCGGCCCGAGGTCACTCCGCACACGGCCTCCGCGAGCCCGTAGCTCGAGCCGAGCGACTCGATGGGCAGCCGAAAGCGCCCCGCCGCCTCGAGCAGCCGATCGGCTAGCTCCGGGTCCACACCCTCCGCCGCGAAGCGAGTGAACTCGAGGCTGCTCAGGTCGATGGGGTCCGAGCGCTTCAGCGCGCTTCGCAGGGCCGCGCCGATCGCCGAACCCGGGAATACGGTGCCGGTGGCGCGGGTGGCCGTGAGCAGCCTCAGCCACTCGGCGGGGTCCGCCGCGAACCGCTCCGTGGGGAGATAGTGCGCGCGTGCCCCGAAGACGACCGGCATAGCGACGTAGAAGAAGAGGCCGAGGTCGTGGAAGAACGGCACCCATCCGACCACCACGTGCTCGGAGGGGCTGCGGCGCATGAAGGCGTCGATCAGGTCCATCTGCGCCATGACGGCGCGGTGCGTGAGGAGCGCGCCCTTCGGCGCGGAGGTGCTACCGGAGGTGAACTGTATGACCGCCGGGTCATCGGGGCCGGGTCGGGCCGGATCCACGCCGGTAGGCGAGGACGGCTCGTCCCACGCGACCGCGAGGTCGCTGCCCACGATCCCGACGAGCCGGGGATCCGCCAGGACGAGCCGACATCCGGCGGACTCGACGAGCGAGCGCACCTGCTCTGCGAATGCCTCGGGGTCGCGTACCCGCAGCGGGATCTGCAGCGGCACGAGCGCGGCGCCGGCGGCCCACGTGGCCCACGCCCACACGGCCCACTCGGGGCGGTTCGGCCCCAGCACGCCCACGGCGTCGCCAGGGCCGATGCCGCGGGCGGCAAGCACCCTCGCGCCGGCCAGCGCCCGCTCTACCAGTTCGGCGCCCGAGATGGTCACGAGGCCTTCCTCCAGATGGAAGTTGAGCGACGCCTCCTGAGCCGCGGGCGTCGTAAGCACCTCGGCGAGCGTGCTCGGCAGCTCACGCACCATTGAGCCTCGCCGCGCTGCGCTTCTGGTCCACGAGCCGGGCGAGCGTCGGCACGCTCGCGAAGTTCCTGGCCACGATCTCCTCGTCGCCGAACGTGACGCCGAAGGAGTCCTCGAGGTACGTCACGAGCTGCTCGATCGCCAGCGAGTCGAGGGCCTCCTCCGCCAGGGGATCGCCCTCAGCGAC
The DNA here is from genome assembly GCA_963771715.1 of uncultured Thermoleophilaceae bacterium. Taxonomy (GTDB): domain Bacteria; phylum Actinomycetota; class Thermoleophilia; order Solirubrobacterales; family Thermoleophilaceae; genus JACVRW01. The sequence continues at coordinate 61,525 of CAVYUQ010000004.1, forward strand.
GGGCTCGTCCATCAGCTCCTCGTCGATGAAGGATCGAATGCGCTCGGCCGTCGTGAGGTTGCTGGGGTCCATGCTCGACGGGCTCGAAGGTAGCGGGCGGGCCGCCGGAGCGGCCTTGATCACCGCCCGCGGCCGAAGGCCGACACGTCCCGGCGCAGGTCCCCGACCAGGCGCGCCCAGACGCTCGAGGCGCGTAGCCACTCGGCCTTCTGCCGGCCTGCAAGCCGCTGCCGGTGGAACGCCGCCGGGTCCCGCCCGAGGGTGTCGAGTGCCTCGCCGAAGCGCTCGTCCCGGTCCGCTGCCACGAAGTCGATGTCCGGCTCGAGCCACGGCATCGACGCCAGCGGCACGCTCAGAACGAGCAGACCCGCGGCCATGCACATGTGGACGGCGTGCGTGGCAGCGGGTCCGGGCTCGTGGACCCTGTTGATGGCCACGTCGGCGCCATCGAGCGGCCCCGGCGCTGCGCTCCCGTCGAGCTCGAGCGTCCGGGCCGCTCCGGCCGGGCGCTCGGCTGGGCGATAGATGCGATCGGCCACGGGCAGGGCGAGCACGCGCCAGACCTCCAACCCCGCCTGCTCGGCCTCCGCCGCCAGCTCCGCGTTGGCGGCGATAACCCTGTCGAAGCCCTCCTGCCCGACCGTGGCCTGGTCCGACGGCTCGGCGAGGTAGGCGACCGTGAGCGCGGGACCCGCGGCGAGCGCGCCGGCGGGGCAGCCGGGGCCCAGCGCCACGACGACGTCCGGCCGCAGCTCGGAGAGGCGGCCCTGCAGCGCGTCGGGCCCGTCCGCCGGGGAAGCGCCAATCAGGACCGGCTCGACACCGCCGCTTGGGGTCTCGTCCACGCAGGCGGCAAGCCGCGCCGGCTGCCCCACGAATGCCACCCGAACGATGACCGGGTCGGCGGGCTGCTGCACGGGCGCGGAATATACTCGCGCCCGCGTCGTGAAGGTCTGCTTTTTGATCCCCGGTGCGACGATCTCCGGCGGGATCGCGAGCGTCCTGACTCACGCGAGGAATCTGGTCGCGGACCACGGCATGGAGGTCACGGTCGCGGTCACGCGGGACGACATCCCGGCCTGGGACGAGCGCCGGCTCGCGGGGCTCGAGGTGCTCCGCTTCGACGACGCGAAGGAGCGCCATTACGACGTGGCCGTGGCCAGCTGGTGGCCCACGGCCCGCCGCCTCGCGCGGGTGCCGGCGGAGCGCCACGCGTACTACGTCCAGAGCCTCGAGGACCGCTTCTACCCGGGTGAGGACGAGCGCCGCGACATGGCTCTTGCCACGTACTCGTTGCCGGTGTCCTTCATCACCGGCGCGCGCTGGATGCGCGACCTGCTGCGCGAGCTGCGGCCGGAGGTGGACTGCTTCTACGTCCGCTGGGGCATCGACAAGGACGTCTTCGCCCTGGCGCCGGGCGTCGAGCCGCGAATCGACGGCCCGCTGCGCGTGCTCGTGGAGGGCCGGCTCGAGAGCTGGCTGAAGGCGGTTCCCGACGGCCTGGAGGCGGTGCGCCGCATGCGGCGGCCGGCACACGTGACCTACGTGACCCGCGGCCCGGTGGAGCTCGACCCTGCGCCCGACGCCGTCGTGGGGCCGCTCTACGCGGAGCAGATGGCCGAGCAATACGCCGCGTGCGACGTCGTCCTCAAGCTCTCGCGCGTCGAAGGCATGTTCGAGCCACCGCTGGAGGGGTTCCACAAGGGCGCGACCTGCGTGGTCACGCCGGTCACCGGCCACGACGAGTACGTGGTGCACGGCTCCAACGGTTGGGTCGTGGACTGGGACGACCCGCGCGGCACGACGCGGGCGCTCGAGCTGCTCGATCGAGACCGCGCCCTGCTCCATGAGCTCAGGTCCGGCGCGCTCGAGACGGCTCGCCGCTGGCCTTCCTGGGACCAGGCGAGCCAGTCCTTCGCGCTCGCCCTGCGCGAGATCCGGAGGCGCCCGCCGCCGCCGGCACGCGCGGCCTAGCGCGCGACCCTCAGCGCGGCTCCTCCGGTCCACGGTCGGCGCGCCACTTGTGCTGCCAGAGCACGTCCGCCTCGACCCAGCCCTCGCCCCTCACCTGCAGCGTGTGGTGGACCGCGCGCAGTTCCTCCACGACGACCCTCCGTCCGCGCTCGCGCGCCTGGAAGCAGATGTCCACGTCGTAGCCGTGGAAGACCTCCGAGAAGGCCTCGTCGAAGCGAAGCTCGCGCGCTGCCCAGGGGGACAGTACGAGCAGGATTCCGTCCACGGCGTCCACCTCGTGGACCCCGGTGGGCACCGCGCAGAGCGTGGTCTCGGTGATGCGCTTGTCGAGCTGGGGGATGAACCGCGTCACGCCCACGCTCCCGAACGTGTCCCTGCCCAGACCCCACGCGATGCTCCGCACACCGCGCCCACCGACCACGCCGAGGACGGCGATGCTCGGGTCGCGGAAGCGACGCCGGATCGTCGCGAGGAAGTCGTCGTCCACGATCTCGACGTCCTCGTGCGGGAGCACCACCCCCTCGAGATCGTCGTGCCGGCAGGCCTCGTCGAGAATCGAGTTGTACTTCCGCTGAACCGAACCGGGGCCCGGCTGCTCGAACACGAGCGAGTCCGGCTCCGCGACGCGCTGGATGCCGGGAAGCGCGTATCTGCGGAACTCGTTCTGGTCCAGGATTGCGACGCCGAAGACGAACACCGGGGTCGGATCTTAAGATCCGTGGCGTGCGCCTCCTTCGCCCCTCCCCCCGCGCCGCACCGGCTCTGCACTGCGACGCCCCGTTCGGCGAGGGACGGCGCTTCGTGCACAACGAGCTCGCGGTCCGCGGCTCGGCGGGGTCTCCGGCCGGGATCGCCGAGGTGCGCGTCGAGCTCGGCTCCACCAGTCAGGCCGCGTTGATCTCGGCGCCGGACGGGACACGCTTCGAGTCCGTGATCGACACGAGCACCTGGGACCCAGCGACGGCCGTGCTCACGGTTACGGCGCGCGATCGGGAGGGTCGCGAGGCGGTCCAGAGCGGGGAGGTCAGGGTCGAGCCGTACGCCATTCCCGCCAGGGGGGACGAGGCGGTCGCCGGGACGGGCACCGCGCTCCACTGCCGCCCGATCGGGCGCACCGCGCCTCACCTTCCGGTCAAGATCCGGGGCTGGGCGTACTCACGCGCGGGGATCGAGCGCGTGTCGGTGTTCCTCGACGGACGGTCGTGCCACGAGGCTCTCTACGGCCTCACGCGACCCCACATCGAGAAGGCGCTCGCCACGCCCGATGCGCTCGAGTGCGGCTACTACGTGCTTCTGGATCCGTACGTCTGCGAGCGGGGCGAGCACGTGCTGACCATCGTGGCGACTCCGAAGGAGGGCCCGCCCGTGGGACTCACCAGCTCCTTCCTGTGCGCGGACGACGCCGGGGCGCCTCGGGGCGAGGCCGAGCCCAGCGTCCCCGCCGAGCCGTCGCCGCGGCCGACGTCGGTGCCGATCCACGCCGGGTCGTCGCGCCGGCTGCCCGGATCGACCGAGCCGTCCGCGAGCGCCGTCGAGGCTCGCCACCGCTGGGTGGCGCCGCTGGCGGACGGGCGCGCGGTCCTGGATGTCGACCGCGAGACGGAGGACCTCTCCGGCCCTCTGCCGTTCGAGAGCCACTCCTTCGACCTGGTGATCTGCTTCGAGGGCCTGGAGGGCCTGGACGACCCGGACGCGGCGCTGTCCGAGCTGTCCCGTGTGCTCCGCCCGGGTGGGCTGCTCGTGGTCTCGTGGCGCCCGCCGGCCGAGCTCGGGCCCTCGCTGCGCCGGCGCTTCGAGGACGTGTGCGCGTACCACCAGCGGGAGTGCGCCGCGGCGCTCATCGTGAGCGAGGACGAGTCCGCCGGCGTCGAGGTCGGCTTCGCTCAGGACGCGGGCCCGGAAAGCGAGACCGTGCCCATCGCCATCGCGAGCGACGGGCCGATCCCGGCGGTCGCCGGGCTCGCTCTCCTGGGAGGGCCGGACGTGCCCGCCGAGCTGAGGGAGACGGCCGCGGGCTGGAGGGAACGCGCGCTCCTTGCGGAGGCCGAGGCCGCCGCCAACCTCACGGAGCGGGCGCAGGCACAGAGAGGCGAGGAGCGGGCGTTCACGTTCCTCCGCGCCGAGGAGGAACGCCGGCGCGACGCCGAGCGCGCGCTCGAGAGGCGGCCGCTCCGGCGGCTTCGGCGCTACCTCTCCCGCCTGCGGGGCACGTCCTAGGATGTGGCCGCTCGTGCGCTCCACGCTGTCGCCCGGCGGGACACAGTACGCGCACAACGAGCTGTCCGTCTCAGGCGTCGCGCTGTCGCCGGCCGGCATCGCGGACGTCGGCTTGACCGTGGACGGATCGACGTACAGCGCCAGGCGCGGGATCGCGAGCCCTGAGCTGGCGCGGGAGCATCCGTCCGTTCCGGGGTCGGACCAGGCGGGCTTCGAGCTCAGGCTCGAGACGGGCGACTGGGCCAGGGGCGCGCGCCCGGTCACGGTGGTGGCGGTCGACGCGGACGGAGGGCGCACCGTTCAGGAGAGCCAGCTCGAGGTCGAGCCGTATGACCCGCCGGTCCCCGACACCCAGGCCCTCGACGGGCTCGGCGCCTCGCTGCAATGCGGCCGTCCCGGCCCGGACGCGGAGGTCTCGATGCCGGTCCGCCTGGCCGGGCGCGCCTACGCGCGGGCCGGGATCCAGCGCGTCCTCGTCTTCCTCGACGGGCGCGCCCGCTTCGAGGCGCTGTACGGGCTCCACCGGCCGGACGTGGTCCGGACGCTCGGCTCCGAGGACGCCGCGAACTCCGGCTTCGCGCTCACGCTCGATCCGCTCGAGTGCCCGCCGGGCGCTCACACGGTCACCGTAGTTGCCGTACAGGCGGATGGCCGCGCGGTGGGGCTTCAGCGGTCGTTCCGGTGCGAGCAGGTGGCCGCGGAGGGTGGTGCGCAGGCGACCAAGGGCCGGTTCGTGCCCGGCACGGCGGTCGGGACCGAGACGGAGGCGGCTCACCGGGCGCGCTACCTCTGGGCGCGCCCGCTCGCGGCAGGCCGGGACGTGCTGGACGCGGGCTGCGGAGTCGGGTACGGGACCGTGATCCTGGCAGGCGCGGGTGCGGCCTCGGCGCTCGGGGTGGACGTGAGCGCTCACGCCATCGACGCCGCGCGGGCCGAGGCGGGCGCCGGAGCACGCTTCGAGGTGGCCGACATCGAGCGTCTCGACGTACCCGACGCTTCGTTCGACCTCGTGACCTGCTTCGAGGTGATCGAGTACGTGCAGCATCCCGAGCACGCGCTCGACGAGATGCGCCGCGTGCTGCGGCCGGGAGGCCTCCTGCTGATCTCGTCGCCGAACCGCGCGGTCTACCCGCCCGGAAACCGCTGGCACGTGAACGAGTACAGCTCGGCGGAGATCGAGGCGGGCCTCCGCCGCCGCTTCGCCGAGGTGGGGATGTACCGCCAGCAGGCTCTGATCGCATCGATGATCGCCCGCGACGAGACCTCGGCGGTCGCCGACGAGGAGCTCGAGCTCGGACTCGAGGTGCGCAAGCTGGTGGGCACCGAGCCCGGCGGGGAGCTCTACACGCTCGGCGCCGCAAGCGACGCCCCGCTCCCGGCACTGGGGGAGCTCGCGCTTCTTGCCGGGGCAGAGCAGGTGATCCAGGCCGGGGCCGAGGCACATGCCTGGCGGGAGCGGGCGCTGTTGGCCGAGGCCGAGCTCGCTGCCAGCCGGACTCGCAGGAGGAACCCCTGACGAGCCCGCACAACCAGACTGGGGACCCGGGCAAGGAGGATCGCGCCGCTTCCGGAATTCCCGTCGTACCGAGCCTCGACGGACTCCGCGGGCTCGGCGTCTTCATGGTCGTGGCGTGGCACTGCTGGAACCTGAGCGGCAACGTGTCGGACGACGCGGTCGGCCGGCTCGCCGCCGGCCTGCTGCCGAACGGGATCTACCTCCTGTTTCTGATCAGCGGCTTCGTGATGTTCCTGCCTACCGCCGCGCGCGGCCGGTTCGGCAGCGTGCGCGCGTACGCGGTGCGCCGCGTGGCCCGCATCGCCCCGGCGTTCTACCTGAGCCTTGCGATCCTCCTCGTCTTCTGGTCCGCCTTCGTGCCCGCCTCCGCGCCGTTCGAGTATCCGGGCGCCGCGGCCGTGCTGGGCCACGTCACGTTTCTGTTTCAACCGCTGGCTCTGATCGACGATGTGACCTTCGCCGCGGGCTTTCACGCAAACGGGCCGGTCTGGACGCTGTCCGTGGAGGCCCTCTTCTACGTCACTCTTCCGCTGGTGGCGATGCCGTTCTGGCGGCACCCCGTGTGGGGGCTCGCGATCGCGCTCGGAATCGCGATCGCGTGGCGTCTTGCGACCGACGAGATCAACCAGCTCCCGTTCTGGATCGGCGCCCTGGCCGTCGGGATGGCAGCGGCTCAGGGATATGTCAGGTTGCGCGCGATCGACGCGCAGGTGCGCCTGCCCCGGCTCGCGCTCCTCGTTCAGCTCCTGGCGCTGGCGGCGCTCATCGGCCTCGCGTGGGTCGCGGGCGGGCAGGATGTGGTCGGAGGTCGGCAGTCGTACCTCGCATCGATCGAGTCGATTCCGATCAGCACGCTCTTCCCGCTCGTCCTCGGAGTGCTCGTGCTGGCCACCGCCTTCGCGCCAGGGCCTGTTTCTTGGCTCGTGACAAACCCTGTGGCACGTTGGGTCGGGGACAGGAGCTACGGCGTATACGTGATCCACGCGCTGGTGATGAGGTACGTGATCCTGCACTTCCTCCGGCCCGACCGGAGCGGGGGCTTCGTCGAGTTCGGGAAGTGGTTCCTCATCGTCGGGAGCGTCTCGATGGTCTACGCCTGGGCGTCGTACCGGTTCGTCGAGCTCCCGATCAGGCGCTGGGCCCGCAGCGTGGCCGCGCGCTGGCAGACCGCCGCCGCGCCGGTCCCGCAGGTCGCCGAGGCCCAACGATCGTGACGCCTAGACTGGCGCGTGTCCCGCATCGATCCCGATGAGTGCGAATCCGACCTCCGAACCGACGGAAGCTGGGCAGGCCGAGATCGCGCCTGACCGGGCGCGCGCCGTGGCTCCCGTCTTTCTCGTGGGCTGTGCGGGCTCCGGGACAACCGTTCTCGCCCGGGTCCTCGACGCGCATCCCGGTGTCACGTCCGTGGAGGAGGCGGGCGGGCCGTGGAGCTCGCTGCCGTCCGGGCCGGGTGGCTCCGATCGCCTGACCGCGGAGCACGCCACCGTCGAGGTCAAGGAGTCGCTGCGACGCTGGGCGGCCGAGCAGCAGAGCGGGTCGACGCTGCTGCTCGACCACGATCCGCGCAACAGCCTACGGGTGCCCTTCCTGCGGGCCGTGTTCCCCGAGGCGAGGTTCGTCCACGTGGTGAGGGACGGTCGCGACGTGGCCAGGGCGCTGATGGTCGACGTCGGCGGCGAGCAGTGGGCGGCGCTGAGGCCGCCGGGATGGCGCGCGCTGCTGGACGGAGCCACCGGATACCTCCGCTGTGCGCTGGCCTGGCGGGAGGTCGTGGAGACGACGCTCGCCGACCTGGACGGAGTCGGCCACGTGCTGGTCCGCTTCGAGGACCTGATGGAGCGCTCCGAGGAGACCGCGGAGCGCCTTTACCCGGCGCTTGGGCTGACGGACGACGCGCGCTCGCACGCGGCATTCGCCCAGGCGCCGGCGATCGCCCGCGAGCTGCCAAACGCCCAGCGCTACACCGTGAGGCGCTGGCGGGCGGTCGCGGTCGAGCGTCCGTTCGAGCTGCGTGCTGCGAACCTCCTTATCCGCGACCTGCTCGAGACGCTGGGCTACGACGCGGCGCCGCCGGAGCTGGCACAGGCGTCCGACGCGCCGCTCCCGCGCTCGGTCCTGTTCGAGCTTCGACGGCTGGAGCGCATGGTCGACGAGCGCGAGGGGCGGATCGCGAAGCTCGAGCAGAGGCTGGCCGACCTCGAGCACTCCCACCGGGTCGAGAAGCGCGCCGCGGAGCATGCGAGAGCCGCACTGGCGAGGGCCGAGCAGAGCGCCTCGCTCGACGCCCAGAGCTCGGCTGATCAGCGGGAGGCGCTGGAGGCGCGCATCGCCGAGCTCGAAGGCTCCCAGCGAACCGCAATCGAGCTGGCCGAGAGCCTGCGCGCGCAGCAACGGCAGACCGAGCGCAGGCTCGAGCTTGCCGAGCTGGCCCGGACCGAGCTCCTGGAGGAGCGGCGGCGGCTCGAGACGAGCCTGGACGCCGCCGCGGAGGCGATGAGGCGAACGCGCGCGTCGCGAGCGTGGCGTCTCGGTCATCGCCTGGCGCGCCTCGGGGCCGTTCTGCTGCGGCGCCGCCTCGGTCGCGACAGCGCGCTCGACAGCGCGCTGGACGACATCGACCGGGCGCGCTCCGGGCGCACGGGGTGAGCTTGCCGGTTGGCCCTCCGTCCGCGGCCGCCGTCCCGCCCCCTGGGCGCGCGGCCGTGGCGCGCCGGGTGAGGGAGATGCTCGGTCCGGTGCCCCCGCTACCGGAGCCGCCGCCGATCTCGATCGTGATGCTCAACCGGGACGGGCGACACCACCTCGAGCGGGTGGTGCCGCTGCTCGAGTCGGCAACCGACTATCCGGAGATCGAGCTGATCGTGGTCGACAACGGCTCGACCGACGGGTCGCTCGAGTATCTCGATCAGGCGCGCGTGTCGTATCCGATCCGCGTCGAGCGCAACGCGGAGAACGTGTCATTCTCGGCCGGCTGCAACCAGGGCGCGGCCCGCGCTGGCTTCGAGCTCCTGCTGTTCCTGAACAACGACGTCGAGCCGTTCGAGCCGGGCTGGCTCCGCGAGCTCGTGGTCTGCCTGTCGCGCTCTCGCGCGAGCGCTGTGGGAGCCACGCTCCTGCACGGCGCGGCCCGTCCGGGCGAGGTGGCCAGCGGCTACCTGATCCAGCACCAGGGCGTCCGCTTCCGCCGCAAGGACGGCTACGTCACGCCGATCAACCATCTCGACGCGACGGCGGGGCTCGAGCGCCTGGGGCAGGACGTGCCGTCGCCGGCCGTGACGGCCGCGTGCATGCTCGTCGAGCGCTCGACCCTCGAGCGGGTGGGCGGCTTCACCCCCGGCTTCCACTACGGCTACGAGGACGTCGACCTGGGCCTCAAACTGGTGGCAAACGGGGGCATCACCCTCTGCAGCGGTCGCTCGGTCCTCTTCCACCACGAGTCCGCCACGCGCCTGGCGACTCAGGAGCTTCCCGATAGGCGCAGCACCCGGATGGCGAACCAGCGGCTGCTCATGAGCCGCTGGGGGCCACAGCTCGAGCGCGAGTACGTGCGCGACAGGCTCGAGCGGACCGGCCTCTGGAGCGAGCGGCCGAGACCGGAGGTCGCCCTCACGGTCCCGTGCGACCCCGACGACGAGCTGGCGACCCGAGAGCTCGGCGACGCGCTCGAGGAGCTGGGCTGGGACGTCGCATTCGTCGAACGCGTGGGTAACGCGTGGGGCCGGCCACCGGCCGGCACCGACCTGCTGGTCGTGACCGATCACGGCTACGGCGCGGAGCTTCCGAACGGCGTGCTCGTGGCTGGCTGGGTCCTGCGCGACTTCGAGCGCTGGGCGCGCCGCCCGTGGCTGCGGCGCTGTCATCTGCTTCTGGCCGGAAGCGCCGAGACGGGGGATGCGCTGCGCGCGCTCGGCCGGCACGCCATCGCATTCCCGGCGGACGGAGACTCGGAAGCGCGAGCACGTGAGCTGACCGAGCTGGTCGACGCGGGCAACCGCGAGTGGCGCTTCTGCCTCAAGCTGCCGCGTGCTCCGGGCAGCGAGCGGAGCACTCTCACCCGGGCCGGTGAGCTGCGCAGCGAGCTCGAGCGGCGCGGGCACCTCTGCGCACTTCAGCTCGCGGACGAGTGGGAGCGGCTCGACGGCCTGACCGCCGACGTGTCGATCAGCCTTGCGCGGGGATACGAACCGAAGCCCGCGCAGCTCAACGTGCTGCTGCTGCTCGAGGAGCCGCCCCGCGCCGAGGCGCTGTCCGGCGCCTGGGATGTCGTCGCGGCCGACTCCGGGCCGCTCGCCGAGCGCCTGGCGCGGCTCGCGCCACTCCCGCCGCTGATGTCATTGGGGCTTGAGGGCCGCGACGGAGTGGGTGCCGCGGTCGACCGCCTGCTCGAAGCGCTGGGGCACGTGGCGGAGGACACCGGCTTCACGGCGCTGATCGCCGAGCCAGCGTGATGGACGTCGACTGGAGTCTGTACGACTTCGTCGACCTGGGCTGCTCCCACGGCGGCTCGCTCGAGTACTGCGCCAAACGCTTCGGAGCAGAGCGCGGAATCGGCCTCGACATCGACCCTCGCAAGGTCGAGGAGGCGCGGGCCGCGGGCCACGACGCCGTCGTGGCCGACGTGACGCAGCTCCAGCTGCACGACCGGGTCCGGTTCGTGTCGATGATGGACTTCCTCGAGCACCTGCCGAGCCTCGACACCGTCGAGGCGGTGATCGAATCCGCCGCCAGGATCGCTACCGACTTCCTGTTCATCCGGCACCCGTCCTTCGAGGGCGAGGAGTACCTCAGGTGCCTCGGGCTGCGCCAGTACTGGTGGCACTGGCGCGGGCACCCGACCCACCCGCAGGTGGCGGACTACTGCCAGATCTTCGATCGCCTGGGGCTGGGGCTGTACACGATCCGCTACAGCGGGGAGATCGCTGACTCGCTCGACCCCTCCGTGCTGGTGGACGACGAGCCGATCGACCAGGGCCAGTTCGATCCTCGTGTGCACACGGCACGCCCCTACGTCGCGTTTTCGCGGCCGCTGTGGCGGCTCCAGGACATCTACGTGGCGCTGAGGGGCTTCGATCCGAAAGGCACGGAGTGGGCGGAGATCGCCCGGACCTGATCGCGGAGAAGATCGCGAGCTTCCCGCGCTGGCACTACCAGATGGAGCTGGGCGGGCACCTCACGCCGATCTTCGATGCGGATCACGTGAACCGGCACCGGCAGCGAGAGCTGTACTTCTTCGACCCGCTCGTCGCCCACTACGGCGGGTCACTCGAGGGCAAGCGCGTGCTCGACCTCGGCTGCAACGCGGGCTTCTGGTCGCTCAAGGCCCTCGAGGCCGGCTGCGACTTCGTCTGGGGGATCGACGGCCGCGAGATGCACATCGAGCAGGCCGAGTTCGTGCTGTCTGTAAAGGGCGTGGACCCTGCGCGCTACCGGCTCACCACAGCGAACCTCTTCGACGTCGACCTCGCCGAGGAGCCACCCTTCGACATCGTCCTCTGCCTCGGCCTCCTCTACCACGTGAGCAAGCCGGTTGAGCTCTTCGAGGCGATCGCCGCGGTGAACACCGACCTGCTGCTGGTCGACACGGCGCTGTCGCGCGCCAAGGGCGCCTGCTTCGAGATCAGGAAGGAGCCGCTCGACGACCCCCGGATGGGTGTCGAGGGGCCGCTGGTGCTCCGGCCGACTCGCAGAGGCGACGCTCGAGCTCGCTCGCAGCGTCGGCTACTCCGTTGAGGTCCTCGAGCCCGAGTTCAGCGATTACACGGGCTGCGAGGACTACCAGGCCGGGATCAGGCGCGCTTTCGTCTGCCTGCGGTAGGCCGCGAACTACCATCGCCGCATGCCAGACGCAGCGCAGGCCGTGGCCGGCACCGACGACCCCGGCAAGCTCGCGCGTGCGGCGGAGCACATCCCGGTGGTGCCCTCCCTCGACGGCTTTCGGGCCGCCGCCGTGGTCGGGGTCCTGCTCTGGCACTGCTGGGGGCGGTCGGGCAACGCGTCCGGCGAGGGACTCGGCCGGCTTGCGGCGGGCGTCTTTCCCAGCAGCATCTACGTGCTGTTTGTGATCAGCGGCTTCGTGATGTTCCTTCCTACAGCCGCGCGGGGCCGCTTTGGGAGCGTCCGGGCATACGCCGTTCGCAGGATCGCGCGGATCGCTCCCGCGTACTACCTGAGCCTCGTGATCGTGCTCGTGCTCCTCTCCCCGCTCGGGCCGCCCGCCATGGCCCGATCAGACCCGAGCACGGCGAACGTCCTAGCCCATTTCGGATTCGTCTTCCAGCCGCTCCGCATCCTCGACCCGGACAAGTTCCCGGCGGGCTTCGTGGTGAACGGGCCGGTCTGGACGCTGTCCGTCGAGGCGCTCTTCTATGTCCTTCTGCCGCTCGTTGCGGTTGCGTTCTTCCGCCGGCCCCTTCAGGGACTGGCGATTGCGTTCGCGATAGCCATCCTCTGGCGGCTGCTCGCCTTTGACCACTTGCCGCCCGGGGTGGTCGTGAACCAGCTGCCTTTCTGGACCGGCGCGCTGGCCGTCGGCATGGGCGCGGCGTGGGTGTTCGTTCGGATTAGCCGCGGGCCACGCAACGCGCTGGCTCGCAGGGTCGCAGTCCCGATCCAGATCGGCACTCTGGCCGGGTTGATCGCGCTCGCCTGGATCGCCGGGGGACTGGGGGATGGCGGTGACGTCTATACCTACGTCGCAGCGCAACGTTCGATCACGATCAGCACCGCCTTCCCGCTGCTGCTCGCGACGTTCATGCTGGCCACGGCGTTCGCCTCGGGGGTCACGAGCCGGCCGTTCACGAACCGGGCGATGCGCTGGGTCGGCGACAGGAGCTATGGCGTATACGTCATCCATTTCGTGGTCCTGAAATTTGCCGCGGTCGAGCTCGGAGTCGCGGGCCAGCGCGGAGGGATGCTCGAGTTCGGAAAGTGGGTGGCCATCGTCCTGCCCCCCTCCCTGCTCTACGGCTGGGCCTCCTATCAGCTCGTCGAGCTGCCCGCTCGGCGCTGGGCGCGGCGAGTGTCCCGTCGCTGGCAACAAAGCCCCGTGGCGGCCGAACCTGTGCTGGTGGGCGCCCCGGCGGGCATGACCTCGGAGCGCTCCGAGCGCTGACTGCGGCCGTCCCCGACCCGGTCTTCGTAGGCGGCTCCGGAAGGAGCGGCACCACCGTGGTCGCCCACCTGATCGGCCGCCATTCGCGCTACGCCTGCGTGCCCGTGGAGGCGCGCTTCCACGCGGAGCCCGAGGGCCTTCCCGGACTGCTCGCGGGGCGGGTGACCCCCGAGGAGTTCGCGAGTCGCATGCGTGACCACTGGTGGCAGAGAATCGACTCGAGCGGCCGTGAGGCGGGGCTCGACCGGATCGCCACCCGGGAGCACTTCGACGCCGCGCTCACGGAGTTCGAGCACGCGGTCGGCGCCGATCCGGTCGGCGCCGCCGCGAGACTCGTGCGCAGCCTGCTCGGCGGAGTCGCGGACTCAGAGGGGAAGGGCTACTGGACCGAGATGACCCCCGCCTCCGCCCTGAACGCCACGAGCCTGCTCCGTCTGTTTCCCGACATGAAGCTGGTGCACGTGGTCCGCGACGGGCGCGACGTGGCGGCGTCCGTGGCGCGCCTCTGGGGGTGGGAGCCCGAGGCAGCGCTCGAGTGGTGGCTGCGGCGGGTGCGCCGTGTCTTTCTCGAAGGGCAAGCGCTGCCCGCGGGAACCATGCTCACGCTGAGGCTGGAGCGGCTGGTGGTGAGCGACCGGGAGCGGAGCTACTCGGCGCTGTTCGAGTTCCTGCGGCTGGAGGACGAGCCCGAGACGCGCCGCTTCTTCGACGAGCGGATCTCGCCCGCCCGGATGCGCACCGGCCCTTGGAGCGAGCGGCTGTCCGAGGTTCGCGGCGCGCGGCTCGCGGAGCGCTACCGGGAGATGCTCGTCGAGCTCGAGGGTGAGATCGGCGAGCCCGCATCGGAGCTCACCCGCGAGGCCTGATCTCGGGCGCCCGCGGCATCGCCGCCCGGGGCGGGGCCGGGCCCCGCGCTGCGGCGCGAGCGCCTCGGGTGCCGGCCGAGCCGGGATCCGCTCGGGAAAGAAGTGCTCGTACTCCTTGCGAAAGCGCCGGTACATCCCCACGCGCACGCCCTCCGGGACGAGCCCTCTCAGGCGCTCCCAAAGCCGGCGAACCGGTGCTCTCGGCAGAGCCGTCAGCAGGCGCGAGGGCTCGGCACGCGTAGCGGCGGCAGCCGAGGATTCCCGCGCCGGAGCGGCGCGGTCCTTGCGACCCTCGAGCACCGCCCTGTCGCGCTGGCGGAAGTAGCGCGCCATCCAGAAGGCCACGCCCCTCGCGTGGCCCTTGTTGCGCTCGAAGGCCTCCTCCGGCACGAGGCTCAGCCGCGGCACGTCGTCCAGGGCTCCGGTCCACTTGTCCAGGAACAGGGCGCGATTGACCGCCCAGTGCCGCTTCCAATCCGGCAGGCGCTTCGCGCTCGCCTTCCCGATGTGGTCGACCAGCGCGCCCTCGTCCACGAGGATGTCGAGGCCGTTGACCCAGAGCTTGAAGCAGAGGTCCGTGTCCTCCCCCGCCGCGATGCGGTACTCCTCGCCCCAGCCGCCGAGCTCCCGCGCGACCTCCGTGCGCATCACGAGGGCCACGCCGCTGGGCGGCTCCTGGAACGGAGGAACGACCTCGACGCGGTCGCGCGCGCTCGAGCGCACGGTGAGCGGGTTGGCGGCCGCGGTGACCGCTGGGAAGACGGCCCCGGCCTCGACGTGCTGCTCGAGCGTGCTCGCCAGCCGCGAGGCCCAGCCGGGCGGGAGCTGCGTGTCGTTGTTGAGGAACGCCACGTAGCGGCCGCGAGCCTGCTCGAGGCCCTGGTTGAACCCGGGCGAGAAGCCGCGGTTGGTCGCGTTGAGGATCGGCACGTCCGCCGCCTGGGCGGCGTAACTCGGCGTGTCGTCCTCGGAGCCGTTGTCCACGAGGATGAGCTCGTACGGGACGTCCGTGTGCTGGCGGATGCTCTCGACGCAGCGCTGGGTCAGCTCCAGGCCGTTCCAGGCGAGCACGATCACGGAGAGCAGGGGATCCGGCTCGGGCGGTCGAAGCGGCTGTCTCGACGGCCCGGTCGCGGATCGGGGGGCCCGCCGCATGAAGCTTCGTCAGGGCGGCCTCGAACCCAATGGCGGCCTCGTCCCAGCTGAAGCGCCGTGCCGTGTCGAGGCCGTTCTCCACCAGGCGGCTCCGGAGCTCGGGATCCGAGCGGAGCCGGCTGATGGCATGAGCCATCGCGGCCGGATCGTCGGGCGGGACGATCAGCGCCGTCTCGCCGTCCACCGCGTACTCGCGGCAGCCGCCGTTGTCGGTCGTCACGAGCGGGACGCCTGACGCGAGCGCCTCGAGGCCGGGGAACCCGAAGCCCTCGAGGGGGCTTCCGACCGCGAACGTCTCGGCTCTGCGGTACCGCTCCGCGAGCTGCTCCTGCGACAGCGCCTCGTCGAGCAGCTTCGTGAGTGGGAGATCGAGGATCCGGCACGCCTCCTCGATGACGGCCGTTCCCTTCCAGGGGCGGCGATCGCCGACGCACACGACGGGGTACTCGCGCTCTCCGTCGCCCGGCCGAAACAGCTCCGTGTCCACGCCGCTCGGCACCACCTCCGGACGGACGCCGATCTCGCTCTCCACGTTCTCAGCCGTCCACGCGCTGTTGGCGAGGTAGAGGTCCACCGCGCAGCGGAGGCTCTCCCAGCTCCCGCTCTTCCCGTAGAGGCGTGAGTGGCTCAGCGCGAGGAACACCGTGCGCCGTGCACGCTCAAAGCGCTCGAGCAGGTACCACTGGGGCTCGTGGTTGAAGACGAGGAAGTCGAGTTCGTGCTCCCTGCCTTCGGAAATGGAGGCCACCCGTGGGAGGCAGCGCATCCAGTCGCATTCCTTCGAGCGCTCGTCCGGCAGGTAGATCGTCACCCGGTGCCCGCGCTCGACGAGCCGGTTGCCCGTCTCGAGCACGCGCCTGATGCCCCCGACGGGCTCGAGGTGCGGCTCGATGAACCCGACCGACAGGCGCGGCCCGGATGTGAGCGGCAGGATCACGCGGCTGCCTTCGTCTTCGGCCGGATCGCAACGCCGCGACCCGCCCCGAACCACATCAGCCGTTGCGCCGATTCCGGCACGGCGTAGACCACGAGCGTGGTGTAACTGGCGCCGGGCTTCACCTCGGCCTCGGGATCGGTGACCTTCGCGGTGCGACGCCAGGCTCGACGAGATCGTGCTGCAGCCCTCCGTGCGGTCGACGCGCTGCCAGCCTCGCCCGTCACGGGTGGCCAGCACGAATATGTTGCCCACGCTGTTGGCGGCTTCGATCTCGTCCGTCCCGTCGTTGCCGAACGTGAACGTCACGGCCACGAAGCGGTAGCCTGCCGCCGGTCTGTAGGTCCCGCGGTCTGTGAATCGATCCTTGACCTCGGCGACGACGTTGGCGGCGCGGGGCGTGAGCGAGACTTTGGTGGCAGTCGAGGCGAGATCCGAGAGGTCGACCGAGAAGGTCTCGCCGAGCTTGGTCGTGCCGCCGCCCAGGAGGCCTCGGTCGGCGGACAGCTCCGGCGACCGGCAGCCCTCCTGCTCCCCCTCTGCCTGCTTTGGCGGGGCCGAGTAGTCGGTGCCGCCGCATCCCGTGACCCATGCCAGCACACACACTGACACGGCCGCCGCTGGTCCGTTCCGTCGCAAGGGCGCGACCATACTAGGCCGGTACAGGGATGCCCTGCCGCTCGTCTGTCTCGCCGCCCTCGCGCTCGTTCTCGTGTGGACGCGCCTGGTCGGACTCGACCAGAGCCTCCAGAACGACGAGATCTTCTCGGTCGAGCAGTACATCGAGCCGGGACCGGACGGCACGCTGTTCGGGGACTACGAGCCGAACGACCACGTGCTCTTCAACCTGCTCACCTGGATCACGACGCTGGGCCTGGGCAGGTCGGAGGCCCTCTACAGGCTCTGGAGCGTCGTGCCGGGAATCGCAGCGGTGGGGCTGCGTGGCGTGGTGGAGCTGGAGGCGGCTGGGGCCGTGGGTGGCGGTTGTCTTCTCCGTCCTCGCCGTGGCGGCACCGAACCACCTGGAGCTCTTCAAGCAGGCGCGCGGCTACGGCCTCGTGGCCCTGGCGGGAGCCGCGATGCTGGTCGCGGCAGACAGGGCGGAGAGGACCGGCTCGAGGGGGTCGCTCGCAGCCTGGGCCGCCGCGGCATTCGTGGGCGTGTACACGCACTTCGCGATAGCGCTTGCGGTCGCCGGCCAAGCCGCCGTCGTGGCGGCGAGGCGCGACCTGAGACGCGGGATCCTGGTGGCATTCGCGGTCGTCGTGGTCGTGTCGCTGGTTGGCTATGCCCCGCTGCTGGGTCAGATCGTCGGCGACTTCCAGGACTTCTATGTGCGAGCTCGCGACAGCGGCCTCGCGCTCGCCTCCGCCGGCCTCCCGGCCCTGGCGACGGGGTCGCTGGATCCGGCGTGGCACAGCTTCGTGAGCGGTCCGGCGACACTCGTCGCGCCGATCACCGAGCTCGCGGTCACCGGGGATGTGCGCGAGGAGTGCGAGGTCTCGTGCTTCAACGGGGTCAACCTGCTGTCCTACGCCGGTCCGCCCCTGGCGCTGGGACTCGCGGGGAGCGCGGCTCTGTGGCTCCGCGGCGAGCGCCGGCTGCTCCTGCTGCTTGCCGCTCCGATGGTCTTCGCCTACGCGGTGGTCACCGATCTTCGGGATACAGCTGGAGGACAGGTTCTTCTCCTACATGGTCCTCTGGGCTCTGGTGCTCGTGGCCGATCGGGATCGTCGCTCTGGTGAGCGCCCTGGGTCGCTTCCCGTACGCCCGCCCGCTGGCGGCGGCATGCGTGGCGGTGTCGGCGGTGGTCCTCATGTCACAGCTGATGGACCTGAACAGCCGCTGGGTCGCGCTCCCCTGGGAGAACGCCAAGGGAGTCGGCCAGGTCGTGAACGGGACCGGTCTGCCGGTGGTTGTGACCAACAGCAACCGCTCGCTGATATTCGAGCACTACGTCGGCGAACGGCTGGAGGTCCTCCCGCCGCCCGTGCTCGAGAACCGGCTCTGCGCGGGGGAGCAGCTCGTCTACATCGAGCACTTCATCGCGGACGCCGTGCCCGCGGACAAGACGTGCCTGGCGCAGGCCGGCGCGTCGCTCGTCCAGGTGCCGCAGCGAGGGAGGGGCGAGCGCATCGACGTGTGGATCCTCAGTCCTCGTGCGCGTGGAAATGCCACAGGGCGTGCGTCCGGGGAAGCGGCAGCCGCAGGAGCGCCGGAACCGTAGACGGCGCCCGGCGCCCGGCCACGCGGATCAGCGGCGGCAGCCGGGTCAGCGGGTGGGCGGCGAGCGATCCGCCGAGGCCGCCCTCGAGCTCGGCGCGCCGGATCCAGCGGGTCGAGCGGTTGAACGGGGTGGGGATGCGCGGCTCGTAGACGAGCACCGCTCCGCCCGGCGCCAGCACGCGGCGCACCTCGCCGAGCGCGCGACGTGACGTCCTCGGCGGAGGCCAGCGAGGACAGCACCGTGAACAGCAGCACCAGCTCGAAGCTGTCGTTCGGATACGGAAGCGCGCGCAGATCCGCCGCGCGAAGCTCCACGCCGTCCGGCAGGCCGGGCCGCGCCGCCAGCCGCTCGGCGCGGATGTCGATCCCGTGGAGGCGCCCTGGCGCCACGCCGCCTCCAGCGAGCGCCTCCAGCCAGTAGCCGCTGCCGCATCCCGCGTCGAGCACGCGCCCGCCCCGCTCCAGCTGCGGCCGGGCGAGCTCGAGCAGCTTGGCGAGCAGCTCCGCCCGCAGCGCCACGTTGCCGGGATTGTCGGCGGCCCAGGCCCGCTGCTTGCGCGCCCTCGCCCGATAGCCGCCGTAGACGGCCTCTACGCGCTCGGCCTCGCGCTGCTGTGCGGTCTCGGCAGACGTTGTCTCGTCCTTCACGGCTTCGACCTAGTCTTCCGCGTCCACGCAATGAGGGTCACGTTCCTCACGCACTACTACCCGCCGGAGGTCGGCGCGCCGCAGGCGCGCATCTCGACGCTGGCGCGGCTGCTCGCGGAGCGCGGCCTCTCGGTCACGGTGCACACGGGCTTCCCGCACTACCCGGACGGGCGCGTGAAGCCTCCGTATCGCGTGCGCCCGCGGCTGGTTGAGCAGGAAGGTTCTGTGCGCGTGATCCGAAGCGCCGTGTATCCCGCGCCCAACCGCGGATTCGGCCGGAGGCTCGCCGGCCACCTGTCGCTCGCCGGCTCCGCGCTCCTGACGTCGCGCGGCGCCGGGCCGGCCGATGTGGTGGTGGGCGAGTCTCCGCCGCTGTTCGTGGGCGCCGCCACGATTCCATACGCGCGTCTGGTGGGCGGAGCCGCGGTGCTGAACGTGGCCGACCGCTGGCCGGCCTCCGCCGTGGAGCTCGGCGCGCTTCGCTCGCGAGCGGCCATCCGCGCGGCCGAGCGGCTCGAGCGCTGGGCCTACCGCCGCGCCGCCGCGATCACGGTGCCGACCGAGGGGCTGGCGGAGGACCTGGGACGGCTCCCCGAGGCCCACGGGAAGGTCGTGCGGCTCGGCCCCGCCGTGGACACGGAGCGCTTCCGGCCGCTGCCCGCCCCGGCCGGCGACGGGCCGCTGCGGATCCTCTACGCGGGCACGATCGGGCTCGCCCAGGGAGTCGGCACCCTGCTCGAGGCCGCGCGCATCGCGGGACCCGAGGTCGAGCTGCGCATCGCCGGCGACGGCGCCGAGGCCGCCGAGCTCCGCGACCGGCTCCGGAAGAACCCGGCCGCAAACGTCCGGCTCCTGGGCGCGGTCCCCCACGAGCAGGTCCCGGCTCTCTACGGCGACGTCGACGCCGCGGCCGTCCTGCTCCGGGATCGTCCCGTCTTCGAGCACGCCCTGCCCACCAAGCTGCTCGAGGCGATGGCGGCTGGGCGCCCCGTGCTGCTGAGCGCGAGGGGCGAGTCCGGGCGGCTGGTGGAGGCGGCCAACGCGGGGCTCGTGGTCCCGCCGGGTGACGCCGCGGCGCTCGCGGGAGCGATGCGGCGGCTGCACTCGGCGCGGGCGTCGGGCGGCTCCCTCGGGGCGTCCGGGAGGAGCTATGTCGAACGGCATTTCGGCTGGGACGCCGCCGCCGACCGCTGGCAGGAGCTGCTCGAGCGCCTGGCCGCTCAGGAGCCGAACTCGCCCTGAGCCAGCTTCCGCAACCCCACGTCGCGCGGGTTGAGGCGCCACGCGTGCCGGTAGTAGCCGACCGCGGCCTGACGATGTCCGCTGCGGACCTCGAAATCGCCGAGCAGCGCGAGCGTAACGAAGTTGCGTGGCTCCAGATCGAGGGCGGAGCGCAGCTTCTCACGCGCAGCCTCGCGGTCACCCCGCTCCTCCAGCGCGGACGCCTGTAGCCAGCGGGCGTCGAGCGACAGGGGATTGAGGCGCGCGGCCATGCGCGCGGCGTCAAGCCGCGCGGCCGGGGAGCGGTCGGCGTCGGCCTTCCTGACCTCGAAATCGGCGAGGAAGAGGCTCAGCACGGCGAGCGCCGCCACGGTCAGACAGGCCGCTCGAGCCAGCCGCAGCCGACGAGCCGGGACGGCGCCGGGCGCGGTGTCCGGGGCTAGCAGGGCCACACCCAGTCCCACCGCGAAGAAGCCCAGTCCGGTCACGCCCGGGATCAGCCAGGTCCAGTCCACGAGCGACTGACCGAGCACGACCGCGCCGCCGGCGGCAATCCCTCCGGCCAGGCGCCGAGCCGGCTCGGGTGCCGCGCGCCAGGCCGCCGCGGCGGCCAGCACGACCCCGCCCAGGAACACAGCGAACAGCAGCGTCCCGACGAGCCCCGTCTCGGCCAGCAGGCTGAACAGCAGGCTGTGCGGGTTGTCGAGGTTGCGGTCCGTGGCCCGGTCGAGGTAGTAGCTCGAGGGGTAGCTGCCGGCCCCCGTGCCATGCAGCGGCGCGGACTCGAAGTCGTTCCAGGCGATGCGCCACAGGTCGTAGCGCTGCCCGCCCGCCGCGGTCAGCCGCGTGGGCCCGAGCGTGTCGTCGAGCGTCCGGAACTCGTCCCACTTGTCGTGCGCGAAGCTCGACGGGTTCCCCATGGCCACGAGCCCTCCCGCCGCCGCTGCGATCGCCACGACGGCCAGCGCGGTGCGCGCCAAGTGCCGCGCGCGCTGCATGTCCGGGCCATGGGCCCGAAGGCCGTTGTCGAGCAGGGCCGCGAGGAATCCCGCCACGAACACGATCGCCACGCCCCCGCTCAGCGCCACCGCGGCGGTGGTGATGTCGCCCGTCTCCACAGCCCCCTGCCCGCCGTCCCACGAGTGATAGGGCCGCATGAGGAGCGGGTAGGCGGCCGCGACCGGCGCGACGGCGAGGAGCGCCGTCCACGCACGCCGCACGCGGTCGGGCCCGGCCCCGATCGCGACGATCGCTCCGAGCCCTAGTCCGATCAGGACGCCACGGGACTGCGTGAGCAGCGCGAGCCCCAGCGCCAACGTCGCACCGCCGAGGCAGGCCGCCCGGAGCGTCGGCCTGACGCCGCGAGCGGCCGCGGCCGACACGAGCGGCCAGACCGAGAACGCGAACAGGAGCGCCGTGGCGTTGCGGTATCCGACCGGCTCGTCGAGCCGGCCGGCCACGAACAGGCTGTCGTCACCCGTGAGCAGGCGGACGAGCGTCATCAGTGCCACCACCGTGACGCCGCCCACCAGCACCGCCGCGACGACGCGTCCCTCGCGCCGTCCGAGCACGGCCGTGAGCGCCAGCGACACGAGCGCGGCGTAGAGCACCGCCCGATTCGCCTGCTCCCAGGCGCCCGCGGGCGACTCGGACCAGAGCGCCGAGAGCGCGATCCAGCCGGTGAGTCCCCACAGGGCCGCGAGCGCGACCTGCACGGGACGCGAGCGCGCGGCCACCGCTCCGGCGCCGTTCAGGACGGCGAGCACCACGAGAGCGAAGAGAGCTGGCGGCGCCCAGTGGCGAACCTCGAAGGCCCCGTTTTGCCAGGTCGCGAGCACCACGAGCAGTGCCGCGAAGGCCGCCGGCAGCGCGGTGAGCGCCGGGGACGGGCGCCCAGCCGTCCCCTCGACGGGCTGGCTCGCGGGCTCTCCGCGAACGGCCCCGCGCTTGGCTATGGTGGGCTGGGTGAGACTGTGGTTGCTCATCGGGGCGTGCCTCGCTGCCGCGTTCCTCCTGACGGCTGGCGCGAGCGCCCAGTCATCAAGCGACCCGGAAGCTACCAGCCCCTCGGGAACCGTCTACGAGATTCCGCTCGACCGGGCGCGACAGGAGGCGGCACCGCGGCGCTCGCAGTCCGGGGACGGCTCCACCTACAGGTCGGAGAACAACTTCGGATCCTCGAGCGAGGTCCCGGGCGCCTCGGGCGCGGGGGCCGGCGGGTCGGACCATGGCGACTCCTCCAACCCCTCATCCGGCACGAAGTCGCGTTCGCGAGAGCAGCTGGCGGACGCGTCCGCGCCTCCGAAGGTCGCCGCGGATCCCGCGAGCTCGGACGGACCCTCGGCGGGCGAGGTCGTCCTGCTGCTGGTGCTGCTCCTCGCGGTGGCCCTGGCCACCGTGGTCCTGGCGATCAAGGCGCGCCGGCGCGAGCCGTAGCCGCGCTCAGGTCTGAGTCGAGAACGTGACCAGCAGGAGCACGGCGCAGACGCCGAAGGCCACGGACGTGAAGAGGCGTCCGTGCGGCTGAGCAGCCACCAGCCCTACGAGCTTCCGCGCCGCGACGCGCAGGGGTAACAGCGGGGTCCGCAGGAAGATCGCGATGTCGGCCGGCAGGCTGCGGTTGCGGACGTAGTGCAGGTCCAGCTCGATCTTGTGCGGGAGGATGCCCTCGGTGTAGAAGCCCGGATGCGAGTGGGCCTCGCCGAAGACGCGGCTCTCGTCGAAGAACTCGAGCTGCGCCATCCCGGTGAGGCCGGGGCGCACGGAGAGGATCTCCTCGTACTCGTGGGGGTAGTGCTGGACGAACTCCTCGATCTCCGGGCGCGGGCCCACCAGCCGCATGTCGCCCTTGAGCACGTTCCAGAGCTGGGGCAGCTCGTCGAGCCGGGTCACGCTCAGGAACTTGCCGATCGGCGTGAAGCGCTCGTCCTCGTAGGCGGTGAGCGCGGAGCCGACCGCATCGGCGCGCATCTTTCGGAACTTCACCATCTCGAACAGCTCGCCGCGGTAGCCCACGCGGCGGCAGCGGTAGAGCACGGGGCCCGGAGAGTCCGCCAGCACCGCCAGCGCGATCAGGCTGCCCACGAGCAACGCAAACGGGAGGATCAGGAGCGTCGCGACCACGTCGAAGATGCGGAACGGCAACTCGCTCTTCCGTGTGGCCGCGATCGGTGGGGCTGTTTGTGCGAGACGCTCCAAGCCAGAGTCCGGACGCCCCAAGAAGGGGGGTACGCGCGTGCCAGGATAGCCCAGGTCAGAGACGCCGTCAGGGGCACAGCGGCGACGGCGGGATGCTCGGCTCGCCCTGGATCTCCGGGATCCGCATCGCCAGCTCGTCCACGAAGCACCAGGACCAGTCCTCGCCCGGCTGGATCGAGCGGATGATCGGGTGCCCCTCGGCAAGGGCGTGCGCGCGGGCATGCTT
Organism: uncultured Thermoleophilaceae bacterium; assembly: GCA_963771715.1. Taxonomy (GTDB): domain Bacteria; phylum Actinomycetota; class Thermoleophilia; order Solirubrobacterales; family Thermoleophilaceae; genus JACVRW01. The sequence goes on from CAVYUQ010000004.1 coordinate 84,820, forward strand.
GCCCGGCGAGCTGTCGCAGCAGCCCACGTGGCCGCACGTCAGGCAGATCCGCAGGTGGCACCACGCGCCTCCCGTTTGCAGGCATTCCTCGCAGCCCTCGACGGCCGCGGGCAGCTCGGTGATCTCGACTGTGTCCAGGTGTGTGCAGGGCATGACGAAGGGCGTACGGTACGCCAATGAGCAACTTCGTCTCCCGAGGCTTCAGCCGACGCCGCAGCACTCCGGACGAGCTTGCCGACCGTGTGCCTCCCGGGCAGTACGTCGAGCGCGGCTTTCCCGTGCTCACCGCCGGACCGACGCCGCTCGTCGACACGGAGTCGTGGACGTTCCGCATCGACGGCATGGTCGGCGCCGAGAAGGAGTGGAGCTGGGACGAGTTCCACGAGCTTCCGTTCGAGACCGATCCCGTGCGACATCCACTGCGTGACCAAGTGGTCGAAGCTCGGCACGAGCTTCGGCGGAGTGTCGGTGGACACGCTGCTCGACGGCGTGCAGCCGCAGGGTGCGTACACGATGGCGTACTCCTACGGCGGCTACACCACCAACGTCCCGCTCGACGACCTCACGGGCGGCAAGGCGTGGGTCGTGACCGAGCACGAGGGCGAGGAGCTGCCGCGCCAGCACGGCGGCCCGGCGCGGCTGCTGGTGCCGCACCTGTACTTCTGGAAGAGCGCCAAGTGGGTCGCCGGCCTGCGCGTGCTGGACCACGACGAGCCGGGCTTCTGGGAGCAGAACGGCTACCACATCCGCGGCGATCCCTGGAAGGAGGAGCGCTATTGGAACGACTGACGCCGGTCGAGCAGCGCGCACCCGGCAAGTGGCAGATTGCGACGGTCGCGCGGATCAAGGACGAGACGCCGCGGGTCAAGTCGTTCTGCTTCGACCTCCCGATGTGGATGCCGCACCTGCCGGGGCAGCACTACGACGTGCGCCTCACCGACCCTGACGGCTACCACGCGCAGCGCTCCTACTCGGTGTCCTCCTCGCCGCTCGACGAGGGCCAGATCGAGCTGACCATCGACCTCCTCGACGACGGCGAGGTGTCGCCGTACTTCCACGAGGTCGTGCAGGTGGGCGACCAGGTGGAGCTGCGCGGTCCGTTCACGTCGTACTTCGTATGGCGAGGGGAGTCGCCCGTGCTGCTGGTGGGCGGCGGATCCGGCGTCGCACCGCTCATGGCGATGCTGCGCCACAAACGGCGCACCATGCCCGAGCTCGACATGCGTCTCGTGTACTCGGTGCGCTACCCCGACGACGTGATCTACGCGGACGAGATCGGCGACGACGCGCTGCTCACCTACACGCGCGAGGCGCCGGAGGGCTGGAGCGGTCACACCGGCCACATCGACGTCGAGCTGCTGCGGGGCCCGGCCGCCGGCGCCCGGCTGGCGTTCGTGTGCGGCTCGAACGGATTCGTCGAGACCGCGAGCGAGCTGCTCGTGGACCTGGGGATGGAGCCCGCGGCGGTCCGAACGGAGCGCTTCGGACCGACGAGCTGATGGAGGATCGGACCGAGGCCGCGCGGCAGGTGATCCGCGACTTCGACATGGGCAACGAGTGGGACGCGGTGATCGAGCCCGGCATGCCCCCCGAGCTCGAGGCTCTCGCCCGCGAGATGGTCGACGGGTATCGCCGCGCGGACATCGAGTGGCTGCTCGAGCACACCGACCCGGACGTGAGGATCTCCCAGCTCGCGGAGATGCCCGACGGCCGCAGCTACCAGGGCCGCGACGGCTTCATCGACGCGCTTCTCGACTGGCCGCGCCAGTGGCAGGACTTCCGGATCGCGCCCCGCCGAGTGTTCTCGGTGGGCGATGACCAGCTCGTGATCGCGGGAGTCCACAGCGGCCGGCCGCAGATGGTCGACATCCACGTGGAGGCGGAGATCGTGTTCCTGATGCGCTGGCGCGAGCGCCGGCTGACCCACTGGAGCATGTTCCTGACTGTCGACGAGGCCGTCCAGGCGGCGCAGGCGCGAGTGGGCTAGGCGGCGCTGCCGAGCGCCGCGCTCACGGCGACGATGATCACGCCGCCGAGCGTGACGGTCGCGAACGAGCGCAGGAAGCCGGTGCGGAAGAACTTGGCCCTGATCACGCCGAGTACGACCAGCTCGATCGCCACGGTGATGATGCCGACGAGGATGGCCACGTGGTAGCTGTTGATCAGGAACGGCAGCGTGTGGAAGACGCCGCCGACGAAGGTCCCGGCGCCCGTGATCGCGCCGCGCTGCACCGGGTTCCCGCGCCCGGTGTACTCGCCCGTGTCGGAGAGGCCCTCCGAGAACGCCATGCTCACCGCGGCGCCGATCGCGGTCGCGAGGCCGGCGAAGAAGGCGATGTGCGGATCCTCGGTCGAGAGCGCCACCGCGAAGATCGGGGCCAGCGTGGACAGCGAGCCGTCGATCAGCCCGATCAGCGCCGGCTGCACGCGCGAGAGGAGGAAGGCGTGCTCCTCCTCGGTAAAGCGTCCCTCTTCGGTGGATTCGGTTGCGGCGCTGGCGTCCATCGCAGTCCCGCTCGTGGGGACGGCTATCGTGACACGCATGCCAGACCGCGAGAGCGTCCGGCTCGACCAGCTCCGCTCCGAGGCTGATTATCACCGCCAGCGGCTCGACCTCTACCGGGCCAAGCTCTACGGCGGCCGCGCGGTGAGCATGGAGCGTCTTAAGGAATTCGAGCGCGCGTCGGAAAACGCCACCGCGCGCCTCCAACGGGCGCAGGCCGCCGAGAAGCAGGAGTAGACTGAAGACAGACCGCACCTCAGGTGCCTCTGCCTGTCGCGTCGGTGTTCCCGAGAGAGGTAGAGGACAGGCCATGCCCCGCCGCAGCCTGACGCTGGTTGCATCAATCGGCGCAAGCCTGGGCTTCGTGGCCTTGCTCGTCGGCAGGTGGGACGAGCTCGAGGCGGGCATCACCGGCGCGGCGGCGAGCGTGATCGCCCTCGCCGTGGCGCTTCAGGTCGTGGCACTGGTGTCGCGCAGCGAGGCGTGGCGCGTCTGCGTGCACGCCTCCGGCGGGACCGTGAGCCGGCGCAAGCTCTACCGCGCGTCGAGCATCGGCTGCGTGGGCAACCTGCTCAACCACCAGCTCGGCACGGCGGCGCGCATCGCGGCGCTGCGGCGCTCGGCGCCCGAGGAGACTCCTCGCGTCCCCGCGCTGATCGCCGCCGAGCTTCCGATCCTGTTCGTCGAGGCCGCGCTCGCGGCGCTCACGTCGTTCACGCTCGTGGGTCCGCTCGGCCTGCCCTGGTGGACGCCGATCGTCTGCCTGGTCGCGGTGGGCTCAGTCGGCCTCGCGTTCAGGAGCATCGCGGCGGCGCAGGCGCGCTGGCTCGCCAGGGGCCTGTCGGTGCTGCGCTCGCAACGCGGCAGCACCCGGCTCGTGGGCCTGGTCCTGATCGCGGTCTTCGCCCAGATAGCCCGGAACTGGCTGCTGCTCCACGCCGTCGGCGTGGACGCGTCGCTCTTCGACGCGATCGCCGTCCTGATCGCGGTGGTCTCGCTTGGCCAGCTGCCGTTCGGCCTGAGCGTGGGCGCCGCGGCCTCGGTTCTGATCCTGGGCCCGCAGGGAGTGGCCGCGGCCACGGCTGCCGGCGTGCTGCTCACGGCCACCGGCACGGTCGGCGGCCTCGCCTTCGCGGCCTGGGCCGTGCTCGATCTGATGGCCCTGCGCTGGCTCACCCCGAAGCCCGCGGGCGGCCCCTGGTCCGCGCTGGCGGCTCTGCCCGCGGCGCGCCGCCGGGTGGTCGAGGGCTGCTACTTCGGCGGCCTGAGCCACATCCAGATCACGCGCGTGCTGGGCGTGGCGCCCGCCTAATCCCGGCGCGCTCGGTGCCTGACGGGGCCCGTCGGGCCGGTCTCCCGCAGGCCTTGCGCTAGCTCAGGCCGGCCGCTTCGAGCGCCAGGCGCGCCTGGCCGTAGTCCTTGTAGCGCCAGAGCAGCCCGTCGAGGTAATCGACGACCGCGGCGCTCGGGACGTCGGTCTCGACGCCGCTCGCCCGCGCGCGCATCCGGATCGATCCAATCGCGACCAGGCGGTCGCCGAGGTCGCGGACGTCCGTGTACGAGATCCGGAACAGCTCGAACATCTCCTCCGTGTCGGCGATGAACCGCCGCATGCCCTCGTGGCCCACGTAGGGGCCCTCGGTCGCGGACCGGAGCGGCTCGAACACCGCGTCGGGGTGCACGAGCTGCGGGATGTCGACCAGGTCGCCGCGGCTGATCGCATCGGCGCCGCGCCGGAAGGCCTCCACGATCTCCTGCGACATCGCGGCAGCGTAGTTGAGGTGACTGTCCTGTTCTAGGCTTGCTATCCAACCCTTAGGCAGGACGGTCCCTCTCCTCAATGCTGTAGTTCGGGCACCCGCTCGGCGGCGACCGCCTACAGCTTCAGGTCCGCCCAGATCGCCGCGTGGTCGGACGCCTGGTGGATGTCCCTCTCCATGGTGTCCAGCATCTGCCAGGGGTTCTTCACCTTGGGCCCGTGCCAGACGCCCTTGCGGTTCAGGCCGGCGTCCTGGACCGACCCGAACAGGGCCGGGGACAGCAGCAGGTAGTCGATCTTGTCGTTGCCGGTGCCGAAGGTGCCGGTGCGCGGCTCCTGCCGGTAGTTCGCGTGCTCGGAGACGTCCTTGAGGTCGGTGTCCTGAACGAGCGGCTTGAGCGGCTTGCTGTCGGGCGTGTCGTTCAGGTCGCCCAGCACCACGATGCGCTTCCAGCCGTCGGCGCGGCGCTGCTCGTAGATCTTCGCCACGCGCCGCGCCTGCTGGAGCCGCTTGGCGTTCGAGGTCTCCTGGCTGCCGAAGCCCTTTGACTTGAAGTGGTTCACGAGCAGGAGCAGCGGGTCGCCGTTGGGGACCGGAAGCTGGTACTCCGCGCAGTCGCGGCTGAAGATCGGGTTGTCCTTCGAGTCGCGGTCGTCCACGTGGCTGCGCATCGTCTCGATCGGGTAGCGGTTGCGCGTGAGCAGGCCCACGTCGATGCCCCGCTCGTCATTCCCGTCCACCAGCATCACGTGCCGGTAGGGGCGCGGCTCGGCGTTGTTCTCCTCGAATCCGACCGGCAGCACGTCCCGGTTGAAGCGGTCGAGGGCGGGGCGGTCGTCCGCCTCGATCACGGCCAGCACGTCCGCGCCGACGTCGGCGATCACGCGCGCGGTGTTGCGCGTGGCCACCTCGTTCACCGACTCCTTCTTCAGCTCGAGCCAGCCGATCCAGTCACCGCGACCGCCCGCGATCACCTCCACCGGTCCGTTCCTCGGCCGGCGCAGCAGCTGGCCACGGCTGCGCCGCAGGAAGGCCCACTGGCTGTCGTCGCTGCGCAGCAGGCCGAGCGTCTTCAGGTGCTCGAGGATGCGCTTTCTCTCCGCCGCCCCGTAGCTCTGTTCCTGGAGGACGTCCTCGAGCGCCGCGTACGCCGCGAGCACCTCCTTGCCCTTCCCCTCGTTCCACCCAAGCGTGTTGATGGCCTTCGGCCGGCGGAACAGGTTCTCCACGTTGAAGGCGCCGAGGCGCATCACGGGAGAGCATGAGCGATCGCGCCGGTTTGCGCAAGGTCGGGACGCGTTCCTGACTGGCGTGGCGGCGCGCGCGCACACTACATTGACAATTATCAATTGAATTGATATTCATAGATACGTGACCGTCGAGCTGGAGCTCGCTCCCAAGCAGAAGCGGCCGGCAGGCGAGCCCTGCTGCGTGCCGGTGGTGCATCCCGACGTGGACCGCGAGCGGGCCGAGCGCATGGCCGCCGTCGCCAAGGCGCTCGGCGACCCCGTGCGCGTCCAGCTCGTGGACGTGCTGCGCAAGGCCGCCGGCAAGGTCTGCGTGTGCGAGCTCGTCCCGCTCTTCGACCTCTCCCAGCCCACCGTCTCGCACCACCTCAAGGTGCTGCGCGAGGCCGGCATCGTCGACTCCGAGCGGCGCGGCCTGTGGGCCTACTACTACGTCAACCCGGAAGCACTGGAGGAACTGTCCACATGGCTGAGCTGACCGACACCGACATCCGCGAGCAGGTGCGCGAGCGCTACGCCGCCGCTGCTACCGCGGTGGCTGAGAGCACCGGGTCCGGCTGCTGCGGCGCCCCGGCCGCGATCGCCGGCTGCGGCCCCGACATCGCGTCGACCGACAAGGACGGCAACGAGGTCTTCGGCGTGGCCCTCTACGACGACGAGGGCGACGCGGCCCCCAGGGCGGCGGTCGAGGCCTCGCTCGGCTGCGGAGTGCCAACCGCCGTGGCCGACCTCCACGAGGGCGAGACGGTCCTCGATCTCGGCTCGGGCGCCGGAGCCGACGTACTCATCTCCGCCCGCCGCGTCGGCGAGAGCGGCAGGGCCATCGGGCTCGACATGACCGACGAGATGCTCGAGCTCGCCCGCGCCAACGCGGCCGAGGCCGGCGTCACGAACGTCGAGTTCCTGAAGGGCTACATCGAGGACATCCCCCTCCCCGACGACTCCGTGGACGTGGTGATCTCGAACTGCGTGATCAACCTCGCGGGCGACAAGCAGAAGGTCCTCGCCGAGACCGCCCGCGTGCTCCGCCCCGGCGGGCGCTTCGCCGTCTCCGACGTGATCGCCGACCCCGACATGGACGAGGCCACCCGCGCCGACATGCAGCAGTGGACCGGCTGCATCGCCGGCGCCCTCACGCGCGACGAGTTCGAGCAGGCGCTCACCGAGGCGGGCCTCGAGCAGATCGAGATCGACGAGACGCATCGCGTGCACGAGCACGCCAGCTCGGCGATCATCCGCGCGCGCAAGCCGTAGGCGGCAACCGCGTAGATGGCCACCGCGCTCTTCGTCTGCCTCCACAACGCCGGCCGCTCGCAGATGAGCCAGGCGCTGTTCGAGCGCGCAGCGGAGGGACGTCACCGTGCGCTGTCGGCGGGCACCACGCCCGCCGACCGCGTTCACCCGGAAGTCGTCGAGGTGATGCGCGAGGTGGGCGTCGAGCTGGCGGACCGCGAGCCGAAGCTGCTCACGCGCGAGCTCGCCGAGCAGGCCGACGTCGTCGTGACGATGGGCTGCGGCGACGAGTGCCCGTACATTCCGGGTAGGCGCTACGTCGACTGGGAGCTCGAGGATCCGAAGGGTCGGCCGCTCGACGAGGTGCGCGCCACGCGCGACGACATCGACCGCAGAGTGAGGCAGCTCGTGGAGGAGCTCGACGCATGAAGACCCCGCAGCAGCTCTACGAGGACTGGGAGCGCGCGCATTGGTCCGCGCAGGACATCGACCTCAGCCGCGACCCCGAGCACTGGCGCTCGATGGACGAGAGCGAGCGCAACCTCCTCTACTGGGTGCTGTCGTCGCTGATGGTCGCCGAGGAGCGCATCTCGACCCAGTTCTGCGGCCTCGTGCTCGCGCAGGACGACGAGGAGGAGGGCAGCTTCCTCTCCACGCAGCTCGTGGACGAGAACCGCCACATGCAGTTCTACGCGCGCTTCCAGAACGAGGTGGTGGCCGACCCGGCCGCGATCGGCGCCCACGTGGCCCGCGCGCGCGAGGTGCTCGGCGAACCCTTCCGCAAGGTCTTCGACGTGGCGCTAGTGGATGCCCACGACCGCCTGCGGCGAGAGCCCGAGGACCGCGAGGCCAAGGTCGACTTCGTGACCGTCTACCACATGATCATCGAGGGCACGCTCGGCATCACGGCCTCTCACTTCCTGCTCGACTTCCTGGAGCAGCGCGAGCTGCTGCCGGGCTTCGCGGACGGCTACGGCCGCATCGCCGCCGACGAGCAGCGCCACATCGCGTACGGCACCTGGTTCCTGCGCGAGTCGGTGGCCGAGGATCCCGCCATGGCGGAGGTCGTGCGGGCACGGCTGATCGACCTGCTGCCGGCCGTGGCCGAGTCGGTGTCGCCGCCGAGCGAGGGCGCGTGGGAGCTGCTCGGCGTGGAGGACGGCGAGCTCGGCGCCTACGGGCTCAACGCGCTGACACGGCGCCTGGCCGTGATCGGCGTCTCGCTGGCCTAGCTCGCGGCGCGAGGCTCGACCGGCAGGCCGGACGCGCGCCAGGCCTGGAAGCCGCCCTCGAGGTCGGTGGCTCGCTCGAAGCCGAGCCGGCGCAGGTTGGCGGCCGCGAGGCTCGACTGGTAGCCCTCGTCGCACATCACGATCAGCAGGCGCCCGAGATCGCTGACGCGATCGTCGCGGGCCGGGCTGGCGGGATCGCAGCGCCACTCGAGCACGTTGCGCGGGAAGAAGACGGACCCGGGACGACCCCGTCGCGCTCGCGCTGAAGCTCCGAGCGGACATCGACCAGAACGGCGCCGGCGGAGACGGCGGAGGCGGCCTCGACAGGTCCGAGGCGGCTCAGGCCGCGGCGGGCCTCGGCGAGCAGCTGGTCGGCTGTGAGGCGGCCGGCCACATGCCGACCCTAATGCGAAACAGCACGCAATGGGGCCTGAATTCCACTGTTCGTCCGCGATATCCCGGGTACCCGATAGGTACACCCGAATGAAGGAAACACGGATGTTCGACAAGCTGAACAACCCGCGCGAGGTCTTCGGCCACAAGCTCGGATCTGCGCTGACCATGGAGCAGGACGTGCTGGAGATGCTCGGAAACCTCGAGGACGAGTCGCAGCGCGACGAGCTGAAGCAGCAGTTCCGCCACCACGCTGACGAGACGCGCCAGCAGATCGCCAACATCGAGCAGTCGTTCCGCGCGATGGGCGAGGAGCCGGACGACTCACCGTGTCCGGCCATCAAGGGCCTCGACGCGGAGGCCAAGGCGAACATCAAGATGGCCGACGAGAGCGTCGTCGACGGCGTGATCCTCGCCGGCGCTGCGGCGACCGAGCATCACGAAATCGCCGTCTACGAGACGCTGATCACGCATGCCGAGGAGCTGGGCGAGCCCGAGGTTGTGCGCCTGCTCCAGCAGAACCTCGAGCAGGAGCAGCACACGCTCGAGGAGGTCGGCCGCGCGCAGCGCGAGGTGGTGCACCAGGCGGTCGCCACCGCATAGCACATCGACTCTGCCCGCGGCTCTACGCCGCGGGTCGGGTCCTTGGTCGTGAGCCGCTCAGGGCGGGGGCGGCGTTGTAACGGTGTCGTCCCCGCACACGGCGTCGAGCGGGCTTGGCAGCCCGAAGCCGTCCGAGGTCTCCTCGCGCCAGCAGACCCAGACGTGCTCGCCCGGCTGCCTGCGCGAAGCGACTTCCACGAATCGGTCTCTACCCGGACGACCGCGCGTGCGCCTCACGCGGGCTCGCTGCCGCGGGCATGGCAGCGCACCGTGCCGTCGCGCTCAAGCGTCCAGAACGGGCTCTCGGTGTCGGGGTGCTGCCACGTGGCGATCAGGCTGAGCCGCTCCTCCGCGGCAGCACCGCGCACGGGCGAGACGGCATGCCATGACGAGTCGGAGCGAACCAGGATCGACGCCGAGCCGAGCGTCGGCGGCAGCTCGGTGGTCACGTCCGCAGGGTCCTTGGACGCGAGTATCTGAAGGCACCCGCCCCAGGCGGGGTCCCACCCGTCGTTGAAGTAGAAGACCTCGCTGGCGAGCTTCCGCGGGATGTCGACGTGCGGGCCCAGGTGAGCGGCCGGACCCCAGCGCCAGGCGCTCAGCTCGAGCAGATGCCCGTCGAGGGACCGCCCGAGGGTCTCCGCGAAGGCGTCCCGGTACGTATCCGACAGGAGCTCGTCCACCAGTGCCCGCCACTCGGGCGAGAGCGACTCCGGGTCCACCGCGCCGTCGCCTCCGAGCGGCACGAGGCAGCGCAGCCGGAACTCCATCGCCTTCTCGCCGTCGTGGTGGCGCAGGCGCCAGAAGCCGGTCGTGGGGAATGTCTCGCGCAGTGCTGCGGCCGCCGCCGGGGCGAGCGCGCCCGGCAGGTAACCCCAGCGGTGCGGCGGATCGCCCAGCCGAGCTCGGCGAAGTGCGTCCAGGTCGAGCGCCGTCATGCCAGCCCGCGGGAGCGCCCCAGCAGCTCGTCGTCGCGGACGGCGCGCAGGTGCCGCGCGGGAGTGCCCGCCACCACCGTTCGCTCCGGCACGTCCTCGCGGACCATCGCGGCCGCCCCGACAACCGCCTCGGCGCCGATCTCCAGCGGAGGGAACAGGATGGCGCCGGTGCCGATCCTGCTGGCCCTCCGTACCAGGATCCCCGGCGAGGTCGCCGTGGCCGGCCTTCGCCCCATCGTGGGGTCGCCCACGAAGGTGACCCTCGGGCTCACGAGCACGTCCTCTTCGATCACGGTCCACGGGCCCACGAGCGTGTTGTTCTGGATCCGCGTGCGCGCGCCGACGAAGTTGCTGTGGCTCACGGACGTGCCGCGGCCGATCATCGCGTCATCGGAGATCACGGCTCCTTCGCGAACCAGGACGAGGTCGGACAGGTACACGCGCGCGCCGAGACGTGCCCCCGCCACCACAACCGTGTTGCTGCCCACCCGGCAGCCATCGCCGATGACCGTCGGTTCATCCTCGCGGCGGACCGGCGAGCGGCTGCGTGCGTCGATCTGCTGCGGCCGGCCGAGGATGGCCCCCTGCTCGAGGGAGACGCCGCGCCCGAGCTCCACCCCGGCGTAGATCGTCACGTGCGGCGCGATCTCCGCATCGTCCGGCACGTCGATTCCCGGTGCGAGGAACAGGCCCGGCGCCCGGGCCGACGCCACAAGCTCGCTCGTCACGCGCGCCTCCGAAGCCTGTCCACAGCATGCCCGACCGTGAGACCCACCCGCGCTCGTTTCGTGCCGAGCAGGTACTCGGCGTCGCCGAGCCGGCGCTCGGCCGAGTCGGCGCGCTCCTCCGCCTGCGCCACGCGCTCCTCCGCGTGCGCCACGCGCTCCTCCGCCTGTGCGGCGCGCTCGTCCGCCTGCGCGGCATGAGCCTCGGCCGCGCTCATCCGGCCCCAGAATTCGGCGATGCGCAACTCCGTGCGGCCGCTGGCGCGGGCGAGTCGTGCGAGCTCGGCGACCACGTCGGCCCGGTCCGGCTCGCGCAGGTGCGGGCCGCGAAGGACGGCCACGAGCTCGATCGCGTGGTGCCGGGCTCCGTGCTGAGACCGGACCAGCTCGTTGTTCCAGATTCCCATCTCGGGGGTGTAGGCGGCGAGGTCGGCGGCGAGGTCGGCGCCCCGGCGCGGGGAGACCGTGGCCTGGCCGGCAAAGTGGTCCGCCTCGAACGCCGGGTAGGTCTCCGGGGTGACCCAGCCGTCGCCGCCGTACTGGTCGTAGACGTAGACGGCGCAGCCCGCGCACATCGCCTCGAGCACAACCCGGCCCTTGCCCACCACGATGTCGGCCGCCTCGAAGACCGACTTGGGGTCCACCACCACCTGCGTGGGCGTCCCGGCCTGAGTGCATTCGACCCCGGCGCTCCCCCACGCATCGAGGAGCAGGCGGCGGCGCGGACCCTGGAGGTAGTTGCTCAGAATCAACGCCGTGCGCGGTCGCTCGGGCAGCGTCTTGGGGTAGACCGACGCGTCCGTGTCGATCGGCTCCCGCAGCCGCACGATCGGCGCCTCGAGCGGCATCGCGCGCGCACGCGCCGCCAGCCGGTCGGAGCACGCCACGACCGCGTCGACCACGCCGGGAACGAGCGGCGGCAGCTGAAGATCCCACCCGTCCGCGTGCACGACGTAGACCCGGCGGGCGTCCGGGTATCGCTCGGCGAGCGTCGCCGCCATCGGCAGGTCGTGGGCGATGACCGCGTCGCAGCCGCCAGGTAGCTCGTCCATCCTCGCAACCCGGATTCCGCGCCCTCGCGCGACATCCGCGGCGATGCCGAAGTCCTCCGCGGCAAGCGTCACGTCGTGCCCCAGGCGGTCGAGCTCCCGGGCCACAGTGAGGGCATAGGTCTCCGTGCCGCCGAGGGCCCCCAGTGACTGCCTGCCGAGCACGACTCGCATCGCCGGGTTTCTAGCAGCGCTGCGTTTCCGGGAGCTCGCAGCGGCGGAGGGCCGCTCGTAGGCCACGTAGCCCTCCTGCAGGAGGGCGCCGCCGGCAAAGCGCTCGAAGCGTGTGACCTCGTGTTCGCTGAGCGCCTCCCGCCAGCGGCCGGCGCGGCGGGGGTCAGGCGGCTGGAGCGTGCGGGCCACGATCTCCGTGCCGTCCGGCAGGCGAACGACGCCGTCGGGGCCGATCTCGGCGCTGCGCAGCTCCGCGAGCCGCTCGGCGGCGCGCTCGTGGGCCTGCAGCATCGCCTGGTCGAAGCACAGCTCGAGGAAATCGCAGAGCTCCCGCAGCACGGCCTCGGGCTCGGCGACCAGGCGCTCGTAGCGGATCTCGGCGTAGTGCGGGACGCGCGCGGCCGCTCGGCGGACCCGCCAGAGGGTGTCGCGCCACTCGGCCGCGATGGCCGCGATCCCTCCATCGCCGGGCGCGAAGGAAAGGCCCCGCAGCGAGGCGGCCACATCGCGCCCGTCGCGAACGATGTGGATGAAGTGCGCCTCCGGGAGGGTCCGCGCGAGGACCTCCATGCGGGTGCTGTGGCCAGGCGTCTTGTCGCCGTAGCGATCCTTTCCATGCGCCGCCGCATAGAGGCGGTAGCAGGCGCGTAGCCCGGCACCCAGGTCGAAGCGCGGTTGCTCGCGGAACGCTGACGCGAGCGCGTCGCGCTCGACGTGCAGATCGGGCCACGTCGGCAGCTCCGTGATCGCGTCGGACAGGGCCGCTGGCGTGACCGCCCTGCCGTCGAAGCGTGCGGCCAGTTCCCCGAACCCGGTCTCCGGCGGGATCGCGAGCTCCGGGTGTGCGTCGAGCTGTAGGCGCAGAAGCGTGGTGCCGGAGCGCGGGACGCCGACGATGAACGGGGCTGGCGGCATCTGCGGAGCATCAGGCTAGCGTTGGGGCCCAGTGCCGGAACGCTCGGACATCCGCAACGTCGCGATCATCGCGCACGTCGACCACGGGAAGACCACACTGGTCGACGCCATGCTGCGCCAGTCCGGGGTGTTCTCCGCCCACGAGGCCGAGGCGCTCACCGACCTGGTCATGGACTCGATGGACCAGGAGCGCGAGCGCGGCATCACGATCCTGGCCAAGAACGCCGCCGTGCGCTACGGCGACGTGAAGCTCAACCTCGTCGACACGCCGGGCCACGCGGACTTCGGCGGCGAGGTCGAGCGCGGTCTCACGATGGTCGACGGCGTGATGCTGCTGGTCGACGCCTCGGAGGGGCCGCTCCCGCAGACGCGCTTCGTGCTGCGAAAGGCGCTCGAGGCCGGCCTGCCGGTGGTGCTCGTCGTGAACAAGGTGGACCGCCCGGACGCGCGCATCGCCGAGGTGGTGGACGAGGTCTACGAGCTGTTCCTCGACCTCGACGCGAACGAGGAGCAGATCGAGTTCCCGATCGTCTATACGAACGCGAAGGCCGGCTGGGCATCGACCGAGGAGGGCGTCGAGGGCACCGACCTTCGTCCGCTGCTCGACCTACTCGTCGAGCGCATCCCCGCGCCGAGCTACGAGGAGTCGCATCCGCTCCAGGCGCGCGTCACGAACCTCGACGCCGACCCGTACGTCGGGCGGCTGGCGCTCTGCCGCGTGCACCACGGCTCGATCCGCAAGGGCCAGCAGGTGGCGTGGATCAGGCGCGACGGCACGGTCGAGAACGTGGGGATCGCCGAGCTGTACGTGAACGAGGGGCTGGCGCGCGTGCCCGCCGACGAGGCCGGTCCGGGCGAGATCATGGCGCTCGCCGGCATCCCCGAGATCACGATCGGCGAGACGATCGCCGATCCCGCCGACCCGCGTCCCCTGCCGCTGATCGCGATCGACGAGCCCGCCCTCGGCGTGACGATCGGGATCAACACCTCGCCGCTCGCGGGCCAGTCGGGCTCCCGGCTGACCGCGCGGATGGTGCAGGACCGGCTCGAGCGGGAGCTCGTGGGGAACGTGGCGATCCGGGTGGTCGACAGCGACCGCCGCGACACCTGGGAGGTGCAGGGCCGCGGCGAGCTGCAGCTCGCGGTGCTGGTCGAGACGATGCGGCGCGAGGGCTTCGAGCTGACGGTCGGGAAGCCGCAGGTGGTCACGCGCGAGCTGGACGGCAAGCTGCACGAGCCGATCGAGCGGCTCTCCATCGACGTGCCGGAGGACTTCCTCGGCGTGGTCACCCAGATGCTCGCCCTGCGCAAGGGGCGAATGGAGAACATGGTGAACCACGGCACCGGCTGGGTGCGGCTCGAGTTCCTCGTCCCGACGCGCGGGCTGATCGGCTTCCGCACCGAGTTCCTCACCGAGACGCGCGGCTCCGGGATCCTGCACTCGGTCTTCGAGCGCTACGAGCCCTGGCAGGGCGAGATCCGCACGCGACCGACCGGCTCGCTCGTGGCCGACCGCCGCGGGCCCACCGCCACATTCGCGCTGCTGAAGCTCCAGGAGCGCGGGCAGCTGTTCGTGGGGCCGGGCGAGGAGGTCTACGAGGGGATGGTCGTGGGCGAGAACGCCCGCGCCGACGACCTCGACGTGAACGCGGTGCGCGAGAAGAAGCAGACGAACATGCGCGCGTCCGGCTCCGACGAGACCGTGAAGCTCGTCCCCCACCACCAGCTCTCGCTCGACCAGGCGCTCGAGTTCATCCGCGAGGACGAGTGCGTTGAGGTGACCCCCGCCGTGATCCGCCTGCGCAAGCTCGTGCTCGACCCGGTCGAGCGCCAGAAGGCGGCGCGGGCTCGCAAGCGCGTGCCCGAGCCTGCGGCCTGAGCGGCACCCAGCGGTCGCCGGCGGGCGTGAGCATCAGCTCGTGCGTGTACGCGCGCGGCTGCTGCGAGGCGAGGTACTCCACCGCCTCGGCGATCAGGCGCATGTCGGCGAGCGAGTTCTCCGGCGCGTCGCGCGTGTAGTCGGCCGTCTTGGGCGACTCGATCGTGGCGTCCACGATCAGCAGCGCCACGTGGATGCCCTCCTCGCGCAGCTCCTGCGCGGCGGCGTGCGTCATCGCGCGGGTGGCCTGCGCGCCCGCGGACCAGAGGCCACGTCCCGGCATCGCCCTGCGCGCCGAGCCGCCGGTGACCTGAATCAGGGTGCCGCCGCCGGACTCGCGCAGCGCGCGGATGCCCGTCGAGAGGAACACGAACGACTGCTCGGCCACGGCCGCCGCCCAGCCCCGGAAGCCGTCGAGCGTGGCCTCTCCGATCGGCCCGCCGCCGAAGCCCTTGCCGTCGTCCGGCGGCCGGCTGGCGCTCACGGCGTTCACGATCAGGCTCGGCGGTCCGAGCTCCTCGCGCACACGCGCGAGCGCCGACCCGAGGGCGTCGGCGTCGCTGGCGTCCGCCGCGATCCCGAGCGCGCCGCGCTCGCGCACGGACGCCGCGGTCTCCTCGCTGCGCGCGATGGCGGCGCCGCGCCAGCCGTTCGCCTGGAGGTGGTCGATCATCGCGCCGCCGAGGTTGCGCGCGCCGAGGATCACCGCCACGCGCTCGCCGCGTCACAGCAGCCACACGATGATCAGGATGATCAGCGCGATCCCGACGCCGACGCCCGTAATGCTGACCGGAGCCCGGTTCTCGGCCCAGAAGCCGGGGTTCGCGCGCGAGCGCTCGTGGTGGCCCTCAGGCGGGGTTCCGGTCCAGTCGTCGTCGTCCCACGAGCTCATGGTTCGCAAGGTACCGATTGGGTACGCAACGGGTTCGTAACCAAAAGGGAGGCATCAAGACAAATGGCGGAACCGAACGCCAGGGACACGAAGTTGATCCAGTACCTCAACGAGGCGTACGGCAAGGAGAGGGAACTCGAGACCGCGCTCGAGGCCCACATCGCCATGACAACGCGGCCGCCGTACAAGAAGCGCCTCCGTGAGCATCTGAAGGAGACCAAGGGACATGCGCGGCAGCTGAAGACGCGCATCCGCGAGCTCGGCGGCAAGGCCGAGGCGGGACCGGTCACGTCAGGCCCGACGCCGGTCGTGGAAGCGGCCTCGACGCTCACCTCCGTGGCCAGCAAGGCCGTGGCGGCCGCGCAGGGCCCGCTGCACGCGATCCGCGGCACGGGCGAGTCCGAGCGGATGCTGAAGAACGCGAAGTCCGAGTACCACAACGAGTTCGAGGAGATCGCGACCTACACGGGCATCGAGGCGCTCGCCGACGCCGTGAACGACAAGGACACGGCGAAGCTCGCCCGCGGCATCCGCCGCGAGGAGGAGCGGATGGCCAAGTTCCTCGAGAAGCAGATCCCGCAGCTTGCGAAGGCGGTGGCGAAGGAGGAGATCCCGGCCGCCGAGCGTCGTAACGGCACGTCGCGGTCAAGCTCGCGGCGCTCCACGTCGAGGAGCTCGCGCAGCTCGTCGAACGGCTCGAGCCGCTCGTCGAGCAAACCGCGCAGCTCCCGCTCGACGGCGAAGCGCTCGACCTCGGCGTCGAGCCGCTCCGGCTCGACGGCGAAGAAGCGCTCCACCTCGGCATCGAGCCGCTCGGGATCGACCCGGGGCAGCAGCTCGAAGCGCTCCGGATCGACGGCGAAGCGCTCCGGATCGGCGTCGAGCCGGCCGCGCTCCTCGTCGAGGTCGCGCTCCAAGTAGGCAAGCAGGCTCGGCCCGCCCGCCCTGACCCGGCGGGCGGGCTTAGTCTTCACGCGCATGGACGCTTCGAAGCGGGAGGACACGGGGCGTGAGGAGTCCGAGAAGGAGCGGCTCGATCGCAACCTGGAGCAGCTGCTCGGCGAGCTGCGCGTCGCGCTGCCGGGCGTTCAGGTGCTGTTCGCGTTCCTGCTCGTGGTGCCGTTCAACCAGCGCTTCGCGGACATCACGAGCTTCCAGCGCACCGTGTACTTCGTGACCCTTCTGTGCGCGACGGCGGCCTGCGCGTGCCTGATCGCGCCGTCGGCGCACCACCGCATCGAGTTCCGCGCACAGGACAAGGAACGGATCGTGATGGGCGGCAACCGGCTCGCGCTCGCCGGCCTGACGCTGCTCGCCACCGCGATGACCGGCGCCATCACGTTCGTCACGGACTTCCTCTACAGCTCGACCACCACGACGATCGCCGCAGTGCTGGTTGCGGTGCTGTTCGCGGTGCTGTGGTACGCGGTGCCGATCAGGCGTTTGTTCGACAGCAAGTAGCGCCGCCGCGCCGCGGCGCGGCGCGGCGAACGACAGCGCTAAAGGAGAGCGACCGTCCTGCCTAGAGCACCTATACGGTGCCTTAAGCAGGACAGTCGCCGAAAAACCGTCCGGGCGCCGGGCCCCTCAGACCGACCCCAGCGCGTCCGTCGGTGCCAGCCGGGCGGCGCGCGTGGCCGGGTAGAGGCCGGCGATCGCCCCGATCGCGACGGCCGCGCCCAGCGCGCCCGCCAGCGCTATCGCGGGCACCACCGCCGGCCAGTCCTGGCTCATCGCGTAGCCCGCGGTCACGGCGGCACCGAGCGCCGCCCCCGCCACGCCTCCGAGCAGCGCCAGCAGCAGCGATTCGGTCAGGAACTGGGCCGAGATGTGGCGTCGGGTCGCGCCGAGCGCCCGCCGCAGGCCGATCTCCGAACGTCGCTCGAGCACCGAGATCACCATCACGTTCGCGATCCCGACGCCCCCCACGAGCAGAGCCACCGCGCCCAGTCCGAGGAACAGCGACGTGAACGCGCTCTTTGCCGCCGCGCGGGCCGCGAGCGCGTCGCTCGGGCGGCTCACCTGCACCTCCTCGGGGTGCTCGGGATTCGCCGTGGGGGCAACCAGCTCGCGAGTCGACTCCACCTCGTCGTCGGCCGCCCGCAGGTAGATCGTGCTCGCAGAGCGGTCCGCGTCGAAGAGACGTTCCGCGACGGGAAATCCGATCAGCGCCGCGCTGTCGAGGTCGGGGGCGAGCGTCACGTGCGCGAGGATGCCCACGACGGTGAACCAGTGCTTGCCGAGCCAGACGTTCACGCCCGGACGCGTGATGCCGAGCTGCCGCGCCGTCGTGGCGCCGAGCACCACGGTCGGATAGGCCGCCGTGGCCCGGTTCAGGAAGCGGCCCCGCCGCACGCGCGCGCCGAGCGTCCGCGCCAGCTCGGTGTCCGCGGCGGTCACCGCGATGCCGCCGGTCTCGGCCTCGTCGATCCAGTCGGTGCGCCGCACGGTCTCGCTCAGCACCTTGACGGCGGCCGCGCCCTCGACGGAGCCCATCCGGCGGATCATCGCCCCGGCGCTCTCGGGCAGCACCGCGTCCTCGCCCCCGAACGTCTGACCGGGCCCAACCTGGAGGAGATTGGTGCCGAGCCGGTCAAGCGCGGCCATCAGGTCGGCCTTGCTCGACTCGGAAACCCCCAGCACAGCCACCATCGACGCGATTCCGATCGCGACCCCGAGCGCCGACAGCCCGGCGCGCAGACGGCGGGCGCGGAGCCCGAAGGAGCCCACGCGCAAAACGTCGGCCGGCAGCAGCCGGCTCGGTCGCGCAGCCTTCACGACTCGTCGCGCTCGATTGCGCCGTCGCGGATGTGCACCCTGCGGGGCAGCGACGCGGCCACGTCCAGATCGTGGGTGATCACGGCGATGGTGGTGCCGTCGGCGTTGAGCTCACGCAGCAGGTCGACGATCTGACCGCCGGAGCGGGTGTCGAGGTTGCCGGTGGGCTCGTCGGCGAAGACGATCGACGGCCCGCCCACCAGCGCCCGCGCGATCGCGACGCGCTGGCGCTCGCCGCCCGAGAGCTGCGCCGGGCGGTGCGTGAGCCGGTGGCCGAGCCCGACGCGCTCCAGCTGCACGCGCGCGAGGCGGCGGCGCTCGGCCGCTGGAATGCCGGCATAGAGCAGTCCCTGGCTGACGTTGTCGAGCGCGCTAACGCCGTCGATCAGGAAGAACTGCTGGAACACGAATCCGATGTGACGCGCGCGGAGCGCCGCGAGGCGTCGGTCCGACAGCTCCGCCACGTCGTGTCCGGCCACCCGCACGATCCCGCCGCTCGGCCTGTCGAGCGTGCCCATGATGTGGAGGAGGGTCGACTTGCCCGAGCCGGAGGGGCCGACCACCGCGAGCAACTCTCCCTCCTCCACCATCAGGGCCACGTCACGAAGGGCATCTACCCCACCGGGGTAGCGCTTCGAGAGGCCGCGGATCTCAAGTACCGGACTACTCATGGGGGACGACCACGCTTGTCCCCTCGCTGATGCCGGCGCCGGACACCTGGACATAGCCGTCGGCGAATAGGCCCGTGCGCACGTGCACGATCCGCCGGCTTCCGGCCAGCTCGACCCCATACCCGCCGCCCCGGCGCGCCACCAGCGCCTCGACCGGCACGGCGAGCACGTTGCGCCTCGACTGCTGGGCGAGCCCCACGCCCACGGGGGCCTCGTCGAGGCGCCCCAGGCGACGGCCCGAGCGCAGCTCGATGGTCACGTCGATCACCAGCTGCGGCTCCGCGTTCGGATCCCCACTGGAGCTCTCCTGCTCGCGAGCCACACGGCCCACGCTCGTGATCCGGCCGCGCACGACGGTCCCGTCCGGCAGCATCACGTCCACGCGCTCCCCCCTGCGGGCGAGACTCTGCAGGCCCGCATCGAGCTCGACGGTCACGACCCGCCGCGTGGAGCTGGTCTCGACCACCTCGCTGCCGGCGCTCAGGACGCTCCCGACCGAGGTCTTGCGCTGGCCGATGCGGCGCGCCCCGGGGAGGAACGCCACCCGACCGAGCTCGACGGCGCCGGTCTCATCGAGGTCGAGCGACTCCTGCCAGTCGCGCACGGCGACGGCGGTGGTCGAGGTGAAGGACTCGTCCACCACGCCGGGATAGAAGCCGAGCGCGGAGAGGTTCTCCTCGAGCTGGCGCACGTCCTCGCCGTTCGTGACGCCCGCCTCGAGGTCGCGGTAGGCCGGCCTCGACCCATACATCAGGATCACCGGCTCCGTGTCGACCCGGTAGAGGACACCGCCGCGCCTGACGATCGATCCCGGCCGCGGCAGGGCGGTGACCGTGCCGGAGCCGGAATCGCCCGAGCCGGAATCGCCCGAGCCGGAGTCGCCCCCGGGATCGCCGCTCGGCGAATCGCCGCCAGGCGACCCGCTGTCAGGAGCGTCACCGGAACCGGAGCCGCCATCCGAGCCGCTCGCGGCGTCGAGGCGATTGATCACGGTGCGCCCGCCCGCATAACCGAGCGTGCCGTCCACGGTCTCGCGCTGGACGAGCGTCTGGCGGGCCACCGCCACCGCGCTGGCACCGCCTCCTGCCGAGCGGCGGCCGCCACGCTCGCCTCCGCCGGTCAGGGTCGCGAGCACGACGGCGAGCGCGGCCAGCGCGGCGAGGCCGAGCGCGAGCAGCACCCGGCGCCGCCGCCGCGGCTCGGGGCCGTCCCCGTCCCGCCCCGGCAGCGCAAGCTCGTCGAGCTCCGGCGACGGCCGCCGCAGCAGTGCGGCCCTCACCTGCCGCCCGCCTGCGTCACCCCGAACTTCGGGGCGTACTTGGCGCACTCCTTCTCTGCCGCGTCGAAGCGCTGATTGCCCGGCCCGACCCCGCCGCCGAGCTTCAGCTCGACCCTGCCACCCTTGTCGAAGGTCGGGTCCGGCATGTCGATGCCGTGCTCTCGCATGCAGCGTGCGTGGTTCAGCGCGTTCTCGCGGAACTTGCGCTCGTCCTCTGGCGAGAGCTCGGGCGGACGCACGTCCTCGAGGTACTTGCTGCAGGCGTCCTCTGCCCGCTTCACCTTCAGCTTGTCGCCCGCCTCGGCCCGCATCTCCAACCGCATCCCGCCGTCGGGGCCGGGCTTCGGATCGGGCACGTCCACGCCATGCTCACGCATGCAGCGCGCGTGCTTGAGCGCCGCCTCGCGGAAGTCGGCCTTGGTGCCGCCCGAGCCGCCGGCCGATTCGCCGCCGCAGGCGGCCAGTGCGATCGAGCCGATGGCGATCGGCAGAGCCAGGAGGTTGAAGCGGTTCGTAGGCATGGCGCCATCCAAAGAGAACGGCCTAAGAGGCGCCTGAGAACCGCCTAGGAGATCGCTAAGAAGCTCTCGCGAAGGTTGAGGCAGAGGCGCGCGCCGCCGCCCTCGGCGTTGCGCGCCGCGACGGTGCCGCCGTGGGACTCCGCCACCTGGCGAACTATGGCCAGACCGAGGCCCGAGCCCGGCAGCCCGCGTGCCGAGTCGGCTCTGTAGAAGCGGTCGAAGACCCTCGGAAGGTCCTCGTCCGCGAAGCCGGGGCCGTGGTCGCGCACAACCAGCTCCCCGCCACGCGAGCGCCACCTCGATCGGTTCTCCCGGCGGGCTCCACTTCTCCGCGTTGTCGAGCAGGTTCGATATCGCTCTGTCGAGGCGCGCGGGCGCTCCCTCCACGACCAGCTCCTCGAGATCCGTCTCGATCTCGCGGCCCGGGTGCAGCCGCCGCGCGCGCGCCACGGCGTCTCTGACGATGTGGTCGAGCCGCACCGGCTCGGACTCGTGCTCGGGCTCGCCGTCGCGCGCGAGGTCCACGAGATCGCCCACCAGGCCGCTCAGCTCGTCGAGCTGGCCCGCCACGTCTCGCAGCATCCGCCTGCGCTCCTCGCCGGGCAGCGATCCGTTGGCGCCGGCAAGCACCTCCACGTTCGTCCGCAGGCTGGTGAGCGGCGTGCGCAGCTCGTGCGAGGCGTCCGACACCAGCTGGCGCTGCGAGCGCATCGAGCGTTCGAGCGCCTCCAGCATCGTGTTGAAGGACGCCGCGAGCCGGCTCAGCTCGTCGCCGCCGCTTGCCTCGATGCGGCGGCTGAGGTCGCGCGTGCGGGCCACGTGCTCGGCGGTCTGGCTCAGCTCCCGGACGGGTCGCGTGGCGGTGCGCGTGACCACCAGCCCGAGACCCCCGGCGAGCCCCACGCCGCCGAGACCGACCGCGGCGAGCACGAGGCCCAGGCGTCGAATCGCCTGCTCCTGGTCGTCGACCGACTGGGCGGCCTGGACGACGAAGCCCGGCTCGACTGCACGCGTGAACACGCGCGCCTGCGTGCCGTCGAGCTCGACGTCCGAGAAGAAGGAGCCCTTGCCGCTCTTGGCGATCGCGCGCGTCTTCGCGTCCGCCGGCAGCTCCGGTGGGGCGCCGGCGGGGGCGATCACGCCGTCACCCGTAACGACCTGGACGTAGCGCCCCTTCGCCGCCAGCGGCTCGTCTGGCGCTGCGAGCCGCTTGCGAATCAGCGGAACAGTTCCCGGCGCTGGGGCCGCGACGGTCTCGTCCACGCTCACCCCGGTGGCGATCACGTCCTTGGCGGCGCTGGCCGCAACTTTCTGAAGCGAGTTGTCCACCCCCGCCCGCAGCTCCGAGCTCACCACGGCGAACGCGATCCCGAGGGCGAGCAGGATCGCCACTGCCACGGCGCCCGTGCTCGCCAGCGTGAGCCGGCGGCGGAACGACATGCGCTCGAGCAGCCGGCGCATCAGACCTCCTTCATGACGTAGCCCACGCCACGCACGGTGTGCAGGAGCCGGGGCTCGCCCCCCGCCTCCGTCTTGCGACGCAGGTAGCCCATGTAGACCTCCAGCGAGTTGGATTGCGCGCCGAAGTCGTAGCCCCACACGTTCTCGAAGATCAGCGAGCGTGTGAGCACCTGCCGCGGATGCTGCAGGAACAGCTCGAGCAGGAGAAACTCGGTGCGCGTGAGCTCGATCGTTCGCTCACCGCGCCGGACCTCGTAGGAGAGGGGGTCGAGCCTCAGGTCGGCGAAGCGCAGCGGCGCACGGTCCCCGCCCGGGGCCGCGCGGCGCAGAAGCGCGCGCAGCCGGGCGAGCAGCTCCTCGAGCGCGAAGGGCTTCACGAGATAGTCGTCCGCGCCGGCGTCGAGGCCCGCGACGCGGTCGGCCACGGCGTCGCGCGCGGTCAGCATCAGCACCGGCGTGCGGTCGCCCCGGCCGCGCAGCCGTCGGCACACCTCGAGCCCGTCGATCCGCGGCATCAGCACGTCGAGGACGACCGCGTCGGGCGTCCGCACCTCGAGCGTCTCGAGCGCCTCGCGGCCGTCGCCGGCCACGGCGACCTC
This sequence comes from uncultured Thermoleophilaceae bacterium, assembly GCA_963771715.1. Taxonomy (GTDB): domain Bacteria; phylum Actinomycetota; class Thermoleophilia; order Solirubrobacterales; family Thermoleophilaceae; genus JACVRW01. The sequence goes on from CAVYUQ010000004.1 coordinate 107,672, forward strand.
ATAGCCGTCGAGCCGAAGCGCCCGCTCGACGGCCTCGCGAACGGCGGTCTCGTCATCGACGACGAGGATTCGCATCGCGCGGAGCGTGACGCGTGAACCTAAGAAAAGGCTGAACTCGCGTGCTTACGCCTACTCCAGCGAACGCGCGAGCTCGATCGCGCGCTCGCGGCCGAACGCGCCCTCCAGCCGCACCAGCAGATCGCCGCGCTCCAGGAGCAGGACGTTCTGCGCGAAGCGGAGCTCGGCCTCCGCGAAGTCGGAGTCCGGTGGGCGGTAGAAGAAGAGGTGCGGCGCGCCCTCGATCCAGACCGCGCGCGCGCCGTCGATGCGGAGGCGCTCCGTCCGGGTGGTCTCGGCCACGATCTTGCCGAGGTACTGAGGGTGGAGGTCGCCGCGGAACTCCCCGACGAGCAGCCCCAGCTTGGTGGTGCCGGCTTCCGGCAGGCCGGAACGCGCGCGGTAGGCGAGCGACAGCTCGCCGCCCGAGACCTCGCGCTTGACGAACACGGCGTCCGGGCGGCCGGCCGCGCTCGGGACGAGCGGCTCGAACCCGAGCGACTCGCGCGCCCGCTCGAGCGTCGTCCGCTCGCCGAGCCTGAGGGGACGGAACTCGGGCGCCGTGGGCAGCTCGCTGCGGCGCTCGACCGTGGCGCCCTGGAGCCCGAAGAACTCGAGCACCGCGTCGCGCACGCCCGGCACGGCCGCGAACACGCCGCCCGCGAGGACCAGCAGGCCGACCATCGCGACGGCGAGCGAGCGCCGCAGCCCGGCCGGCGGCAGGAGGCGGCGCCGCGGGCGGCGAGCGGCCGCGCGGCCCGGGCGCTCCGCGGCCTCCTGCACGCGCGCCCGTACGCTGCCCGCCAGCTCGGGCGTCTCGGGCCAGTCGAGCTCGCGGCCGAGCTGGGTGAGGCGCAGCTCGAGCTCCGTCATGCCTCCGCCTCCCCAAGCTCGACCCGCAGGCGCTCGAGCGCCCGCGAGAGCCTCGACTTGACCGTGCCGCGCGCGCAGTCGAGCGCGGCCGCGGTCTCCTCCTCGCTCAGCTCGAGGAGGTAGCGGCAGGCGATCGCCTCACGGGCGGGCTGCGGGAGCCGCTCGATCGCGGCCAGCAGCTCCTCGCGCTGCTCGGAGTCGAGGAGCGCCGCCTCGGGCGACGGGACCGCGTCGTCCGGGCGGCGCTCCTCGGCCACGCGCTGCGCCAGGCGAACACGCCGTCCGGCTCCCCGCACCCGGTTGCGCGCCTCGTTGGCGACGATCGCGAGCAGCCAGGGCCGGAACGGCGAGCCCTCGCGGAAGCGCGGCAACGCCGCGTGCGCCTTCACGAAGCCGTCCTGAGCGGCCTCCTCCGCGTCGGCCGCCGAGCGCGTGATCACCCACGCGGTGCGGAACGCGATCGTCTGATGCAGTCTCACGATCTCCTCATAGGCATCCAGCTCGCCCCGCCTTGCGCGCGCAACGAGCTCCGCTTCCTGGGGTGGCCGGTCCTCCACCGTGCCCCTAGTACAACGCGGCGGCCGGAGCGGTTCCGCCACGGGCGAGCGAGACATTCGGCTCAGGGGTGCTCAAGGCGGAAGAAGTTATCGTCGCCTCCCGTGACTGGTGCTGATCCAGAGCCGACCCCGGGCGCGGAATGGCAGCGCCGGCGGGGAGTCGCCGAGCGATATTTCGGTCCGTGGCTCGAACGAATGCGTCCGCTGGAGGGCAAGACCGTCCTCGAGTACGGCTGTGGAACGGGTGCCGTGTGCGCCGCGCTGGCGCCACGCGCCGGACGCTACGTCGGGTACGACATCGACGAACACGCAATTTCGACGGCGCGCACCGAGCTGGATCGAGCCGGCGCTTCGTCGAACGTCGAGCTCCACTCGCTCCCCGCGGATCGGATCTTGGACGCGGTTGCGGAACGCAGCGGCGAGCCAGACATCGTCCTGCTGTACGCCGTCCTCGAGCACATGACCGTCGCCGAGCGGCTGCAACTCCTCGAGCTCGCGTTTCGCATCGTGCGGCGCGACGGGCTCGTCGCGATCGTCGAGTCGCCCAACAGGCTCGCGGCGGTGGACTGGCACACCAGCTTCCTGCCATTCCTGTGCCAGTTGCCGGAGACCCTCGCGATCAAGTATGCGCAGCGCTCGCCGCGAGACGATTTTCGCGAGGCAATGAGCGCGGCGGCGGCGGCCGGACCTGAAGCGGAGCTGGACGCGCTGACTCGCTGGGGCCGCGGTGTCAGCTTCCACGAGCTCGAGCTCGTTCTCGGTGACCTGACGAAGCATGTCGTGAGCGGGGGTTACGACCCCGAGCTGTTCCCGGAGCGACCCGTGCACCCGGAGGAGCAGCTCCTCTCGCGGCAGATGGAGCGCGTGCGGCCCGATCTCCCACCGATATTCCGACGCTATTGGCTCGACATGGCGCTGACCCCCGAGCCCGTGGACCCCTCGGCCACCCGCCTGATCTGGCCATGGATCACGGACACGCGGCACTCACCGGGCGCCCGTTGGACGCGCTGGGAGCTGGTCGAGCTCGACGCCGACGGCGGCCTCACCGTCGACCTCCCCGTGCCGACGCGGCGTATCGTGGCCGCCGTCTCGCTTCCCGAGCCAACGGGGGAGGTGACCGTCCGCGCTGGAGACTGCACGCTGAGGGCGGCTGTGAGCGGCCAACCGGGAGACCAGACGTACGTGGAGCTCGAGCTTCCAAGCGCGTGCAGCGAGGTGGTGCTGAGCCTCAGTCACCCGGGTTACGTCCACTTCGTGGGCTACGAGGCTTCGGGGGCGCACGGGCCAGTGTCATGACTCGGATACGTCCGGCGCTGCTGCGCGGGATCCACCTGGCGGTGCTGTGGGCCGTGGCGGGCGCCCAACCGATCTTCGACCTGGTCGGACGCAACGCGGAGTTCTTCGTCGCAAGAGGCAATCGCCCGGTGGACATCGTGGTCCTCACGGTTGGGCTCGTCGTCGTCCCACCCGCGGCCCTGTGGTGCGTCGAGCTTGCCGCCGGCGCCCTCGCTCCGGATCTGGGGGAAGCGCTCCACCGGCTGTTCGTCGGCGGGCTCGTGGCCCTGCTTGCCCTCTACGTCATGAAGCGGCTCGATGTGGAGCCCGGTACCGGCGTGGCGCTGGCGATGGCCGTCTTGGTGGGCGCCGCCGGCGTGTTCGCCTACGTCCGGTTCCGAGCTCCGTCCGCGTTCCTCACGGTCCTGGCCCCCGCTCCGTTGCTGTTTGCCGGGATCTTCTTGCTTGGCTCGCCGGTCACGAAGCTCGTCTTCCCCGACGCTCAAGCGTCCGTCGCGGAGGCCGCAGGACAAACGCGGACGCCCGTGATCGTGCTGCTTCTCGACGAGCTCCCGCTCACGTCGATGCTCGACGACCGCGGCCGTATCGATCCGGTCCGCTATCCGAATTTCGCCGCGCTCGCCCGGGACGCCACCTGGTACCGGAACGCCGCCGGTGTCTCGGACGCCACACAGTTCGCCGTCCCCGGTGTGTTGACGGGCGTGCGCCCCGACAAGGACGACCTGCCCATCGCCAGCGATCACCCGGACAACATCTTCACGCTGTTCGGGGAGAGCCACCTCCCCGTGGTCACGGAACCCGTGACCGAGCTGTGCACGAACTGCTCGGCCCGGGAAAGCGAGCCGGCGGGGGATCGCCTGCGGTCGCTGGCATCCGACATCTCGGTCGCCTACCTGCACCTCGTGGCGCCGGATGGAGTCCGCCGCTCGCTCCCACCGGTGGATCGCGGCTGGAAGGACTTCGGGCACGAGGCGGCGCCGGCGCAGCCTGACGCAGCCGGCGCAGCTGTCGCCGGACATCTACTCGGCACGCGTAAGAGGTTTCTCGCGGGCAGTCGATCGCCTGTCTCGCCACGCCGATGCCGCCCGGCCGCCGCTCGCGATGCTGCATGTGATGCTGCCGCACGAGCCCTGGGAGTATCTCCCTTCGGGGCAGATCTACCCGACCTACGGGAGCACGCCGGGGCTGTTCGACGACCGTTGGGCCAAGGACCCCTGGTTCGTCGAGCAGGCGGCACAGCGCCATCTGCTGCAGGTGGGTTTCGCCGACACGCTGCTTGGGCGGCTGGTGGCGCGGCTCCGGAGCGGCGGGCTATACGACCGCGCCGCGCTTGCGGTCGTGGCCGACCATGGCGCGGCCTTCGACGCCGGCGGGCGCCGGCGAAAGGTTTCGCGCGCGAACTTCGCGGAGCTCGCATCCGTGCCGATGCTGATCAAGGCACCACGGCAGCGACGAGGGCCTGACCGACGACAGGGCGGTTCAGACGATCGACCTTCTGCCGACCCTCGCTGACCTGCTCGGGATCGAACTTCCGTGGGATGCCGACGGCCGGCCTCTCCGGCAGGGCGCGCCCGGCCGGACGCGCATCGCCATGATGGACCGCGCGGGCGAGACGATCTCGATGGGCGCGAGAGCGTTCGAGCGCCAGCGTGACCTGTTCGCGGACCGGATGCATGACCTGTTCGGCTCCCGGAGCTGGGGCTCCGTGTATCGCATGGGGCCGTACGCGGACGTCGTGGGCGGGCCGGCACCGCAGCCTTCGAACGGGCCCGGGTACAGCGTGGAGCTCTCGGGGCTCGAGGCGCTCCTCAGTCCTCGTGATGGCGCGCTGATACCCGCCTTTGCGACCGGACGCATCGTCGCCGGGAGGCGAGCCGGCGTGCTCGCCCTGGCGCTCGACGAGCGCGTCGTCGCCACGACCAGGGTCGTCCGGGACGCGGGCGAGGACCGTTTCTCCTTCGTGATTTCGCCTCGCTTCCTGAGGACACCGGCCAAGACCGTGAGCCTGTTCGCGGTACGAGCACGCGGCGGGGAACGCGTGCTGGACCCGATCGCCGACCTGGCGGGGTCGCGCTATGTCTTCCGCAGAGTCGGGGGCCGTGACTTCGTCATGCATGAGGGCGCGCGCATCCCGGTCGTGCCGGGGGCGCTGCAAGGTCTCGTCGACACGGTCACTGGGGACCGGGAGCTGGTCCGCATCGTCGGCTGGAGCGCGAACACGAGTCGCCTGCGCAAAGCGGAGCGCGTGCTGGTCGTGTCAGGCGGAAGAACCGTCTCCAGTGCGGTCGTCTCGAGTCCCAGGGACGACCTGGCCGACTTCTTCGGCGCTCCGCTGCGCTTCGCGGGATACGAGGTGAGCGTGCCGCCCAGCCGCCTGTCGGGGTGCGAACCGAGGGTCATCGCGGTGCTGGGCCGCACCGCGACCGAGCTGGAGTGGAACCCCGCCGCTCGGCGGCAGCTGCGGCGCTTGGCGTGCCAACCGCCCGGATCAGCCCGCTAGCGTGTGGCCCGGTGCAGCCCGATTCCACCCCGACCGAGATGCTGAATCGGCCCGCCGGGACGCCCGGCGGCCAGATCCAGATGCTCCGTGACGCGAACTGGCAGATGTCGTTCGGAGAGCGGGCTGCGCTCGAGGGTCTGCTCTCGCAGCTCCAGCCGCAGCTCGCCGTCGAGATCGGGACGGCCGAGGGCGGAAGCCTCGCGCGCGTGGCTGCTCACAGCGCCGAGGTCCACTCGTTCGACCTGGTCGAGCCCCAGCCGGCGGCCCGCGAGCTTGCCAACGTGACCTTCCACACCGGCGACAGCCACAGGCTGCTGCCGGAGCTGCTCGCGCGGCTGGCCGACGAGGGCCGGAACGTGGACTTCGTCCTGGTTGACGGCGACCATTCCGCGGACGGCGTGCGCCAGGACGTCGAGGACCTGCTCGCGTCACCGGCGATCGGGCGAACGATCATCGTGCTCCACGACACCATGAACGAGACCGTGCGCGCGGGGCTCGAGAGCGTGAGCTACGAGAGTCATCCCAAGGTCGCCTACGTGGAGCTCGACTTCGTGGCCGGCTACATGTTCCGCGAGCCCACGCTCCTGCACGAGCTCTGGGGCGGGCTGGGCCTCGTGATCGTGGACTCCACCCGCGACGCCTACTTCAGCGAGCCCGTTCGCCAGGGCAAGTACTACGAGGCGTTCGAGCTGGTGCGCAGGGCGAGAGAGCGGGTGGTCGACGAGGAGCGCGGGACGACTCAGGAGGGCGAGCTGGAGCGCCTCCGCGAGGAGCTCCGCAGCACCCGCGCGTGGCTCGACTCGGTGCAGGGCTCGCCGAGCTGGCGGCTCACCGCCCCGCTCCGCGCCCTCAAGAGGCGTTTCATGACCGGCCGCTGAGCGAGGCGCCGTGCGTATCGCCCTGGTGTCCCGTGAGCTCCATCCGATCGGCGGCGGCGGCATCGGCGTCGCGGTCGCGGGCCTGGCCTCGGCGCTCTCCGAGATCGCCGAGGTGGTGATCCTCACGCGCTCGGGCCTCGAGGAGGCCCACCGCCGGCTCAAGGCGACGGGCGAGCTCCCCTGGGGCGACGAGGTGCGGGTCGAGTTCGTGCCCGAGCCGACGAGCGGCGAGTACGGCAGCTACTACAACTTCATGCATCTCTACAGCTCCCGCGTCCTCGAGCGGCTGCGCGAGCTGTATCCGGATGGGGGACCGGACGTCATCGAATTCCCGGACTTCCTCGGCGAGGGCATGGTCACGGTCCAGGAGCGGCGCGCGCACGCGCGCTTCCTGCGCGACACGCAGGTGCAGGTGCGGCTGCACACCACAGCGGAGATCTGCAGCGTCCTCGACGGCTACGTCGACGAGGGCTTCGAGGCCCGCCAGCTGATCACGGCCGAGCGCCACGTGCTCCGGGAGGCCGACCGCATCCTGTGGCCCGGTGGGGACGTGCTGGAGACCTACCGTCGCTTCTACGGCGAGGCCGAGCTGGCACCGGCGAGCCGCGTCCGGGGGCTGATTGCCTCGCCGCCGGACGACGCGCCGGACGCCGCTCTCCCCTCCGCGGGGGAGGAGCTGCGGCTGCTCTACCTCGGCCGGCTCGAGCGGCGCAAGGGTGTGCAGGACCTGGTTCGCGGGCTGACCGCGCTGCATCCGCAGGCGTGGAGCCTGGGAAGAGGAGATGGCGCGATCGCCCGTTCTGGCAGCGGGGGGCATTGTATTGCGGCAGGGGCAAACGCCGCTGGTCGCGGTGGTGCGCTTACGCAAGGGCAATGAATTGTGCTTGCCCAAGGGCAAGCTCGATCATGGCGAGACGCCGCGCGCCGCCGCCGAACGCGAGGTGATGGAAGAAACCGGGCACGACGTCGCCGTGCATGAATTTTTGGGCACGCTTGTCTATGAGACCCGCGGCGGCCCCAAGGTCGTGCATTACTGGCGCATGAAAGCGGGCCACACGCCGGTGCGGGAATTGATGCGCGACGTGAAGGCCGTAAACTGGCTGCCGCTGGGGGAGGCCGTCGAACGGCTGTCGCGCGGCTATGAGCGCGCGTTTCTGGAGCATGTCGGCCCGATGGCGATGGCTGCGGCGGGAGGCGTCGTGGGCGCGGCTTTGCCGAAAACGGCGGAGCCTGTCGTCCGGGAGCACAAAGCCGACCGCGTGGGCTTTCTTCAAAGCTTGCTCAGGCTGTTTCGCTAGCTCGTGTCCCGGGCGCGAATGCGGCGCACCACCATAGCGCGTCGAAGACGCGCGTGAACGCGCTTATGGTGGTGCACCGCGTCCGGG
>CAVYUQ010000005.1:0-35228 GCA_963771715.1 uncultured Thermoleophilaceae bacterium
CCGCGCGCAAGCGCCAAAACCCCCAAAGCTGCGCAGCCGGCCAAGCCGGCTGCTTGCCCCACGGCAGCTATCGTGCGCCGCGAATTGCGCCGTATTTCCGCCCTGTTTCTCCTTATCGCCCTATTTGCCGTCGGCTGTAGCACCGACGACGAGCAGTCGCGGCCGCCGCAGCTCGGCGTGAAGGGGACCGACGAGCAGGCCGCCGAGAAGCTCGGCTTCCCCTCGACGGCCACCCGCAACACCGTGAGGGTCGGGGGCAGCGACGCCACGGCGGACGCCGCCGGCGTGGCGGGCGCGCTCTACCCGGCCACCGGCGACGCGGACCGCCCGACCGCAGTCGTGCTCGTGGACCAGGACGACTGGGCCACGGGCGTGGCGGCCGCCGTGCTGGTCGGGCGCCCGATCGGCGCCCCGATCCTCCTCACGGACGGCAGCGAGCTGCCCTCCGTGACCGAGGACGTGCTCAACCGGCTCAAGCCGAAGGGCTCGGACCTGTCGAAGGACGCCCAGGTGATCCGAATCGGGGCCGGCACCGCGCGGCCCGAGGGCTTCAAGACGGCCCTGATCGAGGGCGACAACCCGTTCCAGGCGGCCGAGGCGATCGACCGCTTCTTCTCCGCGGCGCGCGCGAAGCCCTCGAACGACGTCGTGCTCTACTCGGCGGAGCAGGGCGAGTACGCGATGCCGGCGGCGGCCTGGGCCGCCCGCTCCGGCGACGCCGTGCTGCCGGTGAGCAGGAACAAGATCCCGGCGCCGATCGTCAAGGCGCTGCGCGAGCACGATCGCCCGAACGTGTTCGTGCTCGGCCCCGAGTCCGTGATCGACAAGCGGGTGCTCGACCAGCTGAAGGAGCGCAAGCTCGCGCGGTCCGTGAACCGGATCGAGGGCCCGAACCCCGTGGAGAACGCGATCGCGTTCGCTCGCTACGAGAAGGGCGACTTCGGCTGGGGCGTGGTCGTGCCCGGCTACAACTTCACGATCGCGAGCAGCACCCGGGCGTCGGACGCCGCCGCCGCGGCAGCCCTCGGCACGCGCGGGGTGTTCGCGCCGCTGCTGCTCTCGGACGACGCGGCCGAGCTGCCGCCGAAGCTCGAGGAGTACCTGCTGAGCGTGCAGCCGGGATACGAGGACAATCCCGGCCAGGCCGTCTACAACCGCGCCTGGGTGATCGGGGACGACAAGGCGATCTCGGTGCCGCAGCAGGCGCAGATCGACCAGCTCACCGAGCTGGTCCCGGTGCAGCCCAACGCGCCTTAGCGAACGCGCCTTAGACTTCGCTCCCCGTGAGCGAGTACGAGCGCCCAGACCGCAGCCACCGCGAGCCGACCGTCGAGGACGTGCACCAGCTGATGGGCGCCTCCACGCCGCATTTTTCGCTTCAGATCCGCAACCGGATCCGGACTTTGATCGCCGGCCTGCCGCCCGACCACCCGGCCCGGCGCGAGGGCGAGCGCGAGATCGCGCGCCTTGACGAGCTCGCGCTGGGCTCGGAGAAGCGCGGACCGATCCAGGAGCACGAGCACGGGCTGCCCAGCTATCGCGGACCGGAGTGAGCTCCTCGTAGTAATCTGGCCACATGGCCTGGGAGTTCAGTGTCCTGGTCGTAGCGAACGTGACCGCATCCTCGGATGAACTCCTCGACGCTCTCCGCGAGCGCTCCGCGGCCGGGGCCTGCCACTTCACCCTCGTGATGCCTGGCACCGGCGCCGAGAGGCACGAGCGCATGGAGGCCGCGCTCGAGCGCATGCGCGAGGCGGGGCTCGACAACGTCGAGGGCGCCGTGGGCGACCCGGACCCGGTCGTCGCCGTGATGGACGTCTGGGACCCGATGAAGTTCGACGACATCGTGGTCTCGACGCTGCCCACAGGCTCGTCGCGCTGGATGGGCCTCGACCTGCCGCACCGGCTCGAGAAGCTGACCTCCGTGGCGGTCCGGCACGTGGTCTCGCAGCCGCCGCGCGCCGGAGGTTGCCACGGAACCCGTGCCCGAGCAGCCGCGCTACGGCGTGCTGGCGGCCTTCGCAGCCGCTGATCAAGCGCCGCTAGTCGCGATGGACATCGAAGAGGCCATGCGCACGCAGCGTGCCATTCGACGGCTGCGGCCCGACCCGGTCGACGACTCGCTCGTACTGCACCTGATCGAGCTGGCGCTGAAGGCGCCCACCGGCGGCAACGCGCAGAACTGGGAGTTCATCGTGGTGAAGGACCGAGAGGTCAAGCGTCGCCTCGGCCGGCTCAATATGCAGGCGTGGCGCGTGTACGGCGGGCTCGGCCGCCTGCGCATGCGCAGGCGCCCGCGGATGCTGCGGATCATCGAAGCGGTGGAGTGGCAGGCCAGGCACTTCGAGGACATTCCGGTGGTGGTGGTGGCCTGCATGCGCGGCGTCCGCCTGCCGTTCCCGCCGCTGGCCGCCACGAGCTACTACGGCTCGATCTACCCGTCGGTCCAGAACCTGCTGCTGGCGGCGCGCGCCGCCGAGCTCGGCGCGGCGCTGATCACGCTGCCGCTCTGGAGCAGCATCCTGGCCCGCCGCGCGCTCGGCCTGCCGTGGAACGTGTCGCCGTGCGCGGTCGTGCCGCTGGGCTGGCCGCAGGGCCGCTACGGCCCCACCACCCGCAGGCCGGTCGGCGAGGTCGTCTCGGTCGACCGCTACGGGCAGCGGCCGTTCGCCGGCGGTTAAAGCCGCTGTTACCGGGCTGTCGTCGCCTGGTTACCGCTCCCCTGGACGATCGCCTCCGATGTCAACCGAAATACAGGAGGCAGTCATGGGACAGCCGATCCCCGCGCAGCACCCGTCAGTCGTCCTTCGCTCGCACTTCAAGCTGGTCAAGGGGCTTCTCGCCATCGCGATGGTTGCCGTGGTCGCCCTGACAGCCGCTGTTGTGATCCTCGCGAATGACGAGGACCAGGTCGAGCAGGCCACCAGGGCCACGCCCGTGATCGTGCCGGCGCCGCAGACGCAGCCAGGCACGCGTTACGACGGCGGTCCGGAGGAGGGCACCCGCGGCGGCATCACGCAGTCGCAGGTGGCGCCCGTGCCCGGCACGCGCTTCGACGGCGGCCCCGAAGAGGGCACCCGCGGCCCGCAGCCGTACACCTCGTCGCCCGACTACCGGTCCAGCTATCAGCCGGCGCCCGCCGACGGCTTCAAGGACCGCGCCGGTGGCCCCCGCATGATCCCCACGGGTCCCGCGGGCCACTAGACAACCAGACCGCAGTACACGCAGCGCACGGGCCCTCCGCCCCTGGGGGGCCCGTCCTGCTGCTCAGACCTGAACCGGCTCGGCCGCCAGGCCGAGCTCCGCCACGCGCTCGCGATGCTCGCTCGCCGAGCCGTAGAGCAGCCCGTTGGTCTTCGCGCGCTTGAGGTAGAAGTGCAGGTCGTGCTCCCAGGTGAAGCCGATGCCGCCGTGCACCTGGAGCGACGACGTGCACACGCGCCAGCCGGCGTCTGAGCTGTAGGCCTTCGCCATCGAGGAAGCCGCCGGCAGGGAAGCCGGCTCGGCGTCCGCGCACCAGGCGGCGTAGTAGGCGCCCGAGCGCGAGCCCTCCACCTCGAGCAGCATCTGCGCGCAGCGGTGCGAGACAGCCTGGTAGGCGCCGATCGGGCGGCCGAACTGCTTGCGCTCGCGCGCGTACTCGACCGCCATCTCCATCGCCTTCTGCGCCACGCCCACCGTCTCGGCGGACAGCGCGGTTGCTATGCGATCCCCCGCCGCGAAGCAGTCGCCGCCGAGCGGCTCGCCAGCGTCCGCCCTCACGCGCGCGAAGCGGCGCGTGCGGTCCATGGTCTCGAACGGCTCGATCTCCGCGGCCGAGGCCTCGATCACGCTTGTGGAGCCGTCGGAGCCGATCAGCACGATCACCTCGGCCGAGTCGGCGTCCGGCACGAGCCGTGCCTCGCCGTCGCGCATCATGCCGACGGTGCCGCGCGCCTCGCCCGACGCGATGCCGGGGAGCCAGCGCTCCTTCTGCTCGTCCGAGCCCGCGAACTGGAGCGCGAGGCCAGCCGCGGCGTTCGACAGGAACGGCACGGGAGCGAGCGCGTAGCCGAGCTCCTCCATCAGGATCACCAGCTCGACCACGCCGAGCCCCTGGCCGCCGTGCTCCTCGTCCACGAAGATGCCGGCCCAGCCGAGCTCGGACATCTCCTTCCAGGCGTCGTCGTCGTAGCTGCCCGCCTCGGCCAGCTCGCGCACGTGCTCCGGCTTGAAGCGCGCGGCGAGCAGCTCGTTGGCGGTGCGCTTGATCGCCTGCTGGTCGTCGGTGAAGTCGAAGTTCATTTCCCTACCTCAGCTTCGGCAGGCCGAGCACCCGCTCGGCGATGATGTTCTTGAGGATCTCGGTGGTGCCGCCCTCGATCGAGTTCGCGCGCGAGCGCAGCAGGCGGTAGGTCCAGCGCGAGTCCCAGGCCGCGCCGTCCTCGCCGAGGATGTCCGCGGCGAGCTCGGTGAGCGACTGGTGGATCTCGCCCCACTGCCACTTCGGCAGCGACCCCTCGGGCCCCGGCACGCCGCGCTTCATGATCTGGGTGAGCCCGCGCCAGGCGTTCAGGCGCAGCAGCTCCACCTCGATGGCGAGCTGGGCGATGCGCTGGCGGATGAGCGGGTCGTCGGCCACGCCGCGCTCGCGGGCCAGCTCCTTGACGTCGTCGAGCGCGATCCGCATGCCCGGCCGCGGACGCCGCGCCGAGGCCGGCGCGCTCGTTCATCAGCGTGGTGATCGCGACCGTCCACCCGTTGCCGACGCCGCCCACGACGTTCTCGTCGGGGATGCGGGCCTCCTCGAGGAAGAGCTCGTTGAACTCGGGCTCGTTCGTGATCTGGTGGAGCGGGCGCACCTGCACCGCGTCCTGCTCCATGTCGAGGATGAAGTAGGTCAGGCCCTGGTGCTTGGGCACGTCCTGGTCGGTCCGGGCCACGAGCATGCACCACTTCGCCTTGTGCGCGAACGTCGTCCAGACCTTCTGGCCCGTGACCAGCCACTCGCCGTTCGACTTCACGGCCTTCGTCTTCAGCGACGCCAGGTCGGAGCCCGAGTCCGGCTCGGAGAAGCCCTGGCACCAGATCTCGTCGCCGGTGAGGATCGGGTTGAGCCAGCGCTCCTTCTGCTCGTCGGTGCCGTGGTGGATCACGACGGGGCCGCCCATGACCATGCCGAGCACGTTCGCCGGCTGGGGCGCGCGGGCGCGCGCCATCTCCTCGCCGAACAGCGCCTGCTCGACGAGCGTGGCGCCGCGGCCGCCGTACTCCTTCGGCCACGAGAAGCCGGCGTAGCCGGCGTCGTAGAGCTGGCGCTGCCACTTGCGGCGGTGGTCGAAGGCCGCGTCCTCGCCGGGCGGGTCCTCGCCCGGGTGGTTGTCCGCCAGCCAGGCGCGCAGCTCGTCACGGAAGGACTGCTCGGACGGTGAGAGCGTCAGGTCCATGGCGGAGTAATGTACCAGGGCGTACACAACGTGGAAGCCACCCCCGACATCCCCCGCCGCCTGCCGCGCGGCACCCACGGGCTCGACCGCTCGCTGGTGGCGGCATCGCAGCGAACGCGCCTCCTGGAGGCGATCGGGAGGGCGGTCGCGGACAAGGGCTACGCCGCCGCCACGATCGACGACATCGTGCGCGGGGCGGGCGTCTCGAAGAAGACCTTCTACGAGCATTTCGCCGACAAGCGCGACTGCTTCCTGGCCGCCTACGAGGCCGCGAGCGACGAGCTCTTCGAGCACGTCCGCGCGGCGCAGGACGGCGCCGGCCACGAGTGGCTCGCTCGCACCCGCGCCGGCATCCGCGCGTATCTGCGCTGGCTCGCCGCCGAGCCCGCTCTCGCGCGGGTCTTCCTCATCGAGGTCGCGGCGGCCGGACCCGAGGCGCTCGAGCGCCGCGAGCGCCTGCGCGACCGCTACGCCGAGCGCATGCGCGAGCTACAGGTCGCGAACAGCGTGCCCGACGAGATCTTCCACGCCGTGGTGGCCGGCGCGGATGACCTCGTCGTGCGACGCCTTCGCGAGGGCGGAAACCTGCTCGAGCTCGAGCCGGCCCTGCTGTACCTCCAGGTCTCGCTGCTGGCGGGCCCGGAGGTGGCGGCGCAGCTGCCCTAGCCGCGCGCGAGCAACTCGATCAAGCCTCCGATGCTCGGGCCCTCCCAGTTCACCGGGAACCGCTCGGCGCCCGCGAGGTCGAGCGTGCCGCCCTTGGCTCCGCTCTTCAGCTCGCGGTCGTCCAGGTCGATCCTCACCGACCCGCGAGACCAGGAGCCGAGCTCGCCCGGCTTCACCTTGACGACCACATCGGTCCCATCGTCGCCCTCGGCCGCGGCAGCTATCGCAAGCACGACCACCCGGTCGGCGGTCACCGCGACACAGAAGTCGCGCGAGAGCCACTTGCAGCGCTTCCCGCGCACCATTTCGACGAGCGCCCAGCCGGTCATCAGCGCGAGCAGCGACTGCGCCTTGCCCTGATTCAGCATTCCGGCCGCGACGACCTCGTCCTCGAACCAGCCGCTCGCGTTAAGGCGGCGCTTGAAGCCGTCGGGCTCGACGACCGGCACCCGGAGCCGGTTCTTCTTGTCGAAGAGCCCCTCGGCGTCCGGCTGGCTGGACGGCAGCAGCAGATCAACAGCGAATTCACCGACTTCCCACCACATCGCACTCCTCCTCTTCTAGACGCAAGGCCTCTCAAGAGCCTCGATCCACAAGATCGCCTGCGCGCCGCGGCGCTGCCAGGGGGGCGAGCCGACGTCTCGGCGTCGGTTTTCCGCCATCAACGGGGGCGCGAATTCGGCCTCAGCCCTCGGAGCAACCGCGCAGCGATGCCCCGAAGCGTCTCCTTCGCGTACTCGTGGCTCGGGCTCGACGTGATCAGGATCGCCACCGAGAGGCGGCGCCGGCCGCGCCGGAGCAGCGCGACCTGGTGATCGGCCCAGCCGGTGCCCGAGCCCCAGCCACCCTTGAAGTAGAGCGCCCAGCCGCGCGGGCGCTCCCGGGCGATGCCCCAGCGCTGCGAGGGCACGATCGACCCGAGCAGCCTCATCGCGTAGCGGCGGTGGCGCGCCGGCACGCGGCGGTCGATGCCGAGGAAGAAGCGCGTCTGGCCGGCCACGTCGATGGTCGAGAGCCCCCACGGGCGGGTCGCGTGGAAGCGCCTCATGTGAACGCGCCGCGCCAGGCGTTCGAGCCCGGCGGTCCCCACGACGTTGCACACCTGTGAGGCCGCGGCGTTGTCGGAGCGGCGGATCATCGGCCCGAGCAGCGCGCGCTCCGCCGGCCGCAGCGGGCGCCCGCGCACGTCGGCTCGCCGCAGGTAGGCCACGAGCAGCATCGCCTTGACCACGCTCGCCGACGGGACGACCCTCGCGACGTCGACGCCGCGCAGCCCCCGCCGGGTGCGAACGCCGAACGAGATCTCCCCTGCGCGCGCCGCCGCGTACTCGCGTGCCTCGCGCACGTGCGGGCGCCATGCGCCGCTCGCGGCCGGTGGCAGAGCGGCCAAGAGCCCCACTGTGAGCAAGACCACATAAATTCGGAACGCAGGCGTTGCATAAATCGCGCTCCTGTGCTTCAATAGCGAAACGCAACTGTTCCGTATCGTTATTAGAAGAAGAGGAGCGCACATGACAGCTTCACCCCAAGCCCCCTACGACAAGCGCTGGTGGACGCTGCTCATCCTCTCCACAGCGCTGCTCGTCATCTCGCTGGACAACACCATTCTGAACGTCGCCCTGCCCACTATCGAGCGCGAGCTCGATGCAAGCAGCGGCCAGCTCCAGTGGATCGTCGACTCGTACACGCTCGTCTTCGCCGGGCTCCTCCTCACCATGGGCGCCCTCGGCGACCGCTTCAGCCGCCGCGGTGCACTGGTCTCCGGCCTGGTGATCTTCGGTGGCGCATCGCTCGCCTCCGCCTTCGCCGAGTCCGCGAACATGCTGATCGCGACCAGGGCCCTGATGGGAATCGGCGGCGCGCTCATCATGCCGACCACCCTCTCGATCCTCACCAACGTCTTCCCCGCCGAGGAGCGGCCGAAGGCGATCGGCATCTGGGCGGCGGTGGCCGGCATCGGCGTGGGCATCGGACCCGCGGCCGGCGGCTTCCTGCTCGAGCAGTTCGACTGGACCGCGGTGTTCCTGATCAACGTCCCGATCGCGATCGCGGCGCTGGCCGCCACACCGAAGCTCGTGCCGGACTCGCGTGACCCCAGGCAGCCGCGGCTCGACCCGATGGGCGCGTTGCTCTCGACCGCCGGCCTCGGCATCCTGACCGCCGCGATCATCGAGGCGCCGGAGCGCGGCTGGACCTCCGGACTCATCCTCGGCGGCTTCGCCGCGGCGGCCGTGATCCTCGCCGCGTTCGTCGCCTGGGAGCTGCGCACCTCATCCCCGATGCTCGACGTGCGGCTCTTCCGCATCCGTCGCTTCACCGGAGCGAGCGTCTCGATCGCCCTGGTGTTCTTCGCCCTGTTCGGCGCGATCTACTTCCTGACCCAGTACCTCCAGGGAGTGCTCGACTACACCCCGTTCCAGGCCGGCCTCCGGATGCTCCCGGTCGCGGCGGGCCTGATCATCGGCGGGCCGCTGTCGGCGAAGCTCGCGGGCCGGTTCGGAACGCGCCCGGTCGTCTCCACCGGCCTGACCGTGGTCGCCGCCGCGCTGTTCCTGCTCTCCGGAGCCGATACGGACAGCGGCTACTCGCTCGTGGCCGCCTCGCTCGTCCTGCTCGGCCTCGGCATGGGCGCCACGATGGCGCCGGCCACCGAGTCGATCATGAGCTCGGTGCCGCTGAACAACGCAGGCGTCGGCTCGGCGATGAACGACACGGTGCGGCTGGTGGGCGGCACGCTCGGCGTGGCGATCCTCGGAAGCCTCCTGTCGAGCAGTTACGGTGCCGACATGGAGCCCGCCGTGAAGTCGCTGCCCGAGCCCGCGGCCGACGCGGCGTCCGACTCACTCGGCCACGCCAGCGTGGTGGCGGACCAGATCGGCGGCGACGCCGGGCGGGTCCTGTCGAATGCCGCCGAGACCGCGTTCACCACGGCCATGAGCAGCACGCTCACGGTCGCGGCGGCCACGGCCCTCGCGGGCGCCGTCGTCGCCCTCGTCGTGCTGCCGGGCAAGAGCCGCGAGCGGGCCGAGAAGCGCGCGTTCGGGATGCAGCCGGAGCCGGCACGCGCGTGACCGACGCGAGACCAGAGGAACAGACGACCGGGCCGGCGCCGAGGAGGCGCCGGCCCGCGGTCGTGGCAGGCCGCGCAGCGCGGAGGCCGAGCAGGCGATCCTCGACTCGACGCTGAGGATGCTCGGCACGCAGCGGCGTCGCGGGCACGACCATCGAGGGAGTCGCCGCGGACGCGGGCGTCGGCAAGACGACGATCTACCGGCGCTGGCCGACGAAGAACGACATGATCCTGGCCGCCCTCTCCGACGTAGTCCCCCCGGGCGACCCGCCCGACACCGGCAGCATGGCGGGGGACATGGCGGCCCTTGCGGAGACGCAGCGGCGGCGGCTCGCCGGCTCGGGGCTGTCCGGCATCGTCCCGCGCGTGCTCGCCGAGTCGATGAGCGACCCGGAGCTGCACCAGGATTTCGTCGACAGGGTGGTCAGCCCGTTCCGCGCATTGCTCCGGTTGTTCATCGAGCGGGGGATCGAGCGCGGCGAGCTGCGGCCGGACCTCGAGGTGGAAGCGCTCGTGGACCTCCTGCACGCGATACCGGTCTACAAGATCCTCATGTCGCGCGGTGACCCGGCCTCGCTCGACCAGATCCCCTGGGCCTACCTCCCCATCCTGGCCCCGGGCATCCTCAATAGCTCTTCGGCAGCCCCAGCGAGTGCTCCGCCACGTAGTTCAGGATCATCTCGCGCGAAACGGGCGCGGTCCGGGTGAGGCGGACGCCCCACCACATGTCGGACAGCCCGTACTCGAGCGCGAAGCCGTTGCCGCCGTGGGTCTGGATCGCCCGGTCGACGCACTTGATGGCCGCCTCGGCCGCCGCGTACTTCGCCATGTTGCTGGCCTCGCCGGCGCCGGGCACCCCGGCGTCGTAGAGCGCGCACGCCTTCTGCATCATCAGGCGAGCGAGCTCTAGCTCGATCTTGGCCTCGGCGAGCGGGTGGGCGACCCCCTGGTGCGTGCCGATCGGGGCTCCCCAGACGGCCCGCTCGTTCGCGTAGGCGGACGCCTTGCCGAGCGCCCGGCGGCCCGCCCCGCAGGCCACGGCCGCGCCCATGATGCGCTCGGGGTTGAGGCCGTCGAAGACGGGGCCGAGCCCGCCGCCCTCGCCGCCGATCAGGCGCTCCTCCTCGAGCTCCACGTCGTCGAAGAAGAGCGTCCACTGCTTGTCCGGCCCGAGGTACGGCATCGGGATCTGCTCGCGCGTGAAGCCGGGCGTGTCCACGTCCACGATCGCGAGCGACGGCAGCCCGAGCGCGCCGTCCGGCATCCGGCTGCGCGCCACCACGAGCACGGCGTCGGCGTGCTCGACGCCCGAGATGTAGGTCTTCTGGCCGCGCAGCACGAGGCGGTCGCCGCGGCGCTCCACCGACGTCGAGAGGTTGTGCGAGTTGGTGCCGGCGTCCGGCTCGGTGATCGCGAAGGCGATCTTCGTGGTGCCCGCCGCGATGCCGCGCAGCCAGCGCTCCCTCTGCTCGTCGGTCCCGTGCCGGGCCAGGATGTTCCCCACGATCGCGGGCGAGACGACGATCAGCAGCAGCGACTTGCCCGCCGCGGCGATCTCCTCGCCGACGGCGGCCAGCCCGCTCATGCCGAGCCCGCCGCCGCCCCACTCCTCGGGCAGGTTCACGCCGAGGTAGCCCTTCTCGGCGAGGGCGTCCCAGAGCTCGGTGGGCGGCTCGTCCGCGGCGTACTTCTGGCGAGCGTAGTCCTCGGGGAAGCCGTCGCAGATGCCGCGCACCGCCTCGCGGATCTGGCGCTCCTCGTCGGAGGGCACCAACGGCAGCGCGGCTTCGGCGGCGATCGTCATGCCCGGGATGATGCCAGCGCGAGGGTCCGCGGCGGCGCGGGTCGGCGGCCGCCCGGCGGTTGTTAGGGTGCCCTAACTATGTCTCGGCGGATCCTCGTGACGGGCGGTCTCGGCTTCATCGGGAGCCGCGTGAGCGCTGCGCTGCTCGACGAGGGCGAGCGCGTGAGCATCGTCGATGACCTCTCCGGCGAATATGCGCCCGGCACCGGCCCGGAAGCCGCGAGCGAGCTGTCCGCCCGCGGCGCCGAGGTCACGATCGGGCGCGCCGATCGGGCGCGGCTGCGGGGCGTGGACGCGGTGATCCACCTCGCCGGGCTGCCGGGCGTGCGCACCCGCCGCTCGCCGGCGGCGCTCCACGAGGCGAACGTCGTGCTCACCGAGCGCCTCGTGCGTGCGGCGAGCGCGCGCGGGATCCGCTTCGTGTTCGTATCGAGCTCCTCGGTGTACGGGAACGCGCGCGAGCTGCCGACCCCCGAGCACGCGCCCGCGGCTCCGCTCAACCCCTACGCCGCGAGCAAGGTGGACGCCGAGGCCGTCGTGCGCGAGCACGGCGCCGACGCCGTGATCGTGCGGCCGTTCACCGTCTACGGGCCAGGCCAGCGCCCGGAGATGGCGTTCGCGCGCTGGACCCGCCTGCTCGCCGCCCGGCAGCCGCTGCCCTGGTACGCGGCGCCGGGCACGGCGCGTGACTTCACCTACATCGACGACGCCGTCGCCGGCATCCTCGCCGCCCTGCGCCGCGGTCGTGCGGGCGAGGCCTACAACCTGTCGGGCTGGCGCTCGGTGGAGCTGCGGACCGCGCTCGGGATGCTCGAGGACGCGCTGGGCCGACGCGCCGTGCTGCGAACCGTGCGGGGCTCGGGCACCGAGGCTCACGTGACGGCGGGCTGCGGGCGCAAGGCCGCCGAGGAGCTCGGCTACGCGCCGCGCGTGGACCTCGCCACGGGCATCGAGCGCCAGCTGGCGGCGGCTAGCCCTCGCGTGCTTGCTGCTTAGCGAGCTCGAGCTCGCGCTTCACGACGTCCTGCTGGTTGGGGATCTTCATCCGCTGCTTGAGGACCTCGACCGCCTCGTCGTAGCGCCCGGCCAGCCGCAGTGACTTGCCGAGGTTGAACAGCGCGTAGGCGTAGTTCAGGTCGTCCGTGCCCGGCGGGAAGGACTCCACGGCCTGCTGGAGCGTCGCGACCGCCTCGTCGTACTCGCCCGCGTTCATGAGCTTGAAGCCCTCGTCGTTGAGCGCCGCCCCGCGCGCGGGGTCGTACGAGCCGGAGTCGGACTGGTCCTCCGCCGGCGCGGGGGCCGCGGGAGTCTGATCCTTGGGCTCGTCCTTCGCCTTGGGCTGTTCCTTCTTCTTGCCCGGCGCGGCCGGCTCGGCGGGCGTGCGGTCAGCACCGGAGGGCGAGGAGCCCTCGTCGTCCCCGCCAGACAGCACGGCACCGGCGATCGTCGCGATGGCGAGCACGATGAAGACGGCGGCAAGCGCGAGCGCGCCGACGCGCGAGCGCCCATCCCCGGCGCGGTGTCTCCCGGCGGGCTGCGGCGGGCGCGTTGGTGGCGGCGTGCCGTGCCGCGGCGTCGGGCTCCGGATCGGCCGCGGCGGCACGCGCCAGCGGCGCCCGCTCCCGCCGCGGCGGCACCGGCCACGGCAGCCTTCGGGCGGCGGCCGAGGCGGCGTGTCTTGGCGGTCTTGTCCTCAGGGCCGTCCTGGAGCGCCGTGGCCAGCTCGCGCGCGAACTCTCCGGCCGACGCGGGGCGATCCTCCGGATCCTGGGCCATCCCGCGCTTCAGGACCTGGGCGGCCGCCTTCGGGGCGCCCGTCCACGCGTCGAGGAGGTCGGGAGCGCCCTCGGTGGCGATCCTGTGCGCGATCTCCAGCGGCGTGCGGCCCTCGCGCGGGCGCTTCCCGCTCAGCGCCTCGAACGCGATCGCCGCGAGCGCGTACACGTCGGCGGGGGGCCCAGCCCCGCGGCCGTCCAGCTGTTCGGGCGCCATGTACGAAGCGGTGCCCAGCACGGTGCCGCTGCGGGTGATCTTGGTGCCGTCGGAGGCGGTGGCGATCCCGAGGTCCGCGAGCTTCGTGACCCCATCCCCGCGGATCAGCACGTTGCCCGGCTTCACGTCGCGGTGGACCACGCCCTGGGCGTGCGCGTGGTCGAGCGCGTCTCCGAGGTCGCGAACCATGCGCGCGACCTCCTCCGGCCGCAGCGGCCCGCGGCGGAGCATCCGCGACAGCGGCTCGCCGTCCACGAACTCCATGACGATCAGGACGCCCTCGTCGTCGGTCGCGGTGTCGAACACCGAGACGAGGTTCGGGTGGTTCAGCGAGGCGCCCAGCTTGGCCTCGCGCGTAAAGCGCCGTTCGACGTCCACCGGGCTGTCGGCATGCAGCCGCTTGACCGCTACCTCGC
Organism: uncultured Thermoleophilaceae bacterium; assembly: GCA_963771715.1. Classification (GTDB taxonomy): domain Bacteria; phylum Actinomycetota; class Thermoleophilia; order Solirubrobacterales; family Thermoleophilaceae; genus JACVRW01. The sequence goes on from CAVYUQ010000005.1 coordinate 13,375, forward strand.
GGGCAAGCCGCTCGTCCTCACACAGGAGAACCGAGGCCATGCCGCCCGACCCGAGGTGCCTGATCACCCGGTAGCGGCCGTCCAGAAGTGAGCCTTGGGTATTCACGGCCATCAGGCCGATGTACCCGACCCTAAACGCGCTGAATCAGCGTGCCCGTACCGAGCCCGCCGCCGCAGCACATCGTGACCAGCCCGATCTCCTTGTCGGAGCGCTCGAGCTCGTGCAGGAGCGTCGTGATCAGGCGTGCGCCGGTCGACCCGAGCGGGTGGCCCAGCGCGATCGCGCCGCCGTTCACGTTCACCCGGTCCATATCGGGCTCGAGCTCACGGCGCCAGGCCGCGACAACGGAGGCGAAGGCCTCGTTGATCTCGACCAGGTCGATGTCGTCGATCTTCATCCCGTTGCGCTCCAGCAGCTTCCTGGTGGCGGGAATCGGGCCGGTGAGCATGATCACGGGGTCCACGCCGACCGTGGTCTGGTCCACGATCCTCGCCCGCGGCTTCAGGCCCAGTGACTCGGCCTTGCCGCGCTCCATGAGCAGCACCGCGGCGGCGCCGTCGGAGATCTGCGACGAGTTGCCGGCGGTGATCTTGCCGTCCTCCTTGAAGGCCGGCTTCAGCTCCGACAGCGCCTCGAGGCTCGTGTCGGGCCGGATGCCCTGGTCCGTGACGTAGGTGTCGCCATTCACCGCAAACGGCACGATCTCGCGCTCGAAGCGGCCCTCCTCGGTGGCGCGCGCGGCGTTCTGGTGCGAGCGCAGCCCGATCTCGTCGAGCTCCGAGCGGGGGATCTCCCACTGGTCGGCGATCATCTCGGCCGAGATGCCCTGCGGCACGAGGTTGTACCTCTCGAGCAGCTCGGGCGGCCACGGCGAGCCCACGTCGTCGACCCACTTGAAGCCCACTCCCATGGGGATGTGGCCCATGTGCTCGACGCCGGATCCGATGGCGGCGTCGTGCACGCCGGAGGCGATCAGCGCCGCCGCGAAGTTCACGGCCTGCTGCGCCGAGCCGCACTGGCGGTCGACCGTCGTGGCCGGCGTCTCCACCGGCAGCCCGGCCTGGAGCCAGGCGTTGCGGCCCACGTTGAACATCTGCTCGCCGTACTGCTGCACGCAGCCGGTGATCACGTCCTCGACCTCGGAGGCGTCGATGCCGGCGCGCTCGATGACCTCGGTGTAGGTCTTCGCGAGCAGCTCGTTGGGATGGACGTCCTTGTAGTAGCCCTTCTCGGGATGCCCGCGTCCGATTGGCGTTCGGACTGCCTCGACGATGACTACCTCGCGCTCATTGCCGTTTCGCATGTGGTAAGCGTACTCAATTGACTGGCGAGTCAACCAAAGGCGGATAAGAGCTTGAATCGGCTTGGGATAGCGGGTAGCGGGGCGATCGCGTGCGGCTTGGCGCGCGCGGCGGGGGCCTCCCACGAGGTGATCCTGTGGGCCCGCAGCGAGGCTTCGAAGGACCGGGCGTGCGCCAAGGTGGAGGATTCCGCGACGGTCGTGACGGAGCTCTCAGAGCTCTCCGGCTGCCCCGTCGTGGTCGAGGCGATCAGCGAGGACGAGGACGCAAGCGCGGGCTCTACGCTGTGCTCGCGGACGTGCTCGACGGCGACGCGGTGCTCGCCACGACCACCTCCTCGCTGTCGGTGCGGCGCTCGCCGAGGCGAGCGGCCGCCCGGACCGCTTCGGCGCCCTGCACGTGTTCAACCCCGTCGACAAGATGAAGCTGGTGGAGCTGTCGTTCCCCGACGCCGCGAGCGACGAGACCAAGCGCCGCCTGCACGAGCTCTGCGAGCAGCTCGACAAGACCGCCGTCGAGGTGCCCGACGCCGCCGGCTTCGTCGTGAACAAGCTGCTGTTCCCGTACCTCTTCGACGCCGTGCGCCTGCTCGAGCGCAACGGACTCGACCCGAAGGCGATCGACACCTGCATGAAGCTCGGCGCCGGCCACCCGATGGGGCCGCTCGCGCTGCTCGACTTCGTGGGCCTGGACGTGGCGGCGGCGATCGGGGAGTCGATCGGCGCCGAGATCCCCGGGCGGGTGCGCGAGCTGATCGACGAGGGCAAGCTCGGCCGCAAGGCCGGCGCCGGCTTCTACGAATACCCGCCGAAGACCTAGGCGGGCGGCGGCTCGAGCAGCGCGCCCCCGTACTTCTCGACGATCTCCGGGATCCGGTCTTCGTTCGCCGGATCGCTCGCCTCGCGGACGAACTCGTCGAACCCGCCCGGGGTTAGGAGGAACAGCATCCGGGCGCCCTCCTCGCCGGTCTCGAAGCGGTGCGGAATGTCGCGCGGGCCCGAACAGGCAGTCGCCGGCCCCGGCCCCGATGCGCTGGTCGCCGACCTCAAAGGTGGCGCGGCCCTCGAGGATCCAGAACGTCTCGTCCTCCGAGTAGTGCACGTGGAGCGGCACACCGAAGTTCGGCGGGACGTCCACCTCGACGAGGGACATCTCACCCCCGGTCTGCTCGGCGCTGACCTTGATGGTTGCGGTCGTCCCGAAGAAGGCGTATTGCTCTCCATCGCCGGCCTTGAGTGCCATCGGGACCCGCGTCGTGGTGGCCATCCTGGCTCCTTTCATGCGTCGGGTGCGGGCACTATAATTTGGCGGAGCAGATTCGTCAACTAAATGTCTCCGCGAAAATACGAAATGGGCAAGAGGGCCGCCGCCGTCCAAAAGACGAGGCGGAAGATCGTCGAGGCGACGATGTCGCTCCACGGCGAGCAGGGCGTGGCGGCCACGACGTGGGACCAGATCGCGGAGCGCGCCGGCGTGGGCGTTGGGACGGTGTACCGGCACTTCCCGTCCCTGGACGAGCTGGTCCCGGCCTGTGGCGAGCTGGCCTGGCCGCAGCTGGCGGTGCCGGAGCCCGGCGACGCGCGGCGGGTTTTCGACGGGACCGCGGGCGCCGACCGGATCGGGCGGCTCGTGGCCGAGGTCTATGGGATCTACGAGCGCGGCGCTGTCATCGTCGAGGCGATGGCGCGGGAGCCCGATGTGCATCCGGCGCTGGCCGAGGGACACGACCTCGTGCAGTGCTCAATCGACGCCCTCACAAACGAGGCGCTCAGGCCGCTTCGGCCCAGCGCCGAGCAGCGCAGGACTGCACGGGCGCTGGTGGACGTGGGCACGTGGCGTGCCTTTGAGCGAAGCGGGCTCGCGCCCGCGCGGGCACGTGAGGTGGCGCGCACGCTGATCGGAGCAGCGCTCCGGGCCTGACGCAGCGGCTAGGCCGGCGGCTTCGCGCGCTTGACGAACGCGGTCTTGCGCCCGCCGCGGCGCCTTGGCGGCGCGGGCGGCGCGGCGGCCGTGAGGTCCCAGACCACGTCGGCCTCGCCGATCCCCTGCTTCTCGGCCAGCTCGGCCACCCGGTCCCACGGGAGCGTGGCGTCGGGAAGGTCGTCCCAGCGGGCCAGGTCGAGCGCCTCGAGCGCGGCGGCCAGTGCGGGTCCCTTCTCGTCTTCCGCCTGGATCAGCGCGCGCAAAGCATCGCGCTGCGAATCACTCAGCTTCACGCACCACATTCCGGCGAGACCTCCTCCTCCGAGAAGCACTCTGAGCGCGAAGCTAGCCCCCCACCCGGACGGACAGGCTGCGGCACCCCGTGCTGCGCGCTACGACTGCTGTGAGGTGCCCTGCTCGCCCGCGCGCGGCACCTGCGCCGTCTGCTCGACCGGGCGGGAATCGCCGTCGCTGGGGCGCCCTTCGCCGCGTTGGTGGTGGTCTCGGATGCGAACGGCCTCCACGCGGTTCTCGCGCACCGCCTCGACGCGCAGCGAGTAGCCGTTCACGTTCACCATGTCGCCGCGTTTCGGCAGGCGGCCGAGCTCGCCGAAGACGAAGCCGCCCACCGAGTTGTAGGCGTCGGAGTCCACCGGCAGGTCGAGCCCGTAGTCGGCGAGGTCCATGATCGGCACGTGGCCGCGGACCCACCAGTCGCCGTTCGCGAGCTGGCGGACGCCGGCGACCGCGGGGTCGGTCTCGTCGGCGATCTCCCCCACGACCTCCTCGATGATGTCCTCGACGGTCACGATGCCGACCGTGCGGCCGTACTCGTCCACGACCACGGCCATCGACGCGCGCTCGCGCTGAAGGTCGGCGAGCAGGTCGTCGAGCGGCTTCGTCTCGGGCACGATCAGCGCCTCCTTCACGCTGCTCTCGATCGACGCGTCCGGGCCCTCCGTCATGACCTTCCGCGCGAGCGAGTTCACGTGCACGATGCCCTTGATGCGGTCGGTGTTGGCCTCCTCGGTCACCACGAGCCGCGTGTGGCCGGAGTCGACCGCGCGCCGCAGCGCCGCCTCGGCGGTCTCGGACGCATCGACGGTCACCACCGCCGGGATCGGCGTCATCACCTGGCGCGCCTGCTGCTCGTGCAGGTGGAAGACGCCCGAGAGCATCCCGGCCTCGCCGGGGTCGAGCTTTCCGCCGCGCTGGCTGCGCGCGATGATCAGCTTCAGGTCCTCGGAGGTGCTGACCTCCTCGAACTCGGCGCGAGCGTCCACGCCCACGAGGCGCAGGATCCAGTTCGACGCCGTGTTGAGCAGCCAGATCAGCGGGTTGAAGACGATCCGGAACAGCTCCAGCGGCCGGGCCACCCGCAGCGCCGTCGTTCTCGGAGTGAACGATCGAGTAGATCTTCGGGACCTGCTCGCCGAAGGTGATGTGAAGCGCGGTGGTGATCAGGTAGGCGAGCGCGAGCGAGATCGCCAGCGAGGCGTTGTGCGAGATCGCGGTGCCGAAGGCGTCCTCGAACAGGCTCGCGATCGCGGGCTCGCCCAGGAAGCCGATGCCCAGCGAGGTCATCGTGATGCCGAGCTGGCACGCGGACAGGTACTCGTCGATGCGCTCGATCTGCTTGAGCACGAGCGCGGCGCCGCGCCGGCCCTCGTCGCGAAGCTGCTCGATGCGGCCCTGCGAGGCGCGCACGAGCGCGAACTCCGCGGCCACGAAGAGTCCGTTCAGGGCAACCAGCACGGCGACGCCGAACAGGAGCAGGACCTGGGTCATCTCAGACCGCTTGCCTGCGAGGCCAGGGCTTGGAAGCCCTTTCTCTGCCTACTTCGAGGAGGATCGTCGTCGCTCATGCGGTGACGGCGCGAGTGTAGCGGCTAGCCCAGCGCATCAATCCGGCGCGCAAGCTCGAAATCGTTGTCCGTGAGGCCGCCCTCGCTGTGCGTCGTGATGGTCACGGTGACGGTCTTCCACGAGATCTCGAGGTCGGGGTGGTGGTTCATCTCCTCGGCCTCCGGGGTCAGCCGGTTCACGAAGTCCACGGAGCCCTTGAAGTCGCCGTTGTCGAACTGCTTCACGATCGCGTCGCCGGAGCGCTCCCAGCCCTCGCGCTCGCCCAGCCGCTCCTCGATCTGCTCGTCGCTCAGACGTGCCATTCTCGTCTCCGTGCGTATCGCCTCGCTTGTCCCATCCGCAACCGAGATGCTGTTCGCCCTCGGCGTGGGCGACCGCGTCGCCGCGGTCACTCACGAGTGTGACTACCCGCCCCGCGCGGAGCAACTCCCCCACCTCACCCGAAGCGTGATCCCGGAGGGGCTGCCGGCCGCCGAGATCGACGCCGCCGTGCGGGAGCGCACCGGGCGCGGCGAGTCGCTGTACGAGCTGGACGAGCGCGTGCTCGAGGAGCTCGGCGTGGACCTGATCGTGACCCAGGCGGTCTGCGAGGTGTGCGCCGTCTCGTTCGACGACGTGCGCGCGGTGGCCGAGCGGCTGCCCACCCAGCCCGAGGTGATCTCGCTCGACCCCTCCACGCTGGGAGAGGTGCTGGCGGACGTGCCGCGGCTGGCGCAGGCGGCCGGCGTCGAGGAGGCGGGCGAGGAGCTCGCCGAGGACGCCGCCGCGCGAATCGCGGCCGTCGAGCGCGCGGTCGAGGGAGCGCCGCGCCCGGGCGTGGCCGCGCTCGAGTGGCTCGACCCGATCTACATCGGCGGCCACTGGGTGCCGCAGATGATCGAGCTGGCGGGCGGCGTGGACCTGCTCGGGCAGCCGGGCGAGAAGTCGCGCACCGCGGACTGGGCCGAGCTCGAGGCGCTGCCGATCGACGTGGTGGTGTCGATGCCGTGCGGCTACTACGCGGAGCAGGCGGCGGCCGAGACGATGGCGCAGCGCGAGCGGCTGGCGCCGCTCGGCGCCCGCGTCATCGCGGTGGACGCCGCGGCCTACTTCTCGCGCCCGGGCCCGCGCCTGGTGGAGGGCGTGGAGCTGCTCGGCCACCTGCTGCACCCGGAGCTCGTGCCGGCGCCGCCCACGCGCCGCTCGATCGAGCTCGACCTTTCGGCCTAGCCCGAGAGGGCGATCGAGCCGACCACGGCCGCCGCGCCAATCGCCACGCACACGGCCGCGGGCACGAAGTCGGGCAGCCGGACGCGGTCGCGCAGCTCCACGAGCAGGAACGCGGTCACGGCGCCGCCGACCAGGCCGCCGATGTGGCCGCCGATCGAGATGTTCGGGATCGTGAACGTGATCAGGAGGTTCAGGCCGATCCAGATGCCGAGGCCGCTCTCCATCAGGCTGAAGCCGCGGTTGCGAGCCACGACGGCCGCGGCGCCCATCAGGCCGAAGACGGCGCCCGAGGCGCCCACGGTGAGGCTGTCGGGCGACAGCAGGAGCGCGCCGAAGGACCCGCAGAGGAGCGACACGAAGTAGACGAGCCCGAAGCGCCACCTCCCCAGCGCCGGCTCGACCAGCGAGCCGAGGATCCAGAGGGCCAGCATGTTCGTGAGCAGGTGGAACGGGCCGGCGTGCAGGAAGCCGGCGGTGAGCAGGCGCCAGTAGTCGCCATTGGCGATCGTGTGCTGGGACACGCCGCCGTCGTCGGTGAGCGAGCTGCTGTCCGCCCCGGCGCCGCCGCCGAGCAGCGAGCCGATCCCCGCCAGGACGTTGATCCCGATCAGCACGTAGGTGAGCGTCGGCTCGCCCGTCATGGTGCGCATCGTGCGGACCTTGGTGCTCTGGCGGGCGCACTCGGGACAGCGCATCCCCACCGGCGTCGAGGTCATGCAATCGGGGCAGATCGGCCGCTCGCAGTTGGAGCAGCGCACGCCCGTCTCGCGGTTCGGATGGCGGTAGCAGGTCTCCATGCCGGAGGCCCACATTAGTTACCGGCTAGAGCGGCACGCTCACGATCGGGTCCTCGCTGGGCACCTGGGCGCCGCCGCGTGGCTCGCGCGTCACATAGACGCCGTCCGCGTCACCAACGTCCCGCAGGTCGACCTGGCCCGTCCCGCTGCGCCCGACCTCGAAGGTCCTCGCGGGAACCATCCGGTCACCGTGCTGTAGCCAGACCTGGTAGACGCGTGCGCCAGCCAGCTCCGGCATGTCGTGCAGGCGCAGCGTCGCCTCGTGGGGTGAGTGGTGCGGCTGCGGGCGATGATCAGCTTCAGGTCTCGGAGGAGCTGACGTCCTCGAACTCCGCCGGCGTTCACGCCGAGCAGCCGCAGAATCCAGTTCGACGCCGCGTTCAGTAGCCAGATCAGCGGGTTGAACACGGTGCGGAACAGCTCGAGCGGCCGCGCCACCCGCATGGCCGTGGTTTCGGAGTGGACGATCGAGTAGATCTTGGGAACCTGCTCGCCGAAGGTGATGTGCAGCGCTGTGGTGATCAGGTAGGCGAGTCCGAGCGAGATCGCCAGCGAGGCGTTGTGCGAGATCGCCGTGCCGAACAGGTCCTCGAACAGGCTCGCGATCGCGGGTTCGCCGAGGAAGCCGATGCCGAGCGAGGTCATCGTGATGCCGAGCTGGCAGGCGGAGAGGTACTCGTCGATGCGGTCGATCTGCTTGAGCACGAGCGCGGCGCCGCGGCGGCCGTCGTCGCGAAGCTGCTCGACGCGTCCCTGCGAGGCCCGCACGAGCGCGAACTCCGCGGCCACGAAGAGTCCGTTCAGGGCGACCAGAACGGCGACGCCGAATAGGAGCAGGAGTTGGGTCATCTCAGACCGCTTGCCTGGGGGGCCAGGGCTTGGAAGCCCTTTCTCTGCCTACTTCGAGGGGGATCGTCGTCGCTCATGCGGTGACGCGGCGAGTGTAGCGGCTAGGCCAGCGCATCAATGCGGCGCGCAGCTCGAAATCCCCCTCGGTGAGCCCGCCCTCGCTGTGCGTGGTGATGGTCACCGTGACCGTCTTCCAGGAGATCTCGAGGTCCGGGTGATGGTTCATCTCCTCGGCCTCCGGCGTGAGCCGGTTAACGAAGTCCACCGAGCCCTTGAAGTCGCCGTTGTCGAACTGCTTCACGATCGCGTCACCGGAGCGCTCCCAGCCCTCCAGGCCGGCGCGCCGCTCCTCGATCTCCTCTTCGCTTAGACGTGCCATCCTCGTCTCCGTGCGTATCGCCTCACTTGTACCGTCCGCGACCGAGATGCTGTTCGCGCTCGGCCTCGGCGACCGCGTCGCCGCGGTCACGCACGAGTGTGACTACCCGCCCGGCGCGGAACAACTCCCTCACCTCACCCGCAGCGTGATCCCCGAGGGCCTGCCGGCGGCCGAAATCGACGCCGCGGTGCGCGAGCGCACCGGCCGCGGCGAGTCGCTCTACGAGCTCGACGAGGGCACGCTCGAGGAGCTCGGTGTGGACCTGATCGTCACGCAGGCCGTCTGCGAGGTCTGCGCCGTCTCGTTCGACGACGTGCGCGCGGTCGCCGAGCGGCTGCCGACGCCAGCCGCAGGTGATCTCGCTCGACCCGTCCACCCTCGGCGAGGTCCTGGCCGACGTGCCGCGGCTCGCGCGAGGCGGCCGGCGTGGAGGAGGCCGGCGAGGAGCTCGCCGAGGACGCCGCCGCGCGGATCGAGGCCGTCGAGCAGGCCGTGAAGGACGCGCCGCGCCCGCGCGTGGCGGCGCTCGAGTGGCTCGACCCGATCTACATCGGCGGCCATTGGGTGCCGCAGATGATCGAGATGGCGGGCGGGCTCGACGTACTCGGCTCGCCAGGTGAGAAGTCGCGCACCGCGGAGTGGGCGGAGCTCGAGGCGCTCTCCCCGAGGTGGTCGTGTCGATGCCCTGCGGCTACTACGCCGAGCAGGCCGCGGCGAGACGATGAAGCAGCGCGAGCGGCTCGCCCCGCTCGGCGCCCGCGTGGTGGCCGTGGACGCCGCGGCGTACTTCTCGCGCCCGGGCCCGCGCCTCGTGGAGGGCGTGGAGCTGCTCGGCCACCTGCTCCACCCCGAGCTCGTGCCGGCGCCGCCGACGCGGCGCTCCATCGAGCTGGACCTGCGGCCTAGCCCGAGATGACGATCGAGCCGGCGATCGCCGCGACGCCGATCGCGACGGACACGAGGGACGGCACCATGTCCGGAACCCGCATGCGCTCAGGCAGCTCCAGCGAGCAGCAGCGCGGTCACGGTGCCGCCCACAAGCCCGCCGATGTGCCCGCCGATGGAGATGTTCGGGATCGTGAACGTGATCAGCAAGTTCAGGCCGATCCAGATCCCGAGGCCGCTCTCCATCAAATTGAGGCCGCGGTTGCGCGCGACCACCGCGGCCGCCGCCCATCAGACCGAAGACCGCGCCCGAGGCGCCCACGGTGAGGCTGTCGGGCGAGAGCAGCAGCGCCCCGAAGGAGCCGCAGAGGAGCGACACGAAGTAGATGAGCCCGAAGCGCCACTTCCCGAGCGGGGGCTCGATCAGCGAGCCGAGGATCCAGAGCGCGAGCATGTTCGTGAGCAGGTGGAAGGGGCCCAGCGTGGAGGAAGCCGGCGGTGATGAGCCGCCAGTGCTCGCCGTCGGCGATCGTGGCCTGCGAGACCCCGCCGTCGTCGGTGAGCGAGCTGCTGTCGGCGCCCGCGCCTCCGCCGAGCAGCGAGCCGATCCCGACGACCACGTTGATCCCGATCAGGACGTACGTGAGCACCGGGCTCGCCCGTCAGCGTGCGCATCGTCCGCACCTGGGTGCTCTGGCGCGCGCACTCGGGGCAGCGCATCCCGACGGGCGTGGAGGTCATGCAGTCCGGGCAGATCGGCCGCTCGCAGTTGGAGCAGCGCACGCCGGTCTCGCGCTTCGGGTGGCGGTAGCAGACCTCCATGAGTCGGAGGCCCACCCTAGCTACAGCGGCACGCTCACAATCGGATCTTCGCTCGGCACCTGGGCGCCGCCGCGCGGCCTCGCGCGTCACGTACACGCCGAGCTGGCGTCTCTGGCCAACTCGTCCACCACCACGGCCATCGACGCGCGCTCGCGCTGAAGGTCCGCGAGCAGGTCGTCGAGCGGCTTCGTCTCGGGCACGATCAGCGCCTGCTTCACGCTGCTCTCGATCGACGCCTCCGGGCCCTCGGTCATCACCTTTCGCGCGAGCGAGTTCACGTGCACGATGCCCTTGATGCGGTCGGTGTTGCCCTCCTCGGTCACCACGAGCCGCGTGTGACCCGAGTCGACCGCGCGCCGCAGCGCCGCCTCGGCGGACTCGGACGCGTCCACGGTCACGACCGCCGGTATCGGCGTCATCACCTGGCGCGCCTGCTGCTCGTGCAGGTGGAAGACGCCCGAGAGCATCCCCGCCTCGCCCGGGTCGAGCTTTCCGCCGTGCTGCGCTGCGCGCGATGATCAGCTTCAGGTCCTCGGAGGAGCTGACGTCCTCGAACTCGGCGCGCGCGTCCACGCCCACCAGCCGCAGGATCCAGTTCGACGCCGTGTTCAGCAGCCAGATCAGCGGGTTGAAGACGGTGCCGGAACAGCTCGAGCGGCCGCGCCACCCGCATCGCCGTGTCTCTCGGAGTGGACGATCGAGTAGATCTTCGGCACCTGCTCGCCGAAGGTGATGTGCAGCGCGGTGGTGATCAGGTAGGCGATGCCGAGCGAGATCGCCAGCGAGGCGTTGTGCGAGATCGCCGAGCCGAACAGGTCCTCGAACAGGCTCGCGATCGCCGGCTCGCCGAGGAAGCCGATGCCGAGCGAGGTCATCGTGATGCCGAGCTGGCAGGCGGACAGGTACTCGTCGATGCGATCGATCTGCTTGAGGACGAGCGCGGCGCCGCGGCGGCCGTCGTCGCGCAGCTGCTCGACGCGTCCCTGCGAGGCGCGCACGAGCGCGAACTCCGCGGCCACGAAGAGTCCGTTCAGGGCGACCAGAACGGCGACGCCGAACAGGAGCAGGAGCTGGGTCATCTCAGACCGCTCGCCTGCGAGGCCAGGGCTGGGAAGCCCTTTCTCTGCCTACTTCGAGGAGGATCGTCGTCGCTCATGCGGTGACGCGGCGAGTGTAGCGGCTAGGCCAGCGCATCAATGCGGCGCGCAAGCTCGAAATCCCCCTCGGTGAGCCCGCCCTCGCTGTGCGTCGTGATGGTCACCGTGACCGTCTTCCAAGAGATCTCGAGGTCGGGGTGATGGTTCATCTCCTCGGCCTCCGGCGTGAGCCGGTTCACGAAGTCGACCGAGCCCTTGAAGTCGCCGTTGTCGAACTGCTTCACGATCGCGTCGCCGGAGCGCTCCCAGCCCTCCAGGCCGGCGCGCCGCTCCTCGATCTCCTCGTCGCTTAGACGTGCCATCCTCGTCTCCGTGCGTATCGCTTCACTCGTACCGTCCGCGACCGAGATGCTGTTCGCCCTCGGCCTCGGCGACCGCGTCGCCGCGGTCACGCACGAGTGTGACTACCCGCCCGGCGCGGAACAACTCCCCCACCTCACCCGCAGCGTGATTCCCGAGGGCCTGCCCGGCCGCCGAGATCGACGCCGCGGTGCGCGAGCGCACCGGGCGCGGCGAGTCCCTCTACGAGCTCGACGAGGGCACGCTCGAGGAGCTCGGCGTGGACCTGATCGTGACGCAGGCGGTCTGCGAGGTCTGCGCGGTGTCGTTCGACGACGTGCGCGCCGTGGCCGAGCGGCTGCCCACCCAGCCGCAGGTGATCTCGCTCGACCCGTCCACCCTCGGGGAGGTGCTCGCCGACGTGCCGCGGCTCGCGGAGGCGGCCGGCGTCGAGGAGGCCGGGGAGGAGCTTGCCGAGGACGCCGCCGCGCGGATCGCGGCGGTCGAGCAGGCGGTGAAGGACGCGCCGCGCCCGCGCGTGGCGGCGCTCGAGTGGCTCGACCCGATCTACATCGGCGGCCACTGGGTGCCGCAGATGATCGAGCTGGCGGGCGGGCTGGACGTGCTCGGCTCGCCCGGTGAGAAGTCGCGCACGGCGGAGTGGGCGGAGCTCGAGGCGCTCTCGCCCGAGGTGGTCGTGTCGATGCCCTGCGGCTACTACGCCGAGCAGGCCGCGGCCGAGACGATGAAGCAGCGCGAGCGGCTCGCCCCGCTCGGCGCCCGCGTGGTGGCGGTGGACGCGGCGGCGTACTTCTCGCGCCCGGGCCCGCGCCTGGTGGAGGGCGTGGAGCTGCTCGGCCACCTGCTCCACCCCGAGCTCGTGCCGGCGCCGCCCACGCGGCGCTCGATCGAGCTCGACCTCGCCGGCCTAGCCCGAGATCACGATCGAGCCGACGACCGCCGCGACGCCGATCGCCACGCAGACGAGCGACGGCACGATGTCCGGAAGCCGCATGCGCCCAGGCAGCTCGACGAGCAGCAGCGCGGCCACGGTGCCGCCGACGAGCCCGCCGATGTGCCCGCCGATGGAGATGTTCGGGATCGTGAACGTGATCAGCAGGTTCAGGCCGATCCAGATCCCGAGGCCGCTCTCCATCAGGTTGAGGCCGCGGTTGCGGGCCACGATGGCGGCGCCGCCCATCAGCCCGAAGACCGCGCCCGAGGCGCCCACGGTGAGGCTGTCGGGCGACAGCAGCAGCGCGCCGAACGAGCCGCAGAGGAGCGACACGAAGTAGACGAGCCCGAAGCGCCACTTCCCGAGCGCGGGCTCGATCATCGAGCCGAGGATCCAGAGCGCGAGCATGTTCGTGAGCAGGTGGAACGGGCCGGCGTGGAGGAAGCCGGCCGTGATGAGGCGCCAGTATTCGCCGTCGGCGATCGTGGCCTGCGAGACGCCGCCGTCGTCGGTGAGCGAGCTGCTGTCGGCGCCCGCGCCTCCGCCGAGCAGCGAGCCGATCCCCACGATCACGTTGATCCCGATCAGGACGTAGGTGAGCACCGGCTCGCCCGTCATGCGTGCGCATCGTCCGCACCTTGGTGCTCTGGCGCGCGCACTCGGGGCAGCGCATCCCGACGGGCGTGGAGGTCATGCAGTCCGGGCAGATCGGCCGCTCGCAGTTGGAGCAGCGCACGCCGGTCTCGCGCTTGGGGTGGCGGTAGCAGACCTCCATCAGTCGGAGGCCACCCTAGCTACAGCGGCACGCTCACAATCGGATCCTCGCTCGGCACCTGCGCGCCGCCGCGCGCCTCGCGGGTCACGTACACGCCGTCCGCGTCGTCCACGCCCGAGAGGTCGACCGCCCCGCGTCCGTCGTCGCCGACCTCGAAGGTCCGCGCGGGCACCATGCGGTCGCCGTGCTGGAGCCACACCTGGTAGACCCGCGACCCGCCGAGGCGCGGCATGTCGTGCAGGCGCAGCGTGGCGTCGTCGTTCGAGATGCGCAGGCGTGCCGCCGGCCGTGGGCATGGCCCTGTCGACCGTGGCCGCGAGCGTGCGCGTCTCGTCCCCGCCGCCCAGCTGCGCGACGGCGAATCCGACGACGAGCCCGATCAGCAGCGCGGCCGCCACGAACGCCGGGCGCATGAAGAAGCGCAGCCGGGGCGGCGCCGCTCGGGCTCGGCGCTCGGGCTGCTCCGCCCGCGCCTCGCGCTCCACCACCTCCATGAGCGACGCCTTCAGCCTGGCCGGCGGCTCGAACTGCTGCACGGACCCGGGCAGCGCGTCGGCGGCCGGCCGCAGCCGCGCGAGCTCCTCCTGGCACTCGTCGCAGCCGCGCGAGGTGGCGCTCGAACGCCTGGCGCTCGAGGTCGTTCAGCGCGCCGAGGAGGTAGGCGCCGACGTCGTCCTGATGGCGCACGTGATCGCTCATGCCACGCCCTCCACGAGCTGGCGCCGCATCTTGTCGAGGCCGAGCCGCATGCGGCCCTTCACGGTCCCGACCGGCTGGTCGAGCAGCTTCGCGATCTCGCTCTGGCTGAACCCGCCGAAGTAGGCGAGCTCGATCGTCTGGCGCTGCTCGTCAGGCAAAGTGTTCAAGGCTCCCCGCACGCTACGCGCCTCCTCACGTCTCGCAACCTCCACGTCCGTCCGCTCCTTCGCCTCGTAGCGCTCCTCCACCACGTCGAGCGTCTCGCGCCGGCGGTCGTGGACGGTGCTGCGCCGCAGCCCGTCGACGGCTCGGTTGTGGACGATCCCGAGCACCCACGTGCGCACGCTGCCGCGCGTCTTGTCGTAGCGCTGGCGGCTCCGCCAGATCGACAGGAACGCCTCCTGGACCACATCCTCCGCCGCCGCCTGCTTCCCCACCATCCGGTAGGCGAGCGAGAACGCCGCCCCGCCGTGGCGGTCGTAGAGCAGCTCGAAGGCACGCGGGTCGCCCTTCTGGACGAGCTGCATGACCTCTTCGTCGGCCAGGTCGCGGATGTCGTGTGCCATTCCCAGGTCTTCCTACGCGCAAGCGGCCCAATCGGATGATCCATTCGCGCGCCAAGTGCGAATAGGGGGAAAATCGCCCAATAGGAGGTTCCTCATGGAAGATCGCTCTCCCGCTCAGGTTTTCGCACTGGTGATCGGCATCACGCTGGTGGCTGCCGGGATCCTCGGCTTCTTCTACAGCGCAAGCTTCGGCACCGGCGACGGCACGGAGCGTGACGCGGTGCTCGGCATCCTCGACGTGAACGCCTGGCACAACCTCGTTCCATCTCGCGAGCGGCGTGATCGGCTGCTCGCGGTCGCGGCCTATCGTACGGCGCCGCGCGCATCTTCGCGCTCGCCTTCGGCGCCGTCTACCTGGTGGTCACGATGCTCGGCTTCATCGCGGGCGACGGCGAGGAGATCCTCAACATCATCCCGATGAACACCGAGGACAACTTCCTCCACCTGCTGCTCGCGCATCGCGGGCCTCGGCGCGGGACTCGCCACGCCGGCGCGCGACCGTCTGAGCGCGCGGCCGAGCGCCGAAGCTGCCTAGCCGCGCAGGCGCTTCTCGATGTCGTCCGCGACCCCGCGGATCGACTTCTCGAGAGCGTGCAGGCCACTGTCGTGGCGCTTCTTCTGCTGCTGGCGGGCTCGCACCAGGACGAGCCCGCCGGCGGCGACGCTGCCGACCACGATCGCGGCGGCGGGGCGTGCCCAGTTGCGCGGGTCGCGCATGGCGGACAGCTCCCAGTCGGCGAGCTCGGCGGCGGCCACCTCGGTCAGCTCGGAGAGGCCGCGCTCCAGGCGGTCGCTGAGCGCCTCGGGCGGATCCACCGGCACGAGCGCCGAGCGCAGCAGGCGCTCGACGCGATCCACGTCACTCATCGCCGTCCTCCTCGAGGCCCTGCTCCAGCTGCTTGATGGCCCTGTGGATGAGCACCTTGGTCGCCCCCTCGGATCGCCCCAGCGCTCGCGCGATCTCCCGGTTGTCCATTCCCAGCGCGAAGCGCATGATGAGCGCCTCGCGGCGATCCTCCGGGAGCTTCGACACGCCCTCGAGGACCTCCTTCACCTCTTCGCGCCCCTCCACGAGCTGCTCGGTGCCGATCGGCTCGGCCAGGACGCTCGAGTCGTCCAGCTGCGTGGTCGGCCGGCGTGAGCGGTCGCGGTAGAAGTTGGCGGCGAGGTTGTGCGCGATGCGGATGAGCCAGGGCCGCATCGGCCGCCCGTTGGACTCGCGCTGAGCTCGATCGAAGTGGCGGTAGGCCTGGAGAAACGTCTGCTCGGTCAGGTCCTCCGCGTCGTGGTGGTTGCCCACCCGGTAGTAGGAGTACGAGTAGACGTCGCGCAGGTGCGCCTTGTACAGCTCCGTGAAATCGCGGTCGAGTCGCTGCTTGTCGGCCACTTCCTCCACTCGTCACGGAGCCTACTCCCGCTCTTATGCCGCGTGGGTCCGGCGCCGCGCTGGGCGGGCCGATCGGACGCTCTCGAGCCACTGCTCGGGAGAGGACTCGCCGTCGAGCACGCGGCGCAGGCCGTCCGTGACCGGCGCGTCGATCCCCTGGCGCTCGAACGCGAGCCCGAGCAGCGGGACCGTCGCGAGCGACTCGGCGGTTTGATCCATCGAAGCCTCCACCTGCCCGGCCGGCACTCCCGCGCCGACCATCTCGCCCGCGCGGCGGTTGCGGCTGCCCTCGGCGATCGCCGTGGCCACGAGGTCGCCCGCGCCCGCGAGGCCGGCGAAGGTCTCGCTGCGGCCGCCGCTGGCGAGCGCCAGCTCGTGGATCTCGGCGAAGATGTGCCCGGCGGCGGCACCGGCCAGGTTCGCGCCGCGCGGGGCGGCCGCGGCGCTGCCCAGGGCGGCGGCGTTCTTCGCGCACGCGGCGAGCTCCGTGCCGGTCACGTCGTCGGTGGCCTCGACGGTCAGGCCGCCTGCTTCGAGCAGGTCGTGCATCTGGCGGCGCAGGTCGGCGTTGCTGCTCGCGAGGACCACGGAGGCGCCCAGCTCGATCGCCTCGCGCGCGTGCGCGGGACCGGCGAGGGTGGCCACCGCGCGCGCCCGCACGCGCTCGGAGACGTAGGCGGTCGGTGTGGTGCCGAGCGGCGGGACGAGGCCCTTCGAGGTGACCAGCACGGCCGAGCGGTCGCCCATGCGAGCACCGATCTCGCCGACGGCGGCGGGCAGGCTCGCGCACGGCACGGCGAGCACCACGAGGTCCACGCCGGCAAGCTCGATCTCGGGCACGGTCTTCACGTCGATGCCGCGGTCGAGCTGAAGGCCCGGGAGGTAGCGCGCGTTCACGCGGTCGGCCCGCAGCGCATCGGCCTGGGCGCCGGTGCGGCAGCCGAGCTGCACCTGCAGCCCCGGCGCGCGCCAGCACCAGCGCGGCGGCGGTGCCCATCGAGCCCGCGCCCACCACGGCGGCGGTGCGAAGCGGCGGTAGGCCGCCGAGCCACTCCCACTGGAGCCCGACGCACGGCCAGATGCGCTCGGTCACCTCGCCCGCGAGGAAGGGTGAGGGATCGTCCACGCGCGGGAAGGTGAGCGCCGGCCCGCAGCGGATGTGCACCTTCACGGGCCTGATGCGCCAGCCGCGGCGGGCGTGCTCCGAGTTCGTCACGGCGATCGGCACGACGGGCTTGCCGCTCTGGAGTGCGATGCGGCCGACGCCGCGCTTCGGCGATCCGAGCGAGCCGGTTCGGATGCGCGTGCCCTCCGGGAAGATCACGACCGCCTGGCCCCGCTCGAGCAGCGCGAGGGCGGTGTCCATCGACTCCTCGTCGGACGCGCCGCGCTTGATCGGGAATGCCCCGAGGCAGTTGAGGATCCAGCCGAGCAGCGGGTTCTTGAACAGCTCCTGCTTGGCCACGAAGTAGATCGGGCGGCCGAGGCAGCAGCCGATCACGAACGGGTCGAGGAAGCTGCGGTGGTTCGAGGCGAGGATCACGCCGCCCTCGGGAATGTGCTCGGTCCCGAGCCGCCGCAGGCGGAAGTAGACAAGGATCCCGGCCTTCAGGATCCAGCGCAGCGGCCAGTACACGAGCGAGTTCACGCCGCGCCGGCGCGTGCGCTCGTGGTACAGCGATAGGGGGCGGCGGGCCATCGTCAAGGACTACCCGAGTCCCCCGCTCGCGTTACTCTGCGCCCATGGAGCTGCAGAGAACGCTCAACGGAGCCCTCGCGGGGGCAGCGGCGGCAGCGGCGTGGGCCGCCCAGCAGCCGCTCGACAAGCGGGTCTTCGGATCCCGCTACGACGACGTGGAGCTGCTCGGCAAGCTCGTCACGCGCGGCCCGGCGTGGCCGGCCGCCGGTCTCGGGCTGCACGTGGCCAACGGCGCGATGTTCGGCGCCGTGTACGCGCTGGCGCGTCCGCTCGTGCCGGGCCCGCCGATCGTGGCCGGCGTGGCCGCCGGAATGGCGGAGCACTTCGGCTTCTGGCCGCTCGGCGTCCTGGTCGACCGCCACCACCCCGCGCGCGCCGAGCTCGAGCCCCTGCGCGGCAACCGCCGCGCGTTCGCCCAGGCCACCTGGCGCCACTTCCTGTTCGGAGTCGTCCTGGCCGAGCTGGAGCGCCGCCTCAACGACAAGGGCGAGTTCGAGCCCCTGGAGGGCGTCCCGGTCTCATCGAACGGCCACGGGAACCTGGAGCACGCGGCCGTGGGCGCCGGCGAGGCCGCGGAGTAGTTAGAGCCCGCCGCCGGAATCGAACCGGCAACCTCTTCATTACAAGTGAAGTGCTCTGCCAATTGAGCTAGGCGGGCGCGCTCAGCGGAGCATAGACTCCGGCTCTTCACGGGTTCGGCCCGCGAGGCTTACGACTTCTCGCGCGCCTTCGCAGACCCGCCGGGCGCGGTGGGAGCCTTCGTGGCATGTCGCAGGAACTTGCGCGCCCCCCGGTCCGGCTGGGCGGTATCACGCGGCGGCGCCGCCCCGGGGTCGGCGGGCGCCCGACGATTCGCTTCGCCGTGGCGTTCGGCTTGACGATCGCGTACGTGGCATTGTGCGTGCACCTCTCGGAGCCGTGGCGGTCCGACCTTCGCGAGGCAATCGGGCCCGTCATGGCATGGGTCATCCCGATCATGCTCGCCTACATCCCGTCGTTCGTGATCGGCTTCTTGGCCTTCACCCTGGTCACGGTTCGCTACCGCGTCCCGTCTCCGGATCCGCCGAGGGGCCCATGGCCGGCGCGACAGTGGCCCGCCGTGACCGTGATCGTGGCCGCCTGGAACGAGGAGCAAACGATCGTGGCCACCATGGACCACATCGCCGGGCTCGCCTATCAGGGCCCGATCGAGGTCGTACTCGCTGATAACAACTCGACCGATCGCACCGCCGAGCTCGCGGAGCGGGCGGCGCGGCGGCACGGCCTCAACTATCGGCACGTGTTCGAGGCCGTCGCCGGCAAGCACCACGCACTCAACACCGCCCTCGGAGGCGTGACGACGCCGCTTCTGGTGACCGTCGACGCCGACACCCTGCTCCACAAGGACGCACTCACGTTTCTGGTGGCCCGCGTCACGAGCCGCCCGCAGGACCAGCACGTATGCGCCTGCGCCGGCGCGCTCGTCGTCGGGAACTCCGGCACGAACCTGCTCAGCCGCATGCAGGGCTGGGATTTCCGGCTCGGGATCAATGGCGTCAAGCGGATGCAGGCGGCTTACAACAGCGCGCTCGTGGCCCAGGGCGCCTTCTCTGCCTACTGGACCGACGACCTCCGCGCCGTGGGCGGCTGGCCGGACGCGATCGGCGAGGACATCGTGCTCACCTGGACGCTGATGGACTCACGAGGGATCGTCCAATACGAGCCCTGCGCGCTGGGCTTCACCGCCGCCCCCGAGAAACTCGCGCACTTCATGCGTCAACGCTCCCGCTGGGCACGGGGCATGTTCGAGAGCCTGCGGACCGTTCCACCCTTCCGGCAGCCTCGTGTGCTTGCCAAGTTCGTCGCTGGGATCGACTACCTCGTGCCCTTCCTCGATCATCGGCTTCATCTTCTTCTGGATCCCGGGCGTGATCCTGTTCCTCTTCGGATACCCGCTGCTGTTCTCGTGGGTGTCGATGCTCGTGATCCCGATCACGTTGATCATCTACGGCCTCCTGCGGCGCTGGCAGGAACGACATGTCTTCCGTCGCCTTGGCCTCCATCCCGCCCAGGACATCCGCGGGTTCTACGCCTACCTGTTCACCTACCAAGCCCTGTGCTCGTCCGCGTCGCTGCGCGGCTACATGCAGTACCTCACCGGGGCCGCACGCCGCTGGAAATGAAACGGGCCCCGATAACGGGGCCCGCGTGGTGCATGTTCTGGATGCTCTGGTTATACGGTGCCGCGCCTTCCGCCCCAGCGGCTGCCCATTCCGAATCCTCCGCTCGGGATGCCCGCGATCAGCACGAGGATCGCGCCGATGATGCCGACGATGGGGGCGATGAGGGCTGCCAGCAGCAGGTAGACAAGAACGGCCACCAGCACGGTCAACAGAATTCCGATCATCTCTAGCTCCTCCTTGGGTTCGCGCCATTCCTTGGCGCTCCCAGCGAATACCCGCTCAAACCCCCCCGGAAACGGTTTAGAAACTCAATTTTTGATGAATACCGGCGTGCCGAGCGGCACGCGGCGCATCAGGACTTCGAGGTCTGAATCCGCGGCGCGAAGGCATCCCGCGGAGGCGGGCGCGCCGATCGTGCCGGGCGAGTTGGTGCCGTGGATCGCGATCCGGTTGCCGCCCGTCCACCCCGCCGGGAGCTTCGGCTGGTGGGCGTTCAGGGCGAGGATGCAGCAGCCGTAGTAGGGCCCGTAGCTGCCGCCGCGCAGCTTGTCCGTGACGGCGAAGCGCCCCGTCGGCGTCTCGGACCCGGGGCGCCCGATGGCCACCGAGATGGTGCGGAGCTCCCGGCCGCCCCTGCGCAGCTCGAGCCGGCGATCGGACAGGTCGGCGTGCAGGGAGTAGGCGCCCCGCTTGAAGCGGAGGCCGGCGTTCTTCTCATGGACCCAGGCGAGCTTGCCGTTCGGCATCTCGGTGCTGACCACGCCGAGCCAGCGCCCGCGCCGGGTGGCGATGTTCATCACGCGGGTGCTCCCGAACTCGGTGCGCGTCCCTACGCGTGTGACCACGCGCCCGTTCGGGCTCTGCCGAAGCGGCACGGCTCGCCGCACGACCGCCGAGCGCCAGGCTGGCCGGGGCTTGGGCTTGGGAGCCGTTGTGGGCGGCGCCGGCGGCAGTTCGGCCGCGACGGTCGTGAGAGGCTCGGGAGCGGGTTTCACCGAGGCCGCCGACAGAGCGGAATAGCTCAGCAGGAACGCGGCGGCAAGCGCGGCGAGCAGGAGCAGCGGCAGTGCGGATCGGAACGGCATCTCCCATCCGCATCGGCGTGCTCCCGCCTCCCGGGCTTATGCCGGGACCAGCTTGGACGTTTGTTCTAGAGCAGCACTTCGCGCGAGCTGAGGTGCGCGCCAACCTTGCGCTTTACGCGCTGCAGAGCGTTATCCACGGTCTTCGTGTCGCACTCGAGGCGCTCCGCGATCGCCTCGTAGCTGTGCCCGTCGAGGTAGAGCGACAGCACCGAGCTCTCCAGCTCGGACAGCACGCTCGACAGGCAGGCCACCAGGCTGTGAAGCTCCTCGGTGGAGATCACCTGGTTGACCGGATCGTGCGCTGTGGGGCCGGGAAGGAGCTCGTCGAGGGTCGGATCGCCGTCTCCACCGCCGGCCGCGGGCGTCTGCGAGAACGAGACGTACTCGTTCAGCGGGGTGTGCTTGTTGCGCGTGGAGGTCTTGACCGCGGTGATGATCTGCCGCGTTATGCATAGCTCCGCGAAGTTGCGGAAGCTCGACTCGCGGTCCCAGCGGTAGTCACGAACCGCCTTGTAGAGGCCCACGAGGCCCTCCTGGATCAGATCGTCGGCGTCTCCCCCGATGAGGAAGTAGGACGAGGCCTTGAGCCGGACGAAGCCGAAATAGCGCTTCACGATCCGGTCGTACGCATCCTTCTTGCCCTGCTTCGCAAGCGCGATCAGGTAGTGATCATCAAGCTCAACCTGAGTGTGAGACTTGAACGCGCCTGGGCGGAAGGTCGGGGAAGCTGCCATCGAAGGCTCCTTGGCCTCGGTGACGCACTACCTCCCCTGGCGTCAGGTTTTTCTGAAGTGCGAGCCTCGCATGTCTAAAGCTCTACTTCAGCCTGATCAACAGGGTCAATTATGCTTGGTTATGGATCCCTGTCAAGCCCTACCTGCGGAAGTGCAAGATTCCGTACACCAGGGCCGCCGCGGCGGTGGACACGTTGAGCGATCCGACCTGCCCCTTGTTCGGCAGGGCCACGAGCTCGTCGCAGGTCTCGGCCACACGCGGTCGGAGGCCGCGGCCCTCGCTTCCGAGCACGAGAACCACCCGCCCGCGGTAGTCGGGCCGGT
>CAVYUQ010000006.1:0-248329 GCA_963771715.1 uncultured Thermoleophilaceae bacterium
CCCCACGAGCTGGCGTCTCATCTTCTCCAGGCCGAGCCGCATCCGTCCCTTCACGGTGCCGACCGGCTCGTGCGAGAAGCTTGGCGATCTCGCTGTGCGTGAAGCCGCCGAAGTACGCCAGCTCGATCGTCTGCCGCTGCTCCACCGGCAAGGTCTCCAAAGCTCCCCTCACGCTACGCGCCTCCTCCCGCCGGGCCACCTCGACGTCCGTCCGCTCGCGCGCCTCGTAGCGCTCCTCCACCACGTCGAGCGTCTCGCGGCGGCGGTCGTGGACCGTGCTGCGCCGCAGGGCGTCGACCCCGCGGTTGTGGACGATGCCGAGCACCCACGTGCGCACGCTGCCGCGCGTCTGGTCGTAGCGCAAGCGGCTGCGCCAGATCGACAGGAACGCCTCCTGGACCACGTCCTCTGCGGGCGCCTGCTTGCCGACCATGCGGTAGGCGAGCGAGAACGCCGCGCCGCCGTGGCGGTCGTAGAGCAGCTCGAAGGCGCGCGGGTCGCCCTTCTGGACGAGTTGCATGACTTCCTCGTCGGCCAGGTCGCGGATGTCATGTGCCATTCGGTCGTTCCTACGCGCGAGCGACCCGTTTGGATGATCCGCCTGCGCGCCAAGTGCGAATAAGGGGAAAATCGCCCAACAGGAGGTTTCCCCATGGACGAGCGCTCTCCCGCTCAGGTATACGCGCTGGTGATCGGGCTCACGCTGGTCGTGGCCGGGATCGCCGGCTTCTTCTACAGCGCCAGCTTCTCGACCGGCGACGGCACGGAGCGCGACGCGGTGCTCGGCATCCTCGACGTGAACGGCTGGCACAACCTCGTGCACATCGCGAGCGGCGTGGTCGGACTGGTGGTCGCGGCTCGTATGGAGGAGCGCGCGCGCTACGCGCTCGGCCTTGGGGCCGTCTACCTGCTCGTGACGCTGCTCGGCTTCATCGCCGGCGATGGCGACGAGATCCTCAACCTCATCCCGGTGAACACCGAGGACAACTTCCTCCACCTGCTGATCGGGATCGCGGGCATCGGCGCCGGGCTTGCCACCCCGGCGAGGGAGCGCTACCCGGCGGCTCGGGCCGCCTAGCCGCGCAGGCGCTTCTCGATGTCGTCCGCCACGCCGCGGATCGACTTCTCGAGCGCGTGCAGGCCGGAGGCGTGACGCTTCTTCTGCTGCTGGCGGGCTCGAACCAGCACGAGCCCGCCGGCGGCCACGCTGCCCACCACGATCGCGGCCGCGGGGCGCGCCCAGTTGCGCGGGTCGCGCATCGCCGACATCTCCCAGTCGGCCAGCTCGGCGGCGGCAACCTCGGTCAGCTCGGAGAGGCCGCGCTCGAGCCGGTCGCTGAGCGCCTCGGGCGGCTCGATCGGCACGAGCGCCGAGCGCAGCAGGCGCTCCACGCGTTCCACGTCACTCATCGCGGTCCCCCTCGAGGCCCTGCTCCAGCTGCTTGATCGCCCTGTGGATGAGCACCTTGGTGGCCCCCTCGGATCGCCCGAGCGCTCGCGCGATCTCCCGGTTGTCCATTCCCAGCGCGAAGCGCATGATCAGCGCCTCGCGACGGTCCTCCGGGAGCTTCGACACGCCCTCGAGGACCTCCTTCACCTCTTCGCGCCCCTCCACGAGCTGCTCGGTGCCGAGCGGCTCGGCCAGGATGCTGGTGTCGTCCAGCTGCGTCGTCGGCCGGCGTGAGCGGTCGCGGTAGAAGTTGGCGGCGAGGTTGTGGGCGATGCGGATCAGCCAGGGCCGCAGCGGGCGGCCGTCCGACTCTCGCTGAGCTCGATCGAAGTGGCGGTAGGCCTGAAGAAAGGTCTGCTCGGTCAGGTCCTCCGCGTCGTGGTGGTTGCCCACCCGGTAGTAGGCGTAGGAGTAGACGTCGCGCAGATGCGCCTTGTAGAGCTCCGTGAAGTCGCGGTCCAGTCGCTGCTTGTCGGCCACTTCCTCCACTCGTCACGGAGCCTACTCCCGGTCCTATGCCGCGTGGGTGCGGCGCCGCGCCGGGCGGGCCGATCGGACGCTCTCGAGCCACTGCTCGGGAGAGGACTCGCCGTCGAGGACGCGCAGCAGGCCGGTGGTCACCGGCGCGTCGATCCCCTGGCGCTCGAATGCGAGGCCCAGCAGCGGCACGGTCGCGAGCGACTCGGCGGTCTGGTCCATCGACGCCTGCACCTGCCCGGCCGGCACGCCGGCGCCGACCATCTCGCCCGCGCGCCGGTTGCGGCTGCCCTCGGCGATCGCCGTCGCCACGAGGTCGCCCGCCCCGGCGAGGCCGGCGAAGGTCTCGCTGCGGCCGCCGCTGGCGAGGGCGAGCTCGTGGATCTCGGAGAAGATGTGGCCCGCCGCCGCGCCCGCGAGGTTCGCGCCGCGCGGGGCGGCCGCCGCGCTGCCGAGTGCGGCGGCGTTCTTGGCGCAGGCGGCGAACTCGGTGCCGGTCACGTCGTCCGTGGCCTCGACGGTGAGCCCGCCGGCCTCGAGCATGTCGTGGAGCTGGCGGCGAAGGTCGGCGTCGCGCGTGGCGAGCACCACGGAAGCGCCCAGCTCGATCGCCTCGCGCGCGTGAGCCGGACCGGCGAGCGTCGCGACGGCGCGGGCGCGCACGCGCTCGGACACGAATGCCGCGGGCGTTGTGCCGAGCGGCGGCACGAGCCCCTTGGAGGCCACGAGCACGGCCGAGCGGTCGCCCATGCGGGCCCCGATCTCGCCGACGGCGGCGGGCAGGCTCGCGCACGGGACCGCGAGCACCACGAGGTCCACGCCCGCGAACTCGATCTCGGGCACGGTCTTCACCTCGATGGCCGGGGCGAGCTGGAGGCCGGGCAGGTAGCGCGCGTTCTCGCGCTCCGCCCGCAGCGCCTCGGCCTGGGCGCCGGTGCGGCAGCCGAGCTGGACCTGAAGCCCGGCGCGGGCGAGCACGACGGCGGAGGCGGTGCCCATCGAGCCGGCGCCGACCACGGCGGCGGTGCGCAGCGGCGGAAGCCCGCCGAGCCACTCCCACTGGAGCCCGACACACGGCCAGATGCGCTCGGTCACCTCGCCGGCCAGGAACGGCGAGGGGTCCTCTACGCGCGGGAAGGTGAGCGGCGGCCCGCAGCGGATGTGCACCTTCACCGGCTTGATCCGCCAGCCGTTTCGCGCGCGCTCCGAGTTCGTCACGGCGATCGGCACCACGGGCCTGCCGCTCTGGAGCGCCAGCCGGCCGACGCCGCGCCTCGGCTCCGCGAGCGAGCCGGTGCGGATGCGCGTGCCCTCGGGGAAGATCACGACCGCCTCGCCGCGCTCGAGCAGCGCGAGTGAGGTGGCCACGGACTCCGCGTCCGAGGCGCCGCGCTTGACCGGGAAGGCGCCGAGGCAGTTGAGGAACCAGCCGATCAGCGGGTTCTTGAAGAGCTCCTCCTTGGCCACGAAGTAGATCGGGCGGCCGAGGCAGCAGCCGATCGCGAACGGGTCGAGGAAGCTGCGGTGGTTCGAGGCGAGGATCACGCCGCCGTCGGGGATGTGCTCCATGCCGAGCCGGCGGAGCCGGAAGTAGACCAGGATCCCGGCCTTCAGTGCCCAGCGCGCGGGCCAGTAGACGAGCGAGTTCACGCCGCGGCGGCGTGTGCGCTCGTGGTAGAGCGATAGGGGGCGCGGGGCCATCCCCAACAGCTACCCGACTGAGCCACTCGCGTTACGCTGCCTCTCATGGAGCTGCGGAGAACACTGAACGGCGCCCTGGCGGGAGCTGCGGCGGCGGGGGTCTGGGCCGCGCAGCAGCCGCTCGACAAGCGGGTCTTCGGGTCGCGCTACGACGACGTGGAGCTGCTCGGCAAGCTCGTGACCCGCGGCCCGGCGTGGCCCGCGGCCGGCCTGGGGCTGCACATGGCAAACGGAGCGATGTTCGGAGCCGTGTACGCGCTGGCGCGCCCGCTGGTCCCGGGCCCGCCGCTCGCGGCCGGCGTGGCCGCCGCGATGGCCGAGAACTTCGGCTTCTGGCCGCTCGGCGTCCTGATCGACCGCCACCACCCCGCCCGCTCCGACCTCGAGCCCCTGCAGGGCAACCGCCGCGCCTTCGCCCAGGCGGCCTGGCGCCACCTGCTCTTCGGAGTGGTCCTCGCCGAGCTGGAGCGACGCCTCAACGACGCCGGCGAGTTCGAGCCCCTGGAGGGCGTCCCGGTCTCCTCGAACGGCCACGGGAACATCGAGCACGCGGCCGTGGGCGCGACGGAGGCCTAGACTCGCCGCCTCTCCGGCGCTGCGCGCCGGGGCGGCCACAGAGCCCGCCGCCGGAATCGAACCGGCAACCTCTTCATTACAAGTGAAGTGCTCTGCCAATTGAGCTAGGCGGGCACGCCCGCGGAGCATAGACCCGCCTCAAACGACTCGGGCCCCGCAGTGCGGGGCCCGGAGGTCGTCAGTTCTTGGTGGGTGCGGCTATGCGGTGCCGCGCCTGCCGCCCCAGCGGTCTCCGAATCCGAAGCCTCCGCTCGGGATGCCCGCGATCAGCACGAGGATCGCGCCGACGACGGCGACGATGGTGGAACCGGTGAGGGCCGCCAGCAGGACGTAGACAAGAACTGCCACCAGCACGGTCAACAGAATTCCGATCATCTCTCACTCCTCCTTGGGGTACGCGCCGCTACTCGGCGCCCCCTGGCAGTACCCGCTCAAACCCCCCTGAAAACGGTTTAAAGCAGGACTTCGCGGGAGCTGAGATGCGCGCCGACCTTGCGCTTCACGCGCTGGAGCGCGTTGTCGACGGTCTTCGTGTCGCACTCGAGGCGCTCGGCGATCGCCTCGTAGCTGTGACCGTCCAGGTAGAGGGAGAGGACCGAGCTCTCCAGCTCTGAGAGCACGCTCGACAGGCATGCCACCAGGCTGTGCAGCTCCTCCGAGGAGATCACCTGGTTCACGGGGTCATGGGCCGTGGGGCCTGGAAGCAGCTCGTCGAGGGTCGGATCGCCGTCTCCACCGCCCGCGGCCGGCGTCTGCGAGAACGAGACGTACTCGTTCAGAGGGGTGTGCTTGTTGCGCGTGGAGGTCTTGACGGCGGTGATGATCTGCCGCGTTATGCATAGCTCCGCGAAGTTGCGGAAGCTCGACTCGCGGTCCCAGCGGTAGTCGCGAACCGCCTTGTAGAGCCCGACGAGGCCCTCCTGGATCAGGTCGTCGGCGTCTCCCCCGATGAGGAAGTAGGACGAGGCCTTGAGCCGGACGAAGCCGTAATACCGCTTCACGATCCGGTCGTACGCGTCCTTCTTGCCCTGCTTCGCAAGCGCGATCAGGTAGTGATCATCAAGCTCAACCTGAGTGTGAGACTTGAACGCGCCTGGGCGGAAGGTCGGGGAAGCTGCCATCGAAGGCTCCTTGGCCTCGGTGACGCACTACCTCCCCTGGCGCCAGGTTGTCTGAAGTGCGAGCTCCGCATGTCTAAAGCTCGACTTCAGCCTGATCAACGGGGCGAATTATGCTTGGTTATGGATCCCTGTCAAGCCCTATTTGCGGAAATGCAAGATTCCGTACACCAGGGCGGCCGCGGCGGTCGAGACGTTGAGCGAGCCGACCTTGCCGCGGTTGGGAAGCCGGACGAGCTCGTCGCAGGTCTCGGCTACCCGCGGTCGCAGGCCCCTCCCCTCGCTGCCGAGCACCAGCACGACGCGCCCGCGGTAGTCCGGGCGCTCGTACGAGACCGATGCCTCCGCCTCCGCGCCGTACACCCAGGTGTTCTCGTGTTCCTTTGCGGAGACGAGCCAGTCGGCGAGGTTGCGGACGCGCGCCACCGGCAGGTGCTCCACCGCCCCGGCGGACGCGCGGCACACGGCCGCCGTGACCTCGGCGGAGCGGCGCTCCGGCAGCACGACGCCGGTGCAGCCGGCGGCCTCGGCCACGCGGATCGACCGCCCCGAGGTTGTGCGGGTCCTGGACCTCGTCGAGAGCCAGCACCAGGGCGTCCTCGGGCTCGAGCAGCGAGTCGGCGTCCGCGTACGGGTACGGGCCCACCTCCGCGCAGATTCCCTGGTGGTCCGGCGATCCGCAGCGCTCCTCGAGCTCCCAGGGCTCCGCGAGCACGGTCTCCACCCCGCCCAGCCACACCTCCTGAGCGGCCTTCTCGGTCGCGAACACCCGCTGCACCCGCCGCCTGCCGTGCAGCGCCTCGCGCACCGGGTTGCGGCCGTAGACGATCACGGGAGGCGCACGAGCCGGGCGCCCTCCGGGGTGTCGCGGATCTCCCAGCCCGAGCTCGGCCAGCTGGTCGCGGATCTGGTCGGCGCGCTCGAAGTCGCGGGCGCTGCGCGCCTCGTCGCGCTCGGCGGCGAGCCGCTTGAGCTCGTCCGGGGCCTCCTCCTCCACGTCGAGCAGGGTCTCGAGCCCGAGCGCGTAGAGCATCTCGCCGAGCCGCCCGGGGCCCACCCGCTCGCCCGCGTCCATGCGGCGATTCGCCTCGGCGACCCACTCGAACAGCACGGCCCGGGCCTGCGGGGTGTTGAAGTCGTCGGCGAGCGCGTCGAAGAAGGGCTCCACGTGGTCGTCGATGCCGGGCGCGTCGGGATCGAGCCGCCGGACGACGTCGCGCACGCGCGCCACGGCGCGGGTCGCGTCCGCCAGCGCCTCCTCGGTGTAGTCGACCGGCTTGCGGTAGTGCGCGCCGACCATCCACATCAGGAAGGCGTCGCGCCCGAACTGCTCGAGAGCGCCGTGGAGCAGCCGGATGTTGCCGACCGACTTCGCCATCTTCTCCTCGCCCATCTGCACCATGCCGTTGTGCATCCAGGTGCGGGACAGCGGCTTGCCGCGCGCCGCCTCCGTCTGCGCGATCTCGTTCTCGTGGTGCGGGAAGACGAGGTCCGAGCCGCCGCCGTGCACCTCGAACGGGATGCCGAGCACGGCCTCGGCCATGGCCGAGCACTCGATGTGCCAGCCGGGCCGGCCCTCGCCCCAGGGCGACTCCCACCAGGTGTCCTCGCCCTCCTTGCGCCCCTTCCAGAGCGCGAAGTCCTGGGGCGACTCCTTCAGCTCGGCCGCGTCGTCCCCCTCGCCCTGCTGCATCTCCTCGAGCGGGCGGTTGGAGAGCTTGCCGTAGCCGGGGAAGGAGGCCACCCGGAAGTACACGTCGCCGCCGCGCTCGTACGCGTGGTCGGACTCTATGAGCGCCTCGATCAGCTCGATGATCGCGTCGATCGTCTCGGTGGCCTTGGGCTCGTGGTCGGGGCGGCCGAGGCCGAGGAGGTCGGTGTCCTCCACGTAGGCGGCGGTCATCTCGCCCGCCAGCTCCCCGCTCGGCACGCCGCGCTCGCGGGCGGCGTCGTAGATCTTGTCGTTCACGTCGGTGATGTTGATCACGAGCGAGGAGTCGTAGCCCTCGTGCTCGAGAAAGCGCTTCAGCAGCGAGAAGACGACGTACGGGCGCGCGTTTCCCACGTGGATGCGCCCGTAGACGGTCGGGCCGCAGGCATAGATGCCGAGGCGACCCGGCTCGCCCGGCTCGACTGGAACGACCTCGCCGCTAAGCGTGTCCTGGATGCGCAGCTGGCGCACGCGCGGGAGGCTACTCAGGCGAGAGGCGGGCGATGCTCGGTCCAGCGCAGCTCGCCCTCGAGCTGCGCGGCGAGTGCGAGCAGGGTGGCCTCCTCGCCGTGGCGGCCCACGAGCTGCATGCCGATCGGGAGCCCGTCGTCGCTGCGGCCGGCGGGCACCGAGATGGACGGCTGCCCGGTGAGGTTCCACTCGAGCGCGAACGGATACGCCTTGACCATGCCGAGCAGCGTGCGGGGCGCGCCGAGCCCCTCCCACTGGCCCGCTCGCACCGGTGGCACCGCCGCGACAGGGGTGAGGAGCACGTCGTGGCGCTCGAAGAAGGGGCGCATCCGCCCGGTGTCGTCCTCGCCGAGCGCCCAGTCGAGCACGGGGCGCGGTATCGCAGCGCCGATGCGCCCGAAGCCTCTCGTGCGGCGCTGGAGCCGGTCGGGACGCTCGAAGCGCTCGCGCACGTCCTGCGCGACGCCGGCGAGGTAGCGGACCATTGCCGCGCTCAACGGCGGATAGGGCGGATCGCTCTGCTCGACCTCATGCCCGAGCGACCGAAGCCGGCCGGCGGTTTCGTCCGCCACCCGCTTCACGTCGGCGTGCACCGGCAGCGGAACGGCCGCCCTCGTCGAGACGGCCACGCGGAGGCGCCCCGGCGAAGCGGAGAACGCGTCGCGCAGGTCGTCGTCCTCTGCGCCGACGCTCATCAGCAGCGCGGCGTCCTCGACGCTGCGCGCCTCGAACCCCACCACGCTCATGCCGTACCAGTGCTCCTTCATGGGGGTGAGCGGGATGCGGTCGCGGGTGGGCTTCAGGCCCGACGAGCCCGCAGTGCGACGCCGGAATCCGGATCGAGCCGGCGCCGTCCGATGCGGTCGCGGCGGCGCACAGGCCCGCCGCCACGGCGGCCGCGCTGCCGCCACTCGAGCCGCCGGCGCTGCGGTCGGTGTTCCACGGGTTGCGCGTGATGCCGAAGGCCGGCCCCTCGGTGTCGCCCATGATCGCGCCCTCGGGCAGGTTGGTCTTGCCGATCAGGACGGCGCCCGCGGAGCGCAGCCGGCGCACGAACTCGCTGTCCTGCGAGGCCGGCGTGGAGTTGGCGGCGGTCCCCCACGTGGTGACCTCCCCCGTCACGTCCTCCACGTCCTTCACCGCCATCGGCACGCCCAGCAGCGGCCGCTCGTCACCAGCGCCCCGCCGCCCGTCGGCCTGCTGCGCGTCCACGAGCGCCCGCTCGGACATCACCTTGCGAAACGCGTTCAGCTGCGGATCGAAGCGCTCGATCCGCTCGAGGTAGAGGATCACCAGCTCACGCGACGAGACATCCCCGCTGCGAATCAGCTCAGCCTGTCGTGCGACCCCTGCGAATGCGAGCTCGTCCCGGTCCATGCGCGGCGCAATCTACAGCGGTCCTGGTCTAGGGTCGTGCGCCGTGCCAAGCGCCCGCTGGATCTCATTCGCAGTGGCCGTGCTCCTGCTCGGGCTGGTGCCGGGCGCGCACGCCGAACCCATCCTCGACCCGCTGGGCATTGCGTTCCCGAAGTTCCAAGGCGCACCGGCGAGCGCCGACCAGCTGGCGCACACGAGGGCGCCGCAGAACCCGTTCATGGCGCCGAACCCGCGCGGCAACATCCACAACGACACCTGGATGACCGACTCCTACAGCTGGGCGGGGCCACTCGGGCGCTCGCCCGTGGCGTCCTCCAACGCGATGCCGCCGGCGCTGTGCGGGTCCCTGACATTCCACTCGCACGGATACATCGTGAGCGTCTGCCCGTCCCTCATCGCTCCGCCGCAGGTGCGAGTGATCGACCCGCAGTCGCTCGAACTGCTGGCCACCTACGACATGCCGAACGCCCCCAGCCCGCCCGGCACGAAGGCGTACCAGGACTTCGCCGGCGGGGGGTACTTCTTCCTGGATGGCCGCGACCGCGTCTGGAGCTCGACCAAGACGAGCCATCTGTTCGTGCTTCAGGTCGCCCCGGACGGCCGCAGCATCACGAAGGTGCGCGACTACGACCTGACCAGCGTGCTCGAGCCAGACGAGCGCATCACCTCGGCCCTGCCGGACTTCAGGGGACGCGTCTGGTTCGTGTCCAAGAAGAATGGGAAGGTCGGCATCCTCAACAGGCGAACCGGCGGGATCCGCGCGATCCGGCTCGGCGAGGACATCCAGAACTCGTTCACGGTCGACAGGCGCGGGGTCTACATCGTCTCGAGCGCCCGCATGTACCGCTTCCGGGCCCGCAGGGGCAGGCCGCGGGTGCAGTGGAAGAGGAGATACCTCAACTCCGGCATCGTGAAGCCCGGCCAGGCCGATGCCGGCTCGGGCACCACGCCGACGATCATGAAGGGCGGTTACGTCGCGATCACCGACAACGCCGATCCCATGAACGTCGTGGTGTATCGCAAGGCCGTCCGGCTGAGGCGCGGGCAGCGGCGAGTCGTCTGCCGGGTGCCGGTGTTCGACAACGGCGCCAGCGCAACCGAGAACTCGCTCCTCACCAACAACCGCTCGCTCTACGTCGAGAACAACTTCGGCTACCAGGATCCGTTTGGACCGAATAGCGGAGCACTCAGCGCGCCGGGCTTCGCCCGCGTCGATGTCAAGAGAAACGGCAGGGGCTGCCGCAAGATCTGGACGAACACCCGCGAGAGGGCGCCGAGCGTCGTTCCGAAGCTGTCCACGAAGACCGGCCTGATCTACACCTACACGCGCGACCCCAGCTCGATCCCCGGCAGCCAGCCCTACTTCTGGACGGCGATCAGCGCCCGCACGGGGCAGACTGCATTCAAGGTGTACGCCGGCAACGGTCTGGGCTTCAACAACAACTACGCGGGCCTCGCGATCGGACCCACGGGCACGGCCTATCTCGGGGTGACCGGCGGGCTCATCGCGTTGCGCGACGGCTGACGCGCTAGTTCGAGAGGGTCGCTATCGCCAGGGCCGCTATTCCCTCGCCGCGGCCCACGAAGCCCATTCGCTCGCCGGTCGTGAACTTCACGTTCAGCGCGTCGGGCTCGAGGCCGACCGCGCCCGCCAACCGCGATCGCATCTCGTCGCGGAATGGCGACAATTTGGGCGCTTCGCATGCGACCGTTGCGTCGATGTTCGCCGGGGTGTAGCCGGCGTCGCGCAACTTGTCGCGGACGGCCCGCAGCAGCTCGATCGAGTCGGCGTCGCGCCAGCGCTCGTCGGTGTCGGGGAAGTGCTGGCCGATGTCGCCAAGGCCGGCCGCGCCGAGCAGCGCGTCGATCACGGCGTGGGTCAGGACGTCGGCGTCTGAGTGGCCCGCGAGGCCGGCCTCGGAGTCCTCGATCTCCACGCCGCCGAGGACGAGGCGGCGGCCGGCCTCGAGCCGGTGCGAGTCCCAGCCAATCCCGGCCCGGGTCATCCGATCGGCTCCAGCCGGCGCGCGCGGCGCTCGAACACCGCGAGCTCGGTCACGCCGAGTCCGCCGAGCCACTCGACCGCGCGCTCGTACTCGTAGCCGAGCTGGTCGGGCGTGTGGGCGTCACTCGACAGCGCCACCGGTCGCCCCGCGTCGAGGCACATCTCCAAAAAGGGCGCGGCCGGATAGATCTCGCGCGCAGGCTTGCGCAGGCCGGCGGTGGAGACCTCGACCGCCACGTCGCTCTCCGCGATTCCGTCCATCGCGCGCTCGTAGAAGCGGCGCAGGTCGCCGTCCGGAACCGGCACGCGGTCGCCGAACACCTTCACGAGATCCGGGTGGGCGAGGATGTCGAACATGCCGGTGCGCGCCGCCTCGCCGAGCGTCTCGAAGTAGCGCGCCCACACCTTCTCAGGATCGCCTGCCCGCCAGATGTCCCAGGCCTCCCAGTCGGGCTCGCCGTGCACGTCCACCGCGTCGTCGCCCATGAAGTGCACCGAGCCGACCACGTAGTCCCACGGCCGCCCGTCGAGCAGGTTGGCCACGCGGTCCTCGCGGCCCGGCAGGTAGTCGGCCTCTATCCCCAGCTTCAGGCCGGCCGAGCGCACGAAGTCGCAGTACTCGTCGAGGTCGTCCTTCGCCCAGTAGCGGTACCACGGGTGATCCCAGACATCGAGCGACTGCACGAAGCGGTGGATGTGCTCGGCCACCCCGAGCTCCTCGATGCCCCGCTCGGACGCGGCCTCGCGGTAGCGGTCCACGTTCTCTGCCGTGAAGAAGCGCTCCGCCGTGGTGCCCGCCTCGTCGGGGCGCAGGTGCACGTGGTAGTCAGTCAGCAAGGAGCGCCTCGACGATGCGCAGGTCCGACTCGCGCGTGACCTTGATGTTCTCGGGCGGCGCCTCGACCACCCGCACCGTGCCGCCCGCCTCCTCGACCAGCGCGGCGTCGTCGGTGGCGGCGGCGAGCGCCGCGGCGTCGCGCTCGAGCGCACGGCGCAGGACATCGGCGCGGAAGACCTGCGGGGTCTGGATCGACCACAGCGGCGAGCGGTCGAGCGTGCGGATCACGCGCCCGTCCGGAGCGGCCTCCTTCACCGTGTCGGTCATGGGCACGGCGGCGATGGCGCCGTCGATCCCCGGTTCCAGCGCGGCGATGCAGCGCTCGACCAGGTCGCGCGTGACGAGCGGCCGCGCGGCGTCGTGCACCACGGCGATCTCCGCCTCCGGCGCAGCGGCCAGCGCGTTGCGCACGGAGGCCGAGCGCGAGTCGCCGCCGCGCACGAAGTCCGGGCCGTCGTCGTAGCCCTCGGGGGCCGCGACCACCACGCGGTCGCAGACCTCGCGCAGCACGGCAAGGCTCCACTCGACGAGCGGACGGCCGGCACAAACGACGAACGCCTTGGGCCGGTCGGCACCAAGGCGTTCGCCGCTGCCGCCGGCGGGAACGATCCCGACGACAGCACTCATTCTCGTTTGTCGCTACGCCGTGGCCGGCGCGCCGTTGCGGCTCTGATGCGCGTCGGCGATCAGGTCCTCCAGGTGCGACTCGGCCTCGTCCTCCTCCATGTCGAGCGCGTACATGAGCTCGGACGCGAGGATCTTCTTGGCACGGGTGTACATCTGCTTCTCACCCGTCGAGAGGCCCTTCTCCGTCTCGCGAATCGCGAGGTTGCGGACGACCTCCGCCAGCTCGAAGACATCACCGGTCTTGATCTTCTCGCGGTTGTGCTTGAAGCGCCGGTTCCAGTTCTTCGGCATCTGGCTCACGTCGTCGCGGAGGACTGCAAGAACCTTCTTGACGTCGTCCTCCCCGATCACGCGCCTAAGACCCGCCTTGTCGGCGTTACAGCACGGGACCATCACGGTCATGTCGTTATGAAGGATCTTGATGGTCAGGTACTCGCGCTTCTCGCCAAGAACCTCCTTCATCTCCTTCTTGAGGACCTTGCCCGCCCCATGATGGGGATAGACGACCTGGTCGCCGATCTCATAGACCGTGGGCTCACGGTCGATGTCGAGGTCCTCGATGAACTC
Source organism: uncultured Thermoleophilaceae bacterium (assembly GCA_963771715.1). Classification (GTDB taxonomy): domain Bacteria; phylum Actinomycetota; class Thermoleophilia; order Solirubrobacterales; family Thermoleophilaceae; genus JACVRW01. The sequence goes on from CAVYUQ010000006.1 coordinate 12,919, forward strand.
CTCTTCCAACACTGCGTCGCTGATGTCGTTCCCCTCCTGCGTTTTTGTCCCCGACGTTAATAACGCCGGGTCTTGTTTCAGGTTTGCAGATACCGATCCACGAGGTTGATCTCCTGTAGGCGGCGAAGGCCCTCGCGGATGTCCTTCGCGCGCATGTCCCCAACCCCGTCGACCCCTTCCAGCTCAGGGTCGGCGGCAGCGAGGATCTCGTCAAGCCCGTTGAACTCGCTCACGATCGACTGCACCACCATCTTCGGAAGGCGTGGGATTCGCCCGAGAATGCGGTAGCCGCGCGGCGAGGCGGGATGGTCGAGTGTGTTCAGCTTCCGGTCGTAGCCGAGAAGCTCGGCCAGGCGGCCGAAGTCGAGCAGGTCCTGATGCGGCAGCCGTGCGAGCGAGTCGAGGACCATGGCGAAGCCCTCCTCCGAGGCCTCGACGATGTAGTCGCGCACGAGCGCCGACTTGTCTGCCGCCACGCCGACCATCGTCTCCTCGAGCTGCATCTCGATCAGGCGCCCCTCGGCGCCCAGCTCGACGATGTAGCGCTCAATCTCGACGGCCATGCGCGTGACGAGCTCGGCGCGCTGGAGCACCGTGAGCACGTCGTGGAGAGTGACGCCGCCCTCGAACTCGAGAGCGGTAAGGCGCGTGGACACCTGGTCGAGCCGGCTGCGGTACTTGTCGAGGGTGGCCAGAGCCTGGTTCGCCTTGGCGAGCACGACCGGGATGTCCTCGAGGATGTACTTCGCGCCGTCGAGGTAGAGAGAGACGACGCTGCGGCTCGCCGAGATGGCGATCACCAGCGCGTCGGTCTGCTTCGAGACGCGCTCGGCGGTGCGGTGGCGGGTGCCGGTCTCGAGCGAGAGGATCGTCGGGTCCGGCATCAGCTGGACGTTCGCCCACACGATCTTGGTCCCGTTCGAGGCCAGCAGGATCGCGCCGTCCATCTTCCCGAGCTGGTAGAGCATCGCGGGCGTGTAGTCCACTTCCAGCTTGACGCCACCCGACAGCAGGAAGCTGAGCTCTTCCGACTCCCCGATGCAGATCAGGGCACCGGTACCGCCCTGAAGGATGTTGTCGAGCCCCTCGCGTATTGCGGTGCCTGGGGCGACCATCTCAAGGGCTCGTACGAGCCTCGGTTCCTGCCGGGCTTCGAGCTCTGCGACGTCGTCCCCGGCGTACGGCATGACGGTCAATTCTACGTGAACCGAGCGAGGTTCGCGGCATTTGGTTTGGTTTGCAGGCTTTTTGGCGCTGGCGGGGGCCCGAAACAGCAGGGTTGAGAGGGGTCTGCCGGAGGCTTGTCCTGAAGCGCCGTATCGCAGGGCTAGGCGGCCGCGGCGGCGTGACCCTTCGACGCTGCCGTTCAGCAGCGCCAGGGCGGCGCGAAGCGTGCTGACCCGCTCCCCCGGCTGCACCACCCGCTCCAGCCCGAACTTGCGCGCCTCCGCCAGCCGGCGGTCGGCGTGGGCGACGTGGCGCAGCTCGCCGGTCAGGCCGAGCTCCCCGAAGGCGGCGAGCGGCTTGTCCGCGCCCATCGAGATCCCCTTCGCGGCCGAGGCGAGCGCCAGCGCGATCGCCAGGTCGGCGCCGGGCTCGTCCACGCGCACGCCGCCGGCCACTGAGACGAACACGTCGGCCGAGCCGAGCGAGAAGCCGCCGTGGCGGGCCAGCACCGCGAGCACGAGCGCGAGCCGGTTGCGGTCCACGCCGTTCGCCACGCGTCGCGGGGGCACGAGCTCGCTCGGCGCCACCAGCGCCTGCACCTCCACCAGCAGCGGCCGCGAGCCCTCCATCGCGCACAGCACGACCGAGCCCGGGGCGCGCGTGGCCTCGGTGACGAAGCGCGCCGAGGCGTCCTCCACCTCCACGAGCCCCTCCTCGTGCATCTCGAAGACGCCGACCTCGTTGGTCGAGCCGAAGCGGTTCTTCAGCGCCCGCAGCGTGCGGTAGGTGCGCTCGCGCTCGCCCTCGAACGACAGCACGCAGTCCACCAGGTGCTCCAGCACCCGCGGGCCCGCGAGCGAGCCCTCCTTGGTCACGTGGCCCACGAGCAGCGTGGCGATCCCGCGCTCCTTCGCCACGCGCATCAGCCGCCCGGCCACCTCGCGCACCTGCGACACCGACCCGGGGGCACCCGTCAACGCCGGGTCGTACAGCACCTGGACGGAGTCCACCACGCAGACCTCCGGCCGCTCCGCCTCCAGCGTCGCCAGAACGGCATCCAAATCCGTGTCCGCAACGATCGGCACCTCGAGCGCGTGAGGCCCGAGCCGCTCGGCGCGCAGCTTCACCTGCGCGGCCGACTCCTCGCCCGAGATGTAGAGCACGCGCCGCCCCGCGGCGGCGAGGTTGGCGAGCGCGGCGGTGGTGAGCGTGGACTTCCCGATGCCCGGCGCGCCGCCGATCAGGACCAGAGAGCCCGGCACGATGCCGCCGCCGAGCACGCGGTCGAACTCGGCGATGCCGGTGCCGAGACGCGCCACCTTCGGTGCCTCGACCTGCCCGAGCGAGACCGGGGTGAGCGCGCGGCCGGCGGAGCGCGCGGGGGCGGCGCGGCCGGCCGGCGCCGCGGCGCGCTTCTCCTCGGCCATCGTGTTCCACTCGCCGCAGCCCGGGCAGCGGCCGTGCCACTTCGGGCTCTCGTGCCCGCACGAGGTGCAGGCGAAGACCGTTGCTGAACGCGCCATCCCAGCGAGGCTAAGCCCGCGGGTGGACGACTTCGCCCCGTCCGTCCGGTCGGCGCGGTTCGATCACCTGTTCGTGTTGAAGCTCGACCAGCCCCTTGCGCCCGCGGAGTTCGTGGCGCTCGACACCGAGACCAACGGGTACGGCGGCGACCTCTGCGAGATGACCGAGGTCGGCGCGGTCCTGGTGGGCGGCGGGGAGCTGCACGAGACCTTCGACTCACTGGTCCAGGTGGAGCGCCCGCTCTCGCGCGGGATCCAGCGCTTCACCGGCATCACGCAGGGGATGGTGGACCTCGCGCCGCCGCCGCAGGAGGTGCTCGGCGAGCTGGCCGACCTGCTGCACGGCCGCGTCTGGTGGCCCACAACGCGCGCTTCGACGTGGGCGTGCTGCGCCAGGCCTTCGAGCGCGCCGGGCTCGACTGGCCCGCGCCGCCCACGCTCTGCACGGTGCAGCTCGCGCGCCGCTTCGCCCCGCTGGCCCGCAAGCGAGCGCTCGCGCCGCTGGCCGGCTCGCTCGGAATCGAGGTGGACGAGGTGCACCGCGCGCTGCCCGACGCCCTCACGTGCGCGCGCGTGTTCTGCGCGCTGTTCCCGAAGCTGTGCGCCAACGCGGTCACGGTCGGCGACGCGATCGACCTGCTGCGCTCCCGCCGCCGCGCGCGCAAGACCGAGCCCGGCGAGGCCATCCCGCGCGACCAGCGGCCCGACCTCTCGACGCTGCCGGACGACCCCGGTGTCTACGTCTTCCGCGACGAGCGCGGGCGGCCGCTGTACGTGGGCAAGTCGGTGTCGCTGCGCTCGCGCGCGCGGGCGCACTTCTGCGCGCCCGCGGGATGGACGGAGCGAGCCGAGATCGTGGACTACCGGCCGACCAACTCGGAGCTGGGTGCGCTCGTGCTCGAGAACCGGCTGATCAAGCAGTGGAAGCCCACCGGCAACGTGAAGCTCAAGCGCACCGACCGCTACTGCTACCTGCGCTGCCGGCTCGACATCCCCTACCCCGTGCTCGAGGTGGCGAACGAGCCGGCGCCCGGGCACGCCGTGAACGTGGGGCCGCTCGGCAGCCGCGCGCTCGCCGGGGAGCTCGCCGACCAGCTCACCTCGCTGTACCGGCTGCGCCACTGCGGGCGCAAGCTGAAGGTGCGCGAGCACCCGTCGGCGTACGGGCAGATGGGCCGCTGCGTGTCGCCCTGCCTCGGCGACCTCGACCCGAACGCCTACCGCCGCCAGCTCGACGCGGCGCTCGCCCACTTCGAAGCTCCCGGCGCGGGCGAGCGGCTGATCGAGGTGATCGACGAGCGAATGCGCGAGGCCGCCGAGGCGCAGCGCTTCGAGCGCGCCGCCGCGCTGCTGCGCCGCCGCGACCGGCTCGCGTGGGTGCTCGAGCGGCTCGACGGCGTGCTGCGCGCCACGCACACCGCGCCGCGGCTGGTGCTGGCGCAACACCCCGTCAAGGAGCGCTTCGACGCGTTCTGGATCGTGCAGGGCCGCCTCGTGGACTGGGGCCCGCTGCCCGGGGCGTCAGAGCTGAGCGACCGAACCGAGGCCGCGCTCTCCCGCCCGCCCGGGCGCGCGCCGATCCCGGCGGACGAGATCGACGAGGTCCGGATCGTGGCCAGCTGGATCGCCGAGCACGAGCCGCCGGCGCTCACCCTCGACCCGGCGCCGTCGCCTGAGGCGCTGCTGCGCTTCTCAGGTTCTCAAGCGAGCTCTCCAGCCATGAGTGCATGAAGCGCCGCCCCGTCACGGCGCCCAGGACCTTCATGCCGATGCTGTTCGGCTCGATCGTGAAGCAGCCCTCCACGAACGTGCCGCCCTGGGCCTCGGTGAGCACGAAGCGCGTGGTCACGCCGGTGCCCTCACAGAAGATCGAGACCTCCCGGCAGTCCTCGAAGCGATCCACCACGAGATCATGGGCGGCGGCGCCGAAGGGCCCCTTCGCCACGGCGCGGTAGCGGCAGCCCTCCTTCAGGTCCGCGCATTCCACCTCGAGCACCTCCGGCCACCACTCCGGGTGGCGATTCGGATCGCCCACGAGCTCCCAGACGCGCTCGGCGGGCGCCTCGATGAAGGTCTGCTGGGTGCTCGAGCGCTGCACTATCCCCCCTCCCTGACCGCGCGCTCCGCCGCCTCGAAGCCGATCTTCGAATGGGTCTTGTCGCAGAACGGCTTGGTGGTCGAGGCGCCGCAGCGGCACAGGACGATGCCGTCGCCCTCGGGCAGCTCGTACTCGTTGCCGTCGGCGTCGATGACCTTGACCGGGCCGGTCACCTTGTAGGGGCCGTTCTTGCGCACCTTGATGACGACTGGCTCCATGCACCTATTCTCGCTTGCGGTGCAACGCGTTGCCCACATCGACCATCCCGAGGTGCACGAGATCGTGCCCTCCCACCACTGCGTGGTGCGGTTCAGGCAGCGGCGGCCGGTGCGTGAGCGCGGCGCGGAGGCGGTTGCGGAGGCACTCGTCGCGGCGCTCGAGGACGCCGACGTGAGCCGCTGGCCGCCCGCGTGGGCGGTGAGCGATCAGCGCACGGAGCTGTGGGCGGTGAACGGCTCGCTGGCGTTCCCGCTCGAGCGCTCGGATCGGCACGGCCGCTACGTGGCGACCACGTGCCTGTCCCGCTAGTCGGGGTCGCGGCCCAGCGCCTCGGGCGCCAGCAGCACGAACAGCCCGCACACGACGAAGGCCACGAGCAGCAAAACGCCGGCCAGGATCGTGAACGTGCTGTCGAAGGGGAACAGCAGGCCCGCACCCAGCACGAAGCACGCCGCGGTCGCGATCTCGAGGCGGCTCACGGGCGCGGCTCCTCCTCGTAGGCGAGCCGCCCGCTCAGCGCCAGCCGGAAGAGCCATACCAGAGCCGGCACCAGCAGAGCCATCCCGAGCGCCGCGGCGATCAGCAGAGCGGTGAGCGTCGCGTCCGAAGCCGCCGCCTCCCGCACCGTGAGCTCGGGCGGCAACAGGTACGGCTCCTGCGCGAATGCCCAGCCGGCGACGATCGCGGCCACCGCCGCGGCGGCGGTATAGCGCGCGATCTCGAAGCGCTCGCGCCACTCGAGGCCCAGCGTCGCGAGCCCCGCGACGGCGGAGCCGATCACGCAGGCGAGCCCGGCGCCGGAGGTCAGGCCGTCGTACAGGTCGGGCGCCTCCGAGTTCACCACGGCCAGGCCCGCGATTGCGAGCGCGCCGGCCACGAGCCCCGAGCCGAGCGCCCGCCTGCGGAACGCGTGGACCAGCTCAGGCTGCCCGGCTCGGCGCGAGTCGGCGCCGAGGAAGACGGCGGCCAGGTGCGCTCCGGTGACCACGGCCAGCACGCCCGCGAAGATCGGAAGCGTTCCCGTCCAGCTTCCCCACTCGTCCCCGGCCGCGTTGCCGAGCGGAACCTCGCCCGCGGCAATCGCGCCCGCGGACGTGCCGAGGAAGAACGGGACGAGCACCGACGACAGCGCGAACGTGGCCCCGAGCGCGCGTGCCTCGGCGATCGTTCCAGCCTCCCCCTTCAGCGCGAACGCGCCGCCGCGCAGCACGATGCCGAGCGCGGCGAGGAACAGCGGGATCCCGAGCGTCGAGGTGATCGAGCCAAAAGCCTCCGGGAAGGCGGTCCACAGCATCACGAGCACGAATATGAGCCAGACGTGGTTCGCCTCCCAGACGGGCGACATCGCTCGCTTGATCATCGCCCGGACAGGAGCGCCACGCTCGGCCCCGCCGGCGGTCAGGTCCCAGAAGCCCGCGCCGAAATCGGCGCCGCCGAGGACCACGTACGCGGTCACCCCGACGAGCGTGAGTGCGGCGGCGAGGTCGGCGAGCATCAGGCCTCCACCTCGAACGGCTTGCGCGCCAGCCGCCGGAGCATCACGTACGCAATCGCCGCGAGCGCCACGTACACCAGCCCGAGCGCCGCGAAGCCGACCGGGATTCCGCTCGCGCCCGTGACCGCGTCCTCGGTCCGCATCACCTCGTAGACGACCCAGGGCTGGCGCCCAACCTCCGTCGTGACCCAACCCGCGATCAGCGCGACCACCGACAGAGGCCCCGCGGCCACGAGCGCGCGATGGAACCAAACCGTTCCGGGTAGGCGCCCTCGCCTCCACCAGCTCCAGATGAACCAGACCCCGAGCGCCGCCAGGCCGCTCCCGATCACCACCATCGCGCGGAACGAGAGCTTCACGATCCCGGACGGCGGCTGGTCCTCCTCCGGCACGGTGTCGAGCCCCTGCACCGTGGCGTCGGGGTCGTGAAATGCGAGCAGCGACAGCGCCTTGGGGATCTCGATTCCGCCACCCAGGTCGAAGGGGGCGCCCTTCTTGGTCTCCTTCAGGCCCTCGAGCGCGGCGAGCTTGATCGGCTGGCGCTCGGCGACGGTCCGCGCGGACCAGTCGCCAACGAGCAGCTGGACGGGTGCGACGAGTGCGGCGAAGCTCAGCGCCACCACGAGGCCGGTCAGGTGGCGCCTGTCGCGCCGCCCGCGCAGCCAGGCGTACCCGTAGACCGATGCCACCATGAAGCCGGCGACGATGAAGCCCGCCAGGTACATGTGGGTGAGCTCGTGCCACAGGTTCGAGTTGAAGAGCGCGGTGAGCGGCTCCACGTCCGTGACCTCCCCGTTCCGGATCGAGAACCCGGTCGGCTGGTTCATCCAGCCGTTCACCGCGATCACCATGAACGAGCCCGTGAAGCCGGCCAGGATCACCGGGAAGCCCACCGCGAGGTGGACCCTCGGCGGCAGGCGGTCCCACCCGTACACGTAGATGGCGATGAAGATCGCCTCCATGAAGAACGAGAAGCCCTCGATCCCGAACGCGAGGCCGAAGACGTCGCCGAACGTGGCCATGAACTCGGGCCACAGGAGGCCCATCTCGAACGACAGGATCGTGCCGGTGACGACGCCGATCGCGAACAGGATCAGCATGGCCTTGGACCAGCGCTTGGCGAGCGCCTTGTAGAGCGGATCGCCGGTGCGGAGCCAGAGCCCCTCCAGGAACACCACCATCGCCGGGAAAGCGATGCCGAAGCAGACGAGCGGGATGTGGACCGCAAACGACATCGCCTGCATCTCGCGCGCCTCGAGGAGGTATTCCTGAGTTCCCGGACCTCCGAGTGCGCCGTCGATCACGGACCGTATTCTGCCCCTGAGCCGTCAGACAAATAGGTACACTCGCCGGTGTGAGTGCGGTAGCCGGTGTCGTGCTGGCCGGGGGCCGCTCCACTCGCATGGGCCGGCCCAAGGCAAGCCTCGAATGGCACGGCTCCACGCTGCTCCATCGCGTGACCGGGATCGTCTCCCGCGCGGTGGACGGGCACGTCGTGGTGGTCCGCGCGCCCGACCAGGAGTTGCCAGCGCTCCCACCCGGCGTGCGCGTGGTCGAGGACGCCGCCGAGGGACGCGGGCCGCTGCAGGGCCTCGCCGCCGGGCTTGCGGCCGTGGCAGGGGAGTCCGAGGTCGCCTACGTGTCCTCCACCGACGTGCCGCTGCTGCACCCGGCCTTCGTGGGCGCTGTGCTCGGCGCCGCCACGCGGGAGGATGTGGACGTGGCACTCCCCGTGGTTCACGGCTACCGGCACCCGCTCGCGGCGGCGTACCGGACCTCGCTGCTCCCCGCCGTCGAGGAGCTGATCGAGGAGGACCGGATGCGGCCGGCGTTCCTGTTCGAGCGCAGCCGGGTCCGTGAGCTGAGCGAGGAGGACCTGCTGCGCGACCGCGAGCTCGCCGAGGCGGATCCCGAGCTGCTCTCCGTGCTGAACGTGAACGAGCCCGACGACTACGAGCGCGCCCGGGCGCGCGCGGCGCCCGAGCGTGACCGTGCGCCGCTTCGGCACGCTCGCCTCCGGCCTCGGCCGTGAGCCGCTCGCCGTCCGCGCGGCGACGCTAGAGGCGGCCGCCGCGGCAGCCGGGCTGGCGCTCGACCGCCACGTGGTCGCGGCGCTGAACGGCGACCAGATCAGCCGCGATCCCGAGCTGCCGCTCGCGGCGGGAGACGCGGTGGCCTTCCTGTCCGCGGACGCGGGAGGCTGAGCGGCATGACCGTGCCCGAGAGCGCACGCCTGGTGCGAATCGAGCTCGAGGGAGAGCTGTCGGCCGCCGAGGGAACGCTGCTCGTCCGAGGCGACGAGCGCCCGTTCGCGCTCGCCGGCCACTGGGCCGGCGGCGGGGCGCTGGTGGGCTCGGAGCCGCTGGTGGTGGCGGAAGCCGACGAGGATCCGTTCGATCTGCTCGACCGGCAGCCGCTCGTGGCGGGCGCGGAGCCGGCCGGCGCGCAGGACGCCGTCGGCGGCGGCTGGTTCGGCTACCTCGGCTACAACCTCGGCGCGCGCCTCGAGCGCGTGCCGCCTCCCCCGCCGCGGCACGTGAGGCTGCCCGACTTCTCGCTCGCCTTCTACGACCACCTCCTGCACCTGGACGCCGACGGACGCTGGTGGTTCGAGGCGCTCTGGACGGACGCGCGCGAGGTGGAGCTGCAAGCGCGCCTCGAGCTGCTGCGCGCCCGGCTCGCCGAGGGAGTGCGCGAGCGACCGGTGTGGGTCGGGAGCTTCCAGCCGGCGCCGCCTGGCGGGGCCGGCCACATGACCGCGATCGACGAGTGCCGCGAGCGCATCGCGGCCGGGGAGATCTTCCAGGCGAACCTGTGCCTGCGCCTCGAGGCCGAGTGGACGGGCGACCCGCTGGACCTGTTCGCGCGCACCGCGGGCACGCTGGAGCCGCGTCACGCGGGGCTCGTGACCGGGCCCTGGGGCGCGGTGTGCAGCCTCTCGCCCGAGCTGTTCCTGCGTCGCCGCGGCCGCGAGGTGGTGAGCGAGCCGATCAAGGGCACCGCGCCGCGGGTGCTGGCCGCCGGCCGCGAGGGCACGCGCGCAGAGGACACGCGCGCCGCCCTGGCCGCCTCCGGCAAGGATCGCGCCGAGAACGTGATGATCGTGGACCTGATGCGCAACGACCTCGGGCGCGTGTGCGAGTACGGCTCGATACACGTGCCCGCGCTCACCGAGCCGCGACCCGCGCCGGGGGTCTGGCATCTGGTCTCCACCGTCGCCGGGACGCTGCGCCCCGACGCCGGCGACGCCGATCTGCTGCGCGCGAGCTTCCCGCCCGGCTCGGTGACCGGCGCGCCGAAGATCCAGGCCATGCTCGTGATCGCCGAGCTCGAGGCCGGCGGGCGCGAGGCGTACACCGGCGCGGTCGGCTACGCGAGCCCGGTGGCGGGGCTCGAGCTGAACGTGGCGATCCGGACGCTCGAGCTGCGCGGCGAGCGCATCTGGATGGGCGCGGGCGGAGGGATCGTGGCCGACTCTGAGGCCGAGCGCGAGCTCGAGGAGTGCTTCGTGAAGGCGCGCCCCGTGATCGCCGCCGCGGGCGCGCGGCTGGTGGAGGAGCCGCGCGTGAGCCGAGTGGCGCCCGTGCCGGCGCTGGCGGGCGCGGCCGACCGGCCGGAGCCGGCTCTCGGCGTTTTCGAGACGCTGCTGGTGCGCGGCGGCTCACCGATCGACGCGCGGGCGCACCTGGCCCGGCTGGAGCGGAGCGTGAGCGCCCTGTACGGCGAGACCCTTCCCGAGGACCTGCACGCGCGCGTGGTCGCGGCCGCCGCCGCGGCGCAGCTCGCCCGCCTGCGGGTGGTGGCGGAGCCGGCGCCGCGCGGCGGGCTGCAGGTCGAGGTCGAGGCCGAGCCGCTCGCGGCCGAGCCGGCGCCGGACGCGGTCACGCTCGCACCCGCCGTGCTCCCCGGCGGGCTCGGCGCGCACAAGTGGCGCGACCGCCGCCTGCTCGACGAGCTCGGGGACCGGCTCGACGCCGTACCGCTGCTGCTCGACCTCGACGGCGACGTGCTCGAGGCGGCCTACGCCAACCTGTTCATCGTCGAGGGCACTCACCTGATCACGCCGCCGCTCGACGGCCGGCAGCTCCCGGGCACGGTCCGCGCGCGAGTGCTCGCGCTGCATCCGGCGCTCGAGGAGCGGCTCTCTCTCGACCGCGTGGCCGCCGCGGACGAGCTGCTGCTCGCGTCGTCCGTGCGCGGAATCCACTCGGCGCGGCTCTCCGACGGCCCCGAGCCGCGCTTCCAGCTCGGTGCGCGCCTGCGGGCGGCCCTGCGCGAGGACAGCCTCGGGGCGGTGGCGCGATGACCCCCGGCGGCTACTTCGGCCGGGCGCTGGTGGTCGACGTGGGCAGCGGCGCCGCCGAGGTCCTCGACCTTCCGGAGCCCGTGCTTCGCGGCTGCATCGGCGGGGCCGGGCTCGGCGCCTGGCTGATGCACCGCCTCGCGCCGCCGCAGGTGGACCCGCTCGGCGCGGACGCACCGCTCGCGTTCGTGTTCTCGCCGCTGGTGGGCACGCCCCTCACGACGAGCGCGAAGTTCGCGGTGGTGGCCAAGTCGCCGCTCACGGGACTGCTCAACGACGCGCTGGCGTCGAGCCACTTCGCGATCCAGGGCAAGCTCACCGGCAACGACGCCATCGTCGTGCGCGGCGCCTGCGACGAGCCGTCCGTGCTGCTGGTGGACGGCGACGGCGCGCGCATGGAGCCGGCGACCGACCTCTGGGGCATGTCCGCGGCCGCGGCCGAGGAGCGGCTGCGCGAGCGGCTCGGCCCGGCCTGGCGAGTTGCCGCGATCGGCCCGGCGGGCGAGCGGCTCGTGCGCTTCGCAACCGTGTCGCACGACGGCCGCCACGCTGGCCGCGGCGGTCTCGGTGCCGTGATGGGCGCCAAGAAGCTCAAGGCGGTCGCGGTGCGCGGCGCGGGCGTGAAGCCGCCGCTGGGAGACCCACCCGCGGTGCTCGCCGCCGCCAAGGCGCTGCGCGAGCGCTCCTTCGGGCCGGCCACCGAGAAGTACCGCGAGCTCGGCACGCTCGCCAACCTCCTCTCGTTCAACGCCATCTCCACGCTGCCCACCCGCAACTTCAGCGCCGCCTCCTTCGACGAGGCGCCCAGGCTCGCCGCCGAGGAGCTGCACAAGCTGCGCCACGTGGCGCGCGATAGCTGCGCCTCCTGCACGATCGGCTGCGAGCACATCTACGCCACCGCGGACGGCGGCAGCACCCGCGTCGAGTACGAGAACGTGTTCGCGCTGGGACCGCTCTGCGGGGTGTCCGACCCCGACGCCGTGCTCACCGCCAGCTCGCTCTGCGACGAGCTGGGCATCGACACGATCTCGGCCGGCGGCACGCTCGCCTGGGCGATGGAGTGCGTCGAGCGCGGCCTGATCGACGCGCCCTGGCTGCGCTTCGGCGACGGCGAGGCGCTGATCCGCGGCCTCGAGGAGATCGGCGCGCGCGAGGGGCTCGGCGACCTGCTGGCCGAGGGCTCCCGCCGCGCGGCCGCCGAGGTGGGCGGCCACTCCGCCGCCTTCGCACCGCACGTTAAGGGCCTCGAGCTCCCCGGTTACGAACCGCGCACGCTGCACGCGATGGCGCTCGGCCTCGCCGTGAACGCCCGCGGCGCCGACCACAACCGCTCCGGCGCCTACGAGGCCGACCTCTCCGGCGAGCTCGACCGCCTCGCCGGCGGCGACCTGCATGTGGCCGCCGCCATCGAGACCGAGGACCGCGCGGCGATCATGGACTCGCTGATCCTCTGCAAGTTCCTGCGCGGGGTGTTCGAGGACCCCTTCCCGGACTGGGCCGCTCTGCTCGCGCCCGTGACCGGCTGGGACGTGACCGGCGACGAGCTGCGCCGCACCGCGCGCCGCATCGTTGTGGCTAAGCGCCTCTTCAACCTGCGCGAGGGCTGGACGCGCGGCGAGGACCGGCTGCCGGAGCGCTTCCTGAGCGAGCCGCTCGAGCTCGACTCCGGCCGCCAGGCCAGCCTCACCCCCGAGCGGCTCGACTCGATGATCGCCGCGTACTACACCGGTCGTGGGCTCGATCAAGAGGGCGTTCCCGCGCCTGCCACCGAGGCCGCGCTCGGCTTGGACCTATTTGTGCAAGCCCGCTGAGCCGCGCTAGGCTGCGAACGTGGCGATCACCGCTCCTCCGGCCGCTCGCACCGTCACGCTGAGCATCGACGGGCAGTCCGTCACGGTGCCCGAGGGCACCACGATTTGGGACGCCGCCAAGAGCATCGGCATCGACATTCCGGTGCTCTGCCACGACGAGCGCTACGACCCCGTCGGCGTGTGCCGGGTGTGCGCCGTGGACGTGGGCGCGCGCGTGTACGCGGCCGCCTGCGTGCGGCCGTGCGAGGACGGCATGGAGGTGAAGACGGCCACGCCCGAGGTGGAGCAGCGGCGCGCCACGCTCACCCAGCTCCTGATGGCGGACCAGCCGCCCACGGACGAGGACCCGAAGGAGACGACAACCGGCGACAACGAGCTGCTCGCGCTCGCGCGCCGCTACGGGGTCGAGCGAGAGGACGGCATCCCCCTGGGCAGCGGGCGCGGCGAGGACCTCTCGAACCCCGTGATCGCGGTGAACCACGACGCCTGCATCCTCTGCGACCGCTGCGTCCGCGCCTGCGACGACATCCAGGGCAACGACGTGATCGGCCGCTCCGGCAAGGGCTACTCGACCCTGATCGCGTTCGACCTGAACGACCCGATGGGCGAGTCGTCCTGCGTGACCTGCGGTGAGTGCGTGGCCGCCTGCCCGACCGGCGCGCTCGTGAACAAGCCGATCGCAGGCGTGCCGATCAAGTCACGCGCGGAGCTCGACCAGGTGGACACGGTGTGCCCGTACTGCGGCGTCGGCTGCGCGCTCACCTACCACGTGGACCGCGAGCGCAACGCGATCTCGTTCGCGGACGGGCGCGAGCAGCCCGGCTCCCAGCGGCGCCTGTGCGTGAAGGGCCGCTACGGCTGGGACTACGCGAGCTCGCCGCAGCGGCTCACCACGCCGCTGATCCGGCGCGAGGAGTCGTACCCGAAGGGCCCGCTGTCGAGCGACGTGCGCGGCGAGGGCCGCGGGCGCCGGCACAAGCCGGGCGGCCTCGTGGACTACGACGAGGTCCTCCCCCACTTCCGCGAGGCGAGCTGGGACGAGGCGCTGGACCTGGTGGCGTCGCGGCTGACCGGCATCCACGCCGACGGCGGCCCCGGCGCGATCGCCGGCTTCGGCTCGGCGAAGTGCTCGAACGAGGAGGCCTACCTCTTCCAGAAGCTGATCCGCGCCGGCTTCGGCACGAACAACGTCGACCACTGCACGCGCCTCTGCCACGCATCGAGCGTGGCCGCGCTGTTCGAGGGCGTGGGCTCGGGCGCGGTGTCCACGACCTACGGCGACATCATCAACGCCGACGTCGCGATCCTGGCCGGCACCAACACGACGGCCAACCACCCGGTCGCGTCGTCGTTCTTCAAGCAGGCGCGGCGGCTCGGCACGACGCTCATCGTGGTGGACCCGCGCCGCGAGCGGATCGCCGACCACGCCGACATCTTCTGCCAGCTCAAGCCCGGCACGGACGTGGCCTTCTACAACGGGATCATGCACGAGGTGATCGCGAACGACTGGGTCGATCGCGAGTTCATCGCCCAGCGCGTGACGAACTACGGCGAACTGGCCAAGACCGTGCGCCAGTACCCGCCGGAGCGCGCCGCGCAGATCTGCGGCGTGGACGCCGACACCATCCGCGAGGTCGCCCGGCTCTGGGGCGAGGCCGCAGCGGGCGTCATCTACTGGGGCATGGGGATCTCCCAGCACACCACCGGCACCGACAACGCGCGCTGCCTGATCGCGATGTGCTCGATCACGGGGAACGTGGGCCGGCAGGGCACCGGGCTGCACCCGCTGCGCGGGCAGAACAACGTGCAGGGCGCGTCCGACGCCGGGCTGATCCCGATGTTCTATCCCGACTACCAGCTCGTCACGCTCGACGACGCGCGCGAGAAGTTCGCGGAGGCGTGGGGCGGCCGCGAGCTCGACCCCGAGCGCGGCCTGACCGTGACCGAGATCATCGCCTCGGCGCTCCAGGGCGGCGTGCGCGGGATGTACATGATGGGCGAGAACCCGTTCCTGTCGGACCCGAACGTGAACAAGGTCCGCAAGGCGCTGAGCGCGCTCGAGTTCCTCGTGGTGCAGGACATCTTCCTGACGGAGACCGCCGAGTTCGCGGATGTGGTCCTGCCGGCGTCGTCCTACATGGAGAAGGACGGGACCTACACGAACACCGACCGCCGCGTGCAGATCGGGCGCAAGGCGCTCGAGCCGCCGGGCGAGGCGCGCGAGGACTGGAAGATCGTGTGCGACGTCGCCACGCGCATCGGCCTGCCGATGGACTACGGCTCGCCGAGCGAGGTGTTCGACGAGCTGGTGTCGCTGATGCCGAACTACGCCGGGCTGTCCTACGACAACCTCGGCGAGACCGGCAAGCTCTACCCGAACCCGGATCCCGAGCACTCAGACGGCACGGTCGTGCTGTTCGACGAGCAGTTCGGGACGGACGACGGCAAGGCGCACCTGGTGCCCGCCGAGTGGCTGCCGGCGAAGGAGCTGCCGGACGACGAGTTCCCGTTCATCCTCAACACCGGTCGCCTGCTCGAGCACTGGCACACGGGATCGATGACCCGGCGCTCGTACGCGCTCGACACGATCCAGCCCGAGGCGCACGTGTTCCTGAACCCGGACGACGCGGCTGAGATGGGCGTCGGCGATGGCGACTTCGTGCGCATCACGAGCCGGCGCGGCTCGATCGAGCTGAGCGCGCGCGTCTCGCACCGCGACACGCCCGGCACCTGCTTCGTGCCCTTCCACTTCCGCGAGGCCGCCGCGAACGTGCTGACGATCGACGAGATCGACCCCACCGGGAAGATCCCGGAGTTCAAGTTCTGCGCGGTGCGGGTGGAGCCGGTGGTGTGAGCGCAGTCCCCGGCGCGGAAGCCCGGGCTGGGCGCTTTCCCGGGCCAAGCCTGATCCCGGATCTCCACGAGATCCAGCGCGAGCACGGCTGGCTGCCGCGCGAGGAGCTCGTGAAGCTCTCCCGCGAGCGCCGCCGCCCGCTCTACGAGATCGAGGGGCTGATCTCGTTCTACCCGCACTTCCGCACCGCCCCGCCGGAGGCGGCCGAGGTCGCATGCTGCCACGACCTGTCCTGCTGGCTGCACGGCTCGGACCAACGGATCGAGGAACTGCGCGCCGATCCCGAGCATCGAATTCCGCGAGGTGTCCTGCATCGGACGCTGCGATCGCGCGCCGGCGGCCACCAGCGACGAGATCGAGCTCACGCGCAGCCGACGTGCAGCGCCCGAACGACCCCTACGCCACCGATGCGCGCGACTACCGGCTCCTGCGCGCGGCGCTCGCGGGCGAGCTCGACACCACCGAGCTGATCGCCGAGCTGAAGGAGTCCAGTCTGCGCGGCATGGGCGGCGCCGGCTTCCCGACCGGCACGAAGTGGGAGCTGGTCGGCGAAGCAGGAGGCCGAGCCGAAGTACGCGATCTGCAACGCCGACGAGTCCGAGCCCGGCACCTTCAAGGACCGCCAGATCCTCGCCGAGCAGCCGCACCTCGTGCTCGAGGGGCTCGTGCTCGGGATGCTCGCCACCGGGTGCGGCGAGGGCTGGGTGTTCATCCGGCACGAGTACGAGCCGGAGGAGGAGGTGCTGCGCGAGGAGCTCGAGCGGCTGCGCGGTCTCGGGCTGCTGGACGAGGCCGGCGTGTCGGTGGACATCTTCACCTCGCCCGGCGGCTACATACTCGGCGAGGAGTCCGCGCTGATCGAGTGCATGGAGGGCCACCGCGGCGAGCCGCGCAACAAGCCGCCGTTCCCGGGCGTCTCGGGGCTGTGGGGCAAGCCGACCCTGATGAACTCGGTCGAGACCTTCGCCCACGTGCCGGTGATCGCGGAGCGCGGCGCCGAGTGGTGGAAGGCGCAGGGCGTGAACGGCGGGACCGGGCTGAAGTTCTTCGCCGTGTCCGGCCACATCGAGAACCCGGACGTGTACTGCGTGCCCATGGGCACCACCACGCGCGAGCTGATCGAGCTGGCGGGCGGCGTGAGCGAAGGTCGCGAGCTGCTCGCGTTCCAGCCGGGCGGCGCGTCGTCGAACTTCCTTGGGCCGGACGGCCTGGACGTGCCGCTCGACTTCGGCCCGCTCGCCGAGGCCGGCTCGATGCTCGGCTCGGGCGCGCTCGTGGTGATCGCCGAGGGCACCGACCTGCTGGCCGCTGCCACGAACGTGCTGCGCTTCTTCCGCAACGAGTCGTGCGGGAAGTGCGTGCCGTGCCGCGTGGGATCGATGAAGGCGCACGCGATCCTGTCCGAGCTCGTCGAGTCGGGCGGCGGTCCGGACGACGTGGACGAGCGCATCATCGAGCTGGAGGCGACCATGCGGCTCACCTCGATCTGCGGCCTCGGCCAGGTGGCGCTCGGCCCCGCGATCAGCGTGCTGGGGCTGAAGCGAGGCGGAACCGAGGCGCGCCCGCAGCCGCGGCCGGCCCGACCGCCGGACCACGCCGCCGGCTCCTGACGTGAGCGCCCGCGGGCAGCGCGAGTTCTTCACCGTCCGGACGGTGTCGGAGGCCCTGAGCGGATTCCGCCCGGCGCGCCGCACCGCCGTAGAGACGGTCGGGCTCGACGACGCGCTTGGCCGCGTCCCGGCCGAGCCGCTGAGCGCGCCCGACGCGCTGCCCGGCTTCGCGCGCGCCACAGTCGACGGCTTTGCGGTGCGCGCCGCGGACACCTACGGCGCCTCCGAGGGACTGCCGAGCTATCTCGACGTGGCGGGCGAGGTCCGCATGGGCGCGCCGCCCGAGGTCGAGGTGCGGCCGGGGACCGCGGTGGCGATCGCGACCGGAGCGCCGCTGCCGCCGGGCGCAGATGCGGTCGTGAAGGTGGAGCACACGCAGGCGGCCACCCCGGAGCTGCTCGAGATCCTGCGCCCGGCAACCCCAGGGGAGGGAATGGTCCGCGCCGACGAGGACGCCGCCGCGGGCGCCGAGCTCGTGCCGGCCGGCCGGCCGCTGCGAGCCCAGGACCTCGGGATGCTGGCCGCGGCCGGTCTTGTGGAGGTGGCGGTCCACGCGCGCCCGCGCGTGACCATCGTCTCGACGGGCGACGAGCTCGTGTCGCCCGACTCGCCCTCGCTCGCCACCGGCCAGGTCCGAGACGCCACCGCCCCGGCGCTCGCCGCGCTCATCCACGAGGCAGGCGGCGAGGCCCACTTCGCCGGCATCGTGCCCGACGACCGCGAGGCGCTCGCCGCGACGCTGCGAACGGCGCTGCCCGAGAGTGACGTGCTCGTGGTGTCGGCCGGGTCGTCGGTCGGCGCGCGGGACGAGACCGCCGCCGCGATCGCCTCGCTCGGAGAGCCAGGAATCTGGTGTCACGGCCTGGCCTTCCGGCCCGGCAAGCCAACTCTGCTCGCGGACTGCGGCGGCGTGCCGGTGATCGGCCTGCCAGGCAATCCACGCTCGGCGCTGGTGGTGTTCCGCCTGATCGGCATGCCGATCGTGCGCCAGGTGGGCGGCTGCACGGACCCGCCACCGGAGCCGACCGTGCGCGCCCGCCTCGAGCGCGACCTGCCCTCCGCGGCCGGGCGGCTCGACGTCGTTCAGGTGCGCCTCGAGGACGGCGAGGCGGTGCCGCTGTTCGGCAGCTCGTCGCTCCTGTCGATCCTCACCGCGGCCGACGGCTACGTCGTCGTGCCGGAGGCAGCCACAGGCCTGGCGGCGGGCAGCGAGGTCGAGATCACGCTGTACCGCTAGCTGTCCTGAAGCGCGTCGATCCCGCCGCGCAGGAAGAGCATGGCGTCGTCGAGCACGGCGAGCGCCTCAGCCTTGGCCCCCGGCACGCGCTGCTCGGCCTTCTCGTCGAAGGTGCCCTCGAGCGAGTTCAGTGCCGCCATTGCCGCGGCGGCCACCAGGCGCGGACGTAGCGCGTCCTGCGGCTCGCCGAGATCTTCTGCGATCGCCTCGAGCAGCAGCTCCTGGATTCGAGCCATCACGCCGCCCTGGAAGTTGGCCAGCCCCTCGTCCTCGCGGCACAGCCGCTTGCGCAGGAGCGCCTCGTCCTCCTCGGAGATCCACTCGTCGAACATCGCGTCGATCCAGCGCCGGAGTGCGTCGAACGCGGTCTCGTCAGGCAGGCGGTTGCGCAGTGCGCTTGCCAGGCCGTCGAGGTCGCGGTCGACGTTGTAGAAGACGACCGCCTCCTTCGACGGGAAGTAGGAGAAGAACGTGCGCGGTGCGACGTCGGCGGCGGTGGCGATGTCGGCAATCGTGGTGGCGTTATAGCCGCGCTCGGCGAAGAGGCCCATGGCCGCCTCGATGATCTGCTCGCGTGTGCGCTGCTTCTTGCGTTCCCGCAGTCCCTCTGGCACGTGCCAATAGTAGCGAACATGCACGAAATGTAAAAAGAGAGCTAAAGCAAGTCTGCAGCTATTGCAAATTCGCACACGATGTGCTTTGCTACCTGAATGGCCCATTTCCTCGGATCCCTGGCCGCCTCGGCGGCGGAACACTGGAAGCGCTCACTCGCGATCGTGGCGGTGGTGGTCGTCGCGGTCGGCGTTGCGGCGAGCGCCGGCGGCGGCTCGTTCGTCGACGACTTCAAGACCCCTGGCACGGAATCGCAGACCGCGATCGACGTGCTGCAGAAGCGCTTCCCGGCGGCGTCGGGCGACACCGCCAACGTGGTCTTCGCCGTTGATTCGGGCACCCTTCGCGGGCCCAAGCGGCAGGCCGCGATCGAGCGGACGATCGAGGAGATCCGCGCTCAGCCGCACGTGACGGGCGCGCCGAGCCCGTTCGCCAAGGACAGTGGCCAGCTCTCCAAGGACGCGCGCATCGCCTATGTGCCGGTCCAGTACAACGACACCGCCCCCATGCTCGGCAAGGAGCCGGGCCAGCGGCTGGAGCAGGCATCCAAGCTCGGTGAACGTGCCGGCCTCGAGGTGTCCCGCAACGGGGCGATCGTCGACCAGGCCGAGCAGACCACCGCCCCGGTCGGCGAGCTGATCGGCGTGGCGGTGGCGATCATCGTGCTCACGGTCGTGTTCGGCTCGGTGGCAGCGATGGCCCTCACGCTGATCTCCGCGCTGATCGCCCTGGCCGGCGGCCTGCTGCTGCTGCAGTTCGCCAGCGCCTTCGCCGACTTCCCCAGCTTCGCGCCCACGCTCGGCATCATGCTCGGGCTCGGTGCGGGCATCGACTACGCGCTGCTGATCGTGGGGCGCTATCGAGAGCAGCTCGCGAGCGGTGACAGCGTCGGCCACTCCGCGCGCGTGGCGAACGCTACTGCCGGGACGTCGGTGGTCGCGGCCGGAGCGATCGTGGTGGTGGCGATCTCGGGCCTGCTCGCCACAGGCATCCCCTTCGTGGGGCAGATGGGGATCGGCTCGGCGATCATCATCGCCGTGGTCGCGGTCGGCGCGGTCACCGTGCTGCCCACGCTGATGGGAGCCTTCGCCCGCCGGCTGCGCCCCAAGCGACCAGAGGACGTGGAGCCGTCGCAGCGCTTCGCGCGCTGGGCGGGGATGATCACGCGCCGGCCGCTCGTGGCCGCCATCGTGGGCGGGCTCGTCCTCGTCCTGCTCGCCACGCCGCTGGCCTCGCTGCGCCTCGGCCAGCCTGACGACGGGAACGACGCCGCGGGCTCGACCACCCGCGTGGCCTACGACCGGCTCGCCGAGGGCTTCGGGCCCGGCTTTAACGGGCCGCTCGTCCTAGCCGCCACCACCCCCGCTGACGGCTCGGGCAAGACCACTCTGAGCCGGGTGCAGCAGGCGGTCGCGAAGGACCCGGACGTGGCCTTCGTGTCCCCACCGCAGCCGTCACCGAAGGGAGACGCCGCGGTCCTCAACGTGATTCCCAAGAGCTCGCCGCAGGACCAGAGCACCACCGATCTGGTCCAGCGGCTGCGCGACGACGTGCTCCCCGGCGCCACGCGCGACTCACAGGTGAGGGTCTACGTCGGCGGTGCCACGGCGACGCTCCAGGACCTGGCCGACAAGATCGCCAGCCGGCTGCCGATCTTCATCGCCATGGTCGTCGGACTCAGCGTGCTGCTGCTGATGGCGGTGTTCCGCTCCCTCTGGGTGCCGCTCGTCTCCGCCGCCTTCAACCTCCTCTCGATCGCCGCGGCCTACGGCGTGGTGGTGCTCGTCTTCCAGGACGGCGTCGGCTCGAGCCTCCTGGGCGTGGACGGCGAGGTGCCGATCGTGTCCTTCGTCCCGCTGTTCATGTTTGCGATCCTGTTCGGCCTGTCCATGGACTACAACGTCTTCCTGCAGTCGCGCATCCGCGAGGAGTACATGCGCGGCGCGGGGCCGGCGGAGAGTGTCGTGCGGGCGATGTCGCGCGTGGGCAAGATCATCCTCGCGGCCGGCGTGATCATGACGAGCGTCTTCCTAGGCTTCGTCTCCGATCCCGACGTGGTCGTGAAGACGATCGGCCTCGGGCTCGCCTCCGCGATCCTGATCGACGTGCTGGTGGTGCGCATGGTGGTCGCCCCGGCGGTGATGACGCTGCTCGGCGACCGCGCCTGGACGCTGCCCGCCTGGCTCGACCGTGTGCTCCCACGGATCTCGCTCGAGGGTGAGCTCCACGACGAGCAACGCCCCCCGGAGCCGGTGGGCCGCGAGCGCACCGGCATGGCTCCGGGCCGCCCCGCCGAGTCGCCGACAGCCGCGGGATAAGGCGAGCGGAGCGGTAGGAGCGGCACTATTAGACCTTCATGGGCCACACCACGCCGTTCATCCATGATCGCCCCGCCGCCGAGGCGCTCGCCGCATGGGAGGAGGCGTGCGCCGACGCCGGATGTCCCGAGCGGCTGGAAACGGTCCGGCTCCAGCTGGACGAGGCGGTTGGCCGCGTAACGGCAGAGCCGGTCTGGGCACGTACCTCCTCCCCTCCCTTCGACGCCGCGGCAATGGACGGAATCGCGGTGCGCGCCGCGGACACCGTCGGCGCGAGCGAGACCACGCCGGTGCGCCTCGAGGCGGGTGCCTTCGAGATCGTGGACACGGGCGACCCGATCCCGGGGGACTTCGACGCCGTCGTGATGCGCGAGGACGTGCACACGGACGGCGCCGCCGTGGAGCTGCGTGCCGCCGCCGCGCCCTACCAGCACGTGCGCTCGATCGGGGAGGACGTGAGCGCGGCCGAGCTGCTGCTGCCGGCGGGGCACCGGCTGCGGCCTGTGGACGTGGCAGCGGCCGGCGCGGCCGGAGCCACCGAGCTCGTCGGTGCGGCGCCGGCCGGTCGTGACCGTGATCCCGACCGGCGACGAGATCCGCCCGGTCGGATCCGAGCTCGGCGCGGGCGAGCTCCCCGACACGAACTCGGTGATGCTCGCCGCCCAGGCGGAGGCAATCGGATGCGAGGCGCACCGCTTCGAGGTAACGCCCGACATCCCCGACGAGATCGCCGCGGCGGTGCGCACAGCCGCAGCGAGGTCGGACCTCGTGATCGTGATCGCGGGCTCGAGCGCGGGCCGCGACGACCACACCGCGGCCGTGGTCGCCGAGGTGGGAACGCTGGCAGTGCACGGCGTGGCCGTTCGGCCCGGGCACCCCGTGGTGCTCGGGGCCGCTGACGCCACGCCGATCCTGGGCGCCCCGGGCTACCCGGTGTCCGCGTCGCTCACGTTCGACATCTTCGCCGCGCCGCTGCTGGCCCGGCTCGAGGGCGCGCCGCCGCCGGAGGCCCCTGTCGCGCAGGCGCGGCTCGCCCGCAAGCTGGCGTCCACGATGGGGATGGACGACTGGGTACGTGTCCGGCTCGGACGCGTGGGCGGGCGGCTGGTGGCCACACCGCTCCCGCGCGGGGCCGGCGTGCTCACCTCGCTGGTGCGGGCCGACGGTCTGCTGGTCGTCCCCGCCGAGCTCGAGGGACACCACGCCGGCGAGGAGGTGCCGGTGCGCCTGCTCAGGGGCGTCGGCGAGATCGAGCGCACGATCGTGGCCACGGGCTCGCACGACCTGGTGCTCGACCTGGCCGCCTCGACCCTGCGCGAGCGCGACCCGCGGCTGACCCTCGCGTCGTCGAACGTCGGCTCGCTCGGCGGGCTGACGGCGCTGCGCGACGGGCTCTGCCACGTGGCGGGCTCGCACCTGCTCGACCCGGAGAGCGGGGAGTACACGCTGCCGTATCTCGAGCGCCTGATGCCCGATCGTGCGGTGTCTGTGGTGCGGCTGGTGCACCGGGAGCAGGGGTTGATCGTTGCGCCGGGTAATCCCAGTGGAACTTCGAGCATTGAGGATGTGGCCGAGCGCGGGTTGCGCTACGTGAATCGGCAGCGGGGCGCCGGCACTCGGGTGCTGTTGGATCACGAGCTCGCGCGCCGCGGCATCTCCCCGGAGGCGATCGTGGGCTACGAGCGCGAGGAGCACACGCACCTCGCGGTGGCCGCCGCCGTGGCGGCGGGCCGCGCGGACTGCGGACTGGCGTGCTGGCGGCGGCGCGAGCGTTCGGGCTGGACTTCGTGCCGGTGGCGCAGGAGCCGTACGACCTGGTCTTCGAGCCCGACCCGATCCTCCACCCCCTCTGGGCCCTGCTCGAATCCGAGGACTTCCGCCGCGCCGTGACCGACCTAGGCGGCTACGACACCGCCGAAATGGGCCGCCGCATCCGCTGACCGAGTCGAGTGTCGAGTTACTCCCCCTATAGGCCAGTAAGTCGACACTCGATGGTGCGGCGGCGATGCGCTCAGCGCGGGATAGGCGCGTGCGGTGGCGGGGGTGGCCGGCCCGTGCCGGTTGCCCGCGCGTTCACCGCTCGTAGTTCGGCCTTCCGGGCGCGCTCGAACACAGGGCCGCTGCCCACGTTGATCTCCACCAGCCGGAACGCGGCCGACGCGGCGGCCTCGGCGAGCACCACGCCGGTCAGGGCGTCGCCGCGGACGGATGCCGAGGCCGACGCTGCCACCTCGACCCCGAGCTCGGCCACCTCGGCGGCGGTCTCGGCGATCATCGCCGGCGGCTCGCTCGCCGCCGCGAGCGCCAGCTCGCGCTCGTGCTCGTCCCGCGCCTCCAAAACCGGCGCATAGGAGGACATCTCCTCCTGAGCCAACCTCAATGCCCGCGCGCGAAGCGCGCCCGCCTGGTCGGCCACGCGGTCGGAGCTTGCGAGCCGCGCGGCCATCTCGACCAGCGCAGCGGCGAGCGCGGCCGCGACGGCCGCCGAGCTGCCCCCTCCGGGCGCCGGCGTCCCAGCCGCAACTTCGGCGAGGAACGCCTCCAAGGGCTCTTTGCTCAGGCCTGCCACGCGCGGGTACCGTAGCGCCGTGGTCACCGACGAGCAGGTGGAGAGCTTCCGGCGCGACGGCTTCCTCATCATCGAGGAGGGCCTCGTCTCAATGGCCGCTGTCGAGATCCTCCGCGAGCGCTTCGCCGCGCTGTTCGACGGCGACTACCCCACCGGAATCGCCCCCGACGAGGTGAACTGGAAGCGCGGCCGCGATCCCGACGACGTGACCCGCCAGATCTGCAACGGCTGGCGCGCCGACGACCTGATCGCCGCCCAGGTGCTGAGCGAGAAGACCGGCCGCATCGCCGCCCGCCTCGGCGGCTACCGAGGCACGCGCATGCTCCAGGACAACTGCCTCTGGAAGCCGCCCGGGACGAAGTCGCTCGGCATGCACCAGGACGGCTCGTATGCCGGCTACCTGAGCCCGCCGGAGATGATCACCTGCTGGGTCGCGCTCGACGAGACGTTCGCCCAGGGCGGCACGATCGAGTACGTGCGCGGCTCGCACCTGTGGCCGAAGGCGCCACCCGACCGCGGCAGCTTCCACGCGCCCGAGAACTGGCTTGCGCCGCTGGACGGCGCCACGCCCGAGGGCGTCGAGGCCGAGCGCGTGCCCGTGGTGGTGAAGCCCGGCGGCTGCGCATTCCACCACTCGCTCACCTTCCACGGCTCGGGTCCGAACGAGTCGACCGTCGAGCGCCGAGCGCTCGTCTCGCACCTCGTTCCCGTCGAGACGCGCTTCCACCCGAACAACACGGACCTCGTCTACTCGCGCTACCGCCGCCGCGGCGACCTCTCCCTCGATGAGTCGTTCTTCCCCGTCCTGTACGACGAAAACGGCGGCAGGTCCGCCTGGCTGGCAGACCTGCCGCCGCTCCCGTAACTAGGCGGCCGCCGGCTCC
Organism: uncultured Thermoleophilaceae bacterium; assembly: GCA_963771715.1. GTDB lineage: Bacteria > Actinomycetota > Thermoleophilia > Solirubrobacterales > Thermoleophilaceae > JACVRW01. The sequence continues at coordinate 37,619 of CAVYUQ010000006.1, forward strand.
GGCAGCGCCGCTGAGGCGTTGCGAGCGCGCGCCCGCGAGGGCAGGAACGCCGCCGCGATCAGCGCACCGGCGAGCGCGACGCCCGCCGCCAGCGTGGCCGTCGTCGACATCGCGTCGACGAACGACTGGTTCGCCACCTGGGTCAGACTCGCGGCGGCCTCGCCGCCCATCTGAGCCGCCACGTCGTGCGCTCCGCCGACGCTGTCGCTGGCGGCCTCCGCTGCGTCGTGCGGCAGGCCCTTGACGGCGCCGTCCATGCCGTCGCCGTAGCTGCTCGCCAGCACGCTGCCGAGCACCGCAACGCCGAGCGTGCCGCCGACCTCGCGGACCACGTCGTTCATGGCCGAGCCGATGCCCGCCTTGGCCTTCGGCAGCGAGCCCATGATCGACTCCGTGGCGGGCGACATCGCCAGCGACATGCCCACGCCCATCATCGTCAGCGCGATCGCGACGCGGCCGTAGCCGGTGTCGACGCCGCAGGTGCCGAGCAGGTAGAGCGCGCTCCCCACAGTGCCGAGCCCGGTCGCCACGACGATCTTCGTGCCGATCCGCTCGGTCGCCGCAACCGAGAGCTTCGTGGCGCCGATCAGGCCGCCGGCCACCGGCAGCATCCGGATGCCGGCCTCGAGTGCCGTGTAGCCCATGACCGACTGCAGGTAGGTGGTCAGGAAGTACACGACGCCCATCAGCGCGAAGAACACGAACGCGACCGAGATGCTCGCCGCGCTGAAGCGCAGGTTGCGGAACACGCTCACGTCGAGCATCGGGTGGCTAGAGCGGCGCTCCCACGCGACGAACGCGGCCATGATCGCCGAGCCCGCGGCGAACGCGCCGAGGATCTTCGAGTCGGTCCAGCCCCGCTCCGAGGCCTCGATCAGGCCCCACACGATGGCTGTAAGACCGGCGATCGAGAGAGCGGCACCCGGGAAGTCGAGCTTCTTCGGCTCCGGGTCACGCGACTCGGGAATCAGGATGGCCCCGGCCACCAGGCCGATCGCCACGATCGGGATGTTCACGAGGAAGAGGCTGCCCCAGTCGAAGTGCTCGAGCAGGAAGCCGCCCGAGATCGGGCCGATGGCGATGCCCATCCCCGACACGGCCGCCCAGATTGCGATCGCCTTCGGACGCTCGTCCTCGGGGAAGATGTTCGTGAGGATCGAGAGCGTCGTCGGCATGATCGCCGCGGCGCCCACGCCCATCAGTGCACGCGACGCGATCAGCTGGGTCGTGCCGGGCGCGCCGGCGGCAAACAGCGAGCCGATTCCGAAGACCACGAGCCCAAAGGTCAGCGCCTTCTTGCGCCCGAAACGATCACCAAGCGAGCCGGCGATCAGCAGCAGCACGGCGAACACGAGCAGGTAGCTGTCCACGATCCACTGAAGCTGGCTGGAGCTCGCGTCGAGCTCTTCGCGGATCGTCGGCAGTCCGACGTTGAGAATCGTGTTGTCCACCGACACGATCAGGAGGCTCATCGCGAGCACGATGAGCGCCTGCCAGCGCCGGGCGTAGGGGGTGGTGGTGCCTGACATGTGCTCCTCCTTGGGATTCACGGGATCGCCACCTCGGTGACTGCGGTGGCGGTGGAGCGCTCGGCGATGAAGAACGGCAGCAGCGCGAGCGCATCCGCCTCGGTTGCGGCTTCGACGGTCCACCAGATCGCGTGCCCTCCGGAGTCGCACGAGGACAGCGCCGCGTGGTGGCGGAGCGAGCTCTCGTGGCCCCGGAAGGACGCGAACGCCACGCCGCATTCCTGTGCCGCGTGGCGGTGGTGGATCAGGTAACGGGTCATGGGAGAAGCCTCCCGCCGGCGCCCCCTAACGACATTGGGGCGCGACCCTAATTCGCGACCCTAATTCGGCACCCGGGTTAGGATCCGCCCCAGGACTCGCATGGCCACGGTCGCCGAGCAGCTCGTAGGGCGCGCCGAGGAAATCGGTGCGGTCGAGCGCGCCGTGGACGGGTTGAAGCGCGCTGAATCCGGCGCGCTCGTGTTCCTCGGAGAGCCCGGAATCGGCAAGACGCGCATGCTCGCGGAGCTCGGGGAGCGCGCCGACAGCCTCGGCCAGATCGTGCTCTCGGGAAGCGCCTCGGAGCTTGAATCGGACCTGCCGTTCTGGGTGTTCGTGGATGCGCTGGACGAGTACGTGGCCGGGCTCGACCCGCGGCGGCTGGAATCACTCGAGGACAACGTCCGCGCGGAGCTCGGCCGGGTGCTCCCGTCGATGTCCGAGTTCGCCGAGTCGGGGGAGGCCCCGCTCCAGGACGAGCGCTATCGCTCGCATCGGGCGGTGCGCGATCTGCTCGAGCGCCTGGCGGCCACCAAGCCGCTCGTGCTGGTGCTCGACGACCTGCACTGGGCCGACTCGGCATCGATCGAGCTGGTGAGCGCGCTGCTGCGCCGACCGCCAGGCGCAGCGGTCCTGATGGCGCTCGGTGCGCGACCTCGCCAGCTCCCTGAACGGCTGAGCGCCGCCCTCGAGCGCGCACACCGCGCGGGCTCGCTCACCCGGCTCGAGCTCGGCCGGCTGGAGCGCGACGACGCCGGGCATTCTGCTGGGTGACGTGGATGACGCACTGGCGGACAGCCTCTACGAGGAGAGCGGTGGTAACCCGTTCTTCCTCGAGCAGCTCGCGCGCGCACCGCACCCCACCGGCGCCCCCTCCGCGCAGGCGCCGGCGCTGAGCCTGGCGGGCATCGAGGTGCCACCCGCCGTGGCCGCCGCGTTGACGGAGGAGCTCGGACTGCTCTCGAAGCCGGGCCGCACGTTCCTGGACGGCGCCGCGGTGGCCGGCGATCCGTTCGAGCCGGAGCTGGCGGCCGCCGCGGCCGGAGCGGACGAGCAAACGGCCACGCAGGCCCTCGACGAGCTGCTCGCGCGCGACCTCGTGCGCCCGACCGACGTGCCCCGCCGCTTCCGGTTCCGGCATCCCCTGGTGCGCAGAACGGTGTACGAAACCGCGCCGGGGGGCTGGCGGCTCGACGCCCACGAGCGCTGTGCGGCGACGTTGCAGGAGCGCGGCGCCTCGCCGGTCGCCCGGGCGCACCACGTGGAGCATGCGGCACGCCACGGAGACGCGGCTGCGCTCGCGGTCCTGCGAGATGCAGGGCTTGCGTCACGGCTGCGTGCGCCCGCGAGCGCCGCCCGCTGGTTCGGTGCCGCGCTGCGCCTGCTGCCGGACAGCGCGCCGATCGAGGAGCGCGGCGCTCTCCTGATGTCTCGCGCAGAGGCGCTCGCCGCGACGGGCCAGCTCGAGCTCGCCCACGAGGACATGCTCGAGACCCTCGATCTGGTGCCGGCCGAAGCCGTGGCGCTGCGCGTGAGGATGATCGTCGGCTGCGCTGGCGTCGAGCATCTGCTCGGCCGCCACGAGCAGGCGCACGCGCGCCTGGCGGAAGCGCTCTCCCACCTTCCCGACCCGGTCGGCCCGGAGGCTGTGGCCCTCATGGTGCAGCTCGCCATCGATGGGCTGTTCAGGGCTGAGTACGAGTCGATGCGCCAGTCCGCGGAAAGCGCGCTCGAAGCCGCGGAGCCGCTCGGCGACGACCCGCTCACGGCCACGGCCCTCGGGGTGCTGGCGCTCGCGTGTTCCTTCACGGGAGCGATCGAGGACGGGGAGCGTCACCGCGCGCGGGGCGCCGCGCTCGTGGACGCCATGCGCGACGACGTGCTCGCGGCTCACATCGACGCAGCCGCGCATGTGGCTGCGGCCGAGATCTACCTCGACCGCTACGGCGATGCGGCGGTTCACGCGGAGCGTGCTCTCGCGGTCGGGCGCTCCATCGGAATCATGTTCCCCACCCTGATCCCGACCCTCGGGACCGCCCATTTCATGCGCGGCCGCTTCGCGGAGGCCGCCGAGGTGCTCGACGGCGGCGTGGAGGCGGCGCGGCTCGGGGACATCGTCCAGGGCAAGGCGTGGAGCCTCTTCAACCGCGCCCTGGCCGCGCTGTTTTCCGGCGAGGTCGAACTGGCGCTGAGCATGTCCGAGGAGGCAATGGAGTACACGAAGCAGATCGACCAGAGCTTCGTAACCGGCTGGGCCGGCGTTGCCCTGGCCGCGGCACTGCGTGCGAACGGCGATCCGGCTCGGAGCGCCGAGGTCCTGCTCTTCTCGGCCGGCGGCGAGGAGCTTCCGGTCATCCCGGGCGGCTGGCGCGCCTACGCGGGCGAGATTCTCACCCGCTGCTACCTGGAGCTCGGCCGCCCCGACGACGCGGCCCGCGTGGCCGCGTCCGCAGAGGCCACCGCTGCGGCGGTCGGCCTCCCGATGGCAGCTGCATGGGCGAACCGAGCCGCCGCATTCGTGGCGCTCGATGCCGGCGACCCCGCGGCGGCAGCGGAGCGGGCGCTCGCGGCGGCAGCCTCCGCGGAGGAGGCGGGCGCCGTCGTCGAGGCCGCGCTGTCCCGGACGCTCGCGGGGAGCGCTCTCGCCGAGGCCGGCCAGACAGACCAGGCCGTTTCCGTGTTGGAGCGCGCAGCGGGTGAGCTCGACAACTGCGGCGCACACCGGTACCGCGACGCCGCCGAGCGCGAGCTGCGCAAGCTCGGGCGCCACATCCACCGGCGCACGCGCCGGGGAAGCGCCGATGCGACGGGCTTCGAGTCGCTCAGCGAACGCGAGCTCGAGGTGGCGCGCCTGGTGGTGGACCGCAAGACCAACAAGCAGATCGCCGGCGAGCTGTTCGTGAGCCTCAAGACGGTCGAGGCGCACATGCGCAACCTGTTCCGCAAGCTCGGCGTGTCGTCGCGCGTGGAGGTGGCCCGGGCTGTTGAGCGCGCGGAGCGAGATCAGGGTTCCGATTAAGGGTGCTGCCCCGATGTTCGGGGGGCCCAGCGATGGGATCTTGGTCGCATGGCCACGAACCACAAATTTGAAGCCGCTCTATTTGATCTCGACGGTGTCCTGACCTCGACCGCCGCGCTGCACGCGCGCAGCTGGAAGACCGTGTTCGACGAGCTGCTCATCGAGCCGTTCGACATCGAGCGCGACTACCTCGCCCACGTGGACGGCAAGCCTCGCTACGACGGCGTGCGCGACTTCATGCGCTCACGCGGCATCTACCTGTCCGAGGAGCAGGTCCGCGCGATCGGCGACCGCAAGCAGGCGCTGGTCGAAAAGGCGCTGGCGGATGAGTCCGTGGAGGCGTTCCCCGGCTCGGTCCGCTGGGTCGAGCACCTCCGCAACGAGGGCGTGCGGACAGCCGTCGTGTCCTCGAGCACCAACGCGGGCGACGTGCTGCGCGCCGCCGGAATCGACGGCCTCTTCGAGACCACCGTCGACGGCCGCGACGTGGCCGATCTCGGCCTGAACGGCAAGCCCGCGCCGGACGGCTTCCTCGAGGCCGCGCGCCGGCTCGACGTGACGCCCGACCGCGCGATCGTGGTCGAGGACGCCCTGGCCGGCGTGGCCGCAGGTCGAGCCGGCAAGTTCGGGCTCGTGGTGGGCGTGGCCCGCAGCGCCGCGCCGGATGACCTGCGCGGTGCCGGCGCCGACCTCGTGGTCGAGGACCTCGGGGAGATGCTGCCATGAACCTGCGCGAGCGATTCGCCGCCAGCGAGAGCGGCTGGGAGATCGTGGAGGAGCGCTTTCAGCCACGGTTCCTGCACGCCCACGAGTCCGTGTTCGCGGTGGCCAACGGCTACCTCGGCCTGCGCGGCAACCCCGAGGAGGGCACCCCCGCCCGCGAGGCAGGCGTGGCGCTGAACGGCTTCTACGAGAGCTGGCCGATCGTCTATCCCGAGGACGCGTACGGGCTCGCCCGGACCGGGCAGACCATCGTCGGCGCGCCCGACGGCACCCTGATCCGCCTGTTCGTGGACGACGAGCCGTTCGACCTCTCCACCGCCAGGCTGCTCGCGTTCGAGCGCACGCTCGACATGCGGACCGGCGTGCTGAGCCGGTTCGTGGAGTTCGAGACCGCCCGCGGGCATCGGATGCAGCTCCGCTCGCGCCGGCTGGCGTCGCTCGAGCACCGCCACCTGGCGGCGATGGACTACGAGCTGGTGTCGCTGGACGGCGCCGCAGAGATCGCCATCAGCTCCGAGCTCGTCATACACGCCGAGGAGCACGATTCCGACGACCCGCGCCGCGGCAAGGGCTTCGCCGAGTCCGCGCTCGTGCCGGTGACCGCGCGTGCCGCGGACAAGCGCGCGGTGCTGCACCACGCGACCCGCAACAGCGGGCTCGAGCTCGCGAGCGGGATGGAGCACTCGATCGAGTCCACGGGCGCCGTGGCGGTCGAGGCCCACTCCGACGCCGACTACGCCGAGGTCGTCGTGCTCGCGGACCTCGAGGCCGGCGATTCGCTGCGGCTGTCCAAGTACATCGCGTACCACTGGGCACCCACCGACGCCCACAGCGATCTCGTGGCCCGAGTGGACCGCACGCTCGACCGCGCGGCTCGCCACGGCTACGAGCGGATCGAGGCCGACCAGCGCCGCCACGTGGGCGAGTTCTGGCGCCGCAGCGACATCGAGGTCGAGGGCGCGCCCGACACCCAGCTCGCCGTGCGCTTCAACCTCTTCCAGCTCATGCAGGCCACGGCCAGGAACGAGGGCCTCGGCGTGCCGGCCAAGGGCGTGACCGGCCGCGGCTACGAGGGCCACTACTTCTGGGACACCGAGATCTACGTGGTGCCGTTCCTCGCTCACACGAACCCGAAGTGGGCCAAGCACGTGCTCGAGTTCCGCGTCGGCATGCTCGACGCGGCGCGCGCCCGCGCGCGCGAGGTCGGGCACAGCGGGGCGCTCTACCCGTGGCGCACGATCAGCGGCGAGGAGGCGTCCGCGTGGTACGCGGCCGGCACGGCGCAGTACCACATCAACGCCGACATCGCCTACGCGATGCACCAGTACAACCGCGTGACCGGCGACCTCGGCTTCATGCTCGACCAGGGCGCCGCCGTGCTCGTGGAGACCGCGCGCTTCTGGATGGAGCTCGGGTACTTCGACGAGCGCCGCGACGGGCGCTTCTCGATCATGGGCGTGACCGGCCCGGACGAGTACACGACCGTCGTGGACAACAACGCCTACACGAACCTGATGGCGAAGGAGAACTTCGAGATCGCCGTGCGCGTGATCGAGTGGCTGATCGGGGCCGACCCCGGCGCCCACGCGGAGCTGGTGCGCGAGACCGGCCTCGAGGCCTCCGAGGTGGACGACTGGCGCCGCGCCGCCGAGTCGATGTACATCCCGCGCCACGACGAGCTCGGCATCGTGCTCCAGGACGAGCGCTTCCTCGAGCGCAAGCGCTGGGACTTCGAGAACACGCCGTCGGAGAACTACCCCCTGCTGCTCAACTACCACCCGCTCGAGCTCTATCGCCACCAGGTGATCAAGCAGACCGACGTGGTGCTCGCCACCTACCTGGTCGGCCATCACTTCAGCGAGGAAGAGAAGCGGCGGACCTTCGACTACTACGACCCGCTCACGACCGGCGACTCGAGCCTGTCGGCATCCGTGCAGAGCGTGATCGCCTCGGAGGTCGGCTACGCCGACGCCGCGCTCGAGTACTTCCACGACGCCGCCGGGGTCGACCTGCTGGACCTGCACGGCAACACCGACGCCGGCATCCACATCGCCTCCGCCGGCGGCGCTTGGCTCGCGCTGGTGGCCGGCTTCGGCGGGCTGCGCGACTCCGACGGCGAGGTCCGCTTCCGCCCCCGCCTCCCGGCCGAGTGGGACCGCCTCCGCTTCCGGGTCCAGGTCCGCGGGCAGCTGATCGAGGTGGACATGACCGCCGAGGAGACGACCTACACCCTCCTCGAGGGCCGCGGCCTCCTGGTCATGCACGACGACGAGCTGCTGCGCCTGACGCCGGACGAGCCGCTGAGCCGGCCGGCGGCGTCGCGCCAGCCGACGAGGAGCTCGAGCTCGCCGCCTGACCATTGGAGGCGCGGTCAGAGGGCGCGTGATTCTTCGACCACCGACTGAGCGGCTGCTTTTCCGGTAGGTCCCAGGTACTCCGGGTTGATCGCTTTGTAGCCGCGCGCCCGCGCCAGCGGTGCCAGGACGCTGAAGAGCAGGCGCTGAATGATCCGCGGTGGGCTGATGAACTCGCCCTCGCGGCGGAACTCCCTCGCGAACAGCGCTAGCGGGAGCAGCCGCGGCACGCCTCTCGCGTTGGCCTTGCCGTCGTTGGCGAGCCCGTAGAGGTTCTCGATCATCAGCTCAAAGCGCTCGGCGGGGCGAATGTCGACGAGGACGTGCGCCTCGTCGTCGCCGACGTTCCACCAGTCGTGCACGACTCCCGGTCGGACCTCGACCTGTTCCCCCGGCCGGGCCAGTTCGTCGCGGCCGTCGATGTGGAAGCGAACGGTGCCGGACAGCACCTCGAAGCGCTCGGTGATGTAGGCGTGCGTGTGCTTGCCGGCCACCCTTCCGCCCGGCCGGACGTGGAGGTCGCCCACCAGGCGCTCGCCCTCGGTGTCCGCGCTCCCTTCCCGTACAACGAAGCGATCGCCCTGAACTCTGTTCTCGTAGACCTCGCCAGCCCTCACCGCCCGGCCTCCTTGTTAGAGTGTCTAACGATCTAGGTAGATCATCTAACTATCTGCCCCACTCGTCAAGTGCCAACCCTTCCGCAGCGCTCCAGCCCCCGCCGCCAATGGCCCGGCACCGCGAACTTCGGCGCCCTCCTGCGCGACCCGGCACTCGCGATCAACGAACTGGTGAGCGAGCGACTCGCCGAGCGCGGCTTCGCCGACTTCCGCCCCGCGCACGGGACGATCGGACAGCACATCAGGGACCAGGGGTCGCGCGTCACCGAGCTCGCGCAGCTCGCCCAGGTAAGCAAGCCGACGGTCGTCTACCTCGTCAACGACCTCGAGCGCCTGGGCTACGTCGAGCGAGTTCCCGATCCGCACGATGGCCGCGCGAAGCTCATCCGTCTCACGGAGAGGGGCGCTCGTGCGCAGGAAGCAGCGCGTGAGATCGTCGCGGAGATCGAGCACGATTGGAGCCTGGTGCTCGGCCGGCGCGACTTCGCGACGCTGCGCGAGCTCTTGCGGCGCTTGCACGACGCGCTATGGCCGAGCTCGCAGGCCAACCCGTCGTAATTTTTGGTGCTCGTCTGTCGAGTTAGTCGCGTTTCGCGCGCCACGGCAGGTGGCGTAGTTCCTCGGCGAGCGCCCGGGCTCCAGATTCTCCGTAGCGACTCGCCCAACGGTTGAGCGAGTCGTCGTCGTCCAAGAAGAACTTCCAGTCGCTGACGACCCCGTCCCTCACGAACAGAAACGGCACAGGCGATCTGAACGCTCGGAAGCTCGAGTTGTAGATCGCGGTGCCGTCATGGCCTGGGTAGAACGGCCCGAACACGATTCCGTCTTCCACATACGACGGACCTGCAAGCTGCTCCAGGACTTCGTCAAAGACGCCCTGCGCACGATCAGCCGGCAAGTCGGTGAAGACAACGACGATCACCTTGTACTTGACGTCGTCGCCGTCAGTAGGTTGAGCGTCCAGGAACAGCCTCTGATAGCCGCTTACAAGCTCGACAACAGCTGGCACGTCCCGGTCGGCGATCTGCTCTGGAGCAAGCCAAAGCGACTTACGTTCCAAGGCCCCAGGCACGAAGGGACAGACGGGCCCAGGGCGGCCGAGATCCTCGTGCGGCTTGACCACGTAACTCTCGATCCAGTCAGCGACGGCGCGCAGCGCATCTAGATCGCTGTCCGCGAGCTCGCGCGTCCTTCCGGCGTCCTCGAGATCCTCGAGGAGGAAGAGATTGGCGGTCTGTGCTGTGGCCGTGCCTTCCATCGCTGCTCCTAACGGCCGAAGACAGGGAGTTCAGATTCACACCACGGACTTTCCGTGGCGCCCGTGAACACCCTGGTCTGTTCACTGGGGCTAGCGCTGTCGCGAGCACTTGACATGTGACCATATGGTCACCTATTATCCCCGGCGATGGACGAGGTTTTCAAGGCACTCGCGGACCCGACGCGGCGCAGCCTGCTCGACGAGCTCTTCAAGGAGGACGGGCAGACCCTGAGCGCGCTCGAGGCGCGTCTACCGATGACGCGGTACGGCGTGATGAAGCACCTGAGGGTGCTCGAGGAGGCCAACCTCGTGACAACCAAGCGACGCGGGCGCGAGAAGCTTCACTTCCTGAACCCCGTCCCGATTCGGCTCGTCCACGACAGGTGGGTGAGCAAGTACGCGGAGCCCTGGGTGGCAACGCTCAGCGGGCTCAAGCATCGACTGGAGGAAAGAACGATGGAGAAGGTCTTCGAGATCTACATCAAGACAACCCCGGAGCGCCTCTGGGAGGCGATCACCGACAGCGAGATGAGGCAGAAGTACAGCTTCGGCGTCGGCGTCAAGTCCGACTGGAAGAACGGGTCCGGGTACGAGGCCGTCCACGCGGGCGCCGGTATCCGGATCTCCGAGGGCGAGAACCTCGAGGTCGACCCGCCGCGCCGGCTCGTCCAGAGCTTCACCGCCCTGTGGAGCGACGAGGTGAAGGACGAGGGACAGTCCCGGGTCACGTGGGACATCGAGCCGGTCGGCGACTCGTGCCGGCTGACGGTGACCCACGACCAGCTGCGCGAGGGCGCGAACAACGAGCTCTACGGCGGCTGGCCGATGATCCTCTCCGGGCTCAAGACGCTGCTCGAGACCGGGGAGCTCCTCGACACGCCTGGCTCGCTGCGTTACTCGGAGTCGTGGGCATGAGCGTCGAGACGTCGGTCGTGACCGGCGTGGACTTCGTCTGCGTGCCGACCCAGGACATCGCCGCGTCGATGGAGTTCTACGGCGAGGTGCTCGGTCTCGAGCCCTCCAAGCGGTGGCAGCGCGGCGACGAGGAGCCGATGGGTGCCGAGTTCGAGCCGGGCACCGTGACAATCGCCCTGCTCAACACCGGCAGGCTCGGCATCGAGTTCCAGGCGAACAACGCCCCGATCGCTCTCCAGGTGAACGACGTCGAGGCCGCACGGGCGGAGCTCGAGTCGCGGGGCGTCACGTTCGTGGCCGACAACATCGACAGCGGCGTCTGCCACATGGCCTATTTCAAGGACCCCGATGGCAACGCCCTGATGCTGCACCACCGCTACGCGCCGAAGGGAGAGGGGCCGGAGGGCGCAGGCTAGCCCGACAGCCCAGGCGCTGGTGGGTCTCGCCGTCCGCGGAGTCGAGCAGCACTCGCTGCGCGTTTCCGCGGGCGGCGAGGTGGCGCTTGTAGGCGCTCCTCTAGGAGGCGGCCGACGCGTGTTCCGGGGCGGCGGCGAGCGACCCCGGCTCCGGCGCGGCCTCGACGGGGGCGAGCGCCTCGATCTGCTCCAGCTTGGCGAGCAGGTTCTCCGCCATCCGGATCGACGCGGCGTCGATCAGCCGGCCGTCGAGCGAGACCGCGCCCTTCCCCTCGGCGGCCGCCTCGCGCATCGCCTCGATGATGCGGCGCGTGCGCTCCACCAGCCGCGGCGCCGGCGTGTAGACCTCGTTGGCGAGCGGGATCTGCGAGGGGTGGATCGCCCACTTGCCCTCGTAGCCGAGCACGGCGGACCGGCGCGCGGCGGCGATGTAGCCCTCGGGGTCGGTGAAGTCGCCGTAGGGGCCGTCGATCGGCCGCAGCCCGTACGCGCGGCACGTCACGGCGATGCGCGCGAGCGGGTAGTGCCACTGGTCGTTCCAGTGGCGGTCGCGCGCGTCCGAGCCGTTCGGGTCGGTGAGCACGGAGTAGTTCTCGTCCACGCCGCCGATCGAGGCGGTGTGGCTCTGGATCGAGGCCGCGTAGTCCGCGACGCCGAAGATCATCGCCTCCATCCGGTCCGGGCAGGCCTGGGCAACCTCGTCCACGTTGACCATCCCGATCGCGGTCTCGATCAGCACGGCGAGGCCGATCCGGCGCTCGAGGCCCATCGCCTCCTCGATCTGGGTGAGCAGCGTGGCCACCAGGTGAACGTCGCCCGCGCCGCTGACCTTGGGGATCACGATCGCGTCCACGTGCTCGCCGGCCTGCTCGACCACGTCGACGATGTCGCGGTAGCACCAGTGGGTGTCGAGCCCGTTGATGCGCACGGACACCGAGCAGCGCGACCAGTCCTGCTCGCGCAGCGCATCCACGAGGTTGATGCGCGCCTGCTCCTTGTCGTCGGGCGCAACGGCGTCCTCGAGGTCGAGCATCACCACGTCGGCCCCGAGCGACGGTGCCTTCTCGAGCATGCGCACGTTGCTGCCCGGGACTGCGAGCTCGCTGCGGTGGAGACGGGTCTTCGTGGGGGTCATGCCCGGCAGTAGAGCGACAGTCGCCGCACTCCACAAGCTGGATTAGAGGAATTTGTCTATGTGTTTCGCAAAACTCTTAGCTTGTACTCATGGCTTCGGTGCGGCACCCTGTCGGGATGGACCACGCTCTCCCCCAGCTTCGCCCGCCCGAGCGGCTGCTCTGCGGCCCGGGTCCCACGAACGTGGACCCCGCGGTGCTAGAAGCCATGACCAGGCCGATGCTCGGCCACCTCGACCCCACGATGCACGAGATCCTGCTCGACGTCGTCGAGCTGCTCAGGCGCGTGTACCGGATGCCCGACGGCCTGGTGCTCCCGCTCCACTGCACCGGCACGGCCGGCATGGAGACTGGAATCGCCAACCTGCTCGAGCCGGGCGACACCATCATCGTCGCCCAGTGCGGCTTCTTCGGACGGCGCATCGCCGAGATAGCGCGGCGCCACGGGGCGCGGGTCGTGACCGTGACCGCTGACTGGGGTGAGTGCGTCTCGAACGACGCGCTGATGGAGGCGCTCGACCACGAGCGCCACGCCCGGATGGTCGCCGTGGTGCACGCCGAGACCTCCACGGGCGTGGAGCATCCGCTGGCGCAGCTCGGGGCCGCGCTGCGCGACCGCGACACGCTGCTGATGGCCGACTGCGTCACCTCGATGGCGGGCATCCCGCTCGAGGTGGGCGCCTGGGGCGTGGACTTCGCCTACTCGTGCACGCAGAAGTGCCTGGCGGCGCCGCCCGGGATGTCGCCCGTCGCGGTGTCCGAGCGGGCGATGGAGCGGCTGCGCGCGCCGGCGGACTCCCGTGCCCTTCTCCTTCGACCTGCTGCTGCTGGAGCGCTACTGGGTCGAGCGGCCGGCGGCGTACCACCACACGGCCCCGATCCTCGGCATCTACGCGCTGCACGAGGCGCTCTGCGGGGCGCTGCGCGAGGGGCTCGAGGCGCGCTGGGAGCGGCACGCCGAGGCCGCCGCGCATCTTCAGAGCGCGCTGCAGGCGCGCGGGCTGGAGCTGCTCGCCGACCCGGAGCACCGGCTGGCGCCGCTCACCGCGGTCCGGGTGCCCGAGGGGGTCGACGGCAAGGCCGTGCAGGGCCGCCTGCTGCGGGAGCACGGCATCGAGATCGGCGGCGGGCTCGGGCCGGATGCGCCGGCGATGTGGCGGATCGGGCTGATGGGCCGGAACGCTTCGGTGGCCACCGCCGACCGCGTGCTCGCCGCGCTCGACGCGGTGCTGGCGGAGGAGGCGGCTCCGGTCGCTGCCGTGAGCGCGTAGGGCTTAACTGCTGCATTGAGGGGGTCGGCTTCGCCAGGTGAGTGCTGCGCGTTGCGGAATCCGCCACGTTCGTCGCACACCTGGAGGCTAGGCTCCTTCGATGCCGCTGTTGCAGGCCGCGCTGAACGGGGATCGGGAGCATCCGGCGGCGCCGCGCACGCCGGCCCAGCTCGCGGCCGAGGGCCGAGCGGCCGTCCATGCGGGAGCCGGTGTGCTTCACCTGCATCCGTATGACGAGAGTGGCCGGCAGACGTTCGAGGCCGAGCCCTGTGCCGCCGCGCTGCGCGCCGTCCGCGCGGCGTGCCCGGGGATCCCGATCTCGCTCAGCACCTCGGCGGACATCGAGCCGGACCCGGAGCGGCGGCTCGCGCTGGTGGCGGCCTGGACGGACCTGCCGGAGCTCGTGACCGCCAACCAGGGCGAGCCGGGAATCGCGGAGCTCTGCGAGCTGCTGATCGAGCGCGGGATCGGGATCGAGGCGGGCCTGCTCTCGCTCGCGGATGCCCGACACCTTCACCGCTTCCGGCATCGCGGGCCGCTGCGTCCGCGCGATGATCGAGCCGCTCGACGCGGACCCCGAGGACGCCGTGGCTCAGGCGGCCGCCATGGAGGACACGCTCGGCGACCGCCGGCGTGCAACTCGAGCAGGTTCACCACGGCGAAGGCATCGCGTCCTGGGCCGTCAACCGGCGGGCCGCCGCGCGCGGACACGGCATCAGGACCGGGCTCGAGGACACCCCGGTGCTGCCCGACGGGCGCACGGCATCGGGCAACGGCGAGCTCGTGGCCGCCGCGGCGGCGCTGCTCGCGGAGCTCGCGCCGTCCTAGCCCGCGAGCGCGTGGCGCGCCGCGCGCGACGTGCAGAAGGTCATGAATGCCTCCACGTCCTCCCTGACCGGGCCGATCGCGGAGCGCACCACGTGCCAGCGGCGCTCGGGCAGCCCGCCGCTGGGGCTGATCGTGTCGAGCAGCCCGAGCTCAAGCTCCAGCTCCACGGCCGCGCGCGACTGGAGGGCTATCCCGAGGCCGGAGCGGGCCGCCTGCTTGATCGCCCCGTTCGAGCCGAGCGTGAGCACCTTCGGCTGTATGCCTCGCGAGGCCAGGAACTCCTCGCAGAGCGTGCGCGTGCCCGACCCCGGCTCACGGAGCAGCCACGGGCGCGAAGCGAGCTCCTCCATCGCAACCCAACGACGCCTGGCGAGCGGGTCGCCCGAGCTGGTGACCAGCACGAACTCGTTGTCGGCGAAGTCCACGCCCGCGAACCGCTCGTCGTCGGGGATGCGGCCGGTCACAGCCACGTCCACCGCGTGGTCGAGCACTCGCTGGAAGACCACCTCGCGGTTGCCCACGTCGAGGCTGATCTCGAGGTCCGGCCGCCGCTCGCGGAACGCCTGGATCAGCTGCGGCACCAGGTACTCGCCCGCCGTCGTGACCGCGCTGATCAGCAGCGTGTGCGGCCGCGCCTCCTCCGCCTCGCGCGCGGCTCGCGCGCCCTGCTGGAGAAGGCCGAGCACGTCGCTCGCGTACGGCGCGTAGGCCGCGCCCGCGGGGGTCGGGCGCACGGTCCGCCCCGCCCGCTCGGTGAGCCGCACGCCCAGCTCGCGCTCGAGCGCGGACACGGCTGCGGAGACCGACGGCTGCGTGACCACCAGCTCGTCCGCCGCGGCGGTAACCGACCCGCGCCGCACGACGGTGAGGAAGGCGACCAGCTGAGTAAGCGTCACGGCCATGCCTGACGCCCAACGTATAGTCGAATCTCTAAGCGTGCAACGCCGAATCCGCACCGGTGGGGAAGCGCGGGTCGGCGCGCGGCGGCGATCCGCCGATGGCCAGCGCCGCCCGGGCGGTGACCACGTGGTACAGGATCAGCAGCTGGACGAGCGCCAGCGAGTCCGAGCGGTGGAGGTCGGTGCCGACCGTGAACTCGCCGAGCCGGCGGATGCGCAGGTGCGAGGCGAAGCTCATCCGCTGCCACACGGCCTCCTCCAGCTCGGCCGCGTGCTCGGGGTCGAGGTCGCCTGGGATCCGGAGCAGCCATTCGCGCTCGCGCTTGATGAGCGCCGGCCCGCTCCCGTCGAGGAGTGGCGAGAGGTCCGGATGAGGCAGGCTGTCCCGAAGGATCACGTCGGCGTCCAGATGCGCGGGGTCCTCAGAGCTGTTCGGCGCGAAGGCCACGACTATGTCCGCGTACTGGCGCTGCGGCTGGATGAACTGCTCCGCGTCCGCCTGGCGTGAGTCGAGCTCGGCCAGGACCTCGTCGGTGGTGTAGCCGCGCCGGGTGCAGTCGCGCTTCAGCTTCCACGCCCGCCGCAGCTGCTCCGGCGGCGCCAGCGCCACGCGCACGTCGTGCAGCGAGCGCAGCGTCTCCGTGTGGAAGTTGAGCAGTCCCTCCATCACCAGGAACTTGGCCGGCCGCACGTAGTCCGGCGGCTGGAAGGTCCCGGTGCGGTGGCTGTACACCGGCTTCAGCACGGCCTCGCCGCGCCTGAGGTGGACCAGGTGCTGGGTCAGGATGTCGAGATGGTTCGAGTCGGGGTGCAGCGGGGTCACGCCGAGCTCGCGCCGCCGCTCGCGGTCGTAGCGGTGGTAGTCGTCGGCGGAGATGTGCGTCACGTGCGCGTCTCCGAGCACGCGCAGCAGCCCGCGCGTGACCGTGGTCTTGCCCGCACCCGAATCGCCGACCACGCCGAGGACTATCGCCCGAGGCATGTCAGGCTCCGAGCTTCTCGTAGCGGCCGCCGTGGAACAGCAGCGGCGTGCCGGCGTTCTGGCGCGCGTACTCCACGCGGCCGAGGAACAGCGAGTGGTCGCCGCCCCAGTACGACTTCTCCACCCGCGCGACGAAGTGCGCGAGCGCGCCGTCCACGAGCGGCGTGTCCTTCACCACCTGGAACCGCGGCTCAACCTGATCCGATCTTCCTGCGAAGCGATCGGAGAGCGCAGCCTGTGTCGCACAGAGCACGCTCACTCCATAGTGCATGCCCTCGTGTAGGAGCGCGCACATCTTCGTTCGTCGATCGACGGAAATCAGGACGAGCGGCGGCTCGAGCGAGACCGACATGAAGGCATTCGCCGTCATGCCGTGAACCTCGTCGCCCTTCAAGGCAGTGATGACCGTTACGCCCGTGGCGAACATCCCCAGGGTTCGGCGGAGGGCCACGGCGGGTTCCTGGCCGTCGTCACCGACGTCGGGTCGCTCCGCCTCCGCGTACTCGTCATACGGACTCGCTCCGATTCCGTCTGGCCCAGTGAAGCTGAGCGGAAACTGAAACTCGTTGGGCTCGTTCACGAGCGCGGGCGCTCCTTCTTCGGGTCGTAGAACGGGAAGCCGACCACCTTCGCCGGGATCCGCTTCTGGAGGCCGTCGAGCTTGCCGACCTCCACGTCGGTGCCCTCCTCCCCGTACTGCACCGCCATCCGGCAGAGCGCGATGTTCTTGCGCAGCAGCGGGCTGCGCGTGCCGCTCGTGACCACGCCCACGCGCCGGCGCCCCACGTACACCTCGTCGCCGTGGCCCGCGGTCTCGTTGCCCTCGAGCTCGAGCCCGACCAGCCGGCGCTGCGGGTGCGCGGAGCGCTCGATCAGCGCGTCCTTGCCGACGAAGTCGTCCTCGCTGTCGAGCTTCACGGTGAAGCCGATGCCGGCCTCGAACGGGTCCACCTGGTCGTCGAACTCGTAGCCCGCGAATATCAGCCCCGCCTCGATCCGGATCATGTCGAGCGCGTCGAGCCCCAGCGGCATCAGCCCGTGCGGCTGGCCGGCCTCCCAGATCGCGTCCCAGACCGCCGGGCCCGTCGTCCGGGTGGCAGAAGACCTCGTAGCCGAGCTCGCCCGTGTAGCCGGTGCGCGACACCACCACCGGGATCCCCTGGTAGTCCGCCGATGCCGCCCGACCAGGAAGCGGAACCACTTCAGGTCCTCGATGCCCAGGCTGGGTCGGCGGCGTCCAGACCAGCTTCTTCATGATCTCGCGGCTCTCGGGCCCCTGCACGGCGAGGTTGTGCAGCTGGTCGGTGGAGGGCTTCACCCACACCTTCAGCTCGAGCCGCTCGGCGAGCTCCTTCAGCCACACGCCCGTGTAGGGGTCGCCGCCGATGAAGCGGAAGTTGTTGTCGGCGAGCCTGAAGACGGTGGCGTCGTCGATCATGCCGCCGGTCTCGTTGCAGACCGCCGTGTAGACCACCTGCCCGATCGCGAGCCGGCGCACGTCGCGCGTGATCGCCTGCTGGATCAGCGCCTCGGCGTCCGGGCCGAGCACCTCCCACTTGCGCAGCGGCGAGAGGTCCATCACCACGGCCTTCTCGCGACACGCCCAGTACTCGGTCGATCGCGCCCTCGTTGTTGTAGCAGTGGGGCAGCCAGTAGCCGCGGTACTCCACGAAGCTCTCGGTGAGCTCGCTCGTGCGCGGGTGGAACGCCGTTTCCTTGGTCAGCACTGGCTCTGCCTCCGGGGTCACGCGGTGAGCGATGGCCGTCGAGAAGCGGTTCTCGGCCGGGTAGACGCGAACGTGGATGTCCGTGATGTCCCAGCCGTTGGCCGGGTCGATGTCATCGGGGCACGCCGAGGACGCGCACACCAGGTCGGTCATCGCGCGCATCAGGACGTAGTCGCCGGGGCGCGACCAGGGCTCGTCCGTGACGATCACGTTGTCGTCGTCCACGCGCGTGTTGAAGAAGAAGTTCACGGCCTCCCAGCCGGCGCGTGGCGCGATCCCGAAGGGCGTGACCTGGTTGTTGAAGTTCTCGGTGCAGCTGATGTGCCCCGGGTAGCCCATGTCCTCGTAGTAGCGAGGGCGTGCAGGCCAGGCCGAATGTGTCGTGGCGGCCGACCGTGTCGCGCACCACCTGCACCAGCGGGTCCATGTCCACGTCGAAGAACTTGCTGTAGAGGCCAGGCAGCGGGTAGGCGGCGCCCATCAGCGTGCGAGTGGTCACGCCGTCCATCCCGCGCTCGAGCCCGTTCTCCAGCTTGTGGCGGTGGAAGGCGAGGAAGTCCGAGCACTGGCGCCCGCGCACGTCGATCACCTGGATGTACTCGCCCTCGCGCACCTCGTACGACAGCGCGCTCGCCCGGTCCACGCGGAAGTCGAGCCGCGGGTCGGCGAGCGGCTCGGGCAGCTCGCCGTCGACCTCGTCGCGCGGCGCGTCGCGCTTGACCTCCACCACGAGCGCCGACGCCGGCGGGTCGCCGTCCACCAGGCGGCCGCCGGGGGCGGCCACCACGATCAGCGCATCGCGCTCGCACGCGAAGGCCTGGGAGCTGCCGGGCGCGCCGTCGGGTCCGAACAGCCGCACCGCCATCGCGTCGTGCGGCTTCAGCCCGCGCGAGTGCAGCGCGCCCAGGAAGCCGTCGTCCGCCCCGCTCGCCACCAGCTCGCGCAGCACGGTGGCCGGGGCGTCGGCCCGCGTGCCCAGGGCTCCCGCGTCGTCGCGGCCGTCCGGCGACAGCACCGTCAGCTCCGCCGGCTGGCCGCCGTCCGGGTCGATCACGGTCACACGGTCGCCGCCGTGCAACTCGACCACCGTGGCCGACCCCGGGCGCACCCACCACGTCTCGAAGCTCCGGTCCATCGGTCTCAGACCGGAGACGAGCGAGGGTGGAGTGCGCTGGATCGTCACGCCTTGG
Source organism: uncultured Thermoleophilaceae bacterium (assembly GCA_963771715.1). Classification (GTDB taxonomy): domain Bacteria; phylum Actinomycetota; class Thermoleophilia; order Solirubrobacterales; family Thermoleophilaceae; genus JACVRW01. The sequence continues at coordinate 56,738 of CAVYUQ010000006.1, forward strand.
CTGCCGGCTCTTTCGCCTCGTCCTTGTCCGCCTGCTCCATCAGCGTCTTGGCGAGGTCGCGCTTGCCGGCTGAGTCGAGCTTCTTCACCTCATTCTCGACGACCCTGCGGTTATACGTCTGGTTCCAGTAGTCGAGCGCGTCGAAGCCGAGCAGCACGGCCTTGCCGACGAACTGGCGCAGCACCTCGTTCGTCGGGCCCATGACCCAGCCGGCCTTGGCGTCGCGCACGTAGCGCTCGAGCTCCATGTCGCGCTTGTAGCCCGACCCGCCGCACGCGTGCAGCATCTTGTCCACGTGGTGCGCGGTGTTCTTCGCCGCCTCGAACTTGATCTGCCAGGCCCAGTGCAGGTAGTCCGCGCGCGCCGTCTCGCCCGGCTCGAGGATGCGCCGGTTGTCGTCGGTCACGCGGTCCATCGCGTTGGCCACCGACATCACGAACACGCGGCACGCGTTCGTGTCCATCACGGCCTCGCCCACGTAGTCCTGGATCGTCGGGTAGTCGGCCACGCGCATGCCCACGTCCACGTGGCGCTTGCGCGTGGTGTGCCGCCTGGCGATGTCGATCGCGCCCATCGTGATGCCGTTCCACACCGAGGAGGAGCCGATCAGGAACCACGGGTCCACGGCCTCGTCGTTCGACGCCGCGCCGTCGCCGAGCGGGCCCACGATCTGCTCGCCCGGGATCTCCACGTCCTCGACCTGGATCGGTCCGGACTGGTTGCCGCGCAGGCCGAGCGCGTCCCAGAGCGAGGGCTGCGCCTTCACGTCCTCGCCGTCGATCACGAACACGGAGAGGTCGTCGTAGCCCTTGAAGTCCGGGCTGGTGGTCTGCACGACGTAGAAGTCGGCGAAGCCGCCGGAGGTCGTCCAGGACGCCTTCTTGTTCACTTTGTAGCCGCCGTTCGACTTCTCGGCCTTCGAGGAGAACGGGTACCAGAAGTGCGAGCCGGTCTCGGGGTCGGAGTAGGACAGCGTGCCGATCTTCACCTCGGGGTTCATCGGCCGGATGTACTTGTCGATCAGCTCCGGCGTCGGCCGCAGCATGAGCGTGGCCACCGCGCCGATGTGCATCACGTAACACATGGCGGTGGAGGCGCAGCCGTAGCGGGCGAGCGTCTCGCAGACCATCGTGAACGCCACGTGGTTCTCGCCGAGGCCGCCGTACTCCTCGGGCACGGTCAGCCCGAGGAAGCCGTGCTCGGCGAGGATCTCGAAGTTGCGGCGCGGATAGAGCAGCTCGTCGTCCGAGCGCTTCGCGTTCGCGCGCATCTCGCTCTCGCAGAGGTCGATCAGCTTCGCGCGCAGCTCCTTCTGGCGCTCGGTCAGGAACCAGTCAGGGTCCCACTCGTAGCCGAGGCCCCAGAAGGGCTCGCCACCCCACGTCTTCTCCACGGTGCTCTCTCCCGAGTCGGGTTCAGCCAGGGCACGTTCGTACAAATATGTACAGCCGGGTTCTACCGCATTAGGATGATCCTGTCCATGGACCTCGCCGCCTTCATCGATCGCTACGACCAGGCCTGGAACGACCAGGACGTCGAGACGATCATGTCGATGCACACACACGACATGGTGTTCGAGAACCACACCCGCGGGGTGCGGGTCGAGGGAGCGGCCGTCCGGGAGCTGCTCGAGTCCACCTTCGCCGACCAGCCCGACCTGCGCTTCCGCGGTCGCCGCCGCTACATCGGCGACGACTTCGTGGTGAGCGAATGGACGGCGACAGCCACGGACGCCGAGGGCCGCGCGATCGAGTGGGACGGCATCGACGTCTTCCCGTTCCGCGACGGCCGGATCGCGCGCAAGGACGTCTACTCCGGTTCGCACGCGCCACGCGTGCTCTAGCGCCTTCATGACTGGACTTAATCGCCGGCAGGCGCTCGCGGGTTTCGGAAGCGTGAGCCTGGGGGCCCTGCTGGCGGCGTGCAGCGGTGACGATGACACCGCGGAGACCGCGCGCGTCGAGACCTCCGAGGGCACCACCTCGCGCTTCGACGGCGCCGCCACCTGCACGCAGACCGCCGAGCAGACCGAGGGTCCGTTCTACTTCGACGTGGACCGCATCCGCAGCGACATCCGGGAGGACCGCGAGGGCGCCGCGTTTCGCCTCGGAGTCCGGGTTCGCGAAGCCGGCGCGTGCGAGCCGATCCAGAACGCCGTCGTCGACATCTGGCACTGCGACGCGCGCGGAAGCTACTCCGGCTTCCAGGGCGAGGACAGTGAGACGTACCTGCGCGGAGCCCAGGTCACGAACCGCGACGGCATCGTCGAGTTCACCACGATCTACCCCGGCTGGTATCCCGGCCGGACCGTGCACATCCACGCCAAGGTCCACGTGGACCGGCAGACCGTCCTCACCACCCAGTTCTACTTCGACGACGCGTTCAGCACGAAGGTCTTCGAGGGCGACGCCTACGCGTCAGCCGCCGGCCGCGACGCATTCAACGACAGCGACGGCATCTACGACCCCAGTCTCGAACTGACGCTGTCGGACGAGGGCGACGACTACCTCGGGCCTGATCACGCTCGACGTGGCGAGCGCGTAGCAGCGACCAACGCCGACGAAAGACTGACCCCGCGGGAATCCCGTGCGCCTCTGAGTCTGTTGCCTCGGCGCGTTACTCGCGCCTCCGCTGTCGTTGCTCTCTGGGGGCCGGGGTTGATGGCCGCAGGGCCAGTTCCTGTAACCCTACTCCTTTGCGGGCGAACAAACGAAGAAGTTTCGTAAGTCGTTTCGCCAGCCTCGAGGGTTACCCGTCGGGCGCGACCCAGATCAGGCAATCGGCCTGGCGGCGGAGCTTGCGGGCCAGCATCCGGAAGCGAACCCGACCCGTGAGCTTCAAATCCGGGCCGAATACGAGTAGCCCGGCCTCGCGCTCGGCCACGATCTCTAACAGCGCCTGCACCGGCCGCTTCGTCGTCACTCGAAGCAGCTCGGTCTTTACGCCCAGCGCCGCCGCACGGGCGGCCGTGGCTCGCACGGCCTCCAAATCCTCCTCGTGCGGCAGGTTCAGGCCCTCGGGACCGACGAGGGCGAGCGTCGTCGGGTAGGGCGGGAAGCGCAGGATGTTCACGAGCAGCGAGCGGCACGCCCGCCTCGATCGCGCTGTCGATTGCCATGCGCTCGGCGCTCGGATCCACGCGAACGGAGAGCGTGGCGAGGACGACCGGGCGCGCGCGGGTCGGCTCTCCGGCCCGCTGAATGCGGCCTTCGTGGCGGTCGACGAGCTGCGCCATGTTGACGACTGTCCGTGACGCATGGTACAAGGGCGCTGTACCAATTGGTACGACCGTTGGCCGCTTACTACTCGAGGGAGAGGAAGGGTCCATGGCGCATGCCGAGGTAGAGGAGAGGCAACTCCTCAAGGCGATGACGTGGTGGGACGGCTTCGTCATCGCACTGGCGAACCCGGGGTTCCTGATCGCGGCACTGGGCGCCTCGATCGGAGTGCTGGGCACGACCGGCGCCTTCGTCCTGTGGACGATCTCGGTTCTGATCGGTGCGCTTCAGAACAACGTCTATGCCGAGATGGCGACGATGTTCCCGGAAAAGGCCGGCGGCATCTCGCTCTACGCGCACGAGGCGTGGCGCAAGTACCTGACCTTCATCGGGCCGGTCGCGACGTTCGGTTACTGGTTCGCTTGGTCGAGCGTCCTCGCCATCAACGGCTACGTCATCGGCACCCTGGCGCAGGCCCAGTGGTTCTCCGACACGACCTTCACGCAGGACCTCGGTGACTTCCAGTGGAACCTGGCGGTCTGGATCGGCATCGGCTGCATCCTCGCCGTCTGGCTCTGCAACATCTTCGGCGTGCGGCCGGCCGTGTGGCTCAGCTACGTGACGGGCGGCCTGCTGATCCTGCCCGCGGCCGCGCTGATGTTCCTCCCCTACCTCACGGGTGACTGGTCCAGCGACAACATGACCTGGGAGATCGGCGCCGGGGGCGGCCTCGGCCTCGCGCTCACCTGGCTCTACTTCATGGGATGGTCGGCATACGGCTTCGAGGCGGTCGCGGCGTTCGCTCCCGAGTACCACAACCCCGAGACCGACACGCCGCGCGCGCTGCGCGCCTCGGCAGCCTTCTCGGTACTGGTCTACGCGCTGCTGCCCCTGGGCCTCGGCGGAACGCTCGGCACCGCCGCCGTCGCCGACGATGCCACGGCCATCGCGTTCTACAAGCAGGCGTTCGACGCGATCGTGGGGACCACTCTCGGGCACGTCATGATCGCGTGCCTGATCGCGGGACTTCTGCTTTCGATGAACACCGCGACGATGGACGGCTCGCGAGCGCTGTACGGCATCGCCAAGGACGGAATGACCACGAAGTGGCTTGGCCGGCTCAACCGCTACAGCGTGCCTGGCATCGCCATGACGATGGACGTCCTGCTGAACCTGTGGCTGATCTCCTGGTTCGGCTACCCGCTCGACATCCTCGCTGCGGGCAACCTCGGCTACATGCTGGCGCACGTGTTCGCGCTCAGCGGCTTCCTGCTGCTGCGCAAGGACCGCCCCAACTGGCCGCGGCCGATCAGGCTCGCGGCCGCGTGGATGCCGATCGCGGCGCTGCTGGCGGCGGTCAACCTCGTCTTCATCGTGGTCGGCGGGTTCATCTACGCCGACGAGTACGGCTACGGGTGGGACAAGACCCGCATCGGCCTGATCGTGCTCGCGGTGGGCCTGCTGCTCTACATCTGGCGCCACCTGGTCGAGGATCGCAAACCGCTCCAGCTGCGCGAGGAGACGCCGGACATGCCTCCCGCGGCGGAGCGGCCGGCGGCCACCACGCCGGCGGGGGCGTAAGAAGACTCAGTCGGGGCGGAGCTCCCACTTCGGGAGCTCCGCTACCGCCCTGCGGTAACGCCTGCGGTGAACCGGACGGACGAAGTAGAACCAGAACATCATCCCGAGCGGCAGCAGGATGAAGACCGAGAAGATGTTGCCGGTCAGGGTGAAGAACATCGCCAGGCCGAGGATCGTGAACCCGTAGAGCACCGGTAGCACGCGGTACCGAAGCTGGGTGCGGCGGATCGCCTGGTACTGCTCGGCAGGGATCTGGTTCGTGTCCCAGCGCCGGCCGCAGTTCTCGCAGGTCCACTCCTCGCCGTAGCGAAGGTCGCGCTTCTCGCCGCACTCGCAGGTGATCGAGATCGGCGGCCCGCGCAGGACGGCGCCGGGCGCCTCGTGGCCGAGGCGCTCGCGCTCGGCGCGCTTCTTGCGATTCCAGGGGGCGACCAGCGGCATGGCCGCGATGCTAGTGCCCGCGACGGCGGGCGGCGTTCACGCGTTCGCGACCACCTCGCGCACCTCGACGTTGTCGATGGTGACGGCCTCGGGATCCGGCGGGCCCTCCGAGCGGAGCCGGTCCGCTACGTCTCGCGCGGCGCCCTCCGATTCGAACACGACCATCGAGAGGCCGCGGTTGTCCTCGGAGCGAGTCCAGTAGCCGGCGATGAAGCCGGGCGCCTGGGCGATGGTTGGCACCATCTGATCGAGCCCTTGGCGGGCGCGATCGAAGTCATGGATGGTGGCGGTCGCAACGACTGCGTGCACGATCCCTCCTTGGTCGTTGGGCGGTGCGCCGAGCCTACTTCGCGCTCAGCTCCAGGGATAGGGGCTGTTCGAGACCGGGTGCAGGTCGCCGGTCGCGAAGCGCTCGTACCTGAACGGGTGCAGCAGGCTCGAGTGCTCGCCGAGCACCACGTTCGCCACCTCGCGTCCCACGGCGATCATCTTGTAGCCGTGGTTCGAGTCGGCGATCACGAAGACGTTCGGCCGCATGTAGTCGAACACGGGGAAGTTGTCGGCCGTGAAGGCGCCCACGCCGCCGGAGCGCACGTCGCGGTACTTCGGGCGCGCTCCCTCGAAGCGCTCCATGCAGTGCGACAGCGCCGCGCACCAGAGGTCGGGGAAGCTCTCCTCGGCCGAGCCGGTCGGGTAGGGATCGACCTCGAACTCGTGGCCCTTCGGGATCGGTGACGCGCCGCCCTGCACGCTCGCCCTGTCCTGCTTGAAGTAGACGCCCCACTGCTCGTCGGTGATCAAGGTGCCGTCGTCGGCGTGGAGCGGCGCGTGGCTGTCCACGTGGAGCACGGGCGGGAGCTCGCCGGTGGCGGTCACGAAGACGCTCGGGTCCACGTCGATCTCGCCCTCCTGGAGGTACCAGTAGGTCCACATCTCGCGCTCCTCGCCGGCCACCTCGAGCCGGCGCGGAAGGCCGAGCATCTCCCAGACGTTCGCGACCCAGGGGCCCACCGCCACGATCACCTGCTCGACGGCGATCGGGCCCTCGCTGGTGCGCACGCGAGTCACGGCGCCGGAGTCGTCGCGCTCGAAGCCCGTGACCTCAACGCCCTCGTCGATCTCGGCGCCGGCGTGCAGCGCCTTCTGGGCCAGCCCCTCGATCGACTCCCTGTTGAACGCGAAGCCGCCGCGGTGCTCGTGCAGGCAGACGCTCAGCCCGGGCGCGCGCCAGTCGGGGAACAGAGCGCGCATGTGGGCGGCCACGTCGGCCTCCCCCAGGATCAGGTCGGAGTCGTAGCCGATCCGCTGCTGGCGCTCGTGGACGGTGGTGAGGTCGTCCTCCTGGGCGCCGTCGCCGAGCGCGATGTAGCCGGAGCCGTGGTAGTGGAGCGTCTCGGGGTCGGACTCCCAGATCTCCACGCAGGCCGCCATCAGCTCCGACATCGCGGGCTGGAAGTAGTTGTTGCGCACGACGCCGCAGGCGATGCCGGACGCGCCGGCCGCCACGGCCGTCTTGTCGAGCACCACCACCTGCTCCCCGCGCTCGGCGAGGTGCCAGGCTGTCGAGAGGCCGTGCACGCCGGCTCCGATCACGAGGTACGGGACGGAGCGTTCCCGGGCCATCTAAAGGGACAGTCCCTTTAAGTTGGCGCCGGACATCAGTGGAGCGGCGGCTCCCAGCCCTCGAGCACCGAGGGCTGCCAGTTTTCGCCGACCGTCCTCGAGCCCTCCACCCAGGGGCCGAGCTCGGGCTGCGGGAACTTGCAGTGCTTCTCCTTAAGGCGGATGCCGTAGGAGTTGCCCGACTGGAGGTGGGCGATCAGCACCTTGCGCGCGATCTCGTTCTCGCGGCCTTCGGGGATCTCGAAGTAGAGCTTGAGGAAGGAGTTCGAGTAGCGGTCGAAGACCGCCGGCAGGCCCTCCTCCTCGAGCAGCTCGATGTCCTCGAGCCAGTTGAGGTCCTGACCGGGCGTGGCCGCCTCGAGGTCGATGTCCTCGACCGCCGAGATGTCCTCCTGGTACGGGTAGCGCGTGCCCGACAGGAACTCCGAGTCGATCGCGACGATCTTCTCGGGCTCGCGGGTGCTCGGCAGGACCTGGTGGTCGCTCATCGTCCCGCCTCCTCGCGCACGGCCGGCAGCTCGTCGATCGGGTTCTCGAGATAGCGGTCGAGCAGCGTCTCGATGCGCTGAAGCGCGTTCTCCTCGGACACGCCCGGGATGTAGTTCGTGCCGGCCAGCGGGACCTTCGCCATCGCCGCGGCCTCGGTGGTGAGCGCGCACAGGTCCTCGGGCTCGAGGCTGTGAACGTCGGTCTTCCCGCACGCGCGCGCGAGCATCTGCACCTCGAGCGTGAGCGTGTGGAGGAAGTTGTAGACGCGGTTGGCCGCCTCCTCCACGTGCAGCCGCTTGCGCAGCTCCGGATCCTGGGTCGTGATGCCCACCGGGCAGCGACCCGTGTGGCAGTGGTAGCACTGGCCCGCCGGCACGCCGATGGTGCCCTCGTAGTCGGTAACGCCCGGGATCTCCTTGTTGCAGTTGAGCGCCATCAGGGCGGAGTGGCCGATCGCGACGGCGTCGGCGCCGAGCGCGATGCACTTGGCCACGTCGCCGCCGTTGCGGATGCCGCCGGCCACCACGAGGTCGATCTCGTCCGCCAGGCCCACGTCCTCCAGCGCGCGGCGCGCCTCGGGGATCGCCGCCATCAGCGGGATGCCGGTCTCCTCGGCCGCTACGTGCGGGCCCGCGCCCGTGCCGCCCTCGGCGCCGTCGAGGTAGATGATGTCCGGGCCGCACTTGGCGGCCATGCGCACGTCGTCGTACACGCGCGCGGCGCCGAGCTTCAGCTGGATCGGGATCTCGTAGTTGGTGGCCTCGCGGGTCTCCTGGACCTTGAGGCTCAGGTCATCGGGGCCGAGCCAGTCGGGGTGGCGGGCGGGGCTTCGCTGGTCGATGCCCGCGGGCAGGCTGCGCATCTCCGCCACCTGCTCCGTCACCTTCTGGCCCATCAAGTGCCCGCCGAGGCCGACCTTGCAGCCCTGGCCGATGAAGAACTCGACCGCGTCGGCCAGCATCAGGTGGTGCGGGTTGAACCCGTACCGGCTCTGGATGATCTGGTAGTACCACTTGGTCGACAGCTCGCGCTCGGGCGGGATCATTCCGCCCTCGCCTGAGCACGTGGCGGTGCCGGCCATCGACGCGCCCTTCGCGAGCGCCATCTTCGCCTCGATGCTGAGCGCGCCGAAGCTCATCCCGGTGATGTAGATCGGGATGTCGAGCTCGATCGGCTTCTTGGCGAAGCGCGCGCCGAGCACGGTCTTGGTCACGCACTTCTCGCGGTAGCCCTCGATCACGAAGCGCGTGAGCGTGCCCGGCAGGAAGATCAGCTCGTCCCAGTGCGGGATCTTCTTGAACATCGAGAAGCCGCGCATCCGGTAGCGACCGAGCTCGGCCTTCATGTGGATGTCGTCGATGACCTCCGGGGTGAAGATCTTCGAGCGGCCGAGGACCGTCTTCTGGCTCGGTGCGTTCTCGTCTGCCATCTAGAGGACCAGCTTCCGCTCGCTCGGCTCGAGCGAGTCGTAGTTGTAGAGCTTCTTGCCGCAGACGAACTTCTGGAACTGCGGCGGGTCACCGAGGCCGTAGATGCGGAACTTGCGCTGGATCAGCTCGGTGTCGGCGTCCGTCCATTCGCCCTCCACGCAGTCGATGCCGAGCGCCTTCACCTTGCCCGCGACGTAGAGCGTGCCGTCGTACATGGAGTCGCCGAGGCCGGGGCCGACGTCGCCGCAGATGATCTGGCGGCCGCGCTGCATCATGAAGCCGGTCATCGAGCCGGCGTCGCCCATCACGAGGATGGTGCCGCCCTTCTGATCAATGCCGGTGCGGGCGCCGACCTGTCCTTTCACTACGAGGTCCCCACCCCTTAGGGCGGCGCCCGCCAACGACCCGGCATTTGACTCGATTACGACAACTCCCGACATCATGTTCTCGGCCACCGACCAGCCCACGCGCCCGTTGATCTGAACCTCCGGGCCGTCGATCAGGCCGACGCCGAAGTAGCCGAGGCTGCCTTCGAACGTAATGCGACATCTCTGCAAAATCCCGACGCCCAGCGAATGCTTGGCGCTCGGATTGAGGATCGTCACGTCCTTGACGCCCTCTTCGTAGACCAGTCGTCGCAGTTCAGCATTGATCTTGCGCGTTGTGAGGTCCTTCGCGTCGAACTGCGCGCTGTCTCCGTCGATTTCGGCGACGTTCGGGACTGAGTCGTCGAGCTCGACGAGGCCGCGGGGGTCGAAGAGGACTTCCTCGTGTGTCGGGCTACCGAGTCCAAACCATCACCGCGCCCTCGTAGGGGTCGTACGTCTCGATCTCGCGGTCGACGACCTTGCGGATCGCGATCTCCTCGCTTGCCAGCGCGACGATGTCGTCGGACTCGTAGAGCACCAGCGGCTTCGCCCCGAGCTCGTCCTTGGCAACGCCGAGCGCGTCTTCCGTAACGCAGATGTAGGTGAACACGCCGTCGAGTTCACTCAGGCTGCGCTGCATCGACTCCTCGAGCGAGTCGCCCTGCGCCATGCGCTCGGCGAGGTAGACGGCGATGATCTCGGAGTCGCATTCCGACTGGAAGCGGTGGCCGGCTCGTTCCAGACGCCGCTTCCACTGGTGGTAGTTCGTGAGCTGCCCGTTGTGGACCACGGCAACGTCCGGGAACGGATAGGCCCAGTACGGGTGGGCGTTGGCGATGTCCACGTCGGACTCGGTGGCCATGCGCGCGTGTCCGATGCCGTGGGTGCCGATGAACTTGTCGAGGCCGTAGTCGCTCGCCACCGTCTCGGCGTCCCCGAGGTCCTTCACGATCTCGAGCGTCTTGCCGAGGCTGAGCACCTCGGTGCCGCGCACGTCCTCGACGTAGTCGGCGAGCCGCTTGAGGTCGCCTTCGTAGCCGAACGTGACTGTCATGGCGTGCTCGGACGGGCCCTGGATGTCGGCGATGTCAGCGCCGAGCGAGCGCATCCGCCCCTCAACGTCGCTGCGCTGGCGACGATGGCGCTCCACAAGGTCGAAGTCGTGATGACCGTTCGACTCCGCGAGCTTCACGTGCATCACGTAGCCGTCGCCCGCCGGCCGGTACAGCGCGTACCCGGTCGAGTCCGGGCCGCGGTGCTTCATGGCCTGGAGCATCGCGGTCATGTCGCGGCCGACCTTGCGCTCGCCACCGCCGTCGCGGTAGATGATCCCTGCGATTCCGCACATGGCTAGCGCCCCTGCCCCGCGGCGCGTCCCTGCCCCGCGGGGCAGCTCAAGGCAGAACCTCCAGGTACTCGTCGCGCTCCCAGTCCGTGACGGCCGCCAGGTAGCGCTCCCACTCGTCGCGCTTGTAGTGCTTGAACACGTCGTAGAGGCGACCCGGCATGGCGCTCTTGATCAGGTCGTCCGCTTCGAGCGCCTCGAGGGCGGCGCCGAGCGAGTCCGGCACGCGCTCCAGCTTCTCGCTGGGCTTGCTGCCGTTCTCCGCCTGCTCGGCGAGGATGTCGTAGGTGTTGCGGCTCTGTGGCTCGCCCGGGTCGATCTTGTTACGGATGCCGTCGAGCCCGGCATAGAGCAGCGCCGGGATCGTGAGGTACGGGTTCGAGCTCGAGTCCACGCCGCGGTACTCGAAGCGGCCGCCGCTCGCCACGCGCACGGTGCAGGTGCGGTTCTGCCAGCCCCAGTTCTTGTAGACGGGGGCCCAGAAGCCGAAGTCCCACATGCGGCAGTAGGAGTTGACGGTCGGGTTGCCGACGCACATCAGAGCGCCGAAGTGCTCCAGCATTCCGCCGAGGAAGTAACGGGCTGTGTCCGACAGCTCGGCCGGGCCGCTCTTGTCGTGGAAGACATTGTTGCCCTCGTCGTCGATGAGCGTGAAGTGGTGGTGGTGCCCGTTGGCCGACACGCCCGTGAACGGCTTCGGCATGAAGGTCGGCAGGAGGCCGTGCTTGCGCCCCACCGCGGCGCAGATCTGGCGGTAGGTCGTGGTGTTGTCGGCCGTCTTGACGGGACGGTCGAAGCGGAAGTTCAGCTCGAGCTGGCCCGGGGCGTCCTCGTGGTCGCCGTAGCTCATGTCGAGGCCGAGCGCCTGGCCGTATTCCACGACGTCGAGGAGCACCGGACGCAGTTCCTCGAACTGGTGGATGTGGTAGCAGTAGGGCTTGGTCACGCCCTCGGGCGGCGAGCCGTCCTCGGACTTCTTGAGCCACATCATTTCCGGCTCGATGCCGATCAGGAACTGGTAGCCGAGCTCCTCCTCGAACTCCGCTACCACGCGCTTGAGGTTCTGGCGCGGGTCGGCGTCGAGCAGCTCGCCTGTCTCGGTGTCGTAGCAGTCGCAGAACACGCGCGCGACGCGCGTTGTCCCAGGGGAGCGTCGGCGAAGGTGGAGAGGTCCGCCATGGCGGCGAGCTCGGACTCCTCGGGACCGAAGCCGATGTAGTCGCCGGCGCGGTCGACGAAGAGGTTGGCGGTGGCGCCGTAGACGAGCTGGTAGCCCTTCTCGGCGACCTGCGGGAAGAAGGAGGCGACGACGCCCTTCCCCATCACCCGGCCCGTGACCGAGACCTGCTGGAAGAAGACGTACTTGATGCCCTCGGACTCGATGCGCTTGGTGATCTCCTGCGATCTGCTCGCGCCGGCCGGGCTGATTGCGGGCCTCCTCGAGCGTCTTGGGCGGCATGACCGCGCGCGGGCTCTCGAGGACCGTCCTAACATCGCCGCCGAACTGCATCGCGGCCGAGGCGTCGACGGTGACGCTGTCGCTCATACGTCTCCTCCAATGGGTGGGGGCCTACCGAGCCGCGCCCAAGGGCGCGCCGCGACTATAACGCAGTTTTGAGCAAATTTGTATAGGGACGATTGCCGTGGGATCACGCGGAAGGGGCGGCAACCGACCAACGGCCCTTTGAACGGACGTGGCACGCCAGGGCAGCGCGCTCACAGCGCACAGTGCGGTCGTCAGCTGCAGCGCAGTGGGGCGCCGCCCCGACCCCATGCCTGCGCGGCTTCGTCGCGGTGAGGCCGCGGCCTCGAGCGCTAGCTCCCTTCTGCGCTCGTCATAAGCGGCCGCCCGAGCTCATCCGATGCGGATGAGCTTCTTGTTCACGAACTCGTCGGCACCGTAGGTGCCGAGTTCGCGGCCGAAGCCGGATCGCTTGGTGCCGCCGAACGGCAGCTCGGCTCCGTCGGCTCCGACGATGTTCACGTAAACCATGCCGGCGTCGATCTGGTTGGCCACGCGCTCGGCCTGCTCGGGGTCGGTCGACATCACGTACGAGCCCAGCCCAAAGGGCGTGTCGTTCGCAAGCTTGACCGCCTCCTCCTCGGAGGACACGCGGTAGACCTGCGCGACCGGGCCGAACAGCTCCTCGCGGTAAGCGTCGTTGTTGGGGCCGATGTCGGTCAGTACGGTTGGCTCGAAGAAATTGCCCTCGCGCCCCCCGCCGACGACCACCTTCGCGCCCTGGTCGATCGCACGCTTAACCTGGTCCTCGAGCCGGTCGGCCGCGGCAGTCGACGACAGCGGACCGATCTCGCTGTCAGACGATGTCGGGTCGCCCGGCTTGACGGCCGACAGCGCGGCCGTGAACTTCTCGAGGAACGGCTCGTACAGGTCGTCGACCACGATGAACCTCTTGGCCCCGTTGCATGACTGCCCGGTGTTGTCGAGGCGCGCGGAGGCGGCGTCCTCGACGGTCTTGTCGAGGTCGTCGGTCCCGAGCACTATGAACGGATCGGACCCGCCCATCTCGAGCACGACCTTCTTCAGGTTGCGGCCCGCGATCTCCGCCACCGCGGCTCCGGCGCGCTCCGATCCGGTCACCGAGACGCCGCGCACGCGCGGATCGGCGATCACCCACTCGATCTGCTCGTTCGTCGCGTAGACGTTCTCGTACGCGCCTTCAGGGAAGCCGGCCTCGTCGAACAGCTTCTGCATCGCCTCCGCCGACTCGGGGCACTGCGGCGCGTGCTTCAAGACAATCGTGTTCCCGATCACCAGGTTCGGACCGGCGAAGCGGGCCACCTGGTAGTAAGGGAAGTTCCACGGCATGATCCCAAGCAGGACGCCAAGCGAGCTGCGACGCACCACCGCGGATCCGTCGCCGGCGAGCAGCTTGATCGGCTCATCCGCCATCAGCTGCTCGGCGTTGTCTGCGTAGAAGCCGTAGATGTCCCCGGCGAAGTCGACCTCGCCGAGCGCCTGCTCGATCGGCTTGCCCATCTCGCGGACGATGATCTCGGCCAGCTCCTGGCGCCGCTCGACGTGCAGCTCGCCGACGCGGCGCACCAGGTCGGCGCGCTCGGCGACGGTCGACGAGGCCGACCACCTCCGGTGGGCTTCGTCGGCACGACCGATCGCGGCGCGAAGATCGTCGTCACTGCTGGTGGGGTACTCCTTGACCTTCTCACCCGTGGCCGGATCGACGACTGCGTACATGCTCATCTGGTTTCTCCCATGGTGTCCGTAACATACGGGCTCGCGAGGTAGACGTCAGCCGAAACCTTCTCGGCCGCCGGCTGAAGCGCATTCGGGCCTTCTCGGATTTCCTCGGCGATCCTGGCGATCTGATCGGGATCGGTCGAGGAGCGGCTCGCCCGCGGGAAGGGTTTGAGCTGCCTCGCGCGCCAACGGTCGCAGCGGCGCAGCGCAGCTGTTCTACCCGTGGGGGTCCGCTGCTGCTTTGCGCGAAAGCGACTCGCTGCGGGTAGTACTCCGCGTCGGCTCAGAGGCGCTTCTTGAGCATGCCGAAGACGCCGCGCAGCACCTTGCGCTGCACCGCCTTGCCCTCGCGTGAGGTCAGGAAGTCCCCGATCGCATCGGCGCCGCCAGACGGCGCGGGAGCGGCCTTCTTGGGTCGGCGCTTCCGCGGCTTGTCCTCGGCCGGCTCCGCTTCGGCTTCGACCGTCGCCTCCTCCATCCTCGCCGCGAGCTTCTCGCGCGCACTCTCGGCTTCTACCCGGGTCCCGTACTTCGCATAGAGCGGCGAGGCCTTGGCGGCGCTCTCCACGTCGTCCGCGGGGCCGATGCGGGAGGCAGGTGCTCGCAGCCTGGTGTGTACGACGGGAGTCGGAACACCCTTGTCGGACAGGGTCGTCACCGCCGCCTCGCCGATCCCCATTGAGGTGAGCAGCTCCTCGACGTCATAGAAGTTGGACTTGGGATAGGTAGAGGCCGCCGCCTTGAGCGCCTTGGCGTCGTCGGGGGTGAACGCTCGCAGGGCGTGCTGGACGCGGTTGCCTAGCTGACCCAGGACCTCGGCGGGGACGTCGTCGGGCACCTGCGTCACGAAGAAGATGCCCACGCCCTTGGACCGGATGAGGCGGACCGTCTGGGTCACGGACTCGAGGAATGCATCGGTGGCATCCGCAAACAGGAGGTGCGCCTCGTCGAAGAAGAAGACGAGCTTCGGCTTGTCGAGGTCGCCGGCCTCCGGAAGCTGCTCGAACAGCTCGCCGAGCAGCCACATGAGCGCCGTCGAGAACAGCCTGGGCTTGTCCTGAACCTCGGGTAGCTCCAGCATCGAGATGACGCCGCGGCCGTCAGGCGCGGTGCGGAGCAGGTCGGCGATGTCCAGCTGCGGCTCGCCGAAGAACTCTGTGCCGCCTCCATCCTCGAGCCCCACAAGTGCCCGCAGGAGCACCCCGACCGTGGAGGAGGCGAGGCCGCCGATGCCCTCGAGCTCCGGCTTTCCGGCATCGGACTCCAAGAAGGTGAGCAGCGCGCGCAGGTCCGACAGGTCGAGCAGCGGAAGACCCTTTTCGTCGGCGTAGTGGAAGACGAGCGCAAGGCTGTCCTCCTGCGTCTGGTTCGCCTTGAGGATCTTCGCGAGCAGCTGGGGCCCGAAGTCGGTCACCGTCGCCCGCACGGGCACGCCGGGGCCGAGCCCGCCGAGCGACAGGTACTCGACCGGGAACCCGGCCGGCTCGAACGGAAGGCCGAGCTCCGTCATCCGCTTCTCGGCGGGGCCGCCCTTCTCCCCCGCGACCGCGACACCTGAGACGTCGCCCTTCACGTCGGCGGCGAACACGGCCACGCCGGCGGACGACAGCTGCTCGGCGATCGTCTGGAGGGTTACCGTCTTCCCAGTGCCCGTGGCACCCGCCACCAGGCCGTGACGATTCATCATTCGGAGCGGGATTTGGACGACCGCCTCGGGTGCGAGCGCGCCCTCATGCACGCCACGCCCGAGGTCGACGGTGGGGCCCTCGGCGGCATACGCCGTCGCGATCGTCTTGCCGAACTCCTCGCTCATCGTGCGCGGGCTTCCGAACTTTGCGCTGAGCGGACCGAGTCGATCGCCTTCTGTCGACTCGCGAAGATCTCCAGCCGCACCACTTTGCCGTCGCGCAGCTCAAAGACATGCGCGCCCTGCTGGCGGATTTCCACGCCGCTGCCCTTGCCCCGGCCCCAGTAGATGGCGAGCACCACCACGTGATTGCCGAACTCGAGAAACTCCTCCGCCTCCGCGCGCCAGTCCTCCCAGCCGCTGAGCCAGGCGCGGAGTCGCGGGTTGGGATCTTCATGGTCCTTGTAGACCCCGGCGAGCCCGGGGAATTCGTCGGACCACCCCCACTCCATGTCCGGGTGATAGATCTCGAAGTTCGGTCGCCAGTTGCCGCGACCCCATTCCTCGTAGATCGGCTGAAGCAGATCGGCGTGCCCAGGCGTCATGCCGGTCGTAGCTTAGGACCCGGCGTCACCGGAGCCCAACGACGCCGCTGACTCAGCCTTGGCGGGCCTGGCGCGCGGCCTCGGAGATCGTCCTGATGACGTAGATCACAGCGAGGACGAAGAAAGCTGCTCCGACAGCCGCCCTTACCTGATCCTCATCGAGGGGAGCTCGTTTCGCCACGGGCTGGGAGATGCCGTCGGCCACCTTCTCGCGCCAGCCTTGCAGCCCGCTCTGTCCAAGTTGAG
The DNA here is from genome assembly GCA_963771715.1 of uncultured Thermoleophilaceae bacterium. Lineage (GTDB taxonomy): Bacteria > Actinomycetota > Thermoleophilia > Solirubrobacterales > Thermoleophilaceae > JACVRW01. The sequence goes on from CAVYUQ010000006.1 coordinate 72,931, forward strand.
TCGCCGTAGCCATGTCGCTCCTCATGTGTCGCCGCAGTGTCCTTCCCGGTTGCCCGGCGCCGGTGGCTTACACACACAGGCGGGGCCGGCACTTCGTCGGGTAAACCGGACGCAGGACGTGCGTTGATCGATCTGTTCATTGCGACGCTCTCTGCGGGGCTCGGCATCAATGTGGGCGAGTGTTCAGCCGCACGTGAAGCAACCGAACAACTCGCCGATCTCGATGCGCCGTAGGAGTTCACTCCGTTGGCGCGACGTCAACGGATATGAGATCGTGGCCTATGCCGCCGCTCTGGTTGCCGGCTCTGGCATCGACCAGTCCTCTAGGTCACCATGCAGAAGCCGGTCGACTCTACGTGCGATCGCCTCGCTCCGAGCATCGTCGAGGGTCTGAAAGCCTTGGAGATCCTTGAGCGAGAACTGGGTATCGTCGCCCAGTCGCTCAGGTCTGACAGCGTAATACTGGGTCACGAGCGCGCCGAGGAGCACCTCAAACGCGCCGACCGCGGACGTGAGAAGAGCGCCGCGCAATAGCGTTTGCCTCTTCGGGCCGGTGATTAGCTCGCTCGTCACCTGAAGCGCGCGTACCACCAGATCCGATCGCGGACCTAATAGCTTGATCAGCGCCTTTATTTCGTCCTCGTCCGGAGGGTTTAGGTCATCCCCATTCGGCTCCTTGTCGAAGTCGGGCTCCGGTTCGGGGTCGCTGCTAGGCACCACATCGTTCGTCGGCGCAAGCGGCCTGGAGTCAGGCTCGGCAGGTGGGTCATCCGCCTTGCACGAGTCTGACGATTCCTGATCAAGCCGAGCCTGCAGACGCTCGATCCAGGGGTCGAGCATGCCGAGGATGAACCGCGCAAGTTCAGATTTCTGCTCTGCGCTAAGCGCGTCGAAATCACGACCCAGCCGCTCGACCAAGCCCCTGCTCGTCGAGCGCAAGCACGTGAGGCGCTATCACATCGTGCAGCTCACGCAGCGCAGAGATTGTTCGCGCGAAGTCGGTCAGGGCGGCGTAGAACGGACGTCCTTTTGGATTTCTTTTTGGCTCGCTAGCGGGTGTTTCGCCTGATTGGTCGGTCACTCTTGGAATCATGACGCCTCCGATATCTCGCGTCGTCAATTCCCATCACGGCGTTCGGGCGAAGAGTTAGCGGTCGAGCACCGGTGACACCACGCATGCCTCAGACCTGCCCAAAGCAAGCGGGACTCTCCGGCGCCGGGCGCTTGCCGCGCCCCTACGCCCGACTCGATCGACCGATTGCCGGCACGGGCGGCACGTCTTGCAGCCAGCGCATCACGTGCAGGTCCAGGCTTCGCGGTAGGAAGATGTCGGTGCTGTGCTCGACGGGGGCGCCTTCGGCTGTGCAGGTCACGTGGTCGATCTCTAGGGCGGCCAGCGTGTCGTCTACGTCGAGGGCTTTTCCTATTCGGTCGCGCTTGCTGAGTACGCGGGCTGTTATGTGGGCTCGGGTGTAGGCCACGGGGACGCCCTGCTTCAGCAGGACGTCCAGCACCATCTGGCCCTTCTCCAGCATTGACTTGATTCGGGGTGGTGCTGGGAGCTCTACGTCGGGGTGCACTACGTCGCGCATCCAGGCGCCGGGTTCGCCGTCCATCAGCAGGACGCGCGTGATGCGGGTGGCCGGCGTGTCGGCCGCAACGCCGAAGAGTTCCGCGGTCTCCGCCGAGAGCGGGCGCTCCTCCACTGACAGGTCGCCCACCTCGAGCTTCACGCCTCGTTGGCGTGCGAGCTCGCTGTAGCGAGATCGAGCTTCTCCAGGCCTTCGTCCAGCGAGGTCGATGCCGCTCGGCCCACGTACGTCCCGCTCCCCTGCCGGCGGACGATCTCGCCCGTGTCCTCCAGGCGCTGGAGCGCCGTCCGAAGCGTTCCGCGCGAGATCCCCAAGTGAGCCGAGAGCTCTTGCTCAGGCGGGAGGCGTTCCCCTGGCCGGTGGCGGCCTGTTGCCAGCCACGAGCGCAGCGCTTCCTCCGCAATGTCGACCAGTGATTGCTTGGTTTCCGCTCTGGTCGCCATTCGGCTCCGATCCTAGGTCAGAACAGCCCGACCGTTCTACCTTCCGCGTCGATGTCCACGTTCAGCGCCGCCGGCGCCTTACCGAGCCCCGGCATCTGCTGGATGTCGCCCGCCAGCGGTACCAGCCAGCCGGCTCCCGTGTACGCGCGGATGTCGCGCACGGGGAGCTCGAAGTCCTCCGGCGCGTTCAGCAGCGTTGGGTCGGCGGACAAACTGAGGTGCGTCTTTGCCATGCAGATCGGCAGCTTGTCGAGCCCGTCGTCGTGGTACTGCTTCATCTTGCGCCGCGCGTCCAGGTAGAAGACGACGTCCTTCGCGCCGTAAACCTTCCGCGCGACCTTGCAGATCTTCTCCTCGATCGAGTCGTCGTCGTCGTAGAGCAGCTGAGAACTCGTTCGGCTGCTCGCACGCGTCGGCCACCGCCTCCGCCAGCTCGGCGACTCCCTCGCCGCCGCGCGAGAAGCCGTCGTTCACCTCGGCTCCGAACGCGCCCGCCTCCATCGCGAGCCTCTTGACGAGCTCGACCTCCTCGTCCGTGTCGCCGGGCCGGCGGTTCACCGCCACCACGCACGGCAGGCCGAACTGCTTGACGATCCCCAGGTGGCGCCGCAGGTTCGCCGCGCCCTTCTCGACCGCGGCGAGCGCCTCCTCCGAATCCGCGCGCGGGTCGTCCTCCAGCCCGGCGTGGTGCTTCAGCGCCCGCACGGTCGCGACGAGCACAACCGCTGACGGCGTCAGCCCGCCCTTGCGACACACGATGTCGAAGAACTTCTCCATCCCCATGTCCGACCCGAAGCCGGACTCGGTGATGACGTAGTCGCCGAGCTTCTGGCCGATCAGGTCCGCCACCAGCGACGAGTTGCCGTGCGCGATGTTCGCGAACGGTCCCGCGTGCATCAGGCAGGGCTGGCCCTCGAGCGTCTGGATCAGATTGGGCTTCAGCGCGTCCTTCAGCAGCACGGTCATCGCGCCGGCCGCGCCGAGATCCTCGGCGGTGACCGGCTTGCCGCCGTCGTACGAGTGCGCCACGGTGATCGCCCCGAGCCGTGCGCGCAGGTCGTGCAGGTCGCGCGCCACGGCCAGGATCGCCATCACCTCGGAGGCGGCCGTGATGTCGAAGCCGGTCTCGCGCGGGTAGCCGTTGGCACGCCCGCCGAGACCCGAAAGCCACGTGCCGCAGCGCGCGGTCGTTCATGTCGAGGGCCCGCTTCCAGCCCACCCGCAGCGCGTCGATCTTGTGCGGGTTGCCGTGCAGGATCGAGGCATCCAAGAGCGCTGCCAGCAGGTTGTTCGCCGCGCCGATCGCGTGGATGTCACCCGTGAAATGAAGGTTCAGGTCCTCCATGGGTACGACCTGCGTCATCCCGCCACCGGCGGCACCGCCCTTGATGCCGAAGACCGGCCCAAGCGAGGGCTCCCGCAGACACAGCAGCGGGTTCTTGCCGATGTGCCCGAGGCCCTGGGTCAGACCGACGGCGGTCGTCGTCTTGCCCTCGCCCGCCTTGGTCGGCGTGACGCCGGCCACGCAGACGATCTTGCCGTTCGGCTGGTCCGCCAGGCGGTCGATCACGTCCAGCGAGATCTTCGCCTTGTAGCGCCCGTACGGCTCGAACTCGTCCGGCGTCAGGCCGGTCCGCTCCGCGATCGTTTCAATCGGAAGGAGCTCGGCCTCCTGCGCGATCTCGAGACTCGACTTCATGGTTCTCCTTCCTCAGTGGCTCACCGCGGCCGCGGCGAGCTCGGATACGAGCTTGTCCTCGTAGAACCGCTCCAGCTTGAACGGCTCGATCAGTTCGGGAGTCTTACCGGTGGCCGCAAGCTCGGCCAGTGTCTTGCCGACGATCGGCGCCGCCTTGAACCCGTACGTCCCCCAGCCGGAGCTCACGTAGAAGCCCTCGACCTCCGTCTTGCCGAGGATCGGCGAGTAGTCCGGCGACAGGTCGCACAGCCCCGCCCAGCTGCGCAGCACCCGCGCGCGCTCCAGCTGCGGGAACAGCTCCAGCGAGTGCCGCGACACCTCCTGCAGGAAGTTCAGCGTTCCCTGCATCCGGTACGTGGTCCAGGGCTCGATCTCCGCCCCCATGAGGAACTCGCCGCGGTCGGTCTGCGAGATGTACACGTGCATCTGCGACGACACGATCACCACGTCCAGCAGCGGCTTCATCGGCTCGGTCACGAGCGCCTGGAGGATGTGCGTGGTGATCGGCATCTGCACGCCGGCCATGTCGGAGATGAGGGATGACCAGCCGGCGGTGCAGTTGAGGACGACGGGCGCGCTGATGTCGCCGCGGTTCGTGCGTACGCCGGTGACCTTGCCGTTCGAGCGGTTGATGCCGGTGACCTCGGTGTACGGGTGGATCTCGGCGCCGTGGCGGTCGGCCCCGCGCGCGAGCCCCCACACCACCGCGTCGTGGCGGATCACCCCGCCCGGCGGGTGGTAGAGCGCGCCCTGGATCGGCCAGACCGCGTCCGGGTTGTCCACCTGCATCGCGGGCGCGAGCTTCTTGATCTCGTCCGGGTAGATCAGGCGCGAGTCGATCCCGTGGAGCCGGTTCACCTCGGCGCGGTTCGCCATGACGAACATCGCGCGGTCGTTGTGGGCCAGGGTGAGGTGGCCGTTCTGCGAGAAGAGCAGGTTGAAGTTGAGCTCTTTGCTGAGATTTTCGTAGAGCTTCACGCTCGCGTCGTAGAAGCGCGCTCCCTCGGGCGTCTTGTAGTTCGAGCGCAGGATCGTGGTGTTGCGACCGGCCGCGCCCGAGCCGATGTAGCTCTTCTCGAGGACGGCGACCTTGTTGATCCCGTGGAGGCGGCCGAGGTAGTACGCGGTGGCGAGGCCGTGGGAGCCGCCGCCGATGATCACGACGTCGTAGGAGTCCTTGAGGTCGGGGCGCTTTCGCCACATGCGGCGGCGGCGGAAGATGTCAAGCATCGGCGGCACTCCCGAGCTGGTCGAGCGGCTCCAGCGAGTCCACGCCGACCGGGCCGCCGCCGAGGTACTCGGCCGCGTCGGCGACCACGGTCCACACGTATTGGCCGAGCGCCGCGCCGAACAGCATCAGGTAGCGGTCGGGCGCCTCGCACAGGATCGCGCCGCCGGTGCGGGCCACCGAGCCGGGGCGGAATGCGTGCACCGGCGTGATCTGCGGGCGCAAATCGATCGCCGTGAAGCGCGCAAAGGTTTCGCGCGCAAGTGGACCGATTATCGAAATTGCGCCCTGCGAAGTGCTTGTATCGATTACGCTCGCAAGACCGTTGGCGTCCGCGGCCGAAGCGGTGAGGTGGTCGCGGAGCGCCACGGTATCCCCTGGCGAGCAGAGCACCACCGCTCGCTGGGCCGAGTACGGGCACCACCAGGCGCCCTCGGCGCGAGTGGCGCGGCCGAGTTCTAGGTCGTGCCCGGTGATGGCGGCGACGTCGCCCTGCACCTCGATCTTTCCGAGGTGCGACACATCCGCGAACCCGACCGTGGAGAGGGAGCGGTCCTGGTCGGGGAAGGCCGTGGCCACCTTCCAGCCGTCGCGCGTCTCGAAGGTCGCGCCGGCGGCGGCAGCGCCCGGCTCCATCGGGCTCTTGGCGACCGCGCCCGGGCCTGGGGAGAGGAAGGCGAGGCTGCTCATGACCGCAGGATCTCCCCGTCCGGGTCGTAGAAGGGCCGCGTCTGGACCTCGCCCTCGATGCGCTTGTCCTCGTCCGAGATCGTGATGCGCGCGCCGTCCTTGGCCAGCGCGGACGGGACCCACGCCATCCCGATCACCCGGTCGAGCTGCTGCGAGAAGCGCGCGCTCGTGACCTGGCCCATCGGCGACGCCGTTCTCCGGCATCACGACGGCGCCCTCGGTCGGCACGTGGCCGTTCGCCAGCGTGAAGCCGACCAGCGCGGTCTCGAGCTGCTCGTTCTCGTAGTGCTGGAGCGCCCACTTGCCGATGAAGTCCTGCTCCTTGTCGAGCTTCACGATCCACGGCATCGCGGCGCCGAAGGGCGTGGACTCGGAGTCGGTGTCCTGGCCGACCAGGATGTGCATCTTCTGGAGGCGCAGCAGCCGCTGCGGCTCGAGCCCGAACGGCTTCACGCCGAACTCGCGGCCCGCCTCCATCAGCGAGTCCCACAGGTGCTCGCCCTGCGCGGCCGGGCAGTGGATCTCGTAGCCCACCTCGCCCACGAAGCCGATCCGCAGGATCAGGCACGGCACGCCCGCCACCTCGGCCTGCTTGCCGTCGAGGTAGGTGAAGGCCTCGGCCGAGCAGTCGAGCTCGGTGACCTTGCCCATGATCTCCCGCGCGCGCGGGCCCGCGAGGTTCACCGCGGAGAGGCCCTGGGTCACGTCGGTGATGTGCACGTCGAGGCGCCAGTCGGCGAGCCACCAGGTGAACCAGTCGTAGATCGCGCCGGCGCCGCTCGACGTGGTGGTCACGTAGAAGCTGTCGTCGTCGAGCCGGCAGATCGTGCCGTCGTCCATCACGCGGCCGGAGTCGCTCGTGATCACGCCGTAGCGGATGCGGCCGTCCTTCAGGTTCGAGAAGCGGTTCGGGTAGAGGCGGTCGAGGAACTCGCCGGCGTCCGGGCCGCGCACGATCAGCTTGCCGAGCGTGGACACGTCGATCAGCCCGGCCGCCCTGTGCACCGCCATCGCCTCGGCCCTCGGGTCGCCGTAGTCGTAGGCGCGGCGCCAGTCGCCCGCCCACATCACGTTCGCGCCCAGCTCGCGGTGGCGCGCGTGGATCGAGGAGCGCTTCGCCGGCTCGAACGGCCGCCCGGAGAGCACGCCCATCGGCACCGCGTGCCAGGGCGGGCGCGCCGTGGTGGTGCCCACGTCGGCCATGCTCGTGCCGGTCTCCTTCGCCATCAGCCGCACTGCGGGCAGCTGGCACATGCGCCCCTGGCACGGGCCCATCGTGGTGGTCGTGTAGCGCTTCGAGAGCTCGATCGAGTCGTAGCCCTCCTCCACCGACAGGTGGATGTCCTTCGAGGTCACGTCCTCGCACAGGCAGGCGAAGCACTTGCCGCGGCGCTCGCTCGTGACCGGCGGCGGCACGGCCACGCCCGGCGGCCACGCCTCCGGGCGGTCGAGGCGCTCGCGGTCCTTCGCGGCGCGCGCGCGTGAGTCCGCGTCGCCCAGTCCGAGCGAGTGCGCCGCCTCGGCGCCGGCCACGGGCCCGGACAGCTCCGCCGCCTCGAGCTCGGCGTGGCCGGTGAGCTGGCCGGCCACGTGGAGGTCCTCCGGCACGTGGGCGAGCGTGAAGTAGCCGCGCTCGTCGTCGTACGCGGTCTTGGCGCCGGCCTGCGCGGCGAGCGAGGTGGCGGGCGCGCTGCCGCCGGACACCACCAGGAGGTCGACCCCGAAGCTGCGCTCGGCCGCCGTCGAGCCGGGCGGGCCGACCACCACGCTCGACACGTGCCCGCGCCCGCGCGCCTCGAGCACCGTGGCGCCGTTCAGCACCTCCACCCCCAGGCGCTTGAGCGCTCCCTTCGGCCCGGCGCTGCCGTTCTCCCGCAGGTCCGCCACGCACACGATCTCGACCCCGGCGTCGAGCAGCGCGAGCGCCGCGTGGAGGCCGCGGTCGTCCACCGTGGCCACGACCGCGCGCGTTCCGGGCTGGACCGCGTACATCGAGATCAGCCGGCGCGCGCCGCCGGAGAGCATCACGCCCGGCAGGTCGTTGCCGGGGAACAGCAGCGGCTGCTCGATCGCGCCGGTGGCGTGGATCTGGCGGCTGGCGCGCGACCTGGTGGAGCGTGTCGCCCTCCCACACCGGCACGAGGCCGTCGAAGGTGCCGAGCGCGGGAGCGTTCGCGAGGATCTCGACGCCCGCCTGGCGCGCCCGGTCGACCAGCTCGCGCGCGTAGCCCACTCCGCCCTCGGCGAGCAGCCGGCCGCCCGGCTCCGGGCCCTCGTCGGCCAAGACCACATCGGCGCCGAGCTCGGCCGCGACCGCGGCCGCGTTCAGCCCGGCCGCGCCGCCGCCGATCACGAGGACGTCCGCATGGCGGCGCCGGTACTCCGTGCGCCACTCGCGCTCGGGCTGCGACCTGCGCAGCTTCCCGAGCCCCGCGGCGTGCCGCAGCACCTTCTCGTAGAGCGGCCAGAAGCGCCTCGGCCGGATGAAGGTCTTGTAGTAGAAGCCGGGCGGGGTGAACGGGCCGCCCACGAGGTCGGTGGCGCGCATCACGTCGAAGTCGAGCGACGGCGACGCGTTCATGTGCTCGACCTTCATCCCCTCGCGCACCGGCTCGGTGCAGGCCCGCACGCCGGGGGCGTCGTCCACCTGCACGAGGCAGTTGGGGCACTGGCCCGCGCAGCAGAGCAGGCCGCGCGGGCGGTGGTACTTGAAGCTGCGAGAGAAGGTGCGCTGGCCGGATGCGAACAGCGCCGAGCCGATCGTGTCGCCCTCGAGCGCCGCCACGTTCTTGCCGTCGAACGTGAAGGTGATCTCGGCGCCGCGGTCGATGCGCTCCCCGCGCTGTTCCGGGAGTCGGGTCATGTCGGGGCGGCGGCCTCACTCGGCAGCGCCGTGAAGAGCACCTCGTTCGTGCGCGTGTCGCGCTCGGCGATGAACCACTCGCCGCAGCCCGAGCGGTGCACCCACCACTCCCGTTGCACCCCCGCGACGTTGCGGCGGAAGTAGTTGTACTCACCGAGCTCGCGCAGCGACGGCGCCTCGCGCGGGCGCGGGTTGATCTCGCCCCCGAAGCCGAAGTCGGTGACTTCGCGCGGGCCGCAGTTTGGACAGGTCAGGACGTAAGACATGGGTCAGTGAGCGCGCAGGGCCACGGTATACAAATTTGTCTACTGGATCAACCGACCGGGGTGCCGGGAATCCACTGAGTTCCGGCCAGTGGAACCCGCGCCATCGCCGCGGCCTCGACGGTGAGCGCCACCACGTCCTCGGGCTCGAGGTTGTGGAGGTGGGACTTCCCGCACGCGCGCGCGAGGGTCTGCGCCTCGAGCGTCATCGTGCGCAGGTAGTTCGCGAGCCGGCGGCCGCCGAGCTCGGGGTCGAAGCGCGCGGCGAGCTCGTCCCTCTGCGTCGAGATGCCGGCCGGGTCCTGGCCCTCGTGCCAGTCGTCGTAGAAGCCCGCGGAGGTCCCGAGCTCGGCGTAGCCGTCCTCCAGCTCGGGCGAGTTGTCGCCGAGCGCGATCAGCGCGGCCACGCCGATCGAGACCGCGTCGGCGCCGAGGGCGAGAGCCTTCGCCACATCGGCGCCGTTGCGGATTCCCCCCGAGACGATCAACTGCACCTCGCGGTGCACGCCCAGGTCCTGCAGGGCATCCACGGCCGGCCGGATCGCGGCCAGCGTCGGGATGCCGGCGTGTTCGATGAAGACCTCCTGCGTGGCGGCGGTGCCGCCCTGCATGCCGTCCAGGACCACCACGTCGGCGCCGGCCTTCACGGCCGAGGCGGTGTCGAAGTACGGCCGCGTGGCGCCGACCTTGATGTAGATCGGCTTCTCCCAGTCGGTGATCTCGCGCAGCTCGCCGATCTTGATCTCGAGGTCGTCGGGCCCGGTCCAGTCCGGGTGCCGGCAGGCGCTGCGCTGGTCGATCCCCTTCGGCAGGTCGCGCATCTCGGCCACGCGGTCGGAGATCTTCTGGCCGAGCAGCATGCCGCCGCCGCCGGGCTTCGCGCCCTGGCCGACCACGATCTCGATCGCGTCCGCGCGGCGCAGGTCGTCCGGGTTCATCCCGTAGCGCGAGGGCAGCAGTTGGTAGACGAGCATCTTCGACGCCTCGCGCTCCTCCGGCGTCATGCCGCCGTCGCCGGTGGTCGTCGAGGTCCCCACCGCCGAGGCGCCCGCGGCCCAAAGCCTCCTTCGCCGGCCCCGACAGCGCGCCGAAGCTCATCCCCGCGATCGTGATCGGGATCTCGAGGTGGAGCGGCTTCTTCGCGAAGCGCGTGCCGACCGTGACGTCCGTGTCGCAGCGCTCGCGGTAGCCCTCGAGCGGGTAGCGCGACATGCTGGCGCCGAGGAAGAGCAGGTCGTCGAAGTGCGGCACGGGGCGCTTGGCGCCGAAGCCGCGGATGTCGTAGATGCCCTCGCGCGCGGCACGCTGGATCTCGTGGATCACGTCGCGGTTGAAGATCGCGCCCTCGCGCAGCCCGGGCCGCCAGCCGCGCGCGGCGGAGCGGCGCTCGACGTCGTCGCGGGCCTTGCCGAGTGCGTCGAACTCGGTCATTAAAGGGTCAGACCCCCTTGAGGGTGGTTGAGGGTTGACCGGGGCCCATCAGTAGGCGCCTGCGTTGTCGACGTCGAAGTTGTAGAGCTTCCGCGCCGATCCGTAGCGGCGGAAGTCGGCCGGGTCGCAGTCCTCGACCTCGGCGCGCTCCAAGCAGCGCCGTCAGCTCCGCCACGTGCTCGTCGCGCATCTCCTTCTCGACGCAGTCGGCGCCGAGCCCGGCCACGCTCCCGCGCACGTACAGGTGGGCCTCGTAGATCGAGTCGCCCAAAGCCTCGCCGGCGTCCCCGCACACCACCAGGCAGCCCTTCTGCGCCATGAACGCGCTCATGTGCCCCACCGAGCCCTGCACCACGATGTCCACGCCCTTCATCGAGATGCCGCAGCGAGCGGCGGCGCTGCCGCGGATCACGAGCAGCCCGCCGCGGCCGGTGGCGCCCGCGGACTGGGAGGTGTTGCCCTCCACGATCACCGTCCCGGACATGATGTTCTCGGCCACGCCCACGCCCGCGTTGCCGTGCACGCGCACGGTCGCCTGCTTGTTCATCCCGGCGCAGTAGTAGCCCGCGTGGCCCTCGATCTCGACCTCGATCGGGGCGTCGATCCCCACGGCAAGCGCGTGCGCGCCGCGCGGGTTCAGCACCCGCCAGTGCCGCGGGCCGTCGTCGCCCACGGAGTGCAGCGCGGCGTTCAGCTCGCGCAGCGGCGACACCGCCAGGTCGAACTCGGCAGCCTCGAGGCCGCTCCCGAGAGCGGCCATCAGACCTTGGCCCGCTCCCAGCTGTAGACGCGTCCAGGCTCCGGCTCCCAGGTGCGCGCGCTCTCGGCGCCGGGCAGCACGGCGATCGCCCGGTACTCGGACGCCATCGCGACCCAGTCGTCCGTCTCCGCCATCACCGCCGGCTTGCAGGCGATCGGGTCGCGCAGCACCGCGAAGCCGTCGATCGTGCCGACCGCAAACGTGTAGAAGCCGTCCAGGTCCTCGAGGCAGCCCTCGAGCGCCTGCTCGAGCGAGGCGCCCTCGCGCAGCCGCCAGGTGAGGTAGCCGGCCGCCACCTCGGTGTCGTTGTCGGTCTGGAACTCGATCCCCTCGTCGCGCAGGCGGCGGCGCAGGCGGTTGTGGTTCGACAGCGAGCCGTTGTGCACCAGGCAGAGGTCCAGGCCGGTGGAGAACGGGTGCGAGTGCTCGGTGGTCACTCGGCTCTCCGTGGCCATGCGCGTGTGACCGAGCGCGTGGCTGCCCTGGATGTCGGCGAGGCCGAAGCTCTCGATGAAGTCGCGCGGCGGACCCGCCTCCTTGTAGATCTCGATCGCCTGCCCGGCGCTCATCACCCGCAGCTCGGGATAGCGCTCGTGCAGCCAGGCCTGGGCCTCGGCCGCGTCGGTCTCGACGACGATCACCGCGTGGCTTCCGCGCGGCTCGGGCTCGCCCGCCCCGAACGCCTCCGCAAGGGCGTCGCGCACCCCGCCCCAGTCCTGGGCCGGATCGGGGCTGAACAGCGAGACCTTGGACGACCCGGAGGGCGCCGCGTCGCGGTAGATCGCGACGCCTGCGCTGTCGGGTCCGCGGTCGCTCAGCTGGAGGAGCATGTCCCCCAGATGGCTCCCAAGGCTCTCGCTCACATCTAGCGATTTCGAGAAGAGTCCTGCGATTCCACACATAGCGAGCCTCCTAGTGAGCCGAGTGTAGGTAGGCCCCGTGCGGGCTCCCATGGAACTGGGCGAACAATTCGGATCGGCGGTATGTGGAATCACCACACTGTTCCGCATTCACACGGGTTCCTGACCAAAGATGTCAACTAGCCACATTGGAGCTTTCGCTGACAGCGGATACGTTGGGCCAATGAGCGAGCCCTTCACCGCGCCGGAATCCGCCGAGGACGTCGAGCGTTACATCAAGGACAACGACATCGAGTTCCTGTTCGCGCAGTTCGTCGACATGCACGGAAAGCCGAACGCCAAGCTCGTTCCCGCGCGGCATTTCGACGGCCTGATGGAGGACGGCGCCGGCTTTGCGGGGTTCGCCGCGGGCGCGATCGGCCAGTTCCCGCACGACCCCGACCTCGCCGCGATGCCGGACGTGCGCAGCTTCACGCCGCTGTGGTGGAAGCCCGGGCGTGGCGCGGCTCGCCTGCGACGTTCACGTGGAGGGCGAGGAGTGGCCCTACTGCCCGCGCACGATCCTGCGCCGCCAGCTCGACCGCGCGCGCGACATGGGCTACGAGTTCATGATCGGCGCCGAGCTCGAGTACTTCCTGGTGCGGGAGACCGAGGACGGCAAGATCGAGCTGGCCGACCCGCTCGACCGCCTCGACCAGCCCTGCTACGACATGCGCGGCCTCACGCGCAACCTCGACTTCATGTCGCAGGTGTCGCGCTACGTGACCGACTACGGCTGGAACAACTACGCGAACGACCACGAGGACGCCAACGGCCAGTTCGAGCAGAACTTCGACTTCTCGGACGCGCTCACGACCGCCGACCGCGCGATCTTCTTCCGCTACATGGTCGAGTCGCTGGCCCAGGAGCGAGGCATGATCGCCACCTTCATGCCGAAGCCGTTCGGCCACCTCACCGGCAACGGCTGCCACTTCCACATGAGCCTATGGAAGGACGGCGAGAACGTCTTCGAGGTGGCGGACCCCTCCGACGATCCGCGCGGCCTCGGCCTCTCCGAGCTGGCGTACAACTTCATCGGCGGGCTGAAGGAGCACGCGAAGGCTTACATCGCGCTGACCGCGCCGACGGTTTCCTCCTACAAGCGGCTGAAGACCGGCACTCGCAGCGGCTCGAGCTGGGCGCCCGTGTTCGTGAGCTACGGCTTCAACAACCGCACGCAGATGCTGCGCATCCCGGCGGCGGGGCGGATCGAGGACCGGACGGTGGACGGGTCGTGCAACCCGTATCTGGCGGCGACGGCGGTACTCGCGGCGGGGCTCGACGGGATCGAGAAGGGACTCGATGCGGGCGACCCCACCACCGAGCTGAACCTGCACGAGGTCACCGAGGACCAGCGCAAGGAGCTCGGCGTGGAGCTGCTGCCGGCGAACCTGCTCGACGCGACCCGCGAGCTGGAGCAGGACGACGTGCTGCGAAAGGCCCTCGGCTCAACCTCGCGCGAGGACTACGTGGACTACTACGTGAAGACGAAGCAGGACGAGTTCAGCGAGTGGCACAACGAGGTCACGCAGTGGGAGATCAACCGCTACCTGCAGCTGTTCTAGCCGGGCTAGTCGTCCTTAAAAGCGGCTCTCGCGCTCCACGCCCCCGAGCCTCACCATGCTGTCCACCGCGGTCTCTTGGGGCATGTGACGCTCCGCGAGCTTCTCGGGTGAATCGCCCTTCCGCTCCCGCTTCAGGCTCGGGATCGATCCAATTTTACGCCCAGGTCGCTTCAGCGGTCACCTAGATCGAGGGCGAACTCGCCGGCGGCGCCGCTGAGGATGACGCCCGCGACGGCGGGCGTGCCCTCACGCACGGTGATCGGGAGCCGGTGGCTGCCGAGCCAGTCGGCCAGTCGCTGCCGGTCACCGTCGAGCTCCAGGCTCGCAATCTCCACCGCGCTAGCGTGGTGAGCAACTGGTGCGCGTCCCGGAAACGGCGTCCCGTCGCCCCACTCCAGGAAGAAAGGCAGTGACGGCTCCGTGGCGGCCTGCTCGATGCCGGCCACCCGCCACCGCAGCGTTCGCCCGCTTGCGTCCTTCCTCGACTTGGCGGCGACCTTGAGGCCGAGCCGCCCGGCGACCTCGTCGAGATCGTCCGTGCGGACCGCCCAGCCGAGCGGCGTCCCCGAGGTCGTGGTTGCGGCGGCAACCCAGCTTCCGAACGCGCTGTCGGCGGCCTCGGCCGGGTCGACGACGGCGATCAGCTCGATGTAGGTCTCGCCGAGCGGGACGATCCGGTTGGCCGTGCCCCAGCCGGGGTGGCGGCCGCCCTCGACGGAGACCAGGCCGTGCCGCTCCTCGATCGCGCGAGCGGCTGCCGCCAGGTCCGTGACCGCGAGCAGCACGTGGTCGAGCTCGAGGCTCAGCGCAGCTCCTCGATCAGGAGGTCCATGAGGAGGCCGTCGGTCCATTCGCCGTTGATGAGCTCGGCCTTGCGCATCACGCCCACCGGCTTGAAGCCGACAGCTTCGTACGCCTTGATGGCGCGGTCGTTCAGCGCTGAGGGGTCGATCGTGAAGCGGTGGTGGCCGCGCTCGTCGGCGAACCAGCGAATAACGGTGCGCAGCGCGTCGGGGCCGAGGCCCTGGCCCTGGAAGCGCTCGGAGAGGCTGATGTCGATGCCGACCGAGCGGTACTCCGGCTCGGTCTCCTCGACGAAGCCGAGCCAGCCGGCCAGCTCGCCGTCGGCCTCGATGACGAAGGCGTCGCCGTCCATGCGCAGGTTCTCACGCAGCCGCTCGGGCTCCTCGGCCTCGCCCCACCATTGGGCGACGCTGGGTTCCTGAATGACGGCACTGAGGGGGTCGAGGTCGGCTTCCTCGGCTGGCCGCAGGGTCACGCGCTCACCATGCAGGGTCGGCAGCTCCATCGCGCGCCAGTCTTGCAACCGCTCGGATTCAGGTCGAGTGTCGACTTACTGGCGCTATGCGCGAGTTATTCGACACTCGATCCCCTCAGTGCTGTCGTTCAGGCCGCTTCGCTGTCCACCGCGACCGGGCGGCTTCGGGGTTCGAGGAGGCCGAGGCGGCCTGCCAGCCAGCGCGCCGGCAGGGCCTGGAGCAGCAGCGTCAGGACGATCGCCAGCGCGACGACGCTGGCGAACACGTCGCCGTTCGGCACTCCCAGCCCGGCGAGCACGCCCGACCAGCGCGGCCGGCACCACGCCCGTCTCCCGGGTCCAGCACAGGAACGCCAGCTCCTGGCGCGTCCAGCGCGCGCCGCGGTCGGGCATCGTGCACGCGAACACCGTCAGCGGCCGCGCCACCAGCATCAGCGTGGCCAGCACGGCCAGGGCCGGCAGCAGGTTGTCGCCGAGCGTGTCGAAGGGGATGTTCGCGCCGAGCACCATGAACACGATCAGGGTCACGATGTCGGCGAGGTTGAAGGCGAAGTGGCGCACGTCCTGCATGTGCGGCTGGTCCGCCTCCCCCAGTCCCAAATGCTCCGCGTTGCCCACGATCAGCCCGGCGAGGAACGCGCCCAGGTAACCGCTGCCGCCGGCGGTGTCCAGCGAGAAGAAGCTGATCGTGACGACCGTAAGCACGGCGATCGCCGCACTCTCGCGCCAGATCCCAGAGCGGTCGCTCGAGATCGCCGCGGCGAGCACCACACCCGCGACGATCCCGATCACCGTGCTGATTCCGAGGTCCACGAAAAACTCGCCGGCCGGCCCGGTCACCGAGTTGCTGCCGGTGAGGACCACGCCCGCGAGCGTCAGCGCGAGAGCGGCCCCCGTCGGGTCGTTGAAGGCCGACTCCGCGATCACGGTCTGGGCGACCTTGGGCTTCAGCCGCGACCGGATGAACAGCGGGATCAGGATCGCGGGGTCGGTTGGCGCCAAGACTGCGCCGACCAGGAGCGCGAGGTCCCACGGCAGGTCGAATGCGAACTTGGCTGCAACCCCCACCACCGCCGCCGTCAGCAGCATTCCGGGAACCGCGAGCAGGCCGAGTGTCAGCGCGACGCGCCGGAGAATCGGGAGGGACAGCGAGAGCCCGCCGTAGAAGAGGATCAGCGACACGCCGAGCGTGAACATCAGCTGGGCGCCCAGCGAGTCGAACGGCACGTCCACGACATCCAGCGCGAACGGGCCGAACAGCGCGCCGATCGCCACCAGCAGGAGGATCTCGGGGATCGCGATCAGGCTCGCCACGAAGCGGGCGAGCAGCGCGCCCATGAGGAGCAGGCTGAGGGTCAGGAGGACGTCGTCAGTCACTGCCGCTCGCGCTCGCGCCCGCCCTCGAGCGCCATGCGCGCGATGTCCGACGCCGTCACCAGCAGCAGGATGATCACCAGCGCGGCGCCCAGCGCCACCGCGATCAGCCCGCGGCGCGCGTCCTCCCGCGAGTCGTCGAACTCCTTCTCGGTGGCGTTCGCGCCACGCGCCTCGTAGCGCGCCAGCTCGTCAGCCCGCTGCGCCATCCCCTCGAAGAGCTCGAGCTCCGGCCCCAGGAAGATCTGCTTCACGCGCGCATCGTCGCCGCGCCTGAGCGCGTTGTACGCCTCCACGTCGAGCCGCATGAAGTCGTCGAACCTGGCCCGGATCTCGTTGAGCAGGCGGGTCTCGCGCGGGTCGGTGAGCTCGTTGCGCGCGGCACCCAGGTCGACTCGGAACCGCCTCACCGAGCGCTCGAAGCGCGGGCGCGAGGCGCCGTCGTCGTAGCCGTACGCCGTCTGCCAGCCGTTGAAGTCGGTCACGTCGAACTTCAGGTCCAGAGCGAGCGCCCGGTGGTCGGCGCGCTGCTGGACCTCCTCGAAGCGGTCACCCAGCCGGCCCATCCCGTGCAGGGCCACGGCGATCGTGATGACGGGGCCGAGCACCGTGAGCAGGATCGCCACGTAGAGCTTCGCCCTGATGGTCACCCGGCGACTCCGCATGTAGGGTGGCCGCGATGCTGCTGTTCGTCCTCACTCAGAGCACGCCGCCGATCTTGGTCCTGGTACTGATCGTGACGCTCTATCTCGTCGTGATGGACATCAAGGACGAGCCGGGGCTCGAGTTCGCGCACAAGGCATGGTGGTTCCTGTTCGTGCTGCTCACGCACGTGCCGGGCTATCTGATCTTCCGCGTTTGGATCGCGGTGCGCAGGCACCGTCGCCAGGACGAGCCGCATCCGACTAGTCCCGGTCCCCGCGGACGTCGTGGAGACGGGCCAGCTTGAGCGCCAGCTCGAGCGAGAGCAGGTCTTCCTTGCCGAGGTCCAGTCCGGTCACACGCTCGATCCGCTCGAGCCGCTGACGCACCGTGTTCGGGTGGATGTAGAGCGCCCGCGCGCTCGCGGCCACGCTGCCGCGGTCGGCTAGGAAGCGCTCGAGCGTCTCGACCAGGCGCGCGCCGCGGCGGCGGTCGTACTGGAGCAGCTCCTCGACGGAGAGCCGGTAGCGGTCGTGCGGCGCGTCGTCCAGCTCCAGGTGGACGAGGTACTTGTAGGCGCCGAGCCCCTCGTACGAGACCGCGCCGCCCGCCTCCACCAGGGAGCGGCCGATCCGCGCGGCGTCCGCGGCCTCGCGCATGCGCCGCCGCGCGCTTGCCGCGCCGCGGTCCACGTCGCTCAACCCCACCACCACGCCCTCCGCACGCGCCAGCTCCTCGCAGCCCTGGCGCAGCCGCTCCACGGCCGCGGCCCCCGCCGTCGGGAGCGGGGCGATCACGCGCACGCAGTCGTGGCGGGAGTCGAAGAACGCGCGCGGGTAGAGGCGCCGCAGGCGGTTCTCGAAGCGCGCGGCCAGGTCCGGCCAGCCCGGTCCGTCCTCGCCGGCGGGCGCCGCTCGCACGGCATGCAGGAACACGTGCGGGCGTGTGAGGTCGCAGCGCGCCTCGGACGCCTTCGCCTCGGCCGCCTCCACCGAGCCCGCGGCGAGCGCCTCGAACATGTCCTTGACGATGTTCTCCGCCGTCAGCCGCTCGATCAGCTCGGCCTTCTTCAACCCCACCGCGGTCTGATGCGCCACCGCGCGCAGCAGCTCGGCGTCCTCGTCGTCGAACGCGCGCCCGCGCGCCATGCAGCAGAGGATTCCCAGCTGCTCGTCGCCGGCGGCCAGCGGCGCCACGAGCAGCTCGTCCTCGACCGCCCCGGTGCGCCCGCCGCGCATCAGGTCCATGAGCTGGGCCGCCCGGCCCGGCCGTGTGCTCGAGTCCGGCGGGTCGGCGCCGGCCAGGTTGAGCTCGTCGGCTTCCGGGTCGATGCGCCAGATCTGGCACGAGTCCGCGCCCAGCAGCTGGCGCGCGCCACGCGTGACCGCGTCGTAGAGGTCCTCGCGCAGGGTGACCGCCGCGAGCGCCTGGCTCAGCTGGGTGAGCGTGGTGAGCGCGTCCACCCGCCGGCGCGTGCCCTCGTAGAGCTTCGCGTTCTCGATCGCGCCGGCCGCGAGCGACGCAGTGTGCACGAGGAAGTTGAGCACTCCGTCGTCGAACTCGCGCGGAGCCTGAGTATGGAGAACCACCACACCCAGCACGTCCCCGTCGGGTGCGATAACCGGCACGGCCACCATCGACTGGAAGCGCTCCTCCTCGAGCTCCGGCACGTACTTCATGCGCGGGTCGTCGAGCGCGTGGTCGCGGATGAACTCGGGCGTCTTGGTCCGCGCGACCCATCCCGTGAGGCCCTCGTCGGTCCCCCAGCCGAGCTGGCCGACCAGGTGCGAGTAGCGCGGCGACGCGGCGCGCAGGACCAGGCGTTCACCGTCCAGGAAGTAGATGAAGCAGGCGTGACACCCGGTCGCGTCCGTGGCGATCTCGACGATTCCGTCCAGCACCCGGTCCAGGTCCAGCGAGGACGAGACCGTCTTGATGACGGCGTAGAGCGTCTCGTTTTCGCGCTGCACGCGGGCCAGAGCGTCGCCGCCGCCCGCCACCGGTGAGACCGTCAAACGAGCCTTCCTTGCGGTAGGGCGGCCATCCTAACGGGGGCCGCCACCTCACCATATGTGTCTTTTTGACACTCGTTCGTCCCGAACGATGTGTCCATCATACGTTGCGGGAACGCATTAGGCAGGGATACGGTCGCGCCGAAGGGGCTGTTCGTTTAACTGACAGTGTCAGCGGCCGCGTGGCCAGGAGGGACGCATGATCGCAACGTTGATCGCGCAGGTCGAGAGCCTGAAGGACGCGGCTAGCTCCGAGGCCCAGTCGCTCGACAGCGTCATCCTCGGCGAGCAGTTCTACTTCTTCACCGTCGTAATCATGTGGCTGATCCACGCCGGCTTCATGTCGTACGAGACCGGCATCGCGCGCAAGAAGAACGCGATGGCCACGGCGATGAAGAACATCCTCACGATCGCCGTCGTGACGCCGACCTTCTACTACTTCGGCTGGTGGATCTACAACTGCAACCAGCCCGGTCTGCCGGTCGGCCCGAACTCGAGCGACTTCACCTCCGTCGCCTGCCAGGGCGGCATCCCCTGGTCCGACGCCTTCGGCCCGAACCTGACGAACAACATCAACCTCGTCTTCTTCCTGGCCTTCCTGCTCTTCTCATGGACCACGGCCTCGATCATGTCCGGCGCGATCATCGAGCGCGCCCGGCTGTCGGCCTATCTGATCCTCGCGTGCATCCTCGGCTCGGCGGTTTGGATCCTCGACGCGGCCTGGGGCTGGAGCGCAGGCGGCTGGCTCACGCTGCGCTTCGGCTTCCATGACTCGATCGCATCCGGCGTGGTGCACGGCGTGGCGGGCGCCTTCACACTCGGTGTGCTCTTCAACCTCGGTCCGCGAATAGGGAAGTACACGCGGGAGGGGCTGGCTCGCCAGTTCCGACCACACAACCTGCACATGACCCTGCTGGGGCTGATGCTGATCTTCACGGGCTTCTACGGCTTCTACGCAGCATGTCTCGTGATCGCGTCGACGACCTTCCCGGGCTGGGCGAACATCTACCTGAGCCCGACTACCCTCGGCTCCATCGCGATGATCATCACGTTCGGCTTCGCCGGAGGCTTCACAGGAGGCTACTTCGCCTCACGGGGGGATCCGTTCTGGACTGTCTCGGGCGGCCTCGCCGGCGTGATCAGCGTGTCGGCGGGCGCCGACGTGTACGCGCCCACGCTGGGCTACCTGCTCGCCATGGCCAGCGCGGCCATGGTCGTCTACATCGGCAGCTGGATCGAGAAGACGCAACGCGTGGACGACGCGGTCGGCGCTGTCGCCGTGCACGGAGCGGCGGGCTTCCTCGGAATGCTCTGGGTGGGCGTCTTCGCCGCGGGCTACCCCACAGGCCTCAACAACGTGGACAGCTCGATCGGCGGCCAGCTGATGGGCATGGCCACGTTCCTGCCGCTCGGCTTCCTGACCGGCTACTTCGCCTCGTGGGTCATGAAGAAGCTGAACATCCTGCGCGTGCCGCCGGAGGTCGAGCTCATGGGTCTCGACGTGGCCGAGTACGAGCCGAACCTGTACCTGCCAGAGGTGGCCTCGCCGGGCGAGTTGATCGTCGAGCCCGACGGCACCTTGGTGCCCTCCGAGGCGGTACTGCGAACCGCGAGAGACGAGGTGGTGGTCTAGATGCCGGGCATCATCAACAGCGCGCCCGACTGCGTTACGCATGCCGCTGGCTCGGAGAAGGCGCGCGTGGATGACAGCGCCGACTTCATCCTCCAGGCCGACTACAGCGACTGCGCCGGGTTCATGACCTTTGGTCCGGGGTCGACCTACGGCGACGAGGGCTCGGGTGCCGAGAGCATCTACATGATCCTCACCTGGGTCGGCATCGTCGTGATGGTGGCGGTGCTGGTGGCCTGGGTCCTGTATGAGAACCGCCGGCTGATTCAGTTCGCCGTCGGATACCGAACAGGGGGCCCGCCGAGCGCGCCACCGCCCCAGCCCGGAGGAGTGGGAGACACGCAAATATGATCAACAACGGAAGCAGCAAGAAGCAGATCGAGTTCCTTCCCCTGCAGACGCACAAGAAGAGCTTCGAGTACGGCGTGCTTGCCATCTCGATCCTCTGTGTCATCGTGGTCCTGGTGATCGTGTTAGCCACGAGCTGGGGCACCGAGTTCCGTCCAACCGTCTGAGCCACCCACTCCACCGATGACTCCGACCGCTCGACGGGAGGTCGGCCGCTGGGGCACCCCGCTCACCGCCGGCGGGCCCACGTGGGTGCGCGTCGGCGTGATCGTTGCGGTGCTGGTGCTCGCGTTCGTGGTCGCCCAGACGTGCCAGAGGTCATCGATCCGGCTGGACAAGAACCAGGCGATCGCGAAGGCGAAGGACCAGGTCGACTTCAAACCGACGCACACGCAGATCCGGCTGCTCCGTCAGGGCGTGCCGTCAAAGCCCTTCTGGGTCGTGTCGCTCTCGCGCCCCGGCAAGGCTGAGGGCACGTTCAGCGCGCTGGCCGTGGTCCGCATCGACGCCAACACGGGCAAGGTTGAGACCGTCAAGGAGCAGCGCTGAAGGTCGAGGGGCGGCCCGGAGGCCGCCCCTCGTACTGCTTGCTGTCTGTCGCGTCGAGCTACCGAACCCGGAATGGGCCCTGGAACTTGAGCGACTTGGTCGCGGTCGTCGCCGCCTGAGCCTGCGTCACTCCGCTGCCCGACTCGGCGAGCGTCCACGCCGCGTGCGCCGCCGCGTCCGACATCTGGTCGAGCGCGGTGTTGTTCAGGTTGGCGATCGTGTCGCACACCTGGTGGTAGCACGGGTCGTACGGCGCGCCGGCCGTCCCGCCGTAGACCGCCGCCTGGCGCGAGGTCTTGATGCCCTCTGCGCCGGTGAACAGGCCACCCGCGGGCACACCGTTCGCGATGAACGGCCCGTAGTCGGAGCGGCCGTCGAACGCGGTCGGGTCGTACTTCAGCTTCTGGCTGCGGAAGTAGTCACCGAACAAGCCCTCGATCTGGCCTGAGCCCTCGGGCGCCCCGCCCGGAGGCGGTGCGGAATCCGACAGGTCGCCGTCATACACGAACCGGACGAAGTTGGGCGAACCCACCATGTCGAAGTTCAGGTTCGCCTCGATCGTGTCGATCTTGTCCTCCGCGACGAGCTCGTTCACGTACGCCGTCGAGCCGACGAGGCCGGCCTCCTCGGCGCCCCAGAACGCGAAGCGGATCCGGTTGTCCGGCGTGAGGCCGAGCTGCCCGATCTGCTCTGCGATCTCCATCAGGGCCGACGACCCCGAGCCGTTGTCGTTGATGCCGGGTCCCGCCTCGACCGAGTCGAGGTGGGCGCCGACCACGATCGTGCGGTCCGGGTTGCCCTTCTTCGAGTCCGCGATCACGTTGTACTGCGTGAACGGCGTCGTGGTGGCGTCCACGACCACGTGGAGCGTCACGGTGCCCGCCTGGGCCTGGTTGTAGATCTCCTCCCCGGCGTCGTTCGAGATCATGATCGCCGGGATGTCCATGTCCGTCGGAGCCGTGATGAAGATCGGCTCCTCGCGGCCCGGGAAGCCGTCGTTGAAGATCAACGCGGCGCCCGCGCCCGCGTCACGGGCGTTGTCGTACTTCTGCACGAACGGGCAGGTGCCGCGCTGGATCAGCGCGATCGCCCCCGACGGCATTCCGTTGAAGTCGGCCGGGTCGCAGCCGCTCACGGACGTGCCCGCTCCACCCGGCGGCGGAACGACGGTGTGGCCGGCCACGAAGACGGGTGCCGTCAGGTCGCCCCCGCCTGAGAACTGAGAGACGACGTAGTCGGTGTCCTCGACCCAGGTCTTCGGCGCCGGGCTGGTCCGCTCGAGCGTCGACGGGCCGTTCTTCTCCCACTTCGCGAAGTCGAACGGATCGAGGCTCACGCGGAAGCCCGCGCCACGCATCCGGTTGACCACGTACTGCACCGACGCGTCGTAGCCCGGGAACGTCGCCGCGCGGTTGCCGCCGTTGGCGGTCGCAATCTGCTGGAACGCCTGCTCGTGCTCGAGGATTCCACCGACGGTGACCCCATTACGGAGCTGCGTGGTGTCCACCTTGTCGATCGCCGAGGCGACCGGAGCAAGTAGTAAGGCCGCCGACATCGCAGCGACCAGGGTCGTTAGTGCTTTGCGCACCCTTACCCCCTTGAGGTTGAACATTGCCTACCGACCTTTTGAGTCGGCGGCACGGTCAGACGGCGGTGCGCGCGGGATCCTCCGCGGACCACCACTCGGCGGCCTACCCCGGGCCACATGGGGCAAAACGTGCGGCTCTAGCGCTGCCCTACGCTCCTACGAATGCGGTTTCGTTCTGGTGCAGCGGTATGTGCCGTCGCCGTCGCACTCCTCATCCTTGCTGGCTGCGGGGAAGCGGACGAGGCGTCGCAACGGGTCCCCGAGGTCGGTGATCCTGGTCCGATACACGTCCACGGTCTCGGGATCAACCCGGCCGACGGCGCGCTGTTCGTGGCCACGCATACCGGGCTCTTTCGTGCTGGACCCGGCGAGCGTCGCGCGACGCGCATCGCCGACCGCTACCAGGACACGATGGGCTTCACCGTTACCGGGCCCGACCGCTTCCTCGGCTCCGGGCACCCCGACGGTCGCGAAGACCTGCCGCCGTTCCTCGGCCTGATCCGGTCCACCGACGCAGGCCGCAGCTGGGTGCCGGTCTCGCTGCTCGGCAAGCGCGACTTCCACGTGCTCGAGGCGGCCGGAGCACGAATCTACGGGTACGGTTCAGACTTCGAGTCGCGCGAGACAGGCCTCCTGGTGAGCGCGGACGGCGGCCGGAGCTGGCAGGAGCACACTCCCCCTGAGCCGCTCCTCTCCCTCGCCATCGACCCGGACAACCCGGACCGCGTCGTGGCCTCAGGCGAGCGCGGCAGCTACTCCTCGACTGACGGCGGCAGCGGCTGGCGGCCGCTCTCGGAGGATCCCGGGCTAGTCGCGTGGACCGACTCGCGCGGCCTGTTCCTCGTCGGTTTCGACGGCTCCGTGGCCCGAAGCGGCGACGGCGGGCGCAGCTGGGAACCCACCGGCGAGACGGGCGGACCGCCCGCCGCATTCGACAGCGCCGGCGACGATCTCTACGCAGCGCTTCACGACGGAACGATCAAGCGCTCACGGGACGGCGGCCGGACCTGGCAAGTCCGAGCGCGGCCATAGCCGAGGGCCGCTCGCCCGCCGTATCTAGCAGTTGGTGCCCTGGGCGTCGGCGTGGCCGGCTTGCCCCTGCGTCCGGCCGTCGCTTGCGCTGACCGGAATCGGCGCATCCGGACGGCCAGGAGCGTTGCGGGACCCATCCGACGTCGCGCCCGAGGGAGCGCCCGGAGCCGCGCAGCCGGCCTGGGTGACCCCGTGCACGTCCGCCATCGCCGGCGTGGCGGCGATCGCGACCAGCACCAAAGCCAGGACCAATAGTGGGAAGGTGAACGTTCGCATCGCCTTGCTGTACGCGACCGGCACCGTCCCGGTTCAACTGAGACTTGCTGGGCTTACTCAGCGGCTTCTGGCTCAGGCGGTGCGTCCGGAACGTCCGGCAGGACCTCGGGGTCGTCGGGAAGGTCGTTCCCGCCGTCCGCGGCCGGGTCCGTTGAGGACCCCTCCTCGCGGGCGTCGCCCTTCGCTCCCACGCCCACGGTCTCCCGCGTGCGCTCCTTGGGCTTCACGATCTCGATGATCATGTCGCGCTCGTCCTCCTCCGGGGCCTTCCCGACCTCGATGGTCGATCCGGCCGGCATCGACTGCGCCAGCACCTCGTCCGCGAGCGGGTCCTCGATGTAGCGCTGGATCGCCCGGCGCAGCGGGCGTGCGCCCATCGCGGGGTCCCAGCCCTTCTCGACCAGGAAGTCCGCCGCGTCCTGCGAGAGGTTCAGCGACAGCTCGCGCTCGGCGAGCGACTCGCGGATCCGCTTCAGCAGCAGCTCGACGATCTCGGTGATCTCCTCCTTGGTGAGCTTGTGGAAGACGATCACCTCGTCGATCCGGTTGAGGAACTCGGGTCGGAAGACCTTCTTGAGCTCGCCCATGATCCGGATCTTCATGTCCTCGTAGGTCACGCCGGTCTCGTCGCCGACCGTGAAGCCGATGCCGGTGTTCTTGGCGATCTCGGCGGCGCCGACGTTCGAGGTCATAATCACGATCGCGTTGCGGAAGTCGACCGTGCGCCCCTGGGCGTCCGTGAGCCGTCCGTCCTCCAGGATCTGGAGCAGGATGTTGAACACGTCCGGGTGCGCCTTCTCGATCTCGTCGAGCAGGAGCACGCTGTACGGCTTGCGGCGAACGGCCTCGGTGAGCTGGCCGCCCTCGTCGTAGCCGATGTAGCCGGGGGGCGAGCCGACGAGCCGGGACACGGAGTGCTTCTCCATGTACTCCGACATGTCGATGCGCACCATCGCGTCCTCGTCGCCGAACAGGAACTCGGCGAGCGTGCGGCCGAGCTCCGTCTTCCCGACTCCCGAGGGGCCGAGGAAGATGAACGAGCCGGTGGGGCGCTTGGGGTCCTTGAGGCCGGCCCGCGAGCGGCGGATGGCCTTCGAGACCGCCTCGATGGCGGCGTCCTGGCCGATCACGCGCTTGTGGAGCTCCTCCTCCATGCGCATCAGCTTCTGCGTCTCGGCCTCGGTGAGCTTGAACACCGGGATGCCGGTCCACATGGAGACGATGTCGGCGATCTCCTCCTCGCCGATCTCCGGGCGCTCGCCGGACTCGCCGGAGCGCCACTGCTCCTCGAGCTCGCGCTTCTTGTTGGTGAGCTGGCGCTCCTTGTCGCGCAGGTTCGCGGCCTTCTCGAACTCCTGCGCCTCGATCGCGGCCTCCTTGTCGCGCCGCGTGGTCTCGATCTCCTCCTCGAGATCGCGGTACACGGGCGGGGCCGTCATCGACTTGATGCGCGCGCGTGAGGCGGCCTCGTCGATGAGGTCGATCGCCTTGTCGGGCAGGAAGCGGTCGGAGATGTAGCGGTCGGCCAGCTCGGCGGCGGCCTCCAGCGCCTCGTCGGTGATGCCGACGCGGTGGTGCTGCTCGTAGCGGTCGCGCAGGCCCTTCAGGATCTGGACCGTGTCCTCCGTCGAGGGCTGGTCCACCCGGATCTGCTGGAAGCGGCGCTCGAGCGCGGAGTCGCGCTCCAGGTACTTGCGGTACTCGTCGAGCGTGGTCGCGCCAATCGTCTGGAGCTCGCCGCGCGCGAGGGCCGGCTTCAGGATGCTGGCCGCGTCGATCGCGCCCTCGGCGGCGCCTGCGCCGACGAGGTTGTGGAGCTCGTCGATGAACAGGATGATGTCGCCGCGCTGGGTGATCTCCTTCATCACCTTCTTGAGGCGCTCCTCGAACTCACCGCGGTACTTCGAGCCCGCCACGAGGGCGGCCAGGTCGAGCGTGTAGATCTGCTTGTTCTTCAGCAGCTCCGGCACCTCGCCGTTCGTGATCAGCTGGGCGAGGCCCTCGACCACTGCGGTCTTGCCCACGCCCGGCTCGCCGATCAGCACCGGGTTGTTCTTCTGGCGGCGCGAGAGGATCTGCATGATCCGCTCGATCTCGGTCTCGCGGCCCACGACCGGGTCCAGCTTGCCCTCGGCGGCGAGCTTGGTGAGGTTGCGGCCGAACTGGTCGAGCAGCTTCGAGGACTTCTTGCCCTCGCCCTGGGCGCCGGCGGCTGCGCCGGCGCGGCCCTGGCGGCCACCGGGGCCGGAGAGCATGCGGATGACCTCGTTGCGGATCTTCTCGGAGTCGGCGTCGAAGTCGAGCAGGATGCGGGCGGCGACGCCCTCGTTCTCGCGCACGAGGCCGAGCAGGATGTGCTCGGTGCCGATGTAGTTGTGGCCGAGCGACAGCGCCTCGCGCAGCGCGAGCTCGAGCACCTTCTTGGCACGCGGCGTGAACGGGATCTGGCCCGAGGTCACTTCCTCGCCGGAGCCGACGATGCGGACCACCTGGGCGCGCACGCGCTCCACGGTGATGTCGAGGGACTCGAGTACGCGCGCAGCAAGTCCTTCCTCCTCGCGCAGAAGGCCGAGGAGGATGTGCTCGGTGCCGATGTAGTTGTGCTTGAGGATTCGGGCCTCCTCTTGGGCGAGGACGACCACCTGGCGAGCCCGTTCGGTGAAGCGCTCAAACACGCTGTGCTCTCTTATCTGTCGGGAACTACGGGGGCGGCGTAACCCGTTCTTTCCCATTAGATCGGCATATACGCCGAGCACGTGAGAGGTATCGAGAGTCCACCGACCCGCTGCGCCTACTCTACCAACGCACCTAAGTGCTGCTTGACGGCTGAAATGCCCTTCATGAAGCCCTAAAACCCGCATTTCGCGCGGGGTTTCTAGCTAGGGTCGCGACATGAAGCTGACTTCGCCGGTGGCGCTGCTCGTCCTGCTTGTGCGTGGCCGGTTGCGGCGGCGGCAACGACTCATTCACCGAGGACTACAACGAGGCGGTCAGGCCGCTGGCGGAGCTCCGGACCGACGTGGGCTCGAGCGCGGCCGAGTTCGACCGCCTCGCCGAGCCGCACCAGGCAGACACGCGAGAACCTCGCCGACCTCGATCCGCCCGACGACGCGCAGGAGGAGATGGACAAGCTGCTCGCCGGGCTGGACGGCGTGACGCGCGACCTGAGCGCTGTCGCCGAGGCGGTCCGCTCGAAGAATGCCGCGGAGCAGGCGGACGCCGCCAAGCAGCTGGTGAAGTCGAGCGCGGAGGTGCAGCAGGCGGAGACGGCGCTGCAGCAGGCGGTGCGAGGGCTAGTTCCGCATCGCGGGGAACAGCACGACCTCGCGGATGCCGTGGCGGCCGCTGAGGATCATCACGAGCCTGTCGATGCCGATGCCGATCCCGCCGGTGGGCGGCATGCCGTGCTCGAGCGCCTGCACGTAGTCCTCGTCGTAGGGCTGGGTCTCCTCGTCGCCCGCGGCCTGGTCGGCGCGCTGCTGCTCGAAGCGCGCGCGCTGCTCGTCCGGGTCGTTCAGCTCGGTGAACGCGTTCGAGAACTCCATGCCGCCGGCGAAGGCCTCGAAGCGCTCGACGAGCCCGGGCTCGGAGCGGTGGTCCTTCGCGAAGGGTGAGAGCTCCTTCGGGTAGTCCATGATGAAGGTCGGGTTCTGGAGGTCGGGCTCCACGTGCTTCGAGAGCAGCTCGTCCACGCGCTTGGCCCAGGTGCCCTCGCCCGGCAGCTCGTCGTCGCCGAGGATGTCGAGGCCGGTCTTCTCCTTGATCGCGTCGCGCAGCGTCATGCGCTTCCACGGGCGCGAGAAGTCGATCGGCCCGTCGTAGCCGATCTCCTCGGCCACGTACGAGATCAGCTCCTCGAGGCGGTTCGCGATGTCGTTGTAGTCCGCGTACGCCTCGTACCACTCGAGCATCGTGAACTCGGGGTTGTGCTTGTGCGAGACGCCCTCGTTCCGGAAGTCCTTGCCGATCTCGTAGACGCGCTCGAGGCCGCCGACGATCAGCCGCTTCAGGTACAGCTCGTCCGCGATGCGCAGGAAGAGGTCGCGGTCGAGCTCGTTGTGGTGGGTCACGAAGGGGCGAGCGAGCGCGCCGCCGTAGAGCGGCTGGAGGATCGGCGTCTCCACCTCGAGGAAGCCGCGCTCGTCGAGCCAGCGGCGGATCGCGCGGACGACCTTGGTGCGGAGGATGAAGAGGTCCCGCGTCTCCGGGTTCGCGAGCAGGTCGACCTCGCGGTGCCTGTATCGCGTCTCGACGTCCTCGACGCCGTAGTACTCCTTGGGCACTGAACGCAGGGACTTCGCCAGCAGGGTCCAGTCCGTAACCCGGAGCGTGAGCTCGCCGCGGCGGGACTTGAAGGCGGTGCCGTCGATGCCTACTAGGTCTCCGATGTCGAGGCAGGTGAGCGTGTCGAACGACTGCTCACCGAGGACATCGCGCTTCGCCTGGACCTGGAGCTTGCCGCTGCGGTCGACGATGTCGATAAAGGCCGCGCCGCCGTGGCCGCGCCGTGCCGTCATGCGGCCGGCGACCCGGTACTCCTGGTCCGTCTCCTCACCGGGCTCGAGCGCGTCGTGCGCCGCGTGAACCTCGGCGACCGGCGTCACGCCCTCGAACTGATGCGGAAACGGGTCGATCCCCTGCTCGCGCAGGCGCGCCAGCTTGGCCCGGCGATCGTCGCCGCGCGGCTCGTCGTCGGCCCGCGGCTCGTCGGAGGGGGAGTCGTCCACGCGGCGGGAGGCTACTCACCGAGGGGAGCCGCCGATCCGCTGACTCCTGCTCACTTGTGCATGACATGTATGCAAAAGGCAGCAAGAGTGACGCGGGCGGGCGGCTCCGCGCTCACGCGTGATACACTCAACCCCGATATACGGGGCGAAGTGAGCAAGCGTCGGCCGGGCGGGCGGCCTAGCGCTCGATCTTCGTGATCTTCAGCTTGCGGGCCGGGCCGCGCGGGACCTGCACGCTCACGGTCTCGCCGCGCTTGTGGCCGATCAGGGCGCGACCGACCGGGGACTCGTTCGAGAGCTTGTTCTCGGAGGGGTCCGCCTCGGCGGAGCCGACGATCTTGAACTTCGTCGACTTGTCGGTCTTCTGGTCCTTCACGTGCACGGTGGCGCCGACGTTCACCACGTCCGTGTCGACCGACTTGGCGTCAATCACGCGCGCGTTGCGGAGCTTCTCCTCGAGGTCGGAGATCTGCTTCTCGAGCATCGCCTGCTCGTTCTTGGCATCGTCGTACTCGGCGTTCTCGGAGATGTCCCCGAACTCGCGCGCTTCCTTGATGCGCTCGGCCACCTCGCGCCGGCGGTCGCCGGACAGGTGATCGATCTTGGCCTTCAGATCCTTCAGGCCTTCAGGTGTTAGGACAGTCTCTCGCGCCATAAGGAAAAACCCCCGTTTCTGGCCCCGAGGGACGCAGGAGTGTAGCAACCACATATACGCCGCTCATGGAAGGCTTGGCTCACTTTTCGTAGCTCTGGGCGAGCTTTTTCAGCCGATTTATCTCTACCCGGATGTCCGGAGCGCGATTGCCCGGATCGCTGTTCAGCGCCTCGATCCTGTCGGCGATCTGGATCACGGCGGAGGCAAGGAACTCGTCCGTCGCATTCCCGTTCCCGTTCACGCTCGGCGCGGGCCTGCAGCCGCCGCAGCATCGGCGGCAGGATCGAGGTCAGAACGAGCAGGATGAGCGCGACGCCGGAGATCCTGGCCCACCCCTCGTCGATGTCGTGGACGAGCTCCGCGAGCGGAAGGATCACGGCCAGCGTGTCGAACGCCGCGAATCCGATCGAGCTGAACGTGAGCAGGCGAACGAGGACGGAGTCGCCACGTCGGAGCGCGACCAGCATCACGCACGCATGCGATCCGGCTATTCCGAGGACGGCGATGCAGCCGAACGCGCGCCAGGTGCCCTCCTCGCCCCACTGGTCCATGTTGGTCCAGAGCCCGAGGATGAGAAGCCCGAATGCCACCACCGACGCTACGAGGGTCACGGTCCCGAGCAGCCAAAGCCCCGTGGACGGCCGGAGACGCGCCGCGGCGCCTGCCGAGCCCGCGGCGCTCGCGATCGCGAAGCCGACGCTCGTGAGCACCACCCTGAGCTCCGCGTAGTCGAACGAACCCGTCAGGAGGGCGATAACCGCCGCGGCCGCCGCGACGGACAGGCCGATTACGAGAGACCACCCGGCGTAGCGCCGGATCGCCCTCGAGTCCTGCTTCATACTCGGCTATTCGGCAGACCGGTGCGGAAACCTTGAGCTAGGCGGCCACCGGCATGGCCGCTTGAGCGACGCTGCGCCACGCCTCGCGGGCCTCGGCCGTGGTGGGCGCCGTTACGAGCGGCTCTCGCTCGCGCCGGGTGAGCTGCAGGCGCTCCGCGTACCAGGGGTAGAACTTGCGCAGATAGCGGCCGGCCCGCTCGACCCCGAGGTGCTCCTCCGCGGACTCGATCACCCACTCGACCTCCTCGAGCACCTCGTGCGGACTGGGCTCGCCCTCGTAGGTGCCGAGCAGCCGGCCGAACAGCCACGGATTGCCGAGGGCGCCGCGCGCCAGCATCACGGCCGCCGCGCCGCTCTCCTCGAATGCGCGCAGCGTCCGCTCGTCGCTCGAGAGCCCGCCGGACACGATCACGGGCACCGGCAGAGCCTCCACGAGCTCGCGCGCGAGCAGGTAGTCGGGTGCGCCCGAATGCTGCTGCGACGCGTGCCGTGGGTGGAACGCGATGCCGGCCACGCCCGCCTCGTCCACGAGGCGGCGCGCCAGCTCGACCCCGGCGCGGTCGCCGGGCTCGCGTCCGGGACGAAGCTTCACCGTCACGGGCAGGCCGCTGCCCTCGCCCGCGGCGCGCGCGATGGCCACGGCGCGGCCGGGGTCGTCGAGCAGCGCCGCCCCCGCCCCGGTCTTGCAGACCTTGCGAACCGGGCAGCCCATGTTGAGGTCGAGCACGTCGGCGCCCGCGGCCGCGACGATCGCCCCGGCCTCGCGCATCACGGCGGCGTCGTGCCCGAAGAGCTGCATCGAGACCGGGTGCTCCTCGGGGTGGATGCGCAGGAACTCCCGGACCGTGCGCTCGTTGCCGTGCACCAGGCCGAAGCTCGAGACCATCTCGGACACGACCAGCCCGGCGCCATGGCGCTTCGCCTGGAGGCGCACGAACCAGTTGCCGATGCCGGCCAGCGGCGCGAGCACCACGCGGTTGGCGAGCCTCAGGCCGCCGAGCGTCCACGTGTCTGTGAGCGAGCGCACGTCGGAAACGGTAGCGCCGGTCACGCCGCCTCGAGCGGATCCGTGCCGTCGGGGAGGATCGGGACCTCGCCGTCGGCGTGGATCAGCTCGAGCAGGCGCAGGACGCACTGGGCCGGGTGGGCGACCACGAAGCGGGTCCGGTCGCGCCGCGCGGCCCGCATGAGCACCGCCAGCCCGTGGAGGTCCATGAAGTCGACGCCCGAGAGGTCGAGCACCACGCGGCGCTCGGCCGCGAGCTGCCTGTCGACCACCTCCCCCATCCGGGGCGCGGTCGCGGTGTCCACCTCGCCCTGCACGCGCACGACGACAACCCGTCCGTGCTCCTCGAGCGAGACCTTGAAGGGTTGTGGGGTTGCCGCTGACACTCAGAGGCCGCTTCCACCGTACACCGGCCCCTGCGGCATGGAAAGTCAGCTCTGGTTGCGCTCCCAGATCAGCTTGAGCCCTTGGAGCGTGAGCTTGTCGTCCACCTCGTCGACCTGCTCGCAGAACGGCACGATCTCGGCGGCGAAGCCGCCCGTGGCGATCGCGGTGGCCTCCTCGCCGAGCTCCTCGCGCAGCCGCCCCACGATCGCGTCCACCTGGCCCGCGAAGCCGAAGACCACGCCCGACTGGATCGCCTCCTGCGTGCCCTTCCCGATCGCATGGCGCGGCTTCTCGATGTCCACGCGCGGCAGGCGCGCGGCGCGGGCCGACAGCGCCTCGAGCGAGATCTCGATCCCGGGGGAGATCACGCCGCCGAGGTACTCGCCCTCCGAGGAGACCACGTCGTAGTTGATCGCGGTGCCGAAGTCGACGGCGATGCACGCGCCGCCCACGCGCTCGTAGGCGGCGATGGCGTTCACGAGGCGGTCGGCGCCGAGCTCCTGCGGGCGGTCGATCCTGATCGGCATGCCGGTCTTGAGGTCGGGCCCCACGAGCGCGCCGCGGCCGCCGAAGTAGCGCTCGATCACCTGCTCGTACTCGTGGGCGAGCGTGGGCACGACCGAGGAGACGATCGCCGCGTGCACGTCGCTCAGCTTGAGGTCGCGGAGGCCGAGCAGGCCGGCCAGCACTGTTGCCACCTCGTCGGCCGTGGCGAAGCGGGCGGTGTGGAAGCGCCAGTGCTGAATCAGCTCGTCGTCCGAGAACATGCCCACGTGGGTCTGGGTATTGCCAACGTCGATGGCGAGCAGCACGGCGGCGAGCTTAAGGCCTCAAGGGCGCGCCCATGGCGTGGAAGCCGCCGTCCACGTGCAGGATCTCGCCCGTGATCGCGCGCGAGAGGTCCGAGAGCAGGAACAGCACGGCGTCCGCCACCGGGCCGGGATCGGCACTGTCCCAGTCCAGCGGGGCCTGCTTTCCCCAGAGGCCGGAGAGGGCGTCGAAGCCGGGGATGCCCTGGGCGGCGGGCGTCTCGACCGGCCCGGCCGAGATCAGGTTCACGCGCACGCTCCGCTCGCCGAGGTCGCGGGCCAGGTAGCGGGAGACCGACTCGAGCGCAGCCTTGGCCACGCCCATCCAGTCGTACACCGGCCAAGCGACCGACGCGTCGAAGTCCATGCCCACCAGGCTGCCGCCGTCGTCCATCAGCGGGGCGAGCGCCCCGGCGAGCGCCTTGAAGGAGTACGCGCTCGTGCGGAAGGCCAGCTCGGCGGACTCGGGCGGAGCCGACATGAAGTTGCCGCCCAGCGCGTCGCCGGGCGCAAAGGCGATCGCGTGCAGCGCGCCGTCGAGGCCGCCCCAGCGCTGCTTCAGCTCGGCGACGAGCGCATCGAAGTCCTCCGGGTTGTTCACGTCGAGCTCGAGCACGTCCGGCGGATCGGGCATCCGCGCCGCGGCCCGCTCCGTCATCCGGCGCGTGCGGCCGAAACCCGTGAGCAGCACCTCGGCGCCCTCCTGCTGCGCGCGCTCCGCGACCGAGTAGGCGATGCTGCCCTTGGTCAGCACTCCCGTGATCAGCAGGCGCTTGCCCTGGAGGAGGCCGCTGCCGTCGGCCATCACTTGCGCCAGACGAGCTCGACGTCTGCGCGAACCGCCATCCGCGCGGGCTCCTGGCGGCCGGCGGGTTGCCTCAGGATCCGCAGCCGGGCCTCGACCAGCCCCTGCTCCGAATCGACCTCCCGCGTGCGCACAATTTGACCCTCGACGTGCACGGTGTCGCCGATCTTCACAGGTTGCTTGAAGACGGCGTCGCCAACGCGGCGCAGCGCGACGATCCGGTCGGGGTCGAGCGGCAGGAGACCTACCGCGAACGAGAGCACCAGCAGGCCGTGCGCGATCTGCTCGCCGAAGCGGCTGCCCGCGGCCCATTCGGGGTCGATGTGCTGCGGGTGGGTGTCGCCCGTGAGGGCGGCGAACTGAAGGATGTCGCGCTCGCCGACGCGGCGGCCCCGGTCACGAAGCGGTCGCCGACAGCGAGGGCACCGAAGGGGCGACCGAAGAGGTCGCCATCGACCGGCGCCGCGGCCTCCGCCCAAAGCTCAACACGTTGGCGACGCATTTGGTCGCTTTCGTGTTGAGCTTCCGCGGGCCCGCCTTCGGTGCCTGGCTGGCCCGGCGCGCAGCACCAGGTCCGGCCGCGCGGAGTCCGACGCGGTCTCGCGCGTCTCGGGCTGGGCGGTAGCGCGGCTCACGCTGCGCTGAGGCGGCGGAAGCGCTTTCGGATCGCGCGCAGGAACTCGCGCGCGGCCTGGCGGTGGCCCTCCGCGGAGGGGTGGAAGCCGTCCTCAGCGTAAATCTCGCGTGCCTTCGACAGCGGGTGGTCGAAGCTCTCCATCAGCACGACATCGTGTCGGCGGGCCACCCGGCGCACCGCCGCGTTGAAGCGGCTCATGCCCTCCACCACGCGCGCCTGGGTGCGCGGGCGCAGGTCGAGGAAGCGCGAGATGTCCGGGTAGGTGGCGGTCACGATCTCCACGTGCGGCAGCTCGCGCCGCAGCCGGGCGAACATGCGCGAGAGCCGGGCGGCGTAGGCGTCCGCGTCGGGCCGCGTGTTGAAGAGGACGTCGTTCGCCCCGCACACGAGCGTGACCACGTCGGGCTGCAGCTCGAGCGCTCGTTCGAGCTGGTCCCGCTCGACGTGCTCGCTGGTGGCCCCGACCGACGCGAGGTTCACGTAGCGGGCCCCGAGCGCGCGGGCCAACTCGTCCGCCCAGCGCGGCTGCCCGGGCTCCAGCCCGGCGGTAAAGCTGTCGCCGAGGGCGACGTAGGTGGTGGCTCCGGTGGTTGATGTGCTCACAGCGGGATGTTCCCTCCGCCGTTGCCGTACTCGCCGGCGCCGGACAGCGCGGTGAGCGCGCCCGACAGGCGGCGGCGCGTCTCGCCGGGCGAGACGAGCTCGTCGATGAAGCCCTCGCGCGCCGCGACGGCGGCCGACACGTGCTGGTCGGCGTACGCCTCGGCGAGCCGGTCGTGCTCGCGTTCCGGGTCCTCGGCCGCCGCGATGTCGCGCTTGTGCACGATCCCCACGGCCTGCTTCGGCCCCATGATCCCGATCTGGGCGTCGGGCCAGGCGAACGCCAGGTCCGCGCCGAGGTCCTTCGAGTTCATCGTGATGAAGCCGCCGCCGTAGGCCTTGCGCAGCACGACGGTCACCTTCGGCACCACGGCCTCCGCGAACGCGTGCAGGAGCTTCGCGCCGTGGCGGATCACGCCAAGGCCCTCCTGCTTGGTGCCGGGCAGGAAGCCCGGCGTGTCCACGAGCACCACCAGCGGTAGCCCGTAGGAGTTGCAGGTGCGCACGAACTTGGCGGCCTTCTGTGACGCGGCGGCGTCGATCACACCACCCAGGTACCAGGGTTGGTTGGCGATAACCCCGACCGGCCGGCCGTCGATGCGGCAGAAGGCCGTGACCATGTTGCGGGCCCAGCGCTCGGAGACCTCGAGGTATGCGCCGTCGTCCACCAGCGACTCGATCACGTGGCGCACGTCGTACACCTTGCGCGGCGACTCCGGCACGAACGCGGCCGGGTCGGTGCCGGGAACTCCGGCGGGCGGCCCGTGCGACGGGCGCTCGCCCGCTTGCTGCGGCAGGTATGCCAGCAGGTCGCGCGCAAGGCGTGCCGCATCGAGGTCGTCCGATGCCACGAACTGGCAGACGCCGTTCTTCGCGTGCACGCGCGGGCCGCCGAGCTCCTGCGCGTCCACGTCCTCGCCCATGACCTCGCGCACCACGCCCGGGCCGGTGAGGAACATCGCCGAGCCCTCGGTCATGATCACGAAGTCGGTGAGCGCCGGCGAGTACGCGCCGCCGCCCGCCGAGACGCCGGTGATGATCGAGATCTGCGGCACCTTGCCGGACAGCCGCACGCTCTCGCGGAAGATGCGCCCGTAGCCGCCGAGCGCGGCGATGCCGTCGTCCATGCGGGCGCCGCCCGAGGCGACGAAGCCGATCACCGGCGCGCCTGCGCGGCCGGCGAGCTGCATCACGCGCACGATCGTCTCGGCGTGCGCCTCGCCCAGCGAGCCGCCGGCGAAGGTCTGGTCCTGCGCGTAGCAGTAGACCGGACGCCCGGCGATCGTGCCGGAGGCGCCCACGACGCCGTCGCCCTCGCGCATCCGCTTGGACTCGCGCCGCGGCAGCACCGTCGAACGGATCACGTGTAGGGAACCGGGATCACAGAGCAGCTCGAGACGCTCGCGCGCGGTGAGCGTGCGTGGCTCTTCGAGCAGAGCGGTCGAGAACCGCTCAGCAGGCATCCGGTCTGCAAGTGCGCTCATGAAGCCTCCAGGCAGAGGACCGCGTTGTGTCCGCCGAATCCGAACGCGTTCGACAGCCCGATTGCGCGGGAGTCGCCGTTCTGGAGCGGGCGGGCCTCGTTGGGTACGTAGTCCAGGTCGAGCCCCTCGTCGGGCTCCTCGTAGTTCAGGGTCGGCGGCGCGATCCGATCGCGCAGCGCCAGCAGCGTGGCGATGGCCTCCACCGCGCCGGCGGCGCCGAGCAGGTGCCCGATCGCCGACTTGGTCGAGCTGATCGGCATCCGAGCCGCAAGCTCCTCGCCGAGTGCTGCCTTGATGGCGTTCGTCTCGGAGCGGTCGTTCAGCGGGGTCGAGGTGCCGTGCGCGTTCACGTACAGCACGTCCTCCGCCTCGATGCCGGCGTCCTTGAGCGCCAGCTCCATCGCCTTCGCCGCGCCGCGGCCGTTCGGCTCGGGTGCGGTGAGGTGGTGGGCGTCGGAGGTCGACGCGTAGCCGCGGACGTAGCCGAGGATGCGCGCGCCGCGCTCGCGGGCGGCCTGCTCCTCCTCGAGCACCAGGATCCCGGCGCCCTCGCCCATCACGAAGCCGTCGCGGCGACGGTCGAACGGGCGCGAGATGCCGCTGTCCGAGAGCGCGTCCATGCGGTCGAAGGCGGCCGTCGCGAGCGGCGTGATCGCCGCCTCGCTGCCGCCGGTCACGACCGCGTCGGCATCGCCGTAGCGGATGATCCGCTCGGCCGTGCCGATCGCGTGCGCGCCCGCCGCACAGGCGGAGACCGTCCCGAAGGACTGGCCGCGCAGGTCGTGCTTCATCGCGATCACGCCCGAGGCCGCGTTGGCCATCAGCAGCGGGATCGAGAGCGGCGAGATGCGGTCGGCACCCTCGTCGCGCAGGATGATGTGGTTCGCCTCGAGCGTCCCGATGCCGCCTATCCCGGTGCCGATCACCGAGGCGACTCGGTCCGGGTCGTACGGCGGGTCGCCGTCCCAGCCGGCGTCCTCGATCGCCTCGGCGGCAGCCGCCAGCGCGAACTGCGTGAAGCGGTCCGAGCGGCGCACCTCCTTGGTGGAGAGGTGCTCCTTGGGCTCGAACTCGCTCGCGCGGCCGAACCCGTCCTCGATCCCGGATACGCCGGCGCTCCAGCGCTCGTGCAGCGTGCGGGCGCCCACGCCCAGGGGCGTGACGGCGCCGACGCCTGTGATTACGACCGACCGCGTCATCCGAGCTTCGATACCACCAAGTCGACGGCCTGACGGACGGTCTTGACGCCCTCCATGTCCTCGCCCTTGAGCTGCACGCCGTAATCGTCCTCGACGATCTGCGCGAGCTCGACCAGGTCGAGCGAATCGATGTCGAGCGACTCGAAGTCGGCGTCGGGGTTGATCGCGTCCGACTCGGCGCCGAACTCCTCGAGCGCCTCGAACACCCGGCCCTCGATTTCCTCTCGTGTAGCTGTTGCTGCCATTCAAATTCCTCCTTGTCTCTGTTAGGCGGTGAGGCCTCCGTCAACGGTGAGGCACACGCCGGTCACGTACGCGGCGCCGTCAGACGCCAGGAAGCGCACGCACTCGGCCACCTCATCCGGTGTGCCAGCCCTGCGGGCGGGCACGTGTTCCAGCAAGTTCTCGCCGATGCCCTCGGTCATGTCGGTCTCGATCAGTCCCGGGGCCACGGCGTTCACGGTCACCCCGCGGCGCGCCACCTCGGCGGCCACGGTTCTCGTCATCGCAACCAGGCCGGCCTTCGAGGCCGCGTAGTTGGCCTGGCCGGCGTTGCCTCTCACCGCCCCGACGATCGAGGCGATGTTGACTATCCGACCGTAGCGATTGCGGATCATCGGCCGCAGGGCGCGGCGGGTGAGCCGGAAGGCGGCGGACAGGTTGGTGTCGATCACCTTGTCCCAGTCCTCGTCGTCGATCTGAGGCGAGAGGCCGTCGGCGCGCACGCCCGCGTTGTTCACGAGCACGAGCACGGGGCCGAACTCCTCCTCGAGCGCCGTGAAGAGCGCGTCGGCGGTGGCGGGGTCGGACACGTCGCCGTGGAGCGCCTTCGCGCGGCCGCCCGCGCTCGTGATCTCCTCGACCACGGCGTCGGCCGCCTCGGAGTCGCTGCGGTAGTTCACGCCCACCGGCCAGCCCTCCCTTGCGAGCGCCTTGGCGATCGCCGCACCGATCCCGCGCGATGCGCCGGTGACGAGTGCGCTGCCATCCGGTCGTCCATTCATGCCCCCCATTCGATCACGCCGGCCCCCCAGGTGAAACCCGCGCCGAATGCGGCGAGCAGCACGTTCATGCCCGGCTCGAGCATTCCGCGCTCGCGTGCGTCCGCGAGGGCGATCGGGAGCGTTGCCGAGGAGGTGTTGCCGTAGCGGTCGATGCAGTTGATCACGCGCTCGTCGTCGAGACCGAGGCGCTCGCCGACCGCGGCGAGGATGCGCGCGTTCGCCTGGTGGTAGACGAACAGGCCGATGTCGTCGAGGCTCGAGGCCCGCGCGGTGGGTGGCCTCAATCGTCGCCTCGGACATGCGGAGCACCGCCGACTTGAAGGTGTCGTGGCCCTGCATGTGGATGATCTGCTCTTCGTGCGAGGCGCGGATGGAGTCGGCTCCGGTGCCGTCGCAGTTCAGGACGATGTGGCCGATGTGGCCGCCGCCGCCGTTGGAGGGCGCCACGAGCGCGGCGCCCGCGCCGTCGGCGAACAGGGCGGCGGTGCCGCGGTCCGAGCTGTCGATGAAGCGGCTGAGCACGTCGGCGCCGATCACGAGCACGTTCTCGCTGCGGCCGCCCTCCACCTGGGCGGCGGCGAGCGACAGCGCGGACAGGAAGCCGGTGCACGCGGCACCCACGTCCATCGCGCCGGCGCGGGTGGCGCCGAGCTCGCGCGCCACCAGCGGGGCGGCGTTCGGCAGGATCTGGTCGGCGGCCACCGTTGCGACCAGGACGAGGTCCACGTCCTCGGGTGCAACGCCCGCCTCGTCCAGCGCGGCGCGACCCGCGGTCGTGGCGAGGTCCTGGAGGCGCTCTCCGGGCGACACGTAGCGACGCTCGTGGACACCCGTGCGGTGGACGATCCACTGCTCGGTCACGCCCGCGCCCTCGGCGACGGTCTCGTTGGTGACCACGCGCTCCGGCACGGCCATCGCGACGGACGCCAGGGCGGCCGCGCGCTGTTGGCGCTCCCACGGCATGGGGGTCGCCGTCGCCGCCGCTGCGGGGTCGGAGGCGGCGGCATCGCGCACGGCCGCCCTCGCGTCCGGCCACAGGAGGTCCGGGCTATGCACGGGCTGCCTCCATCTCGCCAGCGAGCGACTTTCGCACCAGGTTCGTGAGGACGTGGCCGGGGCCGGTCTCAACGAAGTTCGTCACGCCGCGCGCATCGAGCGCCCGCATCACGTCGAGCCAGCGGACCGGCTCGGTGATCGCGCGCACGAGCAGCGCGGGGATGTCGTCGAACGGCTCGGCCGTCACGCACGAGTACACCGGCACGCGCGGCTCGCCGATCTCGGTCTCGTTCACGAGCGCGCGGAACGGCTCGACGGCGGGCTCCATCAGCGGCGAGTGGAAGGCACCGGCCACCGGGAGGCGCTTGCCGCGGATGCCGCGCTCCTTCAGCTGCGCCTCGGCGTCGTCGAGCGCGCTGAGGGCGCCGGAGAGGACGAGCTGGTCGGGCGCGTTGTCGTTCGCGATGGCGACGTTCGTGGCGGCGGCCACCTCCGCGATGGCGTCGCGGTTGTCCTCGCGGGCGCGAACGGCCGTCATTCCGCCGTCACCGGTCGTCTCGGCGGCTTCCTGCATGAGGCGGCCGCGGGCGGCCACGAGCCGCAGCCCGTCGTCGGCGGCAATAGCGCCGGCCGCGACGAGCGCCGTGATCTCGCCGAGCGAGTGTCCCGCCATGGCGTCGGCCTCGGCCTCCAGCTCCGCGAAGCCGGCCAGCGCGGCGCAGTAGATCGCGGGCTGCGCCCAGCGCGTGCCGTCGGCGGCGCGTTCGAACAGGTCGGCACCGACCTCGCTGTGAGCGAGCTCGAGCAGATCCGGGCGGTGGCGCTCCACCGTCTGGCGCATGTCAGCTGTCTGGCTGCCCTGCCCAGGAAAGAGCAGCGCAGTGAGTTGGTCGCGAGCCATATATGAACCTTCTCTGAACAGGCCAGTCCGTTAGCGCGGTAGAGCACAGGACCCCCCGGTCGGGGGGGTCCCCCGGAACCGCTGGGGGGTACACCGAACGGGTCCAGAAGTAACCTGCTTCGATGCTGCGCCTGTTCAGAGCGCCGTTTTCGACGAACGTGGAGCGGGTGGCGCTCGCCCTCGCCCACAAGGGCCTCGAGGTCGAGTCCGTGGAGATCTCCTACGCGGACCGCTCGCCCGGTGCTCGAGGTGAGCGGCCAGCCGCTGGTGCCCGTGCTGGTGGACGGCGACGACGTGATCCCGGACTCCGTGCGCATCCTGCGCCACCTCGAGGCGCGCTGGCCCGACCCGCCGCTGTTCCCGCGCGAAGCCGCGCGGCGCGCCGAGCTGGACGTGTTCCTCGACTGGTTCAACGAGGTCTGGAAGCGGCCGCCGAACGAGATCGAGGCGGAGCTGGAGCGCGATCAGCCCGACCACGACCGGATCGCCGTGCTCAGCGCGCGAATGCGCGCCTCGCTCGACCTGTTCGAGGACATGCTCGACGGCCGCGACCACCTCTTCGGGGACTTCTCAGCCGCCGACTGCGCGGCCTTCCCGTTCCTGAAGTTCGCGAAGCTGCGCGACCCGGCCGACGACGAGCTCTTCCACCGCATCCTGGAGGACAATCTGCGCCTCGACCACAGCCGGCCCAATGGCGACCACCCGCGGCTCTCCGCCTGGATCGAGCGCGTGAACGAGCGCCCGCGGGCGTGAGCGTGCCCAGATGGACGGGTTGGTGCATGATGCCTTCGTGCTCCTCGGCGGGCCGGTCGGCGACGGGATGCGGTTCCTCCACATCGTCCACGCGCAGAGTGAGCGTGAGGTGAAGGACCTGCTCGGAAAGGAGCACTGATGGAATGGAAGCTTGAGGTGGTGCCGATCCCGGTCTCCGACGTGGACCGTGCGAAGGCCTTCTACACCGAGCAGGCGGGGTTCGACGCGGACCACGACCACACGGTCAGCGACGAGATCCGGTTCGTCCAGCTCACCCCTCCGGGCTCGGCGTGCTCGATCTCGCTGGGTAGGGGAATAGTGGACACGCCACCGGGTTCGGTCCAGGGGCTGATGCTGGTGGTCCCGGACATTCACGCGGCGCGCGCCGAGCTGGCCGACGCGGCGTGGAGGTGAGTGAGGTCCAAGAGTTCCCGTGGGGCTCATTCGTCTTCTTCACTGACCCGGATGGCAACGGCTGGTCGGTGCAGCAGATACCCGATCGGGGCTAGCGGGGCATGGCAAGCTGGTCTGACTTCGAGGCCGCCGCGCCGGAGCTCGCCGCCAGGGTGCGGGCAGCGGCTCGACGCCCACGTTCACAAGACGCTCGCCACGATCCGGCGCGACGGCTCGCCGCGCATCTCCGGCACCGAGACGCGATTCGTGGACGGCGAGCTCTGGATCGGCTCCATGTGGCAGGCCCTCAAGGCGCTCGACCTCCAGCGCGACCCTCGCTTCGCGCTGCACAGCGGCTCCGACGACCCGGACGACTGGAGCGGCGACGCGAAGCTGGCCGGCGTCGTGGAGGAAATCACCGACCCGGAGCGGGTGAGGGAGATCAACGGGGAGGCCGCGGCCGCCGGGCCCAGCCACCTGTTCCGGCTCGACCTCCGCGAGGTCTCGACTGTGGGCCTAGACGACGAGCGCAAGGCGCTGCTGATCGAGGTCTGGACGCCGGACGGCGGCGTCCGGACGATGAAGCGCTAGGCCGTCAGGCCCAGCCGCTCCGCGCGCTGCACGGCCTCCGCGCGGTTGCGCACTCCGAGCTTTCGGTAGAGCGCGCTCGTGTGCTCCTTCACGGTGTGCGGCGAGAGGAAGAGGCGCTCTGCGATCTCCTTGTTGGTGGCGCCGCTCGCCATGTGGGTGAGCACCTCGCGCTCGCGCTCCGACAGCGGCGCGGAGGGCTGCTCGGCGCGCGGCGCGAAGACGGTCATTCCCTTGCCGACCATCCGCACGGCCATCGCCACGTCGTGCGCCGGCCAATCCTTCGACACGAATCCCGCGGCGCCCGCGGCCTTCGCGGCCTGCGGCGAGATCCAGCCCGCGCCCGAGATCAGCAGCACGC
This sequence comes from uncultured Thermoleophilaceae bacterium, assembly GCA_963771715.1. Classification (GTDB taxonomy): domain Bacteria; phylum Actinomycetota; class Thermoleophilia; order Solirubrobacterales; family Thermoleophilaceae; genus JACVRW01. Next base: position 115,238 of record CAVYUQ010000006.1, read on the forward strand.
GCGTGTTCGGCGACTCGCGGCGGATCGCCTCGCACAGCTCGGCGCCCGACTCCTCGCCGAGGAAGAGGTCCACGAGCGCCACGTGCGGCTCGTAGCGGCGCGCCATCTTGAGCGCCTCCTCGACGCTCGACGCGGTCAGGCAGCGCTCGACCCAGGGCTGCTCGGTCAGGAGCAGGCGGAAGCCCCAGTGCACAACATCGTGGTCGTCCACCACGAGCACGCGCAGGTTCCGGTCGGGGCTCACTCCGACGAATCCTCCTCCACCGGCACCACGAGGCGCACGCGCCAGTCCTGTCCCTCCGGGCCGAACTCCACGAGCGCGCCGCGCTGGAGCGCCTCGAACGCGGCAAGTCGCAGCCCCATGCCGGTACCGGCAGGGCGCGGGGCCGGCTGCGCGCCGTCGTTGCGCACCTCGAGCACGAAGGTGCTCTCCACGCGGCCCACGTGCACCCGCACGGAGCTCGGGCGCGCGTGCTTGTGAGCGTTGCGGAGCGCCTCGGCGAGCACCGACTGCGCCAGCGCCTCCACGTCGTCCGGCACCTCCACGCCCTCCTCCCAGTGGAGCTCGAGCGGCAGGTCCTTGTAGTGGCGGCCGAGCCGGGCGAGCTCCTCGCGCAGCGTCGCACCGGTGTCGAGGCTCGGCGGCGCAAGCGGTCGCGAGAGCGCCTCGCGCAGGTCGGCGAGCGCGGCGTGCATCTCGCTCGCGCAGCGCTGGCGGGCCTCTTGGCTGAGCGTGTGCTCCGAGCCGAGCACCAGCGACACCCCGAACAGCCGCTGCACCACCCGCTCGTGCAGCTCGCGGGCGAGGTCGATGCGCGCCTGGAGCAGCCGCGCGCGGCCCTGCTGGTTCGTCGCGATGCGGACGCTCGCGGCCAGCGCGGCGGTCTTGCCGAGCGTCCACATGGCGTGGCGCTCCTCGTCGGTGAGCTCGAAGCGGGTGCCGCCGCGGTCGGCGAAGATCACGCCGAGCCAGCGGCCACCGGCCGACACGGGCACGCAGGTGAGCGTCTCGACTCCGCCGAGGCGCGCGTAGCGCTCGGGCACCCAGCGCCCGAGCTCGCCGGTCACCTCCACGACCCGGTCCTCAGAGAGGGCCACCTGCGCGATCGGCGTCTCCTCGAGCGTTCCGTACACCTCCGAGAGCAACCCCGGCTCGAGGCCGTGCCCGCCCACGGGCACCACGAGCTGGCGCGCGTCGTCGTAGAGCAGCAGCCCGGCGCGCTCCATCGACGCCACGCGGCAGCACGCCTCGCAGAGGCGGTCGTAGAACTGGCGCCCGGAGGGGCCGTGCGCCCCGTCCATGGCGCCGAGCAGCTCGACGATCACGTCGAGCGCATCCGTGCGCGGGGAGAGGGCCTGGCCGTCGGCCATTGCCTTCTTAGGTTACGCGTGCTCGAGCGATAGCCGCAGTGTTTGCTCCGAGGTGAGGGAGACCTCGCGAACGTAGCCGCAGCTCTGACAGCGGCACTCGGCAGTGCCCTCGAAGTCGTCCACGCGGAGCGACCATTCGACCTCGCCGGACAGGCACGCCCGGCATGCCAGGGAGGCGGCGACAAGGGACGGTTCGTCGTCCCCGCGGAAAATTGCGAGCTCTGGCGAGTCCTGCATCACATCTACGGTCCCGAACTCGTCCGCCGAGAACCACAGACGAGGACGGTAAACCCCCCAAACGTCGGGGGGTCACAAGGCGCCCGCCGGCCGCACCGGCTGATCGCGCACGGCGTCGAGCCGCTCCGCGAGGCGGGTGCCGTCCGGGAGCGCCAGCTCCGGGTCGAGCTCCAGCAGCGGCTCGAGCACGAAGCGGCGGCTCGTGACCTCCGGGTGCGGGAGCGACAGGCGCTCGGTGCGGAGCTCGAGGTCGCCGAGCAGCAGCACGTCCACGTCGATCGGCCGCGGCCCGTGGCGAACGCCGCCCGGCGCCCTCCCCAGCTCGCGCTCCACGGCCTTGGCGGCGTCGAGCAGCTCCTCCGGGCCGAGCGCCGTGCGCACCCGCAGGCACGCGTTGAGAAAGTCGGCCTGATCGGTGACCTCGCCCTGCGGGGCGGTCTCGTACACGGACGAGGCCGCGAGCACCTCCACCCCGCGCCCGGCGAGCGCGTCGCGGGCGGCGCGCAGGTTCGCGAGCCGGTCTCCCTCGTTGGAGCCGAGCCCGAGGTAGGCGATCAGACCTCTTTCCACACCTCGACCGAGACCTCTTCCACCGGCAGCGGGATCGGCGGCTCGGGCTTGGTGGCCTTCACGCGCACCGACTCCGCCCCGAAGCGGTCGATCAGGCGGTCCGCGACCGCGGCGCAGAGGCGCTCGAGCGTCTTGTAGTTGCGCTCCTGAGCGCCGAGCGCGACCTGCTCGCAGACCTCGGCGTAGTTCACCGTGTCCTCGATGCGGTCCGTGACGGTGGCGTCGCAGTCGTCGAGCTCGAACGCGATGTCGAAAACGAGCCGCTGGCCGACCTCGCGCTCGGCCTCGCCCACCCCGTGGTGCGTGTAGAGCGAGAGGCCGGTGACCTCTATCGAGACCGCGGGCGAGGTGGCCGCGCGATCGTCGTCGAGATCGTCGTCCTCGATCTCGTCGAAATCGTCGTCAGGCTCCCTCTCCCACATGACGGCTGACCGTAGCAGCGGCCACCGCCAGGGCATCGGCGTTCTGGGCGACGTCGTGCACCCGGAACACGCTCGCGCCGCGCTCGAGCGCCAGCACGTTGGTGGCGATCGTGCCGGGCAGCCGCTCGCCCTCGTCCCTGCCGCCGGCGAGCTTGCCGAGGAAGCTCTTGCGCGAGGTGCCCACCACCACGGGCCTTCCGATGGCGACGATCTCGTCGAGGCGGCGCAGCAGCTCCAGGTTGTGCTCGACCGTCTTCCCGAATCCGATGCCGGGGTCGAGCCACACGCGCTCCTCGTCGATCCCCGCGGACACCGCGAACGCGAGCCGCTCCTCGAGGAAGGCCTTCACCTCTGAGACCACGTCGTCGTAGCGAGGGTCCTGCTGCATGGTCCGCGGCTCGCCGAGCATGTGCATGAGGCAGCAGCCTGCCCCGGTCTCGGCCACCAGCTCCGCCATTGCGGGTTCGAACCGGAACGCGGACACGTCGTTCACGAGCGTGGCTCCGGCGTCGAGCGCGGCGCGGGCCACCGCGAGCTTGGTCGTGTCGATCGAGATCCGCGCGCCGCCCTCCTGCGCCAGCCGCTCGATCACGGGCAGCACGCGCTGGCGCTCCTCGGCCTCGGTCACCGGATCGGCACCCGGCCGCGTGGATTCGCCGCCCACGTCGAGGATGTCCGCACCCTCTGCCACGAGGCGCCGGCCGTGCTCCACCGCGGCGTCGGCGTCGAGGTAGAGCCCGCCGTCCGAGAACGAGTCCGGCGTCACGTTGACGACCCCCATGATCAGCGGCGCGCGCACCCGTCAGCCCACAGCGAGCTCGCTCGTGACCGTGGTGAGCGCCTCGTCGATCACCGTGATGGCGAGGTCCACCTCGTCGTCGCTGACCGTGAGCGGCGGGGCCATGCGCAGGCAGTTCGCCGATCCGGCGCTCTGCCCGCGCACGAGGTTCATGGACAGCCCGCAGCGGAGGCACTCGTCGGTGAGCGCCCGCCCGAGCGCGTCGGCGGGTTTGCGCGTGTCGCGGTCCTCCACGAGCTCGACGCCCGCGAGCAGGCCCATGCCGCGCACGTCGCCGATCGACTCGTGCCGCCCCTGGAGCTCGCGCAGGCCGGCGAGCAGGCGCTCGCCGCGCGCCTTCGCCGCGCCGGGGAGATCCTCGCTGATCACCACGTCGAGCACCGCCTCGGCCGCCGCGGCGGGGAGCGGGTCGGAGACGTGCGACGTCACGTGCGTGAAGCCCATCTCGAAGCAGCGCTGCTCGATGTCGGACGTGGTGATCACGGCGGACACCGGCACCCCGCCGCCGAGCGTCTTCGAGAGCACCAGGAAGTCCGGCACCACGTCGTAGATCTCGAACCCGTACATCGAGCCGAGCCGGCCGAGCCCGGTCTGGCACTCGTCGAACACGAGCAGCATGTCGCGCTCGGCGCACAGCTCCGCCATGCGCACGAAGTAGCCCGGCGGCGGCACGATCACGCCGCCCGCGGACAGGACCGGCTCGGCGAGCACCGCAGCCGGCGAGCCCACGGTCGCCTGGTCGAACAGGTCGAAGCCGACCTCGAGACAGGAGCAGTCGCAGTTGCCGTCGCAGTGCCGGATCGGGCAGCGGTACTCGTACGGGGCCGGGATCGCGAAGGTGCCGGGCGCGGTGGGCCCGTGGCCGCGGCGGCCGGCGGCGTATGTGTGTGCCGACACGCCGGCGGTCACGCCGTGCCAGCTGCGCGTGAGAGCAGCCACCTCGAACTTGCCGCTGAACAGCTTGGCCATCCGCAGCGCCGCCTCGTTGGCCTCGCCTCCGGTCGAGAGGAACATGGCGCGCTCGAGCGGCGGCGGCAGCGTCCCGATCAGGCGCTCGGCCAGCGAGATCACAGGCGGCGACAGCGACCACGAGTTCAGGTGCATCACCTCGCGGCAGGAGCGCTCGATTGCCTCGACCACGCGAGGGTGGTTGTGGCCGATCGTGGCGCAGATCTGACCGGCCGTGAAGTCGAGCACCCGGCTGCCGTCCTCCATCTCGATGAACGAGCCGGACGCGGACTTGACGAGGCCGGGCGCGAAGGGCCCGCCGTAACGGATGAGGAGATCGCTGCTCATCCCGGCATAGTGCTGTGCGTGACCGCTTCTGACAAGGCCGCCGACCTATCCACCGGTGTGACCCTGCAGTACTTCGAGCAAGGCGAGCGCTCCGGCGTGCCGGTCCTGCTCCTGCACGCCTACGCGGACTCGAGGCGCTCGTTCGAGCTGCTGCTGCCTCACCTGCCGAACTCGGTCCACGCCTTCGCGCCCAGCCAGCGCGGCCACGGCGACTCGGACCGGCCGGCCGACGGCTACCGGCCGGCCGACCTCGTGGCCGACGTGGGCGCTTTCATGGACGCCGTTGGCCTCGAGGCCGCGGTGCTCGTGGGCTCGTCGAGCGCCGGCGACGTCGCGCGGCGTTTCGCGATCGAACATCCCGAGCGGACGCTCGGCGTCGTGGTCGTCGGCGGCTTCCACAGCTTCCCGGCGGATAGCCCGGCGGTGCTCGACATGCGCGACAGGATGGCGGCTCTGAGCGACCCGGTCGACCCGGCGTTCGCGCGCGAGTTCACGCAGAGCGTCGTCGGCCCCGGCGTGTCGCCCGACTTCCTGGACGCGATGGTGGCCGAGAGCTGCAAGCTGCCGGCGCACGTGTGGCGCAGGATGCTCGACGGCCTGCTCGAGACCCCGCCCGCGACCGGCACGGTTCACGCGCCCGCGCTCGTGATCTGGGGCGACCAGGATTCGGTCTGCCCGCGCAGCGAGCAGGACGCCCTGCTGGCCGCCATGCCCTCGGCCGAGCTTCGGGTCCACCCCGGGGCCGGTCACGTCGTCCACTGGGAGCGGCCGGCCGAGGTGGCCCACGACGTGGCGGAGTTCGCGCTCCAGCGAGGGGCGGATCAGCCGGCCTGAGGCAGGATCAGGTGGCTGTCGCCGAACTCGTGGAGGCGGTAGCCGCGCTCGGCGGCCGTCCGGTACGAGCGGCGCAGCAGATCCCGGCCAGCCGCGGCCTCGAGCAGCTGAAGGTGCGAGGAGTGCGAGTCGTGCCAGCCGGTGAGCAGGCCGTCGATTGCGCGCAGCCCTCGCTCCGGCGTGACGACCAGGTTGGTCACGCCCTCGCCCGCGCGGACCACTCCGTCCGCGCCGGCCACGGTCTCCAGGGCGCGGACGACCGTGGTTCCCACGGCGATCACGCGCCCGCCCCACTCGTGCACCGCATTCACGAGGCGCGCGCTCGCGAGGGGGACGCGATAGCGCTCCGGATAGGGGCTCTCGCCCAGTTCGAGCGACGACACGCCGGCGTGTAGCGTCAGCGGTGCGAACAGCACGCCGCGCGCCACGAGCTCCGCCACCAGGCCGGCGGTGAAGGGCCGCGCCGCGCTCGGCATCTCGACGCTGCCGGGGTGAAGCGCGAAGACGGTCTGGTAGGCGTCGATCGGCCACTCCTCCGGCGTGTGGCCGTAGCGGATCGGGTGTCCGTGGCGGTGCAGGTAGCTCTCCGCAGGCTCGCCGAGCGAGAGCCGCGCGACGAACAGGCGGTTGCTCCCGAGGTACGGCGCGAGCAGTTCGGCGCCGGCACCACCGGGGAGCGCGAGCCGTGCCCCGCTTCGCGCGGGGCGGAGCGGCCGCCGCTCGGCGGTGCGCAGCTCGACGACCCAGTTGCCGCCCTCGACCGGCGTCGACAGGTGCAGCGTGACCTCGTCGCCGTCGAGACGCGCTGGAAGCGCCGCGGGCAGGGTCGCGGACGTGTTCACGACCAGCAGGTCCCCTGGCCGCAGGAAGCGCCCGAGCTCGCGGAACCGGGCGTGGACGAGCGCGCCGTCGTCCCGGCTCGCCACGAGCATCGCCACGTCGGCGCGATCGGCTCCGCGAACCTCCGCCGGCTCGACCGCGTCGAGCGGCTCGGCGAGGTCGGCCTCGATCAACGCGTGGCCCCCGCGAGCTCGGCGGCCCGGTAGCGGCCGCTCGGGAGCGAGCCCTCGATCAGCGCGAGCAGGCCCGGCACGCTGTCCTCGGGCGGCGGCCGGTCCGAGATGTCCTCGCCCGGGAAGGCGGCCTGGTGCATCTCCGTCCGCATGTCCCCGGGGTCGATCGAGTAGATCCGCAGCGCCGGGTGCTCGGCGGCGAGAATCGCGGTGAGCTGCTCGAGCGCGGCCTTCGACGACCCGTAGCCGCCCCAGCCCTCGTATGGCTCGACCGCGGCGTCCGAGGTCACGTCGAGGATCGCGGCTCCGTCCCGAAGGCGCGGCAGGGCTAGCTGCACGAGGGCGAGCGGCGCGACCACGTTCGCCTCGTAGACGCGCCGCAGCTCGTCGAGCGGGTAGTCCGCCAGCGCGGGTTGCGGGCTCGGCCCGAGCAGGCTCGCGTTGTTGGCGATCAGGTCGATCTCGTCGCCGGCCGCCTCCACGAGCGCCTGCCGGTGCTCGGGATCGGCCACGTCACCGGCGATCGCCGTTACGTCCCTCAGGCCGGCCGCGGCGTCGGCGAGAGCCTCCTCACCACGCGCATCCACCACGAGCCGCCAGCCGCGCTCGTCGAGCGCGCGCGCAAGGGCGAGCCCGAGACCGCGCGACGCTCCGGTGACGATTCCGACAGGCACCGCTGGATGATGCAACTTCAAGTGCACTTGAAGTCAAGGGCCCCCGGAGCCCTATGTCAGGGTTGGCCGCGTGAGAATCGAGGACGCACAGCGGCTCTGGCAGCCGGAGACGCTCTACCTGAACACCGCGAGCTACGGGCTGCCGCCCACGCCCGCATGGGAAGCGCTTCAGGCCGTGCTCGCGGACTGGCGCGGCGGCCGCACGAGCTGGGAGGGCTGGGGCGACTCCACGGAGAGCGCTCGGGCGTCGTTCGCGCGGCTCGTGGGCGTCCCGACGGAGTGGATCGCGGTGGGCGCGAACACGTCCAGCATGGTCGGGCTCGTGGCGGCGTGGCTGCCGGACGGCGCGCGCGTGGTCTCGACCGAGCCGGAGTTCACCTCGCTTCTGTGGCCCTTCCTGGCGCAGGAGCGCGGAATCGAGGTGGAGTGCGTGCCCGTCGCCGGACTGCCGGACGCGATCGACGAGCGCACCGACGTCGTGGCCGTCAGCGTCGTCCAGTCGTCCACCGGCGAGCTCGTCCGACCTCGATGCGGTGATCGACGCCGCCGCGGCCCACGACGCGCGCGTGGTGGTGGACGCGACGCAGGCGTGTGGCTGGCTTCCGGTCGACGCCTCGCGCATCGACGTGCTCGCGTGCAGCGCCTACAAGTGGCTCTGCTCCCCGCGCGGAACGGCGTTCATGAGCGTCCGGCCGGAGCTCCACGACCGGCTGACCCCGCACGGGGCCGGCTGGTACGCCGGCGAGGACCCGTACTCGTCGTTCTACGGCGCGCCCCTGCGGCTGGCGAGCGACGCACGCCGCTTCGACCTGAGCCCCGCCTGGTTCTCGTGGATCGCCACCGCCCCGACGATCGAGCTCCTCCTGGAGATCGGGATCGAGGCGATCCACGAGCACGACCTCCGCCTCGCCAACCGCTTCCGAGCCGGACTCGGCCTCCCGCCGGGCGACACGGCGATCGTCTCCGCCGAGCTGCCCGAAGCGGAGGAGCGCCTACAGGGCACGCGCGTGATGGCGGCCGCACGAGCAGGCCTGCTGCGCACCTCATGGCACGTCTACAACACGGACGAGGACGTGGACGAGCTGCTGGCTTTACTGACCGGCTAAGGTCCCGCCGTGGGCCTCGCGGATCGCTTTAAGAAGTCGTCACACGACCGTCGCTCGGTGGAGCTGCTCTTGACGGGTCAAGGCGCGAGCCAAGAGGAGGCCGACGAGATCATCAGGCTGCTCGAGGTCCGGCTCTCGCCGCGCGGGATGCACGACTGGCTCGCTCACTCGAAGGAGTCGCACGCGATCACGGACCCGGAGGCCAGCGGCACTTTGGTGTCGAGCTGAAGTGGACACCGGTCAACGCAATCCAGGCTGGCAAGACGAAGCTGGTAATCGACGAAGCGCGCCGCTTCGGAACGGACACCTAGCGAGAGCAGGAGCGCTCGACGGGCGGGGCCGTGCGGCATCCCTGGACGCAGACCGTGTCAGAGCGAGCCGCGAAGCAGGCGAGCGAACGAGCCGGCAAAGCGGCGAGCAGGTCTGCGGGAAGGCGATGCGGCACGGGCCGCCCGCCACGGCGTTACAGAACTAGGGCTTCTCGGGCGAGTTGCCGCGCATCTCGGCGGTTCCGCCGGCCAGGCCTGGCCGCGGCAGCGTCTTCGGCGCCCGCTCCGGCTTGCGCTCCGGCGCCTCGGGAGTGGGCGTGGGCGCCACCGGCACTGGCGGCTCCTCGGCGCCGAACACCTCTTCCTCGGACTTGCCGTCCAGCAGCTCGATGAACTGCTCGCGCTCGATGGTCTCGCGGCGCAGGAGGATCTCGGAGGTCAGGTCGAGCGCCGGCCGGTGGCTCTCGAGCACCTCACGCGCAAGCTGGTGCGCCTCCTCGACGATGCGCCGGATCTCGTCGTCGATCTCGCGGGCGATCTCGTCGGAGTAGTCGGGCTCGGATGAGAACTCGCGGCCCAGGAACGGCTGGCCGTGGTCGTGGCCGAACACGCGCGGGCCGAGCTTCTCGGACATGCCGAAGCGCATGACCATCTGCTTCGCGGTCGCGGTGACCTTCTCGAGGTCGTTGGAGGCGCCGGTGGTGACCTCGCCGAACACGATCTCCTCGGCGGCACGCCCGCCCAGCGTCATCGCCATCGTGTCCGAGAGCTCCGCGCGCGTGGTGAGGAACTTGTCCTCGGTCGGCAGCGAGATCGTGTAGCCGAGCGCCTGGCCGCGCGAGATCACGGAGATCTTGTGGACCGGGTCGGTGTTCTCGAGGTAGTGCGCCACCAGCGCGTGGCCCATCTCGTGGAAAGCCGTGACGCGGCGCTCCTTCTCGGACATCACGCGGGTCTTCTTCTCCGGCCCCGCGATCACCCGCATGATCCCCTCCTCCAGCTGGAGGTGGTCGATCTCGCGCTTGCCCTGGCGGGCGGCCAGCAGGGCCGCCTCGTTCACGAGGTTCTGAAGGTCGGCGCCGGTGAAGCCGGGCGTCTGGCCGGCGAGCACGTCTAGGTCGATCGCCTTGGCGAGCGGCTTGCCGCGCGTGTGCACCTCGAGGATCTTCTGGCGGCCCTTGCGGTCGGGCCGGTCCACCACGATCTGGCGGTCGAAGCGGCCCGGGCGCAGCAGCGCCGGGTCGAGGATGTCGGGCCGGTTCGTGGCGGCGATAAGGATGATGTTGTCCTTCATCTCGAAGCCGTCCATCTCGACGAGCAGCTGGTTCAGCGTCTGCTCGCGCTCGTCGTGACCGCCGCCGAGGCCGGCGCCGCGGTGGCGGCCGACCGCGTCGATCTCGTCCATGAAGATGATGCAGGGGGAGTTCTGCTTGGCCTGCTCGAAGAGGTCACGCACGCGCGAGGCGCCCACGCCGACGAACATCTCGACGAAGTCCGAGCCGGAGATCGAGAAGAAGGGCACGCCGGCCTCGCCCGCGACAGCGCGCGCCAGCAGCGTCTTGCCGGTGCCCGGCGGGCCGTAGAGCAGCACGCCCTTGGGGATGCGCGCTCCGAGCGCCTGGAACTTCTTGGGGTTCTCGAGGAACTCCTTGATCTCCTGGAGCTCCTCCACCGCCTCGTCCACACCCGCCACATCGCGGAAGGTGATCTTCGGAGCGTCCACCGACATCCGCTTCGCGCGCGACTTCCCGAAGGACATCACCTTCGAGCCGCCGCCCTGCATCTGGTTGATGATGAACAGCCAGAACAGCAGGAAGATCACAAAGGGAAGGATGTAGGTGAGCGCCGTGAGCCAGCCCGAGCCGCCCTTCGGCTTGACGTTGACCGTGGCATCTGAGGCCCGAAGCTGGTTGATCAGGCTCGGCTCGGTGTTGTCCGGATAGGCGGTCTGGTACTTCGTCTTGTCCCTGAGCTCCACGTCGACGCGGTTGTTCTTGGTGTTGAGCGTGGCGCTCTTCACCTGGCCCTTGTCGACCTGTGTGAGGAACTGCGAGTACGGCGGCGGCTCCGTCCTGTCCCCAGGGCTGATCAGCTTCTGGGCGAAGAAGGCCAGCACGACGACGATCAGGATGGGGAACGCGGCGCTCTTAAAGAATCTGCTCAAGCCAAAACCTGCCTGCGAGTGAAACGCAAGCGTAGCAGTGGTGTAGCGGTCTAATTCCCTGTGTCGGCGCCGGAAACGGGGCCCTTAAGGCTCGTTCAGGACCGCCACGTAGGGCAGGTTGCGGTAGCGCTCGGCGTGGTCGAGGCCGTAGCCGATCGCGAATTTGTTCGGGATCTCGAAGCCGACGTACCGAATCGGCATGTCCACCTCGCGCCGGTCGGGCTTGGTGAGCAGGGCGCAGACCTCCAGCGAGGCGGGTCCGCGGCCGCCCAGCATGCGGAACAGGTAGGAGAGCGTGAGGCCCGAATCGACGATGTCCTCGACGATCAGGACGTGCCGGTCCTCGATCGAGGCGTCGAGGTCCTTGAGGATGCGAACGACCCCCGACGAGTCGGTGGACGAGCCGTACGAGGAGACCGCCATGAAGTCGACCTCGCAATCCACGTCGATCTTGCGCATGAGGTCCGCAAGGAAGAAGACGGCACCCTTCAGCACGCCGATCAGGAGCACGTCCTTGCCGGCGTAGTCCTTCGAGATCTGCTCGGCGAGCTCGCTGACGCGGTGCGCGAGCTCGTCGGGCTGGACGAGGATCTCTCCGACGTTGGGATCGGCCATCGAGGGCGAGAGATTAGCTCCGCGGGCATCCCTGCCCGCGATCTGATCGCAAGGGCGGCCTCCGGCCGCCTACTAGGTCTCCTCGCGATCGATCCACTTGGGCAGGACGGCATCGGGCTCGAACCCGCGCAGGCGCTCGAGCAGCGCACCTGGCTCGCGCTCGACCAGGAGCATGTCGCGGTGCTCCTCGCGCACGAAGCGCTCCTCGACGGCGGTGGCGAGGAAGCCTTCGATGCCGTCGTAGTAGCCCTGCACGTTCAGCAGCGCGCACGGCTTTCGGTGCAGGCCGAGCTGGGCCCAGGTGTAGACCTCGAACAGCTCCTCGAGCGTGCCGAGCCCGCCGGGAAGAGCGACGAAGGCGTCCGCCAGCTCCGCCATCAGCGCCTTGCGCTCGTGCATCGAGCCCACGACGCGCATGTCAGTGACCTCGCGGGTGGGCGATCTCCCGGTCCACGAGCGCGCGCGGGATCACGCCGGTGATCTCGCCGCCCTCGGCGAGCACCGCGTCGGCGAGCGCGCCCATCAGGCCCACGCCGCCGCCGCCGTAGACCACCCCGATTCCGTCGGCCACGAGCAGCCGCGCGAGCTCGGTGGTGGCCTGCGCGTACTCCGGCCGGGCGCCGGGGCTGGCTCCACAGAAGACGCAGATTCGCCGCATCGCGAGGAGGCTAGTTTGTGAGGCCGCCGATGAGACCACCCACCCACACCCGCGTGAAGGTCTGCTGCATGAAGAGCATCGAGGAGGTGTGGATGGCGATCGACGCCGGGGCGTCGGCGGTCGGGCTGGTCTCGCCGATGCCGAGCGGCCCGGGGCCGATCTCGAACGAGAAGGCGGCCGAGATCGCGGCGGAGGTGCCGCCCGGCATCGATGCCTTCCTGCTCACGCCGCTTCAGGAGGTCGAGGCGCTGGTCGAGCAGAACCGGCTAGTGAAGGCCCGCGCGCTCCAGCTCGTCGACGCGCTCCCGCCCGGGGCTTATGCAGAGCTCCGGCGGGAGATGCCCGGTGTGAAGCTCGTTCAGGTCATCCACGTGACCGGGCCGGAGTCGGTCGAGCGAGGCAGTGAAGGTGGCGCCGGACGTCGACGCGATCCTCCTGGACTCCGGCAATCCCGCGCTTGAAGGTGAAGGAGCTGGGCGGCACGGGCCGGCGGCACGACTGGGCGCTCTCGCGCCAGATCCGCGAGCGCGTGGACGTGCCGGTCTGGCTGGCGGGCGGCCTCAACCCCGACAACGCGCGCGAGGCGATCGACACGGTGGGCCCGTTCGCGCTCGACGTCTGCTCCGGCCTGCGCACCGGCGAGGGCTACGACCTCGACCCGGAGAAGCTGGGGCGGTTCATGGCGGCGGTTGAGGGCGCGGGCGAACGACAGCATTGAAGGGCGGGCCGAGGCGCCGCTTCATCATCGAGTGTCGAGTTACTGGCGCTATAGGGGAGTAAGTCGACACTCGACTAGACGAACGGCTCGCCGGGCAGCTCCGGCGCGTCGCGGCCGGTGAGCCAGTGCAGCACGCTCGCCCCCACGTCCGAGAGCGGTCCGTCGTGGCGGCGGCCGTCGTTGCCGGCGAAGCGCGCCAGCAGCGGCGCGTACTCGCGCGTGTGGTCGGTGTGGTCCACGTTCGGGTCCACGCCGTGGTCGGCGGTCAGGATCAGCAGGTCGTCGTCGCGCAGCAGCTCGAGCCAGCGGCCCACGGCGGCGTCGATCTCCTTCAGCGCCTGGTGGAAGCCCTCGACGTCGTGGCGGTGCCCGTAGACCTGGTCGGTCTCCACGAGGTTCACGAAGATCAGGCCGCTGTCGAGGTCCTCGAGCAGGCGCGTGGTGGACGCGATTCCCTTGGCGTTGGTGGCGCCCTCGTGCTTCTCGGTGATCCCGACGCCGGCGAAGAGGTCGCGGATCTTGCCCACGCCGTGCACCGGCAGCCCGGCGTCCTGGATCTCCTCGAGGTAGGAGCGGCCGGGCGGCGGCGCGGCGTAGTCGCGGCGGCCCTCGCGGCGGTGGAAGCTGCCCGGCTGGCCGTCGAACGGACGCGCGATCACGCGGCCCACCGCGTGCTCGCCGGTCATGACCTCGCGGGCCGCCTCGCACGCGGCCAGCAGCTCGGGCTCGGGCAGCACGTCCACGTGCGCCGCGAACTGGAGCACCGAGTCGGCCGACGTGTAGAGGATCACCTCACCGGTGGCCAGGTGGTGCTCGCCGAAGTCCTCGATCACCTCGGTCCCGCTGTAGGGACGGTTGCAGCAGAAGCGAAGGCCGGTGGCCTCCTCGAGCAGCTCGATCACCTCGGGCGGGAAGCCCTCCGGATAGGTGGGGAGCGCGTGCTGCGGCACCACGCCCATCAGCTCCCAGTGCCCGGTGGTGGACTCCTTCCCCGGCCCCTGCGGGTGGAGTCGCCCGTGGATCACCGGATCCGGTGCGGGCGGCACGCCCTCGAGCGGGATGATCGAGCCGAGGCCGAGCCGCTGGAGCGTGGGCAGGTCGAGCCCGCCGACCCGCTCGGAGAGGTGCCCGAGCGTGTTCGTGCCGGCATCGCCGTATGCGTCGGCATCCGGGAGCGCGCCCACTCCGCAGGCATCCATGACGATGACGGTCGCACGAGGCATTGCGCCGCGATTATGTCGATGCGCGGCTTCGCCATACTCAAGGGGTGATTCGTCGTCTCCCGCACGTCGACCGAGTCGGCATCGAGGAGCGCGCCGCGACACTCGGCAAGCGCTCGATCAAGACCAGCGCCAAGGAGCAGGGCATCCGCCTCGCGGTGTCGATGGTGGACCTCACCACGCTCGAGGGCTCCGACACGCCCGGCAAGGTGCGTCACCTGTGCGCCAAGGCGGTCTGCCCGGCGCCGAGCATCCCGGAGATCCCGTCGGTTGCGGCGGTGTGCGTCTACCCGTCGCTCGTGGGCGTCGCCCGCGAGGCGCTCGAGGGCACCGGCGTGCGAGCCGCGTCGGTCTCCACGGCCTTCCCGTCGGGACAGGCGTCGCTCGACGTGAAGCTCCGCGACACCGAGGATGCCGTGGCCGCCGGTGCCGAGGAGATCGACATGGTGATCTCCCGTGAGGCATTCCTCTCGGGCGACGACGCGCGCGTGATGGAGGAGATCGTGCGCGTGAAGGACGTGTGCGGCGACGCCCACCTGAAGGTGATCCTCGAGACCGCCGAGCTCGGCTCGTACGACCACGTGCGGCACGCGTCGATGCTCGCCATGGAGGCGGGCGCGGACTTCATCAAGACCTCCACCGGCAAGGCAACCAGCGGGGCCACGCCCGGCGTGACGCTCGTCATGCTCGAGGCGATCCGCGACTACTTGGAGCGCACGGGACGCGTGGTCGGGATGAAGGCGGCCGGCGGGGTCTCGACGAGCAAGGCGGCGCTGCATCGGCTGGTGCTCGTGAAGGAGACGCTCGGGGACGAGTGGCTCACGCCGGAGCGCTTCCGGATCGGCGCGTCGTCGCTCCTCAACGACCTGCTGATGCAGTACCAGAAGACCCAGACCGGGCGCTACGCGCGACCCGAGGACTTCTCGAAGGAGTAGCGGTGGCCACGCAGGAGCAGCGCACGAGCATCACCTGGGACTACGCGCCGGCGCCGGAGTCGCCCGACCACGTACGGCTGCGCGATTCGTACGGGCTGTTCATCGACGGGTCGTTCGTAGATCCGGGCGATGGCACGCGCGTGGCTTCGGTCAATCCGGCGACCGAGGAGCCCGTCGCCGAGGTCGCCTTCGCCGGGCCGGAGGACGTTCGGCGCGCCGTTGAGTCCGCTCGGGCTGCCCAGCCTGGCTGGGCTGCACTCAGTGGGTTGGATCGAGGCAAGTACCTGTTCCGCGTGGCGCGGCTGATCCAGGAGCGCGCCCGCGAGCTGGCGGTGGTCGAGTCGATGGACGGCGGCAAGCCGATCCGCGAGTCGCGCGACGTGGACGTTCCGCTCGCCGCCGCGCACTTCTTCCACTACGCGGGCTGGGCCGACAAGGTCTCCTATGCGATGGGCGGGCGCGCCGCCGAGCCGCTCGGCGTGGCCGCGCAGATCGTGCCGTGGAACTTCCCGCTGCTGATGGCGGCCTGGAAGCTGGCGCCCGCGCTGGCCGCCGGCAACACCGCGGTGCTGAAGCCCGCGGAGACCACGCCCGTCACCGCGCTTCTGCTCGCAGAGATCCTGCAGGAGGCCGAACTGCCGCCGGGCGTCGTGTCGATCATCCCGGGCGACGGCGCCACCGGCGCGGCGCTCGTGCGCGACCCCGACATCGACAAGGTGGCGTTCACCGGCTCGACCGGGGTCGGCAAGGACATCCAGGCGGCGCTCGCCGGTCGCGGGATCTCGTTGACGCTCGAGCTGGGCGGCAAGTCGGCGAACATCGTGTTCGAGGACGCCGCGATCGACCAGGCGGTCGAGGGGATCGTGAACGGCATCTTCTTCAACCAGGGCCACGTGTGCTGCGCCGGTTCGCGGCTGCTGATCCAGGAGAGCGTGGCGGAGACGGTGGTCTCGAAGCTCTGGGACCGGATGGGGCGCCTCCGCGTGGGTGATCCCCTGGACAAGAACACGGATGTCGGCGCCATCAACTCGCGCGAGCAGCTCGATCGGATCGAGGCGCTGGTTGCGAGCGGGGAGGAGGAGGGTGCCGTCAGGCGGACCGTGTCCTGCTCGCTGCCCGAGCGTGGGTTCTGGTTCGCGCCCACACTGTTCACGGACGTCGCGCCCGCCCACCGGATCGCGGCCGAGGAGATCTTCGGGCCGGTCGTTTCCGTCCTGACCTTCCGCACACAGGCCGAGGCGATCGAGAAGGCGAACTCCACGCCGTACGGGCTGGCGGCCGGCATCTGGACCGACAAGGGTTCGAAGGCCTTCGAGGTGGCCGCCGCGCTCGAGGCCGGAGTCGTGTGGCAGAACACGTACAACAAGTTCGACCCGAGCGCCGCCTTCGGTGGCTACAAGGAGAGCGGCTTCGGGCGCGAGGGCGGGATGTCGGGCCTTCGCCCCTACCTCCGCGTTGCCCAATGACCTCCCGCCTTCCCGTCCGCAAGACCTACAAGCTGTTCATCGGTGGCTCCTTTGTGCGCTCGGAGTCCGGGCGTTACGACCGCATTGAGGGGGAGCCCTCCGCCGTCAACATCCCCCGCGGATCGCGCAAGGACGTGCGTGATGCCGTGGCCGCCGCTCGCAAGGCGTCCGGTGGCTGGGCCGGGCGCACCGCCTACAACCGCGGCCAGATCCTGTACCGCTTCGCCGAGGCACTGGAGTCGCGGCGCGCCGACATCGGCGCGCCGGCCGACGAGGTCGGCGAGGCCATCGACGTGCTCGTCCATTACGCCGGCTGGACCGACAAGTTCCAGCCCGTGCTCGGCGGGATCAACCCCGTCGCCGCTCCGTACCTGTCGTTCTCGGTGCCCGAGGCCACCGGCGTCGTGGGCCTGGTGGCCCCCGACGAGCCCGCGCTGCTGGGCCTCGTGGCCGAGCTGGCGCCCGCCCTGGCCGCCGGCAACACCGTCGTAGCGGTGCTCTCCGAGGAACAGCCGCTCCCGGGGTTGGACCTCGGTGAGGTCTTGGGGATCTCGGACGTGCCGAGCGGCGTCGTGAACCTCCTGTCGGGCCGCCGCGCCGAGCTCGTGCCCGCCCTGGCCGGTCACCACGCGCTGAACGCAATCGTCGACGCCTCAGCCGAGGCCTCCCTCGGCGCCGAGATCGACAAACTGGCCGCCGAATCGGTCACCCGGGTGCGCCATGCGGCCCCAGCCACCAGCTACGCCACCGCCACGGCCGATCCCCTGAGCCGCCTCGAAGCCGTGACCGAGCTCAAAACCGCCTGGCACCCCGTCGGCGCCTAGTCACACCAGTCACCCACCCGTAACACGAAACGCCCGAAGCTCCGGGTGTGGGGCATAAGTCAGGCGCGGAGCGACAGATTTTCAGCACACACCCGGATGTCCGGCTTGGTGCGCTGGCGGCGCGGCAGCATGGCGTTGTGAACCGGCGGCAACTGGCCGCGATCGGCATCGATGACAGCGGGATCCGACGGCGCACCGCGCAGGGTCGGCTTCACCGGGTCCATCAGGGCGTCTACGTCGTGGGGTATCCGGCATTGACGGCGAAGGGCCGCTGGATGGCGGCCGTCGTGGCATGCGGACAAGGCGCCGTGCTCAGTCATCTGGATGCCGCTGGCCTATGGGGGATCTACGATGGCGCCGGAGCACGGGTGCATGTGATCGTCGGGTCGAGCCGGCGCGTCCCGGGCCTTTGGATCCATCGCGCTCGGCGGCTTGATCCGGACGATGTGACCGTCGAGGACGGCATTCCCGTCACCACCGTGGCGCGTACGCTCGTCGACCTGACCGACGTCCTGGGGCGCGACCGCCTCCTGCGCGCTATCCGCGAGGCGGAGTTCCTCGACCTCCTCGACCTCGATGCCCTCAATGCTGCAGTTCAGCGAGGCCACGGGCGCAGGGGGCTGCGGGCCCTGAAGGAGGCGCTCGTGCACCACACCCCCGGTCAAATCGTCCGCGGGGAGCTCGAGCACCGCTTTCGCGAGCTGGTGCGTACGGCCGGCGTGCCAGCGCCCGAGACCAACGTGAAGGTCAGGGCGGGCCGGCGGCGTTACGTGATCGACTGCTTCTGGCGCGAGCAGCGAGTGGCGGTCGAACTCGACGGCCGGGCGGCCCACGCGAGGATCATGGCGTTCGAGTCAGACCGGCGCAAGGACGCTGCCCTCACTGCAATCGGACTGCGCCCCTTGCGCTTCACATGGTTTCGGGTGACGAAGGAGCCCGACGACGTCATTGCCGAACTCCACGCCACGCTGGCGCAGGCGAACACCGCCGTCAGCGCGTGATCGGCGGCATCAGAGCGATCCCGCGGCTTGCGGGCTTCCCGTTCGCGTCGAACCAGTTGACCCGCGCTCCGGGGAGCGGCGGCTTGACGGCCACGGCATAGAAGTTGCTGCTGCTGCTCTTCGGGCCCTTGTGCAGCGGTGCGTTGATCGGCCGCCTGCCGGGGACGAGGATCCTGACCGCCGCGGCGCGCCTCGGCACGCGTCCGTAGACGAGCACCGGCTTCGAGCCGGGGTGGGGGCGACTCGTGCCGAACTGGAGGCGGCCGAAGCCGGGCGTCCGTGGGAACTCGCCGCACTGACTGCTGGCTCCGGGCATCAGGTCGTCGGGAGGATCGAGCGGGTAGCAGAGCTCAGGCAGCGCAGTCCCTCGGGCTGGTAGAGCTCGCCGCTGTCGGGATCCGCCAGGCGGGTGCTCCGCGTGGCCTCGAGCTGCCAGGGACCGATGCCGCGCGCCGTCCCCGTGGCCACGACCGTGCTGCGCCGTTCGTCGCGGAGGCGTGCCCTCACCCGCTCGGGATCACGGTGCCCGACCGGCGCGGGCTGCGGACCGGCCGCCACCGGCGGCTCGCTCGGTCTGACCGCCACCGAGGACCGCCAGTGCCACGAAGACGGCTGCCGCGACGAGCGCCGCGGCCGCGAGCGCGCCGGCCGCGTCGCCGAGGCGCGTGCGGCGCCGCGGCGAGCGCTGCGCGGCCGAGTGCAGCTCCAACTGGAGTGCTCCGAAGAAGTCGCTCATGGCTTGCCTCCAATCCGCTGTCGCAAACTCGCCAGCCCGCGGCTCACCCGCTGTCTGATGGCGGCCTCCGAGACGCCCTCGGCCACCGCGATCTCGCCGTAGGCGCGCTCGTCCAGGACACGCGCGCGCAGCGCTGCGCGCTGGTCGTCGGGCAGCTCGTCGAGGAGAGCGTCCGCCGTGACCTCGTCCGCCAGCCGGCCGAACTCCGCCACGTCGTCGTCGCTCAGTGCGGGCCGCTCTATGCGCAGCCGCCGCCGCGCGCGGTCCTCCGCGTACCCGCGCCGGCGCCAGTCCTTCAGCTTGTTCGCGGCGATCGCGTACAGCCAGGTGGTCGGCGCCCCCATGTCTGGGCGGTAGCGGTCGCGGGCGAGCAGCGCGGCCGCAAAGGTCTCGGCGGTGAGGTCGGCCGCGACCTCCGCGTCGTTCGTGGCGCGCATCAGGTAGCCGGCGATCCGCCGCGCATGCCCGACATAGAGCTCCTCGATGTCCGCCGGGGACATCACCTGTCTTCTACTACGTCGCAGCGGTCTTTTTGTGACCGCCGCCTAGTCCAGCGCGCCCTCTAGCCGCAGCACGCGGCGCAGGATCGCCAGCGAGGACGCGTACGTCGAGTCCATCCCGTAGTAGCTCAGGCCGCGGGCGCCCAGCGTTCGCGCCTGCGTGTACGGCGTATCCGAGGCGTAGTGGATGATCCCGAAGTCGATCGGGAGCTTCGAGAAGTTCACCGCCTCGTTCACCGGGTGGCGGTCCGCGTCCGAGATCTCGTAGACCGCGTTGCAGTACGGCCCCGCCTCCATCTCCACCACCGTGAACGCCTCCCGGTAGTAGAAGTCGAGGTACGAGCGGTTCTGCAGGAACGTGCTCTTCACCGTGACCGCGCGCTGGTTGTCGAGGCCGCTGCCGAAGCGCAGGTCGGGCGCGATGTCGTTCACGCTGAACGCGTTGTCGAGCCAGTAGGTGGAGCCCGAGTGCTCGTCGTGCACCACGGTCGAGAGCATCACGTCGCCCACGTCCGCGTTCAGGGTCGCCGCCTTGCCGAGCACGTAGACCCCGCGCAGCATCGAGCTGTCCACCCCCACCTCGCGCAGGATGTTGTAGGCCGCCACGCCGAGCGGGTAGTCGATGTTCACGACCACTCCCTCGGCCGCCGCCAGCGCATCTGCATCCACGTTGCCGAGCCGCGGATCCATCCGCTCCGGGCGCAGCTTCGACAGCGGGATGATCTGCGCCGGCACGCGCAGCGCGGTGGTGCTTCGGATATGCGACACCCCGCACTCGGCCTCCGCGCGGCGCCGCGCGGCGCGCCCCTCCTCCCCATGCGAGTCGAAGTAGAGGCGGGCCACGAAGTAGAGGAAGTTCTCCCACGAGCCCTCGCTGCGCCCCTCCCGGAAGGCGGCCAGCTCGGAGCGCAGGATGTCGTCCTCCGGCAGCGACTCGACGAACTTCACGAGCACGTCCTCGCGCTCGCGCGCCACGCCCGTGGCGATGTTCACGAGGCTGTGCGTGTTCGAGCTCACGAAGTAGAGCGGGCGCTCCACGAGCCCCTGCTCGGCGAGCGTGTTGTGCACCGGCGTCCACCAGCGGCGCGTCATGCGGGCGTAGCCCACCTGCGTGCCGCCGAGCATCCGCACGCGCAGGTTCATGCGCCGCTCGGCGATCACCGCGAGCCGCTCGCCGAAGCGCTCGCCCCAGGCACCGCGGAGCCGCGCCCAGTCGTCCGCCGTCCCGCCCATCACCTCGGCGCACTCGTCCGGCGTCGGATCGTGGTCCGGCGGCCAGCCGGCGGCGCGCTGGCGCACGCGGATCTTGTTCCACTCGATCTGGAAGGCCACCAGCGTCGGGATCAGGTCGTCCACGTCCGAGGCACTCGCGAGCAGCACCGCGTGCGTGCCGTTGCCGGCGTCGTGCCAGCGGCGGCGGCGGGCCGGCGCGTCGGCCTCCTCCCACTCGTCGATCACGATCCCGTTCTTGGCGAAGACCTCCGCCTCCTGGCCCATGATCACGAGCTCGGCGCCCGCCGCCATGCTGTCGGGCAGCCGCCGGATCGCGTAGATCAGCGCGCCGAGATCGGGCTCGTCGCTGTCGGCGAGTGGGTGCAGGCTCGAGCCCATCGCCCGGTGAGCCGGCTCGAGCACGCGCAGGTGCGTCTCGCCGCTCGAGCGCAGCAGCGTGTTGTAGGTGCGCTGGTAGAGCTCCACCTCGTCGCTGAGGCGCCCCGTGTGCTCGTCGGTGGGGCTCGCGAGGGACAGCCTGGATACGACCAAGAACTACTCCTTCACGTACGGCACGCCGATTGCGGCGGGCGGTCGGGAACGGCCGATGACGCCTGCCACCACGACCAGTGTCAAGACGTACGGCAGCGCCTGGAACAGAACGGCGGCGGACTCGGAGAAGGCCGGCAGGCGCTGGGCCAACGCGGTCGAGAAGCCGAACAGGAGCGCGCCCGCCAGCGCACCGAGCGGGCGCCAGCCACCGAAGATCACCGCCGCCAGCGCGATGAAGCCGCGGCCATTGGTCATCTGCTCGTTGAACGAGCCGACCAGCCCGATCGACAGGAACGCGCCGCCGGCGGCCGCGAGCGCGCCGGACGCGGTCACGGCCAGGTATCGCGTCCGCAGCACGGGCAGGCCCAGGCTGTCGGCGGCGCGCGGCTTCTCGCCCACGGAGCGCAGCCGCAGGCCCCCGCGGGTGCGGAACAGGTAGACCGTGAGGATCGGGACGATGAGGAGCGCGACCCAGGTGAGAACGTTCATCCTCCCGATGGCCTCTCCGATGAATGGGATGTCCTCCACCAGCGGAAGCGTCACGTTCGGGGCGCGCGATACGTCGGAGGGCGTGCCCTGGTCGCCGTAGTGGTAGATGAAGACGTAGCCGGTGATGCCGATGGCCAGGAAGTTGATTCCCGTCCCGCTCACGACCTGGTCGGCCCGCAGGCTGATCGAGACGAACGCGTGGACCAGGCCTATCAGCGCGCCTGCCGCGACCCCGGCCAAGACCCCGAGCCACCACGAGCCGAGCAGGTCGGCGCCGAAGATCCCGAAGAACGCGCCGATCAGCATCATGCCCTCGAGGCCGATGTTGATGACGCCGCTGCGCTCGGACAGAATGCCCCCCATCGCGGCGAAGATCAGGGGCGTCGCGAAGCGCAGCATGCCGGCCGTAAGCGCTGACCATACGAAGACCCGGTCGAGGTTCGACTCGCCGGACTTCACCGCCATGACCGCGCAGATGGCTCCCAGGACCGCCACGCCCACCGCGATCCAGCCGAGCCGCCGCTCGCCCTCGCGGGCCGCGTAGACACCGGCGGCCACGCCCGCGGCGGCGAGCAGTAGCGGCACGACCGCCGTGCGGATCATGAGCGGCGGCAGGGCGACGTAGGCCGCCAGTACGCCGAGCACAATCCCGGCCCAGCCCGCTGTCCGCGCCGAGATCGCCAGCTGCCGGCCCGCCGCTACCGAGGTGCTCACTGCTCGGCCTCCGCGGCCGCCGGTGGGGCGGCGCGGCCCCTCCGGAACAGGCCGCGCCCACGGGCGATGAGACCGAGCACGAGCACGTCGGCGCTCACGATCAGGATGACGAGCCCCTGGATGATCCAGGTGAGGTTCGAGGCCAGCGACGGCTCGAAGATCGTCGGATCGAGGTTCCGCTGCGAGGTTCCGCTGAGCAGGGCGCCGAAAAGGAGAGCCGCCGCGACCGTGCCGACAGCCGTGTTGCGCCCGAGCAGCGCGACGGCGATCCCGATGAAGCCGAGGTTGGCGATCTGGATGTCGTTCGTCGCGATGCGGAACTGCCAGCCGAGCACGTCCATCGCACCCGCCAGCCCCGCGAACAGTCCGCACACGGCCATCACGAGGATGTAGTTCTTACCGACGCTCATGCCGCTGTAGCGGGCGGCCTCGGGGTTGAACCCCACCGCCCGCACCTCGAACCCGATCGTCGAGCGGTTCAGCAGGATCCAGAAGAGGATCACCGCGAACAGCGCGATGAAGATCCCGATGTGGAGGCCCTGCAGCACCGGATCGCCCCAGAAGACGGGCAGCTTGGCTCCCTCGACGACGTCCTCCGACACCGGGATCGACTTCTGAGCCTCGTTCTGGAGCGGGCCGCCGAGTGAGAACAGCCAGATGCCCACCCAGACGGCGATCCAGTTGAGCATGATCGTGCTGATCACCTCGTGCGCGCCAACCGTGGCCTTCAGAACCCCGGCGATGCCCGCCCAGAACGCACCCGCCGCGCACGCGGCGAGGATCGCGAGCACGATGTGGAGGAGGCTCGGCATGCCGGCGAATGAGGAGCCCACCCACACGGCCGCGATCGAGCCGACGATGTACTGGCCGTTGCCGCCGATGTTGAAGAGGCCGGCCCGGAACGCGAACGCCACCGCCAGGCCGGTGAGGATCAGAGGCGTGGTGATGATCAGCGTCTGCTGGAGGTTCGAAGCCGCGAGATCGCGGTCAGCGCCCGTGGTCCACGGGAACACCCACTGGAGGCCAGTGCCCTTCCAGATCGCCTCGTAGGTCGCTATCGGGTCGCTGCCGGTGACGAGCATCACGAGCCCGCCCGCCAGGAAGGCGAGCAGCGTCGTGAGAAGCGGGACGATCACGCCGCCGCCGCGCAAGTAGCCGGCGAGCCGCGAGGCCGGTGTCGCCGCTGCCGCGGCGGGCTCGTCGGAGAAGCTCACGCCGCCTCCCGGCCCCCGCCGCGGCCGCCCGTCATCGCAACGCCGAGCTCCTCCTCGGAGACGTCGGGTGGGAACTCGCCCACGATCTTGCCCTCGTAGATGACGAGGATGCGGTCCGCCAGCGCCCGGATCTCCTCGAACTCGAGCGACACCAGCAGCACGCCGCGGTTGTTCTCGCGCTCGGCGAGCAGCTGCCCGTGCACGAACTCGATCGCGCCCACGTCGAGCCCGCGCGTGGGCTGGTGCGCGATCAGCAGCTTCGGGTTGCTGGCGATCTCGCGCGCCACGGCGACCTTCTGCTGGTTGCCGCCTGACAGCGAGCTGGCGAGCGTGCTCGGCTCGCCGCCGCGCACGTCGTACTCGCGGAGCAACTTGGTGGCGCGCTCGTTCATCTGGCCTATGGAGAGCAGGCCGTGGTTCGAGAGCGGCGGCGTACGGTACTCGCGCAGCGCCAGGTTCTCGGCGAGCGTGAAGTCGAGCACGAGGCCGCACAGGTGGCGGTCCTCGGGGATGTGCGCCAGGCCGGCCTCGGTGGTCTCACGCACGCCGTCGCCCGTCACGTCCTCGCCGTCGATCACGATGCGCCCCGACTCGGGCACGCGCACCCCGGCTATCGCCTGCACGAGCTCCAACTGGCCGTTACCGTCGACGCCGGCAATGGCCACGATCTCGCCCTGGCGCACATCGAGCGACACGCCCTTCACCGCCTCGAGCCCGCGGTCGTCGCGCGCGTAGAGGTCCTCCACCTGGAGCACGGGCTCGCCCGGCCGGCCCTGCTTCTTCTCCACCCGGAGCAGCACGTCGCGGCCGACCATCAGGCGCGCGAGGCTCTCCTCGGTCGCCCCCTCGGTGGGCACCGTGTCGATCCGCTTGCCGCGCCGCAGCACCGTCACGCGGTCCGAGATGTCGAGCACCTCGTTCAGCTTGTGGCTGATGAAAATGATGGACACGCCGTCCTTCTTCAGCGCCCGGAGCACCTCGAAGAGCTCGCCCGTCTCCTGCGCCGTGAGAACAGCGGTCGGCTCGTCGAGGATCAGGATGCGGGCGTCGCGGTAGAGCGTCTTCAGGATCTCGACTCGCTGCTGCATCCCCACCGACACCTGCTCGATCACCGCATCGGGGTCCACCGCCAGGCCATAGCGGTCGGACAGCTCCTTGACCCGGCGGGCACCCTCCTTCACGTCGAGGAGGGCGCCGCGCGTGGGCTCCTCGCCCAGAACGATGTTCTCGGTCACGGTCATTACCGGCACGAGCATGAAGTGCTGGTGGACCATGCCGATGCCGAGGTCGATCGCCTGCGACGGCGAATCGACCTCGACCGGCTCTCCATTCACGCGGATCTCGCCCTCGGTCGGGCTGTAGAGCCCGTACAGGATCGACATCAGCGTTGACTTCCCGGCGCCGTTCTCGCCGAGCAGCGCATGGACTTCGCCCGGGCGGAGATCGAAGTCGATCCCGTCGTTGGCAACGACGGGACCGAACC
Source organism: uncultured Thermoleophilaceae bacterium (assembly GCA_963771715.1). Lineage (GTDB taxonomy): Bacteria > Actinomycetota > Thermoleophilia > Solirubrobacterales > Thermoleophilaceae > JACVRW01. Next base: position 140,330 of record CAVYUQ010000006.1, read on the forward strand.
TCTTCGTGATTCCGCGTAGTTCTAGAGCGGGTGCTTCTGACTGCACTCCTGGCTACTTGACGGTGTCGGGAATGTCCGCGATCTCGCCGGCGGCGATCTGGTCCGTGATCTCCTTCATCTTGTCGGCGTACTTCTCGCCAGCCGGGCCGAACTTGCCGAGGCCGACGCCGTCGTTCTCGACGGTGGCGATCACGTCGGTGCCACCCTTGAAGCTGCCGTCCTGGGCGCGCTTGATGGCATTGAACACCGCCACGTCGACCTTCTTAAGAGCCGAGGTGAGGATGTGGTCGCCGAGGTAGGCCTGGTCGGCGTCGACGCCAATGCCCTGGACACCCTTCTCCTTGGCGGCGTCAAGCGCGCCGAGACCGCACTGGCCTGCAACCTGGAAGACGACCTTGGAGCCTTGCGCGATCTGATCGAGCGCGATCTCCTTGCATTTCGCCTGGTCGACGAAGTCCTGCGAGTAGCCGTTCAGCGTCTTGATGCCGGGGTTGGCGTCCGTGGCGCCCTTCTGGAAGCCCGCGATGTAGTGGTCCACCGGCGGGATCTTCTGGCCACCGACCGTGGACACCGTGTTCGCGTTGTTGTCCTTCGCCCAGAGACCCGCGAGGTAACCGGCGAGGTAGCCGGCCTCCTGCTCCTTGAAGAGCAGGCCCTCGACGTTCGTGGGCTTGCCCTTCAGCGCTGAGGCCGAGAAGTCGACGATCGCGAAGTTGTTGCTCGGGAACTTGCCGGCGACCGTTGCGGTCGCCTCACCCATGAGGAAGCCGACCGAGACGCTCAGGTCGTACTTCTGCGTGGCGAGCGTCGTCAGGTTCGGGACGTAGTCGCCGTTCGACTTCGAGAGCAACACGCGGCCCTCGGCGCCCAGGTCGCTCTCCGCCTGCTCGAGGCCCTTGTTGGCGAGGAAGTTGAACGAGCGGTCGTTGAGCCCGCCGATGTCTGTGACCACGCCGGCCTTGATGGACTTGGCTCCCTCCTGCGCGGCCCCGTCACCACCCCCGTCATCGTCGTCGTCGCCGCAGGCGGCGATTCCGAGAGCCAGGGCAGCAATGAGCGCGAGTAGGAAGAAGCGGAAGGACTTAGGCACGGTCAGGTCTCCTCTTGGGTCAGGAACCTGGCCACCCTACAACTTTTCGATTAAGCGCTGTTTGAGCGTCTCTTCGCAGAATGCGGCCTCGATTGCCGTGCGAGTGATGCCTCGAAGCTTCTCGTCGTCGAAGCCGAAATGGTCGCGGCAGACGGCGTACTCGCCCCCGATCGAGGCCCCGAAGTAGGGCGGGTCGTCGGATCCGAGCGTCACGCGCACGCCCGCCTCTCGCAGACGCGGCAGGGGGTGCTGCTCGTAGGTGGGGTATATGCCGAGCACCACGTTGCTCGTGGGGCAGACCTCGAGCACGGTCCCGCGCTCGGCCAGCTCCTCCACGAGCGCGGGGTCCTCGATCGAGCGCACGCCGTGGCCGAGGCGGCTCACCGGCAGCTCGAGGGCCTCGCGCACGCTCTCGGGGCCGGCCCATTCGCCGGCGTGGACGCTGCATCCGAGACCGGCCTCCGCCGCTGTCTCGAAGGCCTCGGCGTAGGCGGCGGGCGGGTAGTTCTCCTCGTCGCCGGCCATCGAGAAGCCGACCACGTAGGGATGCGGGCGCTCCGCTGCGTAGCGGGCAACCCTGAGCGCGGGGTCCACTCCGAAGTTGCGCACGCACGAGATCAGGATGCGGGCCTCGATGCCGCTGCCCTCTCGGGCATCGTCGATCCCGCGGCCGATTCCGTCGAGGTGCTCCTCGTCGCCGACGCCCACGAGACTGGCGTGGTCCGGTGAGGCGGTCAGCTCGACGTAGATCGCGCCCTCGGCGGCGCAGCCCGTGAGGTACTCGTAGGTGATGTCGCGGTAGTCGTCTCCGCTGCGGATAACGCTCGCGGCCTTGTCGTAGGTCTTGAGGAAGTCGAGGAAGTCGGCGTAGGCGAAGCGGTCCGAGGCGGCGAACACCCCGTCGGGCACCGGCAGGCCGTTGCGCTCCGCGAGGCGCCGGATCAGGTCGGGCGGCGCGGTGCCCTCGAGGTGCACGTGCAGCTCGGCCTTCGGCACGTCCGTCAACGCAGCACCTCGAGCACGGCCGGCGGCCCTTCGGGGGCGTGATCACCAAGCGTGTACGCCGCGCGCAGCGCTTCCGCCGCCCGCTGCGCGGCCTCGTCGTCCCGCGCGTGCACCAGCGCGAGCGGGCGGCCGCCGGGGACCACCTCCTCTCCGGGCGCCGCAACGTCCGTGAGGCCCACGGCGTGGTCCACGGGATCGTCCTCGCGCGTGCGACCGCCGCCGAGCGCCACGACGGCGAGGCCCACGGCGCGAACGTCCACCGCCGTGATCGTGCCCGGCTCGCTCGGTTCGGCGGCGAGCGTGACCGGCGCGCCGGGGAGATGGCGCTCCGGCGCCTCGAGGAGGTCGGCCGGGCCGCCCAGCTCGCGCACCATCGCGCCGAAGCGCTCGGCCGCGGCGCCGCCGTCCAGCGCCTGCTCCGCGGCCCCGCGAGCCGCGGCCTCGTCCGGCTGGACTCCACCCAGCACAAGCAGCTCGGCGCTGAGCGCGAGCGTGACCTCGCGCAGGCGCTCATCGATGGCCGCCCCGGTCAGGTGATCGATCGACTCGCGCACCTCAACCGCGTTGCCGGCGCTGCGGCCGAGGACGCGGTCCATGTCGGTGAGCAGCGCCGAGGTGGGCAGGCCGTTGCCGTTCGCCACCTCCACGATCGCGCGCGCGAGCTCCTCGGCCTGCGCGCGATCGGGCAGGAACGCGCCGGAGCCGACCTTCACGTCCATCACGAGCGCGTCAAGGCCCGCGGCGAGCTTCTTCGAGAGGATCGAGGCCACGATCAGCGGGATCGACTCGACCGTCCCGGTGGCGTCGCGGATCGCGTACAGCCGGCGGTCGGCGGGCGCGAGCCGCGCCGTCTGTCCCACGATGGCCGCACCTGCGCCCGCCACGGCGTGCCGGAACTTGTCCGGATCGGGCGTGGTGTCGTAGCCAGGGATCGCCTCGAGCTTGTCGAGCGTGCCGCCGGTGTGGCCGAGGCCGCGCCCGGAGATCATCGGCACCGCGCCGCCGCAGGCCGCCACGATCGGCGCCAGCAGCAGGCTCACCTTGTCCCCCACCCCGCCGGTCGAGTGCTTGTCGAGCGCGGGGCCGGAGAGGCCGGCGTCGGACCAGTCGAGCACGTCGCCCGAGTCGCGCATCGCGCCCGTGAGCGCGATCCGCTCCGCCGGCGTCATCCCGCGCAGCAAGATCGCCATGGCGAGCGCGCCCACCTGCGCATCGCTCACGGCCCCGTCGGCGATCCCCTTCACGAGGTAGTCGAGCTGGTCCTCATCCAGCTCCCCGCCGTCGCGCTTGATGCGGATCAGGTCGGGCACGTACATCACTCGCCGAGCCTCTCCACGAAGCGCACCAGCAGCGGCGCCAGGTCCTCGGCGGCACGCTGGGCGTCGTGCAGCGTCTGGTCGTGGCTGAGCTGTGTGTCGCTCATCCCCTCGGCGAAATTGCTGATCGCCGAGATGGCCGCCACGCGCAGGCCGCAGTGGCGTGCGACCGCGGTCTCATGGACGGTGGACATGCCCACGGCGTCGGCGCCGAGCGTCTCGAACGCGCGGATCTCGGCGGCCGTCTCGAAGGTCGGCCCTGAGACGGCGAGGTAGACGCCCTCGGCGAGCGGCGTGCCGAGCTCCTCGGCCGCTGCTCGGAGCTGTTCGCGCAGCTCGGGGTCGTAGGCGTCGCGCATGCTCGGGAAGCGAGGGCCGATCTCCTCGTCGTTCGGCCCGGCCAGCACGTTCACGGCGCTCAGGTTGATGTGGTCCGAGATCAGCATCAGCCGCCCCGGGCCCACCTCCGGCCGCAGCGAGCCGGCCGCGTTCGTTAGCACCAGGATCTCCGCGCCGGCGGCCCGCAGCGCGCGGACGGGCGTGCGGATGCGGTCGAGGTCGCCGCCCTCGTACACGTGCGCGCGACCCTGGAGCACCGCCACCGGCACGTCGCCCATGTGGCCGAGCACCGCCCTGCCGCCGTGGCCCGCCACCGTCGGTCGCGGGAAGCCGGGCAGGTCCTCGTAGTCGATCGTGGTCGGGCCCGCCACCGCGTCCGCCACCGCGCCGAGCCCCGAGCCGAGCACCACGCCCACGCGCGGCCGCAGCCCAGAGCGCTCGTTGATGACAGCAGCGGCCGCTGCCGCCGTCATTCGAGCTCGAACGCGAGCGGCAGGAGCTCGCCGACCGTCGTCGTCTCGCGCGGGCCGTCCGGGCGTCCGAGGTGAACGGGGGTGTCCGCGCCCGCGAACTCGGCGAGCCGCTGGCGACATCCTCCGCACGGCGGGCAGATGTCCATCCGCTCCGCCGTCACTGCGACTTCGACGATCTCCCTGTGCCCGGCCGCGATCAGCGCCCCGATCGCCGACGTCTCCGCGCACTGCCCCTCCGGATAGCTCGCGTTCTCGACGTTCGCCCCGACGTGGATGCTGCCGTCGGCGGCGCGAAGCGCGGCCCCGACCGGGAACTTCGAATATGGCATGTAGGCCGTCCTCATGACGTCCTCGGCGGCGCGCATCAGCTCGTCGGGCCCGCCCGCCGGGCGGTCCGGCGCAGCCGTCGGCGCGTCGCGCGTCGCGCCGCGCTCGCCCGGCGCCGCCCCCGGCGCGCCGAGCACCAGGTCCGAGTAGCTCGTCGCGACCAGGTTTTCGTCCTCGATGCCCAGCTCTTCGCGGAGTCGCTCGACCTTGTCGTGCTCGGCGCTCAGGTCCGAGCCCTCCTCCCCCGACGCCTCGAGCTCCAGGAAGCTGCCCAGTCCCTCGACCTCGTCGAGGTGGATGCGGACGCCATCCCAGAGCAGCAGCCGTCGCCGCTTTGTAACTGTCCCGAGCGTTCCGTACGCGGCATCGAGCGCCTCGAGTAACGGTGCGGCGTCCGCGACGGGCACGCGCCTGTAGGTGCTGGTGCGCGGATCGGTGGAGTCCTCGCGCGAGTACTCGATCAGCTCGTCCCAGAGTGTGGTGCCGCCGGTCTCCTGCTCGCGCAGCTTGAGCCGCCCGCGCGCCCCGAGGAAATACGTGTCGCGCTGCGCGATCTCTCCCCTGTCATCGGCGCCCAGCGCGAGCGCGCGCTCCAGCGTGCGCGCGGGGTCCGGGTCGCGCGCCTTCAGCTCTATGTTGCGCATCGAAGCATTCAAGGGCGTCGCGAGGTTATCGTCGCATCCATGTCCGAGCGTCTGACCGTGGTCGATCACCCCGTTCTCGCCGACCGGCTGGCGGTCATGCGCGACCGCCGCACGGGCCACGGCGAGTTCCGCCAGGCCCTCTTCGAGGCCTCGGCGATCCTGGCCGTCGAGGCCGCGCGCGACCTGCCGGTGACCGAGGTCGAGCTGGAGACCCCGCTGGAGCCCACGACCGGCAGCCGCCTCCCCACGGAGATAACGATCGTTCCGGTGCTGCGCGCCGGGCTCGGGATGGTCGACGGCTTCCTTCGACTCCTCCCGGGCGCCCGCGTAGGCCACGTGGGCGTGTACCGCGACGAGCAGGAGCACCGCCCGGTCGACTACTACGAGCGCCTGCCGCCCGGCCTCGCCGACGCCCACGTCTTCGTGGTCGACCCGATGCTCGCAACCGGCGGAAGCGCCGTGCACGCCCTCGACAAGCTGAAGGCCGCCGGCGCGAAGAAGCTGGCGCTCGTCTGCCTGGTGGTGGCCCCCGAGGGCGTCGAGGCGGTCGAGAAGGCCCACCCCGACGTCCAGATCTGGGCCGCGGCCGTGGACCGCGAGCTGGACGAGAACGCATACATCCGCCCCGGGCTCGGCGACGCCGGCGACCGGGTCTTCGGCACCGAGTAGCGTCCGAGCGCCGTGCCCCTTCGGGCGGCACCGAAGGGGACCGTCGGCGATTTACCGCCTATATCGCGGATAACTGACGACACCCCGGCCGCAACCACGTCGGGAGGCCGCCACCCTCACCGCCCGCCTTAAGCGCTCCGGCCTAGCCTGCGCCCCCGGCCGCGCCGATCGACCGCGCGCTAAGGCCGACGGCGCCTGGCGTGCCCTCCGCCACCGCGAAGCGCTCGTCCACCGCCACGCCGGCCACCCAGACGATCTCGCCGTCCGCCTCGATCACCGGCAGCGTGTGGCGCAGGGCGCGCGGGACCTTCCGGTCGGTGAAGAGGTCCTGGAGCGACTTCGACCCGCCCAGGCCGGCCGGGCGCATGCGGTCGCCGTCGCGCCAGGCGCGCACCACGAGCTCCGGGCCGAGCGGTCTCACCGCCACGTCGCCCGGAGTGCCGACGCGCGCCTCGACCTCCCAGTCACCGAAGCGCGCGCGCCCCGGGACCTGCAGCGGCACGGGTTCCGGCGTGGCGACGTCTCCCGCGCGCGTGAAGCGCAGCGTGCCGTACTCGGCCACCGCACGCAGACCGCCGCCGAGGTCGAGCGACTTGGTCCCCCGCTCGCCGAGCGCGAGGATCTCGTCGGCCTCGCGCCGGGACAGCGGCCGCGGCCGGCGCGAGGCCGGGGCGGCCGCGCGCTCCGCGAGCGCACGCAGCACCAGGCGCCGGACGGCCGGCGGGTGCTCGAGCAGCGCGGCGAGGGACACAGCCGGTCCGCCGCCGAGCTCGTTCACCGCCTCCGTGACCACGCCATCGAGCACCTCCGCCTCGTCGCGCAGCTGCCTCGCCGTCTCCGCGATCGTCCGCTCGGCCGCCGGCGACAGCTCGCGGAGCGCGTCGAGCACGTCGTGACGCACGCGCGCGCGCGCGAAGCGGCGGTCGGCGTTCGACGGGTCCTCTCGCCACTCGAGGCCGCGCGCGCGCAGGTACACGCGCACCTCGTCGCGGGTCACGCCGAGCAGCGGGCGCACCAGCCGCCCGCGGCGGGGCGACATCCCGTGCAGCGCCCGCGATCCCGGCGAGACGGCGAGGCGATAGAGGACGGTCTCGGCCTGGTCGGAGGCGGTGTGCGCGGCTGCGTAGTCGCCGACCGCAAGACCCTCGGCGAGGGCGTAGCGAGCATCGCGGGCGCGCTCATGGAGATTGCCCTCGGTGCCCAGTCGGACCTGCTCGACCGTCAGCGAAATATTGCGCTCTTCGCAGAGCCGCCGCACGAGCTCCTGGTCTTGGGACGCGTCGTCGCGCAGCCCGTAGTTCACATGCAGCGCCGAGACCTCGGCGCCGAGGCGGACCGCGATGTCGAGCAGGGCCACGGAGTCGCCGCCGCCCGACACCATCACGAGCAGCGGTTCGCCCGCGCGCACCAGCCCGCTCTCGCGCGCCGCCTCGAGCGGCAGCTCGCTCATCCCTCGCGTGGGATCGCGCGGCAGAGCTGCCGCGGCTCGGCGAACCCCTTCAGCTTCACCTGCCCGATCGCGTCGAAGCTGAGGTGCGGGGAGTCGCGTACGGCGTCGACCACCGAGTCGGTGACCAGCACCTCCCCGCCGCGAGCGCGCGCGACGACGCGCGAGGTGAGGTTCACGTCGCGGCCGAAGTAGTCGCCGTCGCGGTAGAGGGTGGTGCCCCAGTGGACCCCGATGCGCGGCTCCGGCCGCTCCTCGAAGAGGCTCACAAATCCGACCGCCCAGTCCACCAGCGCGCGGATGTCCTGCCCGACGACCATCACCGCGTCGCCGATCGTCTTCACCACGCGGGCGTCCTCGGGGAGCGTGTGGGTGACCCCCTCGACGAAGCGCTCCACCGACGAGAGCGCCTCCTCCTCGCCCTCCTCCTCTGTGAAGCGCGTGTACCCGGCCAGGTCCGCGAAGGCGATCGCCACCCGCACCCTCCCGAGCTCCACGTCCTCGTCCTCGAGCTCGCTCTCCATGTGGCCGACCACGTCCTGCTCCACGAAGTGCTGAAGGAAGCGCTCGTGGACGTAGTCCATCGTCGGCGAGGCGAACGGGAGCAGGTCGCGCGCGAGGTCGCCCATCTCCTCGGCCATCTCGAGGCCCGGAACGCCCTCGCGGATCAGCGGCTCGTGCACGTACTGGTGGAAGAGCCGCACCTCGGCCTCGGCGATCTGCGCGAGTGTTTGGCCGTAGACCCGGCAGAGCTGGAGGAAGGCCACCAGCGGGAAGCCTGAGTCCAGCACGGCGGCGACGTAGTGGAGCGCCTGGATGTCGTCGTCCGTGAGCTGGTCGATGCCGCTGGCGGGCAGCCCGAGGCTGGTCCAGAAGCGCTCGATCAGGGCGGGCTCGAGACCCGTGAGCTCGGCCGCCTCGTTCAGCGAGTGCGGCTGTTTGTCCCGGTCGAACAGCTCCTCGATGTACCCGTAGGCGAGCCGGCCCTCCTCGCCGGCCTTCTTGATGTGCTCGAGCTTGTGCCCGCGCTCGCGCAGCCGCGCCACGATGCGGGCGTGCGCGACGGCGGCGGTGGTCCACTCGCGCGTGCCATCCACCTCCGGGATCACGCCGTCGCGCGCCCAGCGACGCAGCGTCGCGGGCGAGACGCCCACGCGTTCGGCGGCTTCCTTGAGGGAGAGGCTCTCGGCCACGGCCATGATTGTGCCGCGCGCTAGAGAGCAACGGCGGAGTGGAAGGGTTCACTCCGCCGCTGCGTGCGGGGCACGGCCCGCGTCGTAGGCCGGTGACGGCGATCCGCCACCCGGTCTCTACAGAACTCCCGGCAGTCTTGCGCGCACCGGCGCCTGAGTCAAATTAGACTCCCGCGCACACACCACGGGAGGACTCTTGAATTACTTCGTCACCGGCGCGACCGGCTTCATCGGCAGGCATCTGGTGGCCGAGCTGCTGAAGCGCGACGGCACCATCCACGCGCTCGTGCGCGAGGGCTCGCGCGGGAAGCTCGACGCGCTCGCCCAGAGGCTCGGCGCTCCCGAGGGGAAGATCGTGCCCGTGGCGGGCGACCTCTCGAAGCCTGGGCTCGGCATCGACGACTTCGACCAGCCGATCGACCACCTCTTCCACCTGGCGGCGGTCTATGACATCGAGGCCGACGAGGACGCCTCGGAGCGCGCGAACGTGGAGGGCACGAAGCACGTCATCGAGTTCGCGAACGCGCACGAGGTCGAGCGCTTCCATCACACGAGCTCGATCGCGGTGGCCGGCAACTACGAGGGCGTGTTCCAGGAGGACATGTTCGACGAGGGCCAGAAGCTGCCGCACCACTACCACCGGACGAAGTACGAGTCAGAGCGGCTCGTGCGCGAGGGCGTCGAGACGAAGACGCTGGTGTTCCGGCCGGGCATCGTGGTCGGCCACTCGGAGACCGGCGAGATGGACAAGATCGACGGTCCCTACTACTTCTTCAAGCTGCTCCAGAAGCTGCGCAACGCCCTGCCGGAGTGGTTCCCGCTGGCGGGACCCGAGGGCGGGCAGACGAACATCGTGCCGGTGGACTTCGTGGCGCGCTCGATGGACCACATCGCGCACATGCCCGACGATGAGCTGCCGAGCGACACCTTCCACCTGGTGAACCCCGAGCCCATGAGCGTGGGCGAGACGTTGAACGAGTTCGCGAAGGCCGCCCACGCGCCGCAGTTCGCCATGCGCGTGGACCAGAACATGACCAACGTCGTGCCGAAGCAGGTGCGCGCCGGCGTCCAGGCGCTGCCGATGGTCAAGCGGATCCGCAACCAGCTCTACCACGACATCGGCGTGCCGCCGGCCGCGATGGAGCACCGCGACTTCCGCGCGAAGTTCGACGCGCGTGACTCGCAGCGGGCGCTCAGCGGCACGGGCATCGCGGTGCCGCCGCTGTCCACCTACGCCCCGCTCCTGTGGGACTACTGGGAGCGCAACCTCGACCCGGACCTGTTCCGCGAGCGCTCGCTGGCGAGCGCGATCAAGGGCAAGCGCGTCCTGATCACGGGAGCCTCGAGCGGCATCGGCCTCGAGACCGCGCTGAAGGTCGGCGAGGCCGGCGGCGAGGTGCTGCTCGTCTCGCGCACGCGCGAGAAGCTCGAGGAGGTGGCGAAGCAGGTCGAGGAGCTCGGCGGGACCGCGCACGTGCACCCCGCGGACCTCTCGGAGCTGGAGGACATCGACCGCCTGGCCGCGGAGGTGCTCGAGCAGCACGGCGGCGTGGACGTGCTCGTGAACAACGCCGGCCGCTCGATCCGCCGCTCGGTCGCGCGCTCCTACGACCGCTTCCACGACTTCGAGCGCACGATGCAGCTGAACTACTTCGGCGCGCTCAAGCTGATCCTCGCGTTCATGCCGGGGATGCGCGAGCGCAAGTCCGGCCACATCATCAACGTGAGCTCGATCGGCGTGCAGACGAACACGCCGCGCTTCTCCGCTTACGTGGCCTCGAAGTCGGCGCTCGACGCGTTCTCCCGCTGCACGGCCCCGGAGGTCGTGGCGGACAACGTGAAGTTCACGACCGTCTACATGCCGCTCGTGCGGACCCCGATGATCGCCCCCACCGACATCTACAAGGCCTTCCCGACACTCACACCGGACGAGGCCGCGCAGATGCTCTGCGACGCGATGATCGACAAGCCTAAGCGCATGGCCTCGAGGCTCGGCACGTTCGGCGAGGTGCTCTACGCGATCTCCCCGAAGACCGTCGACATCGTGCTGAACCAGGCGTACAACCTGTTCCCGGACTCGATCGCCGCGAAGAAGGGCAAGGACGGCGACAAGGGCGAGAAGAAGCCGCTGCCCGCCGGGGAGAAGAAGGACGACGGCGAGATGTCCACGGAGGCCGTGGCGATGGCGTACCTCCTAAGGGGCGTGCACTTCTAGCGGCGGCGCAGCCGCGTCGCGGCCCTCGCCGAGAGGCGCAGCCGCGCCGGCCTCGAGCGGTTCCCCACCCGGTCCACTGCGACCGCCTCGGCGCGGTAGCGAATGCGCGGCCGCTGGCTTGCGACTCGCGCTCGGCTGCTCGCCCGCAGCCGGTTCCTGCCCGCCACGCCGTTCTGGCGCAGCACCCTGATCACTGCGCCAGCGCCCGCGCCTTCTTCCTCTGGAGCTTGATCGTCACGCGCGCCCGCTCGGAGAGGCGGTACGTGATCAGGGCGCCGCGGACCGTGAGCCCGGCGATCACCGGCCGGATCGAGTCGACGCTCACCGGCGCCCCGGCCACGGCCGACGCGCCGTGTGGGTCGCTCACGTGCACGCGCGCGGTGAACGTGGTGGTTCCGCTGTAGCTGCGGCTGATGGTCGGGCTCGTGCCGCCGGGCGTCTCGAAGCTGCCGTTCCCGTCGAGGTCCCAGGCATAGCGGAGCGCGAGCCCCTCGGGGTCGCTGGAGCCCGACGCGTCGAAGGTGACCTTCCGGCCGCCGGCCACCGCGGCGGGCGACGCCTTGAGCGAGGCGACCGGGGCGCGGTTCGCCACCACCGCCACGCCCAGCGGGTTGTTGAAGAGCTGCCGGTCCTGGCGCAGGATGCTCTGGCCGCCGTCGGGCAGGTCCACGGAGACGAGCCCGCCCTCGAAGTCGTCGAGGGTGAAGTCGCTCACCACCACGTCGCCGTCCGGGGTGACCGCCGGCCGCTGCGGGATCACAAGGCGATCGGTTGCGGTGTTCGTGGTCTCCGCGTCCTGGACGCCGGTCCCCGGGTCGACCGCCACGAGCGCGGTCCCGCCGTTCTGGTTCACGAGCAGGATGCGCCCGCCCGGCTCCACCGTCACGCCGAGCGGGTTGCGGAACAGGTTGCCCCACTGGGCCGCGTTGCGCGACAGGATCACCTGCTCCTTCGTGCCGGTATCCACCTTCACGCAGCGCGCCGAAGTCGTGCGTGCAGTTGATGACCGTCGTGCCATCGTTGAAGTCGCCGTAGTCGGTCACGAGCAGCGCGCCGTTCGCCTGGGCCGCGATGCCGAACGGGTAGCAGAGCGCCCCGCCCTGGGTCACGAGCGCCTGCGCACCGGTGGCCGGGTTCACGCTCACCACGCCCGGCTGGCCGGTCGTCCCCACGTTCTCCACCACGTAGATGAGCCCGTCCGGGGCGAGCGTGAGGCCCGCCGGGTCGACGAGCAGGTTGCCCGACGTGACGAGCGACTGCTGGCCCGTGACCGGGTCCACGCGGATGATGCGCCCGTCGGGCGTGCGCTCGGTCGGAGTGGCGTACGCGCCCATGTCCGCCACGAGCAGGCTGCCGTCGCCCGCGACCGCGATGTCGTAGGGATGCCGGAACAGGTCCCCCTGCGCCCCGTTCCGTGAGATCTCCGTGAGCGCGCCGGTGGCCGGGTTCGCCCTGAGGATCACGGCCGAGGGCGCCGACTGCTTGGTGACCACCGAGTTCGCGACGTAGGCGACCCAGGGGTCACCGGGACCGGCCATGGCCGTTCCAGGCACGAGCAGCAGCACCAGCGCCGCTAGCAGGACGGCCAGGATGTGCATCTACCCCAAATATCGGCCGAAATGGCCGTTTAGATAAAGGCAGGACCCCTGAGTACGAGGTTCGCGTAGAGCGCCTGCTGGATCTCGTCGCGGACCCTTTCGGAGAGCTCCAGCACGAGCGCACGGTCGGCGGCCGCCTCGGGGCCGTAGGACGCGGTCTCGATCGGCTCCAGGAACTCGATCCGCCACTTGGAGGGCAGCGGCACGATCCCGAGCGGCCCGAGCCACGGGAACGTGGGCGTGACTGGGAAGAAGGGCGCCCCGAGCAGCCGGGCCACCGGCGGGATGTCCGCGATCTTGGGGTAGATCTCCTCGCTGCCGACCACGGCCACCGGCACGATCGGCGCGCCGGTGCGCAGGGCGATCTCCACGAATCCACCGCGGCCGAAGCGCTGGAGCCGGTAGCGCTTGGAGAACGCCTTGCCCGTGCCCTTCACGCCCTCGGGGAAGACCGCCACGAGCTGGTCCTGCTCGAGCAGGCGCAGCGCGTTGAAGGGCGAGGCCACGACGCCGCCGACCTTGCGGATCACCGACGACACCCACGGAAGGTCGAAGGCCCAGTTCAGGACGAGGAAGCGCGGGTAGCGCGGGAGCGGGTGCTCGCGCAGCAGCGCCATCGAAATCATCGTGGCGTCCCAGGGCAGGATGCCGGCGTGGTTCGCCGTGAGCAGCACGCGCCCGTGGGCCGGCACGCGCTCGGCGCCCTCCACCTTCACCCGCCACCACGACTCGTACAGGAACGCGAAGAACGGCTCCACCAGCTCGGCGAACTCCTCGTCGAAGCCCCATTCGTCCTCGGGGTAGTCGCCGTCGAGCCTGTCGAGGATGCGCTCGATGGTGTGGCGCGCGTCGCGCGGGAGCGCGGTGGCGCCCTTGGTGAGCGCCTCGGGGAGCTCGAGCCCCGAGTCGAGGCCGGCCCGAAGGCGGCGCATGAAGGCGATCGCGGTGCTCTGGTTCACGCCGCCGCCCTCGCGTGCGCCCAGTCCTCGACGGCAGCGACCGTCGAGTAGCGCGGTGTGTAGCCCACCTCGTCGGTGAGCCTGCGCGTGTCCACGCCACGGCCGTACCTGAGCAACCGCTGAAAGTCCTCGGACTGGGTGTCGAGGCCGAGCCGCTGTCCGGTGGAGGTGACCGCGCCGAACAGCGGCGCCGCGATCGGCAGCGCCCGCTTGCCGGCCAGGCGGATCATCCGGGAGAGGCCGATCGTGCCGGGGCCCGCCACGTTCACCGCGCCCGGCACCGGGTTGCGCACGGCCGCCGTGATCGCCTCGAGCGCGTCGTCGATGTGCACGAACTGGATGCGCGGGTCGAAGCCCATGTAGGTCGGGCAGACCGGCTGCGAGAGGTAGCGCGTGATCTGCGTCCGGAGGCCCGGGCCGATCGCGGGCTGGTAGCGCAGCATCGTGCAGCGCACGCCCGCGTGCCGGCGCGAGTAGGTCTCGAAGTAGTTCTCGATCTCGGCCACGTCGCGCTGGAAGCGCGTGCGTAGCGGGAACATGCTCGCCATCTCCTCGCGGAAGAACTGCGGCGCCTGCGGCTCGGCTCCGTAGACGCCGGCGGACCCGCGTACGACGATGGTGCGGAGCGTCGGACACCCGCTCGCATGCAGCCAGCAGCTGGAGCGTCCCGATCACGTTGATGTCGTGCATCGCGAGTGACGACATCCTCGGCCCGGGCTGCCGGACGATCTGCTCGTGGACGATCGTGTCCACGCCGGTCGGCGGGATCAGCTGGCCGATCTGCGGGTCGCGGATGTCGGCATCGATGAACTCGGTCTGGTCAAGCGACAGCTTCGGTCGGCGCGTGTCGAGCCCGGCGACGTACTCCACGTCGGGATCGCGCTCGAGCTGCGCGGCGAGGAGGCTGCCCACCTGGCTCCCCACGCCGGTGATCAGCACGCGGCGTCCGGCCACTACGACTTGCGCTTCGAGGAGGACTTCGTCGACGAGGACTTCGCCCGCGTGCGCTTCGCGGGCAGCCGCTCCTCGATCTTGTCCAAGCGACGGCCGATCGCGCGGAGCTCCGCCTTCAGCTCCTTGATGTCGTCCGAGGTGGCCGGGCGGCGTCCCTCGATCACCTCCGTTACCGAACGGCGACCGCGCGAGAGACGCTCCTCGGCGCCCTTGCGCAGGTCCTCCACCGACTCGACGAGATCGTCGAGCGCGCCCTGAGCAGCCGAGCGGCTGCGCTCGGCCGAGCCGAGCGTGGCCTCCACCGTCCTCTCGACGGCGTCGCGGAGATTGTCGGCCGGCTTCGCCATCCCGCTCGGGAGAGTACCCGGCGCTCACTATCGTCCGCCGCCTTGCCCCTCGAGCACGAAGTCCGCGCGAACCGCATCAGGCCGGCGGCCGACCTCGCCGAGCGGGTGCTGCTTCCCGGCGACCCCGGGCGCGCCCTTGCGGTGGCGCAGGCGCTGCTCGAGACGCCGCCGAAGATGTTCAATCACGCGCGTGGACTATGGGGCTACACGGGAATCGCGCCCGACGGCGAGCCGCTGACCGTGCAGGCCACCGGGATGGGTGGCCCGAGCGCGGCGATCGTGTGCGAGGAGCTGATCGCGCTCGGCGCCACCCGGCTCGTGCGGATCGGGACCTGCGGGGCGCTCGACGGGCAGCTCGAGCTCGGCACGCTGCTCGCCGTCGAGTCGGTGCTCCCGGCGGACGGCACGAGCGCCGCCCTCGGCGCGAACGCTCCGCTCGCCCCCGACCCCGACCTGCTCGAGCGGCTCGTGGCCGCCGGCGCGCGCCCGGCCACGGTTGCGAGCAGCGACCTCTTCTACGACCCGCGCGACGGCGCGGCCACCGGGTGGGCGGAGCGCGGCGCGCTCGCGGTGGAGATGGAGGCGGCAACGATCTTCCAGGTGGCGGCACGGCGAGGGGTGGCCGCCGCCTGCGTGCTCGGCGTGACCGACGTGCCCGGGTCGAACGGCGCCCGGCGGATGAGCCAGGACGACCTCGTGGAGCTGGGCGTGCGGGTGGGCGAGGCCGGCTACGCGGCGCTCAGGAGTCCGTGACCGTCAGGCGCTCCTGCGCCCGCGGCATCGGCTCCTCGCCCGGAGCCACCAGTGCGGCGAGCGCCGCGAGGTCGCTTGCGATCTCGTCGAGGCGCCCCTCGATCCGCGCGAGGCGCTGCTCGCTCGAGGGCGTGGTGGCGCCGGCGACGCGCTCGTCGAGGCGGTCGATCGCGTCCTCGATGCCCTCGAGGCGCTGCGACACCGACCTGATCCGGCGGGTGACCCGCTCGATGTCGGCGGCCGACGGGAGGTTGAGCGCCCCCATCGCGGCCTCCTGCGCCTGGACTGCCTTCTCGCGTGCCTCGAACGCGCGGGCGATCGCGGCGTTCACGACGGGGTTCGAGATCAGCTCCTCGGCGATCTTGCCGAGGGCCTCCTCACCCTGCCGTGAGATGCGGTCTACGAAGCTCTCGTCCTGCTCGGGGGCCGCCATCGCGCAGGAGAGTACATCAAGGCCGCCGAAGGGAGGCCGGGCGAGGCCTTGGCGAGCAACCCTAACCCTCAACTTGAACCTTATCTACGTTTGAATAGCTCAGCCGAAGGAACAATCCCTCCACTGGACCCGCGCATGAGGTGCTCTTGGGGTGTCCAGTCCGCGGGAGGGCGGTATTGAAGTTATGGGCAGGGCCGGTCGATACAACGACGAGATCTCGCATACCCGCCCCCGGGCGGCTTCCTCGTCCCGACTCCACGGTTCCCCGTTGCACACCGCAAAGCCCTCAAGTAGCGTTCAGGCCGCAGCAGGTGGTGAAAGCTCGCGCGCGCCTGCGCGCGAACGTCTGCGGCGTCCCGAGGGAGGAGCTGGAACAGCACGGATGAAGACGCGGGTTCTTACCCTCCTGCTTGCAGCAGGACTTCTTGCCGTGGCTGCGCTCACCGCGCTGAGCCTGCCCGCGTCTGCGCAGACGCAGACGGTCTACGTCGAGCTCGCCGATGGCTCGATCGTGCCGGTGCAGGTCGACGCACCGCCCGGCACCTCTCTGGACGACATCCAGCTGCCGGGCACGCCGGTCCCCACGCCGACCGTGCCCGAGACCACCACTCCCACCGTCCCCATCGACCCGCCGACCACCACGACGCCGGACGGCGACGACCCGGCTCCGGCTCCGACCGGCGGCGACGGCCCGAGCTCCACCGGCGGCTCGCCGCAGGAGAACTCCGACTCCGGCACTCGCGTGCGGCCCGACGGCACGCGCGAGCGCATCGGTGAGCTCGAAGGAACCAGGGACCGGCTCTCGCGCGCGAGGCGCGGCCGCCGCGCGCCGCTCCGCAACGGCGACGGATCGCCGACGCGGAACAACCCCGGCTTCATCGACGCCCTCCCCGGCCCCTCCACCGCCACCGGGGTCCCCAACTTCATCATCCGCAAGTTCCGGGTGCCGCCCTTCCTGCTGTCGATCTACCAGGCGGCCGGAATCGAGTACGGCGTGCGCTGGGAGGTCCTCGCGGCCATCAACGAGATCGAGACGGACTACGGCCGCAACCTGAACGTGTCGTCCGCCGGCGCCCTCGGCTGGATGCAGTTCATGCCCTCCACGTGGAAGATGTACGGCACGGACGGGAACAAGGACGGCCGCAAGGATCCGTACAACCCGGTCGACGCGATCTTCTCCGCCGCCCGCTACCTCAAGGCCGCCAACTACGAGAACGACGTGCGCGCGGCGATCTGGGCCTACAACCACGCGGACTGGTACGTGGACTCGGTCCTGCTTCGCGCGCGTCTGATCGCCGGCGTGCCGGCCGACTTGATCGGGTCGCTCACCGGACTCACCGAGGGACGCTTCCCTGTCTTCGCACGCGCGCGTTATGCAGACGACATCGCCGAGAAGCAGCTCCTGAAGCGCGTGAACCGCGGTGAGAACGCGGCGCACCTGGTCGAGTCGGACGACAGCCGCCGCAGCCTCGACATCTTCGCCAGCAAGGGCTCGCCCGTGGTCGCCGTGAACGACGGCGAGATCAAGAAGATCGGCCGCAACCGCAAGCTCGGCCGCCACATCGTGCTCCAGGACGTCTACGGGAACCGCTACACCTACGCCCACCTCGGCGAGCTCTCGCGCTTCTACCCGGTGCCCAAGCAGGACGCGGACGACCCCAAGCGCTCCGCCCGCGCCGTGTCCGCGAACGGCGACCCGAAGCCCGACCAGCCCGCGTCGGCCGGCCGCCAGCTTGACGCGTCCGACAAGAAGGCCGAGCGCGACCGTGGCGGCGACGTGCCCGCCTCCGACGCTCAGGCCTCCGCTCCGGTCAAGGAGCGCCTGTTCGCGCATCCCGACGTGCCGGGGGCGCGCGAGGCCGGCGGTCTCGAGCAGCTGCTCGATTCGCAGGCCCGCAAGAACGGCAAGTACGAGACCTACAAGAACTACTTCTCGCGGCCCTTCGGCCTCGACCCCGACAAGGTCCGCCTGCGCCCGCTCAAGAAGGGCTCGCGCGTGATCGGCGGAACGATCATCGGTCGCATCGGCCGCACCGAGCGGACCACCGCCGCCCACCTCGACTTCTCGATCCGCCCCGCTGGCCGCGGCGCGCCGAACATCGACCCGAAGCCGATCCTCGACGGCTGGAAGCTGCTCGAGGCCACGGCGATCTACCGCGCCTCCGGACGCAACGTGCTCTACGGCAAGGACGGCGCCGGCGCCATGTCGATCGGCCAGATCCTGCTGCTGCCGAAGCCGCTGCTCGAGAAGCGCGTGCTCTCCGACGAGCGCATCGAGATCTACGAGTGCGGCCGCGACGACATCCGCTCGGGCCAGATCGACCGCCGGGTGCTCGCCACTCTGGCGTACCTCGCCGAGTCCGGGCTGAAGCCGGGCGTGACCTCCCTCAAGTGCGGCCACGGTGTCTACACGAGCTCGGGCAACGTCTCGCACCACTCCTCAGGCAACGCGGTGGACATCGCGACGGTCAACGGGATGCCGATCCTCGGCCACCAGGAGGCCGGCGGGATCACCGAGCAGGCCGTGCGCCGCCTGATGCAGCTTCAGGGCACGATGGCGCCCGCGCAGATCATCTCGCTGTTCGAGATCGGCGGCGCGACCTTCGCGATGGCCGACCACGCCGACCACATCCACGTGGGCTTCCAGCCGATGTTCGGCGCGAACAAGAAGCTCGGCAAGCAGGCGCTCGCGGTGCTCGCGCCAGAGCAGTGGTCGAACCTGATCGCGCGCCTGCGCGAGATCGAGAACCCGGTCGTGCCGACCAAGCCGTCCAAGTACGCGCTGCCCACGAGGGACAAGCGCGCCAGCGACGCCCACCACGGCGAGTAGGGCCACGGCCTCACCCGACGACCGCGAGGGCCCCTTCGGCCTCGTACAGCTCGAGTTTGGCTTCCTGCTGGGGCCGCCCGACGGTCGCTACCTCGTCCGCCCCGGCGCGGATGCGCTGGTCGAGTCCGTCCTCGTGCTCTCGACGCTCGGCGCGCCGCAGCGGGCCGGCCGCCTGGGCGGGCGGCGGCCGCGCCCGGTCTCGGCCGCCGAACCCGAGCCGGTGCCCACATCCCGTGCGACCATCGCGCGCGCCACGCCCTTCGCCTCGACGGACGACGCCGCCGCCTGGCTCGAGAGCGCGGACCTCGATGCCGAGCGTGACGCCGCTTTGGCGGTCCTCAATCGCGCCCTGCGCGCGCACCGCGCAGCCGCGGCAGACCCTTACGTCGGCGAGGTGTCTGCCGACCGTGCGCTGGTGGTGCGGGTGGGTTACGGAAGCGGCGAGGACGTGGCCGAGAGCCGCTTCGGCGAGGCCGTCGAGCTGCCGCGCTCCGCCGGCCGGCGGGTGAAGCGCTCGATGGAGGCGCCGGAGGAGCGCTTCGCCGCTCTGCTGGGCGGGCGCGAGGAGATCCACCCGGCGGAGGAGCTGGTGCTGCGCGCCCGTGCCGATTTGAACGCCGGCCGGCCGGCCGAGGCCGCGCTCCAGTGCCGCGTGGCCATCGAGGCGCTGCTGGCGCTGCTGAGCGATCGCGCGGACGCCGCCCGCGTCGAGCCTCACCGTGAGGCCGTGGCCGCAGCGGCCAACGACGCCCTGCGCGGCTCCATCGGAGCCGGCCGGGCCGCCGCGCTCGAGGACGCCGTGGCTGCGATGGAGCAGGCGCTGAAGCGGCGCCGCCTGGGCGGCTAGGCCGCTACAGCGCAGCGAGCACGGCGCGCAGCTCGGTCACGACGTCGCCGTCCAGTTTCACTTCGGCGTCCTCGTCGTATGGCGTCGGCCCCTGCGTCACGAGCACCAGGCGCCCGCCGCCTCCGTGGGTGATCGCCGGTAGGCCGGCCACCGGGTAGACCTCGAGCGACGATCCCACGCAGATCATCAGGTCCGCCTCCATGGCGAGCTGCTGGGCCTCGGCGAGGGCGCGTTCGGGCAGCAGCTCGCCGAACAGGACCACGTCGGGCTTGAGGGGCGCGACGCAGGCCGGGCAGAGCGGCGCCCCCTCGCCCTCGGCGAGCAGGTTCACCACCCGGTCGAGCGACACCTTGCCGCCGCACTCCATGCAGACGCTCTGGTCGATCGACCCGTGCACCTCGATCAGACGCTCGCTACCGGCCAGCCGGTGCAGCCGATCGATGTTCTGTGTGATCACGGCGCGGATCAGCCCGCGCCGCTCGAGCTCGGCCAGGACGAGGTGGGCGTCATTCGGGACCTTGTCGGTGAGCGACGCGAAGCGCTGGCCGTAGAAGCTCCAGAAGCGGTCCGGGTCGCGGCGCCAGGCGTCGATGTGCGCCACCTCCATCGGGTCCACGTTCTCCCACAGGCCGGTGCCAGGCGAGCGAAAGTCGGGGATGCCGGACGGCACGGAGATGCCCGCGCCGGTCAGGACGACGGCGCGCTCAGCGTCGCGGAGCAGGCCGGCGACCTGCTCGGCAGCGATGGAAGCGGCTTTCACTCGCCCTTGAACCGCGGACGACGCTTCGTCAGGAAGGCGGAGATGCCCTCCCGTGCGTCCTCCGAGCCGAAGGCACGGGCGAAGCCCTCGGCCTCGAGGCGAAGTCCCTCGTCAAGCGACGGCTGCGCGGAGCGCTTCTTGATCTCCTCAATCGCAATCGGCGCCTGCTCGGCCAGCTTCCGCGCCCACGCCAGGGCCGTGTCGAACAGCTCGTGATCCGGCACGACCTGGTTCGCGAGGCCCACGCGGTGCGCCTCGTAGGCGTCGATCGGGTCACCCGTGAGGTTCATCTCGAGCGCCTTCGGCTCGCCCACCAGCCGCGGCAGCCGCTGGGTGCCGCCGAACCCGGGGATGAGCCCGAGGTTGATCTCCGGCTGGCCGAAGGTGGCGGACTCCGCGGCGATGCGGAAGTCGCACGCCATGGCCAGCTCGCAGCCGCCGCCGAACGCGATCGAGTTGACGGCGGCGATCGTCACGGTCGGCGACTGCTCCATGCCGCGCATGAAGCGGTGCACCGCCTCGACCAGGTCGGCGCCCTCGGCGTCGGCCGACATCTTCGTGAACTCCTTGAGGTCCGCGCCCGCGCTGAAGGTGAAGATGTTCGAGGAGGCGATGACGAGCGCCCGCACCTTGCCCTCGACGGACTCCCAGAGGTCGATCAGGTCCTTCACCGCCTGCGGCGAGAGCGGATTCGCGGGCGGCCGGTTCAGCCACGCGATTGCGATGTCGCCGCGGGTCTCGAGAAGAACGGTCTCGCGCTGGTCGCCGGCGTCCGGCTGTGGATAGGGGAAGAAGCCCTGGCCCGACTTCTTGCCCAGGCGGTTTTGTGCAACGAGCCGCTTGAGCACTGAAGGGGGTTCGAAGGCGTCTCCCCACTCTGCTTGAGCACGCTCGAGCTGCTCCAGGATCGTGTCCAGCCCGGCCTCGTCCGCGCGTGAGAACGGGCCTGGCAGGATCCCGGCGCCCATCATCATCCCCATCTCGATGTCCTTCGCGGAGGCCACGCCCTCCTCGAGCACGAGACAGGACTCGACGAGGGTCTTGAGACCCATGCGCTCGACGATGGTGTCGAGACCCGACGCGCTAGCCGTGCTCATAGAACCCCTTCCCGGTCTTCTGGCCGAGGTCCCCGGCCGAGACGAGCTCCTTCATCCGCTTCGAGACGTAGAAGCGGTCCCCGTAGGACTCATGCAGGTGCTCTGCCGTGTGGAGGGCGATGTCGAGGCCGGACAGGTCGGCTAGGAAGAACGGCCCCATCGGGATGGTCCCGGACTCCTTGATCACCTTGTCCACCTCGAGCGGGTCGAGCTCGTCCTCCTCGGTCACGCGCCACACCTCGGAGGCCGAGGAGATCAGGATCCTGTTCACGACGAAGCCCGGGACCTCGCCGCAGCGGACCGCCGACTTGCGGATCGCCTGGGCGAAGTTGGCGGCCGTCTGCATCGTCTCCTCCGACGTCTCCTCGCCCTCGATCACCTCGATGAGGCGCATCATCGAAGCGGGCCAGAAGAAGTGAAATCCCACCACCTTGTCGGGCCGAAGGGTCGCCTCCGCCATCTCGGTAACGGATAGCGATGAAGTGTTGGACGCCAGGATCGCGTGGCCGGGCGTGACCTCGTCGAGCTCGCCGAAGACGGCCTGCTTGATGTCCATGCGCTCGGTCACAGCCTCGATCGCGAAGTCCACGTCACCGAAGCCGTCGTACTCGGTGGTGCCGGCGATGCGCCCGAGGATCTCCTCGCGCTGGCGGTCGGCGTCCTCCTGGGTGATCTTCTCCTTGGCGACCAGCCCACCGAGCTGTGCGTCGGTCACCTGCCGGGCCTTCTCGAGACCGGTGTCCACGAACTCCTGCTTGACGTCCTTGAGGACGACGGGGATGCCGGCGGCAGCGATCACCTGAGCGATCTCCCCGCCCATGGTCCCCGCCCCGACCACGGCAGCTTTGAAGACGAACATGGCGCCGGAGGCTAGCGGAGCCCCGCGCCGCCGGGTGCCCGAACAGCAGCACCGAGGGGGCGAACCTTTCGACCGTCCTGCTTAAGGCTTGGTATGCAAGCCCTAGGCAGGACAGTCGAAGCGAAACTGGCCCTAATGGCCGGCGCCCGTCATGGGGTCGTGACGCGCTCGGACCTATTCAGTGCGGGTGTCACGCGCCAGGAGATCCGGTCGAGGCTGCGGAGGGGCGACCTGATCCGCGTGCACCGGGGCGTGTATCGCGTCGGGCACCGGGCGCCCAGCATCGAAGCCACCTACCTCGCCGCTGTTTTGGCCGCCGGTGAGGGCGCACTTCTGAGCGGGCGGGCGGCGGCGCATCTGTGGGGGCTCATGAAGGGGACGCCTCCGACGCCCGAGATCACCGCCCGGACCCAACGACGAATCGAGGGAGTCAAGACCCATCGCGAACGCGGCCTCGACCCCCGTGACGCGGCGGTGGCACGGGGCATCCCGGTCACGACCGTGCCGCGCACGCTCGTCGACCTCTCCTCAAAGCTGTCGTTAGAGACGCTGGCACGCGCCTGCCACGAGGCAGGGGTGCGCTACGGCACAACGCCAAATGCCGTCGAGGCCGTCCTGGCGCGCCGGCCGAACAGCCCAGGCGCGAAAAAGCTCCGCCGAGTCATGAGCGGCGACGTGAAGGTCACCCTCAGCAAGCTCGAATCCCACTTCTTAGAGCTATCTACGCACCGAAGGCCTGCCGCTTCCGATCACCAACAAACCAGCCGGCGGCCGCCGTGTCGACTGCCGCTGGCCAGACCACCGCCTGACCGTCGAGCTCGACGGCTACCAATTCCACAACTCCCGGCACTCGTGGGAGCAGGATCGGCGTCGCGAGCGCGAGGCCCGAGCGCGTGGGGACGACTTCCGCCGCTACACCTACGGCGACGTCTTCGAGCGCCCGGCGCCGATGCTCCGGGAGCTGCGCTACCTGCAGGCCCGCCTCGTCCTCCGCCTCGACCACGAAGCGGTAGAGCGTGCGGCGCAGGGCGTCCCGGAGCGCGCGGCGGATGAAGATCGCGTCCGCGATGCCGGCGAGCGGGCCGTACTTCGCGAGCTCGTAGTCGAGCGTCGAGCTCGATCTCGGCGCCGTCCGGCGGCGGGCGCCACACGCAGCGGTCTGGGTGCCCATCAGTGCTTCCTCGAATACCTGCGTGGCGAAGCGGTCGCCCCGTGCTCGACAACTGTCTCGGTGACCCTCCCGCGCCCTTCCGGCGACGACTCCCAGACCACCCGCGCGCCCTTCGCGGGCCACTCCGGCGCGAGCTCCAGCCGGCGCGCGAAGCCCTCCACGAAGCTCGGCCAGCGCTCCACGTCGATCCACAGCGCCAGCGCCTCGGCCGGGCCAGCGGCACGGCCGCGCGGGCGCTCGCCGTCCTCACTTGCCGTAGACCTCGTGCACGATCTCGTCGATCGAGGCCTTCACCGAGTCGAGGAAGGGCCGCACCTCCTCGACGAGCCGCGCATATTCGGCGCGCCCCTCCGCGGTGAGCGAGTAGTAGCGGCGCGAGCGGCGCTCCGGGTGCTCCCACTCGCCCTCGATGAGCCCGCGCGCTCTCGAGCTGCCGAAGCAGCGGGTACATCGTGTTCGGGTTCACCGACAGAACGCCGGCGGTCATGCTCCCGATGCGCTCGATCAGCTGGTTCCCATAGCTGGGCCTCTCACTGATGAGGTGGAGCACGAGCAACGGGAGGACCGCGCGTCGCCGAAGCTCCCCGGTGAACGGGTCCTGCGCCCGCCTGCCGGGGGCGACAGCCTCTTCGATGCCCCCGGCCTGCGCGACCGTCTCACGGACGGCATCGCGGCTGCGCTTCTTGCCCGCCATACGCGGGCATTGTTACGTCTAACTAGGCAGCAGCCGCCGCCGGCTCCTCGACACGGCGAGGCATCAGCACCTCGCGCGCGATCACGAGCCGCTGGATCTGCGACGTGCCCTCGTACAGCTGCATGATCTTCGCGTCGCGCATCAGCTTCTCGACCGGGTACTCCTTGATGAAGCCGTAGCCGCCGTAGACCTGCACGGCGTCCACGGTCACCTCCATCGCGGTGTCCGCGGCGAAGCGCTTCGCGTGCGAGGAGATCAGCGTGTTGCGCTTGCCCTGGTCGAGCTCGACGCCCGACTTCCAGGTGAGCAGCCGCGCCGCCTCGATCTTGGTCGCCATGTCGGCGATCATGAACTGGATCGCCTGGTGCATCGCGATCGGCACGCCGAACTGGACGCGCTCCTTGGCGTAGTCGCGGGCGAACTCGAAGGCCGCCTGCGCGATGCCGACGCCCATTGCCGCCACGCCGGGGCGCGTGCGATCGAGGGTCATCATCGCGAGCTTGAAGCCCTTGTTCTCCTCGCCGATCAGGTAGTCGGCGGGGATCTCCACGTCGCTGAACGAGATCATCGCCGTGTCGGAGGCGCGCTGTCCGAGCTTGTCCTCCTTCTTGTCGACGGTCACGCCGTCGAGCTCACGCGGGACCACGAACGCGGAGATGCCGCGGTGGCCGGCTTCCTTGTCGGTCTTCGCGTAGACCGTGTACCAGTCGGCGTGCGAGCCGTTCGTGATGAAGCACTTGGTGCCGTTGATGACGTACTTGTCGCCCTTGCGCACGGCGCTCGTGCGCATGGCCGACACGTCTGAGCCGGCGTCCGGCTCGGTGAGGCAGAAGGAGGCGAGCTTGGGCTCCTCGGTGAGCATGCCAAGGAACTCCTTCTTGACCTCCTCGGAGCCGCCGAGGATCACCGGCGCCGTGGCGAGGCCGTTGCACATCAGCGAGGTGCCGATGCCCGAGCAACCCCAGCCGAGCTCCTCCTCGATCAGACAACCGGTGAGGAAGTCGAGCCCGGGCCCGCCGTACTCCTCCGGGATGTGGTTGTTCATCAGCCCAAGCTCCCAGGCCTGGTCGATGATCTCGCGCGGGAAGGTGGAGTCCTTGTCCAGTTCCCAAGCGACCGGCCGGATCTCCTTCTCGGCGAAGTCGTGGGCGAGCTGGCGAATGTCCTTCTGCTCGTCGGAAAGCGTGAAGTCGACCACTGCTCTGTTGCTCCTTATTCAGACGCCCGATTGACTCGTCAGTCAACGGTGTACCCCAGAGGTTACAGCAGGAAACGCACGACCACGTAGATACCGCCCGCGAGCGCGCCGAGCGTGAAGACGAGCAGCCCGATCTGGTCCGGATAGACCGCGGGCCGGCCGGGCGCGAGGCTCCGGCGGCGTAGGCGCTTCCACATCGGGTCAGACTACCTCCATGGACGCCTTCGGCACAGTTCTGATCGCGGTCTCGCTGCTCGCCGTGGTGATAGCGGCGGTCTCCTACTGGGGAAGCGGCCGCATCTACAGCGGGCTCGGCCGCGGCGACCTCGAACTCGAGCGCGACCGGCCAGCCGCGGCCGCATCGGCGGCGGAGGCCCAGGAGGAGATCCGCCAGATGCTGGAGGCGAAGTCGGCCCGCCGCGAGGCCCGCGGCGAGGCGCCCATCGACGTCGACGCGGAGCTCGCCTCGCTCACGAGCGCGCCGGGCGCGACCGACCCAGCCCTCCGCGAGGAGGTGCGCCAGCTCGTGATCGCGCGCAACGAGCGGCGGCTGCGCCAGGGCAAGGAGCCGCTCGAAGTGGAGGCGGAGGTGGACCGCCAGCTGCGCGACCTCGGGGGGTGATTTCGGCCCCCATGCGGGTATAGGGTGGGCCTCGTATGGCCGACGACCGACGTTTCGACCTCGAGGACCTGCTGCTCCGTCCGGGCTGCTACTTCAACCCCCAGACCGAGATCATGGTCGTGGTGGACGACTCCCCCACCCTCGACGCCGAGATCTTCAACATGGAGCCGTTCGAGGGCGCCGACTGGGTTCTGATCGCGGACGAGGTGCCCGTGGACGACGCGCGCCGCGACGAGCTGCTCGAGACCTTCCAGGCAACCTACGGGGACGGCGACGGCCGCAGGATCAGCCAGGCCATTATCGAGGGCGACGACGACCACGTCGACGACGACGAGAACAAGCCGCCCGAGCCGGACCCGGACGACGAGCTCGAGCCCTAGGCCCGGCTAGGCCGGCGCGCCCGTCTCGTCGAGGCTTTCGCGCAGCTCGCGCACCTTCTCGCGGTACGCCCGCTCGCTCCCGCCCGAGCAGGTACGAGCCCCAGCGCACGCCGTTGTGCACGTGCGGCACCTCGTCCGCCAGCAGGTAGTCGAACACCAGCGCCACGCGCTCTTGGCCCAGCTCCATCAGCTTCTTGCGCCGGTGCGAGTGCCGCCACATCGCCCGCTGCTCGCTCGTGCCGTTGAAGAGGCACAGCCGGCCGAGCAGGTCGTAGGCGTAGATCGACTTGAAGTACGAGAAGCCCACCGGGTAGTCGCCCCACTTGCAGCCGAGCTGTTCCTTCATCAGCAGGTCGTGGAGCTTCGCGTGGCGCACCTCGTCCCAGTTCTGGCGCGCCATGTCCACGTGGAAGTCCCACGGCATCTCAGGGTGCTCGTGCGAGTTGCGCGCCATCAGCTCGGCGGCGCTCAGCTCGGCGTCCATCAGCCCGTGGAAGAAGTGGCGCTGCTCCTCCGGCTCGATCGGCACGTGGTTCTCCGCGCCGTTCACGTACAGGTCGCGCGACAGGTACGGGTCGCCGTGCTCGGTCACCTCCACGAAGTCGTCGCGCGCCGGCTCGTCGAGCGGCGGCAGGATCCGCAGCTCGCGCGGCGGCTCGCGCAGGCGCACCGGCAGCGCGCCGATGTCGTCGTCGAAGCTGCCGTGACCGTCCGTGTGCCGCTCCTGGCGCTCGACGATCTGGGTGAGCAGCCGCAGCGAGGGCTCGTCGGCGACCGGGTCGAGATTGTCCAGGTGGATCCGCATCGCGCGCACGAGCGCCGGCTTCGCCTCGGTGTACGCGACGGTCAGGTACTCCTGCGCGCTCTCCGCCTTCGCCATGCGGTCGAGCAGCCGCTCGAGCTCCGGCGACGGCGAGCCCGGGTACTCGCTCGGGTGGCGCAGCTCGTAGAGCCGGCGCTTGATCTTCGTGAGCGCGCGGGCGTCGTCGTGCACGTGGTCGCCGAGCGCGTACTTGCGCTCGAAGCTCGGCTCGAGCGGCATCCAGCCGTTGGTGAAGTGCACGAGCTCGCGCAGCACGTGGAAGTAGTTCGAGAAGCGGCTGGCGTTGTCGTCAACGTCGTAGCCCAGCGGTCTCTTCATCCGCGCCCTCCTCTGCGAGTAGCCGTTCACGGTGCCGGCCCACGACGCTCGGCAAGAGGCCGCCGCCGGCGGAGACGTTGATCACGGCCTTGTCGGAGATCCGCGTGATCATCCCGGCGTAGCGCCCGCCCAGCCCGAACGGGTTGATGTTGAAGCGCTTGAGGCGCATCTGCACGTGGCCGTCCTCGACCGCGGGGAACATCTCCTCCGGGACCGGCACGTACTCCTGCACCACGTAGTCGCCCTGCGGCGCGTGCTCCTCGATCAGCCGGTCCCACTCGGCCTGGGGCGTCTCCATGCCGAGCGAGACGCCGTGCCCGCCGTAGTCGGACGCCGGCTTCAGCACGAGCCGCTCGCGGTTGTCCGAGACGAACGCGAGCAGGTCCACGACCCAGTCGCCGTACGCGGCCCGCCCCTCGCGCAGCACGCGCGTCCACGGGATCGTCTCCTCGATCGCGCGCCGCTCGTCGGGCTCCACCAGGTGGGCGAAGCGCTCGTCGGCCAGCAGGGCGAACAGCTTCTTGTTGTTCGCCACCCGCGCGCGGAACGGGTTCACGATCGCGGCGCGGCGGTCGCGCGCGGCCGCGATCAGGTCGCCCTCGGGCAGGTCCTCGAGCAGCGCACGGCGGTAGACCAGATGCACCGGCTCGCCCTGGACGCGCAGCATCGAGCCGTCGTAGGCCACCTCGTCGAGGGTGGCGTGGAGCGCCTCGACCCCCGCCTCCTTCGCCGCGGCGCAGATGATCCGGAACTCGGGCACCGACGGGCTGCCCTCCACGTCCACGAGCGCGAGCCGCGGCGTCTCCGGCAGGTCCGAGCGCTCGCCGCGCAGCTCGCGGTAGGCGGCCAGCAGGGTCTCCACCAGCACCGGCAGCATCGGCGTGTACGAGGTCTCGAACTCGGCGCTCACGCGCGGCAGCTCGATCGCGCGGCGCAGGCCCTCGTAGAGCACGTCGGTGTAGCCGATCCCCGCCGGCGAGTCGGCGTTGAACTCGAGGAACTTCACGTCGTAGCCCTGGAGGAAGGCGTCCAGCCGGCAGATCTTCAGCGGCCGCGAGAAGCCGGGGTCGAGCCTGATCAGCGCGTCCTCGGCGGGCGGCACCGCGAGCTCGTCGCGCAGCCGCTCGTCCTCGGCGTAGGCGTCGCAGAAGCGGTCGAGCACCTGCGAGAGGCACGCCACCGCCCGCCGCACCCGGCGCAGCTGCCCCGGCGACACGAAATGCGGCATCAGCACGAACGGGATCGTGTTGCCGGCGAACACAACGTCGTGCTCCGCGAGCCAGCCCTCGATCTCCTGCTCGATGCCGGCGCAGCGGTCGCCGAGCTTCGACAGCTCGACCAGATGCTGCAGCTTCAGGTTGTTGACGTGGTCGATCACCCTCGCTTCGAGGTTACCCCGTAAGGTTCCCGCGCCATGCGCCCGGTCTACTACCTCGGGGTCTTCATCCCGGTCGCGATCGCCGTCGAACTGGCGCACGCGGACCCCAATACTCGTGTTCGGCGCCGCGGCGCTCGGCGTGATCCCGTGCGCCGCGGTGATGGGCGAGGCCACCGAGGCGATCGCCGCCAAGACCGGGCCCGGCATCGGCGGCCTGCTGAACGTGACGTTCGGCAACGCCCCGGAGCTGATCATCGCCTTCTTCGCGCTGATCGAGGGGCTTCAGGAGGTCGTGAAGGCCTCGATCGTCGGCTCGATCATCGGCAACGTGCTGCTGGTGATGGGCGCCGCGTTCGTGGTGGGCGGCTGGACCGCGCGACAAGCAGACGTTCAGCCAGACCGCCGCGCACGCCCAGTCGGGGATGCTCACGCTCGCGCTGGCCGCGCTGATCTTCCCCGCGCTCTTCCAGCTGATCCACGGCGGCAGCCTTCCGGGCGTCGGCGACGAGCGCGTGGACTTCGGCTCGGACCTCGAGAAGCTCTCGCTCGGCGTCGCGCTCGTGCTGCTGGTGAGCTACGCCGCCGGGCTGTGGTTCTCGCTGAGGACGCACCGCGCCGTCTTCAATCCCTTCCAGAGCGAGGCCGAGGAGGAGGCGCACCACTGGCCGGTCCGGCGTGCCGGCGATCTACCTCGCGCTGGCGGCCGTGGCGGTGGGCGTGATGAGCGAGATCCTGGTGGGCTCGATCAGCGAGGCCTCGGAGGACATCGGCCTGTCCGAGTTCTTCGTCGGCGTGTTCATCGTGGCGATCGTGGGCAACGCGGCCGAGCACTGGGTGGCGGTGCTCGTGGCGGCCAAGGACAAGATGGACCTGGCGGTGAACATCGCGATCGGCTCGAGCGCCCAGATCGCGCTGTTCGTGGCGCCCGTCCTGGTGCTGCTCTCGTTCGTGGTCGGCCCCGACCCGATGGCGCTCGTCTTCAACGGCTACGAGCTGGGCGCGCTGCTGTTCGCGGTGCTGATCGCCAACCTGGTCACGCAGGACGGCGAGTCGAACTGGTTCGAGGGCGTGCAGCTGCTGTCGCTGTACGCGGTGCTCGGGCTGGTCTTCTACTTCGCCTGAGCGGACAGGCGCGCGCAGCGCCTCCGCCGCCGCGCGCGCCATTCGCAGCAGCACCGGACGGTTCACGTTGTCGGTGGTGTCGCACGCGAGGTGGTAGCAGGGGTCGCGCGGGCGGCCGCCGGGGCCGCGCTCGGTCGAGCCCGTGTAGAGGCCGTTCACCGGCACGCCCGCCGCCTCGAACGGGGCGTGGTCCGACGAGCCGCCCGCGGCGGCGCCGCCGAGCGACCGGCCGGCCGCGCGCCGCGCAGCACACGAGCGATGCGCGGCGTCGCCGTCGGAGTACAGCTCCGGAACGGCGTTCGGCGAGCCGACCATGTCGAGGTTCAGGTAGGCGCTGATCCGCCTCCGCTCGTCGCGGAGCGAGCGAGCTGACGTAGCGGCGCGATCCGAGCAGCCCGAGCTCCTCGGCGCCCCAGAACGCCAGCCGCACGCGCGCGCCCGGCGGGTCGGGGCCGATCGCCTCGGCGGTCTCGATCAGCGTGGCCACCCCGCTGCCGTTGTCGTTGATGCCGGGCCCGCCCGCCACCGAGTCGAGGTGGCCGCCGGCCATCACGACCCGCGCCCCGTTCCCGCCGGGCGTCTCGGCGATCACGTTGTGCGTGAGCCGGCGCTCGGATACCGCGTCCACGTTCACTCGCACCTCGGCGCCATCGCGCACCGCCCGCGCCGAGGCGAACACCACCGGTATCCGGATGCCGGGCGCGGCGAGCGTGCCGCTCGGGATGCCCCGCCGCGTGAGCACGTCCTCCACGACCACGACCGCCGGCGCGCCCGCGCGCTGCGCGTTCAGCGCCTTCACGCGGAAGAAGCACAGTCCGCGCCCCACGACCGGCACCTCGCTGGCTGCCGAGCGCCGCGAACTCGTCCTCCGAGCAGCCCTGGGCGAGCCGCCGCAGCCGCCCGCTGCGCTCGGCCCGAGCCCGAGTAGCTCAACACCTGGAACTCACGCGCGCGGCGCAGCCCGCGGCCGGCCGATGCTCATCGAGGCCCGCCGCAGCTCGAAGTACGGAAAGCGCACCGGCTGGAGCCGCACGCGCCAGCCCGCATGCCCGCAGGCGCTCGGCCACGTAATCCACGGACGCGCGGTCGCCGGGCGTGCCCGCCGCGCGCGTGCCTTCGTGCTCGTCCGCGATCTCCTGGAGCGCGCTCAGGTGCTGCCCCAGCTCCGCGCCGGTGATCCCCGCGCGGGCGGCGGCGCCGGCTCGCTCTCGCTCCCCGAGTCGCAGCCCAGGAGCACGGCAGCGACGAGCAGGAGCGGGAGCAGGCGCACCCCGGGTGTTCTACCCGCCCGCCGCCGCTGCCGCGAACCCCGACGGCGGCCGGTGGAGCTCGCTCGCGCTCACGATGCGGTCCACGAGCCCGTACTCCACGGCCTCCTGGGCGCCGAAGAAGCGGTCGCGCTCCATGTCCTCGTGCACCTGCTCCGCCGTCCTGTCGGTGTGCTTCGCGTAGATCTCCTCGAGCAGCCGCCGCAGCTCGAGCACCTCGCGGGCGTGGATCTCGATGTCCGACGACTGGCCCTGGAAACCCGACGAGGGCTGGTGGATCAGGATGCGGGCGTTCGGCAGCGTGAGCCGCTTGCCGGCCGTGCCGCCGGCCAGGATCAGCGAGCCGGCGGACATCGCCATCCCGTAACAGATGGTCTGCACGTCGGGGCGGATGTACTGGATCGTGTCGTAGATCGCGAGCCCCGCGTGCAGGGAGCCGCCCGGCGAGTTCACGTACACGGACACGTCCTTGTCGGGGTCCTCCGACTCGAGGTGCACGAGCTGGGCGACCACTAGGTTGGCGATCTCGTCGTCGATCGGGCGCCCGATGAAGACGATCCGCTCGTTGAGCAGGCGCGAGTAGATGTCGAACGAGCGCTCGCCGCGCGACGTCTGCTCGACCACCATCGGCACCAGTGAGCTGTGTACACGACCGGTTTGCATTCCGGGCTCCTCTCGCTAAGCTGCAACTGTCCGGTTGCACCACAATAGCAACCGATCGGTTGCACAACGGAGGCGTTCATGGATCACACGGTTGAGCGGGAGCTGACGGTGCCGGAGGAGGCCGAGGAGGTCTGGCGCTCGCTGGCGGAGCCGCGAGTGGCTGGGCGAGGACGCCACGATCGAGCTGCGCGAGGCGGGTGAGGTGCGCGCCGGCGAGCGCGACGGCTTCGTTGAGGAGGCGGACGCGCCGCGGCGCCTCGTGTTCTGGTGGAGCGCGCCGGGCGAGGAGGCCACCCGCGTGGAGATCGACCTCGACGAGCTCGACGACGGGACGCGCGTGCGCGTGACCGAGTCCCGCCCACTCGAGATCCTGGACGGGCGCGACCTCGCGGTCGAGCTGGGCGGAACGGGCGGCGGCGGCGTAGGTCCCGTGGCGCTCGCGGGCGTGCGTTGATGCCAGAGGCGGCGGACGCGGTATTCGCAGCCCTCTCGGACGGCACCCGGCGCAACCTCTACTCGCTGCTCGGCCAGCACGGCGAGGCCACGGCGACCGACCTCGCGCGCGAGCTGCCCGTGAGCAGGCAGGCGGTGCAGAAGCACCTCGGCACGCTGGCCGGGGCCGGCCTCGTGGCCACGAGGCGATCCGGTCGGGAGGTGCTCTATCGCCCCACCCCCGCACCGATGTCGGAGGCACTCGAGTGGATGGCCGAGGTGGGCGCCCAGTGGGACGACCGGCTGGCGGCGCTCGACCGTCAGCTGGCGCGCGGCCGTAGCCTGTCCCCGTGACCTCGCTCGCGGTCGGATTCGGACTCGGCTTCTTCGTGGGCGCACAGCCCGGCCCCGTGTCGCTTCTGTGCATCCGCAGCGTGCTGCGCGGCGCGCTCACCAGCGGCATCGCGATCGGCGCCGGCGCGGCGCTGATCGACCTGCTCTACGCGGGCCTCGGCCTCGCCGGCGCTGCGAGCCTGCTCGAGGCGGACGCCCTGCGCCTAGCCTTCGGCGTGATCGGCGCGCTCGTGCTCGGGATCATCGGCGCGCGCACCCTGTGGGCCGCGTTCCGCGTTCGCCTCGGAGGCGAGGCCGAGGAGGAGGTGGCGTCACCGCGGCGCGCCTTCGCCACCGCCGTGGCGGCCACGGCCTCGAACCCGCTCACGATCGCCACCTGGGCGGCGATCTTCACGGCCGCCTCCGCCGCGGCCGTTGGCGACGCCGCCACCTCGGCCGGCGGCGCCGCGCTGATGCTGGGCGGCGTCGCGCTCGGCACGCTCACGGCATTCACCGCGCTCTCAGTGCTGGTCGCGCTGGTCCGGCACCGCTTCGGCCCGCGCCTGCTCGCGACCGTCGACATCGTGGCCGGCTCGGGGCTGCTCGGCTTCGCCGGCCTGCTCGGCTGGCGCGCCGTCCACGAGTCCTGAGGCGGCCTGCATGGACTCAACGCGCTCCTCGCGCTTGAGCCGCGCGTCCGGGTCGTGCCTGTCGGCGCGCACCGACAGGCGGATTCCGATCGCGAACGCCACCGCTATCACCGCCAGGCTCGCGACCGGGCCGATCTTCACGATGTCCTCGATCAGCAGCTTCACGCCGACCAGGCCGAGCACGACCGCGATCGTCTCGTCGAGGTAGCGGAAGCGTGCGATCAGGCTCTCCACGAGCACGAACAGCGCCCGCAGGCCGAGCAGCGCGAACACGTTGCCCATCCAGATCAGGAGCGGGTCGCGGGTGATCGCGAAGGCGGCGGGGATCGAGTCGATGGCGAACGCGATGTCCGCGAACACGATCGCGGCGAGGCAGAGGAAGATCGGCGTGGCGTAGCGCCGGCCGTCGTGCTTGACGAACCAGCGCTTGCCGTGAAACTCGCCGGTGACCGGGATAGATCTTCCGCACCAGCGCGCACCATCAGGTTCCTGTCGGGATCCACGTTCTCGGCGACCCCGCGCCAGATGCGGTAGGCCAGCACGATCAGCAGAACGCCCAGCACATAGATCAGGACGTGGACCCGGTCGAGCAGCTCGGTGCCGCCCAGGATGAAGGCGCCCCGAAGGGCGAGTGCCGCGACGATCCCGGCGAAGAGGAGCCGCGGCCGGTACTCGTACGGCACGCCGAAGTAGGCGAACAGCAGCAGGAAGACGAACAGGTTGTCGAGCGAGAGCGAGCGCTCGATCAGGTAGACGGTGGTGTAGGTGACGGCGTCCTGGCCGCCCTCGAAAACGAGGATCGGGATGGCGGCGAGAAAGCTCAGCACGAGCCAGCCGACCGACCACCACACGGCCTCCTTGAAACTCGGCTCGCGGCCGCGCGCGAAGAAGTGCAGGTCGAGCCAGAGCAGGAAGATGAGGGCGCAGATCAGCGCCGCCCAGGGGGCTAGGGTCCCGAGTTCCACGACCGGCACCTTAGAGTGAGGGCATGCTCTCCCATGTCGCAATCGGCACCTGGAGCGGCGGGCGTTTCATGCGTTTCGGCGAGTCGATCTCCGACGAGCGGCTCGCGGCGCTGCTGCGTCCTGGCGCCGGCATCAGCACGCTGATCACCGCCGACGCCTACGGCGCGGGCGAGGCGGACACGCTGCTCGGGCGGGCGCTCGCCGGCGTGCCGCGGCCCGATTACGCGCTCGTTGGCGCCGTCGGCCATGACTTCTACGAGGGCGAGCGCGAGGGCGCCAAGGGCTTCCCGCGCTTCACGGATCCGCGGCTGCGCGGGCCCGAGGGCTACCGCGACTACCTGCGCATGGCCGTCGAGCGCAGCCTCGAGCGCTGCGGCGTGGACTCGTTCGACCTGCTGCTGGTCCACAACCCGGACCGGCGCGGCTTCGAGTCGCCCGAGGTGTGGGAGGCGCTCCGCGAGCTCCGCGACGAGGGGCTTGCAGGGGAGCTCGGCCTCGCCCCCGGTCCGGCCAAC
Source organism: uncultured Thermoleophilaceae bacterium (assembly GCA_963771715.1). Lineage (GTDB taxonomy): Bacteria > Actinomycetota > Thermoleophilia > Solirubrobacterales > Thermoleophilaceae > JACVRW01. Next base: position 175,017 of record CAVYUQ010000006.1, read on the forward strand.
GGCTTCACGCTCGACGTGATCGGCTGCTTCGAGCGCTACGGAGAGCTGATCGACTGGGCGATGCTGATCCTGAACCCGTTCGAGCCCTGGCCGGGAGAGCTGGCGCTCGGAGCCGCGGCGCAGCACGGCGTCAAGGTGCTCACGCGCGTGGTGGACTACGGCGGCCTCTTCCACGACGACGTGCTCCCCGGGCACAGCTTCGACGCCCACGACCACCGCGGCTTCCGCCCCGAGGGCTGGGTCGAGGCCGGGCGCGAGCGGCTGGAGCGCATCCGGCCGATCGCGGAGCGCCACGGACTCACGCCGCTCCAGCTCGCGTGCGTGTGGAACCTCTCCCACAATGTTGTTCAGTCGGTCGCTCCAACGCTGATCCAAGAGCCGGGTCCGAACGCCAAGCCGATCGAGCGCAAGCGCGAGGAGCTCGCCGCCGTGCCGGCGGAGCCGGTGCTAAGCGACGAGGAGGTGGCCGAGATCCGCGCGGTGGGCGACAACCGCGGCTCGATGCTGCTCAAGGGCGCCACGCCGGACCACGAGGGCGAGGAGCGCCCGGACCGCTGGGAGCTCGGCCCCGAGCACGCGGAGCTGGCGGCGCGCTGGGGCATCGAGCCCGAGCGGGACCTGCGCAACCTAAAGGGTCAGACCCCCTTGAGGGTGGTTGAGGGTTCGACCTAGGGGCGCTGGAGCAGCTCGGCGCAGCGCTGGAGGGCCTCGGTGTCCTCCGGGCGCGCCTTGTCGAGGCAGTCCGCGTACTCCTTGAAGTCCTGGGCCTCCGGGCTCGTACCGTCGGTGGTGGTCGGCTCGGGAGGCAGGCTGCCACCGCCGCCGCCCACGACGCCGTCGATGCCCGGGGTCCCGCCGAGCGATTCCGTCAGCGCCGACAGCGGCCGCGGGTTGGCGGGCGCCTCGATCTGCTGGTCGCCGTTGACCTTCGCCAGCTCCACCTCGAACTCGATCGAGCCGGACTCGATCCCGCCCAGCGACTGGCGGTTCTCCTCGGGCACCTGGAACTCGACCTTCCCCGCCACGCGCCGGATGATGTCGTCGTCCTTGCCGACGTACACATGGAAGGTCGGGTCGCGCACCACCTCGCCCACCTTGCGGATGTCCTCCTCGCTGAGAGGCTTCGGAGGCGTCTGGCCGGTGGCGCCCCCGAGCGCCGCACCGGACTTGCGAACGAACGCGTTCAGGTTGCGCATCACGGCCTCGACATCGAGCTTGCCGGAGACGTGGCGGGTATCGACCCCGGCGACCTCCTCGTCGCCCTCGTCCTTGGCCTCCCCCAGCCAGCTGCGCAGATCGAGGCCCAGCGAACGCAGCGAGCCGCGCCTGTTCTTGTTCTCCGCGAGCGCGCGGTTGGCCTTCGCGACCTCCGACTTCGGCTGCTCGTAGTAGATGTCCTGGAACTTCACAAAGGCGCGGTCGCCGGTGGAGAGAAAGCCGGTCGTGACGGTCTGGCCGCCGCCGTCCGTGCCGACCTTGAGGTCCACGTCCACGGACGGCAGCTTGCCGTCGTTGGTCCGGAACGGCCCGGAGGCGGTGATCCGCACGGGCTTGTCGAGCCCCGGGCTACCCTTCAGCTGGATCGACGCATCGAGCTTCAGATCCGCGCTCCTGATCGACGAGCTGAACGCCTTGTCGAGCAGGTCCTGGACGTTCTCCTTGTCGTCCCCGCCGCCGCAGGAAGCGAGCGCCAGGCTGGCGAAGAGCAGAGCGAGGAGCGAGCGACGCACCCGGCGCAGACTAGCTGGGCCACCGCAACTCGACGCAATTCCGGACGTTGGGTAACCAGATGGGGTACGTGAAGCGAATCGCAGGGATCGCCGCCGTGGCGGCGGTCGCAATTGCAGCGCCGGCCCAGGGCGGGCAGGTCATCGTCGTGGACGGGGACCACGCCGAGCGCGTGGAGGACCCGGCCGTGCCGACGCGCGCGGAGGCGGCGCTCGCGATGCCGACCGTGGCGAGCAGCTCGCATGTTCGCGCCCGCGCCTCCACCACGCGGGGCCGCCGGGCGGTATACGCCGCCCTGCGCAAGGAGCTCCGGCGCAAGCACATCAAGAGAGCCGACTACCGTCGCTGGCGGGCCACCTACGTGCGCGTCCGCCCGGACTCTGCGGCGCCTCCGCGGAGCGCGCGCCACTCAGCTGCGCTACGTGCTCACGTCGGTCGAGTCGCTGGCCCTGCGACGGCGGCTGGGAGCGAGCCGCATGCCGGTCGCGTTCCTCCAGCTCGAGCGCAACCGCCAGTACTGGCGCAGGCTCCCCTACCCAGCGCCCGGCGACCAGGTGAGCTTCCGCGGCAGCGAGATCCTGTTCCAGTACTTCGCCGGCGAGGGCTTTCAGCTGCACCCGCTCTCCACCTTCAAGAAGGCCAACCACCTGCACGGCTTCTGCGAGCGCAAGGAGCCCACCTGCGACGAGGAGGCGCTGCGCCGCATCCTCGACGAGATGACCGCGCTCGCCGTGAAGCGCGGGCGCGGCTTCATCGCGTGGGAGTACCTGTTCTACTTCGGCGGCGGCTCGCCGCCCTGGATGAGCGGCATGGCGCAGGCCACTGGGATCCAGGCGCTCGGTCGCGCGGCCACGCTGCTGAACGAGCCCAAGTACGCGGAGACCGCGCGGCGCGCGCTCGGCGCCTTCGAGACCGGTCCGCCCAGCGGCGTTCGAACCAGGGGGCCGCGCGGCGGCGTTCACTACCTCCAGTACTCGTTCGCGTCGCGCCTCTACATCTTCAACGCCTTCCTCCAGTCGCTGATCGGGCTGCACGACTTCGGCCGGCTCGCCGACGACGAGCGCGCGCGCCGGCTCTACCGCGAGGCTGAGCCGGAGGCCCGCGCGGAGGTGCCCTACAGCGACGTGGGCGACTGGTCGCTCTACAACTACGCCGGCCACGAGTCGAGCCGCGACTACCACGAGCTGCTGCGCGAGTTCCTCCAGAGCATGTGCACCCGCCACCTGGGCCCGATCTACTGCGACTACGCGCGCCGCTACCGCGGCTACCAGGTCGACCCGCCGGAGCTGATCTGGAAGGGGCCGGACGTGGCCACCGAGGACGAGCCCGCGGCGATCCGCTTCAACGTCTCGAAGCTCTCCGCGATCGAGGTGAAGGTGACGAACCCGCACGGGAATGTCACGTTCAGCCGCCTGGCGACCTTCAGGCGCGGAGACGGCTCTTTCACCTGGACCCCGCGCGGCCCGGGCCTGTTCAAGGTGAGCGTGGCGGCGAAGGAGCTGCGCACGGGCCTCGGCAAGCGCGACCGGGACGGCGGCGAGATCCAGGTGGAGAACCGGCCGGGCTGACCTGACTAGAGTGCGGCGCCTGATGCAGCCCCGCACCATCCTCTACACAGGGAAGGGCGGAGTCGGAAAGACGAGCGTGGCGGCCGCGACCGCGCGCAGCTGCGCTGCCTCTGGGCTGCGCACCGTGGTCCTCTCCACGGACCCGGCTCACAGCCTCTCCGACTCGCTCGAGGCCCCGCTCGGGGCCGAGCCGACCCAGGTCGGCGCGAACCTGTTCGGCCAGGAGGTCCAGGCGCAGGAGGAGATGGAGCGCCACTGGGAGGGCGTGCAGGGCTGGCTGGGCGACCTGCTCGCGGAGCGCGGCATCGACCGCATCTCGGCCGAGGAGCTGACGGTGCCGCCCGGCATGGACGAGCTGTTCTCGCTGCTCTGGATCAAGCGCCACCACGAGGAGGGCGAGTTCGACTGCGTGATCGTGGACTGCGCACCGACCGGCGAGACGCTGCGGCTGCTCTCGTTCCCGGACGTGGTGACCTGGTGGCTCGAGCGCATCCTGCCCTCGCAGCGAAAGCTCGCGCCGTTCGCGCGCACGCTGTTCGACATGCCGCTCCCTGGCGAGGCTGTGTTCGCCGACGTGGAGCGCCTGGCGCGCAACCTCGTGGCGATGAACGGCATCCTCCGCGACCGCTCCCGCACGTCGATCCGGCTCGTGACGAGCCCGGACCGGATGGTGGTGAAGGAGTCGATGCGCACGTTCACCTACCTGAACCTCTACGGCTATCTGACCGACGCGGTGGTCGTGAACCGCCTGCTGCCCTCCGACGGCTACTTCGCCGCATGGCGCGAGGCCCAGGAGGAGCAGCTGGCCCTGGTGCGCTCGGCGTTCGCGCCGGTTCCCGTGCTGACCGCGGACTACCTCGAGCGCGAGGTGGTGGGCCCGGAGATGCTCGACCGGCTGGCGGAGGCCGTGTACGGCGAGCTCGACCCCGCCGCGATGCTGTACGACCGCCTATCCCAGGAGCTCGTGACCAACAACGGCACCGCGACCCTGAGGGTGGCCGTGCCGTTCGCCGAGCGCGGCGACCTGAGCCTGAAGAAGATCGGGCTCGAGGTGATCGTGCGCGTGGGCGGCCAGAAGCGGACGATCATGCTGCCGCCGGCCCTGTCGGCGTACGCTGCGGCCGGCGCCCGTTTGGAGGACGGCGCGCTGGAGATCCAGTTCCAGAAGGACAGCGATGAAGGCTGAGGAGCCGCGCCCGAACGGCGAGCCGCGCCCACCCGACCCCGCCGCGCTGTTCGTGATGCTCGACGGCATGCGCCGAATGGCGCCGCGCGAGCTGGAGGGTCAGGTAACCAACCTGATCCGCGAGTTCCTGCTGACGCTGCGCTCACTGATCGACTGGTACCTGGAGCGCCTCGACCGCGAGCCGCGCGAGCCACGCGTCGAGGACATCCCGATCGAGTAGTCGCGCCGCCCTCCCGCCCGCCCTCCGGGAAGCGGGGCAGGTGGCCGCCGGCGTCTCGGAGGATCAGGTTCCAGAGGCGGCGCACCTGCTGCGGGTGGCGGTGCGCGACGTTGCGGAACTCGCCGCGGTCGCGGCGGCGGTCGTAGAGGCGCAGCTCCTCGCGGCGGTTGCCGGCGATCAGGAGCCAGCGGTCGTCGCCCGCGCTCACGTAGGTGTTGTAGGAGGCGGTCCGGTAGCCGCGCTTCTTGCGCGGCTGCCTGCCGTTGAAGAGCGGCGAGAGGTCCGCGCCGTTCATGCCGCGCGGCTTGGCGACCCCGAGCATCGACAGAACTGTCGGGCCGATGTCGTGGGTGGAGGCGTAGTAGTTGCTCGTCCTGCCCTTCGCCTTCCCGGCCGGATGGCGCATCACCAGCGGCACGTGGGTCAGCTCCTGGTGCATCTCGGAGTAGCGCTTGCCCACCCAGCCGTGCTCGCCCAGCAGCACGCCGTGGTCGCTCACCAGGACGACCAGCGTGTTGCCGGCGAGGCCGAGATCCTCGAGCCGGTCGAGGAAGTGCCCGAGCCACACGTCCACGAGCGTGACCTCGGCGGCATAGAGCTGCTGCATGCGGCGCAGCAGCCGCCGCGAGAGGTGGATGTCGCTCGCGCGCGCCGCCGGCGTCTCGAACGGCTGGATCGGCTCGAGGCCGCCCCCGATGCGCGCCGGGCCGTACATGTCGACCAGGCGGCGGGGCGCGTCCCAGGGCTCGTGCGCGTCGAACGAGTCGACCACGAGCGCAAACGGCTTCTGGCGTCCGCGGGCCCACTCGATCCAGCCCATCGCGTCGCGAAAGACCTTCGCCGCGTTGTAGTCCTGCTCGCGCCGGTTGCGGGGGTTCAGGGCCAGGTAGTTCGCCATGCGGCGCTCGGCGATGGTGCCCCGAAGCGCCTTCGGGAGGTAGTCGTCCAGCTCGCGCCGCGACGGCAGGTGCGGCGGCCGGCGCCGCACCGGCACCTGGCCCTCCACCAGCTCCACGCGGTCGAACTTGGCGCGGAAGCGCCTGTGGACGGGGAGCAGCAGGTGCGGGTTGTCGGTCACGTAGCCGGTCGTCCAGCCGGCCTCGCGGAGGGTCGCGGTCCACATCTCGCCGTCGCTCCCCACGGGCTCCCAGCCCGGCTGCGCCGGGAGGTCCTTCCAGCGCGGCTGCCAGCCCCGGAACGGGAAGGTGCGCTTCCCGGACATGATCGCCCGCCGCGCGGGAATCGTGGGCATGCCCTCGGGATAGACGTTCAGGAAGCGGAGGCCCTGCCGGCCCACCTTGTCCCAGCTCGCGGTGCGGGCGCGGCTGCCGTAGATGTGGTCGGCGCGGAGGCTGTCCATCACCACGACCACCACGTTCATGGGCGGGCGCGCCTGCGCGCCCGCACCCTGCGCTCCGAGCAGCGCCAGGCCGGCCGCCCCTGCGCCGCCGGCGCGAAGCAGCTCGCGACGGGAAACGGCGGGGGCTCGCGGGCACCGCCCGCTCGCATGTCCGTCCGGTGGCACCCGGAGTTACCGGCCCTTGCTGATGTCGATCGAGCGGATCGCGTGCTCTTCCGGCAGCTTCGAGAGCACCTCACGGACGACGTCGTGCACGTCCCGCTCGTCGTGGCCGAAGTCGTCGAGGAACGACTTCAGCGCTGTGAAGGTGATTTTCAGCTGGGCGGGCGTGAGGTCGAGCCGGTACGCGATCTCGTCCGGCCCGATGAGGTGCAGGTCGTCGTCGGCCATGAGTGCCGGACAGCGTACAAAGTAGGCTTGAAGCGTGGCGAAGACCTGGGTGCTGACCGGATCGCTCGACAACTTCCGCGCCACGCGCGAGCACGGGTTTCGCGTGATCGGAGCCAAGGAGGGCCGGCGCGGGATGGCCGAGCAGATCGCGCCGGGCGACCGGATCGTCTTCTACGTGACGGGCGTGCAGGCGTTCGGCGGGATCGTGCGCGTGACGGGGGAGATGTACGAGGACCGCGAGAAGATCTGGCCCGGCAAGCCCGGCAAGGTCGACCCGTATCCGTGGCGCTTCGAGACCGAGCCGGAGATCGTGCTCGACGAGGACGACTTCGTGCCTGCCGTCGAGTTCGTCGGGGAGCTGGAGCACATCGCCAAGTGGCCCGCGGAGCACTGGCAGCTCGCCTTCCAGGGCCAGCTTCGGACCGTCTCGGACGCGGACGCGGAGCTGCTCGAGCGTCGCATCCGCGACGGCGCCCGCGCCGCGGTGTGATCCACACCCGGCACTACACGCTCGAGGAGGCGTCGGAGCTGCTTCCGAGGGTGGTCGGCCTCGTCGAGCGCATGCGCGGGGCTCGCAACCGGCTCGGTGACCGCGAGGCACGCGAGGCGCTCTCCGAGGCCGGCCCGACGAACGGCGGCGGCACGCCCGGCCGGACCGTCTCCGAGGGCTTCCTCGAGCTGCGCGACTCCATGATCGAGCTGCGCGAGCTCGAGGTGGTCCTGCGCGACCTCGACCGCGCCCTGCTCGACTTCCCCTCGCTCCGCGACGGCCAGGAGGTCTACCTCTGCTGGCAGGAGGGCGAGGACGAGATCGGCTACTGGCACGAGCCCGAAGCCGGCTTCGCCGGGCGGCGGCCGCTCGACGATGGCTGAGCTGGCGCGGCGCGCCCTGCGGGCCGCGCGGCTGCTCAACTTCGAGCAGCGCGTGGCGGCCGCGGCCTCGATCGGCCTGATCGTGAGCACCTTCGGGCCGTTCTCGTTCGTGGAGGCCGGGGAGCTGCTGCTCGCCGGCGGAGTGCTAGCGCTGCTGCTGGCGCGCGCCGAGGGCAAGCGCTTCCACCTTCCGTTCGGCGACGGAACCGCCATCGCCGCCGCCGGCATCTGGGCCGGCGCGCTGATCGTGGCCCGGCTGTTCGACCGCTCGCTCGGCCAGAACCTGCTGGCGCTGGCCTGCGCCGCGATCCTGTTCCTCGCGGGGGCACGCGAGCGCGCCAAGCGGCCGGCCGACGACCTGCCGCCCGAGCTGGAGACCCCGCCGATCCGCAAGCGGCGCCCGCCGCGCCGCCCGGGCGCGGCCGCCGAGGCCACCACCGAGCCGCTGCCGCCGCCGGAGTTCAAGCCCTACGAGCCGCGCTCCGGCGAGCAGCTGCATCTCGGGCCGGACGACCCGGAAGACGCATGAGCGTCACACCCACCGCGGCGGCCACCATCTGGAGCGCGGCCGCCATCACGAGCGCCTCGGCCGAGCCGAGGCCGGTGACCACCACGCCGGCCAGCGCGGCGCCCAGCGCGAAGGACCCCACCTTCAGCCCCACGGCCGTGGTGAACACCTGCCCGTAGAGCGACGGCGGCACGTAGCGCTGGCGGGTGGCGAACTGGGCCGCCAGCGCGGGGCCGTCCACGAGCGCCGCCAGCGACACCAGCGCCAGGAACACCGGCAGCGAGCCCGCGAGCGGCCAGCTCAGCATCAGCAGGCCGAAGACCGCGTACCCGGTGAGCACGATCCGCTCGGGCGGGAAGCGGCGCTGGATGCGGACGAGGCTCAGCGCGCCGAGCGTGGAGCCGACCGCGAACGCCGCCCACATGTATCCGGCGGCGCTCCTGTCCACCCCGAGGTGATCGACCGCGAAGATCGGGAAGGCCACGGTGAGCAGCCCGAGACCGCCCAGCCCGATCGCGGCCGCCGCGGTCACGCCGCGCAGCTGCGGCACCATCGCGATCTGGCGCAGGCCGTCGGCCGCGATGCTCCAGAGCGTCCGCTCGTCCGCCCGCTCCGGCGGCGAGTCGAGCCCCGGGATGCGCACGATCAGCGCCAGGGCGGCCAGCGCGAGGCCGGCCTCCACGAGCAGCGGCGCCTCCGGCCCCACGACGGCGGACAGCGTGCCGGCCAGCGCCGGGCCGGTCACGAGCGCCGAGTTGAAGCTCGTGGTCTCGACCGCGTTCGCAGGCGGCAGCAGCTCGCCCGGCACAAGCGCCGGGATCATGCTCGTGAAGCCGCCGAACGAGAGCGGGTAGGTGATGCCCGCCGGCAGCACCACGAGCGGGATCACCCAGGCCGGCGCGTGGCCCACGAGCACCACGAGCGCCACGAGCACGCAGGCGATCACGATCTGGTCGATCACCATCAGCGTCCGCCGCCGGCCCGTGAGGTCGAGCCACGCGCCGAGCAGCGGCCCGCTGATCAGGCTCGGCAGCGTGATCGCAGCCACGGCCGCGCCGGCGAGCCCCGCGCTGTCGGTCCGGTCGAGCACGAGCAGCACCACGCCCACCGAGAACATCTCGTCGGAGACCCGCGCCAGCGTGGCCGCCGACAGGAACTTGAGGTAGCCGGGCTGCGCGCGCAGCCCCCTCAGCGAGTCGCGGTCCATCAGCGCGCCGGCGGTATCGCCTGCCGGAAGCGGAAGCGGAAGTCGGGGTCCACCTGCTTCTTGATCTCGCGCAGGCGCTCCAGGTTCGAGCCGTAGTAGGCGCGCTGCCAGCCGTCCAGCTGCGGGTCGATGTAGTTCTGGTACGCCTCGCCCGAGGCGTGCGGCCGCAGGGCGCGCCACACGCCGTTGATCCAGCGCCGGCTGGCGCGCCCGGCCGCGCCGCCGCTGAAGTACGCGAGGTACTGGAGCGAGAACAGCATGTCGCGGTGCACGAACGCGGTCGCGTCGGCGGCCGGCCGGTTGAGCGCTCCCCCGTAGGCGTCGAGCAGCAGGGCTCCGGAGCCGAGCGACGGATTGCGCTGACGCCGCTCGATCCAGTCGATCATGATCGCCCGGCCCCTCGGCCCGAGCCGCTTGTCGAAGTAGTCCGACTTGGCGAAGAAGCTCGAACGCGTGGACCTGTGGCAGGCCGCGAAGCCGGAGTCGAGGCAGCCCGCCCAGCGCAGGACCAGCGAGAAGTAGCTCGAGCTGCCGCTGCTGAGGCTCGCGCCGGCCACGCGCGTGAGCGGCCCGACGAGCCTGCGCAGCGCGGCCACGTCGCCGAAGTACTGCCCGAGTGCGGCCACGCGCGGCAAGCCGGAGCCGCCGGTGGTGCCGAGCGAGAAGATCGAGGTGAGCGCCGGCGGCGCGTCTGGCGCGAAGCGCTGCCACGCCGCCAGCGCCTCCTCGGCCTGCGACCAGGGCCACGACACGCTGAACCACGCCGCGCCCGGCGCGCGGTGGGCCTTCAGCGTCAGCGACGTCACGATGCCGAAGTTCCCGCCGCCACCGCCGCGGCAGGCCCAGTAGAGGTCCTCGTTCGTGTTGGCATCCACGTGGCGGACGCGCCCGTCGGCGGTCACCACGCGCGCGGCCACGAGTCTGTCGCTCGTGAGCCCGAAGCGCCGCCCGGCCAGCCCGTGCCCGCCGCCGAGCGCGAGGCCGGCGATGCCCACGGAGGGGCAGGAGCCGGACGGCACGGACAGCCCGCGGCGCGTGAGGGCGCGCTGGACGTCGATCAGCTGGGCGCCCGCGCCGATCCTGGCGCGGCCATTCGAGACCCTCACGCCGCGGAGGCGAGACAGGTCGATCACGACGCCGTCCGAGGTCGTGGAGTACCCGGCGTAGCTGTGGCCGCCGGAGCGGGCCACCACCCTGACGTCGAAGCGGTCCGCCCAGCGCACGACCGCCGCCACGTCCGCGGTGCTCTCCGCGATCACCAGCGCGTCGGGCCGGACGCCCTCGAAGCGGCGGTTGTAGACGATGCGCGTGCTGTCGCGGGGCACGAGCACCCGGCCCCTCACCGCCGACCTGAGCTCCCTGAGCGCCCGCCTGGAGAGGTCCGCGGGCTCCGCGGGCAGCCGCAGGAGGACCGCGCCGCCCGCTGCGCCTACGAGGAACTGGCGACGGTCGAGCTCGGCCATCCGCTCATTCCAGCAGACCCCTGCGCATGGCCTCCGCCACCGCCGCCGCCCGCTCCGAGACGCCGAGCTTCTCGTAGACGTGGTGAAGGTGGGTCTTCACCGTCGCCGTGCTCAGGTGCAGCGCGCGGCCGATCTGCGGCGCGCTGAGGCCCTCGGCGATCAGCGTCAGGGTCTCGCGCTCGCGCTCGCTCATCACGGGCCGGTCGCGCGGGGCGCGCAGCCTGATCTCGCCGGCGATGCCCGCCTGGAGCTGGGGTGACAGCACCGTGCGGCCGCGGGCCACGGCGGTGATCGCGTCGCACAGCTCGCGTGCGCTCGCCTCCTTCGTCAGGTAGCCGGCCGCGCCCTCCGCGAGCGCGGCGTACACCTCGCATGGATCGGCGTGCGCGTCCATCAGCACCACGCGCGTGCCGAGGCCGTCGCGCGCCACCGCATGCAGGACCTGCTCGCCGGACAGGCCGCTGAGCCTCCTGTCGATCACGGCCACGTCGGGATGCTGCGCGCCGATCGCCTCCAGCGCCTCCCTGCCGTTGGCGGCCTGCCCGACGAGCTCGAGCTCCGGGCGCTCGCGGATCGCGCGCGTCAGCGCGTCCCGGTAGAGGGGCTGGCCGTCCGCGGCCAGGACGCGCACTCGCCGTCCTGGGCTCGCACGAGGTCCCTCACTGAGCAAGATTCATGAGTTGTACCAGTCAGCGGCGAGTTTTGCTCTAAGACTGCTGAGCATGCGCGTGGAGGACCGGCTCACTCGTCGTCGTCGCTCGGCGGTGACTCAAATTGCATGAGCACCACCCGGGTCGGCACGCCGTCCTCATCGGACTGCTTGAGCCGCCCGGCGCTGCGCGACCTGACCTTCTCCGCCTCCGCGAACGCCTTCGCCATCACGGCCGACATCTCCCTCCAGCCCTGCTCGTCCAACACCATCGGGCTGTGCGTGAGGTACCGGTCGGGGCGCGAGTCGAACGTGCCGGCCTTGATCGCGTCCGAGACGTCCGCCCAGACGATCTCGAGCGCCGTGTCCGAGATCGTCTGGCGCGCGGAGCGCGGAATTCGCTTCCAGTCGCGGTCGCTGAAGAAGGGCCGGATCACGGCGCGGTAGTAATGCTCGATCGCGCCGCGGCGCTGCGCGGTGTCCACGAGCTCGATGCAGCCCAGGTCGAGCAGGGCGCGCACGTGGTAGCTCACGTTCGGCAGCCGCTCGTCGATCGTCTCGGCGATCTCGTTCGGGCTCGCGACGCGCTCGTTGAGGATCACGAGGATGCGCGCCCGCATCGGATGGGACAGCGCCTTCGCGATGCGCGGGTCGACGAGATCCAGCGTCGAGCGGGCCACAGCGCGACCTTAATCGAATTCTGATGGCTGCGCTTCAGGTGGAGAGCAGCATCGAATACGACGCGTTCGCCCCCTATTACGACGCATTCACCGAGGACTCGGACTACGAGACCTGGACGGTCCACGTGCTCGCCCTGCTTCGAGATCACGGCCTGCGCGGGCGCCGCCTGCTCGACCTGGCCTGCGGGAGCGGCAAGAGCTTCGCCGGCTTTCTCGGGCGCGGCTTCGAGGTCACGGGCTGCGACTCCTCGCGCGGGATGCTGGAGCTGGCCTCGCGCCGGGCGCCGAGCGCGACCCTGGTGGAGGCCGACCTGCGCGAACTGCCGCCGCTCGGCGGCTTCGACGTCGTCACCTGCTTCGACGACTCGCTGAACTACCTGACCGACGAGGACGAGCTCGGCGCCGCCTTCGCCGGCATCGCGCGAAACCTGCGCCCCGGCGGCCTGGCTGCGTTCGACCTCAACTCGCTGGCCGCGTACCGCTCGACGTTCGCCTCCGACCGCGTGACGGAGCGCGCCGGCGTGGTGTTCGCGTGGCGCGGGTTCGGCACGGCGGACGCCCGACCTGGCTGCGCCGTCGAGGCGCAGATCGACGTGTTCGCTTCCGTGGAGGCCGGCGCGTACGAGCGTGTGGTGACGCGCCACCGCCAGCGCCACTTCGAGCGCGACCGGGTACTCGCGCTGCTCGCCGAGGCGCGACTCGAATGCCTTGCGGTCCACGGTGTGCTCCCGGACGCGTCGCTCGCCGAGCCCGCAGACGAGAGCCGCCACCTGAAGGTGCTCTACATCGCGAGACGAGCGGAAGGAGGTGATTCCGAGTGACGATCAAGAAGACGGACAAGCCCGTCCTGCCGACGCTTTCGGTGACCAAGATCGGATGATCCACTCGCGGCCCCGGCCCGGCGGCGGCGCCGGGCCGGGCTCGCGCCGCCTGGGAGGCTCATGGAGCTACCGCGCATCAAGCGCACCGCCGAGCTCGTCACGACGGATGCGGGCGACATCTACGTCCTGCGACCGAGCGACGACTCCGACCTGAGGATCGAGCAACCCGACGCGGCCGCGCGCTCGCTGCTCGCCGCGCTCGACGGCACGCGCAGCGTGGGCCAGCTCGAGCGCGAGTTCGGGCCGGATCTCGTCGCCGACACGCTCGCGCAGGATGTCCGCCGTCGGGCTGCTCGACGACGCGGCGGACGACGCACGGGTGAGCGCACGGGAGGCGGCACGCTACGACCGCCAGCTGCGCTACTTCAGCGACGTCTCGAGCGGCGCGTTCCCGCCCTCGGAGTACCAGCGGCGGCTGCGCGAGGCGCGCGTCGTGATCCTGGGGCGTCGGCGGGCTCGGCAGCTGGGCGTCGTACGCGCTCGCCTGCTGCGGCGTCGGTGAGCTGGTCCTGCTCGACCACGACCTCGTCGAGGAGAGCAACTTCAATCGCCAGATCCTCTACCGCGAGCGCGACATCGGCCGCCCCAAGGCCGAGGCGGCCGCCGAGGCCCTGGCGGCGTTCGACTCGCGCTGCCGGCTCACGCCCGTGGCGCGCCGGCTCGAGAGCGCGGCGGCGGTGGGCGAGCTGGCCGAGGGGGCCGACTTCGTGGTGAACGGAGCGGACTGGCCGGCGCACGACATCGAGCGCTGGGTGAACGCCGCGTGCTTCGCGGGCAGGGTCCCGTACATCACGATGAGTCACTCGCCGCCGGTCGCCCGCGTCGGCCCGCTGTACCTGCCGGGCACGACCGGCTGCTTCGCGTGCCAGGAGGAGACCTACCGCCGCTCGTACGCGCTCTACGACGAGCTGATCGAGCAGCGCCGCGGCCGTCGGACTCAGGCCGCGACGCTCGGCCCGGTGTGCGCCTTCGTGGGTGGCCAGGTGGCGCTCGAGACCCTGCACCAGCTCACCGGCGTGTGCGCGCCGGCCTCGCTCGGCACGGCGTACATCTATGACCTGCGCACGCATGGAGGTCACGCGCGAGCCCGTGCCACGGCTCGCGGACTGCCCGGTGTGCGGCGGCCTGTGATCGGGGCACGCGACCAGTCCCGCGCGGCGCCTTCGCCACATGCATTGGCCGGTGCACGCCTCGGGCCCGAAGCACGGGACGTGGTCGCGTGAGACGGGAAGGCCGGCGCGCGGCGGATTCGCCCCGCCGTTCCGTCCGCGACCAAACGTATGTTCGGTCGCGAACAGATAAAGCGCCCCGGCGACGCGACCACGTCCCGGGGCATGGCACCGAAGACAGAGCTTCGGCGCATCACCACGATACGCCCCCGCGCAACCGCTGACGCGGTCTGCCTACGCGTGCCTCGACGACAGGGGGATGGCGATGGCGCGCGTGTCGGTGGAGGTTCCGTCGGAGCTAGTGGGTCCCGTCCGCGAGACCGTGCTGCTGCTCTACCAGGCCACGGCGGAGTCGCTCCAGCTCTCGCTGCGGGCGCACGCGGAGGGCCGCGGCTCGCTCGAGGAGGTCGCCGCGCACCGGGCGCGATTGGCGGAGCTCGACGCGCTGGCGGCGAGCCTCGGCTGGCGGGCCGGCCGCCCCGGCCGCCCGGCGGCGGCGCCGCCCGGCCCGCGGCGGCTGAGCGCGTCCGCCGAGCTGCTTCACGACGCCTTCTACGGCGCGTTGATCGACGCCGGCGAGCGCCTCTCGACGACCGTGGATCGGGCCTGGCGCGGCGAGCTGCCGCTCGAGCGCGTCCAGGAGGCTGCGGCCGAGGTGCTGGCCCTCCACAGGCTGCTGCGGCTGCTGGAGTCGCTTACAGAGCGCGACTCGGGGTGACGGTCGCGTCCACGCCGTGCCGGTAGAACTCGACCGGCTCGGCGGGTAGCGGCGTGTTCCCGAGGATGAGGTCGGCGGCCTTCTCGGCGGTCATCATCACCGGCGCGTAGATGTTCCCGTTCGTCACGTAGGGGAACACCGAGGCGTCCACCACGCGCAGGCCCTCGACCCCGTGCACGCTCATGCTCAGCGGGTCGACCACGGACATGTCGTCCGTGCCCATCCTGCACGTGCACGACGGGTGCAGCGCCGTCTCCGCGTCCTTCGCCACCCAGTCGAGGATCTGCTCGTCGGACTCGACCTCCGCGCCGGGCGACAGCTCGCCCCCGCTGAACGGCTCGAACGCCGGTGCGCCGAGGATCCTGCGGGTGACCCGGATGGCCTCGATCCACTCGCGCCGGTCGTTCTCCGTCGACAGGTAGTTGAAGAGCAGCGCGGGCTTCACGCGCGGATCGCTGCTCACCGCCTTGCAGGTGCCGCGAACGTCCGAGTACATCGGCCCCACGTGGACCTGGTAGCCGTGGCCACCGCCGCCCTCTGGCAGCGTCCCGTCGTAGCGCACCGCGATCGGCAGGAAGTGGTACATCAGGTTCGGGTACTTGACCTCGTCGTTGCCGCGCACGAAGCCGCCCGCCTCGAAATGGTTCGTGGCGCCGGGGCCGGTCTTGCGGAGCAGCCACTGGAGGCCCACGGCCGGGCGCCTCTTCATCGCGAAGTACGGCGCCATCGTGACCGGCTGGGTCGCGCTGTGCTGGATGTACACCTCGAGGTGGTCCTGGAGGTTCTCCCCCACGCCGGGGACGTCGGCCACCACGTCGATGCCGAGCGCGCCGAGCTCACTCGCCGCGCCCACGCCGGAGAGCTGGAGCAGCTGCGGCGAGTTGATCGCGCCGCCGCACAGCACCACCTCGCCCGCCCGCACGCTGCGGCCGCCGCGGCCGCGGCGCGAGTATTCGACGCCGACCGCCCGCCCGCCCTCGAACACGATCTTCGTGGCGAACGCAAATGTCTCGACCGTCAGGTTCGGCCGCTTCATGACCGGGTGCAGGTAGGCGCGCGCGGCCGAGAGCCGCTTGCCGTTGTGCACGTTGCGGTCGAACTTGGCGAAGCCCTCCTGCCGGTAGCCGTTCACGTCGTCGGTGAGCGGGTAGCCCGCCTGCTGCACGGCCTCGAAGAAGGCGTCGAAGAGCGGTCCCTTCGCCGGGCCGCGCTCGAGCACCAGCGGGCCGTCGTGACCGCGGAACGGGTCGTCCGGCGCGGCGGCGAGGCAGTTCTCCATCCGCTTGAAGTACGGCAGGCAGTGGGCGTGGTCCCAGGTCTCCATCCCCGGGTCGGAGGCCCAGCGCTCGTAGTCCATCGGGTTGCCGCGCTGGAAGATCATGCCGTTGATCGAGCTCGACCCGCCGAGCACCTTCCCGCGCGCGTGGTACACCCGCCGCCCGCCCATGTGCGGCTCCGGCTCGGACTCGTACTTCCAGTCGTAGAAGCGGCTGCCGATCGGGAACGCGAGCGCGGCCGGCATGTGGATGAAGACGTCCCACGGATAGTCCGACCGCCCGGCCTCGAGCACGAGCACGCTGTTGCCAGGATCCGCCGACAGCCGGTTCGCGAGCGCGCTGCCGGCGGAGCCCCCGCCGATGATTACGAAGTCATATTGCGAGGCCACGGGGGCATCCTACGGCGGCCGCTCGGGGCGGCGCAACCGCTCACGAGCTCGCGGCCAGCTCCTGCTTCGGCGTCTCCTTCTTCGGATCGATGAACGGCTTCTCGACCACGACCGCGGAGGTCATCCCCTCCGGCCGCTCGACCTCGAGCTTCGTGCCGAGCTCGGACTGCTCGATCGGCACCATCGCGTAGCCGATGTTCTTCTCGAGCCGCGGCGAGAAGCAGGCCGACGTGACCTTCCCGATCCGGCTGCCGTCCTTGTGGACCGGGAACACGTCGATCATCGAGCCGTCGTTGTACGAGCCGAGCGGCTCGCCACCGATCTCGACGCCCACCAGCTTGCGCTTGGGGCCCTCTTCCTTGATCTTGTGCAGGGCCTCCTTGCCGATGAAGTCGGTGCCCGACTCGAGGTCGACCATCCAGTCGTAGCCCATCCCCACCTCGTAGGGATTCGTGTCGTACCACATGTCGCAGCCGTGGCCCAGGGCGAGGATCCCGCCCTCGATGCGGCGGATGTGGCACGGGCCGATCACCTCGAGCCCGTGCGGCTTGCCCGCCTCGAGCACGGCGTCCCAGAGCTTGACCCCGTTCTTGCTGGCCTCGTACAGGTAGATCTCGAAGCCGAGCTCGGCCGTGTAGCCGGTGCGCGAGACGAGCACGTTCATTCCGTCGAGCTCGTACGCCCGCAGGTAGTAGTAGGGGATCTCGAGGATGCTGTCGCCGAACAGGTCGACCATCACGTCCTTCGACTTCGGCCCCTGCACCTGCACCGGCCCGACGTCGATCTCCTTGATCGTCACGTCGTGGCCCGACTTGTAGGCCACCCCGCGTGCCCACAGCTCCACGTCGCTGTCGGCGAGCGAGAGCCAGAAGCGGTTCTCCTCCACGCGCAGCAGGACGGGGTCGTTGATGATCCCGCCGTCGGGCAGGCAGAGGAAGACGTACTTGCACTGCCCGACCGCGCACTTGTTCAGGTCGCGCGCCACGAGCAGGTTGGTGAACTCGAATGCGTCCGGCCCGCTGATCTCGATCTGGCGCTCGGCGCCCCCGACGTCCCACAGAGTGACCCCGTTGAGCAGGTGCCAGTACTCCTCGACCGGGTCGCCGTAGTGCCGCGGGTGGTAGTGATGGTTGTAGACGCTGTACATCTGGATGTCGTGACGGCGCGACGCATAGAAGTAGGGCGACTTGTTGATGCGCGGGTAGAGCAGGATCTCCGGGTGCTCGTTCACCTGTGTCAAGGGGTCTCCTCCTGGTTCTTCAGGCGGTCGACGAGCTGTCGCCGCCAGGTTTCTGTCTCTTTGAGCTCGTTGAAGGTGTATACGTGGATTCCGCCGACCTTGTCGGCCGGCTCGGCGAAGGAAGGGGCGAGCTCGATCAGCAGCTCGGTGGGCGTGTAGGTGCGCGGCCCCAGGAAGCGGCGCAGCATGCCACTCTGCCCGCGCAGGAAGCGGACCGACTGCCCCAGCCCGATCCGCAGCGACGTGCGGAGCAGCTTGCGGGTCTCAACCGCGCCGGGGACCCCGATCCAGATCGGCAGCGAGGTGCCGCGCTCGCGCACGCGCTGGATCCAGGTCCGGATCACGTCCGCGTCGAAGCAGATCTGGCTGACGATGTAGCTCGCCATCGGCGCCTTCTCGAACATCGCCTCGATCGTGGTCTCGTCGCTGATGAAGTGGTGGCTCTCGGGGTATCCGGAGATGCCCACCTCGTCGAGCCCCGCAGGCAGCTCGGCCATGGCGGAGAGAAGCTCGGCGGCGCCCTCGAACTCCCCCGCCGGCTGGCGAGCGTCGCCGGCGATCACGAAGGCCTCGCGCACCCCGGCGTTCCGCAGCCTCAGGACGACCTCCTCGAGGTGCGCCTGGTCGGCCACCAATCGAGCCGCGAGATGCGGCACGACTTCGTAGCCGCGCGGCGCGAGCTGCTCGGCCAGGCCGAGCGTGGCCTCGAGCCCCCGCGACGGCGAGGACGTGAGTGTGATCTTGCGGCCGGGGGGCACGTGCTCGAGCACCTCGTCGGCGATCCCGTCGAGCGGCAGGATCTCGTAGCGCGGCCGTTCGAGCGCCTCGACCAGCGACGGGCCGGCCGCGGACGAGCGCTCCGGCGATCGGACGTCGGTCATGGTCATGGGGCGGCGGCGGGGGGCACCTCGCGCGGCACGCGCCCTGATATATCAGTTCACGGGCGCGGCGGTCAACCGCCCGAGCGCCTCGTCGAGGCCGATGCGCCGGTAGGTCTCCACCGGCACGCCGTCCTCGGCCAGCTCGCGGCGTCCGGCGAGAACGCGCTGCCGCGAGTCGCGGTCCACCTCGCCGGCCCGGACGGCGATCGCCTCGGCGCGCTCTTGCTTGCCCTCAGCCCGGAGCCTCGCCATGCGCGCCTCCGGGTCCAGTATCGCCTCGACGTAGCCCTCGGTCACGGGGTTGCCCGCGATGCGGACGTCGGCGCCTTCCACGCGCCCCGACGGCGAGTAGGCCAGGCAGGTCTCGATGCGGGCGCGGGCGCTCGCCAGCGCACCCGGGTCGGACGGCGGCTCGCCCGCGGGGCCGTCTTCGACCACGAGCCGCGTAACGGCGCGATCGTTGATCGCCTCGAGCAGGCGGTCGCCGTCAGCCGGCACGACCACCTCCTTGTGGCGCGGCCAGACGTCGAGCCGCGCGTGGTCCCCGAGCGGCCGCCCGACGTGGAAGAGGTAGTAGTCGGGGTAGACGAAGAAGTCGGGCCCGCGGGCGCGCTGGATGTCGTAGAAGGCCGTGATCGTCGCCGTGATGAGCGTGCTCGCGCCGATCGCACCGCAGGGCTGGCTCAACACCACGCCGAGCCGGTCCAGCTCATCGAACCCTTCGAACAGCTCCTCGAGTGCGGCCGCGACGCCGCCGACCTCGATCTCGAAGGACGAGCTGCGTGAGCTCGCGCGACGAGTGCATCCGTGTGATATATCAGTTTCCTGGCCAGCCGCGACCCCGAGGTGATACCTGTGGCAGACGAGTCCGGAGCAGCAAGTTCCCTTCCGGCGACGGCGCGTGCGGTCGTCATCGGCGCCGGAATCGTCGGCAACTGCCTTGTCGGCCATCTCGCGCGGCTCGGCTGGAAGGACCTCGTCCTGATCGACAAGGGGCCGCTGCCGAATCCGGGCGGCTCGACGGGCCACGCGTCCAACTTCATCTTCCCCGTGGACCACTCGCGCGAGATGACGGACCTCACCGCGGACAGCCTTCGCCAGTACGAGGAGCTCGGCGTGCTCACCGTGTGCGGCGGGATCGAGGTGGCGCGCACCGAGGAGCGGATGGAGGAGCTGCGCCGCCGCATGGCGTCCGCGAAGTCGTGGGGGATCGACGACGTCTCGATCGTGACTCCGGAGGAGGTCAAGGAGCTCGTGCCCTACGTCGACGACAGCGTGATCGTCGGCGGCTTCTACTCGAAGGGCGTGGGCGTGGTCGACTCGCTGCGCGCCGGCACGCTGATGCGCGAGGAGGCCCAGAACGCGGGTGCGCTGACCGTGTCCGCCAACACCGAGGTGCTCGGCATCGACACCGAGGCCGGGCGCGTGAAGCGCGTGCGGACCGACCGCGGTGACGTGGACGCCGAGTACGTGGTGATCGCCTGCGGCGTGTGGAGCCCGCGGCTCGCGAAGATGGCCGGCGCGTCGATCCCGCTCACCCCCGCGGTCCACCAGATGATCGACGTGGGCCCGGTGCCGCGCTTCGAGACCTCGAAGAGCGCGATCGAGTTCCCGATCGTGCGCGACATGGACACGAACATGTACGAGCGCCAGGACGGCAGCGGCCTCGAGGTGGGCTCATACGCGCACCGGCCGATCCTGCACGACCCGGACGAGATCCCCTCGATCGAGGAGTCGGCGACCACCCCGACCGAGCTGCCCTTCACGCAGGACGACTTCGTGCAGCAGATGGAGGACGCGCTCGAGCTGGTGCCGGAGATCCTGGGCGACGAGTCGGTGGGCATCAAGTACGCGATCAACGGCCTGCTCTCGCTCACCCCGGACGGGCTCCCGATCCTCGGCGAGACCTCCGAGGTGCGCGGCCTGTGGTCGGCCGCCGCCGTGTGGGTGAAGGAGGGGCCGGGCGTGGGCCGGGCCGTCGCGGAGTGGATGGTCGAGGGCGAGCCCGAGATCGACCTCCAGGCGTCCGACGTCGCGCGCTTCTACGAGCACCAGAAGACCGCCGAGCTCGTGCGCAGCCGCGCCGCCGAGGGCTTCAACAAGACCTACGGCATCGTGCACCCGGGCGAGCAGTGGGAGTCGGCGCGCCGGGTGCGGCTGTCGCCGTACTACGAGCGCGAGGCCCAGCTCGGCGCGGTCTTCTACGAGGCCGCCGGCTGGGAGCGCCCGCACTGGTACGAGTCGAACGCCCCGCTGCTCGAGGAGTTCGCGGATCAAGTGGGCGACCGCGAGGCCGAGTGGGACTCGCGCTGGTGGTCGCCGATCATCAACGCCGAGCACCTCGCGATGCGCGACCGCGCCGCGATGTTCGACCTGACGGCATTCTGCGTATTCGACGTCGTCGGCCCGGGCGCGCTCGAGTGCGTGCAGAAGGTCTCGATGCGCCAGATGGACGTGAAGCTCGGCAAGGTCGTGTACACGCCGGTGCTCACCCCGCGTGGCGGCTTCCGCTCGGACCTGACCGTGATGCGGCTCGGCGACGAGCACTTCCGCGTGGTCACGGGCGGCGCCCACGGGATGGCCGACCTGAAGTGGTACCGCGACCACCTGCCCGAGGACGGCACCGCGCAGATCTTCGACCTGACCTCGAGCTGGACGACGCTCGGGCTCTGGGGCCCGCGCGCCCGCGAGATCATGCGCGAGCTCACGAGCGCGGACATGTCGCACGAGGGCTTCGCGTTCGCCACCTGCCGCGACATCGAGATGGGCCCGCTGAGCGTGCTCGCGTCGCGGATCTCCTACGTGGGCGACCTCGGCTGGGAGCTGTACGTGCCGATCGAGCAGGGCGCGCGGCTGTGGGACATGGTGGCCGAGGCGGGCGAGCCGCACGGAATCGTGCCCGCCGGGATCGGCGTGTACGGCACCACTGGCCGGCTCGAGAAGTGCTACCGCGCGTTCGGCTTCGAGCTCGACGGCGAGTACAACGTGGTCGAGGCCGGCATGGCGTGGGGCAAGGTCAAGGACCAGGACTTCGTGGGCAAGGAGGCGCACGTGCGCCACCGCGAGGAGGAGCCGAGGACCGTGATGTGCACGCTCACGGTGGACGACCACACCTCGGCCAGCGGGGTCAAGCGCTACATGCTGGGCGGCGAGCCGATCGTCACGCGCGACGGCGCGCCGCTCGTGGACTCGCACGGCCGGCGCTCGTACGTGACGAGCGCGGGCGCCGGGCCGTCGGTGGGCAAGCACATCCTGCTCTCATACCTGCCGCCCGATTACGCGAACGTCGGACAGGAGCTGGCCGTGGAGTACATGACCGAGCGCTATCCCGTGACCGTGCAGTCCGCCGACTCCACGCCGCTGTTCGACCCGGACAACGCCCGCGTGAAGGCGGCGGACCCGATCCCGGCATGAGGATCCTCGTCTGCGTCAAGCGGGTGCCGCTCACCGGCGGCAAGATGGTGTTGACCGCCGACGAGCAGGCGCTCGAGACGCGCCACCTCGGCTTCACGATCAGCCCGCACGAGGAGTGCGGTGTGGAGGAGGCGGTCCGGCTGGTGGAGGAGCACGGCGGCGAGGTCACCGTGCTTACGCTCGGCCCGGCCGAGGCCGAGGAGCAGATCCGCGACTCGCTCGCCAACGGCGGCGACCGCGGCGTGCATCTCGTGACCGACGGCGAGGAGTGGGACCCGCAGGCCACGGCGGCAGCGATCGTTGAGACCGTCCAGGCCGAGGAGGCCGACGGCGGCGGCTTCGACCTGATCGTGTTCGGCAACGAGTCGGCCGACGGGGGCAACTACCAGGTGGGCATCCGCGTGGCGTACGCGCTCGGGCGGCCGATCGCCACCGGGCTGAAGGGACTGTCGGTGGCCGACGGCCGCGCGCGCTGCGAGCAGGAGGTGCCCGGCGGGCGCGACATCTACGAGCTGCCCCTGCCCGCTGTGGTGAGCGTGCTCGAGGGGATCAACCTGCCGCGCTATCCCTCGGTCCCGGCGAAGCTGCGCGCCCGCTCGAAGACGGTCGAGCAGCGGAGCCCGGAGCGCCCGGCCGCCCGCCTCCAGAGGCTGCGGCTCGTGGTGCCGCCGGGGCAGGGCAAGCAGGCGGAGATCCTCGGCAACGGCCCCGACGCCGCTCCGGCGGTCGTCGAGATGATGCGCGACATCGGGGTGGCGTGATGGCCGTCCTCGCCCTCGTCGAGCCCGGCGAAGAGCTATCGCTGCAGGCACTGACGCTGGCCCGGGATCTCGGGAACCCGGTCCACGTCCTCACGTTCACCGAGCAGCCCGAGCTTGGTGCATACGGCGTGGACACGGTGCATGTGGCGGAGCACGAGCAGCTCTCCTCGTATGCGCCGGCCGCCTGGGCGGCCTGCCTCGACCAGCTGGCCGACCGGATCACGCCGGACGCGATCGTCGCGGCGGGGACGAATCGAGGCAACGAGGTCCTCTCACACCTCGCCGCACGCCGCGACCTGCCCTTTGCCGCCAACTGCATCGCGGTCGGAGGTGACGGCACAGTCACCAGAGTGCGCTGGGGCGGAAGCCTTCTCGAAGAGGCGCGCATCCACTCCGACCTCAAGCTTCTCTCGGTTGCTCCCCACATGGTGGAAGCGACCACGGTCAACGGCGGATCCTCGAATGTGGAGAAGTTCCAGCCCGAGCTCGAGGAGCAGGTGGTGCGGGTCGTGGAGCACGCCGAGACGCCCACGGCCGGCATCTCGCTCGCCGAGGCGAAGGTCGTCGTGAGCGGCGGCCGCGGGGTCGGCTCGGCCGACGGCTTCGGCATCCTCGAGGAGCTCGCCGGCCTCCTGAACGCGGCGGTCGGCTGCTCGCGCGTGGTCACCATGGCGGGCTGGCGGCCGCACACCGACCAGGTCGGCCAGACCGGCACGAAGGTCGCCCCGGACCTCTACATCGCCTGCGGCATCAGTGGCGCGACTCAGCACATCGCGGGCTGCAAGGGCGCGAAGAAGATCCTCGCGATCAACTCCGACGCGGAGGCGCCGATTCTCGCCAGCGCCGATTACGCGGTGATCGGCGACCTGGCCGAGATCGTGCCGGCGATCACGGCCGAGCTCAGAAAGGCGCAGGCCTCATAGACGTCGCACTTGGAGCGCTCGCGCTGGCCGCCATAGTCGGGGCCAGCGCCACGCTCTTCCTTCGCCGCGCCAGGCTGCTCGTCTCGCTCGTCAGGCTCGGCAAGCCGGTCGAGCGATTCGACGACGTGCCGAAGCGGGTCAGGAACGAGGCCGTGATCGTGCTCGGCCAGAGGAAGCTGCTCCAGCGCCTCGTTCCGGGCCTGATCCACGCCGCGATCTTCTGGGGCTTCCTGGTCCTCTTCCCCACGATCGTGATCGCGATGATCGGCGCGGTGGACAAGCACGCCACGCTGCCGTGGCTCGGCCACCAGGGCTGGTTCGCGCTGATGGTGGACGTGTTCGCCGTGCTGGTGCTCGTCGGCGTGATAGGCGCGGTGGCGATCCGGAAGGTCCAGCGCCCGGCGCGCTTCGAGGGCAGCCACCTCGGCGAGGCGGACCTGATCCTCGCGTTGATCGCCGGCATCGTCACGACGCTGCTGCTGTGGCACGCGTCGCGGATCGCGCTGGACCTGAACGAGTGGCCGGAGTCGTGGTCCCCGGTGTCGAACGCGCTCGCGGGTCTGTTCGGCGACGGCGGGGTCGCGGAGGTGCTCGAGCGCGCCTTCGTCTGGGCGCACCTGCTGATCATCCTGAGCTTCCTCGCCTACCTCCCGCACTCGAAGCACCTGCACATCGCCACCGCGGCGTTCAACGTCTACTTCTCGCGCACACGCGCGCGCGGGCGGCTCGAGCCGCTGCGCTTCGACGTCCCGGAGGAGGAGATGCGCTTCGGCGCCGGCACGGTGCCCGACCTCACCTGGAAGCAGACGCTCGACACCTTCTCGTGCACCGAGTGCGGGCGCTGCCAGGACGTGTGCCCGGCGTGGGCGACCGACAAGGAGCTGTCGCCGAAGCTGCTGATCATGGCCCTACGCGACCAGGTATTCGAGGAGGGCCCGAGGCTTATCCGCGGCGAGGAGGGGTTCGAGCCCTCGCCGCTCGTGCCGAACGCGGTGACCGACAACGTGGTCTGGGACTGCGTGACCTGCGGCGCCTGCGTGCGCGAGTGCCCGGTGTCGATCGAGCACGTGGACCACATCATCGACCTGCGCAGGCACCTGGTGATGATGGATTCGTCGTTCCCCACCGAGTCGGAGCAGATGTTGCGCGACGTGGAACGCGCGTCGAACCCCTGGGGCAAGCCGCAGACCGAGCGCGCCGACTGGGCCGCCGAGCTCGGCGTGCGCGTGCTCGAGCCGGGCGACCCCGCGCCCGAGGTCCTCTACTGGGTGGGCTGCGCGGCCTCGTTCGACGAGCGCGCGCGGACCGCCGCGCAGTCCACGGCCAAGCTGCTGAAGGCGGCCGGCGTGGACTTCGCGATCCTCGGCCCGCGCGAGTCGTGCACGGGCGACCCGGCGCGGCGGATCGGCAACGAGTACCTGTTCCAGGCACACGCGGAGCAGAACGTGGGCACGCTCAACGAGGCCGGCGTCACGAAGATCGTGGCGAGCTGCCCGCACTGCTTCAACACGCTCGGCAACGAGTACCCGGACTTCGGCGGCAACTACGAGGTCGTCCATCACACCGAGCTGCTCGCCGAGCTGGTCCGCGACGGCAGGCTCCAGCCCGACGGCGACGGCCGCACGATCACCTACCACGACTCCTGCTACCTGGCCCGCCACAACGACGTGCGCGCCGACCCTCGCGAGCTCGTGGAGGCGGTCGGCACCCCGATCGAGATGGAGCGCAGCGGCGAGCGCACGTTCTGCTGCGGCGCCGGCGGCGCGCACATGTGGATGGAGGAGCGCGGCGGCCAGATCAACGAGGAGCGCGTCCGCGAGGCGGCCGAGACCGGCGCGGAGACGCTCGCCGTCGCCTGCCCGTTCTGCACCGTGATGCTCGACGACGGCGTGAAGGCCCGCGGCGACGAGCTCCGCGTGGTGGACGTGTCAACCTTGCTCGCCGAGTCTCTCCCCGATGGCCCTCGATCCCTCGCCAAACCCGGTCCCTGATGCTACGGCCACACGGCTGGTCGCCGAGCACGCGTACACGGAGCTGCGCGACCGGATCGTGACTCTCCACCTGCCGCCCGGCACGGTGCTGCGCGAGGACGAGTTGATGGCTGAGCTGGGCATCGGCCGGACACCGCTGCGGGAGGCTGTGAAGCGGCTCGCGCTCGAGAATCTCGTGGACGTTCAGCCGCGACGCGGCACGTTCGTCTCCGCAGTCGAGGCCGCCGACATCCAGAACATCACCGAGGTCCGCGCGGAGCTCGAGGGGTACGCCGCCGAGCTCGCCGCGCTACGGCTCGATCCCGAGACGCGCGCCACCGCGGAGGCGCTCCTCGCCGACATCGAGGCGCTCGATGAGCCGGCCGACCAGGACCTCCTCATGCGCTTCGACGAGCGCATCCACCGCTTCACCTGGGAGGCGGCCCGCAACCCCCACCTGACGCAGACGCTCGAGCGCTACTTCACGCACTCGTTGCGCATCTGGTACCTCGTGCTGGACCGGGTGCCCACGCTCGGCCATGCCGTCCACGACCAGACCCAGCTGCTCGAGGCGATCCTCGACCGAAACGGCCCGCACGCGCGCACGATCATGCACGAGCACGTGCTCGCCTTCCAGCGCGCGATCCTCGCCGCGTTCAGCCGGACCTGAGCCCGCCAGGCGCGTGCCAGAGCTGCCGGCTGCGCACCTCCCAGCGCGCTCCTGTGAGCGCGCGCACGGTCCCGCGGCGGCGGGCTTCGAGATGTGTGGCCATGGCGAGGAACGCCTGCGCCGCGGTGAGGGCGTCGCCCTCGGCCTCGTGTGGGCGATGCGCCGGAAGCCCGAGCGCCCCGGCAATCACGGATAGGCTGCAAATGCCCGGATCGCGCCCGCCGCGCTCCATGCTCAGCACCCGCCACAGGACCGCTGTGTCCACGATCCGGCGCGGCAGCGGGCACCCGGCCTTGCCGAGGAACGTGCGCTCCACCCAGCTGGCGTGCACCACCGGGATCCGTCCGCGCATGAGCGCTGCCAGCGGCGCGAGCGCCTCCGGTGCTCTCGGGGCGCCGGCGAGGTCCTCCTCGCGCAGCCGGTGGATTGCGACGGACGCACTCGTGGAGGTCGCGCGAGGCCGGACAAGGCCATGAACGGACTCGGAGGCGATGATCCGGGCGGACTCGACCGGGATGCCCGCGAACGAAATGACCTCGTCCCGCTCAGGGTCAAGCCCCGTGGTCTCGACGTCGATCACGACGAACCGCGCCTCACGCCAGGACGGATTCCACCGCCGTGTCAACGTGCCTGGAAGCCGAGCTTGAGGGCGATTCCACGCTGAACGCGCGCAACTGCGCGGAAGGCCTCCTTCAGCGAGGTCCGGGTGAGCGGCGGCAGGCTCCTGGGATCGATCAGGTCGTCCGGCTCCTCCCCCGCCCGGAGCTGCTCGACCTGGTGCTCCATCCGCAGCGCTGAGAACAGCTCGAACGCGTCGCGCAGGATCGCCACGTCGTCAGCGCTCAGCGTGCCCGCCTCGAGCGAAGCCTTCAGCCGCGCCCGCGTCGAGGCCGCGGTCACGCCCGCGGCCAGCCCGCTCCAGCGCGCCAGCGCCTCGATCGGAACCAGCCCGCGCCGTTTGATGTCGAGCACCCCTCGGCGCTCGCCGCTCGAGTGGAGGACGAGGTTGCGGAAGAAGCCCGTGGGCGGGCGCTCCAGCAGCGCGGCGGCGGCCAGCCTGTGCAACATCCGCTCGCGGTCGGGGGTGCGGGCGAACACCTCGGCGAGGTGATCGGCCACGGCCGTCTCGCCCCAGACCGGATCGCTCTCCACGACCACGGAGAGCAACAACAGGCCACGGTCGCGATCGGGGTACTCGACCCAGGACCTGGCCGCGCGCTCCCACTCGTCCACCGAGCGCGCGAACAACGGATTGGTGGCCACCGCGCCTTTCTCGTCGGGCCTGAACCCGCACAGCTCGAGGCGCTCGAGCACGTACTCGGCGAGCGCCTCGAACGCCGCCCGCACCTCCGGATCGTCGTCCGGGCCGTCCCACGCGATTGCGCTGTCCACGTCGGAGCCCGGGAACGGCTCGAAGCGGCCGACGCTGCCCGTGGCCAGCCACGTGTACGGCGCGGGCGGGCGCCCCAGCCCCTCGTGCGCGAACTCGATCAGCCGGCGCGTGACCGTGTCGTGGATGCTCGCGATCGTGCGGCAGATCGCCGCGGTGGGCAGGCCGGCGTCGTAGAGCGCGATCACCGTGTCCGGCAAGTCGGCGGCGGCACGCGCGACCTCCTCCACGTCGGCGCCTCGTGCGATCGACGCCCGCAGGCGAAACGGCGCGCGCCGCTCGTTCGCCATCAGGTCCACGTCGTCCAGCACGCCGAGCAGCTTCCTTCTGGCGCTGAGCACCGGCAGGTGGCGGATCCCTTGGTCGAGCATCTCGAGCAGCGCGTCCGTGCCCGTGCGCTCGGCGGACACCGTCCACGCCGGCGCGGTCATCACGTCGGACAGCGGCGTGTTCGGATCCGCGCCCGCGGCCACCACGCGGGTGCGGATGTCGCGGTCAGTGACGATCCCGAGGCGGTCGCCGAGCTCGACCACCACGCAGGTCGCGCTGGCCTCGGCCATTTGTCGCGCCGCCTCCCGGACGCTCGTCTCCGGCGGGCACACGAGCGCCGGCGCCCGGATCAGCTCACCCACCGGCCGGCCGGCGGCGGAGAGCGGCGACTCGCTCTCGTGCCCGGCCAGGAGGTGGACCCTCTTGTCCATCCTCTGGACCATGAAGCGCACGGAGGCGGGTTGCTCGAGCACCGGGCGGATCACGTCCGCGGGTATGCGGTACACGAGCGTGTCCTCCGCGGCACGCGCCACGAAGCCGAGCGGCCCCTCTGAAAGGAGGGAGACGAAGCCGAACAGCTCCCCCTCCTCCATCAGGTCGAGCAGGTGGCCGTCGACGATCAGCTCGACCGACCCGCGCCTGACGATGTAGGCGAACTCAGCCGTGGCCTCGGCGCTCTCGAGGATCTGCGTGCCCGCGGCGTGGAACTCGATCTCGGCGCTGTCGGCCACGCGTGCAAGGGTTTCCTCGTCGAGGCTGTCGAAGGGCGGATGCGCGCGGAGGAACTCGGCTATGTCATGCATCGCGGAGCACCTTGACAGGGCCCGTGCCGGGTGTGAGCATCGGCATTGTCTTGGACGGTGACGAAGGGCGGTCGCCACGGGGCCTTATCTGGTGAGGAGACGGATAGCAGCCGCTGGTGTGGCTGCGGTTGTAGCGGTGCTTGCGCTGTTCGCCACCGGCTGCGGGAGCGACGACGAGCCGGCGCCCGGGGAGAAGCCCGGTGAGGGCGTCACGATCAGGCTCGCCGTCAACCCATGGACCGGCTCGGCGGTCAATGCCAACGTCGCGAAGATTCTCCTCGAGCGGGAGCTCGGCTACACGGTTGAGCTGGTCAAGATCGACGAGAACAACCAGTTCCCCGCGATCGCCTCAGGGGAGCTGGACGGCTCCCTCGAGGTCTGGCCGTCGGGTCACGCGGAGGAGATCAACCGCTACATCGAGGGTCGCAGGGGCGGGCCTCTCCGGGACGGGGGGATCGTCGACGGCGGCAAGCTGGGGTTGATCGGGAACATCGGCTGGTGGATCCCTACGTACCTGGTGAAGGAGCGGCCGGAGCTGGCCCGCTGGCAGGGCTTCAAGGGCCACGAGGACCTCGTGGGTGGCGAGTTCCTCGGCGGCGATCCGACCTTCGTCTCCTATGACGAGGAGATCATCAAGAGCCTCGGCCTCAACCTCAAGGTCGTCTACAGCGGCTCGGAGCAAGCCCTGATCCGGTCGCTCGACGAGGCGTTCAAAGAGAGGAGACCGCTGCTCACCTACTTCTACACGCCGCACTGGGTGCACCGGAAGTACGACCTCACGGAGGTCCAGCTCCCCGCCTTTGATGAGGAGTGCGAGGAGGCCGCGCGCGAGCGGAACGGTGAAGGCTACGACTGCGACTATGCGAACGACGTGCTCTTCAAGGCGCTGTCGTTGCGACTCGAGGACAAGGCGCCCGAGGCCTTCCGGTTCCTGAAGAAGCTCAACTACACGACCGACGACCAGCAGGAGATCGCGTTCCTCACGGACGCGAGAGGCTTGCCGATCAGCGAAGCCGCCGACCAATGGATCGCAGGGAACCCGAACGTCTGGCGAGCATGGCTTCGTGAGCGAAGTGGCCGGCGACCACTCCGAAGAGCTAGCTGACTTCGGCTACAAGCAGGAGCTCGACCGCAGCATCGGGAAGTTCGCCAGCTTCGCCGCTGGGATCAGCTACATCTCGATCCTGACCGGCATCTTCCAGCTCTTCTTCTTCGGGTTCGCGCTCGGCGGACCGGCGTACTGGTGGACCTGGCCGATGGTGTTCGCCGGCCAGCTGATGGTGGCGCTCTGACGTTCGCCGAGCTGGCCGCGAACTTCCCGGTGGCAGGGTCGATCTACAACTGGGGCAAGCGCATGGGAAACGCCACGATCTCGTGGCTGGGCGGCTGGATGATGCTCATCGCGTCGATCGTGACGCTCTCCGCCGTGGCGCTCGCCTACCAGCTACACGCTGCCCCAGATCTGGGACGGATTCCAATTCTACGGCGACGGCGACGGCAAGTACGACTTCGCCATCAACGCCGTGATTCTCGGCACCGTGCTGATCGTCTTCACCACGGTCATCAACGCACTGGGCGTGAAGCTGATGGCGCGGATCAACAGCACCGGCGTCTTCATCGAGCTGGTCGCGGCCGTGCTGCTGATCGTCCTGCTGGCGTCGACATCACGCGCGGTCCCGACGTGCTGTTCGAATCGCAGGGCACGGGCGAGGGCCACGAGTGGGGCTACTTCGGCGCCTTCCTGGCGGCGTCGCTCGCCTCCGCGTACGTCATGTACGGCTTCGACACCGCCAGCTCGCTGGGCGAGGAGACGATCGATCCGCGCCGCACGGCGCCGATCGCGATCCTGCGTGCGATCATCGCCTCGTTCATCCTCGGCGGCCTGATCCTGCTGTTCGCGATCCTCGCCGTGAGCAACATCAACTCCGAGGAGATCGGACGTCGGCGGACTCCAGTTCGTCGTCCTGGACGTGCTGGGCGACACCGTCGGAAAGATCTTCCTGATCTGCGTCGCGATCGCGATCACGGTCTGCTGCCTGGCGGTCCATACGGCCACGATCCGGATGATGTTCGCGATGGCCCGCGACAACAACCTGCCCGCCGGCGAGCACCTCGCGAAGGTGGACCCGAGGACCAAGACGCCGATCATCCCGGCGGTCCTGGTCGGCATCCTTGCCGTGGTGATCCTGGTCGTGAACATCAGGCAGCCTCAGATCTTCACGGTGATCACCAGCATCGGGATCATCATGATCTACATCGCCTATCTGCTCGTAACGGTGCCGATGCTGCGCAAGCGCCTGCGCGGCGAGTGGCCGCCGAAGGACGCAGGGAGGACGGGCTACTTCACGCTCGGGAAGCTGGGGCTTCCGATCAACGCATCGCGGTGGCTGGGGCACCTTCATGGCGGTCAACCTGATCTGGCCGCGCAAGGACGTCTACAACGCAACCGAGCCGTTCCACTGGTACCTCCAGTACGGCGCGATCCTGTTCATCGGTGTCGTGTTCTTCGGCGGGCTCGCCTACTACTGGTTCGTCCAGCGGCACAAGAGCGGCGTGCTGGAGTCGCATCGCTTCCAGTCGCCGTCGGACGCCGTGCCGGCGGCGGAGCCCGCGGAACCTAGACGCGGCCCCGTGGCGACGCGGATGTTCATCGACGGCGAGTGGCGCGACGCGACCAGCGGCGCCACGGTCGAGGCGACCAGTCCCGCCACGGGCGAGTCGCTCGGCCCGGTGGCGTGGGGCGACCGCGCCGACGCCCGCGCCGCCATCGCCGCCGCCAACGCCGCGTTCCCGTCCTGGGGCGCGCGCACCGGCTTCGAGCGCGCCGCGCTGCTGCACCGCGCCGCCGACGTGATGGAGAGCCGCAGCGACGATCTCGCGCGCGTGCTCACGCTGGACCAGGGCAAGCCGCTGAAGGCCGAGGCCGAGGTGGAGGTCGGCGAGCTGATCGAGTTCTTCCGCACGGCTGCGGAGGACGGCAAGCGCGTGGAGGGCTCGCTCCCCGAGAGCGCCGCGCCCGGGCGGCGCGTGCTCCTGGTGCGCCGCCCAGTGGGGGTGCTCGGGCTGATCACGCCATGGAACTGGCCCTACACGATGCCGGCCGAGGTGCTCGCGCCGGCGCTCGCTTGCGGCAACACCGTCGTCTGGACGCCGGCCCCCTCGACCGCCGTGTGCTCCGGCGTGCTCGCCGAATGCATCACCGAGGCGGATCTGCCGCCCGGTGTCTTCAACTTCGTGCTCGGCCCCGGGCCCGAGGTGGGCGACGAGCTCGCGGCGAATCCCGGCACGCACGCCGTCGCGTTCACGGGCTCGACGGAGACGGGGCTGGTGGTTTCGCGCCAAGCTGCGGGCAAGGTCCAGCTGCTCGAGATGGGCGGCAACGGCCCGTTCGTCGTGATGGACGACGCGGACCTCGCCGCAGCCGCGGAGGCCGCGCGGGTGGGCTCGTTCCTCGGTGCCGGGCAGAGCTGCTCGGCAGCCGAGCGGTTCCTGGTGCACGAGGCGGTTCGCGGCGAGTTCGTGTCGCTGCTCGCCGGCGAGGTGGAGCGTGAGGTCCGGTTGGGAGACCCGCTCGACGAGGCGACCACGATGGGCCCGGTCAACAACGAGCCCGGTGCGGCCAAGATGGACGCGCACGTGGCCGACGCGGTCGAGCGGGGGGCCACGGTCGTGACGGGCGGCAGCCGCGCAGACGGCTTTCCAACCGGGCTCTACTGGCAGCCGACGGTGCTGAACGACGTGCCGCCCGACTCGATCGCGGTCACCGAGGAGACCTTCGGGCCGATCGCTCCGATCGTCGGGATCGGCTCGCTCGAGGAGGCGATCGAGCAGACGAACGCGCAGACGTACGGCCTGATGGCGGCGATCTTCACGCGGGACCTGGCCGCCGGGCTGCGCTACGCCGATTCGGTGCCCATGGGGCTCGTGAACATCAACGAGACGACGAACTACTGGGAGCCCCACCTTCCCTGGGGTGGGCGCGCGCGCTCCCAGAGCGGCATCGGCAGGGTGGGCGGGCGCTATCCGATGGACACGCTCACCGAGCTCCAGACCGTCCTAATACACACGTAATCTCAGGGCTGGCGCGGGCGACCCAGGCTGATATATCATCGCGCCGAGATGAGTGACTCGCACGGCTCTAGCGCCGTGGAGACCCCTGAAGCCCCACCGGCCGCGGATCGCACTGGCGACCCCCTGCTCCGCGCCGAGGGCGTATGGAAAGTGTTCGGCAAGCACGCCGACAAGGTGATCGGCACGCCGGACGCCGAGCTGTCGCGCGCCGAGCTGCGCGAGAAGACCGGCGCCGTCGTGGCCGTGCGGGACGTCTCGATCGACGTCTGGCCGGGCGAGGTGTTCGTGGTCATGGGCCTTTCCGGCTCCGGCAAGTCCACGCTCGTGCGCACGCTGATCCGGCTGATCGAGCCCACCGCCGGCGAGGTGACCATCTGCGACCAGGACGTGATCGGCGCGGACGCGTCCGCGCTGCGCGAGCTGCGCCGCCACAGGGTCTCGATGGTGTTCCAGCACTTCGGCCTGCTGGCGCACCGCACCGTGATCGACAACGTGGCCTTCGGCCTCGAGATCCAGGGCGTTCCGAAGCACGAGCGCCTCGCGAAGGCGAGCGAGATCCTCGAGCTCGTCGGCCTGCACGACGTGGCCACCTCCTTCCCGGCCCAGCTGTCCGGAGGTATGCAGCAGCGGGTGGGGCTCGCCCGCGCCTTCGCTGTCGAGCCCGACCTGATGCTCTACGACGAGCCCTTCAGCGCACTCGACCCGCTGATCCGCCGCGATATGCAGGACGAGGTGATCCGCCTCCAGGAGGAGACGGGCAAGACGATGCTCTTCATCACCCACGACCTGCCCGAGGCGCTCCGGCTCGGCGACCGGATCGCGATCATGCGCGACGGCGCGATCGTGCAGCTGGGCACCCCCGAGGAGCTCGTGGGCACGCCCGCCGACGAGTACGTCGAGAACTTCATCCGCGACATCCCGCGCACCCACGTGCTGACGCTGCGCTGGATCATGCGCGACCCGAAGCCCGGGGAGACCGCCGACGGACCGGAGCTGCCGGTGACCACCACGCTCAAGGACGCCGTCCCGATAGTGGCGCAGACCGACCACCCGATCCGGGCGGTCAAGGACGGCCAGGTCGTGGGCATCGTCGACCGCGTGGCGGTTCTCAAGGCGATGGCCGAACCCGGGGCGTAGCGTGGCGGTAGCTACCGGCAGGCTGAGGGCGCCGGCGTTCGCTGCTCCCAGCTCGCGTTGGCGGGGCCGCCCGGTGCAGGTGGCGGCCATCGTCGGGGGGATGCTGATCCTCTACTTCCTGCTCAAGGGCGACTACCCCTGGCCCGGCTCGCTCACCTGGGCCCAGCTGCCCTCGGAGATCGACAAGGCCCAGGACTGGCTGCTCGAGGAGCGCACGGCCGAGAACCCGAACATCTTCTTCGCGATCCTCGACGGCTTCCGCGCCTTCGCTGATTGGCTCGTGACCGCGCTGCTCAACTTCATCGAGTGGCTCACCTGGGTCGGCACCATCGCGGCCGGCACCGCGATCGTGTGGCGCTTCGGTGGCTGGCGCGCGGGGCTCATCGTGCTCGGCGCGTTCGTGTCCTTTGCGCTGATGGGCCTCTGGGAGGAGAGCATGCAGACGCTCGCCCTCATGCTCGCCGCGGTGATCCTCTCGCTTTCGATCGGCTTCCCGCTCGGGGTCTACGCCGGCCGCAACGAGCGCTTCCACCGCGCGATCACGCCCGTGCTCGACGCGATGCAGATCGTCCCGGCGTTCGCGTACCTGATGCCGATCGTGATCCTGTTCTCCGTCGGCCCGGCGGCGGCCGTGATCTGCACCATGATTTACGCGATCCCACCGGCGATCAGGATCACTGCGCTGGGCGTGCGCGGGGTGACGCCGGAGTCGGTGGAGGCATCGCAGGCGCTCGGCGCCACCCCGATGCAGACGCTGTTCAAGGTTCAGCTCCCGCTGGCCCGGCGCCAGATGCTGCTTGCGGTTAACCAGACCATCATGTTCGCGCTCTCGCTCGTGGTCATCGCGGGCCTGATCGGCGGGAAGGGCCTCGGCGACGTGGTCACGAACGGGCTCTACTCGAACGCGGCGCTCGCGCTGCTCGCCGGCGTCGCGATCGTGATCATGGCCATCGCGCTCGACCGCGCCACCCAGGCGATCGCCGATCGCACCGACCCGGCGCGCCGCCAGCTCACGGACGAGGGACACAAGCGGGCGCGCAACATCACCCTCGCAACGCTCGCCGCGATCGCCGCGGTCGTCCTGATCGCCCGGGCCCTCGGCGCCGACCCGATCTACCCGGACGAGTTCGAGACCTCCACCTCGGTCTATGAGGCGACCATCCAGAACACGATCCTTGGCTGGATCCAGTCGGTGCTCGACTACGTGCAGGACCCCGACTCGCTGGTCTTCAAGATCACGGAGCCCATCGGGAACTTCATCCTCGAGAACTTCCTCGAGCCGCTGCGCGCGGTGCTGGTCGAGTCGCCCTGGTTCGTGACCCTCGGTGGCCTCACGCTGATCGCCTTCGTGCTGAGCGGGATGCGCCCGGCGGTCACCGCGCTCCTCATGCTCGCCGCGATCGGCGTCATGGGAATGTGGGACCCCGGCATGGACACCGCCTCGCAGGTGCTCGTCGCGACCGCCATTGCCGTGCTGATCGGGGTCGCCATCGGCGTCTGGGCGGCGGAGAGCGAGCGGGTGGAGAAGCTGTTGCGGCCGGTTCTCGACACGCTCCAGACCCTCCCCCAGCTCGTCTACATCATCCCGTTCATCTATCTGATGCCGGTGTCGCGCGTGCCGGGCGTGATCGCGTCCGTGCTGTACGCCATCCCGGTGATCATCCGGCTCGTGACGGCGGGCCTGCGCAGCGTGCCTCCCGCCGCGGTTGAGGCCGCCCAGGCCTTCGGCGCCTCACGGATGCAGGTGCTGGCCAAGGTGAAGATCCCGCTCGCCCGCGAGAGCATCATGCTCGGCGTGAACCAGGGCATCATCATGGTCCTGGCCGTCGTCGTGATCGGCGGGCTTGTGGGCTCTGGGGCGCTCGGCGACCTCGTGGCACGCGGGCTGCAGCGCAACGAGTTCGGTCTCGGCGTCGTGGCCTCGCTCGCGATCCTCGCGCTCGGCATCGCGCTCGACCGGGTGACCCAGGGCCAACGCGTAACGCGGGACGACATGCCGGAGCGAGGGCCGATGTTCGGCTTGCTCAGGAGGAGACGACAAGTGCAACCAGGAGGAGGGGCGGTTTGAAGACCCACAGGCACATGTGGGCCGTGCTGATGGCGCTGGTGCTGGCGCTGTCCGTGGCGGCCTGCGGCGAGGAGAAGGACGAGCCCTCGGGCGGCGGCGATGGCAGCGCCTCGGCCGGCAAGGACTGCGGCAAGGTAGTGGTCAACGAGCAGGCCTGGGCGGGCTCTACCGCCAACACCTACATCGCCAAGGCGGTGCTCGAGGACGAGCTCGGCTGCGAGGTCGAGGTCACCAAGATCGCCGAGATCCCGGTCTTCCAGGCGATGGCCGACGGCAAGGTCGACGCGGTGCTCGAGGACTGGCAGCACACCGACGAGTACGCGCAGTACATCGACAAGGCCGGCACTGTCGTGCAGGGCGGACCGCTCGGCGTGGAGGGCCACATCGGCTGGTTCATCCCGAAGTACCTGATGGACGAGAACCCCGAGTTCGAGACCTGGGAGGGCCTGAAGGGCAAGGAGGAGCTGTTCAAGACTCCTGACTCAGGCGACCAGGGCATGTTCCTCGGCGGCGACCCCTCCTACGTCCAGAAGGACAAGGAGCTGATCAAGGCCCTCGGGCTGAACTTCAAGCACGTGACCGCCGGCGCCGAGCCGGCCCAGGTGGCGCGCTGGACCCAGCTCTACAAGCAGGAGGAGCCGGTTCTCTTCTACTGGTACACGCCGCAGTACCTCAACCAGGAGTACGAACTGGCCGAGGTGAAGCTGCCGCCGCGTGAGGAGGGCTCGGACTGCAAGGACGACGCCAAGGAAGGCGGGGACCCGGAGCAGTACAAGTGCGAGTACGACATCACGGTGATCAACAAGCTGTTCAGCAAGAAGTTCGCCGACAGCGGCTCGCCGGCGTACGACATGCTCAAGGCGATGAAGCTGACCAACGAGGATCAGGAGCTCGTCGCGAAGGCGATCGCCGGCGACAAGCAGGATCCCGAGGAGGCCGGCGCAGACTGGGTGAAGGACAACCAGGACAAGGTCCAGGAGTGGCTCCAGTAGGCAGCTAGCCATACCCCGTCGTTTCGAGGAGCCCCGCCGCGAGGCGGGGCTCCTCTCGTTTCTGCTGCGCAGCGCGATCGCCCTGTTCCGCTCGAGGTGTTGGACGATCGGCTACGCCCTGGCGGTCGTGGCGTACCTGCTCCACGTGGGGGCGCTGACCCTGGCGGCCATGTCGCTCGTGCAGGCGGTGCTCGCGGGCGGGCTCGTGGTGCTCGCGGTGATGGCCGAGCGCTTCTTCGGCTTCGAGGTGGAGCGCCGCCAGTGGGCCGGCCTCCTGCTCACCGCCGCCGGTCTCGCGATGCTGGCGGTCATGGGCGAGGCGCGCTCCGGACAGGAGAGCGCGAACTACTCGATCGCCGCGATGCTGGCCTTCGAGGCCGCGATCGCGGCGGTGGGCGTGGTACTGATCGTCTCGTACGCGAGGGGTCGCGCCACGTCGCACCAGGGATCCTTCTGGCCATCGCGGCCGGGCTGCTCTTCACCACCACCCACGTGGCCGTGAAGGCGCTGAGCGGGAAGATCGACGCGGGGATCGAGGAGCTGCTCCTGAGCCCGTACCTGTACGTGGCGATCGCGGGAGGCGTCGTGGCGTTCTTCGCATCGGCACGCTCGCTCCAGATCGGCCCGGCCGTTCCGGTCATAGCGGTCACCGCGATCGCCGGCAACGCGTCGGCGATCCCGGCCGGCGTGGTCGTCTTCGGTGACCCACTCGGGAGCGAGCCGCTCACGGTGGTCGTCCGGGTGGTCGCCTTCCTGCTCGTGATCGCGGCGGCCGCGCTGATCCCCGCGCCCACGCGCGCCGCGGGCAAGCCGGCGCCGAAGCCGCAGCACCAGCCCCAGCCGCGAAGGCGAGGCGCACGCCAGCCGGACGTGCCCCTGCCGGCAGCGGAGCTGCGCTAGCGGCCGACCGTGCGGCGGAACAGCAGCGCACAGGCGATCGCGACGATCGCGGCGATGAACGGGATGCCGAAGCCCATCACGTCGAGGGCCGCGAGGATGAAGCCCACGACCGCGATGAAGCCGGCCGTGCTCCCCACGAGCACGAGCTGATACGCGCGCCGCTCACGGCCACGCCGCGAGGGCGGTCCGCCTGAGGATGGAGTGAGTCCCACGGGTCACACACCCTAGACGCTTACAGCAGCGGTAAAGGGCTGATCTTCCGTCGACCGTCCTGTTCTAGGCTTGATATCCAAGCTTTAGGCAGGACAGTCGATCCCCTCAGTGCTTCTTTTCGCCGAGCAGGCGGCGGTCGAAGCCCGCCGGCGCGTGGATGTTGAGCACGCGCGTGGGCCGGTCCAGCGGGTTCAGGAAGGTGTGGTTCACGCCGGGCGGCACCAGCACGAAGGTGCCCTCTGGCGCCGGCACCTCGCCCTCGTCGAGCACGAAGGTGAGCTCGCCGTCGAGGATGTAGAAGGCGTCGTCCTCGTCGGCATGCACGTGCGTCTCGGGGCCGTGCGCGCCGGGCGCCATCGTGATGATGCTGACGTTGAGGCGCGGCGAGTGCTCGCTCAGGCCGAGGAACTCGACGTTGCTGAGGCGGACACCTCCGCCCGGCGGAACGACGACGGCCCGGTCGGCCATCAGTAGGTAAGCGTTGAGTCGGCCCAGACGGCCAGCTCGACGAGCTTCGTGGGCGGCGCCATTTCGGCGCCCTCCGCGATCGCGTCGGGTTCGAGGCCGCGGGCGTTGCTCGACATGCCGGAGAGGAAGATCGGCACGCCCGTGCTCACGAGCGCCTCCCAGTGCTCGCCGAAGCTCCCGGTGCCCACGCCGTGGACGGTCGAGGCCGTTGCCGGCCGCGCGTACTGGACGCCGTCGCCCGCGATGAACACCTGCACGTCGTGGCCCTCGTCGGCCGCGGTGCGCGCCACGAGCAGCGCGAGCGCGCCGCGCGTGGGGTTCTCGGGGCCGGTGGCGAGATGGATGAGGAGCTTGGCCATTAGGGACGCTCCTCCCCCATCCCCGGGTGCACGCCCCGCAGATGGGTCTGGCTGGCCTGGAGCTTCTGCAGGAGGTCGATCAGCAATTCGCGCTCCTCCCGATTAATTCCGGCGCAGAGTTGAGTCTCATAGTCGATGGCAACCTTCCCGGCCTTCTCCAGCACGCCGCGCCCCTTCCTTGTCAGGTGCAGCCCGCGCACCCGGCGATCCTCCGGGTCGGGCCGCCTCTCCAAGAGCCCACCTTCCTCGAGGTGGTCCACCAACGCAACCATCCGGCTCGGCGGAATCGCTAGCCGCTCGGCGAGCGCCTGTTGCGACCGGCCCTCGGATGCCGCGACGAAGCGCAGCAGGAGGAACTCGCGCGGGTCGATCCCGACCGGCGCCAGGGCCTCCATGAAGCGCTTCGAGGAGAAGAAACCGAGCTGCGAGATCAGGAACCCGACGCTCCGCGGCGGTGTATCCGCCCGCGGCGCCTCGATACGAAGCTCTTCCTTATCCTCCCCCACGCAGGGAAGCTTACATCCGAAACCTATTCCTGTTATAAACCTTTCTGATCTGTAATGATCTGGACTCGCAATCAATACGTCGGAGGTAGTACACGGTGTCCTCGCTAACCCGCTGGGTCCTCGCGCACAAGCGCACTGTCGTAATCACCTGGATCGTCCTCACCATCGCCGGTGTTGCGGCGGCCGGCCCCGCCACGGACGCACTCGATCCCGAGTTCTCGGTCCCCAATAAGGAGGGCTGGGAGACGAACGTGACGATCGCCGATCGCTACCGCGGGACGGGCGGCGACACCGCCCCACTGGTCCCGGTGGTGAAGCTGCCGGAGGGCACGAGCGCCGACTCTCCGAGCGTGCGCGCGGACCTGACGAAGATGGATCGGGCGCTCGAGAAGGCGCTCCCCAACTCGCGGGTGGCGTCCTACGCCTCGACCGGCGACAAGACGTTCCTGTCCGACGACGGTCGCACCACCTTCGCCATCGTCTACCCGCAGCCCGACCCGGACTCCGCGTTCGGTGAGAACCCGAGGGCGGAGAAGGCGGCGAGCGCCGTACTGAAGGGCACCACGGTGGCGGGCCAGCCCGTGCACCTGACCGGATTCGACGCGCTCATGGAGGACAGCGGCGCCGACAGCGAGGGGCCCGGCCTCCTGCTCGAGGCGGTACTGGGCGGCATCGGCGCGCTCGCCGTCCTGGCGTTCGTGTTCGCCTCGTTCCTGGCGATCGTGCCGATCTTCATGGCGATCGTGTCGATCATGACCACGTTCCTGCTGCTGCTCGGGCTCACCGAGCTCACCTCGGTCTCCCCGATCGTGCAGTTCCTGATCGCGCTGCTCGGCCTCGGCGTGGCGATCGACTACGCGCTGATCGTGGTCTCGCGCTGGCGCGAGGAGCGCTCGCACGGGCGCAGCGGCGACGAGGCGGTCCAGAAGGCGATGGAGACCGCCGGACGCGCCGTGGTCTTCAGCGGCATCACGGTGGCCATCGGCCTGCTCGCGCTGATCGCGCTGCCGCTGCCGTTCCTGCGCTCGATGGGCTACGGCGGAATGCTGATCCCGCTGGTCTCGGTGCTCGTGGCCATCACGCTGCTGCCGGTGGTCCTGGCGAAGCTCGGCCCGCGGCTCGACTGGCCCCACCGGCGCACCGACGACAAGGCGAGCCGCGCCTGGACGCGCTGGGCCGAGATGGTGGCCCGGCGCCGCTGGATCGCGGCCGCCGCGGGCATGGCCGTGGTGCTCGCGCTCGTGCTCGCGGCCACCGACCTCCAGCTCGGAAGCTCCGACGCCGACACGGTGGCGAAGTCGGGTGACGCGAAGACCGGCCTTGTGGCCCTCGAGGACGCCGGCATCGGAGAGGGAGCGCTGCTTCCGCACGAGATCCTGGTCGAGCGCGGCGCCGATCCGGCCGAGGTGGTGAGCGCCGTGTCCGGAGTCGAGGGCATTCACGGCGCCGTGGCGCCGGACGATCCGCAGTGGCGGCGTGACGGGACCGCGCTCGTGGAGGCGATCCCGGTCCCCGACAGCGGGTCGAGCGAGGGCGAGGCGACCCTCGACGGGGTGCGCGATGCCGCCCACGCCGTGGGACCGGACGTACGAGTGGGAGGGCAGCCGGCGTCCAACGCCGACTTCATCGACGCGGTCTACGGCAGCTTCCCGCTGATGATCGCCCTGATCACGATCACGACGTTCATCCTGCTGGCGCGGGCGTTCCGCTCGCTGCTGCTCCCCGCCAAGGCGATCCTGCTGAACATCCTCAGCGTGGCCGCGGCCTGGGGCGTGCTCGTGCTCGTATGGCAGCACGGCTACGGCTCCGAGCTGATCTGGGACATCCAGGCCACCGGCTCGATCCCGTCCTGGATGCCGCTGATGATCTTCGCGTTCCTGTTCGGGCTGTCGATGGACTACGAGGTGTTCATCCTGGCCCGCATGCGCGAGGAGTACGACCGCACCGGCTCCACCGAGCGGGCGGTGGTCACGGGGATCGGACGCACCGGGCGCCTCGTCACGAGCGCCGCGCTGATCCTGTTCCTCACGTTCGTCGCGATGGGCTCGAGCCCGGGCACGGACCTGAAGATGTTCGCCACCGGCCTCGGCGCCGGCATCCTGCTCGACGCCACTGTGATCCGGGCGCTGATCGTGCCCGCGGTGATCGCGCTGATGGGACGCTGGAACTGGTGGCTGCCCGAGTGGCCCGCGCGCGTGCTGCGCGTGGAGCCGTCGGTGCTTCAGCGGCGCGTGGCCACCGGCGAGGGCGAGGCCTAGGCAGAGCGGGCGGGCGCGTGCTTCCGGCGCGCCCGCTCGTACGCCAGCCGGAACACCTCGACGGCGCCGGTGAGATCCGCCGCGGTGCGCACCGGAACCGTGAGCCAGCCCGAGTCGGGCATGGCCGAGTGCGGGCGTGCCCGGCCCGCCGCGATCAGCTCGTCGCGCACGGCCCGCGGCAGCGGGATGTCGGCGAAGGCGCCGCGCTCGCCCGCGTCGTGCAGGTGGCCGAGCTGGCGGCGTCCGAGCTGGAACGCAGGGCCGCCGAAGCGCGGCTCCGTGACCACCTCGACGTCGTCCCAGTGGCCGATCTCCCCCACCAGCGCGTCGACGGCGACGCTTCCGTTCAGTTCCGTGTTCTCCAATGCTTGAGCGCTCATGTCCCCATGATCTAACTTCAAGTGCACTTGAAGTCAAGGCCGATGTCTGCTTCCATCGTTTTCGATGTCGGAGCTCCTGACCATCGGCGAGCTGTCTGAGCGCAGCGGCGTGGCCTCATCCGCGTTGCGCTTCTACGAGGAGCGCGGACTGATCAGCTCCGAGCGGGCGTCCTCCGGGCACCGGCGCTTCGCGCGGCCGGTGATCCGCCGGGTCGCCTTCATCGTGTTCGCCCAGCGCGTGGGCCTGAGCCTCGACGAGATCGGAGCGGAGCTCGCGAAGCTCCCAGCGGACAGGGTCCCGAGGCGGCGCGACTGGTCGCAGCTCTCGAGCGCGTGGAGCGCCCGGATCGACGAGCGCATCGCGGAGCTGGAGCGCCTGAAGGCCGGGCTGACCGAGTGCATCGGGTGCGGCTGCCTGTCGCTCGATCGCTGCCAGCTCGCGAACCCCGGCGACCGCGCAGCCGCCCGCGGCCCCGGCCCGCGCTACTGGATCGGCGACCCTCGCCCCGGCTGAGCGTGCTCCCCGCCCCCGATCCGATGCAGCTTCACCCGGTTCCGGGGCAGAAGCGGGTGGTCTTCCTGAAGCCGCTCGTGACCGACGCGCGGATCGAGGTCGGCGACTACACCTACTACGACGACCCGGATGATCCGCTGGCGTTCGAGCGCGACGCCTTCCTGTACGGCCACGGCCCCGAGCGGCTAGTGATCGGCCGCTACTGCGCCATCGCCTCGAAGGTGCGGTTCCTCATGTCCGGCGGCAACCACGCCGACCTCGGGCCGTCGACCTTCCCCTTCGGGATCTTCGGCGAGCCGTGGGCAGAGCGCACGATGGACCTCGTGATGAGCGCGCCGAGCCGCGGCGACACGGTCGTCGGACACGACGTCTGGCTCGGCTACAGCGCGCTGGTGATGCCGGGCGTGAAGATCGGAAGCGGAGCGGTGGTGGCCGCCGGAAGCGTGGTGGCCGCCGACGTGCCGGCGTACGCGATCGTGGCCGGCAATCCGGCTCGCGTGATGCGCCGGCGCTACGAGGACGACGATGTCGAGCGCCTGCTGCGGGCGGCCTGGTGGGACTGGCCCGTGGAGCTCGTGACCGAGCACGCGCGCACGATCATGGCCGGCGTGCCCGCGGACCTGGAGCGCATCGCCGCCGAGCTACGCGGCGATCGCGAATGACGCGCCGGTGAACAGCTGTCCGAACTGCGATGCGCCCGCGCCCGCGCGAGCCAGAGCGTGCCCCGCGTGCGGGTATCGCTTCCTCGAGGACAGGCGCCCCGGACGCGCGCTCGTGGCCGTCGCCGCGATCGCCGCAGCCGTGGCCGCGGCGGTGGTGCTCATCCCGGGAGGGGACGACGGCCGGCCCGTGGACGTCGAGGCGGGCCGCGCCGCCGACCCGCCACGCGTGCCGACCGAGCTGCTCTCGAACCATCCGCTCTCGAGACGCGCGGCGGAGCGCCGCCTCGAGGAACGCTTCACTCCCCTGCGGAACGACGACACCGCGGCCGCCCGCTGCTCGGCGCGCGAGCCGCGTCCGGCACACACGGTGCGCCATTGCATGATCCGCTACCCGAACGGCGTGGAGCGGCCCGTGGTGGTGCTAACCGACGCTCGGGGCCGCGAGCTGCTGAGCGAGTACTAGCTCGGACAGGCGCGTCATCCCGAGGCGCTCGGCCGTAGCCCGAGCATTCTCGAGCAGGTGCCCGGCTCGGTCGCGGTCCTCCTCGCGGCCGCGGGCCATCAGCATCCGCGCGTGCTCGTAGTCGGTGTGCGCGACCCACGGCGACGAGCGCAGAGCCTCGTGCACTCGCGCGCGCCGAGCTGAAGTGGCGGTCCGCCTCGTCCCAGCGTGCGGCCGTTGCCGCGAGCAGTCCGAGGTAGAGCTCGACCGACCCTACGTAGCTGATGCCGAGCCCGGTCACAACGTTGAGCTCGGCGTATGGCAAGAGCTGTTCGTGCAGCACGACCGCACGGCCCCCGTCGCCGAGATACGCGCAGGCACGCGCGCAGTAGGCGGCGCCGGTCAACCAGATGCCGTCGCGCGGCAGGCCGCCGAAATCGTCCTCCGCCAAGCGTTCGAACTCCTTACGGCATTCGGCCTCCTGCCCCGTCTGCGCATAGAGATAGGCGAGTGCGGCACGCCAGCTCGGGACCGCCTCGTAGAGCTCGGTTGCCGCCGTCAACACCGGCTCCAGCTCCCCAAGGCGGCCCTGCTCGTTGCGTAGCGCGTACATCTGGATTGCCCAGCTCTGGCTGGCGCTCTGGTCGTGCACCTGGGGGTTGAACGCGAGCGCGGTGGAGATCAGTTCCTCGACCTCGTCGAAGCGCCCGTCGAGCATGGCGAGCATCGCCTGGCAGTGGGTCGCGTACCAGCGGTGCGTCGGCTGGCGCAGCTCCAGCGCCCAGCGCACCATGGTGTCGACCGCACCCTCGACGGCGGTGCGGTCGCCCAGGACCAGCAGGTCGGTGAGCCGCCAGCCGAGGCCGACCAGCCCGCGCTCGTGGTCACCACAGCTCTCCGCCAACCGCGCGAGCTCCTCCGCGACCGCAAGCTGCTCGTTCACGGCATCGGGTCCCCACAGCGCGGCGTGGTGGGCCCCGAGCGTGTACAGCAGCGTGCCGGAGTCTCCCGCTGCGCGCGCCATCTCCACGGCCTGTGCGCTCATGGTCGTCCCGCGCTCGCGCTCCGTGGTCCAGTACAGCTGCATGGCTCGCTGGGCGAGGACGCGCGCGCGGACCGCGCCGTCCGGAGGCAGCATCGCCAGCGCGCGCTCGAGCAGGTTGACCATCCGCTCGTCGGTCAGGCCGACGGACAGCCACCAGAGGCCACCAAGGACGTCTGCGCCGTAGCCGAGCGCGGCCTCCGCCACCCGGGCGGCCGAGCCGATCCGCTCCCCGAGATCCGCCGCCTGTTCGAAGTTCGCGCGGGCCTTGACCCCCTCGCCGGCTCGTGCCTCGGCCGCGCCGAGCTCCAGCAGCAGGTCACAGCGCTGGATCTCGGGTGCACCGCCTGCGAGCGCGAGC
This sequence comes from uncultured Thermoleophilaceae bacterium, assembly GCA_963771715.1. GTDB lineage: Bacteria > Actinomycetota > Thermoleophilia > Solirubrobacterales > Thermoleophilaceae > JACVRW01. Next base: position 219,978 of record CAVYUQ010000006.1, read on the forward strand.
GTGGCGAGCGCCCCGCGGTAGTGACGTACGGCGTCCTCGTACGCGAGCTGCTCCATGGCACGCTGGCCAGCCGCCGTGGCGTAGCGGACGGCGTCCTCGGCATGACCCGGCTCCGTGGCCGCAGCGAAGTGATGCGCCAGCTCGCCGAGGTGGGGTTCGAGATCTGCGCGGTGTAGCTCTTCGAGCGCCCGGCCCACCCGCCCGTGCAGGCGCACGCGCCGCGTCCGGCTCAGCGCGTCGTAGGCCGTCTCGCGCACGAGCGCGTGCGTGAACGCGAAGCGACCGGGCGCGCCGGGCTCCTCGACGATCAGATCCGCGGCGAGAGCGTCGTCGAGCGCAGCGATCAGCTCGTCCTCGTCGCGCCCCGAGAGGCGCTCGAGCAGGTCGAGCCCGAAGCGGCGGCCCACCACCGACGCGATCGCCAGCACGTGGTTCGCGTGCTCCCCGAGTCCCGCCAGGCGTCGCCCCACGACATCCTTCACGCCCTCGGGTACGCCCATCGCGCCGAGCGAGCCGCTTGCCATTCGCTGCTCCAGCGAGCCCGACTCGGCCAGGTGCCGGAGCACCTCCTCGACGAAGAACGGGTTGCCCTCGGTCTCGTCGTGCACGGCGTGGACGAAGCGCTCGTCGCCCGCGGAGCCTGTGACGCCGGAGATCAGGTCGGCGAGCTCGTCGGGACCGAGGCCCTCGAGCACGATTCGCTCGAACGGATGCTCGCGGCGAAGCTCGCCGAGCGCCTCAGCCAGAGGGTGCCCTGCATCCACCTCGGCGTGCCGATAGGTCCCGACGATCAGCAGAGGATTGGACTGCGAGGACCTGACCACGTGCTGGAGCAACAGCAGCGTCGGGCGGTCGGCCCAGTGGAGGTCGTCGATGACGAGGAGCCCGCCGGGCGGGCGTGCGAGCTCCGAGGCGGCCGCCTCGAACAATGCGTAACGGTCGCTATCCGCACTCTCCACCAGGTCCGCGAAGCGCGACACCCCGAGTGCCTCGGCAAATGGCTGGTACGACGTGAGGGGCTCCGGATAGGCGCGTCCGTACAGGACCGCGGCCCCGTCCGCGTGAACGGCCGACGCGAGCTCCGCTGCGAGCCGCGTCTTGCCGATGCCCGGTTCCCCGGCGATCAGCCAGAGCTGGGGCGGTCCGCCCCGTGCACCTGACCAGGCCGCGCGTAGCCGCTCGAGCGTCTCCCCCCGGCCGACGAATGGGCGCCCGCGCCTCATCTCCAGCGCCGCCGGCAGGGCCGGCGCGCTCCGCGACCGCCCGCCCGCGCGATCCTCGCGGCGAACCGCGTCGACCAGCTCGCGCGTGGCGGCCGAGGGCGCCACGCGCAGCTCGTCGGCCAGACGCGTGCGCAGCTGGGCGAAGGCGGCGAGCGCGGACGGGCGGTCGCCGGCCTCTGCCAGCCGCCGGATCAGCTCGCGGTGCCCGTCCTCGGAGAGCGGGTCGTGGAAGACCTGGCGGCGCGTCCAGCGGACAGCCGCCGCCAGGTCGCCCGCCTCCTCGGCCGCGGCCGCCAGGCGCTCGAACGCAGCGATCAGCTGGTCGCGGTGAGCGTCGCGCGCGCGGTAGACCCAGTCGTGGTCGAGCCCCGGGAGCAGCTCTCCGTCACCGAGGGCCACGGCCTGCTCCAGCTCACCCCGCTCGATCATCTGGGCGAACTCCACGGCGTCGACCCAGGTCTCGCCGTCACTCGGAAGGCCGATGGCGTCGCGGCTTGCCGACAGGTGCCGGGCGCCCTCGGGCTGGAGCTCGCTGCGAAGCGCCGCCAGCGCGCTGCGCAGGTTCGTCCGGGAGCTCGAGTCCAGCATGTCCGGCCAGAAGCAGGACGCAACCTCGCCGCGCGCGTGCGGCCCGGGGTTGAGCGCGAGCCAGGCCAGGAGTGAGCGAGCGCGACGGCTTGCGGGCGGGGGAGCCTCGGTCCCGTCGACCTCGAGCGCCATCTCGCCGATCAGGCGGATGCGCAGCATGAGTCCAATCTACTCCTGCAAACAGCCCCTTTCACGTGCGTTTCACGCTGGTTCCACGCTCGGCGCACGGAGCGCTGGGACGCTGGCTCCCACATGAGAACCGCGGCGAACAGCACCTGGAACGCTCGACTCGAGATGAGGGCGCCGGCCGAGCACGTGCTCGACGCCCTGACCGATCCCGAGCTGTGCAGCCGCTGGTCCCCATCGACTTCGAGCTGCAGGAACTCGACGGCGATCGCCTGGTCGCCGGGAGTCGCGCCCGCATCGCGGGGCGGCTCGCCGGTGCCAGGGTGTGCTTCGACATAGAGGTCTTCGAGGGCGGGCCCGAGCGGCTCGCCCTGCGCGCGTCCGGGCCCGTCGTGCTCGACGTGGACTACCGGCTCGCACCAGCTTCCGAGCGCTCCACCGAGCTGAGCGCCTCGGTCACCGTCGGCGGCGGCCGCGGCGTGCTCGGCCGCGTGCTCGAGCCCGCCACGCGTGGCCTGCTGGCAGGCGGTGCGCTCCAGAGCGCCGTGGCGCGCATCGCACGCACCGTCGAGACCACGCGCGAGACGCCCGCATTCGCGTCGGGAGCCTGGAAAACCAACAGTGAGGAGAGGTCGTGTCCGTGATCGCACCCCTACGAAGCGCTGACATCGAACCCGGCGTAGCAGGCATCCGCTGCGGTTCGCGCCACCGGAGTGACCCGGCAGTACGGCGAGGGCGACGCGGCCGTGCACGCGCTCGGCGGGGTCTCGCTGGAGGTTCCCCAGGGCCAGTTCACCGCCGTGATGGGCCCGTCCGGCTCCGGCAAGTCGACTCTCATGCACATCCTCGCCGGCCTCGATCGCCCGACCGACGGGCACGTGGAGGTGGAGGACCAGGAGATCACGACGATGAGCGACCGCGAGCTGACGCTGCTGCGGCGCCGCCACGTGGGCTTCGTGTTCCAGTTCTTCAATTTGCTGCCGGTGCTGACCGCCGAGGAGAACGTGGTGCTGCCGCTGTCCATAGCGGGCAGGAAGCCAGACCGCGAGTGGGTCGACACGCTGCTCGACAAGGTCGGGCTGAGCGACCGCCGCCACCACCGCCCCGCCGAGCTGTCGGGGGGCCAGCAGCAGCGCGTGGCGATCGCCCGCGCGCTCGTGACCCGCCCGACAGTGCTGTTCGCGGACGAGCCGACCGGCAACCTCGACTCGCACACCGGCGAGGAGATCCTCGACCTCCTGCGCGAGTCGGTGGACGAATACGGCCAGACCACCGTCATGGTCACGCACGACTCGCGTGCCGCGACTGCGGCAGACCGGGTGCTGTTCCTTGCGGACGGCTTCGTCGTGAACGACTTCGAGCCGCTCAACGAGTTCGAGGTCCTCTCTGCGATGAAGGAGGTGACGGGGCGATGATCCGCACCGCGCTGAAGGGCATGCTGGGGCGCAAGCTCCGCACGGTGCTGACCAGCCTCGCCATCGTTCTCGGCGTCGGGATGGTCAGTGCGGCCTACATCCTCACCGACACCTGGCAGGGAGCGGCCGACACGCTGTCGACCGCCGCCTACGACAAGGTCGACGCCGTCGTGACGACGCGCGCGGCGTTCGACGTGGCCGCCGACTCGGCGGGCGGCAAACGGCCGCCGTTGCCGGAGTCCGTGCTGGCCGACGTCCGGGCGCTGCCGCAGGTGGGACTCGCCGCCGGGGACGTGTCCGATCAGGTGCGGCTCGTGGGTGCCGACGGCAAGGCCATCGGCGGCGACGGGAGCCCGTCGTTCGCCGAGGGCGTGGACTCCCGCACCCCCGGAGCCACCACGCTCAGTCCCTTCAAGCTCCGTTCCGGGCGCTTCCCGCGCGCCGCGGGCGAGGTCACGATCGACGCGGCCACCGCCAAGGACGAGCAGCTCGGCGTGGGCAAGACGATCGGGGTCTCGGCGCACGGCTCGTCGCAGCGCTTCACGGTGGTGGGCACGGCCACCTTCGGCTCGGTCGAGTCGCTCGGGGGCGCCACCGCAGCGATCTTCGACCTGCGCCAGGCGCAGGCACTTTCGGGCAAGCGCGGGAGGCTCGACTCGATCCTCGTGCGCGCCCGCGACGGCGTGGCTCCCGCCGAGCTCCGGCACGCGATCGATGGCGTGCTGCCGCGAGGGCTCCAGGTGGAGAGCGCCGCGAGCCAGGACCGCTTCGGCCTCGACGGGCTGAAGGAGGGACTCGACATCGTCCAGAAGTTCCTCGTGGCGTTCGGCCTGATCGCGCTGTTCGTCGGCGGTTTCGTGATCTTCAACACGCTGGCGATCACGGTCGCGCAGCGCAGCCGGGACTTCGCGCTGCTGCGCACGATCGGCGCCTCGAGGCGCCAGGTCCTGGGCTCCGTGGTGCTCGAGGCGATCGTGACCGGCCTCGTCGCATCGGTTGTCGGGCGTGGCGGTCGGCCTCGGGCTTCACCGAGGGCCTGAGCGCGGCGTTCAAGGCGTTCAACGTCGAGCTGCCGGAGAGCGACACCGTGATCGCCACCGGACCCTCGTCGTCTCGCTGGTGTTCGGCGTCGGGATCACCACCATCGCCGGCCTCATACCGGCGGTCCGCGCCACGCGCGTCGAGCCCGTGACTGCGCTCCGCGAGGGCGTCGTGCCCGCGTCACACGGCTCGCGCCGCACTCAGATCGCGGGCGCGGTGCTCTCGGCCATCGCTGTCGCGGCGCTCGTGTACGGAATGTTCGGGAGCGGGATGAGCGATGCCGGCCGGCTCATCGTCGATCGGCGCGGGCACGCTGCTCTTGTTCGTGGGCGTGGCGATGCTGTCGTCCCGCCTCGTGCCACCGCTGGCTTCCGTGGTCGGGCGTCCGGCGGAGCGGATCGGGCGAGTGGCCGGCCGGTTGGCGCGGGAGAACGCGATGCGCAACCCGGGTCGCACGGCGGCCACCGCCGCGGCCCTGATGATCGGCATCGCGCTGGTCACGTTCGTGGCCATCCTCGGCCAGGGAATGCGCGCCTCGTTCTCCGACTCCTGGGACAAGCAGCTGAGCACGGACTACGTGGTGACCGCGAAGGACGGCTGGACGCCGATCCCCGGCGAGACCGCCCGCGCGCTGGCGAAGACGCCCGGCGTCGGGTTCCGTGACGAACGATTCGCGAGGACCAGGCCCGCGCCTTCGGCGAGGTGGGCCGCGTGAGCGGCATCGACCCGGCGACCGTGGACAGCGCGCTGCGCTTCCACTGGAGGGCGCGGCTCGGATACCGCGCTGCACGCAATGGGCGACGGACGGCGCGATCGTCACGGAGAAGTACGCGAAGGAGTACGACCTGGCGGTCGGCGAGCGCTTCTCAGATGACCACCCCGTCGGGAAAGCGGCTGCACCTGCGGGTGGCCGGCATCGACGCCCGGCCGGATTTCAACCCGCTCGAGCTGGCGGACGTGAGCATTTCGCGTGGGCTGTTCAACCGGAGCTTCGAGACGCACGACGACAGGCTCGTCTTCGTGAGGCTCGACAGCGGCGCCGGCGCCGCCTCGAGCCGCCGCGCTCGAGCGAGCGCTCGCGCCGTATCCCGGCGCGACGCTCAGGACGAGCGCAGAGTTCGAGAAGCTCAACCAGAGCTGGATCGATGGGCATGGTGGGCCTGCTCTACGCGATGCTGGGGCTGTCCGTGATCGTGAGCCTGTTCGGGATCATCAACACGCTCGCGCTTGCGGTCTTCGAGCGCACCCGCGAGCTGGGCACCCTGCGCGCGGTCGGCATGACGCGCCGCCAGGTGAGGCGGATGATGCGCCACGAGAGCATCATCGTCGCGCTGATAGGGGCGGCGCTCGGAATGACGCTCGGCCTGCTCCTGGCGGCGCTGGTCACGCACGCACTGTCCGGAGACGGGACTCGAATTCTCGATCCCGGCCGGAACGATGGTCGCGTTCCTGCTGGTGGCGGTCGTGGCCGGGATGCTCGCCGCGATCCTGCCCGCGCGGCGTGCGTCGCGCATCAACGTCCTGCAGGCGCTGCAATACGAAAAGCCCCCGCAATATCCTGAGGGCGTGGCCGAGACGCCCCGGATCCTGCTCTTCGACATCGACGGGACGCTCGTGTCGACGGGTGGGGCCGGGGCCGTGGCCTGGAGGCGCGCGTTCGAGGAGCTGTACGGCATCCCCGCCGACATCGGCGAGTTCACCGACGCCGGCATGACCGACCCGGACGTGGGCGCCAGGACGTTCGAGGCGGTGCTGCACCGCAAGCCGACGCCGCGCGAGCTGGCGCAGATCGTGCAGCGCCGGCTGGAGCACCTGCCGGAGGCGGTGGCCGAGAGCAAGGGCTACAGGGTGCTCCCCGGCGTGCCGGAGCGGCTCAAGCAGCTGAGCCGCGACGGTCATCTGCTCGGGATCATCACCGGCAACGGCGACGGCGCCGCGGCGATCAAGCTCGCCCGCGGCGACCTCAACCGCTGGTTCACGTTCGGGGCGTACGCCAGCGCGGGCGTCGACCGCGCCGGAATCGTGCGCCAGGCGGTCGAGCGGGGCGAGGCCATGCTCGGAGAGGACGTGCCGAACGAGGACATCTTCGTGATTGGCGACACGCCGCGCGACATCGAGGCGGCGCACGCCGTGGACTGCACCGCGATCGCGGTCGCCACCGGCCACTACGACCGCGAGGCGCTGCGCGAGGCGGGCGCCGACCACGTGCTCGACACCCTCGAGGAGGAGCTTCCGCTGGGCTGACTACTTCGGCGGCCGGCCGCGCCTGGCGCGCTTCGGGCGCTCGAAGTGCACCATCGCGACCTCGGTGAGGATCCGCTCGGGCTTCTTGCTCTTCCCGTTGGTCTGCCGCCCGTGCGCTCGAGCCTGGATGTCATTGAGCTTGTCGAGAACACCCGCGAGAAGGTCGGCCACCTCGTCGATGCCCTCGCGGTCGAGCTCCAGCGGGCTCCAGCTCACGTGTGCCTTGGGGTGGTCGAGGCCGGTACCCGCCGCGGCGGCGCGGATGTCGTTCACGATCCGCTTGGTCTCTACCGCCAGCACCGCTCGCCGGGTCTCGGTCGGCAGCTTCGCCCACTCCCGATCCGCGAAGTACGGGCGCATGGTCGCGCGGTAGTAGTGCTCGGTCGAGCCGCGGCGAGGCTCCGTGCGCACCATCTCGACGCCACCGGCCTTCGCCAGGATGCCCATGTGGTAGGCCACGAGGTTCACGGGCTCGCCAAAGCGGCGCGCGAGCTGCGCGGGGCTTCCCTCGCCCTCGTTCAGCGCCTCGAGCATCTGCCACCGCAGCGGGTGGCCGATCGCCTTGATGACCCTCGCGTCGGGCGGCCCCAGCGAGCTGCGGCGGCGTTTCGTTCGGCTATTGGTCCCAGGCGGTGTCATGGCGTCGGAAGTGGAGTGTTGAAGTTTCGGGCGGAGCCGGTGAAGGCGCACCTTAACGTTTGCGACGGACAGGCCGAGCGCCCCGGCGACCGATGGATGCGTCAGGTCCGCCTCGTAGCGGAGCCGGACCATGAGACGGTCGACCGGCGAGAGGTCCCCCAGCGCGCGCTGGACGTCGATCCGCGTCAACACGGCGTCCTCGCCGGAGTGCGCGGGCGGCTCGGGCAGGCGGTCGGTGGGGAGCTCGTGGGTCATGGCGCGTCGTGAGTAGAGCCGGTAGGACTCGTTGCGCGTGATCTCCCGGACCCACGGCAACGGCCGCTCCGGGTCGCGGCAGGAACCACGCTTGCGCCAGGCCCGGAGGAGCGCCTCCTGCGCGATGTCCTCGGCCTCGGCGTGTGAGCGACCGAGCCGCCGAGCCTCGCGGTAGCAGTGGCGGCGCATGGCCTCCCAATCCCACTCCGCGGTGCGGTTCTGAACCACTTCGTGCTGGCGCAGTACACGGCCTGTAACCCTACTGAACGGTCAGCGGGTCTGGTAGGGCATGGCCTCAATTTCTATGAATGGATCGGTCGTTTCTATGGACCGATCGGCAGCGGCGGCCTACGACGCGTTGGCCCCGTTCTATGACCGCTTCACCGCCCACCACGACTACGAGCTCTGGACGGGTGGGCTGCTCGGGCTCGCCCGGGCGCACGGCCTGACCGGCAAACGCGCATTGGATGCCGGCTGCGGCACCGGCAAGAGCTTCCTACCCCTGCTCGAGCGAGGCTTCGACGTGACCGCGTGCGACCAGTGTCCCGCGATGCTGGAGGTCGCGGCGGCGAAGGTCGATGGGCGGGTCGCCCTCCACTGCCACGACCTCCGCGATCTCGACCCGATTGGCGAGTTCGACCTGATCACCTGCCTGGACGACGTCGCGAACTATCTGACCGACCCCGACGAGCTCACGGCCGCGCTGGCGGGGCTCGCCCAGAACCTTCGCCCCGGCGGCCTGCTCGTCTTCGACGCAAACACGCTCGCGACCTATCGAGACTTCTTCAGCTCGACAGTCGTCGTGGAGGAGGACGGGCTGATGATGGTCTGGCGCGGGCTCGCCGACGACCAGTTCGGCGCCGGCGGCCTCGCGCGCGCCACGCTGGACATCTTCAGCGAGAGCCGCGACTGCTGGTCGCGCACCACGAGCAACCACGACCAGCGCCATCACCCGCGGGAGACGATCGAGCGCAGCATCGAGAGCGCCGGGCTGCGCTTCGTGGCCGCATACGGGCAGGACCCGGCCGTGAACTTCGAGATCCAGATCGACGAGCTGCGCCACACGAAGGCGATCTATCTGGTCACGCGTGAGCCCACGGGAGGTCGAAGGGGGTGAACACATGCTGAAGCTCGAGAAGCTCGACAAGCCGGTCGTCCCGGCCGTGTCGGTCGTCAAGGGGGGCTGATGCCCCTTGGGGTGGGCTTGCCGCCACGGGCGGCAAGCCCAGCCCTTATCCGTCGTGGAGGTGGAATGAGGACCGTGAGACTGAAGCCGAGCGTGGAGCCGTTCCCGGCGTCCACCGGCGACATCTACCTGCTGCGCAGCGACGGCGACGGCGACGTCGTGCTGCGCGAGGCCAGCCCGTTCGCCCGCGAGCTCGTGGACGCCCTGGCCGAGGGCGTGCGCCCCGCCGAGCGGCCGGAGCTTCGCGCCGCGCTCGCGCAGCTCGAGGAGGCGGGCGTGGTGGCGCAGGGATGCTTCGATCCCGCCGCAGCCGGCCTGTCCCCCGCCGAGGCGCTTCGCTACGACCGGCAGCTGCACTACTTCGGCGACCAGGCGTCACCGGATTCCAGCGCCACGGACATGCAGCTCGCGCTTCGGAACGCGAACGTGGTGGTGCTGGGCGCGGGCGGACTCGGGTCGTGGACCATGGCGGGACTCGCCTGCGCGGGCGTGGGCCGCATCGTCGCGGTGGACGACGACACGATCGAGCTCAGCAACCTCAACCGGCAGGTCCTCTACCGCATGTCCGACCTCGGCCGGCCCAAGGTCGAGGTGGCCGCGGAGTCGCTCCGCGGGCTCAATCCCGACATCGACTTCGTCCCGCTCGAGCGGCGGGTCCGGAGCGTGGCCGACGTGCGCTCCGTGGCCGCGGGCGCCGACTTCGTGGTCTGCACGGCGGACTGGCCCGTCCACGACATCGGGCGCTGGGTCAACCGAGCGTGCCTGGAGCTCGGCGTACCGCACACCTCGGCGGGCCAGTTCCCCCCGCGGGTTCGCATCGGGCCCACCTTCGTGCCGGGGCGAACGGCATGCCTCGAGTGCCAGGAGCGGGCTATCCGCAGGACCTTCCCGCTCTACGACGAGCTCGTCGAGCACCGGAAGCGCGCCGCGCCGGTGGCCGCGACGCTGGGTGCGCCCTCCGGCCTGATCGGCTCGTTGCTCGCCATGGAGGTGATCCACTGGATCACCGGGATCAGCGAGCCGGCCACCCTGGGCCGCGGCCTCGTGTTCGACCTGCGCGACTTCTCGAGCCACTGGGAGTCGATCGAGCCGGACCCGGACTGCGAGCTGGCCTGCGGCGGGGCGCGCTAGGCCGCGGCCGACACCGAGTCGAGCCGCTCGCGAATCGCCCTGCGGGCCCGTTCGAGCGCCCGCTCGTCGGAGAAGAGGACGAAGGCCCCGTTGGCTCCGACCAGGAATGCGTCGATCTCGAATGCGAGCTGCTCGGGATCGACGCCGGCGTCGATCTCACCGAGGCGCTGAGCGTCGCGGATGAGGTCGGCGAAGGTCTCGACGAAGCCCGCGAGAAACTCGCTCACGGTCTCCCTGACGACCCCGTTCCGGCCGGCGAGCTCCGCGCCGGCGGCCGCGAAGAAGCACCCGCCCGGAAAGACGCCGCGTTCAAGGTGCGAGAGGAACGCCTCGGTGAGCCCGACGATCTGGGCCCGGCCCTCGGGGTTGTCGAGTCCGGGTCTCGTGACCTCGCGGTCGAAGATCTCCGCGGCCGTCTCGATCGCCGCGAGCTGGAGGTCCTGCTTCGAGCCGAAGTGGGCGTACAGGCCGCTCTTGCTCATGCCGATGTGGTCGGCCAGCCGGCCGATCGAGAGGCCCTCGAGCCCTTCGATGGTGGCCAGCTGGGTGGCGCCTTCGAGGATCGCGCGGCGACTGCGCTCGCCATCGGCGCGCCGCCGCCGTGGGCGCGTCTCGGTTCCTGCGGCTGTGGCCGCCGTCGAAGTCACCCTTGACAAGTTAGCACGATCGGTCGTATTCTACTCCGCCCACTTAATACGACCGATCGTTCTATTTAGGAGGACTCGCATGGAAGCTGCAACTCAGGCCACGCACCAAGCCCCGCCCGGCCTCGCCGACTCGTCGATCGAGCAGTTCTGGTCTACGCGTCTCGCCGGCGAGCTGATCAGGCCGGGCGACAGCGGCTACGACGAGGCCCGCAGCGTCTGGAACGGCATGATCGACCGCAACCCAGCCCTGATAGCGCGCTGCGCCGGGGTCTCGGACGTGCGCGAGTGCGTGGCGTTCGCTCGCGAGCACGGCCTCCCCATCGCCGTGCGCGGCGGCGGGCACAACGTGGCCGGCACCGCCACCGCCGACGGCGCCCTCGTCATAGACCTCTCCGAGCTGCGCGAGGTGCAGGTCGACCCCGAGAGCCGCACGGTGCGGGCCCAGGCCGGCGCCACCTGGGGCGACGTGGACCGCGCCACGCAGCGATACGGGCTGGCCGTCCCCGGCGGCGTGGTGTCGAGCACCGGCATCTCGGGGCTGACCCTGTCCGGCGGGCTCTCCTATCAGCGGCGGCGGGACGGCATGACGATCGACAACCTGGTGGCCGCGGAGCTCGTGACGGCGGACGGACGCGTGGTGCGGGCGAGCGCGACCGAGAACAGCGAGCTGCTCTGGGCGCTGCGGGGCGGTGGCGGCAACTTCGGAGTGGTCACGTCCCTCGAGTACACGGCACACCCGCTCGGGCCCGAGGTCTACGCCTCGCAGGTGATCTACCCAATCGAGCAGGCCCGCCAGGTGCTGAGGGCGTTTCGCGACGCGCTGACCGACGCGCCCGACGAGGTCACCGCGCACGCGGTGCTCTGGTCGGTCCCCGCCACTCCCGACGTGCCGGTCGAGCTGCACGGGGCGCCGTGCGTCGTCGTCGGCGGGCTCTACGCCGGTGCGGCGGAGGAGGGCGAGCGCGCCTTCGAGGCGCTGCGTCACCTCGGCGACCCGATCGTGGACCAGAGCGGACTCGTGTCCTACATCGATCTGCAGTCGAGCCTCGACCCGGCCTTCCCCGCGGGCCTCCGCTACTACTGGAAGGCGCTCTACACCGACGGGCTCGAGGACGACCTGATCGACCTGCTGGTGACCAGGGCGGCCGAGCGGCCCTCGCCGATGAGCATGGTCGTGGTCCGCCAGCTCGGAGGAGCGATCGCGCGCGTCCCGGCCGAGGCCACCGGGTTCGGGGACCGGAGCGCATCCTTCAACGTGAGCGTCGACGCGACCTGGGAGGACCCCGCCGGCGACGACGCCAACGTGGACTGGACGCGCTCGCTCTGGGACGAGCTGCACGGGTTCTCCACCGGGCAGGCGTACCTGAACTTCCCCGGCATGATCGAGGAGGGCGAGGCGCTGATGCGGGCGAGCTTCGGCTCGAACTACGAGCGGCTCGTGGAGGTCAAGACCGAGTACGACCCCACGAACGTCTTCCGGCTGAACCAGAACATCGAGCCGAGGGGGTGAGCGGGAGCGGGTGGCGCGGGCCGGTCCCCTGAGGTGAGAATGGTCACGTGCCCGGCGAAGGCGAGGCGGCTGCGCGACGGTTTGCGGACGCGGTGACGCGCGGCGACCGCGCGGCCGCCCTCGCCCTCTGCCACCCGGAGATCGAGTTCAACTCGGTGCTGGGGATCAGCGGGCGGGCGTATGTCGGGCACGACGGCATCCGCGAGTACTTCGACGACGTCGAGGCTGCATGGAGGGACTGGACCGTCGAGATCGAGCGCGTGACCGAGGCCGCGGACGGGCGCGTGGTGATCGTGATGACGATGCACGCGCGCGGCAAGGGCAGCGGAGCCAGCCTCTCCGAGCGGACCGCCCACATCTGGACGCTCAGGGACGGAAAGCTCCTCCACAACGAGCCGTACCGCGAGCCCGAGCGGGCCCTGGAGGACCTGGGGCTGTGAGGCCGCCGGCGCGCTAGCTGGGCACCGGCGCGCGCGCCGGGCGGGCCTGGCGCTCGCGCTCGTGCTGGCGCTCCGGTGCGATCCTCACGACGTTCCGGGCAAGGCCCAGCTTCTCGAGCAGCGTGATCACCAGCGCCGAGGGGTCGAGCAGGGTCTCCCAGCGGCGCAGCCCGTGGGCGGCCGAGCGCGGGAAGGCGTGGTGGTTGTGGTGCCACGACTCGCCGAAGGAGGGCAGCGCGAGCCACGCGACGTTGGTCGAGTGGTCGTCGGTCTGGAAGCGGCGCGTGCCGAGGAAGTGGCACACCGAATTGACGCTCCAGGTGATGTGGTGCACCAGGAAGATCCGCACGAGGCCACCCCACAGGAGGCCTGTGCCGGCGCCGGCGAGCGTGCCCGTCAGGGCCCAGCCGGCGAGGGCCGGGATGGCGAGGCTGAGCAGCACGAGCAGCGGGAAGCGGCGGTTGATCAGCCGCATTCCCCGGTCCTCGTAGAGATCCTTCGCGTACTGGCGGGCGCTGGCGCGGCCCTGAGTCGAGAACAGCCAGCCCGTGTGCGCGTGCCAGAGGCCGCGCAGCACCCCGGACGCGCCGTCGCCGTGCCCCACGTGCGGGCTGTGCGGATCGCCCTCCTCGTCGGCGTGCGCGTGGTGCTTGCGGTGGTCCGCCACCCAGCTCATCACGGGCCCCTGGACGGCCATCGACCCGAGGACCGCGAAGCCGTACTCGAGCGGCTTCGGCGCCTGAAACGAGCGATGGGTCAGCATCCGGTGGAATCCCACCGTGACGCCAAGGCCGGTGAGCACGTACATCACGGCCAGGATCGCCAGGTCGGTGGCCGAGACCGCGCTGTTCCAGAGCAGCACGATCGCGGCAAGGAAGGCGGCGAAGGGGAGCACCACGGCACCGAGGTTGACGCGCTTTTCAAGATTGGACATGGCCCCAAGTATTCCCGTCTCCAGCAGATATGAGTACGCTGTTCGCGGCGGACTTGAGCCAATGTTTTACTCACCTGAATGACAAAGACCCTGGACTCAGAGCCCTGGCGCGGGCTCCCCGCGGAGATCGCGGACCTGATCGACCCGGAGCTCGACGCCACCGCCGACGCGATCCTGGTCGCGATCGCGCGCGAGGTGCCGGACTACGCGCGCCCGCTGGAGGGTCGCTTCGGGCGCGGCGTGCGGACGGGCGTGACCGAGGCCCTGCGCCAGTTCGCCGAGCTGATCCGAAGCCCGTCCGGGGCGCGCGGGCCCGGGCGCGAGGTCTACGTCGCGCTCGGCCGCGGCGAGCTGCAACAGGGCCGCACGCTCGACGCCCTTCAGTCCGCCTACCGCGTGGGCGCGCGGGTGGCGTGGCGGCGGCTGGCCGCCGCGGCCACGCGGGCAGGCGTCGAGCCGGAGGTGCTCAGCCTGCTTGCAGAGTCGATCTTCGCCTACATCGAGGAGCTGTCGGCCGACTCGGTGGACGGCTACGCGGAGGCCCGGTCGCAACTCGAGGGCGAGCGCCGCCGCCGGCGCCGCGAGCTGGTGGCCGTGGTGCTCCGCGATCCCCCGCCCGAGCAGGCCGACCTGCGAGCCGCGGCCGACGCCGCGGGCTGGACGCTCCCGCGCACGGCGGCGGCGCTGGCCTGCCCCGAGGAGCGGCTCGAGCGGATGGCCGCGCGACTGCCGGCCGACGCTCTCGCCGCCCCGCTGGACGGCGTCGGCTGCGTGATCGTGCCCGACCCTGATGGCCCCGGCCGGCGGACCCAGACCGAAGGTGTCGCGGGCGCCGCGCTCGGCCCGACGGCGCCGCTCGCTGAGCTCGGCGCCTCCTGGTCGCTGGCGCGCGCGACGCTGCGAGCGATCGAGGCCGGGGCGATCGAGGCACCGGGCCTCGTGCGGGTGGACGAGGCGCTCACGGAGCTGCTGCTGTTCGAGAACGGCGGGCTGGTGAACCGGATCGCCGCGCGCCGCCTCGCGGCGCTCGACCCGCTCACCCCCAAGGCGCGCCGCCGCATGGAGGAGACCGCGCTGGCCTACGTCCAGCAGAACGGCAACGCGGCCGCCATGTCGCGCGCGCTCGGCGTGCACGCGCAGACCGCCCGCTACCGCGTACGCCGCCTCCGTGAGCTGCTCGGCGACGCGCTTGACGATCCGGAGGCGTGCTTCGACATCGAGCTGGCGCTCCGCGCCCGGCTGCGCCTGCCCTAGCAGCGCTGCGGGCGCCTCGCTCCCGGCGGCAGGCAGAGCACGCGCCGGCTGGGCAGCCTCGTCCGGCGGACCTTGAAGCGCACCACCTTCCCGATCGAGGCGGGCGCCAGGACGCGGACCTCAAGCACGGCCCTGGGCCGCAGCCTCGCCCTGCGCAGGAACCTGCGGCGCAGGTCCACCGACCTGGTGGCCCTCCGCACCCTCACGCGCTTGACACCCTTGAAGCACCCCCTGCCCCTGCAGCGAAGTTGGATCCTCATCCCGGCCCGCAGGCGCAGGACCTTGAGACGCGTGACGCGCGTGAAGCGGGCGAAGAGCGCAAACCGGCTGCGGACAGGCGTCCTGACGCGCGGGTACTGCGGAGTGGTCAGCGTGCCATCGGCGCCCATTGTCGTGCCGATCGCGCTCGCCGCCACGACGCGGAAGTGGACGGTCGACCGCGGCGTCAGTCCGGTGAGCTCTCCGGGCACGGCGACGTCGGTGCTGCCCGCCGCCAGTGCCACCGGTGCGGACGAGCTGCCGTACGCCGCCGAGGGCCCGTAGTCGAACCTGACCGTCGTCAGGTAGTCGAGCGGGTTCACGGTCGCGGTCACGGTCGCCGAGGTGGGCCGGATCGACGCCGGCCCGCCCGTGACCGCGGTAGGCGGCTCGAGGGTCACGATGCCGAGCCGGTGACCGTTGAACTCCGCGAACCAGATGCGGCCGTCCGGTCCGGTGGCGATGCCCTGCGGCGTTCCGCCAGCCGTGATGCCCTGCGTGTAGAGCGTGATCGCGCCGCCGGGGGTGATCCGCCCGACGCGACCGTCGTTGAAGTGGGTGAACCAGAGATTCCCGTCGGGCCCGGCGGTGATCTTCGACGACGGGTCGTCGTTGGGCACGAGCGAGAACTCGGTCACCGCCCCGGCGGGCGTGATGCGGCCGATGCCCGTGCTCTCAGTGAACCAGAGGTTGCCGTCCGGACCGAGCGCGATCGAGTTGGGGCTCGCCCCCGGCGAGATTCCGGCCGTGAAGTCGGGCAGCACCGTATTCGGGGGCGTGATCCGGCCGATCGCGCCAGACGCCTTGGTGAACCAGAGGTTGCCGTCCGGGCCGGCGACGATGTCGCGCAACCCCCCGCTGGTCGGAAGCTCCAGGAAGTTGCTGTCGCTGAGGCGCAGACGCCCAACCATGTCCGGCCCCGACTCCGCAATCCAGATGTTGCCGTCGGGGCCGGCCGCGATCCCGCGCGGGTTGCCCGTCGTCGTTCCGATCATCGGGAAGTGACTGACTCCGCCGGCCGTCGTGACTCTGGCGATCTTCCGGCCGGTGAACTCGGCGACCCAGAGGTTCCCGTCCGGGCCAGCCGTGATGGCGAGGGGATCGGATGCGGCGGGAAGTCCGAATTGACCGATGATGCCGCCGTCCGGCCGCACCCTGTCGACGCGGTCGACATTGCCCGATTCGGTGACGAAGAGGTTCCCGTCCGGACCGGTGACGAGATCGTTGGGTCCGCTGCCCGGCTCGAGCGGCACCTCGCCGATCCGCACGGCGCTCGCATTCGGAATGAGGATCTGCGCGGGTGACAGCGCAACCGCGCAGACGACGAGGAACGCCCTGGTTCCCAAGACAGGGACAGCTAACTACTCCCGGAGCAGCGGTGCAAGTGATGAGCGCCGCGCGCGTCGCGATCTTCGACGAGCTCCGAGCGGGGGGCAGCCTCCACGAGTTGATCGGGTGGGGATGAGCTCTTGCTTCTGCTTTCAGGCGTCACCACTAGCGGTTCTCGTCCGAAGCGGAAGGTTTTAAGCCGTGATCTCGCGGCTGGCTGCTTCCACGCCCGTGCGCGGGAAGGGGGGCGTGCTGCCCTCCGGATAGTCCGGAAAGCGCTGGAGATAGTCCTGATCCTCGGCCGGGTCCTCCCAGAAGCGGCCGGCCTCGCTGATCTCGGTCACGGTCTTGCCGAGCCAGTGGCCCGAGGCGTCGACGTCGGCGATCGTCTCCTCGGCCACCCTGCGCTGCTCCTCGCTCGTACAGAAGATCTCCGAGCGGTAGATGGAGCCGACGAGATCTTCGCCAAGGTCGGCCCGGTGGACCTGGAAGAAGTACTCGAGTAGGTCCCGATAGGAGAGCCGCTCTGGATCGAAGACGACCTCGACCGCCTCGGCGTGCCCCTGAGGGGTCTCCTCGGTCGGGTTGTCGCCCTCGCCGCCCGTCCATCCCACACGCGTGGAGATGACCCCGTCGGGGTGGCGCAGCAGTTGCTGCATGATCCAGGAGCAGCCTCCCGCGAGGATCGCAGTCTCGGTGTTGTCGCTCATGGCCTTCCTTCCTTCGAAGACGTGTCGAGCGTAGTCGCAGAAGGGCCGCCGATCAACGGACATTCCCGCCGGCGTCCAGACTTCCGGCTTCCATGCGAGGGAGCGCTCCCGCGTCGAGTTGCGCTTTGCGAAAAGCGCTAGCGGCGTCAGCCGGCTACTCGGCAATCCTGGCCGGTTAGAACTTCGCGCGGAGGGACCGCACCGGGCCCCGCGACATGAGAGCGGCCTCGCCTGAGGGCGCGGAGCAGCCACAGCGGCAAGACGAGCGGAATGGCAAGCAGCAGGCCCACCAGGCCAATCAGCAGGAGAGGCGCCACCACCAACAGCAGCAGTCCCGGCACCGCTATCGGGAAGAGCGCCATCGTGACAATTCCCAAACCGGCCAGCAAGGCGAACATCGGCGCGGCCCCGCCCCGGTGGGGGGCGGGGCCGCTTGCGTTCCAGGGTGCGGGATCGCTACCTGTTGGTTGCGGTACCGAGTGCGAGCGTCAGGCCCCGCGAGCTCGACGCGATGCTGCCGTCGGGGCCCGTGGAGGCGACCGCGAGGACCTTGAGGCGGCCCTTGCTGCCGGCCAGGCGCTGGCTGCCCTTGGCCAACTTCACCCTCAGCGTCTGCGAGGCGCCGGGGGCGATGTTGTAGCGCGCGCTGCCGAGCTGCAGGGTCACCTTCAGCCCCGCGAGCCTGACGGCCTTCGCCGTGCGCACCGCGAGCGTGCCCCTGGAGTTGCCGGGGGCCGTGGCCGGAGCGCTCACCTTGATCGACGCGATCCCCCTCTTCACCTTCACCGTGCCGCCGTGGATGCTCACGGGGAGCGTCCGGGTGGCCACGGGCGGGGGTGTGGCGTTCGGCGTCCGGTCGACGGCCTCGAAGCCGTCGAGGATGTCGAGCTGCCCGACATCGGCCACGACCGAGTCGTTGCCGTTGCCGCCGCGGGCCAGGTCGGCCGTCCTGTCGCGGACGTTGACCTGGTCGTCGCCGTCGTCGCCGGAGACGACGTCGATGCCACCACCTGGGCTGATCGTGTCATTGCCCGATCCGCCGAGGAAGGTCTCCGACGAGCCGGCGCCGGTCAGCGTGTCGTTGCCGGGGCCGCCGGAGCCGGTGACCACGAACGAGTTGACCTCGCCGACGGCGATCGAGTCGTCCCCGCCGAGGCCGTTGGCGTGCATCGTCTCGCTGGACCCGATGTCGAGCGAGAACGGCACGAGGTTGGTGCGGTCGAACTTGATGCGCGCTCCGTTGCGCTCGACCGTGAACGCGTCGCCCGCCGCCGGGGCGCCGTTGACCTCCACGTCGTCCTGGCCGTCGTCGCCGTTCACCACGTCGGTGCCGTCGCCGTTGTTCCACACGAGCGTGTCGTCGCCCGTGCCGCCGTTCATCGTGTCTCCGCCGCGGTCTCCGACGACGCGGTCGTCGCCGCCTCCGCCGCTGAGGACATCGTTGCCCTCGCCGCCGCGGATCAGGTCCGGCCCGTCGGAGCCGTCGATCGTGTCCGCTCCGGCGCCGCCGTCGACGGACAGCAGCGTGAGCGCGCCCACGCCAGGACTCGCCGACAGCGAGTCGTTGCCGCCCAACCCGTTCACCTCGAAGCGCTCGGTCGCGGTGTCGAGCGTGAACTGGACCAGGTTCGTGCGCTTGAACTTGACGCCGCCCGGCTCGGGCTCGAGCGTGAAGGCGTCGCCGAGCGTGGCGTTGCCGTTGACCTCGGTGGCGTCGTTACCGGCGTCGCCGTTGATCCGGTCCGAGCCGTCGCCGTTGTTCCACACCATGGTGTCGTTGCCGGCCCCGCCGTTCATCAGGTCGACGCCCTTCGCGCCAACGAGCCGGTCGTTGCCGCCGTCGCCATTCAGCATGTCGTCGCTGTCCGCGCCGGTCAGGACGTCGTCGTCATTCCCGCCGTTGAGGACCACGCGGGCGACCTCGGTGTTCTTCGCCAGCACGGTGACCGAGTCGTTGCCATCACCGCCGTTCACGACCACGGTGAACGTGCCGTCGGCCGGCACGGTCTGGTCGCCATCAGTGCTGCTGTCCCAGTCCTTACCGCTGGCGAGGCCGCCGGTCGTCTGGCCATGCACAAGCAGGCCGTTGGCTACCGACACCGTGACATTGTCCGCGGCGCCGTCGAGGTTGAGCGTGGCGGTCAGATCGTTGATCGACGCCGAGCTGACCGCCGCCTGCGCCGGGACCGCGCCTGCGGCGAGGGATGCGGCCACTGCCGCGACGAGCGCGGCCAGTTTCGTTGGGCGTTTCATGTCGAGTCCTTTCGATTGGGAGTTGCCATCCCCATCAAGGACCCCGGGAGCTGCGGGTTTCTGCCAACGAAGTTCAGCCGGGCCCTCAGCGCCGCGCGTGGGATCATCGGGGCCCCGGTGTCGCGCCCCCTCGATCCCCAAAAGCTCGGCGACCACCTCGACCGGCTCTTCAGGGCCGCGTGGGCGCTCACCGGCACCCGAGAGGACGCCGAGGACCTGGTGCAGGAGACCTATGAGCGGGTGCTTCGCCGGCCGCGCTTCCTGCGCCGCGAAAACGAGCTCGGCTACCTCTACCGCGCCCTTCACCACACCTACTTCAACGCGCGGCGCACGGCCTCGCGGCGCCCGCAGGTGGGCGCCCAGCTCGACGACATTCAGGCTGCGTCCTCACGCGCGGACGTCCAGCCCGAGCAGGCGGCCGAGACTAACCTGGTACTCGCGGCGGTTGCGGCGTTGCCCCAGGCGATGCGGGAGGTGCTCGTGGCCGTGGACGTGCTCGGGCTCAGCTACGCCGAGGCCGGGAAGGCGCTCGGCGTCCACGAGAACACCGTTCCCAGCCGGCTCGCGCGTGCCCGGCTCAAGGTCGCGGAGGTGCTGGAAGGATGACCCGGAAGTGGCAGAAAGGCGACCCCTGCGGGGTCAATGATGAGTGAGAGCATGGAACCTGAAGACACCCACATGCTGAGCGACGACGAGCTCGCCGATCTCGCGCGTCTCGCCGACGGCACGCTCCCGGCCGACCGCCGCGCGGAGGTCGAGGCACGCGTGGCAGCGTCGCCGCAGCTGGCGAGCATCCTTGCGCGCCAGGGCATCGCGCTGGAGGCCCTGCGCGGCACGGCCGACATCGGCGCACCTGCGCGGCTACGCGCGGACGTCGAGCGGCGCCGCGGCGCGGGCCGTGGGGTCCGGCGCGAGCGCAGGCGAATCGTGATCGTTCAGTCGATCGCGGCTGCCGCGGCTGTGGCCCTCGCCCTGATCCTCGTGCTGCCGAGCGGATTCTCGGGCGCCCCGAGCGTGGCCGACGCCGCCGCGCTCGCACAGGAGCCGCCGACCCAGCCCGCGCCGGGCGGGGTGCCGGGCGCCCCCGCGCTCCTGCGCGCGGAGGTCGACGACGTGCCCTTCCCGAACTACGCCGCGAAGTTCGGCTGGAAGCCGGTCGGCGCGCGCGAGGACGATCCCTCCGGCCGCGATGCCACCACCGTCCACTACGAGAAGGGCGCCCGCACGATCCAGTACACGATCGTGTCCGGCGATGCACTCGATCCGCCGTCGGAAGCGCGTTCGACCACGCGCGGCGGCGTCGAGTTCCGCGCCTTCCGCGACGACGGCCGAATGGTCGTCACGTGGGAGCGCGACGGCCACACGTGCGTGCTCTCCGGCAAGGCCGTGCGGCCGGCGGAGCTGCTCGCGCTCGCGGACTGGCGGGGCAAGGGCGCGATCCCCTTCTAGTCACCTGCCTTGCCGGACGCTGCCGAACGCGCCGGCGAAGAACACGAGCGGGTCGTGGCTGGCCGACATGCGCACCTCCTCGACGCGTCCCACGACGATCCAGTGATCGCCGGCGGGATGCTCGGCCACGATCTCGCACTCGAGGCTGGCGAGCGCGTCGGCCAGGAGCGGTACGCCACCGCGCCCGGGCTCCCACTCGAGACCCGCGAAGCGGTCCGCCCCGGCGGGGGTCGCGCGTACCGCGAAGCGCCCGTGCTGTCGCCGCAGGACGTTCACGCCAAAGCGGCCCGCCTTGCGCATGCGCGACCACGTGAGCGAGCTGCGCGAGGGGCAGAACGCCACGAGCGGAGGCTCCAGCGAGACGGACGTGAACGAGTTCACGATCAACCCTTCGGGCTCGCCATCCGGCGCCGCGGTCACGAACGCCACGCCGGTCGCGAACCTGCCGAGCGCGTCACGGAACTCGCGCGGGTCGGGCGCGGGCGTCGGCGGGGACTGGAGCGGCGAGCGCCATCTCAGTGGAGCGACGCCTCTTCGCCGAGCGCGACCCGGCCGAGGTAGTCGTACGCGCGGTTGGCCCCGAGCGGATGCATGAACGAGCCGGCCTTGACGTCGCGGTACGCGCGGGCCAGCGGGCTGCCGTTCACATAGCCGGCGCCGCCCGAGAGCGCGAGCGCGCGCTCCACGACCCGCGCGGACGCCTCGTTGACGAACGCCTTGGCGGCCTGTGCCTCGGCGAACAGCGCGCCGAGCTCCGCGACGCTCCCGTCGGAGGCCGGGTTCGCGGCGCGGTGCTCGTCGATCAGCGCAGCGGCGCGGGAAAGGAAGGCGCGCGAGGCGGCGAGGTCGACGCTGTTGTCGGCCACCTGCATGCGCGGGCGCGCATCGCCGTTCACACGCCCGGCGATGCGGCCACGGGCGATCGCGTCGGCCGACTCGGCGATGCCGAGCGACGCCGCGGCGTGGAACAGGCCCGCCACGAGGTTGCGCTCCATGTAGGGAGACGCGTCACCCGCTCGGAAGCCGCCGCGCACACCGGACTCCGGCAGCTCGACGCCCTCGAGCGAGACCGAGTTGCTGCCCGAGGCGCGCATGCCGAGCGCATCCCAGTCGTCGTGCACCACGACGCCGGGCGCATCGGTGGGCACCATCGCGTACGCGTAGCGCTCGGTCCCGTCGTCGTCGGCATAGGTGACGGAGACATACAGGTCGGTGGCGGCGGGCGACATGGTGCAGAACATCTTGCGCCCGTCGATCCGCCAGCCCGACTCCGTGCGGGTGGCCACGGTGCCCGGACGCGTGAGGTCCTGACCCGGTTCGCTGATGGCGGCGGCCAGCACGACGCCGTCGCGGGCGATCCGCTCGAGCGAGGAGCCGAAAGCGCCGGCCCGGCGCTCCGCCCCCGCGGCGACCGCGACCTGGCGGCGGCGCTCCATGTTGAGCACCGCCACCAGGTGCATGCTCACGCCGATCGCGACGGAGGCATCCCCGCGCGCCAGCCGACTCACCGCCACCACGAGGTCGTGCGCGGACGACACGCCGAGCCCGCCGAGCTCGACGGGGACGGGCGCCGCGAAGAAGCCGGCCGCCTTGAGCGCGTCGATCGCCTCGAACGGGAAGCTGCCGTCGCGGTCGTGCTCCGCCGCGCGGGCGGCGAGCTCCTCGGAGAGCTGCTCGGCGACCGCCACGAGGCGGCCGCCGGCGTCTGTATGGGCTGTGAGCTCGATCATGCGAGCCTCAGCCGGTCGTCACCTTCACGTCCACGGGCACGCCGTTCGTGACCATGTCGTAGACGGCGGAGCGCTGCCGGGCCCGCTCCACGACCTCGCGCAGCTTCTCCTCCGGCACGTCGCCCGTCACGCGGAACGACACCTCGATGTGCTCGAACCCGTTGCGCGGCTCGTCGTCCAAGCCGAATGCGCCGCGCGCGTCCAGCTCGCCGGTTAGGGTCGACTCGACCGAGGTGAGCTCCACCTTGCGCGCCGCCGCCACGTAGACGATCGAGGTCGTCAGGCAGGCGGCGAGCGCATGCAGCAGGTACTCGACGGGGTTCGGGCCGGTGTCGCTGCCGAGCAGGATCGCCGGCTCGCCGGCGTCGAGCTGGAACTCCTCGGCGCGCGTGCTGTCCTCGCCGCCCGCGCCGTAGAAGCCCTTGATCGTCGAGCGGTTGTGGGCCTCGTCGATCCAGCGGTTGGTGGCACGAAACTGGAACTTCCCCAGCTCAGGCTGCGCCTTGAGCAGATCCAGCGTCGCGTACATCTTCTCGGTGTCCACGCCGTTGCGGATCGTGTCGGTGACTACGCTCACTTCGAGACCTCCTTGGTGGTCATACGGTTCGGTAAAGCCTGCTCACGAAACGCCCTGCGCAACATCGGCGCCACCACCCAAATCCGGGCCAGGCGCGTGGCGGGATGCACGTACTCCCGCTCACCGCCGCGGGGGTACGATCGGTCTCCTTGAAGCACGAGACTCGCTTCTGCACCTCGTCTGACGGCGTGGGACTCGCATATGCGATCGACGGCGAGGGCCCGCCGCTCGTGAAGGCGGGCAACTGGATGACCCATCTCGAGTACGACCGGGAGAGCCCGGTCTGGCGGCACTGGGTCCGGGAGCTGGGCCGGGGGCACACGTTGGTTCGCTACGACGAGCGCGGCTGCGGGCTCTCCGACCGGCAGTTCGACGGCACACCCACGCTCGACGCGTATGTCGGCGACCTCGCCGCCGTGGTGGACGCCGCCGGACTCGAGCGCTTCGCGCTGTTCGGCGTCTCCGGCGGCGGGCCGACCGCGATCGAGTACGCCGTCAGGAACCCCGAGCGGGTGAGCCATCTCGTGCTCTACGGGACCTACACGCGCGGCCGCTACAAGCGCAGCGAGCCGGAGACCGAGAAGTCGCGGCTGCTGATCGACCTGATGCGGGTGGGCTGGGGCGGCGCGGTCCCCGCGTTCCGGCAGGTGTTCACCGGATTCTTCATCCCGAGCGCCGGCGAGGAGCAGAAGCGCTGGTATGACGAGATGCAGCAGGTCTCGAGCACCGGAGAGATGGCCGCGCGGCTGTGGCTGTCGATCGCGCATCTCGACATCACCGATACGGCGCGCCGGGTGACCCAGCCGGCACTTGTCATGCACGCCCGGCAGGACCTGGCCGTGCCGTACGAGGAGGGCCGGCGGCTGGCGTCGCTCCTACCGGACGCTCGCTTCGTGACGCTCGAGAGCGACAACCACATCCTCCAGGACGGGGAGCCCGCGTGGGACGCGTTTCTCGCCGAGGTGCGCGCGTTCCTGGGCGATGCGCGAGCCGGAGCCCGCCAGGGCCGCCGATCTCTCCGAGCTGAGCCAGCGCGAGCGTGAGGTGCTCGAGCTGGTGGCGACGGGAATGAGCAACGAGGAGATCGCCGAACGGCTGTTCCTGAGCACGCGCACGGTGGAGCGCCACCTCTCGAACGTCTACGCGAAGCTGCGGCTGTCCGGTAAGTCCGCGCGCGCGGCCGCGGCAGCGCTCTTCTCGCGCACCTAGAAGCGCTTCACGCCCCTCGCGAAAGCGTTGAAGGCCGGCTTCTTCCTGCCCCTGATGGTGAGCAGGCCGGTGTGGTTGCCCCAGAAGTCGCGACTGGTGTAGGGACGGCCGTCCCGCCACGAGAACCACACGAATCCGCGCAGCTTCCAGGCGCGCCGGTTCCTCTTCATCACGGTGAGGGCCCCGCCGGTGTACTTCGCCTGCCGCTTGGTCCCGACGCAGAAGCGGTGCCCGGGCTTGTAGCCCTTGTCGCACCACCCCACCTCGGTGATCCAGAGCTTGTCGGAGCGGCCACCGATGCGGTTGGCGAGCTTCCGCGTCGTGTTCATCAGCTTGCCGAGGAACTTGGGGCTGACCGCGTACGAGTTGATGGCCAGCGTGTCGAAGGCGCTGGTGCCCCCGCCCTTGTAGAGCGACTTGAGGTACGGCGCGAGCCGGATCGCGCTGCTGAGACGGCTGTCCGGCATTCCGGCGGTGACTATCTCCGCGTTCGGGTCCTTCGCCTTTGATGGCGGCGCCCGACGGTGCGGAGCATGCTCCAGGTATTGCCGCGCGTTCGACTTGGGCGGCCAGTAAAGCTTGAGGTTCGGCTCGTTCCAGATCTGCCACGCGGTGATCGGGCGCGGGGTGACGGCCGGATTGGCTCTGCCAGATCGAGCCGTTGGGGCCGTAGCGGTCAACCAGCATGCCCGCCCAGCGGGCCATGTCGGCGTTGTTGCGAGGCTGGAAGGCAAAACGCGTACCCCCGAGGCTTCTTCCAGTAGAAGCTTGGGCGCGTTGAACAGCACGGGCAGGAACGTGATGTTGTGCTTGGCGGCGTCCAGCACGTAGGTGTCGTAGAGGGCGAAATCGAAGTTGTTCGGAGCGAGCTCGATCACGTTCCAGTGGAACGTCACGCGCAGAAGCTGAACGCCCGCCGCCTGCTGCTGAGTCAGTGCCTTGTCGCGGTAGGGCCCGCCGTTGCCGTAGAGGTCGTCGGCGGTCATCCCGACGAAGCCGGCCGGCGGGGCGGCGGAGGCGGCCGCGGGTAGCGCGAGCGCGAGCACGACGGCGGCGAGGAGCACGGCACGAACGACTAGGGGCATTAGCGAGTCCCGACGGGTTCTGGGGCGGAGTCCGCCTCAGTCTGGCAGCAACCCCAGCCTCTTGGCCACCTTTTTGTAGGAGGAAAGTGCGGGCTTTGCGCGTCCATCGAGGCGCAGGAGCCCGGTGTAGAGGCCGAAGAAGTCGCGCCCGCCCGCGTAGGGAGTGGAATCGCGCCAATTGAAGTAGACGACGCCGCGGATGCGCAGCTTGTCGCGCCGCCGCGCCAGCGCGAGCAGCGTCTCCTCCAGGAGCTCGGCCTGGCGCGAGTCGCTCACAAGGAAGTCGCTGGGGGGTCCGCCGGTGGCCCAGCCGAGCTCCGTGACCCACACGGCCGGATCGTCGTCGTTTGTGGCCGCCAGCTCGCGCGCGGTCTCGATGCCCTCGATCACTCCACGCGCGTCGCGTCCGAAGAGGTTCAGCGCGAGCACGTCGAAGGTGTCCGCGGCACCCGCCGCGTACATCGCCGCCACGTACTCGCGGAGCGGTACACCCAGACGGCTGTCGGGCAGTCCTGCGGTCACGATTTCGGCGCCTGGATCCACGCTCCGGATCCCGCGCCCTGTAGCGCGCAGCAGCGCCACGTACTCGGCCGCATTCGGGCCGCTCGGCCAGTAGGCGGGGAGGTTCGGCTCGTTCCACACCTGCCAGGAGCGGACGGGCAGCCGCGGCAGCTCGGGATGCTCGCGCCAGAAGCTCCCGCCCGGGCCGTAGCGGCGCGCGAGTAGCGCGCCGAACTCGCCCATGTCGGCCGGCCGGCGGGGCGGGTAGGTCCCGTGGCGAGGTTCGGCGGGCGCGCTCGAGCGGAACGGCGGCGGGTTGAAGAGGATCGGAAGGAGCCGCAGGTGCCGCCTGGCGAGCGCGGACACGTAGCCGTCGTAGAACGAGAGGTCGTAGCGGCCGGGCGCGGGCTCGATGCGCGCCCAGTCGAAGGTCTGGCGCACGAGACCTGCCCCGGTCGAGCGCACGCGGTCGAGGTTCTCGCGCCGGTAGGCGCCGGGCTTTCCGAACGCGTCCTCGGCGACGAGCCCGAGAAAGCTGCGCGCGGGACGCGAATCGTGATCGGCGCCGCCGCCGGATCCGCCGCTCAGCGCCGCGAGCACCGCCAGGCAGGCGGCGAGCGCAGCGGCGCCGGCGAGCGGACCCCTAGCCCGGCGCGACACGGCGGCGCGGACGCCGCCCGGCGAGCAGCGGGAGCGCGGCGATCGCGAGCGCTATGAGCAGTACCTGCGCGACGAGCGGCACGTCCGAGCCGCCGCCGTCGGTGCCGGCCCGGGCGGAGGCCTGGCCGAGGGTGGCGCCCCTACCGGCCTCGGGGCCGACGAACACGCCTCGCTCCAGCTGCGCGTCCGAGAACCGCACCGGCTCGCCGAAGCGAAGCCGCTCGACGAAGCGCTTGGCCCGCTTCTCCACCGCCGCCTTCGGAAACGGCTCGTAGAGGCCGTTCCCAGTCTGGGCGGATACGGCCGGCGCAAGCGCCAGGAGAAGCGCAGCCGTGGTCACGACAGCCAGAGGTCTTGCGGCCCGCCCCATGTGAGATTCACGATACTCGGAGAATGGCTCGCCGAGTGGGAGAGCGACCGATGGCGGTCGGCGCGGGGCTGATCGTGGCGCTCGAGGCGCTGCTCGGCTCGGCCGGCGCGTCCGCGCCGCTGCTCTCGCTCGCCGCGCTCGCGCTCGCGCCCGGGCTGGCGCTCGCCCCGCTGCTTCCCGCGCGCGTGCGCGAGAGCCCGATGTCGGTGCTGGCCGCGGCCCCCGTGCTCGGCTTTGCGGCGAGCTCGGTGCTGCTGATCACGCTGGCGAGCGCCGGCATCTCGCTCGACCCGACCGCGATCCGGCTGGCGCTCGCCTCGCTGGTGGCCGCGGGCCTGCTGCTGCCGTGGCCCGAGGCGGCCCGCCCGCCGAGCCGCGCCGACCTCCCGGTCGCGGCCGGCCTGGCGCTGGCGCTCGCGCTCGGAGCCCTGCTCCAGCAGCGCGTGATCGGTGGCGATCCGATTCCGGGGAACGACTGGGCGAAGTACCTGCTCTACGCCGACGAGGTGGCGGCGCACGGCGAGCTCCTGATCGACAACCCGTTCTGGATGCTCGGCGTGCCGTTCCGCGAGGACCCGGGCGTGCCGGCGCTGTACGGCTCGTTCCTGTCGTTGAGCGGCGAGCCGGCGTCGACGCTGGTGCACGGGATCTGGTTCTTTGCGATCGCGTCGATCCTCGCGGTCTTCGCGTTCACGCGCGCGTTCTGGGGCGACCTGGCCGGCGTGATCGCCGCCGGGCTCTGGGCCGTCCTGCCGATCTCGCACGACATCCTCGCGTGGCACGGAGCGCCGAACCTGGCGGCGATCTGCCTGCTCGCGCTCGTCCTCGTCTACCTGGCGGTGCTCGCCTCGGGCGCCCTCGAGCGCGGTGAGGCGGTCGGATTCGGCCTGCTGCTCGTGGCGCTCGCGGCCACGCATCGCCTCAGCACGCTCGTGGGCGCGATGGCGATCGCGGTGACGCTCGCGTGGGCCATCGCGGCGGCGGACGCGGGCACGCGCCGCCGCATCCTGAGCGGCTGCGGCGTCGCCGCGCTGGCCGCGCTCGCGCTGAGCCCAGGCGTGGTCTACGACCTCGTCGAGCGCGCGCGGACCTTCGGCGGCACGCAGGACTACCGCGCCTACCTCTCCGCCAAGGTGAACCTCGGCCCCGTGGCCGGCGATCTGTCGGTGATCTTCACCGTGCTCGCCGTGGCGGCGCTCGTGTTCGCCGTTCGCCTCGCGGGCCGCGACCGCGCAGTGGCCGCGCTGCTGTCCCTGCTGGCGGTCGTGATCGCGCTCGCCTACTCCTGGCTGTTCGAGATCCCGACCGCCTACTTCCGCATGGCGTACTACCTGCCGCTCGCGCTCGTGCCGCTCGTGGCGCTGGCGCTGGTCAGGCTGCTCCCGCCGCGCCGTGCCGCGCTCGCCGGCGGGCTCGCGTCGGTGGCGATCGCCGTCTTCGCTTGGGGGCAGGGCTCCAACGTGCGCGACTTCTACGCGTTCACCAATCACGCGTCCCTGCGCGGCCTGGACGCCGTGAGCGCCGAGCTGCGGCCCAACGAGGTCGTGGTCACGGACCGCTGCTGGAGCTTCCAGGCCACCTGGCTGCT